>NZ_AYKS02000089.1 GCF_000496755.2 Serratia sp. DD3
GGGGCACGCCGCGTTAGCCTGTGGAGAGATGGCAGCTTTAGGCCGCTCGATGAAGCAGGAACCCACCGAGGCGAGTCAGGCTTCGGTCTGAACGCTGTAGGGATCCTCGCCCTTTAGGGCGGGGAGGATGTCAATACATATCCATAGGTTCGGCTCCAGCCATCTTCATCGTGCTGGATGTACACACCTTGCAGCTCAGGGGCGAAGCCAGGTAATAAATTAATCCCTTCTTCCAATGCCAGAAAATAACGTTGTGCCGCGCCGCCCCAAACTTCACCGGGGACAACACATAACACCCCTGGTGGGTATGGTAAGGCTCCTTCAGCAGCAATTCTGCCTGCTGCTTGTGCCAAGGCGACTAATTCCACATTGCCACGCACTAACTGCGTATTGGCATCTTGCGGGTTCATCACCACGGGTGGGAAATGTGCTTTGCGGAACATCTCTTTTTGTAATTGCTTAACATTATGGCTGACGTATAAATCGTGCATTTCTTGGCACAGTTGGCGCAACGTATAGTTGTGATAACGCGCTTGATGGTTTTTATACACCGTCGGTAACACCTCACTCAGCAATGAATCCTGTTCGATATGCTTTTCGAAACGGGCAAGCAGTGCCACCAAGTGAGCCATTTTGGCGCTGTCTTCTGCCGGCGTCAGCAGGAACAGAATCGAGTTGAGGTCACATTTTTCCGGCACAATACCGTTTTCACGCAGGTAATTAGCCAGAATAGTGGCTGGAATACCAAAGTGGCTATATTCCCCATTGCTGGTATCGATACCGGGTGTGGTTAACAGTAGCTTGCAGGGGTCAACAAAATATTGTGAGGCAGCATAATCTTCAAAGGCATGCCATTTCTCCCCAGGGACGAAGTCAAAAAAGCGCAGGTCATTCGCCATGGTTTCTGTGCTGTAAGATTGCCAAGGTTTGCCATCAACCTGCTCTGGCACAAAGGGTTTAATCATCGAGCAGGTTGCCAGCAGCATTTTGCGTGTTTCAATACCCAGGTGAACGCACTCTTTCCACAGGTGTGGTCCGCTCTTGCCTGCATGCATTTTGGCATTAACATCCAAGGCGGCAAACAACGGGTAGAACGGGCTGGTGGAAGCATGCAGCATAAACGCATTATTAAAACGTTTATGGTTGCAGTAGCGATCTTGCCCTTTGATATGTTTGTCTTTTTTATGGATTTGTGAAGTCTGCGAGAACCCAGCCAGCTGTTTATGCACTGATTGGGTGACGATAATGCCCGGGTCGTTTTCATTCAGCTCCAGTAACAGTGGCGAGCAATCTTTCATCATCGGAATAAATTGCTCGTAACCCACCCAGGCAGAATCAAACAGAATGTAGTCACACAGGTGGCCAATGGTGTCTACCACTTGGCGGGCATTATAAATAGTGCCGTCATACGTGCCCAATTGGATAATCGCCAGGCGGAACGGGCGCGCTTGATTGGCGCGTTCAGGGGCAACTTCACGGATTTGCTGGCGCAAATAGGGCTCTGCAAAGCAGTGGGAATCAATCCCGCCAATAAAGCCGAAGGGGTTGCGCGCGGTTTCCAAGTAGACCGGTGTGGCCCCCGCCTGGATCAGTGCGCCGTGGTGGTTGGATTTGTGGTTATTTCGGTCAAACAGCACCAGATCGCCACGGCTTAGCAGCGCATTGGTCACCACCTTGTTGGAGGCTGAAGTCCCATTGAGCACAAAATAGGTTTTGTCGGCATTGAATACTTTGGCGGCATATTGTTGTGCCTCGCAGGGGGCACCTTCATGGATCAACAGATCCCCCAGCTTGACATCGGCATTGCACATATCCGAACGGAAGATAGTTTCACCGTAAAAATCAAAGAACTGGCGGCCAGCAGGGTGTTTGCGGAAGAATGCTCCCCCTTGGTGCCCAGGGCAAGCAAAGGTCGCGTTACCCATTTCGACATACTTGGTTAGGGTATCAAAGAAGGGCGGCAGCAGTTCACTTTCATATTTCACTGCGGCGGCTTCCAACTGTTTGCCATACAATGGGCTGTTGTTGCTACCGAGTTCAAATATCCCATACAGAGCAGCTAATACACTACTCTCCAGTTCTTGTTCGCCACTCACCGTGACAAAAATCGGGATATCCAGGCCAGTTTCTGCTAACTGAACCAACATACCTTGTTGCACATCTTCAATCGCCAGGACGATGGCAGCAACATCATTAAAATCACTTTGATGCACATCGATAATTTCACGTGTGGTGGTAAAGCATCCTACCGTTTTTGTGTTGGCGGCAATTTTTAGTTTTTTCATTGGTCAACGTATTCCACTGGCAAATCGGCTCGCCATCAATCAAGCTGCAGGGGGCTTTCTCACTCCTCCAGCGGTTTGGCAAGCACTGCGTATTATTTTAAGTATTAAAGGCGGGATTATAAGGCAGAATGTATCTCCATTGTTATGACATTCTTGTAACTGAATTTGCATTTTTATGCGAGATTTGATGAGAATTATGCTGTTTAGCCTTGGTGGGGGTAATCGTTAATGATGGCTCTTGGCGGTTAAACTCGGCAATAAGATATTCTCTGCTCTAGGAGACTCAGCGTGAACCCCAGCGAAGACCAACAACACATTATCCGTTTTCTCAACCAGCAGCATCTGCTCACGTTGTGTGCTGGCAACGGTTTGGATATGTGGTGCGCCAACTGCTTTTATGTGTTTGATGCGCCGCGTATGGCATTGTGGTTAATGACGGAACCCCATACCCGCCACGGCACGCTGATGCAGCAACATCACCAGGTGGTGGGGACCATTGCGCCACAACCCAAGAGCATCGCCCTGATTAAAGGGGTGCAATACGCTGGTGACATCAGGTTACTGCAAGGGGATGAAGCCCAACAGGCCAGCGCACATTACTGCAAGCGTTTCCCGGTCGCCAAGGTTATGAACACCCCCGTCTGGCAGATCACCTTGCAAGAGGTGAAGATGACCGATAACACCTTGGGTTTTGGTAAAAAGCTGTATTGGCAGCGTGCGGATTAACGGCTCACTCATCCGCTTCATTCATTACGGCAAGTGGCAGCCAGAAGGGGAAAGAGTGCTGGAGCCTGTCCGCCAGCGCTTTCTCCGTGCGTGTCCATCTATTGCCTGGGTGTTACCGGGCGAGTATCAAGGCAGATGCGAATGGCATCAGGCCGCCAATGTTCAATATCACAATCCACTAAAGCGCCTTGCGGATCATAGTTGACCCGTACTAGCCGTAATACGGCACTCCCTTCTGCCAGATTGAGCGTCTGGGCGATAGTTCCGCGTGCTGCCGATGGGGTGATCTCAAGTGTGGCCCCCCCTTGGCCTATGCCATAACGTTGCTGGTAGAGCTCTGTAAGGGAACCTTCCAACGAGGCAGTAGCGATATCAGGAAAGCGGCTTGCCAGCAGATGGTGGCTGACATGTAACACGGGACGACCATCGATCAGTCGCTGGCGTTGGATCTCGTAGAGGGGAGTGAAAGGGACTATCTCCATCCATTGGCAGAGTTCGCTGCTGGCCAGAGTGCTACCGTGAGCCAATAGCCGGGTCTGGGCGATGCGTTGTTGCTGCTCGATCCATTGGTGAAAATGGGTGTGGATAGCTGGGGCATAGGTGAGCCGAGGCGGCGCGACAAACCAACCGCGTCGTTCGGCTCGATAGATAAGGCCATCGGCTTCCAGGTTAGAGAGCGCTTCCTTGATGGTGATACGGGTGGTGGTAAAGTGTTCACTCAGGCTCCTTTCAGAGGGCAATTGTTGGCCTGCCACCAACTGACTACTGCTGATATAGCGGCGCAGGGTCTGGCAAATCTGTTCACCTTTGGAGAGGCTACGGCCATCCACCAGGCCTGGTTCGCTGAATAGCTGCTCAGTCACTGTCATATTACCTATTGGTTATTATCTTGTTTTATGGCTGGAATAGACCAGCCTTATTCGAACAGGTAGTTGTAACGGGTGTGGATGACAGTGCGATGACAGCGGTTGTGTCATCAAACTATCATCAAACCGCACCGTAATCGTCATATTTCACCTCTAACATTCCCCTATAACCATAATTGACCTAGTCCAGGGGAATGAAATGATAAAGAAAGTGATCGCAAGTGCATTGACCATGGTGGCACTGAGCCAGCCGCTCTTTGCCGCCGACAATATTGCCGATTTGGAGAAAGCAGCCCGCAGCGAAGGCCAGCTCAACAGTATCGGCATGCCAGATAGCTGGGCTAACTGGAAAGATACCTGGCAGCAATTGGGCAGCATTTACGGTATCAAGCATCAAGATACTGACATGAGCTCAGCCCAGGAAATTGCCAAATTCTCTGCCGAAAAAGCCAATGCTACCGCCGATATCGGTGACGTAGGCGGCGCCTTTGGGCCAGTAGCGGTTAAGCAAGGGGTAACCCAGCCTTACAAGCCTACCACCTGGGGTGATATTCCCAACTGGGCCAAAGATGCTGACGGCCACTGGATGCTGGCCTATACCGGCACCATTGCCTTCCTGGTCAACAAAGATCTGGTGAAGTCGACACCAACCAGTTGGCAATCTCTGCTCACCGGGGACTACAAAGTGACTCTGGGGGATGTGGGTGTGGCTTCTCAGGCCAATAACGGTGTGCTGGCGGCGGCCTTTGCCACTGGCGGCAGCGAGAAGAACCTAAAACCGGCTTTGGAATTGTTCGCTCAGTTAGCCAAGCAAGGCCGTCTGTCACTGAATGACCCTACCATCGCCAATATTGAGAAGGGTGAAGTGGAAGTAGCGGTACTGTGGGATTTCAACGCCCTCAACTACCGTGATCGGATCGACCCGAACAAGTTTGATGTGGTGATCCCTAGCGATGGCTCAGTGACCGCCGGTTATACCACCATCATCAACAAGTGGGCCAAGAACCCCAATGCGGCAAAATTGGCACGCGAATACATCCTCTCTGATGCGGGGCAAATTAACCTGGCCCGTGGTTACGCCCGCCCGATCCGCAGCAATGTGGTATTGCCAGATGACGTGAAGAGCAAATTAATCTCTGCCGAGCAGTATGCCAATGCCAAGCCAGTGAGTGACCAGGCGGCGTGGGAGAAAAGCTCGAAAGAACTGCCGCGCAAGTGGCAAGAATTTGTCATGATCAACATGAAGTAAGGGATGAACGTGCAACACAAGGTAATAGTGGTACTTGTTGATGGCCTCAGTGCTGAGATAGCCCATACCATGGGCTATCTGGCCGGGATGGTGGAAGCGGAGCGCGGTCTTTATACCACGCTGAATTGTGCTCTGCCTTCTCTTTCCCGCCCGCTTTATGAGTGCATCCTGACTGGGGTAGCGCCAGTGGCCAGTGGCATCACTCACAATGGCATCTGCCGCCTGAGCCAACATGATTCTATCTTTCATCTTGCCCGTGCGGCGGGGAAAACCACCGCGGCGGCGGCTTACCACTGGATCAGCGAACTGTACAATCGCGCTCCTTGGCAAGCCAGCCGGGATCGTTTTACCCATGATGAACAACTGCCGATCCAGCATGGCTGTTTTTACTGCGATGACAGCTACCCGGACAGCCATCTGCTGATGGATGGCGAGTGGCTGAGAACCCAATATGATCCCGACTTTTTGTTGATCCACCCAATGGGTGTGGATGACACCGGTCACCGCTTCGGGCTGGATTCGCGCCAATATCGTAATCAGGCGCGGCGCATGGACGGCCTGCTGGCGGATCTTCTGCCTCAGTGGTTGGCGGAGGGGTATCAGGTACTGGTGACCTCAGATCACGGCATGAACAACGACTTGAGCCACGGTGGTATTTTGCCGGAAGAGCGCACGGTGCCGCTGTGGTTGTTTGGTGATGCTTTCGTCGCACAATGGCCTGCTGGAGCCAGCATCCAGCAGACTCAACTCTGTGCACTGATGGCGGATCTGCTTGGGGTTGCTCACCAAAAATCGCGTGGGCCATCGCTACTCAAAGCGGCCTTGTTGCCTGAGGTGCATTGATGATGTCTGCAACAACCCAGACAGTGCGGGATCAACAGCGGATCCCGCACGCTGTCCGCCGCCACTGGCTTCCGGCACTGGTGTTATTGCCTTTTGCTCTGTTGATGTTCTTGTTCCAGTTGGCTCCCTTGGTGTGGGTGCTGGTGGGGAGTTTTCAGACATCAGAAGGTTGGGGCATCGATAATTACCAGGAGATACTCAGCTCGCCTTTTTACCTGCAAGCGTTCAGTAACTCATTGAGTATCTCGGGTATTGCCAGCTTGGCTGGGCTGATTATTGGCACCTTGGGTGCTGCGGCACTGCGACACAGCGGGGAACGCATCAAGCGCTTGCTGCTGGCTTTCGTCACCATGACCAGCAACTTCAGCGGTGTTCCCTTGGCATTTGCCTTCATCATTATTCTCGGCATTAATGGCGCCATCACGTTGCTGCTCAAGTCCTGGGGGTGGATTGACGGTTTCAACCTCTATTCAGGGGCGGGCCTGATCCTGATTTACATCTATTTTCAGATCCCGCTGGCTATTTTGCTGCTCTATCCAGCCTTTGATGCGCTACAGGATGAGTGGCCGCAAGCGGCCGCGTTACTGGGGGCTAGCAAGCGACAGTATGTGTGGCATGTGGCGTTACCGGTGTTGACGCCGGCGCTGCTGGGCACACTGATTATTCTGTTTGCCAATGCGGTGGGTGCCTATGCGTCGGCCTATGCCCTCACTACGGGCAACTTCAATCTAGTGACCATCCGGGTAGCCAGCCTGGTCTCTGGTGATATCTTCCTTGAGCCGAATCTGGCGGCAGCATTGGCGGTGATCCTGCTGGTGTTGCTGGGGGTTGTCACTGCAGCTAACCAGTGGTTATTGAAAAAGAGCTATATCAACAAGGGGAATAAGCATGCATGACGTCAAACCAAGCTGGCCCCGCTGGGTGTTGGTGGTTCTGGTCACCCTGCTGTTATTGCCTCTGTTGGCGACCTTTATCTATTCAATCTCCACTCGTTGGGGGGCCACTCTGTTACCCGACGGGTTGACCTTTAACTGGTATATCAAACTGTGGGGCGATCCGCGTTTTCTGGCGGCTTTTGGCCGTAGTTTGCTGGTCTGCTTCGCCACCCTGTTGTTAGGGACGTTGGTGTTGGTGCCGACGGTACTGGTGGTGGCTTACTACTTCCCTAAGCTCGATCCTTGGATGAACCTGCTGATCCTGCTGCCGTTTGCAGTGCCCCCAGTAGTTTCTTCGGTGGGGCTGTTGCAGATCTATGCTGATGGCATCCTGCCCATTGTCGGGACGCCGTGGATCCTGATCGGTACCTGGTTCACCATTGTGTTGCCCTTTATGTATCGGGCACTGGCGAATAATCTGCAAGGGATCCCCCTTAAGGACCTGATGGATGCCGCTCACTTACTCGGTGCCAGCAGTAGCCGTGCTTTCGCCATTGTGGTGTTGCCCTGTCTACGCAAAGGGCTGTTGGCGGCGCTGTTTCTGTCGCTCTCCTTCCTGCTTGGCGAATTTGTGTTTGCCAATATCTTGGTCGGTACCCGTTTCGAAACTTTGCAGGTCTACCTCTACAATATGCGCGCCACCTCGGGCCATTTCACCAGCGCGCTGGTAATGAGCTATTTTCTGTTGACTCTGCTGCTCACTTGGGCGGCCAATCGCTTTCATCGGTGATCCTACATGTTCCATCTAGAAGTGAATCAACTGCACAAATCTTACGGCGAGACCAAAGTCTTCGCAGAGATTGAGTTTGGCATCAGCAAAGGGGAACTGGTCACCCTGTTAGGGCCTTCGGGTTGTGGCAAGTCCACATTGCTCCGGGCTTTAGCGGGGCTGACCCCGGTCGATAGCGGCCAGATAAGGGTAGCCGGGGAGGATATTACCCGGCTGGCTCCCCAGAAGCGTGGTATCGGTATGGTGTTTCAGAGCTATGCGCTGTTCCCGAATATGACCGTATGGGATAACGTCGCCTTTGGCCTTAAAATGAAACCTCAACCAGGGCGGGAATTGTCTGCCAGTGTACGAGAGGCGCTGGCACTGGTGGAACTGGAAGGTTTTGAGCGGCGGTACCCCACTGAACTCTCTGGCGGCCAGCGTCAGCGGGTAGCCTTGGCGAGAGCACTGGTGGTGCGCCCACGGATCCTGCTGCTGGATGAGCCTTTGTCGGCGCTTGACGCCAGAATTCGCCGCAGCTTGCGCCAGCAGATCCGCGAGATCCAGCAGAATCTGCAACTGACGACTATCTTTGTCACCCATGATCAGGAAGAGGCGTTGACCATGTCGGATCGGGTCTTCCTGATGAACCAAGGGAAGATAGTGCAAAGCGGCAGGCCAGACCAGATTTATACGCAACCTGCCAGCGAATTTGTGGTGGGTTTTATTGGCAACTATAACCTGTTGGGGCCGGAGCAGGGCAAGTCTCTATTTGGCGCACAGTTTAGTAGCAAGCTGGCATTGCGGCCGGAAGCGATCACTCTGCTGCCGGCAGGTGGGCAGAGCACCGATCCTTGTCTCCCTGGCGTTATTCACCAGCAGCAGTTGCTCGGTAATGTGATCCGTTATCAAGTGGCCTGTGAGGCGGGGTTGTTGACGGTGGATGTGCTTAACCGTTCGGCCAGTGATCTGCTGCCAGTGGGTACCGCAGTGACGCTGGCGGTAGCCCGGGATCAGCTTTGTGAAGTTGCCTAAATAACCGTGCCGAATGTTGCCCCAGGTTGGGAGTCAGGCTGGTGGGTATGATGCAGGTTAGCTGACCGTGGAGCGCAAGGACGCGCGATACGAGCCCCCATATAGGGGTTCACGGCGTTTCGCATCATGCCCATCCGTAGCACGACCAAGCGCAATTATTTGGCTGATAGTTTGTTTTCTTGTGGTTTATACCTAAGTAATTACCAGGAGTGGTGATGGCACTGGCACTATTTGATTTGGACGATACCCTGCTCTGCGGCGACTCTTCTAGCCTGTGGATGGAATATATGGTGGCGCAACAGTTGGCTCCGGCAACGATGCTTGCTGAAGAAAAAGCCATGATGACGCTCTACTATCAGGGCAAGATGGATATGCATCAATATATGGCTTTTACCCTGCAGCCGCTGGTGGGCAAGTCCCGTCAGTGGCTCGGCCAACAGAGTCAGGACTTTATTGAGCGGGTGTTGCGCCAGCGTGTTTACCCGGAAGGGATAGCCCGTATCGAATGGCATCGCCAACGGGGTGATACCTTGATATTGGTTTCCGCCACCGGGGAACACTTGGTGGCACCAATGGCCCAGATGCTGGGGATGGATCACTGCGTTGCCATCCTGCTGGAAGAAGAGCAGGGCAGGTTGACCGGCCAGACATACGGTACGCTGAGCTTTCGTGAAGGCAAAGTGGCCCGCATCAAGCAGCTATTCGGCGAGCAGCCAGACCTCTGGCAGGGCAGTTTCGGTTACAGCGATTCCCACAATGACTTGCCGATGTTGCAGGCAGTAGCCCACCCCTACGCCGTCAATCCGTATCCGGGTTTACGTCAACTTGCTGATGAGCATCACTGGCCTATTCTTGAATGGCAGCTCTAACTATTCTCTCTGTTCCCTTGGCCTGAAGTTTGGCATCACTCCCGCTTCTTTGTTATCGCACCGGGTGTATACCGGTGCGCCTCCGCAGTCGGCTAACCTGCGTACTCGCACTGGTAGCACTATTCCGCGCAGCTCTTTATATTGTGGTGAACACTTCCACTATTCCTTAATGCGGTATCCCATGAACCATAAAAAAATAGCGGCAATTATATTGGCAAGTAGTTTTGTTTCCTCGGCGATGGCGCAGGATGAGTGGGTTTCTTTTGCACACAAGAACTGGGAACTGGTTTGTGATAACACCCATACCTGCCGTGCGGCGGGTTACAGTAACGGTGAGGAGGGGTCCACGGGCTCAGTGCTGATTACCCGCCTTGCTGGCCCGGGTACGCAACCCACTGGGGCGGTGACGTTGGCGGATATTGAGTCTAATGAATCTTCCCCGGTACCCAAATTGACTCTGTGGATTAATGACAAATTGATGGGGAACGTCCAGCCCACTCAAGATGGCATCTGGCATTTATCAACCAGCCAAACGCAGGCGCTGCTCAAAACGGTCAACGGCAGTGGCAAAGTTGAATTTAAAGGCGGGCCAGTTTCTTTTGTATTATCCGGGGATGGGGCCACTGCCGTATTACTGAAAATGGATGATGTGCAAGGGCGTATTGGCACTCCGGGTGCATTAACTAAAAAAGGCGATAAACCGGAAAGCAGCGTACCAGCAGCGATTCCTGCCCCGGTGATTCAATGGGTCAAAGTGAGTGATGTGCCGGAGCGTCTACTCACTGCACCAGAAATAGCAGCGTTAAAACCAAAACTGTTGGCAATGTTAAAACCGGATGATTGTGAGCACCTATGGTTTGATTTGAAGAATAATTCAGATTTAGGCACATCTGCGGACCATGAGGATGCCTTAACACTGACCCCACTGGGTAACGACCATGCGTTGATCTCTACACTCTGTTGGCGAGCCGCCTATAACCAAGGTTATGGTTATTGGGTTATCGACAATGCATTGAAAACTGACCCGGTTTTGGTGACCAACTCCGCTTCAGGCTATAGTCAAGGGGTGATTTCCCTAGGGCAAAGAGGGCGCGGGTTGGGGGATTGCTTTTCAACAGCACGTTGGCTATGGGATGGTGAAACCTTCCACAAAAGCCGTGAAGCGACCACCGGGATGTGCAGCTATATCCATTTGGGCGGCACCTGGGATCTGCCGACGTTTGTCACAGAGGTCAAACCCGCTTTATAAAGGCACCATGATTAAGCTGAAACCGCTCAGTTATTTTAAAACCGTGGTGGGGCCGGGCTCTGTTTCTGTGGCTTCCGCCATGCGGTATATCGCCCAGCCCCATTAGGTAGGGTCAACTCAGTTGGAGCCAGAAACAAACAGCGAGCAACATCACGGTACGGCGCATAAGTGCATATCTTTGGGGGCATCAGTTGACCCCTGTAGGTCTTCTTCAGGAATGCGTTGGAAGGCGCGCCAGTGTGATTCATCGATCGAGACAACTGTCCCGCTATCAAGGCATAGCGATTCAACACTGTGGGGTTTGGTATCGCATTGAACGCTGCCGAGTAGGCAGCGTTCCCAGATTTTTATTTGGGTTTTCGACTCAGTGCCGGTGGTGTTGACTGTCACTGGTTTGGTGGCAATGATCATATAACTAAAGTCGCCATTGGGATAATGGCGCTTCCAGTCATCCGGCCAATATCTTTTATGTAATCCATAACCATAAATTGAAAAAGCAGGCAGTGTCGAAATCGATACCAGTATCACGGTGATGGCGGCCAGGCTACGGCAGGTTTGGCCTGTTCGAGACCACACCAGCAGACCGATAACAGGGAAGATAATAGCGCATATTACAACCCAGGTTAGTAATGAGTTCAGGGCATTTATGGCGCAGGTCTCGCCACAATACTTGGGTTCGAAGGCCATGAGATAACTACACCACAAAAGAAGCCTGCAATAATCAACAGCAGACTTGCCCAAAGACGTTTCATATGACCTCCCTGTTGTAGATTGCCCTCAGACAACCCAAGGCATGCTATACCCAAATTCCTTAAACCACTACATCAGCAAAGTGGCGGGAAAAAGGACTATAGCCCCATTTTGAACTTTGCTTAGATTTGCTAAATGACTAATGTGGGACTATATTCCCATTATTCCTTTTAAATTGGGAATATAGTCCCATTGGTGATGGTATGGCAAAGCGAGACTTACACAGTGTGCTGTTTCCAAAGCAGCGAAAAATTCTCACTCACTTTGGTGAGGATTTGTTGCTAGCGATGAAACGACGCCGATTAACCAAAAAGATGCTCTGCGAGCGAACTGGGTTTGACCATAAAACGGTAAATAAGGTATTTGCCGGCGATCCTGGTGTGGCAATTGGTACTTATTTGAAAATTATGGCTGTTCTGGGTATGGAGAGTAACTTCTCAGAGCTGGCGGCACATGACGAATTAGGCATCAAGTTGCAAAATATCAAATTACTGGAAGGTTCAAAATGAGCCGTGAACTAGTCGAGGTTTATGCAGATTGGCAACCCATTGGGCAGCCATTATTAATGGGTCATTTGACTTATAGTGATTCAAGTCGTGGTGGTGTGTTCAGTTTTTCTTATAACAAGACATTTTTAAAATCTCCCTACTGCCTGCAAATTGATCCCTTACTGACGCTGTATGAGGGTGAATTATACAATGACCAAGCGGATAAAAACTTTCGTGCCTTTTTAGATTCATCCCCAGATCGCTGGGGGCGTATTTTGATGCAGCGTAGGGCGGCGATCGAACATCGCAAAGGCATTCGGCCGAATAATCGACTTACTGAGCTCGATTATTTGCTTGGGGTGCATGATAGCTACCGCATGGGCGGCATTCGTTTTAAAAAAAACGGCTCATCTGATTTTCTGGATAACAATGCTGAATTTTCCGCGCCACCGATGGTAATGCTTCGTGAGCTAGAGCATGCCGCTATCCAAATTGAAAAAGACGATAATATTGACAGTGATGAATATTACCGATGGTTGAAAATGTTGATTTCGCCTGGCTCTTCTTTAGGTGGATCTAGGCCAAAAGCCTGTGTTACCGACGAGCATAACCATCTGTGGATAGCGAAGTTTCCCAATTTAAATGATTCCTATGATGTCGGTGCGTGGGAGATGGTGTGTTACGAACTTGCTTTAGCGGCAGGTATTGAGATGTTTCCAAGTGAAGTACGAAAACTGTCGACACAGCACCATACCTTTTTAACCAAACGCTTTGACCGTGAGGGAAACCAGCGCCTGCATTTTTCATCGGCAATGACGCAGCTCCAATACTATAATGGCGAGCATTCACAGGGTGCCAGCTACCTTGAGCTCGCTGAATTCATTTCTAATCAGGGCGTACAAACTAAAGTCGATCTGGCTCAACTATGGCGGCGGATAGTGTTTAATATCGCCGTGTCTAACACCGACGATCACCTGCGAAACCATGGTTTTTTGCTAACGAATAAAGGCTGGAAGTTGTCACCGGCTTACGATTTAAACCCTATTGCTGGCAAGCAAGGGCTTCATCTGAACATTACCGATACAGACAACGCGCTCGATTACCAACTTGCCTTTGATGTGAAAGATTTTTTCAGGCTTTCGCAGAGTGAGGCAACGCAAATTTATAGTGAGGTGTTAAACGCGGTCAAACAGTGGCAGCAAGTTGCTCAGCGACTAGGGATCAGCCGAGCAGAGCAAGCCATCAAGCAAGAAGCATTTAATGTGTGAGTCATCTTGGTTTCGCATACTACTTTGTCTTTATTGGGACTATGTTCCCATTTTTTGCAAAAAATTGGGAACATAACCCTATTTCTAGCGAAGCACACTTTTGGCTATATTCAGCAAATGGGCGAACTGACCGCGCAAAAAAATCGAACAGTGTGCACTGCATTGTCGATGCGAGGCAAGTAACCAAAGCTAAAGCCAAAGCCAACGCCCCCGCAGCCTGATTGATAACAGGTATACTCTATGCAAATGGTCAAAGAGATAAAGAGGATCTGATGGCACGAGTATTAATCACCGGCGCTAGTGGGTTGGTAGGGGGCGAACTATTGCATTTGTTGCAATTAGACAGCCAGGTCAGCCAGATAGTGGCACCTACGCGTAGCGCACTGCTCCCTCATAGCAAATTGCAAAACCCGGTAGGGAAAGATCTACACGAGTTGTTGAACTCGTTGGCAGAACCGGTGGATAGGGTGTTTTGTTGCCTGGGAACCACGCGTCGTCAGGCCGGGAGCGCCGACGCCTTCCGCCATGTGGATTACCAACTGGTGGTTGATACCGCTCTTACTGGTCAGCGGCTGGGGGCGCAACACTGCCTGGTGGTCAGCGCGCTAGGGGCGAACCCCAGTTCTCTCTTTTTATATAACCGCACCAAAGGGCAAATGGAACAAGCGCTGCGTGAACAGCATTGGCCACGCTTGACGTTGGTGCGCCCGTCAATGCTGACGGGGCAGCGCACTCACGCCCGTTTGCTGGAGCGGCTGACTGCGCCGTTATTTAACCTGTTACCCGGCAAATGGCGTAGTGTCGCTGCCAAAGACGTGGCACAAGCCTTGTTGACCGAGGCGCTAACCCCGGGTAATGGCGTTAAGATATTGGAGTCTGACCAAATCAAGGCGGGATAATATCCCCTCAGCTCAAATCGCCGTGAGCGGGTGCCTATGCTGAGAGGAGCCTGGATAAACAGCGCATAAATTGATCTTTTTTGCTTATATTGTTGTCACAAATGTGCTAACGTGCGATCAAGTTGTGAACATAGAATCAAAGTAGGAGTGCTAAACGTGGAAAGCCGTATCCAATTTCGCATTGAATATGAAACCAAATTGCTGGCACAGAAAGCGGCAGAGTCTAAAGGTACCACGCTCAGTGAAGCATGCCGCCAATTAACTCAACAAATGGCTGACGAGCAACGGGCATCTGAACAGCATGAAAACTGGTTGCAGGAAAAGGTTGATGCCGCTTTTGCTCGTTTGCATCAGGGAAATGCCGTTTATCTTGATGAACAGCAAGTTGCAGAAAGAATGGAAAACTTCAAAGCCAAAATCAGAGCAAAATACACCGCTAAATAAGGATTGTTATGCGCATCGAATGGGACGACGTTGCGTTGCAGGACCGAGAACGCATTTTTGAATTCCTTTATCCAATCAATCCATTGGCGGCCGAGCAAGTTGATATTGAAATTGCGTTGGCCGTCGAGCGGTTGTCGGATAACCCACAATTGGGTAGGCCTTGGTACGGGGGGGCGCGAAAATTGTTGGTGAGTAAAGCATCGTTATTAGTGATATACGTCGTTTTGGATGAGGCAATAAAAATTTTAGCGATCACCCATCAACGAGAGAAATTCCCCGGTTAACGTAATTGATGTACCACTTGATTACTGCTGCCACGCCAAATCAGTGCCGGGTCTTTTAAGGCCTGGACAAATTTTCCATCTATCAACACATTGATCTGGTTGACGATTTCCATCTGCGCATTATCGAGATCTTCCAGCTTGTAGCCAGTCCATAACCAGATATCTTTACCGGTGCATTCAGCGCGCACGCGAGTGACTAACTGCAATATGGCCGGGACATTGGCTGGGTGCAAGGGGTCCCCCCCTGAGAGGGATAACCCTTGGCGTGGAATACGCTGATCATTGAGATCAGCAATTATCTGCGCTTCCATTTGTGGGGTAAACGCGATACCCGAATCGAGCCGCCAGGTGCTTTTGTTATAGCAGCCCGGGCATTGATGCTCGCAGCCAGCAACAAACAACGTGCAACGTGTGCCTGGGCCGTTGATCACATCAATGGGATAGTATTGATGGTAATTCATTTATCTCTTACCTGTTCCACGCCGACACCTGCGGTTGCCATGATGGGTATTATTGGCGAACCAAGAATAGCCATCGCTAATACCCATAGCTAATAGCCATCGCTAATACCCGTCATTAAGGGCAATTAACCAAGCTGCCCGTTGGCCAGGTGTTTTATCCGGCGTTTAACTTCTTCCTGCTTACCGGCGTTAAACGGCCTGGCATCCGGGCTGCCCAGGTAACCACAAACACGGCGGGTGACCGAGACTTTTGCCGGGTCATGGTTGCCGCATTTCGGGCAGGTAAACCCTTTGCTGGTACAAGAGAACTCGCCAGTATAGCCACACTCATAGCACTCATCGATCGGCGTATTGGTGCCGTAGTAAGGGACGCGGCTGTAGCTGTAATCCCAGACATCTTCCAACGCTTTCAGGTTGTGCTGCAGGTTCGGATATTCGCCGTAACAGATAAAGCCGCCGCTGGTCAGTGGCGGATAGGGGGCCTCAAAGTCCAGCTTGTCGTAAGGGTTGACCTTTTTCTCAACATCCAGATGGAAGCTGTTGGTGTAGTAACCTTTGTCGGTTACCCCGTCCACCACACCAAACTCACTGGTATCCAAACGGCAAAAGCGATCACACAGGTTTTCACTTGGCGTACTGTACAGGCTAAAGCCATAACCGGTTTCCGCTTTCCAGCTATCGGTGGCGGCTTTCAGGCGTTCTACAATCGCCACGGCTTTGGCGCGTAATTGCTGGTCATCGTAAACATGTTTCCCGGCACCAAACAGGGCATTGATGGTTTCATGCACACCGATATAGCCTAATGAGATCGAAGCACGGCCATGTTTGAAGATTTCGGCGACATTATCATCGGCGTTTAACCTGACACCACAGGCCCCTTCCATATACAGAATCGGCGCGACACGCGCTTTGGTGGCTTCCAGGCGCGCAATGCGCGTCATCAGGGCTTTCTTGGCCAGTAACAACCGTTCATCCAGCAACTGCCAGAAACGTGATTCATCCCCCTTGGCTTCCAGGGCAATGCGCGGCAGGTTGAGGCTGATGACGCCGATATTGTTGCGGCCATCGTGAATCAGTTCGCCATTCTCTTCATAGGTACCCAGGAAGCTGCGGCAACCCATTGGCGTTTTAAATGAACCGGTGACCTGAACCACCTGGTCGTAATTAAGAATATCCGGGTACATACGCTTGCTGGCACACTCAAGCGCCAACTGCTTGATGTCGTAGTTGGGGTCACCGAACTTGTGGTTCAAGCCGTCACGAATGGCGAAAACCAGTTTAGGGAATACCGCGGTTTTACGGTTTTTGCCCAAGCCGGCAATGCGATTTTTCAGGATCGATTGTTGAATCAACCGCGATTCCCAACCGGTGCCCAAGCCAAAACCGAAAGTGACAAATGGTGTCTGGCCGTTGGCGGTGTGCAGCGTATTGACTTCATACTCCAACGACTGGAAGGCGTCGTAACACTCTTTCTCGGTACGCGCCATCGCATAGCCTTCTACATCCGGGATCTGCCACTCTTGTGCCACTTTCCGGTGTTTCTCCAGGCTTTCACTGACAAAAGGAGCCAGGATTTCATCAATGCGGTTGATAGTAGTACCACCATAAATATGGCTGGCTACCTGTGCGATGATCTGAGCGGTAACCGCTGTGGCGGTGGAAATTGACTTCGGTGGTTCAATTTCGGCATTACCCATTTTGAAACCGTTCGTCAGCATGCCCTGCAGGTCGATCAACATGCAGTTGAACATCGGGAAGAATGGCGAGTAATCGAGGTCGTGGTAGTGGATCTCCCCACGTTCATGGGCCAGCACCACGTCACGTGGCAAAATATGCTGTTTGGCATAGTGTTTAGCGACAATACCTGCCAGCAGATCACGTTGGGTCGGGATTACTTTGCTGTCTTTATTGGCATTCTCGTTCAACAGCGCCAAATTACTCTGTTCAACCAGGCCACGGATCTCCTGGTTCAGTCTGCCGCGCAGTTCCCTGGCCACATCGCGGTCATGACGATATTCGATGTAAGTACGGGCCAACTGTTTGTATTGGCCTGCCATTAATTGGTTTTCAACCGCCTGCTGGATTTCATGAATATCGACACGTGACTGCTGTTCCATCTGTTGAGCGACCACTCGGGCGACGGTAGCACAGTAGTCGTCATCGACCACTCCGGCAGCCAGCGCGGCCCGCTCAATGGCCTGCTTGATGCGTATCTCGTCAAAAGAGACCTGGCAACCGTCCCGCTTAATCACTACTGGTTTCACGTTGTTACTCCTGTTCCCATTGGGGAGCGTCAGCTTATCCACAGGGCAAAACCGCAAGACACAAGGGCTGCGGGAGGTGTGGATGACATTGTGGATAACTACTATATATAGGTGTTTATATATTTTAGTGCACTATATATGGGTGTGTTGTGTTTTTTGTTGATGTAGGGCAAGGAATTTGGGAGAGAGTTTGAACGCTGTACAGCGGTACATTTCAGTAACAAGGGTAGCCCTTGCTATCAGGGGGACTGCATCTTATTGTTGCCAGATTGTCAAAACGTAAAGAAATCACCAAAGCGTGATTTAGATCACTTTAAGCCTCCAAAGAGAGAGCTGGGCAAGCGAAATAGGCGGTCAATAAGGCGCTGTCTATAGCGACCTGAACCGTTGAGTCAAAATGGCTGTGGATCTCTCCTGTCGCAAACAATACGAGTATTTACCCCAGCAACTCGGCTAACCAAGTTACTGGGGCTTGGTGGTGTGACAGCCTGGCTAGGGTTACAAAATACCCGCACCAATAGGGAACAGTGGGTTGGCAGAGTCATGCGGCACATCTTCTTTCTGTTCCAGCACCGCTTGCCAACTGGAGGGCAACTCGAAGGGTAATTTACCCTGTGCCTTGCTCTTACCAGTAATAACATCCAGCACGGCTTGGTCGGAAGCACCGAAGTTAGCCAGCAGCACATCCGTTTTATCGACGATATTGGTCAGGATGGCTGGGCGATCAAGGTAAACGGAAATCACCGTTGGAATATTGTGTGCCTTCACCCGTTTGATAAGCTGGTAGTCCTCACTGCCGCTATAAGTTCCGGTTTTCTTATCCAGCACCACGGTATCGGCATCGTCAAAGCCCAATTGCCCAAAGTTGACCAGTACACCAAAGGGGTAGTGGGGATCGTTTTGATGGGGAGTATCTACCCGCAGGATAGCGATTTCAGCTTCTTCTGGTGTAGCAACCACTTCCATACCATATTGTGCCGCCACGCTGGCATTAACGTTATGCAGGAACACCTTCTTACCGCTCAACGCTAAGGGTAACAGGGTACGGTTATTCTGCAGCAGGATCTGCGAACGGCGCTGTGCGTCATCCCCTTTTTGTTGGAATTCACGGTTGCCGACAATTTTCACCGCCTGAGCTTCATTGACGTAGGGTTTCTCAAACAGCCCCAGTTCAAATTTTTGCTGCAAAATACGCGTGACTGAAGCGTCGATAGTCGCCACCGGTATTTGTTGCTCGTTGATGGCGGCGATCAGATCGCTGGAGTCGGTGGTTCCGCCGAACTGGTCGATGCCGGCCTCAACCGCTTTCACCACCCGTTCTTGACGCGTGAGGTTTTCAACTCCCCATGGCATCCCGATGCCAGCGGCCCAAGGTGAAACACCAGCCGCGATATCGGCATCGCTGATACCAGTGATACATTTGCCTTCGCAGCTTTCCAAAATACCCCAGTCGCTTAACACCACACCGGTGAAACCAAAGCGGCCACGCAATATTTCGCTCAATACCAGTTTGTTAAAGCCAAAACCGACCTCCTCAACCAGTTGCTCCTTGTACCACAAATTGATTGGCTGACCGTAATAAGGCATCACCGAAGCGACCTTGGCGGCAAATGCACCTTCAAACGGCACCAAGTGGTATTCCAGGTTTTCCCCCGGGTAGACCTGCTGTTTACCAAAGGCGTTGTGCGGATCCAGCCCATTCAACTGAGGGCCACCCCCGGCAAAATGTTTGACTACCGTGATAACACTATTCGGGGTCAAGCCTTTGTCGCCATTCTGGAAGCCTTCGATATAGGCTTGCACCAAACGTTTGGCCAGTTGGTTATCTTCACCAAAGGTGCCATTGATGCGCCCCCAGCGTGGTTCGGTAGACAGGTCGGCCTGCGGTGACAATGCCATATGGATCCCGACAGCCCGATATTCCTGGCGTGCGATATCACCAAAAGTTTTGACCAGAGCAGTATCATCTATTGCTGCCAGGCCAAGGGGTTCTGGCCATTGTGAGAAGCTCCCCGCTGCAATACTGGTCGCGTTGGGGTCATTAACAAAGTGGTTGCGCGGGTCGGTACTGATGGTTAGGGGAATACCCAGGCGGGTTTTCTCGGCCATTTCCTGTAATGCGTTGTTATCAGCAGAAATAAACTGGGGGTTGCCGGCCATACGGGTAATAAAGGTGTTGGCGAGGCGTTGATTAATGTCTTCTTCGGTCGCACTGAGATCGACACGCCCGGCGTTATCAAGGGCGATGGTACCGTGCATCATGGCTCCGGCTTTTTCTTCCACGCTCATGCGGGTGGTCAGGTCGTGAGCTCGGGTGGCACTGTCGAGACGCCAGTCTTCATAAGGGTCGAGCTGACCATTTTTATTCATATCTTTAAATTTCAGCGTACCGACAGTAATAATTGGAATATTCCGACTTTCCAATTCTGCCTGAGAGCTTGGCGCCACGTAAGAATCATTATTATCACACCCGGCTAAGCTGGCCGCTAACAACCCACTGAATATCAGTATCGGCTTTCTTTTAAAACGCATAAAGAAAACTCCATATCGTGATACCGGTGATCCTTCAAGGTGCAGAATGATTGGCTAAACGGCTTGTTCACGCCCCGTCATTGGGGTAATAATTTCGAGACGCTTTACTGAATTGCCACTGACCTACGTCCTGAAGTCACTTAGGTAACAGGTAAAATAAATTATAGATGAAACGAACTTTCAGTAACCTGGTTTTTATCACTATTTTCAATTGGTTGGTTTTATATTTTTTTATTAATCATTACATATTATTCTTGCCGCATAAAGTAAATGCATGACCAATTTGAGACTCTCTTCACACTTTAGCCTGAATAATTGATCTGATGCGAAGAAAATATTTTTTGGTACCGCGCTATGTGGGTTGTAAAACCCTATTTTTGCGTAGTGAGGTCTAAATTTGGTGAGGTAAAGGATTAATCCCAAGACAATTTTATCAGGCTTCTGAGAATCACTATTCAAAGGGTGATGATGAGAAATGATAGGGCGGGAAAGGGTCGGTTGATATGAGAGGCGTTATTCTCTTTCAGGGGCGGAGCCTATTTTTTATTGGGTGATTTCTGTACGGGAAATATCTCTGCCGGTTGAAAGGTGGCGGGGGCGTCACCATTTAATACCTAGCAAGTATAATTATTTGTTATGTTTGGCATTTAACTTATCAAGATGCTGCTGAAAACCAGCCTGCATGGGAATAAGTTTATTCTGAAGTAATAACATTTCTTTAATATCTTGTTCCGAAAGTTTATCTGGATGATTAAGGTATTTGGTGATTTTGCTCGATAATTCATTTATCGTAATGAATTCCTCTTTAATTTCTTGTATTTCTTTGCTTTTAACTTGCCAATTAATCAGTTGTTCATTGGTTTTTTCAAAATTGGATATCATATTTTCAAATGCTTTTTCTTTCGTTTCTTTATTAGGGCTACTCATTGCGTTCCATAACTCGTCTGGCAACTTTTTCGTGAAGGTGTCGGATTTTTTAATAATATCATTCAAAGCAGTTAAATCTGCTTTAATGTCTGGCGTGTTATCTGCTGATAACGTTTCTTGCTTTGTTGATGCGTTACCCTCGGAAAAACTTGCTGAATGAACAGTATGACTTAATAATGCCAAGAGTGCTGTAGCACAGATAGCAGTGATTAGCTTTCTCATTATTTCTCCTTGAAACATATTATTCTGTTTTGCTTATACACAAAATAATTCGAGTTGCATGTAGGCGGCTAGCACGCAGCTAACATCTAAGCAGCTTGAAGGATAACGAGTATATTCATACTAATAAAAATCTTTAATACAGGCAACTGTAGGTACTTCTTGCATGTATTCTGTATTTAATTTATCAAGTTTGTTATAACATAAAGTCGTAATCCAACGGAATCTTGCCTTATGTGAACGCATGTTTTCCATTCCCGCTTCAGAAAGCTTATCTCGGTTTTTATAATATTCATTAAGCTTGATTGCCATTTTATTCAGGGTGACGACATCATCTCTCATATCCTGTATTTTCTTGCTTTTTATATTTAGGTTAACAAACTTGTTGTTATTTTCTTTAAAGCCAGATGTCATTATTTCAAAAAACTTTCTTTCTGCCTCTTTATCATTTTCAAACAATGCATGGCTATGCTCTTTCAGTAAATTTTCTGTTTTGGTATAGGATGTATTAAGCATTTTGTTCAAAGAAACCAAGTCATCTTTGATGTCTACAGGGTTATCCGGTAATAAATTTTCTTGTTTTTTGGCGGGGGGGCTATCTACATGCATTCTTATTTCTTGTATCTCTTGACTTTTAACCGTCAGAGCCTTAAATAGGTTGGTGAGTTCTAAAACGTTAGATTTAATTTTATCAGATGCTTTAATCATTCCATCTGTATCTTCTTTTTTTCCGGCTTCTGATAATTCACTTTGTATTTTAGCTACATCACTATTATGTGCTTTCATAAGAGTGTTTAAAGAAATTAAATCTGTTTTAATGTCTAACTTGTGATCTGCGGATAGGGTTTCTGGTTTTACTGAAAAGTTACCCTCTGAACTGCTTGCTGAGTTTGCGGTATTGCCCAATGAGGCCAAGAGAAATACAGTAAGAATAATGCTTGTTACTTTTTTCATTTTTTATCCCTTAAAAATAAGTCACATAGTATAAAAATAGCACCACGCAAACCGATGTACTGAAAGCAGGATATATTCCTTATACTGCAAGTCGTGCGTTACTCGCCTCTTCCCTGAGGCTCTTCCAACAGCCCAATGCAAGCGTTGTGTTTTGTCTTATCACTTTATTGGACTTGGGTATAAAAATACATTCCCAGTAATTAGAGTAATTTATTGAATATTGTATTCTTTATTCAATTTGCTCAGTTTTTCCCCATATATCTTCATTAGGGTGACAGATTTTTCCTGAAGAGAATTCATTTGTTGAACCTCACTTTCAGAAAGGGATTGCCCTTTTTTATTAAGTTCAATATTCTTTTTAACGAAATCCAATAATATAATTCCGATATCATTGCTTGTAACTATGTCCATTCTGATATCTTGTAATTCTTGGCTTTTAATGGTCAGCGCTTTCAATTGGTTGGTGAGTTCTATAACGCTGAATTTAACTTTATCAAATGCTTTAATCATCCCATCAGCATCTTCTTTTTTTCCAGCTTCTGATAATTCACTTTTTATTTTAGCTACATCACTATTATGTGCTTTCATAAGGCGACTTAAATCAGTTAAATCTGACTTAATGTCCGCTTTGTTATCTGATGATAATGTTTCTTGCGTTGCTGAAAAGTTACCACCTGAACTACTTGCTGAATTTGCTGTATTACCCAATGATACTAGGAGCAATGCAGAAATAATAATAGCTGTTAATTTTTTCATCTGTCTTCCTTCACATTTAAAATTAGCTTTCAAGTATATAAATAGACTAAACAATCACTAAAGCTGATGAACTGGAAAGAGAGGGGTTCTATATATCAGGAAATCCCATATCACCAAATTAAATCAAGGTGTTAGATTGCGGTACGACTAGCGCGCTAAATTTAATACTGCCTCTCTTTCACTTGCCGTACTGCAACGCACATCTATTTTGTGAGTTAGTTATCTCCAGAGCTTTACCCTGCGGAGCAGGGTAAAGGCTGTTCAAAATGCACCGAATTTTTTCAGGTAATAGAATTGGTTAGAGCAGTATCACTTATTATGCTCTGCATTTAACTTATCAAGTTTCTGCCCATAATCTGCCTGCATGGCAACAGATTGTTTTTGCAGCAACATCATTTGTTTTTTATCGTCTTCGGAAAGGTCGGGGCCTTTCTTGGCCAGCTCAATAAGGTCAGCCGCTATTTTATTACCGGCATAGATTTTTACTCTGATGTCTTGTACTTCTTTACTTTTTACCGTTAAAGCGAGCAGCTGTTCATTGGTTTTTTCAATATGAGATTTGCCAGTTTCATACGCTTTCTTAAGTGCATCAAGATCTTGATTTTTCGCAGCATTGACAAGATCTTCCCGTAATTTATCTGCGGCGCTGTTGGATTCATTCATAATGCTATTTAGAGCATCTAAATCTGACTTAATGTCCGCTTTGTTATCTGATGATAGGGTTTCTGGCTTGGCGGCAATATTACCACCTGAACTGCTTGCTGAGCTTGCCGCGTTTTTATCATCACAACCCACTAATGCCAGAAGTACTGTAGCAAAAATAATTCCTGTTACCTTTTTCATCTATTATCCCTTAAAAATAAGTCATATAACGTAAAATTTTACCCTACAAGCCAAAAACTGAGGCAGTTGAGAATTATAACGCTATATTTAGGAAAGTTCTAATTTCATTGATCTGAAAGAGGGGGGATGAAATCAAGGTGATGGGTCTTGGTAGTTACAAGTTTATCTGTTTTTATTCATAATTACAGGATATAAGCGCGGTTGAAATCGGTTTCTTGCATTTTTCGACCGAATTAATAAATCACGTGGCAAGTTCTGATATTCCCTGGCGTGGAGTTTGAACGCGACTATAATCGTGACTTGCCTCAGGTAAGAGGCGAGTCACGACACAAATGATTCCTGCGGTAATATATTGAATTAAAAGCCTTACTCCAGTAACCACCAGATGGCTTCGAATGGCCGCAATAGGCTGCTTTGCGGCTGTTCGATGCAATCGTCATAGTTACTGATTAATGGCCGCCACAGTTGAGCCAGTTCAACACCTGCGGCATCCCAAGGTAAAGGTTCTCTACTCAAGTTAGCGACCACCAATAACCGTTGCCCATTCCAACTGCGTTGATAACACC
The DNA here is from genome assembly GCF_000496755.2 of Serratia sp. DD3. Next base: position 24,422 of record NZ_AYKS02000089.1, read on the forward strand.
ACAAAGCGGGATGAGTGGGCGCCAGGTCCTGATAGTCACCATAAGTTAACAGCGGGTACTGTTTACGCAGGGCAATCAGGTGGCGATAGGCGTAAAACACCGAGTTCGGGTCAGCCAATGCCGCTTGGGCGTTAATTTGCTGGTAATTATCGGCACAACTGATCCAGGGCGTTCCACGGGTAAAGCCAGCGTTGGCGGTATCGTCCCACTGCATTGGGGTGCGGCTATTATCACGAGATTTACTGGCCAGGATTGCCAACAGTTCTTCATCACTCTTGCCTTGAGCATGCAGTTCGGCATACATATTCAGGCTTTCCACATCGCGATACTGTTCGATATGGCTAAAACCGGGGTTAATCATACCGAGCTCTTCCCCCTGATAAATATAGGGGGTGCCTTGCATACCGTGTAGCACCATCGCCAGCATTTTGCCGGCGGTGACCCGCAGTGCGCCTTGGTCACCAAAGCGTGAAACGATACGCGGTTGGTCATGATTACACCAGAACAGCGCATTCCAGGCGTGGTTATGCATGCCTTGCTGCCAGTGATTGAAGATCCGCTTGAGCTCAACATAATCGGGGGCGGCTAATGTCCACTTTTGTCCATCGGCATAGTCCACTTTCAAGTGGTGAAAGTTGAAGGTCATCGACAGTTCTTTACCACTTTGCGCGGCATATTGCTGGCAGTGCGCCAATGAGGTGGATGACATTTCACCCACGGTCATCAAGCCGCGTGGCTGAAACACATCCCGGCTCATTTCCTGCAAAAATTCGTGGATTCGTGGCCCATCGGTATAGAAACGGCGGCCATCGCCCTGATTGTCATTAGGGAAATCTTGCTGCTTGGAAACCAGATTGATCACATCAAGGCGTAAGCCATCAACCCCTTTATCCGCCCAGAACTGACAAACCTTTTTCAGTTCTTCGCGCACCGGGGGGTGTTCCCAGTTCAAATCCGCCTGTTCGGTGGCAAACAGATGCAGATAGTATTGGCCGCTTGGTGCATGCCATTGCCAGGCGTTCCCGCCAAACTTGGAACGCCAGTTATTGGGGGGCGCGTTGTCGGTACCATCGCGCCAGATATAGAACTGGCGCAGTGGGCTGTGGTGGTCCTGCGCCGCTTTAAACCAGGGGTGCTCGGTAGAGGTATGGTTAAATACCATATCCATCACAATACGGATGCCGCGCTGGTGGGCTTGCGCGACCAGATGTTCAAAGTCGGCCAGAGTGCCGTAGGCGGGATCGATGGCGCAGTAGTCCGCCACATCGTAGCCATTATCCACTTGTGGAGAGACATAGACGGGGGTTAACCAGATAGCATCAACGCCCAATTCTTGTAGGTAGTCCAGCCGCCGGGTGACCCCAGCCAGATCACCAAAGCCATTACCGGTGCTGTCCTGAAAACTTTTGGGGTAGATTTGATAGATGACGCCATTCTGCCACCAAGGGATTGGATTGCTCATAGTCATACCTTTAGGTTGTAACCTGTTTCCCGCACCAAGCGACAGCACGGTTAGCTGTCGCTTGAGTGACGTCTGGGGGCGTTTATTGTGGTAAATCGCCACGTTTGGCTTTGTGTTTGTAAACCATCATCGTCAGTAGCAGCGGGATCACCACCGCAATCAGGATAGCCAGGGAATAGATCAACCAGAATTGGGGTTGAATCGACAGAATACCGGGCAAACCACCCACACCGATGCCATTGGCCAGCACCCCCGTCAGGCCGCAGATCAGGCCAGCAATGGCAGAACCGATCATCGCGCACAACATGGGGAAGCGGTATTTGAGGTTGATACCATACATGGCCGGTTCGGTAACGCCGAGGTAGGCGGAAATGGCCGCCGGTACCGAAATTTCGCGTTCATTCACTTTGCGGCTGACAATAATGATACCGACCACCGCCGAAGCCTGAGCAATGTTGGACAGGGCTATCAGTGGCCAGACCGGGGTTCCCCCCATGCTTTGCACCATCTGCATATCAATCGCCAGCGTGGTTTGATGTACACCAGTGATCACCAGCGGGGCATACAGGAAACCAAACAACGCAGCGCCGATCGGGGCAAAGCTGCCGGTCATCACCCATTTCACTACCCAGGCGACACCATCGCCAACCATTCGGCCAAATGGCCCGATCAAGGTATGCGCCAGGAACACCGCCAACAATAAGGACACTACTGGCACGATAACCAGATACAGATAGTCGGGCACGATCTTTTTCAAGCGGGTTTCGATCCAGCCTAAGGTGATCCCCGCGAGGATCGACGGGATCACTTGTGCCTGATAACCCACTTTCTCAATGGTGAACCAGCCAAAGTTCCACACGTCGGGTATTTGCTGGCCGAGTAGGAAGGAGTTCATCAGTTGTGGTGATACCAGGGTAACCCCCATAACGATACCCAGCACCGGGGTTCCCCCCATTTTTTTCACCGTAGACCAGCAGATGGCAACGGGCAGGAACATAAAGATGGCTTCACCCAGTAACCATAGGAAGTCGTAAATTGTTTTCCAGGCGGGGTACATCTGGGCCAGCGTTTTGCCATCGGACATCGGGATATCGCCGATCACATTGCGGAAACCGAGGATCAAACCACCGCTGATCAGTGCCGGTAACAACGGGAAGAAGATCTCGGCAAAATGGGAAATGCCGCGCTCAAACCAGGTCATATTCTGGCGAGCTGCCAGCTTGGCCTGCTCTTTATCCGCTTCCTTAAGGTCGAGGGTGGTGATTAACGCCTGATAGTAATCCCCCACTTCAGGGCCGATCACCACCTGAAATTGCCCCGCGTTGGTAAAACAACCTTTGACCATACGTAGTTCTTCGATCGCTTTCGGGTTGGCTTTGCTGGGATCGTTAAGCACAAAACGCAGGCGGGTAATACAGTGGCTGACGGTGGCGACATTTTCACGGCCACCCACCAGCACTATCAAGCGATTAATGTCCTGCTGCTGAACTTTACTCATTATGTGACCCTTCGTAATTAGTGAGACGCAGAGGTGTGATGGCTATACACTTTATTCTTCAAGCTGCTTGGGTGTTGGCTACAGTTACTCGTCTTGTCCATGAGCCTCACCCTAAAGGGCCAGCGCAAGCGCTGTTCAAAACGCCTAGCGTTTTATCAAGCAACTCGAATTATTTTAAGTATAAGAGCTTATCCATTTATTGTTTTTTATAAAATGGGAACGTTCCCATTCCGGGTGGATGATCACAAAATAAGTGCAGCGGGAAGGGCTAGGTAGTGTGTCTACTCAGACCTTTGCGGTTAGGCCAGTTGACTGGGGATAACGATTTGGCGAATACCCTGGCTGCCACTCAATTGAGCAAGTAACAGTTGTGCCGCTTGTTGTCCGGCAGTGCCATAACCCAGATCGACAGAAACTGTTTCAGGGAACAGGAAGTTGAGCATTGGCGTATTGCCAATGGCGCACACTTGCAACGGGGCGATCTGCTGCTGTTGCAGATATTTTATGGCGCCGAGGGCGATGGTATCTGAGGCACACACCAGCGCGGTAGTATCAGGTTTGATCACACTGGTAACCAGTTGAAAACCACTCTGATAGCTCAATTCCCCCAGCGCGACGACGGGGGGGATTTGGTATTGTTGGCAGTGATCCAGGTAGGCCTGATGGCGACGCATCCCGGTGGTCGCATCGGTACTTTGCACGCCAAGGTAGCTAATATGGCGATGGCCCTGTTGGCGCAGACGCTGCATTAATAGTTTTACTGCACCTTCATCGTCATAACAGACCGAAGAGATACCAGCATACTCACGAGCGACCACCACCATTTTATCCTGCCATGCGCTAAACATGTCGGCAGTCAGGCCAGTAAAGCCAAACAGGATCACCCCATCGACATTACGCTGTTGCAGTATTTTAAGGTGCTCCTGCACTAGGCGGCAGTCAAATTGACTTTCCATCACGATAGGGTCAAAACCCTGTAGGTAGAGGAGTGGCAACATGGTGCGCACCGCCTGGTTTTCTGATGGAGAATCAAGACGGGAAACAATAATCGCTACCACTTTGTCACTCTGGCCGCGCATCGCCCGTGCTGATTTTGAGGGGGTAAAGCCATGAGCATGGATCACCGCTTCCACCCGTTCACGGGTCTGTGGGCTTACACTGCCTTCATGATTGATGACACGTGATACGGTGGATTTACCTACGCCACTCAGACGGGCGATATCTTTGATTGTCAGCCGATTTTGCATGGTTTACTTACTGTTGAGGTTAATAGGTTCTTGTTACGTCAAAAATATACCTATTACAATAGCGCATATTAGCCGGTAGATCTTTGTGCTAAATAGGTATCATGAGGCATATCGGGTAGGTGAACGGTGGGTTGGTATGCCGTATGGCTGGCGCTAATCGCGCGATGCTCCCTTTTGCCAGCCTTCTCTGCGCGGGGTATATTACCCGCACATCGTTTTGTCCGCTGGGAGTATCTATGTACGCAGAGGAGCGCCAAGAAAGACTGCTCATTATTCTGAAAGAGAAGCGCAAGTTATCCGTTGGGGAGATGAGCGAACATTTCAATGTTTCTGGCGCCACCATCCGTACCGATCTACGCATCCTGGAAGATGCTGGCATGCTGACCCGCACTCACGGTGGGGCCATTCTGCGTACCCGGGCCAGTTTTGAAATCAGTTCTGATCAACGTAACGAAGTGAACCTCGCCGCCAAGCAGCAGATTGGCCAGTTAGCGGCCAGCCTGGTAGAAGATGGCGATATAATCGTGCTGGATACCGGCACCACCACCTTGCAGATTGCCCACCATATTCGCCAACGTCGCAATATCACGGTAATTACCAACGATTTTATGATCGCTAAAAGCCTGGAAGATGTGGAATCTGTCCAGATTGTGCTGTTGGGCGGGGTGGTTAAAAAAGGTTACCACTGTGCGGTGGCGATCAATGGCCGTTCACTGCTGGATACGTTGAATATCGATAAGGCCTTTATGGGGGTGAATGCCCTTTCCCTCAATCAGGGGGCCTGTGTCGCCGACATTATGCTGGCAGAGACCAAACGTAGCATGGTGGAACATGCCAATCAGGTGATTGTGGTGTGTGACCATACCAAGTTGGGCAATACCTCACTGGCGCAATTTGCTACCCCGGCACAAATCGACACTATCGTGCTGGATCGTCTGCCAGAAGATGCGGCAGATTATCAGGAAGCCGGGATTGTATTGTTGAGTGCCCGAGGTCAGGCAGAGTGACAAAATTAGGCATTGATGCCCAAAACCCCATGGGCGTCAATGCATGGAAGCAGGAAGCACCCGGCCATTAGCCGGGTTTGCGGAGAAATGGCTATCTCCTCTTCAGCAACATCTGCAGGCTAATCAGCAAGAACAACAGGCTCGGCAGCACGGCACCGAGGATCGGCGGTATGTGATAGACTTGGCTCAGTTGGCCAAAGACCTGATTCAGCACATAGAAGACAAAGCCAAAGCTGATGCCGAACAATACCCGAACCCCCATCGCTACGCTGCGTAGCGGGCCAAAGATAAATGACAGCGCCATCAGCATCATCACCGCCACGGAGAGCGGGGCGAAGATTTTACTCCACATATCCAACTGATAACGGTCAGACTCTTGCCCTGTTTGCTTCAGATATCTCACATAGCTGTGTAACCCGCGAATAGAGAGCGATTGAGGGTCGAGCACCACCACCCCGAGTTTGTCGGGTGTCAGGTTGGTGTGCCAAACCCCGGTCAAGGTCTGCGTGCCGGTCACTTGTTTAGGATCAGTCAGGTCAGATGTTTCTACCTGGGAAAGTTGCCATTTGCCATCTTCAAAATTGGCGCTGGCAGCAAAACGCACCGTTTGCAAACGGCGTTGATCATTAAAGTGATAGATATTGACGCCGGAAAGCTCCTTTTCTCCAGATACGCGTTCAATAAAGATAAAATCGTTGCCATCCTTTGCCCACAAGCCGCCTTTGGTGGACAGCAGTGAACCGCCATACATCTGCTGTGCACGATAGTTACGTGCCATCTGTTCGCTTTGCGGCACTACCCATTCACCAATCGCCATGGTGAGTAACACCAGTGGAATGGCAGTTTTCATCACCGCCCCGGCGATTTGCAAACGGGTGAATCCCGAAGCCTGCATCACCACCAGTTCGCTGCGGGTAGCCAAAGCACCCAGGCCGAGCAATGATCCCAGCAAAGCAGCAATGGGAAAGAAGATCTGGATATCTTTTGGTGCGCTGAGTAGCGTAAACATGGCGGCACCCAAGGCAGTGTAATCCCCCTTGCCAACGTTACGCAGTTGCTCGACGAACTTGATAATGCCAGAGAGTGATACCAGCATGAACAGGGTCATCATGATGGTGTTCAGAATCGTCTTGCCGATATAACGGTCTAATACGCCAAACATCAGGCGGCTCCTCTCAGGCGCATACGCAGTCTGCGCATTGGTACGGTATCCCACAGGTTAAGTAGTAGCGCGAGTACGAAATACATCAGGTTAACCAGCCACATCCACAGCATCGGGTCCACTTTGCCCTTTCCTGCATTGGAGCGTATTGAGGTTTGCAACAAAAAGAAGATCAGATACAGCAGTATCGCTGGCAGCATACTGACTACCCGGCCTTGGCGTGGGTTGACCACGCTCAGTGGCACCACCAATAACGCCATTAATACCACGGAAATCACCAGCGTCAGGCGCCAATGTAACTCAGCACGAGCATCGGGATCGTCCGATTTCCACAGCGTTCTCATCAACAACTTGTCACTCTGGTTGTTATCCGTCGTCACCGTTTTATGGCCGATAATTGCTTTATAATCGGTGAAATCGGTAACGCGGAAATCACGCAGTAACGCGGTACCCTCAAAACGGGTTCCTTTATCCAGCATCACGGCCTGCGAACCATCAGGATTCTGGGTGATGACCCCGTGTTCAGCCACCACTACCGAAGGACGCTGATTGCCGCTGGGGCGCAGTTGTGCCAGAAACACATCCGTGAAGGTATTATCTTTTATTTTGCTGACAAACAGCACGACATTACCGTCCTGGGAGGATTGAAAACGCCCCTCCGTCAACCCGGCAATACTGGGGTTGGCTTTGGCTTCGGCAATAACGCTATCTTGGTGACCTGCCGCCCAGGGCCCCAGCCAGAAGACGTTCACCGCTGCTACGAGTGAGGTAAACAGTGCTAATACCATCGCGGCGATAATCAGCGTGCGTTTACCGAGCCCACAGGCTTGCATCACGGTGATTTCACTTTCGGTATATAACCGGCCAAGTGTCATCAACAGGGCAAGAAACAGGCTTAATGGCAAGATGAGCTGTGCCATTTTGGGCACACCCAAGGCCAGCAGCGACAAGACTAAATTTGTTGGGATATTGCCGTCTACCGCATCGCCTAACACCCTGACCAGGTTCTGACAAAAAAAGATCAGAAGCAGGATAAACAGAATGGCAATTTGGCTTTTCAGTGTTTCCCGTACTAGATATCTAATAATAATCACGCTTGTTACGCCTGTGAAAACTTGTCTTTTTGCAGGAAAATAGATAGGTTCATCGCGAATCCGCCATTTTTTCTCATCATGTGGCAACCTTCACAGCTAAAATAGCCTTAAAATATCAAGCTGCTTGGCGATACGATAGGAATGAGCCTATCAGTGCCGAAACAGAACAATTTACACCATTCAGGTTAACCTTGTTAGTTACCTCAGTGGCGGAGCTCGTGGGGAGTATATACCCAAGTTCATTCAAGTTGCAGCCTACATTCTGGCAGCACGAATGAAGGTGAGGATAAACCATTTTAGCTGTAGCTTCCGCCGTTGTCTTTAAGATTCAGGAGTGTGCATGGAGTTCAGTGTAAAAAGCGGTAGTCCGGAAAAACAGCGTAGTGCTTGTATTGTCGTCGGGGTATTTGAACCTCGCCGCCTGTCACCTATCGCCGAACAACTCGACAAAATCAGTGAGGGTTATATCAGCGCATTACTGCGCCGGGGTGAATTGGAGGGTAAGGTTGGTCAGACTTTGCTGCTGCACCATGTGCCAAACATTCTCTCTGAACGTATCCTGCTGATTGGCTGTGGCAAAGAGCGCGAGCTTGATGAACGCCAATACAAGCAGGTGATTCAGAAAACCATCAATACCCTTAACGATACCGGCTCCATGGAGGCAGTCTGCTTTCTGACTGAACTGCATGTTAAAGGCCGTAACAACTACTGGAAGGTGCGCCAGGCGGTAGAAACGGCCAAAGAAACGCTTTACACCTTCGATCAACTGAAAAGCAACAAGGTGGAGCCGCGCCGTCCGTTGCGTAAAATGGTCTTCAACGTGCCTACACGCCGTGAACTGACCAGTGGCGAACGCGCCATTCAGCACGGCCTAGCGGTGGCCAGCGGTATTAAAGCGGCGAAAGATCTTGGCAATATGCCGCCGAATATTTGTAATGCCGGTTATCTGGCTTCTCAGGCACGCCAGTTGGCGGATGCCTTCAGTAGCCGTATCACCACGCGAGTGATTGGCGAACAGCAGATGAAAGAGCTGGGCATGAACGCTTATCTGGCGGTAGGGGCCGGTTCGCAAAATGAATCATTGATGTCTGTGATGGAATATAAAGGCGACCCTAATCCGCATGCCAAGCCTATCGTGCTGGTGGGCAAAGGGCTGACTTTCGATTCCGGTGGCATCTCGATCAAACCCGCAGATGGCATGGATGAGATGAAGTATGACATGTGTGGCGCGGCCAGCGTGTACGGCGTGATGCGTGTGGTGGCAGAACTTAATCTGCCACTGAACGTGGTCGGTGTGCTGGCCGGTTGCGAAAACATGCCGGGTGGGCGCGCTTACCGCCCAGGTGATGTACTGACCACCATGTCTGGCCAGACCGTGGAAGTCCTGAACACCGATGCCGAGGGTCGCCTGGTGTTGTGTGATGCTCTGACTTATGTGGAGCGTTTCGAGCCCGAGGTGGTGATTGATATTGCTACCTTGACCGGTGCCTGTGTGATCGCATTAGGCCACCATTTGACTGGCTTGATGTCGAATCACAATTCGCTGGCACATGAACTGGTGGGGGCGGCTGAACAGGCCGGGGATCGCGCTTGGCGTTTGCCGCTGGCAGAAGAGTATTATGAGCAGTTGGATTCCAACTTTGCTGATATGGCGAATATCGGTGGCCGCCCTGGTGGGGCGATTACCGCGGGCTGTTTCCTGGCGCGTTTTACCCGTAAATACGGTTGGGCACACTTGGATATCGCCGGTACTGCTTGGCGTTCAGGCAAAAACAAAGGGGCGACAGGCCGACCGGTGGCGATGCTGGCGCAGTTTCTGCTCAATAGGGCGGGTCTAAACGGCGACGAGTAAATAGCCGTCGCTATGCTGGCGGCAGGGGGCGATGCCATTGCTCCCTGCTGCAACTTGAACGCTATTGTGTATATAATCATGCAAGATGGGCGCACTGGTTGCGCCCCGAATTTTTCTTATCAACGGCAATCAAGTCACCATGAAACAGGCAACGTTTTACCTGCTAGAAAATGACCAGCCCATCGGTATGCTCAGTGCGCACGAGGCGCTGGCCTGTGCGGTTGCTGCACAGCACTGGCGTACCGGCAAACGGGTGTTGATTGCCTGTGAAAGCCAGGAGCAGGCTGAACGGCTGGATGAAGCCCTGTGGCAGCGCGACCCTCACCAATTTGTGCCACATAATCTGGCCGGTGAAGGGCCAAATTTTGGTGCCCCGGTGGAGCTGTGCTGGCCAGGTAAACGCGGCAATGCGCCACGGGAACTGCTGATTGCCCTGTTACCCCAGTTTGTAGACTTTGCTACTGCTTTCCAGGAAGTGGTAGACTTCGTCCCTTACCAAGATACCTTGAAACAGTTGGCGCGCGAACGTTATAAAGCCTATCGCAGCGTCGGCTTCAATTTGACCACGGCTACGCCGCCAACTTACTGAACAACGATATAAAATGGAAAAAACAAACACGCATCTTGATACCGCTTATGACCCAACCCAGATCGAGCAAAAGCTGTATGATCATTGGGAGAGTCAGGGTTACTTTAAGCCAAATGGCGACACCCGCCAGGAAAGTTTCTGCATCATGATCCCGCCGCCGAATGTCACCGGCAGTTTGCATATGGGCCACGCCTTCCAGCAAACCATTATGGATACCATGACGCGCTACCAGCGTATGCAGGGTAAAAATACCCTATGGCAAGCGGGTACTGACCATGCCGGTATCGCTACCCAAATGGTGGTGGAGCGTAAGATCGCCGCTGAAGAGGGGAAAACCCGCCATGACTACGGCCGTGATGCGTTTATCGAAAAAATCTGGCAATGGAAGGCAGAATCCGGTGGCACCATTACCCGTCAGATGCGTCGCCTGGGTAACTCGGTGGATTGGGAGCGTGAACGCTTCACCATGGATGACGGCTTGTCCAATGCGGTAAAAGAAGTGTTTGTTCGCCTCTATCAGGAAGACTTGATCTACCGTGGTAAACGTTTGGTGAACTGGGATCCGAAACTGCGCACCGCCATTTCTGATCTGGAAGTGGAAAACCGTGAATCCAAAGGGTCGATGTGGCATCTGCGTTATCCACTGGCCGATGGCGCTACCACGGCGGAAGGCAAAGATTATCTGGTGGTTGCCACCACCCGGCCGGAAACCATGCTGGGGGATACCGGTGTTGCCGTTAACCCGCAGGATCCGCGTTACAAAGATCTGATCGGTAAAGAGATCATTTTGCCACTGGTTGGCCGCCGCATCCCTATCCTCGGTGACGAACATGCCGATATGGAAAAGGGCACTGGTTGTGTGAAGATCACCCCGGCGCACGATTTTAACGACTATGAAGTGGGTAAGCGTCACCAATTGCCGATGATCAACATCCTGACTTTTGACGGTGATATCCGCGAAGAAGCCGAGGTGTTTGATACCCAGGGTGAAGCAAGCACTGCATACAGCGGTGAGCTCCCAGCTCAGTTCCGTGGCCTGGAACGTTTTGCCGCCCGTAAAGCGGTGGTTGCTGCCTTTGAGCAACTTGGCCTGCTTGATGAGATCAAACCCCATGACTTGACGGTGCCTTATGGTGACCGTGGTGGTGTGGTGATTGAACCGATGCTGACCGACCAATGGTATGTGCGTACTGCGCCGCTGGCGAAAGTAGCAGTAGAAGCGGTTGAGCAAGGTGACATTCAGTTCGTACCCAAGCAGTACGAAAACATGTATTTCAGTTGGATGCGCGATATTCAGGATTGGTGTATCTCTCGCCAGCTATGGTGGGGCCACCGCATTCCCGCTTGGTATGACGCGGATGGCAAGGTATATGTTGGTCGTAATGAAGAAGAAGTGCGCCAGAAGCATAACCTGGGGGCAGATGTGGTGCTCAACCAGGATGAGGATGTGCTGGATACTTGGTTCTCTTCTGGCTTGTGGACTTTCTCCACGCTGGGGTGGCCTGAGCCGACTGAAGCGCTGAAAACCTTCCACCCGACCAGTGTGTTGGTGAGTGGTTTTGACATTATCTTCTTCTGGATTGCCCGCATGATCATGCTGACCATGCATTTCATCAAAGATGAAAATGGCAAACCGCAAGTGCCTTTCAAAACGGTCTATATGACTGGCCTGATCCGTGACGATGAAGGGCAGAAGATGTCCAAGTCGAAAGGCAACGTCATCGACCCGCTGGATATGGTGGACGGGATATCACTGGAAGAATTGCTGGAAAAACGTACCGGCAATATGATGCAGCCGCAATTGGCAGAGAAGATCCGCAAGCGCACTGAGAAGCAGTTCCCCAACGGCATTGAGCCGCACGGTACTGATGCGCTGCGCTTTACTCTGGCGGCACTGGCGTCTACCGGGCGTGATATCAACTGGGATATGAAGCGCCTGGAGGGGTACCGTAACTTCTGTAACAAACTGTGGAATGCCAGCCGTTTTGTGCTGATGAATACGGAAGAGCATGACTGCGGTTTTAACGGTGGTGAAATGCAGCTTTCGCTGGCTGACCGCTGGATCCTGGCTGAATTCAACCGCACGGTGAAAGCCTACCGTGAAGCCTTGGATAACTACCGCTTTGATATTGCAGCAAGCATTCTGTATGAATTCACCTGGAACCAGTTCTGTGACTGGTACTTGGAACTGACCAAGCCGATTATTGGTAACGGCAGCGAAGCGGAACAGCGTGGGACGCGTAACACGTTAATTACTGTGCTGGAAGCCTTGTTGCGCTTGGCGCATCCGATCATTCCATTTATCACCGAAACCATCTGGCAGCGTGTGAAGCAGATTAAAGGCATCACCGCCGATACCATTATGCTGCAGCCTTTCCCGGCGTTTGATAGCGCACTGGAAGATCAGCAGGCATTGGATGATCTGGAGTGGATCAAGCAGGCCATCACTGCAGTGCGTAATATCCGTGCTGAAATGAATATCGCGCCAAGTAAACCGCTGGAAGTGCTGCTGCGCAATGCCAATGGTGATGCCCAGCGTCGCGTGTTGGAAAACCAGAGTTTTATTGAAAAACTGGCACGCTTGAGTGCGCTTACGCTGTTACCTGTGGGTGAAAAAGGCCCGGTCTCGGTGACTAAATTGGTGGAAGGTGCTGAGCTGTTGATCCCCATGGCGGGCTTTATCGATAAGGATGCAGAAATTGCGCGCCTGACGAAAGAGATGGCTAAACTGGATGCGGAAATTACCTCGATTGAAGGCAAACTGTCTAATGAGGGCTTTGTTGCTCGTGCGCCAGAAGCGGTGGTCGCCAAGGAACGTGAGCGTCTGGCCGCTTGTCAGCAAGGTAAGGTGAAGCTGCAGGAGCAGCAAGCGACGATTGCCGCTCTGTAATTAGCGCGGGTAAGTTGCACCAAAGCTAGTCGATATCAAAAACAGGCGATATCAAAAACAGGTAACACAAAAACAGCGGCAAACTACCGCTGTTTTTGCTTTCCGGTTGCCGCTTGATTGAGGGAGGGAGTCTATGACAGCATTGATACGCATGATCACGGTTGAAGATAACGCCGCGATTGCTGATGTTATTCGTACCGTTTCAGCCGAACATGGCCTGACGGCAGATAAAGGCTATGCCGTTGCCGATCCGATTCTGGATACACTATTTCAGTTCTATAGCCAGCCACGCAGCGCCTATTGGGTGGTGGAGCTGGAGGGCCAAGTGGTGGGGGGCGGTGGAGTCGCGCCATTACAAGGGGGCGATCCGGCTATCTGTGAATTACAGAAGATGTATTTCCTGCCGATAGTCCGTGGCAAAGGCTTGGCGAAACGCTTAGCCCTTCAGGCGTTGGATTTTGCCCGCCAACAAGGGTTCCAGCGTTGTTATTTAGAGACCACCGCGACCCTACAGAGTGCGATAGACCTGTATCAGCATCTTGGTTTTGAGCTTCTCGAGTGCGCTATGGGCGATACTGGCCACGGTGATTGCGAAGTAGCGATGCTAAAAACACTGTGAACCTGGCAAGACCCGAGTAACTTGCAGTATGACGGGTATTGCCAGGATAATCAGCAGGTTGGCACCCCGCTGTGGAAACGGAACTCCGTATCTGGTGACTGGATTAACTGAGCTTCAATACGGCCAAAATAATCCACCCGTTCGCTAATATCACCACCCGCCACCTGCTGCGCCAGCGTCAGGTAATCTTGATAATGGCGCGCCTCAGAGCGTAGTAGCGAAACATAGAACCGGTTCAATTCATCATCCAGAAACGGCGCCAGTTTGGCAAAACGCTCACAGGATCGCGCTTCGATATAAGCCCCGCAGATCAGTTTATCGATCAAGGTGGCCGGGTCATGGGTACGTACCTCGCGGATCATCCCTTTGGCATAGCGGCTGGCGGTGATCTTTTTATACGGGATCTGCCGTATCCGCATGATTTCCAACACTTGCGAGAAATGATGAAGTTCTTCTTTAATCAGTAAGACCATCTTTTCCAGCAAATCAGCGCCATAGGCGGTGTCGTTTTTCGGCAAGATCTTTTTGGTGAGCGTACTTTGCTGGAACAGGACTTCCGGCACCTGTTGCTCTTCATGTACAAACGCCTCATAGGGCTTAAGCAGAGCCAGCAAAGCCTCACCACTCTGTTTATCGGCTACATAGCGGCGGATCAGCCACATACCGGTTTGCGCGGCTTTTAGCTCACAAACCAGGTGGTCGGTCAGTAGCAGTGGCAAGTTTTCAGAGCGGCGTGCAATCGCTATCCAGCTATCTGGTGTTTCACAGTGCAGGAAGTTGAGAATAGGGGATAAGAGTGATGCGGTGTTCATGGTATCCAGTGGTAACCGGGCCGGTAGCTATCTAACGGCCCGTCATATTTAATTATTAATTAATGGCGTTTGCCGTCGTCGTCTTCGTCAATAAAGTCGCCGTCTTCGTCATCACCCTCTTCACCATTAGGGTCTTCATAATAGGTGCCCCAACCGTCGTAGTGGACACCATGTTTTTCTGCCAGGGTGATCAATTGTTCTACCTGACTGTCGATCAATTCGGCATTCAGGGCAACTTCACTGATCACATCACAGCACATAACCAGGTTGCCATCTTCCACTTCCAGCTCTTCAGCGTCGGTCACTTCGTAACCCAGTTTAAAAGCTTCAACGGCCGCTTGTTCCAAAACTTCAAACTTTTCAGCAGAGAAATGGTGCTCAATGGTGTAGAGCGCATCCGGATCACTGCCGTCTTCCAGCAGTTCTTCGATGATCAGGCGGGTTTCTTCGCGTTGTTCTTCCAGCAGTTCACGGTTTGCCATGTCTCTATCCTCAATAAAATGGCTTTATCTCTTCTATTTTCACATACCGTTGCCACTGCTGCCATGGTAAAGATAAAAGATTTCTTTATCAGGGTTGAATTTGAATATTCATTCATATATCGTGAATTTTAATTCAAACAAAAATAAGGATAGATGGAGATGAGCCAAATGAACCCGTTCTATAATCGGCACTTTTTGAGGTTAATGGATTTTACCCCCAGTGAGATCCAGTCCCTGCTGCAACTGGCGGCTAACTTGAAGCAGGCCAAGAAGCAAGGCCAGGAAACGCAACATCTTCAGGGTAAAAACATTGCGCTCATCTTCGAAAAAGACTCAACCCGTACCCGATGCTCTTTCGAAGTTGCCGCATTCGACCAAGGGGCTCAGGTCACCTATCTTGGCCCAAGCGGTAGTCAAATCGGCCATAAAGAATCAATGAAAGACACGGCGCGTGTCCTTGGCCGCCTGTACGACGGTATTCAATATCGTGGTTTTGGTCAGCATCTGGTGGACACACTGGCAGAATATGCCGGGGTACCGGTATGGAATGGCCTGACTAACGAGTTCCACCCGACCCAGTTACTGGCGGATTTACTGACCATGATTGAGCATCTGCCGGGTAAGAACTTGAGTGAAATGAAACTGGCCTATATGGGGGATGCCCATAACAATATGGGTAATACGCTGCTGGAAGCAGCGGCACTGGTGGGGTTGGATCTGCGTTTGGTGGCACCGAAGGCCTGCTGGCCACAGGCGCAACTGGTGGCTGAATGTCAGGCGCTGGCGCAGCAGACCGGCGGGAAAATTACCCTGACAGAGGATGTTGCCGAAGGGGTACAAGGTGCCGACTTCCTCTATACCGACGTTTGGGTTTCTATGGGTGAGCCCAAAGAGGTCTGGCAGGAACGAATTGCCCAGTTGCTGCCTTATCAGGTGAATATGGCGATGGTTAAACTGACCGGTAACCCACAGGTGAAATTTCTCCATTGCCTACCATCCTTTCACGATGACCAAACCACCTTGGGTAAACAGATGGCGCAACAGTATGGCTTGTCTGGGGGCATGGAAGTGACTAACGAGGTGTTCGAGTCCCCGCATAGTGTGGTATTTGATCAGGCAGAAAATCGCCTGCATACCATCAAGGCGGTGATGGTCGCGACATTAAGTAGCAACGCGCTGTAAAATAAGTGGTATAGGGGCGAAACCTGCCCCTATAGGCTAGCCCTTCCCGATATTCTCTTTAATAAACCTGCGCACTTTACCCACCAAATTGATTGAATCTGGCTATAGTTCTTTTGGCTATATGAAATAACAGATTAACCTTTGCTTGCGGCTGTGCAACGTTCTACCGTGACCCTCTGACGGTGAAAATACCGTACAAAAACAAATGCTAATTGCTCATTTTCGGTTTAATGTTCGAGTCAAAGTGACCCAAGTTCATTTAAGTTGCCATTCCCCCTGCGCAGCTTGAATTACGGACAGGGATAAAGGAATATTTTCATGAAAAACAAAGTATTGTCGCTTTTTATTCTTGCTGCTCTCTCCAGCACTGCATGGGCCGCTACGCCACCGAATACGTTGGTGGTAGTGCAGTCATTAGAGGATATCGTTAGCTTGGATCCGGCAGAAGCCAATGAACTGTCCAGTATCCAAACCGTACCCAGCCTCTATCAGCGTTTAGTGCAAGCTGATCGTGATAACCCGGCCAAGGTGATCCCGGTATTGGCGGAAAGCTGGCAGGATGATGCGGCGGCTAAAACCTTAACCGTCAAACTGCGTCCGCAGGCCACTTTCTCTTCTGGCAACCCATTGACGGCGGATGATGTCATTTTCTCTTATACCCGCGCGGTGAAAATGAATAAATCACCGGCGTTTATCCTCAATGTGCTCGGTTGGCAGCCCGAGAATATTGAACAACAATTGAAGAAGGTTGATGATCATACCGTGCAGTTGAGTTGGACGGCGGATGTCAGCCCGGCGGTCGCGTTGAATATTCTCTCTACCCCCATTGCCTCCATTGTCGATAGCAAAGTGGTGCAAGCCAATGTGAAAGGGGATGATCTCGGTAATACTTGGCTGAAGTTGCACTCTGCGGGCAGCGGCCCGTTTAAAATGCGCGTTTATCAGCCTCATCAAGCCATTGTGCTGGATGCCAACCTTACTTCTCCCGGTGATAAGCCGTTACTCCAGAACATCATTATCAAGAATGTGTCTGACCCGAGTGCGCGCCGTCTGTTGATCCAACAAGGGGATGCTGACATCGCTCGCGAGCTGGGCCCAGACCAGACCAGTGCGTTGAAAAAACAGCCTGGCGTACAAGTGTTGGAAATTCCGTCTGCTGAACAGAACTATTTGGTATTTAATACCGCCAACCAGGCCAACCCGCTGTTGAACAACCCTGCTTTCTGGGAGGCCGCACGCTATTTGGTGGATTATCAAGGCATCACCCAGGATCTGCTAAAAGGGCAATATTTTATTCACCAAAGCTTCCTGCCTGTGGGCCTGCCTGGGGCATTGGAAGATAAGCCCTTCAGTTTTGATCCGGCCAAAGCCAAGGCTATCTTGGAAAAAGCCGGCATCACCAATGCGACTCTGACCCTGGATGTAGAAAATAAGCCTCCGTTTATCACCATTGCTCAGTCACTGCAGGCCAGTTTTGCCCAAGGTGGGGTCAAACTTGAGCTATTGCCTGCGGCGGGCAGCCAGGTCTATGCTCGTGTCCGTGCCAAACAGCATCAAGCGGCGATCCGTCTGTGGATCCCCGATTATTTCGATGCCCATTCCAATGCCAGCACCTTCGCGTATAACGATGGCAAAAGCAGCACCGTCGCCGGGCTCAATGGCTGGCAGATCCCTGAGCTGAATAAACAGACGCTGGAAGCGGTGGCAGAGGCTGATCCGGCTAAGCGTGCGGCACGTTATACTGCCCTGCAGCAGGCGTTACAGCAAAGTTCGCCCTATGTGTTTATCGATCAGGCTAAAACGCAGGTGGTGCTGCGTGATAACGTGAAAGGCTATCAACAAGGACTAAATGCAGATATGGTCTATTATGACCGTGTTAGTAAATAATCAGGATAACCATGTCGGTAGGGATAAAATTCACGCCGGGAAATATTGCCCGGCGTCGTCTTAAGGGATTGTCGCAGGGTCTGTTCACACTGGTACTGACCCTGTTCGGCCTATTATTGATTACCTTTCTGCTTTCTGCTTTGTCGCCGGTTGATCGGGTCTTGCAGATTGTTGGTGATCATGCCAGCGCTGCAACTTATGAGCAGGTTAAACACCAGCTTGGCCTCGATCGCTCTTTACCGGTGCAGTTTTGGCACTATCTACAGCGGCTCGCCCAGGGTGATCTGGGTAATGTCAGTGCTACGGGGCAACCCGTGTTGCAGGAATTGCTGCGCGTGTTTCCTGCAACATTGGAACTTGCCACCTTGTCGCTGGTGGTCGGTGCGACCTTAGGGGTGCTGTTGGGCGTGTTGTGTGCACGTTTTGTCGGTAGCAAGCTGGATATTACTGTGCGCTTGATGACCTTGTTGGGTAACTCGGTGCCTATCTTCTGGTTGGGTTTACTGATGTTGTTACTGTTCTATGCCAAGTTGCAATGGAGCCCTGGGCCCGGGCGGCTGGATGATATTTACCAATACAGTGTCGAGGCCAAGACCGGTTTTGCGCTGATCGACACCTGGCTTTCCGGCGATATGGGGGCGTTACGCAATGCACTGGCACATTTGGTGTTACCGGTCTGTTTGTTGGGGTATTACTCGCTGGCCAGTATCACCCGCCTGACCCGTTCCGCCTGCCTGAGTGAGCTGAATAAAGAGTATGTGACACTGGCCCGTGCCAAAGGCGCCAGCGAAATGCGTATTATGTTCCACCACGTGTTGCCCAATATCAGTGGCACACTGCTGACGGTGATTGCGCTGGCTTACACCGGCATGTTGGAAGGTGCCGTGCTGACTGAAACGGTGTTTTCCTGGCCCGGCATTGGCCGTTACCTGACGATTGCGCTGTTAGCGGGTGACACCACGACCATCATGGGGGGGACACTGCTGATCGGTTTATGCTTTGTCATTATTAATAATCTCACCGATCTACTGGTGCGTTTGCTTGATCCCCGGGTAGGTTGAGATGGCGATGACATTACTTAAACGTTCACCGTCCGCCACCTGTGGTACGGTTATCCTGCTCTTACTGCTACTGATTGCGCTGTTTGCGCCTTGGTTGGCACCGGTTGATCCCAACTGGCAACAGGCCGCTAACCGTTTGTTGCCGCCGGGAGCCGCTCACTGGCTAGGTACCGACAGTTATGGCCGTGATGTGCTTTCCCGCCTGATCTACGGTACCCGCCCGATGTTGGGGTTGGTATTACTGGTCACGCTGATCACGCTGCCCCTTGGCCTGCTGGTGGGCGTGCTTTCTGGTTACTATGGGGGGTGGTTGGAGCGCGTATTGATGCGTTTTACCGATATCACCATGTCGATGCCACGGCTGATTCTGGCTTTTGCCTTTGTCGCCATGCTCGGGCCTGGTTTGGTTAATGGTGCATTGGCACTGGCACTCACTACCTGGCCTGCCTATGCCCGCCAGGCACGAAGCGAGATCCAATTATTGCGGCGCAGCGACTATCTGGCAGCGGCTGAGATGATGGGGATTCGTGGTCCCCGCCTGTTGTGGGGGCATATTTTGCCAATGTGCCTGCCCTCTGCCATTGTCCGGTTAGCACTGGATCTGGCGGGGGTCATTCTGGCGGCGGCCGGCTTGGGGTTTCTGGGCTTGGGCGCGCGCCCACCGATGGCCGAGTGGGGCTCGATGGTGGCAGAAGGGATGCCCGTTATTTTTGATCAATGGTGGATCGCGGCGATCCCCGGTTGCGCGATCCTGGTAAGCAGCCTGGCATTTAACCTGTTGGGCGATGGCCTACGTGACTTACTGGATCCGCATCATGACTGAGCCTTTGATATCAGCACATAATCTGAGTATTGCGTTTAATGGTCATCAGGTGGTGGATAACCTCTCTATGCACATTGGGCGTGAAAAAGTCGCGTTGGTTGGCGAGTCTGGGTCAGGTAAATCAATGACCGCCCGAGCGCTGATGGGCTTGGTGCGTAAACCCGGAATTGTGACGGCGGATAGGCTGAGCTACTGCCAGACCGATCTGCTGACGTTACCACCGCGCCAATGGAGCCAGATACGTGGCGCAGAAATTGCCATGGTGCTGCAAGACCCGCGCTATGCCTTGAACCCGGTACGCAAAATTGGCAAACAGATTACCGAGTCTCTCATCCTGCATAATGCCCTGTCCCGGGCCGATCGCTATGAGCGGGTGTTGAACTCGCTGGCGGCGGTGGGTTTACCAGAGAGTGCTTATCACAGTTATCCCGCTCAGCTTTCAGGTGGGATGGGGCAGCGTGCGATGTTGGCGATTGCGTTGGTTAACGATCCGCAACTGCTGATTGCAGATGAGCCGACTTCGGCGTTGGATGCCCGGTTGCGCGAGCAGATCCTCGATCTGATTGTTGAACAGGCTAGCAGACGTAATATGGGGCTGTTGTTGATCAGCCACGATTTGTCGCTGGTGGCGGCACGTTGTGACCGGGTATTGGTGATGTACCAAGGCCGGTTGGTGGATCAGGGGATCGCGGCCAACCTGCCGCTGGCGACACATCCGTACACGCGTACATTGTGGGCCTGTCGCCCCAGTGCAGCGACTTACGGTCATGATTTACCGGTATTGGATCGTAGTATCGACTTTGCCCGGAGCGAATATGGCACTGATTGAGATTGAGAACCTACAAGTCAGTTTTCCGCAGGCGTTTGGTCATAAAGTTGCGGTCGAGTCGGTGAGTTTTAGCGTTGAAGCCGGGGAAACCTTTAGCTTGATTGGCGCTTCTGGCTGCGGAAAATCCACGGTGTTGCGTGTGTTGGCGGGGCTACAACGTGATTGGCACGGTGAAGTGCGCTTGTTCGACCAGGTTATTCAGCCATTGCAGCGTTTTTCTGGGCGGTTGCGCCGTGATGTACAAATGGTGTTTCAGGACCCTTATGCATCATTGCACCCGCAACACAAAATTGCCCGCACGTTAGGGGAGCCGCTCAAGATCCATGGTGAAAAGCATATTCCCGCACGGATCAGTGAAGCGTTATTGCAGGTAGGGTTGAGTGCGGCGATGGCAGAGCGCTACCCACATCAACTCTCTGGCGGCCAACGCCAGCGCGTGGCTATCGCCCGTGCTCTGCTGTTACGCCCAAAACTGTTATTGTTAGATGAACCCACCTCGGCGTTAGATATGTCGGTACAGGCGGAGATCCTCAACCTGCTCAATCAATTGAAACGGGAACATGGTATGACCTACCTCTTGGTGAGCCACGATGGCGATGTGATCGCTCATATGTCCCAACGTGCGGCTTTAATGGAGCAAGGGCAGATTGTACGTCACTACAACCGGGCAGAGTTGCAAGCCGGGGAACATCTAGCCTTAACTTCTTCTCCTGTTTAATTCGCCTGGAATCATTATGCGCAAGGTTTTTCTCTGGTTGATTTTATCTCTGCTTTCAGGTGGTGGCGTGGTCATTTACGCGTTGCAACAGCAATATGAAGAGCAATCCGTAAACTACCGTATTTTATATCGTGAGATTACCGTCAAGGTATCTCAGTTGGAAACGATCCTTTCATTGCTCTCCGTCACCAGCGATCCTGCTGCTGTTCGGCAACAATTCCCACAGATCCTGGCTTGGGAACCCAAGCTAAACCTAGCGCCACATCAAACGTTGACGCCTGCTGCCAAGGGAACCTATTGGTTAGAAAATCAGCGTAACGCCTTGTTGATTGACTTCAACCTGTTATTGGCGGATATCCCCCAACGTCATGATTTTCTTCATATCAGCTTGAATCGGCAGAATAGGACGGTGTTCGAACTGGGGAATAACAGTCAACCTGCTTACTGGCAATGGAACAAAGAGGTCAACAGTTCGTTGCAACCTTTTGAGTTATCAGCCAGTAATGATCCTGATTGGGCGGATTTACCTTGGCTAATATTGCTACTGCTGTCGGTTTTTTGGGCGGTGCTTATCCATTTTATTAGCCTGTATCGTAAGCAAAAACATCAACATAATATTGCCGTTTTACGCGAGCACTACTCGGAATTAACACGGCTAAACACCATGGGGGAGATCACTGCTGGCATCATTCATGAATTAAACCAGCCGCTGACCGCGGTGTTGAGTTATAACCAAACGGCACTACGCCTGATAGAGCAGCAGCAGGCAGAAAAAGCGGCAGCGCTGCTTGATTCTTCGGTGATACAAATTAAGCGTATCAGTACATTACTGCAGCAATTTAGACAGAAACTGGTTGATGCGCCAGTGGTTTATCAGGATGTCAATTTGCACAAAGTCTGGCTGCACGTCACGATGTTGTTGGAGGATGAGATCAACAATAGCAATGTTAAGGTGGTTAACCGGTTACCGGAAAAGTTACCCACTCTACGTGCTGATCCCCTCTGGGTTGAACAGATTATTCAAAACATTGTCGCTAACGCGATTCAGGCCCAGCAGAATAATCCCCCGGGATCTTCTTGGGTAGCCATTGATGCTAGTTACTCAGAGCAAGGTATTGAGTTAGTCATCACCGATGGTGGGCCTGGTCTTTCTGCCCAAGCATTACGGCAAGTTTTCATTCCTTTTTTCACTACACGGGAAGAGGGATTGGGGTTAGGGATGGCACTGACAGAAACCTTGGTTCAACGCCTCAATGGCAATATTAAAGCGGAAAATAGGCTTGGGCAGGGGGCGTGTTTTACGCTGTGGTTTCCGTTTAACAGTCGGGAAGTGTAATGGAACAGTTTATTTATTTGATTGATGATGATCAGGCTATCCGTTGTGCTCTTGGTTCACTATTGGCCACCATGGGGTGGCAAACGGTCGCTTACGAAAATGCTCAGGATTTTCAACAGCAGATGGGGGATTCCCAAGCATTAAATGGCTGTCTGCTACTGGATATCCGTATGCCGGGTAAAAGTGGCATAACGCTACTGGAGGAGTGGCAACGGCAAGGGCTGAATATTCCGGTCATCATTATGACGGGTCATGGGAATATTGAATTGTGCCGCCGTGCCTTCAAAAATGGCGCTTTTGAGTTTTTAACCAAACCGATTGATGCTGATTTGCTGCTTGAAACGGTGGGCGGGGCATTGGAATTTCAGCGTGTTTCTCAGCAAAAACAGCAAGAAGTCACGGTGTTACAAGAAAAACTCAATACATTGTCTGCCAGGGAATTAGAAGTGACCCAACTGATGATGGAAGGGAAATCCAGCAAGGAAATTGCTAATGACCTTTCGCTTTCACCACGGACGGTTGAGGCTCATCGTGCCAATTTATTTGCAAAACTGGCTATCAACTCTTCGGTGAAGTTAATAAAAATCTATGGAGAGGTATTTTCCTCAAACCGAGCTAAGTAAAAATACGTAGTGAGTTAGGTATTGAACCGAATTGTTGAATTTCTCACCGATGGTTATTTTAACCGTAGCTTCATTGCTCATCGAAAATGACCTTATTAAGTGAGAAATACATGAATATAAAACCTCTTATACTAACGATTGTTTTAACCGGACTTTCCGCTAATGTATTGGCTGATGATTATTTATCTGGCTATTACGGTGCAGTAAAACTGCTGAATGCCAGACAGTCTGCCGAGAATATGGACACCAGTAGTCGCCCAGGAGTGGGTAATTTTGTCAGCGGTGATGAGAATCAGCGTTTTTATAATGGTTCCGTTGCTCTGGGCTACCAGTTTGGTAATGGTTGGCGCAGTGAAGGGGAGTATGTATTCAAAAAGAGTACTGAATACACCAGCGGTTCTACCACTTTTGCCAGCAGTTTCAATCACCATAAAGTGGACGCCCAGCGTGTGATGATTAATGTTTATCGTGACTATGCTTTGGGTTATAACTTTTCGGTCTATGGTACCCTGGGTTTAGGTATTGCCAAGGTAACGTCTGATGGTTGGCAAGGTAATACTTCGCGCCAATATGCGGAAAGTACCCAGAATAACCTGGCTTATTCCGTGGGTGCAGGGGTTAGTTATGCGCCTATGCCGCAGCTTAGCCTAGACTTAGGTTATCGCTATGTCGATATGGGCAACATTGAAAGTGGTTTTAATAACTTCACCAATGCCCGTGGGCTGAAAGATGAGCAAATGAAAGCTCGCCTGGTTTCTAGTGAATTTATGTTAGGTGCCCGTTACCTGTTCTAATCAGGAATGTGAGTGCGGTTGCCAGCATGGATGGCGAAAAAATAAAAAGAGGTGTCTTAACGCTTGCAGAGAGCAAAAACGCGAGTATAATGCGCGACAATTTGCCAGGAGAAAGCATGAAAGACGAAGTTTGTTTTGTTCGCCATATTGGACAAAACCGGCTACCAAACGCCGGCCAGCTGCCGTTTTTCCTCCTGTTACAGCACCTATCATTTAAAAAAGCCCCTCAATTGAGGGGCTTTTTTTTGTCTGCAGAATTGCAATTACATTGAAAATCCCCGCGCCAAGGGTTTGATCTGAGGAGAGTGAACATGGCCAATCCGCTGTATCGCAAGAACATCATCTCTATTAGTGATCTCAGCCGTGAAGATCTGGAACTGGTACTGCGCACTGCTGCCAGCCTGAAAGCCAACCCGCAACCCGAGTTGCTCAAACATAAGGTGGTCGCCAGTTGCTTCTTTGAAGCGTCTACCCGTACCCGTCTGTCGTTTGAGACCGCCGTTCATCGCCTGGGGGCATCGGTTGTTGGTTTCTCTGATAGCAGTAACACCTCACTGGGCAAAAAAGGTGAAACCCTGGCCGATACCATTTCGGTGATCAGTACCTATGTTGACGCCATTGTGATGCGCCATCCGCAGGAAGGGGCTTCCCGGCTGGCGGCTGAGTTTGCCGGTGGTATCCCAATATTGAATGCCGGTGATGGTTCCAATCAGCACCCGACTCAAACCCTGCTGGATCTGTTTACCATACAGGAAACTCAGGGCCGCTTGAGTAATATCAATATTGCCATGGTGGGTGACCTGAAATATGGCCGTACTGTGCACTCATTGACCCAGGCATTGGCAAAATACCAAGGGAACCACTTCTTTTTTATCGCACCGGAAGCCTTGGCGATGCCAAGCTATATCCTGAAAACATTAGCGGAAAAAGGCATCTCTTACAGTTGTCACGCCAGTATTGAGGAAGTGGTACCTGAGCTGGATATTCTCTATATGACCCGTGTACAGAAAGAGCGCCTGGATCCTTCCGAATACGCCAATGTCAAAGCGCAGTTTATCTTGCGCGTCTCGGACTTGGCTCGCGCCCGGGACAACTTGAAAGTGTTACACCCACTGCCGCGTATTGATGAAATTGCTATCGAAGTGGATAAAACGCCCTACGCGCACTATTTCCAGCAGGCGGGTAACGGTATTTTCGCCCGCCAGGCGTTGTTGGCTCTGGTATTAAACGCAGATTTGGCTCTTTAAGGGGGAACCGCCATGACTCATGATAATAAACTCCAGGTTGAAGCAATCAAATGCGGTACGGTGATCGACCATATTCCCGCACAAATCGGTTTTAAACTGCTTACACTGTTCAAACTGACGGCTACCGACCAGCGCATCACCATTGGGTTAAACCTGCCCTCTAGAGAGTTGGGGCGCAAGGATTTGATCAAAATTGAGAATACCTTCCTGACGGAACAGCAGGCTAACCAACTGGCGATGTATGCCCCCAAGGCGACAGTCAACCGCATCGATAACTATGAAGTGGTGCGTAAGTTGACCCTCAGCCTGCCAGACCATATTGATGGTGTGTTGACCTGCCCGAACAGCAATTGCATTAGTCGCAGTGAGCCGGTGACCTCCAGCTTTAGTGTGAAATCTCATGCTGGTGAGGTACACCTGAAGTGCCGTTACTGTGAAAAAGAGTTTGAACATCAAGTGGTATTGCAGGCCGATTAAAATCGTCTGTTTTGCCGGGAGTGGTGCTGTTAATATTGTCACCACTCTTTATAATGGTATTTCAAAAATAACGCTACTCAATGGGGTGCCAGCCACTGTTGGTAACGCCAAAAGGGTATCAGGAGAAAAAATGTCACGTAATATTAGTACTGAACTCGCCCCTGCTGCTATTGGTCCTTATGTGCAAGGTGTTGATCTAGGTAGCATGATCATTACCTCTGGCCAAATTCCGGTTGATCCTAAAACCGGCACTGTTGCCGATGACGTTTCTGCTCAGGCTCGTCAATCACTGGAAAACGTGAAAGCGATTATTGAAGCTGCCGGGCTGAAAGTGGCCGATATCGTTAAAACTACGGTTTTTGTGAAAGATCTTAATGATTTCGCCACCGTTAATGCGACCTACGAAGCTTTCTTTACTGAACACCATGCTCCCTTCCCAGCACGTTCTTGCGTTGAAGTGGCACGTTTACCAAAAGATGTGAAAATCGAAATCGAAGCAATTGCAGTTCGCCGTTAATTCTCATTCGGTGAGATCCAAGATTGTGCAAGCTGCAGCTAACATACCGCAGCTTGCATGATGAAGGGGTTACGCCGGATCCCTCCTGTAGGGTACCCGTATTAATGATCTCGGGCGAACCCATCAATCTCTACAGCGCGTCCCTTTCTACAACTCGTTATAGGCTGCTTCAACTTTCAACATATAGCGTGGAGCCTGGGGAAAAGGGTGGTGCTTGCGCACATGCCAGTGAAATGCCTCCGGGGAGAGGTTGTTGATCATACTTATGGCTTTTTTACGGTCATTAGAGAAGGTGCGTAATAGCGTTCCTGCGCCATTGGCGTAGGCGACCTCCGTGGCGTAGCGCCGGGTTACCGGGTTTTCAATCCATTTCAGTTGTTGATGTTGCAGGGCACTGATGTAGGCCGCACCCAAATCGATATTGACTTGAGGGTCCCGCAGGTCACTCTCATCTGGGCAACCCCGTTTACCTTTAAAACGGTAGGCATCACATCCGGCGGTATCTGCTTTTATCTGCATCAGGCCAATAGCGTTTGAGCGGCTGACTGCATCGGGGTTAAAGCCAGACTCGACCTGAATAATGGCCGTGATTAGCTTTTGGTCGACACCATATTCTTTGGCTGCATCTTCAATATGATAATTATAGGTGTGCTTATTGTGACCAGAGGTTTGGCTAGAGTTGCCAGTATGCGGAGAGTTTCTGGAACAACCAGCCAGTACCAACAGCGTCAGCACCAGGGTGAAGTGCGACAAATAAGTTTGTGATCGAATCATAGAGCGCCATACCACCTGGGTATAAACCCATCAAGTTGAAACGATATCTTTCAATTATATACCCAAATTTATCCAGTGGCAGCTGGGCAATGAAGCGAAAAAACCGGCCATCAAGGCCGGTTCAAACAAGGTTAATCAACGGAGGTGTCAGTCAGCCGATTAGCGTGCTGCCTGATAAATACGTTCACTGACTTCCGGTGTGATGTCCTGATGTTCACCCAGGGCGGTCATACCGTGTTCGCGCAATTTGTCGAGGAGAGCCGGGATGGAACTGCCATCGATTTGGTAGTCGGATAAGCGGGTAGGGATCCCCATTTTCTCAAAGAAAGCACGCGTAGCTGCAATGGCACCATCGATACGCTGATCTTCCGAACCGTCATGCAGACCCCAAACGCGCTCTGCGTATTGCAGCAGTTTTTCACGTTTCTGTGCTTTTTTCTCGACTAACAGCGCAGGCATGATAATCGCCAAGGTTTGCCCGTGATCCAGACCGTGCATAGCGGTTAACTCATGACCCAACATATGTGTTGCCCAGTCTTGAGGTACTCCGGCACCGATCAGGCCATTTAAGGCCAGTGTGGCGCACCACATCACGTTGGCACGGACTTGGTAGTTCTCTGGCTCAAGCAGTGCGCGTGGACCTTCTTCCACCAGCGTTAGCAGCAGGCCTTCAGCAAAGCGATCTTGCACTTTGGCATCCACCGGATAAGTCAGATATTGCTCCAGGATATGGATAAACGCATCAACGACACCGTTAGCGATCTGACGTGGAGGAAGTGTATAAGTGACGAGCGGATCGAGGATGGCAAAGCGTGGTTGCACGTAGGATGAGTGGAAGTGCTGTTTGTCACCACTGCTTTTGCGGGTGATTACCGCACCACTGTTGGATTCAGAGCCGGTGGCAGGTAAGGTCAGTACACAACCCAGCGGGATGGCATTGGTGACATCAGACCCTACGGTTTTCAGAATATGCCAAGGATCGCTATCGGCCTGATAGTGGGCGGCGGCAGCGATAAATTTGGTGCCATCGGCTACAGAGCCACCACCAACGGCCAACAGGAAGTCGATTTTTTCCGCCCGCACGATTTCAACCGCTTTCATCAGTGTTTCATAGGTTGGGTTAGGTTCAATACCAGAGAACTCCTGCACATTGCGGCCAGCCAGCGCACGATAGACTTGGTCCAGTACGCCATTCTTTTTCACACTGCCACCGCCATAAGTGATCAGGATGCGGGCATCTGCAGGGATCTGTTTACCCAGTTCGGCGATCTGGCCTTGACCGAACAGGATCTTGGTTGGGGTATGAAGAATAAAGTTTTGCATGGTTGGATTCTCTCAAGTTTCAGGGAAGCGCTAGCGGCGCAAAAACAGTCGTTGGCTATTGTTAGTCACTTAGCCTGCTCAGGCAATGCATATTTCTCTCAATGTCTTGCCTATTTCTCTTAAACATTGTAGAAAAGGTCTGCTTTTTACGATGTTCTTTGCTGGATTGTTTTGGTGGCAAGAGAAGGGTGATGACTGAAATTGATGAGCAGCGTGGCCGTATGGCGCGCCAGGCAATGGGTTTTGTTCGAGGGAAAGGCTTTATCCCCTCGCCAGTAGCCAAGGTGACAATTCTGTATGCTGATGAGCATTGGCCCCGCCAACCGGTAATGTATGAACCCTGTATTGTGATTATCTTTCAGGGGCATAAGGTGGGGTACTGTGGTGACAAAGTTTTTCAGTACGACCCCCGCAATTATCTGCTGATGACGGTACCGTTGCCATTTGAATGCGAGACTTTTGCCAGCCCGCAGCGCCCGATGGTGGGGCTGGGGATAAGTATTGATGTCCAAATGTTGCAGGACCTGCTGTTTGACATCGGGGACCAGGATTACCTGCTAAAACCACCGGTCGAAAGCAACTGCGTCAATCTTTCTCCGCTGACTGAGGAGATGCTGTGTGCGACCCAGCGCCTGCTGGACGTGATGGAAACACCACTTGATGCTCAGGTACTGGGGCCACAGATTGTGCGCGAGCTGTTGTATTACGTGTTACGTGGTAGTTGTGGTGCATCATTGCAGGAATTGGTTAATCGCCATACTCACTTTAGCCAGATAGCCAAGGCGTTGCGGCGTATTGAAAGCCAGTACGCCGAAAATCTCAATGTGGAACAGTTAGCGAACGAAGTGAATATGAGCGTCTCGGCTTTCCACCATAATTTCAAAGCGGTAACCAACACTTCCCCATTGCAATATGTGAAATCTTACCGCCTGCACAAGGCGCGTTTGTTGATGGTGCATGATGGGTTGAAGGCCAGTACAGCAGCCATTCGTGTGGGGTATGAAAGCGCTTCACAGTTCAGCCGTGAATTTAAACGCTTGTTCGGGATTACGCCGAGCGATGAGCTCGCTCGGCTGCGGGACAGTAATATCATGGTGGCACAGGGGTAAAGGCACAGGTACCGATAGACTATCAGGAAGCGCTTTTTTTGCGCCAAATGACCATGATGACACCCAATAAACCCAATATCAGTAGCACGATTGGCAGGAGCATGAGTACCGTCATTACCTGATCTTCGTGGAGTTTAACCCAAGGTATCTGACTAAAGGCATAGCCCAGTGAGACCACGAGCCCTACCCAGACCAAACCGCTTAACCAGTTAAAAAACTGAAAACGTGAGTTGCTCAGGCCTGATATTCCAGCGATGGTAGGCAGTAGCGTGCGGACGAAGGCCAAGAAACGACCAATCAGTAAGGCGGCCAGACCATGGTTGTTAAACAGCATATAGGCGCGTTGGTGGTATTGCGCTGGTAATTGTAATAACCAACCTTTCACCAACTTAGTATGACCCAGCCACCGCCCCTGCAGGTAGCTAAGCCAGCACCCCAGACTGGCGGCGACAGTCAGAATGATCAGTGTCGGGATAAAACTCATCACGCCTTTGGCAATTAATGCGCCAGCCAATAACAGCAAACTGTCACCGGGCAGAAAGGAGGCGGGGAGCAATCCGTTTTCCAGGAACAGGGTGGCGAAAACAACAGCATAAACCACCCAGATTACCTTAGGGTCAGCAAGTGCAGCGAAGTCCTGCGTCCACAGTGCGTGAACAATCTCTCTTAACACATCCATTTTTTGTCCTGTGGTGCTTGGCTTTTTATCATTTAGCCTGCTTTGATACCCTGGTTTATTCAAACAACAGCCAACGTTGAGTAGTTTGAGTCATGACGGAAACAATCATGTGTCTCAGGCTTGGCTTGTAGTGTAACCCGATTAACCTAAGTGGACATTAGACAGAGTGTAATAATATGCTATTCCCGGGTTTTTTAAATTACAAAGGGTTGGCAACAAGGCAACCGGCATAAACCCAGGGGGCGTTTTTTGATGGCATGACGGTCAATTCACGGCACTGT
The DNA here is from genome assembly GCF_000496755.2 of Serratia sp. DD3. Next base: position 54,796 of record NZ_AYKS02000089.1, read on the forward strand.
TTAATCAGCGATACGTGCAAAACCGGCGGCCAGATCGTCAATCAGGTCTTGCACATTCTCTAACCCGATATGTACGCGCACCAGCGTACCAGAGAAATCGACACCCCCCGCAGGGCGAATTGCCTTGAGTTCTTCCGGTTGGTTGGCCAGGATCAGTGACTCATAACCTCCCCAGGAGTAAGCCATGCTGAAGTGGCTGAAATTATCCAGATAATTGGCTAATTGTTCACTACTGAGCCGTTTTTTGAGTACAAAAGAGAACAAGCCGTTACACCCGCTGAAGTCGCGGCGATAAAATTCGTGTCCTTTACAACTGGGCAGTGCCGGGTGATTGACCACTGCCACTTCGGTCCGCTGCTGTAACCAGTTCGCAACGGTGATACTGCTTTGTTCATGCTGTTTGAGGCGTACATTGAGCGTGCGTAGGCCACGGCTGGCCATATAGGCGGTATCGGCGTCAACCATTTGCCCCATCAAGTAGGAATACTCACGCAAGCGCTCCCAGCAACGGGCATTGGCTACCGCGGTGCCCAGCATATAATCGGAATGGCCGATTATGTACTTGGTACCTGCCTGAATAGAAATATCAATATCAAACTCCAAGGCTTTAAACAGAACGCCGGCGGCCCAGGTATTGTCGAGCATAATGACGATTTCCGGGTTTACGTCACGAATGGCTTTGACGATAGCCGGGATATCCTGCACTTCCATGGTGATGGAACCAGGGGATTCAAGAAAGACCACGCGGGTGTTCGGTTGGATCAACGCCGCGATGCCGGCACCAATCAGTGGATCAAAATATTGGGTGGTAACGTTCATGCGACCAAGAATGTGGTGGCAGAAGTCTTGGGTAGGCTCATAGGCCGAGCCGGTGACCAAGAGATGATCGCCAGCGCCCACAAAAGAGAGAATGGCATTGGCGACCGCCGCAGCGCCGCAAGGGTAGAGAACACATCCTGCGCCACCTTCCAACTCGGTCATGGCATCCTGAAAAGCAAAGTGGGTCAAGGTGCCGCGACGGCCATAAAACAGTTCACCCTGTGCACGTTTGGCAGTGGCATATTTTTTGGCAGCTACTGACTCAAAGACTAATGAAGAGGCACGTTGCGTTACCGGGTTGACGGAACCTTGGGTATAACGTTTGTTACGTCCCGCGCCGATTAATAGGGTGTCCAGCTTTTTTGACGACATCGTGGTTTTCCTTGTTTTGTCCTGTCCATAGGTTATAACCTTTGCTATATCAGTTAACAAGTGAACCAAACAGCATACCCACCCCCGATGAGACTCCCATCGCCAGAGTGCTCCAGAACGTGATGCGAATAATACCTGGAAGTACCGGCGCTCCGCCGGTTTTTGCCGCAATTCCCCCTAAAATCGCCAGTGAAATCAATGTCGAGAGCGCGATTGCCGTAATGGCCCAATCACTGCTGACCATAAAAGCCACCAAGAGAGGAAGTATCGCTCCGACAGCAAAACTCATTGCAGACGTCCAGGCCGCCTGTAATGGACGAGCGGTGGTGATTTCGGAGATCCCCAGCTCATCCCGGGCATGTGCACCTAACGCATCATGACTCATCAATTTTTCTGCCACTTGTTTTGCCAAGGCCAAATCAAGCCCGCGGTGGACATAAATTGAGGTTAATTCACGGTGTTCACCCGGATAATCGGCATGTAACTCCGCTTGTTCTTCCGCCAGTGCGGCTTTTTCAGTATCGGCTTGTGAAGAGACCGAGACATACTCCCCGGCTGCCATCGACATCGCACCTGCAACCAGGCCGGCAATGCCGGTTAACAGAATGGTTTGGTGTGTGGCGTTGGCTGAGGCGACACCCAATAACAAACTGGCGGTAGAAACAATGCCATCATTAGCGCCAAGCACAGCGGCACGAAGCCAACCAATTTTCTCTATGCTGTGTTTTTCTCTGTGCATGCGGTGACTTCCTTATTAATTACGCTATCCAGGGTGATTGAAATTGCTGGGACGACAGGATGACGCTCAAGCTATTTTCTTGAGCATGATAAACACAAAATTCTTCGAATAGCGATAGAACCCCAGGAGCATAGCCCACTATAGAACCGTGGCCATTAATTTGGCACGAAACGGCGCAGCACTTGAGATTTCGCCAACCACCAGAGGAAAAGCAATGAAGCACAATGGACCAAGGTATTTCTCAACCAGTGGTATTCAAGCAGATTAAATTTTACAAAGAAGCTAGCAATTAACACGATATAAACATGCAGTATAAAGGTATAAAGGGAGTTCTGCCCTAAGGGGACCAGGAACCAACTGAATAGATAGTTCATCGGCCGCCAGAAATAGCTTAAAAAGACATACATGGTGACGAGTAAGGCAATGTCATTGAGTACCCGCAGTGGACCAAGCGCATTTTTTGCGGCCAAGTTATCATACATCCAGTTAACTTGATTGATAGGAATTATATGAAGGAAAAATGATTTCGGTAAAAAGGGGTTAAGACGGTTTTGTGCAATAAAGAGCAAAATAAAGAAAATGACTATCAACAGGCCAATAACAAAAACGCCGAAATTATTTTTTGCCAAAGACATCAGTTCATCTTTATACCAACCACAGCATAAGCCAAGCACATAAATTAATTGCCATGAAAGAAGCGGGAAGGCGAACTCAAATTGTGCACTGGTTAAAATAATCCTGTTATTTTGATAAATAATATATAGAGTTAAAGATACACCCAGCAGTAACAACGCTTTTTTATGGTAAAGGAGATAGAACATCACTGGGGTGATTAATAATAGATAAAAATAAAGTCCCAGTATCTGTGTCTGGTGAGGGCCTATTTGCAAAAATAAAATGTTATTCAACCAGGATTCTAATGAACCACCGTCAGTGGGATACATTGAGTATGCTGTACCAGAAAATCTTTCCACAAAATGGGTAGTCTCATAGGTGTTGACCCCTATTTTGGTCAGTACCAGGATCGAGAGAATAATCGTGATGTTAATAAAATAAAGTGTGACTGCTCTACGTAAAATCGAGTAGGCAACCGTAAGAAAATGATCTCTTTCCAGCTGTTGCTTTTTGAGAAAACCCAGGACAAAACCTGACAAGATGACGAAACCTTCCGCCCCTGTGGTTAACCCAAAACGCTCCCAGGTGAAAATGTTAACCACAGAGGTGATCTCGATATGTGCAGCGACCATCATAATCAGGGCAATACCACGCAGGAAGTCAATCCGCAGATCACGTTTACCCGCTGCTTGGGGAGAGGCGTGATAGGCGAGTGACATCCCTTTAATCGATAACCCTGCTGACAATGACATACATCTCCTAAAGAAAATGTTCATACTCGTCGTTATTCAAGCGCCAGGGGCTGCGCCTGAGTATTAGGTCCATTACGTGAACGAGATCACCGTATCCAGATCTGTTTAGGCAGATCTGCCGTACTCATCACATGGTTTATTGATGCTCTTGGCAATTCTCACACTTGTTCTGGCAACTCGCCAATTAAGGATTGAGACTCGCATGATGTGTTGTTCACAAACGCATTATGTTTTTGCCATGTCATTCAAACCAGCCAGATAGAGTATAACGAGTATTATCACTTATTTAAAAAGAATCTTTAAACATTGGCTGGGGCCTAGGGGGCACGAGCATTGTTGGCGTTATTTGAGTTTGATATCCAAAAGGCGCAGCTCACAACGAGTAACCATACCGTTAGATGACCGGACGCAGCTCACATTGTGCATGTTTACTACATGCTGATTTTTGCTTTTTTTTCAATCAATTATAGGTTAATTGTTTGATTAAAAATGATTTTATATTTTTTTTCCTGGTTTGCCAACCACAGGTGGCTCAACTATATTTAATCGTTGATTAGCACTTTTTAAGTGATTGAAGTATTTGACATCGCCAGTGAGCGGTGGGCAAGTGAATACTCATTATTTGAAATAAACGGGGCGCTAACTCCTTTTGTTCATGCGAAAAATTTATGTGACAACGGGGGCCCAAGTTCATTCAAGTTGCAGCCAACACCGCTGTAGCTTGAAAGATGAAGGGGATAGAGCGTACCCGGGATAGGACATTGGCTTATATGGGATTTTACTTTTCAGCGTTTGAGAAACGGACCCCTCCTGCACCTTTGCGTCACCGCAAGGGGATTGAGTGTGTTTGGCAAATCCTGTCGGTCACCGCGCTGGTGTGTGGTGCAAATTATATCCGCTGGCGCTGGATGGAGTCGTTAAACTATGACGCCCTCTGGTATTCGGTTCCTTTGCTACTTGCTGAAACCTGTGCCTATGTTGGCACCATTTTTTTTACCATCAACCTGTGGAAGTTACAGGACTACAAACGCCAACAACCCCCTGCCACCATAAATCAGTGTCTGGAGCCCTCGGCTCAACATGGTGATGACCGACCAATTAGTGTGGATCTGTTTATTGCCACTTATTCCGAGGATGTTGAACTGGTCCGATTATCCATCATCGATGCCAATAAGGTGACTGTACCCAACGCGATTAGCTATAAAATTTATGTACTTGATGATGGGCGGCGAGCAGAAATGCGCCAGGTGGCAGAGGAGGAAGGGGTCAATTATATTACGCGAGACCAAAACACCGGCTTTAAAGCTGGTAACTTGCGTAATGGCATGGAACTCACCGATGGTGATTTTATTATTATCTGTGATGCGGATACGCGCGTTTTTCCTTCGATTCTCTGCGATACATTGGGTTATTTTCGCGACCCAGATGTGGCTTGGGTCCAGACGCCTCAATGGTTCTACGATATTCCAGCAGGCAAACCCTTACCGAAGAAGTTACAACAGCGGTTTGGTAAAGGAGGATATTATTTAGGTAAGGCGGTGGAATCCTGTATTGGGCCTATTACCATTGGGCATGATCCTTTTGCCAATGATCCTCAGATGTTCTACGACATTATTTTAAGACGGCGTAATTGGGCCAATGCGGCGTTTTGTTGTGGTGCGGCATCGATACACCGTCGTGAAGCGGTGATGCAGACAGCGCTGCGAAGATATCATCATGATATTGAAGCTGAAATTGATAAGTACACTGACGATATCGAACATGAAGAATTTAAAACCTCATTGCGCGGGGCGATGCTGAGACAGGTGGCTAATGAAACAGAATTGATGCCGTATAAGTTTCATGTTTCCGAAGATATTTATACCTCGTTGATGTTGCATGGTGATCATGAACGTCGTTGGCGTTCAGTGATGCATCCCGAGGTTGAATCGAAGATGTTATCACCACAAGACCTGCTTTCCTGGATGATTCAGCGCTTTAAATATGCGGCCGGTTCAGTGGATATCCTGTTCCATGACCGACTGTTCAAACGTGGCAATCTTAACCTTAGTGTGCCGCAGAAACTGATGTATGGTTCGACGTTTATCTCTTATATGGCCTGTATCTGGAATACGATTTTCCTGATTGCCCCGATGATCTATCTTTTTACCGGCATTCCTCCTTTGTCGGTCTATTCGACGCCTTTTTACCTCCATTTTATCCCTTTCTTTCTGTTGTCGGAGGTGGCTTTTATGTTTGGCACCTGGGGAATTTCAGCCTGGGATGGTAAAGCCTCTTATCTGGGGCTGTTTTCCATGAACTTGCGTGCCATCGATACCGTATTGCGCGGGGAGAAAATCAAGTTTCATGTGACACCGAAAGAGCGGCAACAAGGTAATTTTCTTGGTTTGGTCAAGCCGCAACTGGCGATTGTTGGCGTCACCTTATTGGCCTTGATAGCGGGGGGATTGCAACTTTACTGGGGGAGAATTGAAGATCCCTCTGGTTTTTTAATTAATATCTTTTGGTGCTCGCTGAATATCGCTGCGATGATCCCGATGATCCGTGCGGCACTTTGGCAACCAGAGCCATCCGAAGAGGAGATGGCGGTGCCGGAGGAGATATCCAATGTCAATTAAGCAGGATCTGCTGAAAGCGAGAAGCTATCTTACGGTGATTATTGGTTTTATGTTGGCCTTTAGTATTGTTTTTTATGTTGAAAAGCATACCAATCCGGCGAATATGAAATTGCCGCAACTACAGTTAAGTGAGAACTTCCCCACGCTACCCACAACGCGCGGGTTGGATTATCAGGAAGCGGTCTGGGCAAGAGTGGCCTGGCAATACTTTGTCAATAATACTCAAGAGAGTGGTTTGGTTAATTCTGCTGACGGTTTGCCTTATACCAGCCTGTGGGATTGTGGGAGCTATCTATTAGCCCTGATCTCTGCTCATCAACTCAATGTTATCGATGATAAAGAACTTGATGCGCGTATGCAGAAGGCATTAATGGCCTTGAGTTCATTACCCTTGCATCAGGGTAATGTGCCTTATCTCTACTACAGCACAACAGACCTAAAACCGCTTTCGACCGCTTATGATGTTGACTATTCGTTGGTGGATCTCGGGCGGTTGTTGGTCGCGTTCAAGGTGATTATCTGGCGTTATCCGCAATACAATGCCTTAGTTCAGCAAACGGTGAAACATTGGGATCTGGCCGCTTTATTCGATATGGTGAAAGATAATGCCTCACTGAAAAGCCGTCATAAGCAAGCCCATTTTAAGCCTAATAATTATCGCAGCGGTTACGGTTATTCGCTGTATGCCATTAACGGTTTGTCATTAATTAATACTTGGGCTGGGATCGTATTGACGAATAGCCGGCAACAATTTGATTTTATTACCGTCAATGGCATAGACATCCCTGATGATGGTAAGGCGACAATAAGGGGTAAGCCGTATCCTGTTATCAATAGCTTACCTTATATTCTCAGTGGCCTGGAAAATGGTTTTAATACCGAGTCAGCCGAGATTTCATGGCGCATTATTCAGGTTCAGAAGATGATTAACCAGAGTAGTGACAGGCACAGTTACGTTAATATGGGGCTAACGAACATTCTTTCTGTTGTCGGAAAAAAACAACCTAATAGCGGGGCGTTACCATCAGCCCAAGATAGTGCGTTACCTCGTAATAAGGTTGCGCTTTCTCTTTCAACGCAAGCCGCCTTTGGCTGGAATGCCTTATTCAGTACTACCTGGACCCAACAGGTCAGGCAGCAAGCAGCAACGCTGTTTGTACCGGGCAGAGGTTGGATTGAGGGGGTGGAGGCACAGAGCCAACAACCCAGCAAGTTAATTACGGCGACAACCAATGCAGTCATTCTGGAAAGTCTGATGTATACGGCTCAAGGAAAGATGGTCTGCTTTGCCTGTCAGAATACAGAAACCGCCTCTGCGGAACAATCTTCAGGATCTCATTAAGGAGCACTCATGCGTTTGCTACCCTTTTATTTGTCACCGCTGAGGTTTTTCAGTCGTTTAGTGGTGAGTATGTTGGCAGTGACCACCTTATTAGTGGGGAGTTCGTTCTGCGCACTGGCAGAACAGCAGCTTCCTGCTAAAGATTATCCTGTGCGTCAAGGTGAATTGACTGAGCGTGAAAGAGCCATGGCTAACCGCGCCTGGGAGTATTTCGTCACTAACTATCAACCTACCACTGGGTTGGTGAATGCGGTGGACGGTTACCCTTCTACGACGATGTGGGATACAGCCTCTTACATTGCCGCTGTGGTTGCAGCTCGAGAGTTAGGCATTATAGATAAAGCTGAATTCGACAAACGGATGATCAAGTTGCTGGGGACGCTCAATAGTATCTCGCTATTTCAAAACGAGATGCCGAATAAAGCCTATAACACTATTTCTGCAGAAAAAGTGAACTATATGAATAAGCCAGGCGAGATCGGTTTTTCACCGTTGGATGCTGGCCGCCTGCTGATCTGGCTACGGATCATTAAAGAGCGTTATCCTGAATATGCCAACGGTGTTGATAATGTGGTGCTCAGATGGGATTTCACCAATGCGATAGATGGCTGTGGGACCATGTATGGCGCCATCGTTGGTGGTGATAAGAAGACTATTTATGTGCAAGAAGGGCGGCTTGGTTATGAGGAGTATTCGGCGCGGGGTTTCCAACTTTGGGGGTTTAACACCTGTCAAGCTTCACGCCCGGAACCCTATCAGCTGAAAGATATTTATTGTGTGATGGTGCCTTATGATTCGCGTGATCCTCGTGAACATGAGCAACATAACTATGTGGTGATGGAACCTTTTTTCCTGCAAGGCATGGAGTTTGGTTGGGGTGAAAAGAGAACCGATGTGCAGGAAAAGGCTGCCATTCTTCCTGAATGGGTACATGACTTTGGCGATCGAGTTTACCAAGCGCAGGAAAATCGTTATTTGATCACCGGGATGGTGACCGCCCGTACAGAACACCAACTAGACCGTGCCCCTTACTTTGTTTATGACACTATCTTTTCAGATGGTTTCGACTGGAACACCATCACGGATAAAGGCAAGTTTGTGCCTGAGTTCTCTGCGGTCTCATTGAAGGCAGCTTTGGGGATGTGGGCGTTATGGCAGTCTTCTTATACTGACCATTTGTTTAATATGATTGAAAATGCCAGTGAGAAAGGTAAAGGATTTTATGAAGGACTTTACGAAAACGGAAGTGGACCAATTAAAACCTTCACCGCGAATAATAACGGCATTATGTTGGAAGCGCTGTTATTCAAAACACAAGGCAACATCCTGAAATTGAGAGTACAAGATTCGCAAGCGAAAGATTTTGTGCCGTCAATTTGGAACCAAAGGCTATTGAACGTTTTTGAAGAAGATAATAAACGTTTGAATCGGCCCTTTATTTCACCGGATAAAGGTACGCGCAGTTGGTGTGAACGGACCGGGGTGGCATTGCGTGAGGCACCAACTTGCACGGCATGCCAGTGTGCGCAGTGTAGCGAGGATTTGCCCGTTAAACTTCCACCGGCGCTTTCATCATGTACCAAAAAATAACAGGCAAAATACTCCTTTGGCTGCTGTTTGTATTGGTGGTTGCGCTGGTACTGTTTCCAGTGCGCATCCAGCAAGGATGGCAGTATCTTTATCAAGGCGGTTGGCAGTCGCAGGGGCGGCTAGGGCCGCTGACGGCGGAAGAGCGTCAATGGGCAACTATCGCCTGGCGTTATATAGAGAACAATACTCAACCCACAACTGGGCTGGTAAATGGGAGTGACAATTACCCGCTGACGACGGTAGGTCAGATTGGCGACAGCATGATGGCGGTGCTTGCTGCCAAACAACTGGGGGTAATTGAGCCGGCAGAGTATGACCGGCGGATAACCACCTTGCTTGCCACACTACAAGCGTTGCCATTGAAGGATGGCATCGTCAACCGCCATTACCGCACTACCGATGCCGCCATGGTAGATTCAACGGTAAAACCTGCGGCAACAGGGTGGTCAGCGCAGGATATTGGTCGCTTGCTGGTTGCTTTGCGCCTGGTTCGTAATTTATCGCCTGATTATGCTTATTATGTCGATAAAACCGTCGTGAACTGGAACTTTTGCCCACTGTTTGATTCGCAGGGTACCTTGCTGAGTGGCAGGCGCCAGAACGGCAAACTGTCTACCCAAGATGATTTGCGCTTGGGTTACAGTGAATATACCGCCCTGGGATTCCAATTATGGGGTTTTTCTGCCGCCAATAACCTCGCCTTACCGTACAAAAACATTCAGATATATGGCATCCCCTTAGCGATAGATGAGCGTGACCCGCGGACTACTGGGGTGAGTGATGCACTGACTTCAACTCCCTATATCCTGGCTGGGATGGAGTTTCAATGGCAGATACCGGGGAATGAGACGCAGAGCGAGGCGTTGCGCCGCCAGGCACTAAACATGCTTAATGTGCAGCAATTACGTGCCGAAAAAGAGGGAATATTGACTGCACGTGCCGACTTCTCACTGAATGCAGCCCCTTGGACCATTAGCGATACCGTTTTTGCCAGTGGTTTTCCCTGGAATACGCTGGATAGTAAAGGGAATTTCCGGCCTGAGTATGCTCAGCTTTCAACAAAAGCACTGTTCGGTATGTGGGCATTGTGGAATACCCCCTATACCGACCAATTGATGCGTCTGGGGCAATGGCATAATGATCCGCAACGGGGCTGGTTTGAGGGGCGTTCCGAGCGGTCGGGTAAATTAAATAAGGCGTTGACGTTGTCAACCAACGCGCTGGTATTGGAGTCCTTATGGTACAAAAGCGCTTATGGAGTGTTGGTACGTGACAACCCTGCTGGTGCCTTTGAACGCATGCGTCAGGAAGTCTTTAATCGCCCAAAAACCTGCTTGCCATTCGAACCGCCGGGTACGATGTGATGACATTGCTGGGGATAGCATTCAACACCGTGATTATCACCAGCCGGGATATTTGTTGAGGTATAGAAATGAACCGTCTTAACTTGCTGTTCCCGTTACTGTTGATTGCCGGGTGTGTCCAACAGGCACCTTCAAGTGTGCCACCCTTGGCCGATATCTCACTAAATGGTACTTGGTGTATCAAATTGCCGCCGCCTGCTAGCGCAGATGCACTGCCGTTGTTCAACGACAAAATATGTCAACCGATGCAGGTACCGGCAAATTGGTTCACACAGGGCGTTGATCGCCACGGTGTCGTCTGGTACCAGACGAACTTTTTGTTGCCAACGCTCACCTCGGATCAAATGGCAACGCTGATATTCAATGGCGTTGATTATTCTGCTGATATCACGCTCAATCAACAACCGCTTGGGCAACATAAAGGTTATTTCCAGCGATTTGCCTTCGATATCACGCCAACTGTTGGGGCTGATAACCAGCTATTGGTTAAAGTTGACAGCCCAATTGAAAAGCCTGGTCCCCATTGGTATATGCACAAAACGCTGATCAAGGGGGTACTTGCTCACCATGATACTCGCCCCGGAGGGGCTTGGTCGGAGCGTGGACAAGAAGCTAATTCTGGGGGGATATGGCAATCCGTAATGGTACATGTCAGTCGTGGGGCTGCCATCGACAATTTGCTGACCTCTGTGGATTGGCAGGACGGGCTTACCCAGCCCCAAGTCAAGGTTGAGATTGATTACCGGGCCAATGCTGCGCGTCATGCGGAGCTCGTTATTGAACTGACCCCTGATAATTTTACTGGGCGTTCTTATCGCTTTAGCTATCCGGTTGCCCTTAAACGTTCCCCTGACAAGACACAACAACTGTCATTCAGCCAGAGGGTGCCAAACCCAACGCTTTGGTGGCCTGCGGGTTATGGTGAGCAGAATCGTTATCAACTCCGAGTCTCACTAAAAGATAGTGATGGCTTGCTTGACCAGCAAACCATTAAGACCGGGTTACGTAAAATCAGCCAGGATAACCTGAATAACAGTTTGTTAATCAATGATAAGCGGATGTTTGTTCGTGGTACTAACTACATTGGTTCTGTCTGGCTGGGGAGCATGGATGGTGAAAAATACCATCGTGACCTGCAACTGATGCGTGAGGCGAATATCAATACGGTACGTATACATGCACATATTGCGGGTCAGGCGTTGTATGAGCAGGCGGATCGTATGGGCATACTATTGTGGCAGGATTTCCCGCTACAGTGGGCTTATGACGACAGTCCGTCCATTGTTGATGAGGCGAAGCGTCAAGCTAACGACCTGTTACGGCAATGGGGTAACCACCCTTCCATCATCGTCTGGTCTGGGCAGAATGAGCCGCCGTTCGATTCTCCATGGATGAAATCACGTAAGGGGTGGACACCCACACTGAATAAAACGCTGACTGATCAGGTTGCCCAGGTCTTGAGCCAAGACGATGGGCGGATCGCGCATGCTTGGTCTTCGGTTAATGAGCACCCATGGTTAGGGTGGTACTCCGGTAAGATGCAGGATTATCTCAAGCCAACTCGTAGTCGATATGTGACTGAGTTTGGCGCGCAAGCCCTGCCTAATATAGAGACGCTACGTACCATTATTCCAGCAGATAAGTTATGGCCTGGTACCACCAATGATAAGGCGCCTGGCTGGGATATCTGGCGTTACCATAATTTCCAGCCCAAAAATACATTTGCCATGGCTAAAGTGCCAATGGGCAAAGATATTGAAGAGCTGATTGCCAATACACAAAAATATCAGGCAGACCTGATCCAACTGGCGGCAGAGAGTTACCGCAGGCAACGTTATCAGCCAGTGAACATGCTGTTTCAGTTCATGTTTTCTGAAACCTGGCCCTCGATAAACTGGGCTGTCGTCGATTATCTGCGGCAACCCAAGCGGGGATATTACGCACTGCAACGTGCCTATCAGCCAGTGCTACCTTCCATTCAACCGATAACGCAGAACTGGATAGTAGGGAAATGGGGGCAGATTGGTTTGTGGGCGATTAATGATCGTTGGCAAACTTATCCTGATGCGACGCTGCATTGGCGTGTACAGCAGGCAGGTCATGTTATTAGTCAAGGGGCAGAGCGGGTTGATCTGGCGGCAGATAGTGGCCAGAAAGTGATTGAGCTGAAGGTGCGCCCTCGGGATCAGCAAACCATGGTGGTTGAGGCAGAATTACGTGATAAAGCAGGGAACGTGTTGGGGAAAAACCAATTCTCTTTCAGTAATATCAAGGCGCAATCAGCAAAGGTGAAGTGATCGTTTTCCCAGCAACTTGAATGACGACGGGGTAGGTTGCCGGGTTATTCAAGTTGCTTACCAGGGAAGTGTCCAGCTAATACTCACTGTTCCCGATCTGAAATTGGCGGTTGGATTACTTTTCCAAGGGTAACGTGTACCACTGTAGTTATCATAACGTATCGAGATAGCACCAGGTTTATAACCGGAATTATAACCAAAGCTATAGGTGTAGTCAGAGTTCCAAGGCTGTTGTTGGTTTTTATCCGGGTAATAGAAACTAGAAAGCCGCAAAAAATAGTGACCTTTAAGGGTATAACCGCAACTTGCCAATAAAACGTTTTTATGGCGCTTGGTGGCATCACTGACGCTGTCATAATAGCGATAGGAGTAGGTATAACCAACCTGACACCCTATGTTGTCATCTTTATTAATCAACAGATGTTTTTCAATGCCTTCAGGTAGCTCGAATTTATAGGCAGAAGTAAATGACCCAGTCTCAAACTCAGTAATTTGCGAGCCTTTTTGTGGGAAAAAATGGTTATCTTCCGCATAGTTGCTGTATATAAAGCTAAAGGTATTAGGACGCCAGTCATCATAGCCAAAACTGTAAGAAAAACGGGTAGCGTATTTATTCACTTCCTGCAATGGGACATTCACCGTGGTGTTAGCAAAAAAGTTACTTAAGGGTGAATATTGCATGCTGAACAGAGCGCGATGATTCAGCATCTCCCGGGTTTCAGAAGTTTCTCTGCCGGTAGGAAGCGTGATGTCTGATCTTTCTAAGGGAACACTGTAGGTGAGTGCAGTAGAAAATGAAGCTTCACTGCCTGAGAACAGGCGTGACCAGGGGGTAGTAAACACGTTGACGAGCGGTTTTTCACTGGTCTTGCCCGCTGCATGTGCCATAGGAAGTGCGAGAGTCGTCAGCAGGCACAAAGTAGATAGCTTATAGACAACGGGAATTAACCGATCATGAGGACAAAATCGATTAATTTTGTGCTTGGCGCTATTCGGCATTCCGGCATACCTGCTATGACCTATTCTCTGCTCCTATCCTAAGAAAATTTGCAGATATTGTCACACTAAAATAGTCTGATCTTCAAAAATAAGTATTGTCATAACAGGAATCATGCTTCTTTGGGCACTATTGTGACAATTGCAAGTCAAAGTACGGTTATTTCAGATGCACGCTATACCAAATAATTTGATTTACCGGTCAATTGTAATGCGAGAGGCATTTGAAATATCGCTAAAGGCAGTGAGGGAGGCAATCTTTGGGGGAGAGGGGGCAGAAACCAGAGTCGATGGGTATTGCACCAAAATGAGGCTGTAAAGGTAATTTTCCGCACTATAGTGGCCGACAAAATGAGGCACAACAAGGTGCCAAGCAATTATCTGAATAGTATTTTTTATTTCCATTTATCAACAACCATAAAATAATAGAAATCCAGTGATCTGGATCACATTTTTGGCGGTGGGTCGGAGGACATAAAGGCACACCCTGAGTTCACTATTATAATTAACACATAGCAAAATTATAATGAGTTTAGGCATGTGGAAGTTATTCACCAAATATGGTGTTGTTGGTATTTTAAACACGTTGATACATTGGATGGTCTTCCTGTATCTTTACTATGAATTACTGCAAAAACAAGCTATTAGTAACTTGGTGGCGTTTGCTATTGCGGTCACTTTCTCATTTTTTGTCAATGCACGATTCACGTTTAAAAGTTACGTGTCGTTGAAGCGCTATGTACTGTATGTGGCTTTTATGGGGGCCATGAGTTGGTTGGTGGGCGCTTTAGCTGATAATCAGAAGATAAATCCGATACTAACGATGACTATTTTCTCCGCAATAAGTTTAGTGTTCGGTTTCATTTACTCGAAATATATCGTTTTCAGGACAAAACCCCAATGATAATATCGCTTGTAGTGCCTGTTTTTAATGAGGAAAAGGCAATTCCCATCTTCTATCAGGCTGTACGTAATCAGCCGGAGTTATCGCCGTTTGATATTGAGATCGTGTTTGTCAATGACGGTAGCCAAGACAAGACAGAAGTCGTCGTTAATGAGTTAATTAAGACCGATCCGCTGGTATTGCTGGTCGATCTTTCACGCAATTTTGGCAAAGAACCAGCCTTGTATGCCGGATTGAAGTACTCCACTGGCGATGCCGTTATCCCTATTGATGTCGATTTGCAGGATCCTATCGATATTATCCCTAAATTAATCGAATCTTGGCAGAATGGTGCAGATGTGGTGCTGGCAAAACGGACCGACCGCCAATCAGACAGTCGATTGAAACGGCTCAGCGCCGCCTGGTTTTACCGGATACATAATATCGTTTCCAACCCGGAGATTGAGGAGAATGTGGGGGATTTCCGCCTGATGAGCCGCCAGGTGGTTGATGCAGTCATGATGCTCAATGAACGCAATCTTTTTATGAAAGGTTTGCTCAGTTGGGTCGGGTTTAAAACAGAAGTGGTCACTTATGCCAGAGCTGAACGTGTTAGTGGTACTAGCAAGTTTGGTTTCTGGAAGCTATGGAACCTCGCTTTAGAAGGAATCACCTCGTTTAGCACCATCCCTTTGCGTTTTTGGACCTATATCGGTATGAGCATCGCTTCGTTGTCGTTTTTTTATGCTCTCTATATGGTTATTGATAAAATTGTTAATGATAACCCGGTGGCAGGTTATCCCTCTTTGATCTCTATTGTGTTGTTTTTGGGCGGGATCCAGCTTATCGGGATTGGGGTTCTCGGGGAGTATATTGGCCGCATCTATGTTGAGACCAAACATAGACCACGTTTTATCGTCAAGAGCTTAAAGGGGAAAAAATGAGCCATCTAATGAATAAGCAAATTTCTGCAAGGAATGCCTTTGTCTTTGTTTTAACTTGCTGCATGCTCTATGCTTTCCCGATTATTTTGGCAGATGTCTATTATCGTGATGACTTTGAAAGGGTGCTAAACCCAGCCGCAGGGTGGTATACGCTCGGGCGCCCCACTGCTGACCTGCTGATGCGGTTATTTTCGTTTAATATTTTTGAGCTTACCGATACCGCACCTTTTACTCTGTTGTTGGGGATTCTGTTTATCTCTTGGGTCCTCTGGACGGTAGCAAAGAGAAATGAAACTATTTTAACCATCGGTTCTCTTTGCCCCTATATTTTGTTGCTGATTAGTCCATTCTTTTTACAAAATATCTCCTACAAGTATGACAGTCTCCCGATGATTGCTGCACTTGCCATCTCGATACTGGCTTATTTTTATCCACGAGATAGAGGTGTTAAAAGTTATCTTATCCCCATGGCCTATCTTTTTTTAGCGTTGACGCTGTACCAGCCGTGTACCAATATTTTTATTGGCTTATATGGTGTTAACCTATTAATTGGTTTTAATAAAAATAGCCGTTCACCATTACAAGAGACACTATGGGCAGGTGTGGTGTTATTATCGGCTTATATTTTATATTTTGTTATTATCAATAAAATGCTGGGGATGAGTGGTGGTCGTGATGCCATGGTCCCCTTGCCAGAGTTGGCTGATTATCTTATTAAACATACTAAGATTTTAATTCATTATATTAAGTCTGCTATTACCCGTGAATTGAAAATCATTCTTTATGTTACTTCTTTGTGTGTTGTTTATGCGTTTTTCCTGAATGTTTATAACTTTCTGCAAGATAAACAATGGAGTGTGAGTACGCTGTTATCTTTACTGCTGATGGTGTTGTCGCCGATAGTGATCTTCCTTGCTTTTCTTGGGCCATTGTTTTTGCTTAGGGAAGGGATGACGGATGTTCGGGTGTTATCTGGGGTTTCTGCAACACTATTTCTGCATGGCTATTCTCTCGTTGTAGTTTTGAGAAAGCTAAAACCTAAATGGATGTTGTTAAGTCTGGTTCCGGTATTTTATTTTACTGCGGTGAGTTTCCAATATGCGAATGCGGTAAAAAATCAGCACATCTATGAGGACCGTATTTTTTCGTGGTTGATCTATGACTTGATGGCAGTCAATGCCAATAACCACGGAAAGATTTTTATCAATAACTACCCCGGTACTGCACCTATCACCCAAACTATTGTCAACCATCAGGCGATTATTGATTTGATGTATACCCCATCTTATGGCTGGATCTCGAGGCGCACCCTCTATTCTATGGGGCTCAATAATGTCGATTTGGGGTGGGGGGATAACTATGGCGATATGTTGCAAACGGTTTGCAGTTCGTCATCAACACCGCTAAAAGATAATAAGTTTTATACGATTTATGCCGTGGGTGATAATACCTTGGTTTGGTTCAAGAATAAGTTTAAAACCTTGTGCGGTAAACGGTAAACGGTAAACGGTAAACGGTGGCACGTTAAAACGGTTTCAGAATGAAAACGCCCGGCAGAGATGCCGGGCGTTTGCGTTTCAGTGCGGGGTTAACCCACGACTACCATATTATACCGTGGTTTTACGACGCGCTTTGAAACTGTTAATAATCCATTTTTCCACTTCTACAATCAGGAACAGCCCCACCGCTATCATCAGTGTCACGCCCCAATAGAACAGGGGTAGTGGGGCAGTACCGAACAGTGAGTTCATAAACGGTAGATAGATGATGGCCAGTTGCAGCAAGAACAGCACACCACTCACTAACCATAGGCCTTTGTTGAGGAACACCTGGCGGTTGAGTGGGAAACGGTCATTGGTACGGCAGTTGAACATGTAAACCCACTGTGCAGTCACTAATGTTTGCAACAGTACAGTACGGATGAGTTCGCTGCTATAACCGCGCGGCTCCATCCAGGCTTCCAGGATAAAGGCACTGATGGCAATCAAGGTCCCGACGAAGGCGATACGCCAGATAGCGTGCAGATCCAGTACATTACTACCGGGGATCCGTGGCTTACGGTGCATCACGTCTTTTTCTGCCGGTTCATAAGCCAGACCAAAGGACAAGGTGGTCGAGGTGGCCATGTTCATCCATAAGATCTGGATAGGCGTCAGTGGCAGCATGGCACCCATTAGAATGGCGATGATGATCAGTAGCCCTTGCGCCAGGTTGGTTGGCAATACAAACAGAATGGTTTTCTTCAGGTTGTCGTAGACACGGCGACCTTCTTTTACTGCACTGGCGATGGTGGCGAAGTTATCGTCGGTCAATACCATATCGGCGGCCTCTTTGGTCACCTCGGTACCTTTAATCCCCATGGCGATGCCGACGTCAGCCTGCTTCAGTGCGGGAGCATCATTGACACCATCACCGGTCATACCGACGACGCCGCCCTTATCCTGCAAGGCTTTTACCAGGCGTAGTTTATGTTCCGGGCTGGTACGGGCGAAGATATCGTAATGTACCGCGGCTTCTGCCAACGCTTTATCATCCATATGTTCCAGTTGGGAACCGGTGATGGAGTCCTGACTGTTGCCAATACCTAACATGGCACCGATAGCCATCGCGGTTTTCTGGTGGTCGCCGGTGATCATTTTCACGCGGATACCAGCCTGCTGACACTCGGCGATAGCGGCAACCGCTTCTGGCCGCGGTGGGTCCATCACACCGGCGATACCGATAAACACCATCTGTTGGCGAATATCGTTGTGATCCAGTTCGGTTTCGCCATCAGCGGTGGTTTTGCTGGCAGCCGCCACCATACGCAAACCTTGCTCGGCAAAGCGTGACATCTCCGCTTCCCAATAGTCGCGGCGGAAGGGTTGAACACCCGCATCGGTCAGTTCAAATTCACATAAAGCGAACAACACATCAGGTGCGCCGGTAAGGAATATCTGATTCTTGCCTGCTACCTGGCTACGTACTGCCATATATTTGTAGCTGGAATCGAATGGAATTTTAGCCACTTGCTGTGTTTGACCGACATCCAGCTCCGCTTTCATGGCCAGCACTTTCAGGGCACCTTCGGTTGGGCTACCGGTGACCCCCCAACGACCATGCTCATCCTGTTTGACATGGCTGTCATTACACAGCGTGATGGCGGTGATAAATTGCGCCAGTGGGGGAATATCCTGCACTTTCACTGGCTGGTTGCTATCGCTAGGGAAAATAGCCCCAACAGGCTGGTAGCTTTCACCTTCAACACGGAATGAACGGTCGGCCATGATGACGTTTTTTACCGTCATTTCGTTCATGGTCAGGGTGCCGGTTTTGTCCGAACAGATCACCGTCATTGAGCCGAGTGTTTCCACGGTGGGCAGTTTACGGATGATGGCTCGGTTACGCGCCATGGCCTGCACACCCAATGACAGAATAATCGAGATGATAGCTGGCAAACCTTCAGGAACCGAGGCAACCGCCAGGCTAATCAGTGCCACCAGCAGTTCACTGAACGGCATGTCGCGCATTGTGAAGGCAAACAGGAACAGCAACACCATCATCACCAGGATCAGCATAAAGATGCTTTTACCCAGGCGATCCATTTGTTGTAACAGGGGGGTACGCTGAGTCTCAACGGTTGAGATCATCTCGCTGATATGGCCTAGTTCGGTAAAGCCCCCGGTAGCGATGACCACCCCTTTGGCGTTGCCGGCGCTGATGGTGGTACCCGAGAATAGCAGGTTGGTGCGATCGCCAATCATCACTTCATCGGCAATGGGGTCGGTTTGCTTGGATACCACGGTGGATTCACCGGTAAGAATAGCCTCTTCAACCTGCAGATTATGGGATTCCAACAAACGCAGGTCGGCTGGGATTTTATCGCCGGGGCGCAGCAAAACAATATCCCCTGGCACCAGGTCTTCAGCGTTCACCGTCTGGTTAATACCATCACGTATGGCGATCGCCTGGCTGGACAGCATGTTACGAATGCCTTTCAGTGATTTCTCGGCACTGTTTTCCTGCACAAAACCGATTAGGGCGTTGATCACGGCAACACCAAGAATCACGACAGTATCGATCCAATGGCCCATGATGCCTTTAAGCAAGGCCGCCGCTAACAAAATATAAATCAGGACATCATTAAAGTGGGCGATAAAACGGATAAACGCACTTTTCCCCGCCTGTTCTGGCAGAGCATTGGGACCATACTTTTTTAACCGTTCAGCGGCTTCTTGAGCGCTCAGGCCATTTTGCTGGCTATTGAGCTGTTGAAGTGTGTCTTCAACATTATGCTGGTACCATGGCTTACTCGCCTTGGGCGACTCATGATAGTCATTGGGGGTGTGCTTTGGCATTTAAGGCCTCTCCTAAAGTCAAGCGTACTCAAATTTCAGTCTGTGCTGTCTGCTCTTTAGTCGAAATGTTATTCCATTATTTGTGGCACAGAGAGATGATTGTTGTGTGTTTTCAATCAATTCTTTATCAATTATTCCGCTGCATGATAGTCGATAATCAAAAACTTGTCTTATTGATCTCAGCGGACAAAAGCACATTAATACTCCCTGTGCTGTTAAATATGAAAATGCTTCTAAATAAATGTTTTTACAATGTAATTGATTTGTATAACAACGAACGATCTACTATAGAGAACTATAGAACAGAGAATCTATTGCTGTGGTGAAATTTTTCTTATAATCAATCCTGTCATACCCAAGTTTATTCAGGTTGTATCCTAAGGGAGCCAGGCAGTGGTTTCCCGTTATCGGGCGTGAGACACTGCACCCCTAGAAACTACAAGTCCATTGACGGCTGACTGAGTCGGTAATGAGCGTGATTTGTTGCAAGATAACCCAGCGAGGAAAGGTAAGTATGTCCAAGGTGGATAAATGGCGGATTTGGGCGGTAGGGCTGAGCCTTACGGTCTTCTCGAGTGCAGTTGTCGCGGACTCTTTGGATGCCCAACGTCAGCGTTACCTGCAAATCAAGCAGGCTTGGGACAGCAATCAGATGGCGACGGTACAGCAACTGATGCCGACGTTGCAGGATTACCCACTGTATCCTTATCTGGAATACCGCCAATTGGCACAAGATTTGAGCATCGTCAATGTGGCTCAAGTCAGTCAGTTTTTGCAGCGCAACCCAACACTGCCGCCCGCTCAGTCGCTCTCATCGCGTTTTGTGAATGAACTGGCCCGCCGTGAAGATTGGCGTACTCTGCTGGCATTCAGCCCACAGGAACCGAAAGCCGCAGCCGCTCGTTGTAATTACTATTATGCCAAGTGGGTAACCGGTGAGCAGCAAGTTGCTTGGCGTGGTGCCGGGGATATTTGGCTGAGTGGAGAATCGTTGCCGAGTTCTTGTGACAAACTATTCAGCGTCTGGCAGTCGGCGGGCAAGCAAACGCCTGCCGATATTCAGGCTCGGATGAAACTGGCGCTAAAAGCGGGTAACAGTGGCCTGGTAAATGCGTTGTATCGCCAACTCCCGGCTAATGAGCAGACCATGGGGGAGGCACTGGTTCGGTTACAGAATGACCCTGGTACGGTGGAGTCTTTTGCTCGCAGTGCCGGCCCGACAGACTTGACGCGTGCTGCAACCATGATCGTATTTGCTCGCCTGGCGCGTCAGGATGCGGAAAATGCACGGCTGATGATCCCAACGCTGGCCCGTTTGCAGAAAATGAGTGACGGCGAGAAGCTCGAGTTGGAGGAGGCGGTAGCTTGGCGTTTGATGGATAACAATGCCACCTTAGCTCAGACTCAGTGGCGCGATCAGGTGATCTTGCGTAGTCAATCGTCTGCTTTGCTTGAACGTCGAGCGCGTATGGCGTTAGGAATGGGGGATCGTCAGGGGCTGAAAACCTGGCTGGCCCGTTTGCCGCAAGAGTCGCGTGATAAAGACGAGTGGCGTTACTGGCGTGCGGTTCAAATGATTGATGAGGGGCAGCGTAGCGAAGGGGAAGCCACCCTACGCAGCTTGATGCGTGAACGCGGCTTCTACCCGATGGTTGCGGCGCAAAAACTCAATGTGCCTTACCCGGTGATGGTGGAAGTGGCGACCAAGCCAAGAGCCGATTTAGTCAGTAGGCCCGAGATTGACCGGGTACGTGAGCTGATGTACTGGAATATGGATAATCAGGCGCGCAGTGAATGGAGCTCGCTGGTGGCTAGCCATAACCGTGCTGATCAGGAGGCGCTGGCGCGTTATGCTTTTGAGCAGAAATGGGCTGAGTTGAGTGTACAGGCGACCATTGTCGGCAAACTTTGGGATCATCTGGAAGAGCGTTTCCCTATCGCCTGGGAAGCGGAATTCCATCGTGCGACTGAAGATAAAGGTATCACCCCCAGCTATGCCATGGCGATAGCCCGCCAGGAGAGTGCCTGGAACCCGAAAGCCCAATCCCCCGTGGGGGCGGCAGGCTTGATGCAGGTGATGCCGCGTACCGCGGAGCATACCGTGCAATTATATGGCATTCCAGGTTACAGCAGCCCAAGTCAATTGTTTGATCCAAAAACCAATATCACTATTGGTACCCACTATCTTGAGTCGGTATATCAGCAGTTTGGCCGTAACCGTATTCTCTCTTCTGCGGCTTATAATGCCGGGCCATCGAGAGTTAATACCTGGTTGGGTAATACCGAAGGGCGTGTTGACGCAGTGGCCTTTGTAGAAAGTATTCCATTTAATGAAACCCGCTCTTATGTCAAGAATGTGCTGGCGTATGATGCATTTTATCGTCATTTCATGAATCGACCCGCCAAAGTGTTGACGGATGCTGAGTGGTCAAGGCGTTACTGATAGGGCAGTTGAGTAAATAAGATGCCGGGAAGCCCATGGAGGGCAACCCGCTCTAAGCCAACTTGAAAGAGAACCCGGATATGCTAAGCTGCCGTACTAGTTAAATAGTATGGTGAATGTCATGACGCAATTATCCCTTAATGATCCCGCGCTCTCAGAGCAAGGCAATGAGGATTGGCTGCTCTTTGTTGCGCTGTTGAATCATGCGTTCTCACAGGATTTGCACCAACCGTTGCTGCAATTGTTGCTGACACCGGATGAGCGGACTGCGTTGGGTACCCGCGTGCGAATAATTCAGGAACTGATGCGTGGTGAGATGAGCCAGCGTGAGTTGAAGAATGAACTGGGGGCGGGTATTGCCACCATTACCCGTGGTTCGAATAGCTTGAAGGCAGCAAGTCCGGCCTTGAAACAGTGGTTGGAGCAGCAGCTATTAGGAGACACCGACTAGGTCAGTGTCTCCTAATCGATTATTGATGGTGGGTGGTGTTGAGATGTTGGCGATAAATCGGATTATGGAACGGCACCAGTGCCAATAATAATGCCTGATGATAAACGCTGGTACGGCTTAATCTACCATCAGTAAACAGACCAATAGCTCCCCCTTGGCGTTTCACTTCTCTATTCCCGGTGATTAACGCCATTTCATCGCCTAATTCGCTCCCGGCGCGAATTCCCTGTAAAATCGACTCTGGCAACATCAGGCTGGCAGAGCGTGATTCACCACGGGTTATCGGGTTTTCTATGGTCATCCAGGCGAAGGTCATATTGTCCTCGATCCCGGCCTCTACGCCGACCCAAAAGTCTGCTTCAGGTCTGACCTGACGAGCCTCCATAACGCGCTGGCGTGAGCCGGTGCGGGTTTCAACATTACCAATGGGCTGCAGTGAGACCCCACTTGCGACGTCAACAGATTCAATGCGACACTGGTCTGCGCCAAAAGTATCTTCAAATGCCAACTGGATGGCTTTAATCTTTGCCGGATTGGTTGTTGCAGCGACAACATGATACATAACAGATTTAGCTTCCTTTACTTAATGTGGGGCTATGTTTGCCAGTTTGGGTGATGACCCTAGGCGACCATCAGTGCGAAGCAAAACACGGTCAGCCGATAAACTCAAGTTTCACGCGATATAACGGAAAGAAATATGTTACAGGTATACCTCGTTCGCCATGGCGAAACAGAATGGAATGCAGTACGCCGCATTCAAGGGCAGTCTGATAGCCCATTAACCGCCAAGGGCGAACAGCAGGCGCATTGGGTTGGTAAACGCATGAGTCATGAAGGTATTACCCATGTGATTACCAGTGACCTGGGCCGTGCTCGCCATACCGCGCAAATTATCGCGGATGCTTGCGGTTGTGACGTGGTTCTTGATGCTCGGCTGCGAGAGTTGCATATGGGCATTCTAGAAGAGCGCTTGATCGATAGCCTGACACAACCTGAAGAACAGTGGCGTAAACAGATGATTGATGGTACTGCCGAAGCACGGATCCCTCAAGGTGAATCTATGGGGGAGTTAGGGAAACGTATGCGAGCAGCCCTGGACAATTGCCTGATGCTGCCGCAAGGGAGTAAACCACTGATTGTCAGCCATGGCATTGCATTGGGATGCTTGATCAATACCGTGCTTGGGTTACCACCCTATGCTGAACGCCGTTTGCGTTTACGCAATTGTTCGTTGTCACGCCTTGACTATCAGCAGAGCCCATGGCTGGCTCCCGGTTGGATTGTGGAAACAACCGGGGATGTCTCACATCTGGACATGCCTGCGTTGGATGAACTGCAACGCTAGCTGATGGCTTAATTCGCCATCCGTCGTCTCAGTGGCCATTGGCTCAAACGGCAAAACTTAACGACGGACGGGGATCAGATAGTCGCAACTCAGTTGGGAAATAGCCTGAGGTATGCGGCGCTCACCTTCCGGGTAGAAGCGTTCAATATCGCACCCTTTGCGCCGGGTCAGTTTTAGTGACGGTAAACAGGAACCGTATAGCATGAGAATAAAGTCTTGCAGTCCAGCGGGGGGGCCTTGGTAGTGGAAAAGGGCATATTCCCCTTGTTGCAGAACGAAAGGCTGACCCACTGCAACTTCTTTTGGCACGTGATGTGGTTCTAGCGCGGTGGTGTATAACACCTCCTGCTCATCCTCTTTTTCCTGACTGGCACGGGAGTGATGCAAACCATAGAGTACCGGTGGCAAGGTTTCGGTTGCCCCTAAGTATTGGCGCCAGTATTGTCTGCGCAATTCGGTACGGAAGCTGGAAATCTGCTCCAAGGTACAGGAGTAACTCTGTGTCTGACCAATCAGATGGAGTTCCGGCATGATGATAAATTCTGGATTTGGCAGCGTAAATGCCTCTAATCGTATCGGTGGACAGATACCTAATGCACTCCAATTTTCAGTGCGGCGATATAAGGCGGGTGTTTGTGCAAACTGCTTTTTGAAGGCGCGCGTAAAGGTTTGTTGTGAGTCAAAACGATACTGTAAGGCAATATCCAGAATAGGGCGGCTGGTCAAGCGTAAGGCGACGGCGGCTTTGGATAATCTCCTGGCGCGGATATAAGCACCAATGGCATTTCCCGTGACCTCTTTGAACATCCGTTGCAGATGCCATTTAGAGTAACCTGCTTTTGCCGCAACGTTATCCAACAGTAAGGGGTGGTCCAAATGGCTTTCCAGCCAGTTAAGTAGGTCACGAATGATATTGGCTTGATCCATAGATCTTCCTCGTAAAACTTGAGGGTCGGAACCCGCACTATTTAGGGTGTATCGGTATCATGTCAAAATAGATGATAGAAGCGATGTTAACCAGCATAAAACGATGACGATAGGGCATCATAACAACTTTTTTCTTCCGCGACTTCCAAAGATTTTTTTGCTCCCTATGTCAAAAAAAAGAGATGTGAGTCACAATGATCCCGCCTCTATGACCCGAAGGTATCGCTGTTATTAATTTCTGCCCTATCGCTAAATGGGCACCTTTTTTGGAGTTAAGGTAATGAAAAAAGGATGGATACTCTTTTTCAGTTTAGTGGGTTTAACGGCCAATGTTGTACAGGCAGAGCAGGTTGGATCGGTTGATACGGTATTTAAGTTGCTCGGCCCAGACCATAAGATTGTGGTTGAAGCATTCGATGATCCCGATGTTAAAAATGTCACTTGTTATATCAGTCGTGCCAAAACAGGTGGTATCAAGGGGGGGCTTGGTTTGGCGGAAGATACCTCGGATGCCGCAATTTCCTGCCAGCAGGTCGGGCCAATTGTGTTGAGTGACAAAATCAAAAGCGGTAAGACGGAAGGTACGGTGGTATTCCAGAAACGCACTTCTTTGGTGTTTAAGAAGCTGCAAGTCGTGCGGTTTTATGATGCGAATCGTAATGCGTTGGTTTACTTGAGCTATTCCGACCGTTTGGTTGATGGCTCGCCGAAGAACGCGTTAAGCGCTGTGCCGATTATGCCGTGGGGTGAAGTTAAATAAGATAAAGGACTATCAAGTTGCAGGACAAAACGGACAGCGTTTTTATCCTGCAGCTTGAATCGAATGGCTATCAGCAATAATCAGAAGGGATCAATCCTCCAGATCACCACAGAAGCGATAACCTTCGCCATGAATAGTGGCAATGATTTCTGGCGTGTCTGGCGTGGATTCGAAGTGTTTACGAATACGACGAATGGTCACATCAACAGTGCGGTCATGGGGTTTGAGTTCGCGGCCCGTCATTTTTTTCAACAATTCACCACGGGACTGGATTTTGCCTGGATTTTCGCAAAAATGCAGCATAGCGCGGAATTCACTGCGTGGCAGCTTGTATTGTTCCCCTGCTGGGCTAATGAGAGAACGGCTGTTGATATCGAGTTCCCAACCATTGAACTGGTAGCTTTCAACCAGTTTGCGCTCTTCGCTGGTACTGCCCAGATTCATGGTGCGTGAGAGCAAGTTGCGTGCGCGGATTGTCAGCTCACGTGGGTTGAAGGGTTTAGTGATGTAGTCATCGGCACCGATTTCCAGGCCGAGGATTTTATCGACTTCATTATCACGGCCGGTCAGGAACATCAGTGCAACGCTGGCTTGTTCACGGAGTTCACGAGCCAACAGCAAGCCATTTTTTCCTGGCAGATTGATATCCATGATAACCAGGTTGATATCATTTTCAGACAGAATGTTGTGCATTTCTGCACCGTCGTTGGCTTCATGAACGATGTAGCCTTCCGCCTCGAAAATGCTCTTCAGGGTGTTTCGCGTGACTAACTCGTCTTCGACAATCAGAATGTGCGGGGTCTGCATATTTGCTACCTAAAATTGCTAACAAAATAGAAAATACAGGAGTCGTTATTTTCTTCATGAAGGACAGAGATACAGCTCACGTTCCCTTCTTACCAACGACTAAAGTACGTAAACTCGGTTCTTGATGCGCTTTCCACCTATGTCAACAAGATCGCTAGCTTGCGGGGGATGCTATTTTCTACAGCCCCAATGATGCCAAAACGGCGCACATGTTAACCCTATTAACAGCAATATAACAGTGTGTGCCGTATTCATCACCCAACAAAACTACGCTTTGTTGACATATATCAAATTTAATTGTAGCACGTTAACAGTATTGTGAAAAACACCTATGAAAATGCCAAGTTAAGGGACTGCATGACTGATTCTGTGAACGATTCAGCATTGTTAAACAGACGAGGCTAAATGCTCTAGGATTTTGTTTTGTAGAATATCACAAACTGTTGTTTTTTAATAAAATAAAGGCGTTATTTGCAAAACTGAAAGTTTCCAATTATTTACTGTTTGAGAAAGGTGTTTAGCGATGTTTTATTAGCATGACATTTTTTATGTTAAGGATTTGTATTTTGTGATCAAATGAATTTATCCCCCTATTTAATCAAGTTTCAGTCATAAAGCGTGAGGTAAATACCAATAACTTTGTCACAGTCAGTGATGGGCGAACTCATCAAAGCCCTGTAGATTGAATGGCGAGAGGATAACCTCACTTTTACTAGACTCAAGTTCAATGAAGTTGCAGGTAGGCGGCAGCGAATGAAGCCCTAGGAGCATAGATAGCTATGTGACTAGGGTGAGAGAGAGTAGCAACACCGCTGCAGCGTCATTGGCGACGGGTATATATTGTTGGAGTAGTGATGCAGTTTCATATCGTGTTGGTTGCGCCAGCCCGGCCAGAAAACGTAGGTGCGGCAGCGCGGGCGATGAAAACCATGGGGTTTACTTCCTTACGCATTGTCGACAGTGAGGCTCACTTGCAGCCTGCGGCGCGCTGGGTCGCTCATGGTGCTGGCGATGTTTTAGATGCCGTTCAAACCTATCCTTCTCTGGAACTGGCGCTGGCAGATATTGATTTTACCATTGCGACGACGGCTCGCAGCCGCGCGCGTTTTCATTACTATTGTACCCCGCAGCAATTGGCTGAGCAGTTGATGGAGCGTCAACAATGGGTAGGGCAAGCGGCATTGGTATTTGGCCGCGAAGACTCCGGCCTGACGAATGAAGAGTTGGAACTGGCGGATTTGTTGACGGGTGTGCCGATGGTGGCTGACTATCCGTCCCTTAATCTGGGCCAGGCAGTGATGGTGTATTGCTATCAATTGGCTGAGTTGATGGCTGTCAGTGAGCCGTCGGTTCCCACGGCGGATACCGGTCAATTACAAGCGTTACGCTTACGATTAGAACATTTATTGAGCATTTTGGACGTAGCAGAAGATCAGAAATTGCGTGACTGGATCCACCAACGGTTAGGTATCTTGCAACAACGGGATATGGTGATGTTACATACGTTGCTACACGATATCGAAAAAAAATTGATTAAGTAATGGTTGTGTAGTCATTGATTAATCCAGTGATATGCACTATTTTTAAAACCATATTCTTATGTTTTGTTCTGATAATTTACATTTATTCCGTTTTATTGCATAGATTAATCTATGGGTGGAAAATGAACAAAATAAAAAATAATTTGACTTGGTAAAGAGATTGCTTTAACCAATAGAAGTAACAGAGATATTTATTGAGACAGACAAACAGAATGCGAAGCATCAGCCTGAACACCACAATTATTACCACCACCGATACCACAGGTAACGGGGCGGGCTGACGCACACCGAAAATAGAAAAAAAGCCCGCACCTAACCAGTGCGGGTTTTTTTTTGATCTATGCTTCTCGTCATTCAAGCGGTAGCGCGCAACAACTAGGATATGAATTCAGGAGATAAACAGAAATGCGAGTGTTGAAATTTGGTGGAACCTCAGTAGCAAACGCAGAACGTTTTCTGCGTGTTGCCGATATCGTTGAAAACAATGCGCATCAGGGACAGGTGGCTACGATATTGTCAGCGCCCGCTAAGATCACCAATCATCTGGTGGCGATGATCGAAAAAACTGCCGCAGGACAAGATATTCTCCCCAATATGAGTGATGCCCAGCGTATTTTCGCTGAACTACTCAGTGGATTGGCTCAGGCGCTGCCAGGATTTGAATATGACCGCCTGAAAGCCTTGGTTGATCAGGAATTTGCTCAGTTAAAGCAGGTATTGCACGGTGTGGCGCTGTTGGGCCAGTGCCCGGACAGTGTTAATGCGGCCATTATTTGCCGGGGTGAAAAACTGTCAATTGCCATTATGGCGGCAGTATTCAAAGCCAAGGGCTATCCGGTTACGGTGATCAATCCTGTTGAAAAATTGCTGGCGCAAGGGCACTACCTCGAATCGACCGTGGACATAGCCGAATCTTCTGCACGTATTGCGGCCATGGCCATTCCGCATGATCATATTGTGCTGATGGCGGGTTTTACCGCCGGTAACGATAAGGGCGAGTTGGTGGTTCTGGGGCGCAATGGTTCTGACTATTCGGCAGCGGTGTTGGCGGCTTGCCTGCGTGCGGATTGTTGTGAGATCTGGACCGATGTCGACGGGGTGTATACTTGTGATCCGCGTATAGTGCCAGATGCCCGATTGTTGAAATCAATGTCCTACCAGGAGGCGATGGAGCTTTCCTATTTTGGCGCTAAAGTGCTTCATCCGCGTACTATTGCACCGATTGCCCAATTCCATATCCCTTGCCTGATTAAGAATACCGCCAACCCACAAGCGCCAGGTACTTTGATTGGTGGTGCAAGTGTGGATCATGATACTCCGGTGAAAGGTATCACCAACCTGAACAATATGGCGATGATCAACGTTTCAGGGCCGGGGATGAAAGGTATGGTGGGGATGGCGGCCCGGGTGTTTGCCGTGATGTCGCGCGCCGGGATTTCCGTGGTGTTGATCACCCAATCCTCTTCTGAATACAGCATCAGTTTTTGCGTACCGCAGAGCCAGTTACAACGTGCTCGCCGTGCTCTGGAAGAGGAATTCTACCTGGAGCTGAAAGATGGCGTTCTGGAGCCTCTGGATGTGATGGAGCATTTGGCGGTCATTTCGGTAGTGGGGGATGGGATGCGCACGTTACGTGGTATCTCGGCTCGTTTCTTCTCCGCATTGGCGCGCGCTAATATTAACATTGTGGCGATTGCTCAAGGTTCTTCAGAGCGCTCTATCTCAGTGGTGGTAGATAATGATTCGGCGACTACCGGGGTGCGTGTTAGCCACCAAATGCTATTCAATACCGAACAGGTGATTGAAGTATTTGTCATCGGTGTCGGTGGTGTTGGCGGAGCATTGCTTGAGCAAATTAACCGCCAGCAATCTTGGCTGAAACAGAAGAATATCGACCTGCGGGTTTGTGGTATTGCCAATTCACGCGCCATGCTGACCAATGTGCATGGTATTCCGCTTGAAAGCTGGCAAGAGTCACTGGAGGAAGCCAAAGAACCGTTTAATCTTGGTCGCTTGATTCGTTTGGTGAAAGAGTGCCATCTGCTTAACCCGGTGATTGTCGATTGTACTTCCAGCCAGGCTGTGGCTGACCAGTATGCTGATTTCCTGGCTGATGGCTTCCATGTGGTGACCCCGAACAAGAAAGCGAACACCTCATCGATGAGTTATTATCAGCAATTGCGTATTGCTGCTGCTAATTCACGGCGGAAATTCCTCTATGATACCAACGTAGGGGCGGGGTTACCGGTAATCGAAAACCTGCAAAACCTGCTCAATGCCGGTGATGAACTCTTGCGTTTTTCAGGCATATTGTCGGGTTCACTCTCTTTTATCTTCGGCAAACTGGATGAGGGAATGTCGCTGTCAGCCGCGACCTTGCAGGCTAAAACCAATGGTTATACTGAGCCTGACCCTCGTGATGACCTCTCCGGAATGGATGTGGCGCGCAAGCTGCTTATTCTGGCACGCGAAGCGGGTTATACGCTGGAGTTGGGTGATATTGAGGTTGAATCAGTGTTGCCTGCGTCGTTTGATGCCAGTGGCGATGTGGCGACATTTATGGCCCGCTTACCGGCGTTGGATGCCGAATACAGTCGTCGCGTCGCTGCCGCCGCTGAAGAAGGTAAGGTATTGCGTTACGTCGGTGTT
The DNA here is from genome assembly GCF_000496755.2 of Serratia sp. DD3. Next base: position 85,387 of record NZ_AYKS02000089.1, read on the forward strand.
ATTGAAGATGGCCGTTGTCAGGTGCGTATTGATGCGGTAGATGGCAACGACCCGCTGTATAAAGTTAAAAATGGTGAGAACGCACTGGCTTTCTACAGCCGTTACTACCAGCCATTGCCGTTAGTGCTGCGTGGGTATGGTGCGGGTAATGATGTGACCGCGGCCGGGGTATTTGCCGACTTGCTGCGCACACTATCGTGGAAGTTGGGAGTTTAATATGGTTAAGGTCTATGCACCGGCTTCAATTGGTAACGTCAGTGTTGGGTTTGATGTTCTGGGGGCAGCAGTGTCCCCTGTTGATGGTACGCTGCTGGGGGATTGCGTCAGCGTAGAGGCTGCCAGTAGTTTCAGTCTGGAAAATACCGGCCGCTTTGTCAGCAAATTGCCGCCAGATCCGCAAGATAATATCGTCTACCAGTGTTGGCAACGTTTTTGCCAAGAGATTGGTCGCGAAGTGCCGGTGGCGATGCGTTTAGAGAAGAATATGCCGATTGGCTCGGGGCTGGGCTCCAGTGCCTGTTCGGTGGTGGCGGGGTTGATGGCCATGAACGAGTTTTGTCATCAGCCACTCGACAAAATGCAACTGCTGGCCCTGATGGGGGAGTTGGAAGGGCGGATTTCCGGTAGCGTACATTATGACAATGTTGCCCCTTGCTATCTGGGTGGCTTGCAGTTGATGTTGGAAGAAGAAGGGATTATCAGCCAGGAAGTCCCCGGTTTTAATCAGTGGTTGTGGGTAATGGCCTATCCGGGGATCAAGGTTTCCACGGCAGAGGCCCGTGCCATTCTGCCGGCACAGTATCGTCGGCAAGACTGCATCAGCCATGGTCGCTATCTGGCGGGCTTTATTCATGCTTGCCATACTCAGCAACCCCATTTGGCGGCCAAGCTGATGCAGGATGTGATAGCCGAGCCCTATCGTACCCGTTTATTGCCTGGTTTTGCCCAGGCACGTCAGGCTTCGCAGGATATTGGGGCACTGGCTTGTGGGATTTCGGGTTCCGGCCCGACCCTGTTTGCCGTTTGTGATGATACGACGACGGCACAACGTATGGCCGACTGGCTGACTAACCACTACCTGCAAAACGACGAAGGTTTTGTTCATATTTGCCGTCTGGATACCGCAGGCGCTCGGAGATTGGGATAACGCATGAAACTGTATAACCTTAAAGACCATAACGAACAGGTTAATTTCGCCCAGGCGATCAAACAGGGCCTGGGTAAACAGCAAGGGCTGTTTTTCCCGCTGGAATTGCCAGAATTTGGCTTGACCGAGATCGATCAACTGTTGGCGATGGATTTCGTCACGCGCAGTAGCAAGATCCTGTCGGCTTTTATTGGCGACGAGATAAGTGAAGAGGCGTTATACCAGCGGGTAAACGCGGCGTTTGCCTTCCCGGCTCCGGTGGCGGAAGTGACGAGTGATGTTGCTTGCCTGGAACTGTTCCATGGCCCAACCCTGGCATTTAAAGATTTCGGTGGCCGCTTTATGGCGCAAATGCTGGCTGAGGTGGCGGGTGATCAGCCAGTAACCATCTTGACGGCGACCTCGGGGGATACCGGTGCCGCAGTGGCTCATGCCTTCTATGGCTTGAAAAATGTGCGAGTGGTTATCCTTTATCCGCAGGGCAAGATCAGTACATTACAGGAAAAACTGTTTTGTACTCTGGGGGGGAATATCCACACCATCGCGATTGATGGCGATTTTGATGCCTGCCAGGCGCTGGTCAAACAGGCGTTTGATGACCAGGCATTGAAAGAAGCCATCCATCTGAACTCTGCCAACTCGATCAATATCAGCCGCTTACTGGCGCAAATTTGTTACTACTTTGAAGCGGTAGCACAATTGCCACAGAGCGTACGTAATCAATTAGTCATTTCCGTGCCAAGCGGCAATTTTGGTGATTTGACGGCGGGGCTGCTGGCTAAATCTTTAGGGCTACCGGTAAAACGCTTTATCGCTGCCACTAATGCCAACGATACCGTACCGCGCTTCTTGGCCTCTGACCTATGGCAACCCCATGCCACGGTGGCGACATTGTCCAATGCGATGGATGTTAGCCAGCCAAACAACTGGCCGCGAGTGGAGGAGTTGTTCCGCCGCAAAGACTGGCCGTTGCAAGCGTTGGGCTATGGTGCAGTCAGTGATGAAACCACCAAGGCGGCCATGAGAGAACTGGCAGCGTTGGGCTATCTTTCTGAACCCCATGCGGCAATCGCCTATCGGGTACTGCGTGATCAATTGCAAGAAGGGGAGTTTGGCCTGTTCTTGGGGACTGCGCACCCAGCCAAATTTAAAGAGAGTGTGGAGGCGATTCTGGGCCAGGAGTTGCCATTACCTGAGGCACTGGCAGAGCGTGCCCAGTTACCCCTGTTGTCGCATAACATGCCAGCAGATTTTGCCAAAATGCGTCAATTCCTGATGACGTTGCCAGCTTGATTCAACATGCCATTTGACCGGAGAACGGTGCCATGCTGGTGCCGTTCTCTGTTTTGCAGCGCGTGACTTTATTGCTGCGCACGTTTGAATATTAATTCATTCCCCTTTGATGCGGCTTCATCAAAACAGTAACCCTCCAGATTGAAATCCATCAGCTGTTCGGACTGAGTCAGTCGGTTTTTGATGATGAAACGACTCATCAGCCCCCGTGCTTTCTTGGCATAGAAACTGATTACTTTGTATTGACCATTCTTCTCATCAAGGAATACCGGTTTGATCAGTGAACCCTGCAGTTTGGCGGGTTTCACCGCTTTGAAGTATTCATCCGAAGCCAGGTTCACCACCACATCATCACCCTGTTGTGCAAGGGCTTGGTTGAGATGCTGAGTGATCAGGTCCCCCCAGAAACTATAGAGATCTTTGCCTTGGTGGTTTTCCAGTTTGATTCCCATTTCCAGCCGATAGGGCATCATCAAATCCAGTGGACGCAACACCCCGTACAACCCTGATAGCATGCGCAGATGTTGTTGTGCGAAGTCGAAATCCTCTTCGCTAAAGTCCTGAGCCTGTAACCCGGTATAAACATCACCTTTGAATGCCAGCAAGGCCTGACGGGCATTATCGGGTGTGAATTTATCTTGCCATTCACCAAAACGCGCAGCATTCAGACCAGCCAGTTTATCGCTGATGCTCATCAGCGTGGCGATTTGTGCTGGGGTCAGTTGACGACAAATGTTGATCAGTTGCTGCGATTGGGTCAGCAACTCTGGTTGCGTAAAACGCTGGGTAGCGAGCGGGCTGTCATAATCCAGGGTTTTGGCCGGTGAAATGATAATAAGCATGGTGATGTCCTGTTGATCAACTTGCAGCTAATGTAGCAAAAAGTGTGTCAGAGCAGGAGGAATAGTGGCGAGTTATTCACACGTGTCAGCGTATGCCACCGTTGAAGACCGGGACGCACAGCGGATGTGCGCCCCGAGATGGTTAATGCGGTTTGTTGTTTTCCCAGATCCCGGGTTCAAGTTGAGGTGCTAATTCCGGGAAGCGGCTGGCATCAAAACTGGGGATCTTACCCAGGGTTCGCTGGTAGTTATAATCTTTAGCGACTTTAAGGGCGACACCGGACAACAGTAAGATTGCTGTCAGGTTGGTAATGGCCATCAGCGCCATGGCGATGTCGGCCATTTTCCACACCACGGGCAAATCAGCCAATGAACCATACATCACCATTGATAAAGCCACACAACGGAAAAGCATCAATCCGGTAGGATGATTGCGCTCAAGAAAGATCAGATTATTTTCTGCGTAAGCATAATTGGCAATAATGGAGGTGAACGCAAAAAAGAAAATCGCCACGGCGATAAACGCCGGCCCCCAGCTACCCAGAGCATAGGCCATGGCCCGCTGAGTCAGGTCGATACCACTGATATTGCCGGCGGACTGTTCGAGCGCGCCAGAGGCGAGAATAATCGCGGCGGTTGCACTGCAAATAACAATGGTGTCGATAAATACACCAAACATCTGCATATAGCCCTGTGAAGCAGGATGAGGGGGATAAGGTGTCGCGGATGCCGCCACATTTGGCGCCGACCCCATACCGGCTTCGTTCGAAAACAGCCCGCGCTGTATCCCTTGCGTCATCGCCTGGGCGATCCCATAACCCATGGCACCTGCCGCAGCTTCCTGTAGGCCGAAAGCACTTTTGACGATCAATGCCAAGATAGCGGGCATTTGGGTAATATTATGACCGATGATCCAAAATGCCAGCAGGAGATAAATGGTCGCCATTAATGGCACGACTTTTTCTGCAACACGGGCGATAGAGCGTATACCACCAAAAATCACCAGGCCGCTCAATAGCGTTAAAGCGATGACCACATATAACGGATCGAAGTTAAAGGCGACGGCGCTGGCCATGGCGATGGAATTGGCCTGTAAGGCGTTAAATACCAACCCGAACGCGATAAGCAGGAAAATAGAGAACAGGACCCCCATCCAGCGCATCCCCAACCCTTTTTCCATATAGTAAGCGGGGCCGCCACGATAGTTGCCCTGATCATCTTTGGTTTTGTAGAGCTGAGCCAGGGTACTTTCAATAAAAGAGGTCGCCATACCGATGAGTGCCACCACCCACATCCAGAAGATAGCGCCGGGGCCACCAGCTGTGAGTGCTATCGCGACACCGGTGAGATTACCGCTACCGACGCGGGCAGCGAGTGAGGTGCATAACGCCTGGAAGGATGAGATCCCTGCACTGTCACTTTTCGTGCTGTTTTTCAGCAATGAAAACATGTGGCGGAAGTGACGGATCTGAATGAAACGGGTACGTAAAGTAAAATAGATACCGGTGCCCAGTAGTAAATAGATGAGTACTGAACGCCATAGAACATTGTTGATAAAGTTAATCAGATCTATCACCGACTTCTCCTCATGAAGACTTATAGACCCGTCTCCATTCAAACTGCAGGCTTGCCGCGTGACTCTGCCCATTTGGGCCTATTTCCTTCGGAGCCAGCGCAGGCGCTGTTCAAAACGCGATGCATTTTGTCCTGATATTTGAACGAACTGGGGTATAGCGTCTTATACTAAATTTTATGTAAGTCGCAGCGAATCTCCCTGAAACGTGAACTATAGTGGCTATATTACAGATTGTTTCAACTTAGATTAAGCAAAAAGTCATCATTGATGCCTCTTATGTTGCTTATCGGTAACAGGGACCGGACCGATTCGGCGCGCTGACCCTCACGGTATCTTGCTTAAACCTGGGTATAAAACCGTGGACCCGTCGCCATCATATTCCCTCCTTGCACCGAAGATGCCGCATGTTATCATCGGGGCAAAGCATGGCTGAACAATGCTAAAAGTTTATGCACAAACGATGAGATAATACTAACATGACCGATAAATTAACCTCCCTACGCCAATTGACTACTGTGGTTGCGGATACCGGTGATATTGCGGCAATGAAGCTATATCAACCGCAAGATGCCACCACTAACCCCTCGCTGATCCTCAACGCGGCTCAAATTCCTGAATATCGCCCATTGATTGACAATGCCATTGCCTGGGCGCGTGAGCAGAGCGGTGACCATCAGCAACAAATTGCCGATGCTGCTGACAAACTGGCGGTCAACATTGGCCTGGAGATTCTCAAGCTGATCCCTGGGCGTATCTCCACGGAAGTGGATGCACGTCTCTCTTATGATACGGAAGCCAGTGTTGCCAAGGCCAAGCGGCTGATCAAACTTTATAATGAAGCGGGTGTTGGCAATGAACGCATTCTGATCAAACTGGCTTCTACCTGGCAGGGTATTCGTGCTGCCGAACGTCTTGAAAAAGAAGGCATCAACTGCAACTTGACGTTACTATTTTCTTTCGCCCAGGCCCGTGCCTGTGCGGAGGCCGGAGTCTATCTGATCTCGCCTTTCGTTGGCCGTATCCTTGACTGGTACAAAGCCAATGGCGATAAAAAAGAGTTTTTACCTCATGAAGACCCGGGTGTGATTTCCGTCAGCGAAATCTATCAATATTACAAGCAGCACGGTTACAAAACCGTGGTTATGGGGGCGAGCTTCCGTAACGTGGGTGAAATCATCGAATTGGCAGGGTGTGATCGTTTGACCATTGCGCCTGCGTTGCTCAAAGAACTGGCCGAGAGTGAAGGGGCGCTGGAGCGTAAGCTCGCCTTTACGGGGGAAGTCAAAGCGCGCCCAGCGCCAATGACTGAACCTGAGTTTTACTGGCAACATAACCTGGATCCGATGGCGGTTGATAAACTGACTGATGGCATCCGTAAGTTTGCCGTAGACCAAGGCAAGTTGGAAAAAATGATTGCCGATTTGCTGTAATCTGTTGATATAAAAATAAAAAGGTGGCTTAGGTCGCCTTTTTTATTCCTGCTATCTATTCGAGAGGCAAACACCCTATACTTCTGCCAGCCATTGACTTGATTGGTTTTTCTCGTCAAGTGAAGGTTGAGTGGGGCGTCAATCCGCCGAAGTCAATCAGCAAAAAAAGAGGTGCACATGAACACATTACATATTGGCTTGGTTTCTATTTCTGATCGGGCTTCTGCAGGGGTTTATCAAGACCAAGGGATCCCAGCCTTGGAAGCTTGGCTGAGTAGCGCGTTAATCACCCCGTTCACTTTGGAAACCAGAGTGATCCCGGATGAGCAAGGGGTGATTGAGCGCACTTTGTGCGAGTTAGTGGATGACGCTGGCTGTCATTTGGTGCTGACCACCGGTGGTACGGGGCCAGCCCGGCGTGATGTTACCCCTGACGCCACATTGGCGATAGCTGACCGTGTGATGCCTGGCTTTGGTGAGCAAATGCGCCAGATTAGCTTGCACTACGTGCCAACGGCGATTCTTTCACGTCAGGTTGGTGTGATCCGCAAGCAAGCATTGATCATTAATTTGCCAGGGCAACCTAAATCGATCAAAGAAACCCTGGAAGGGGTGAAAGATGAGCAAGGAAAAGTACAGGTGCACGGTATATTTGCCAGTGTACCTTACTGTATTCAACTACTTGATGGCCCTTATGTCGAAACTCATCAGACTGTCGTAGCGTCATTCCGCCCTAAAAGTGCAATTATCAATATAAATAACTAAATTTTACCTATATTTAATACGATATGTTGGGTGGTGTGATGTGGAAATAAATTTCCGTTATAGTAAGGATCTTTTTACAGCAAATCACCAGGTTTTTTCCTACTCTATCTGACGGTATTTTATGCATCACGATAATAATCGCCGATTAAACCGGCAAGATTATAAGACTCTGACCTTAGCGGCCTTAGGGGGCGCGTTGGAGTTTTATGATTTTATCATCTTTGTTTTCTTCGCCGCAGTCATGGGGGACTTATTCTTCCCTGCCGATATACCGGAGTGGTTGCGTCAAGTTCAAACCTTTGGCATCTTCGCCGCAGGCTATCTGGCTCGGCCGCTGGGCGGAATCGTCATGGCGCACTTTGGTGACCTGGTCGGGCGAAAAAAAATGTTCACCCTCAGTATATTACTGATGGCCTTACCCACGCTGGCGATGGGTTTTTTACCGACCTATGCCAGTATTGGTATTGCTGCCCCGTTGCTGTTGCTGTTAATGCGTGTCTTGCAAGGTGCCGCCATTGGTGGAGAAGTCCCGGGTGCTTGGGTATTTGTCGCGGAACACGTGCCGCGTAATCGCGTAGGTTTTGCCTGTGGCACACTGACCGCAGGACTGACCGCCGGTATTTTACTGGGTTCGCTGGTGGCTACCGTCATCAATACCACTCTTAGCCAGCAAGCCATTCATGATGGCGGCTGGCGTATTCCATTCTTCCTCGGCGGATTCTTCGGTCTGTTTGCCATGTATTTGCGCCGTTGGTTGCAGGAAACCCCTATCTTTCTTGAGATGCAGGCGCGCAAGGCGTTGGCAGAAGAGTTACCACTCAAGTCTGTGGTGGTTAATCACAAAAAAGCCATCGTGGTTTCGATGCTGCTTACCTGGTTGCTCTCTGCCGGTATTGTGGTGGTGATCCTGATGACCCCTACTTATCTACAGAAACAGTTCAGCATTGCACCGGCATTGTCACTGCAAGCCAACAGCGTGGCGATTGTCATGTTGTTTATCGGTTGTATCCTCAGCGGTTGTGCGGCAGACCGTTTTGGCGCCAGCAAGACGCTGATCGTCTGGAGCCTGTTATTGGCGGGATCCACTTGGTTCTTTTACCAGTCAGTAGCAACACACCCGGAATGGTTGTTTGCCACTTATGCGTTGGCCGGGTTTAGCGTGGGCGCTGTCGGTGTGGTGCCTTACATCATGGTGCGGTCCTTCCCGGCAGAAGTGCGATTTAGTGGGATTTCATTCTCATACAATGTGGCATACGCCATCTTTGGCGGTTTGACCCCGATATTCGTCACCTTGATCATGCAGTTAACGCCATTAGCACCAGCTTATTATGTGCTGGTGTTAGCAGCCATTGGTCTGCTGCTCGGGGTTTATTTGCACCGAGATCTCAATGGTGAAAAGCCGTTGTTAGATTGATTTGATGCTAGAAAAAGAAAAGCCCAGTCATTAGGTTGCTGGGCTTTTTTATCTTTGATAACGATTAAGCTTTTATTGCGCCAATGGGTAATACAGTACGGCCCAGGCGCTCATTGATGACTTCTGCCATTGCCAGATAAATGGCACTGGCACCGCAGATGATCCCCTCATAACCGGCGAAGGTGAGCAGCCCTTGGTTACCGGTGATGTTACCGATAGCCAGCAGTGCAAACAACAAGGTCAGGCTGGCAAACACGAACTGTAAAGCGCGGTTGGTGTTGAGCGTAGCGAAGAACATAAACAGTGTGAATATGCCCCACAGTGCCAGATAGGTGCCCAGCACGCTGGCATCAGTGGGATCGGCAAGATTCATTCGTGGCAATAACAGAATACCCACCAGGCTCAGCCAGAAGCAGCCGTAAGAGGTGAAAGCGGTTAAACCGAAGGTATTGCCTTTCTTGAACTCAAGAATGCCAGCAAAAATCTGAGCCATGCCACCGAAGAAAATTCCCATACTGATAATGACGGAAGTTAGCGGAAAAAAGCCCGCATTGTGCAGGTTCAGTAAGACAGTCGTCATTCCGAAGCCCATCAGCCCCAAAGGACCAGGATTTGCCAACGTATTGGTTTGCATATGTTCTCTGTGATAACAGGTGATAGATAAATTAATCATTGTTCTGAAGAGTCAATAAGCACAGCTGACTTTATCAGACCGCGCGGGATCATAGTGATCCTGGCAACAGGAAACAATGATCGGAAAGGGATAAAAACGAAATTTTTTTTACGTTGGCCCTTGATGCTGAAGTGGTCGGCCCCATCTTATTGACAACCGCAATTGCTGACCGCGGGTAAATGGCGAGATCGGACAGTTGAAAAGTAAAAGATTGCCCGCATATAGGTTAGCAACCTGACCAATTATGAATTTATTAGTGGAGATGTTTAGATGGGTAAAATCATTGGTATTGACCTGGGTACAACCAACTCTTGTGTAGCAATTATGGATGGTGGCAAGGCGCGTGTACTAGAGAACGCCGAAGGCGACCGCACCACACCGTCAATTATCGCCTATACCCAGGATGGTGAAATTCTGGTTGGCCAGCCTGCTAAGCGTCAGGCTGTGACTAACCCACAAAACACCCTGTTTGCGATCAAACGCCTGATTGGCCGTCGCTTCCAGGATGACGAAGCACAGCGTGATAAAGCTATCATGCCTTACAGCATTGTCGCCGCAGACAATGGCGATGCTTGGTTGGAAGTTAAAGGCCAGAAAATGGCTCCACCACAAATCTCTGCAGAAGTACTGAAAAAAATGAAGAAAACAGCAGAAGATTATTTGGGTGAGCCAGTGACTGAAGCGGTAATTACGGTTCCTGCTTACTTTAACGATGCTCAGCGTCAGGCAACCAAAGATGCCGGGCGTATTGCTGGTCTGGAAGTGAAACGTATTATTAACGAGCCGACTGCCGCAGCATTGGCTTATGGTTTGGATAAAGAAGTCGGTAACCGCACCATTGCGGTTTATGACTTGGGTGGTGGTACTTTCGATATCTCAATTATCGAGATCGATGAAGTTGACGGTGAAAAAACCTTCGAAGTGCTGGCAACCAACGGTGATACTCACTTGGGTGGTGAAGATTTCGATAGCCGCTTGATCAACTATCTGGTTGAAGAGTTCAAGAAAGACCAAGGTATGGATTTGCGTAATGATCCGCTGGCGATGCAACGTCTGAAAGAAGCAGCAGAAAAAGCGAAGATTGAGCTCTCTTCCGCTCAGCAGACCGATGTGAACCTGCCATATATTACTGCAGATGCCAGCGGTCCAAAACACATGAACATCAAAGTGACTCGTGCCAAACTCGAGTCATTGGTAGAAGACTTGGTTGCACGTTCTATCGAGCCGTTGAAAGTGGCGCTGAAAGATGCAGGATTGTCAGTTTCTGATATCAATGACGTGATCCTGGTGGGTGGGCAGACCCGTATGCCTCTGGTCCAGAAGACCGTCTCTGACTTCTTCGGTAAAGAACCACGTAAAGATGTTAACCCGGACGAAGCGGTTGCTGTGGGTGCCGCAGTACAGGGTGGTGTGTTGGCAGGTGATGTGAAAGACGTTCTGTTGTTGGACGTGACTCCGCTATCACTGGGTATCGAGACCATGGGCAGTGTGATGACCCCGCTGATCACCAAAAACACCACTATCCCGACCAAGCATAGTCAGGTGTTCTCAACAGCTGAAGATAATCAGGCTGCGGTGACTATCCATGTCCTGCAAGGGGAACGTAAGCGTGCCAGCGATAACAAATCACTGGGCCAGTTTAATCTGGATGGTATCCAGGCTGCACCGCGTGGTATGGCCCAGATCGAAGTGACTTTCGACATTGATGCGGATGGTATTCTGCATGTTTCTGCTAAAGACAAGAACACCGGTCGTGAGCAGAAGATCACCATTAAGGCTTCTTCTGGTCTGAATGAAGAAGAAATCCAGAAAATGGTGCGTGATGCAGAAGTGAACGCCGAAGCTGACCGTAAGTTCGAAGAGCTGGTACAAACGCGTAACCAGGCGGATCACTTGATCCACGGTACCCGTAAGCAAATTGAAGAAGCAGGCGATAAACTGCCAGCAGAAGATAAAACAGCGATTGAAGCAGCGCTGAAAGATCTGGAAGCGGCTGTGAAGAGCGAAGATAAACCTGAAATTGAAGCGAAAACTCAGGCTTTGGTGCAGGTTTCCGGCAAACTGTTGGAAATGGCACAGGCGCAGGCACAAGCACAGGGTGCTGATGCCGGTGCAGACAACGCGGCAAAGAAAGAAGACGATGTTGTTGACGCTGAGTTTGAAGAAGTTAAAGACAAAAAGTAATTGCCCTTAAGCGGGCACGGTGAGGTCATCGACCATAACCGGAAACCAGCACGGGCGTCGAGGTAACTCTGCGCCCGTGCACGCATGTTAAGGGTTAGACAACCAATGGCAAAGAAAGATTATTACGAGGTGCTCGGCGTCACCAAAACGGCAGATGAGCGTGAAATCAAAAAGGCGTATAAGCGTCTGGCGATGAAGTATCACCCTGACCGTAATCAGGATGCTGATGCTGAAGTCAGATTTAAAGAAGTCAAAGAAGCCTACGAGATCCTGATCGATGATCAAAAGCGTGCAGCCTATGATCAATACGGTCATGCCGCTTTTGAGCAAGGTGGCATGGGCGGCGGCGGTTTTGGCGGCGGGGCTGATTTCAGCGATATTTTTGGTGATGTATTTGGTGATATTTTTGGTGGCGGACGCCGCCAGCGTGCCAGCCGTGGTTCCGATTTACGCTACAACATGGATCTGACTCTCGAAGAAGCGGTGCGTGGTGTGACCAAAGAGATCCGCATTCCTACGTTGGAAGAGTGTGATGTCTGCCACGGTAGCGGTGCTAAGCCAGGCAGTTCACCCATTACCTGCCCGACCTGCCATGGTCAAGGCCAGGTACAGATGCGCCAAGGTTTTTTCAGCGTGCAGCAGGCTTGTCCCCATTGTCATGGGCGCGGTCAGATCATCAAAGATCCGTGCAACAAGTGTCACGGCCATGGTCGCGTAGAAAAATCCAAGACCTTGTCGGTGAAGATCCCGGCTGGCGTTGATACGGGTGATCGTATCCGTCTGGCAGGCGAGGGCGAAGCCGGTGAACATGGTGCACCAGCGGGTGACTTGTATGTTCAGGTTCAGGTGAAAGCGCACCCGATTTTCGAGCGTGAAGGTAATAACCTGTATTGTGAAGTACCGATTAACTTTGCCATGGCCGCGTTGGGTGGTGAGATTGAAGTCCCTACCTTGGATGGCCGTGTTAAGTTGAAAGTACCGGGGGAAACTCAAACTGGTAAACTGTTCCGTATGCGTGGCAAAGGCGTGAAATCGGTACGGGGTGGTAGCCAGGGAGACCTGCTATGCCGCGTAGTGGTGGAAACACCAGTCCACTTGAACGACAAGCAGAAACAGTTGTTAAAAGAGCTGGAAGAGAGCTTGGGTGGTCCGGCTGGCGATAAAAACAGCCCTCGCTCGAAAAGCTTTTTCGATGGTGTGAAAAAGTTTTTTGACGATCTGACGCGTTAATCACTATTGAATAGAGCCCCGGTTAAAATACTGGGGCTTTTTATTACTATCTTTGTTAATTCCCAGAATAAAACTGTGGCATACATCACTGAATGCTCGGTTTTTACGAATTATATTGTGCTTATAAACTGATTTTTTCGAAGTTATTCCTCGCCTATACTCTATGCATTGTCTGACACGCAGGACGATAGCGCCTGGTGATTATCTGGAGTGACTCACAGTGACCAATATTATCCGTCAATTCTTGCGCCAAGAGGCAGCAGGGGGAATTATTCTGATCATCGCTGCCGTAGTGGCGTTGATTATGGCAAATACCTCCTTACAAGGGCTTTATCAAAGTTTCCTCAGCTTGCCAGTAATGGTCAAAATCGCTTCGTTGGAGATTGCCAAGCCATTACTGCTATGGATCAACGATGGGTTAATGGCCATCTTTTTCCTCGTGGTCGGTTTGGAAGTTAAACGCGAATTAATGCAAGGCTCGTTAGCCGGTCGTGACCAAGCTGTTTTTCCAGCAATTGCTGCCTTGGGCGGTATGCTGGCTCCGGCATTGATCTATCTATTTTTTAATGGTGCAGATGAAGTCACCCGTCAAGGATGGGCAATCCCTGCGGCGACTGATATCGCGTTTGCGCTAGGGGTGATGGCCCTGCTGGGGAAGCGGGTACCCACCAGTTTGAAGGTATTCTTGTTGGCCTTGGCGATTATTGATGATTTGGGTGTCATCATCATTATTGCCCTGTTCTATACCTATAAGGTGTCGCTGATGGCATTGGCAGTCGCTGCTGCTGCGATAGCCGTGCTGGCGATTATGAACTGGCGTGGGGTAGGCAAAACCTCGATGTATATGATAGTTGGCCTGGTGCTGTGGGTGGCTATTCTTAAATCCGGTGTACATGCGACGCTGGCAGGGGTCATCGTCGGCTTTATGATACCGCTGCAAGCCAAGCATGAGCCTTCTCCTTCGGAAACCCTGGAGCATGAGTTGCATCCTTGGGTAGCTTTCCTTATTTTGCCTTTGTTTGCGTTCGCCAATGCGGGGGTACCATTACAAGGGGTTTCGCTGAGTGGTTTGACGTCACTGTTGCCAATGGGGATTGCCGCAGGGTTATTGATTGGTAAACCACTGGGGATTTTTACCCTCAGTTGGCTGGCGGTGAAACTCGGCATTGCCAAATTGCCAGAAGACATTAATTTTAAACAGGTATTTGCTGTCGCCATGCTTTGTGGTATCGGATTTACCATGTCGATCTTCATTGCCTCATTGGCCTTTGCTGAGGCGGCGCCGGAACTGATTACCTATTCCAAACTGGGCATATTATTAGGTTCAACCAGTGCGGCGGTGATTGGTTATGTCCTTTTGCGTCAGACATTACCGAAGCGCCAATAAGTGATACCCAAAAACATTCGATTTGCTTGCAGCGGCCCCGATAGGGGCGAGCCTCACGGATGAGGCGAGTAACGACAGCCAGGACCCAAGCAACGTGAAGGATGAAGGGTATAATCTTATTGCAGGTGGGTGATATGCCCGCCTGCAATAAGCATGAATAGGGAAGAAAGCAATGGAGTTTGTCGCTCATCAAGGTGGAGCTTTGTGCTGATAGGGAATTTAAGGAGAACAGCGAGTGAAAATGTCACATATCAACTTTAACCATCTCTATTACTTCTGGCAGGTTTGCAAGGAGGGATCAGTGGTGGGTGCGGCACAGGCGCTGTTCCTTACGCCGCAAACCATTACTGGTCAGATCAAAGCCTTGGAAGAGCGCCTTGATGGAAAACTGTTCAAGCGCCAAGGGCGTGGCGTGGTGCCCTCTGAACTCGGCCAACTGGTCTTCCGCTATGCGGATAAGATGTTTATGCTGAGCCAGGAAATGCTGGATATCGTTAATTACCGCAAGGAATCCAACCTGTTGTTTGACGTTGGTGTGGCGGATGCGCTCTCCAAGAGGCTGGTCAGCCAGGTATTGGAAGCCGCGGTGGTTGATAATGAGCAGATCCATCTGCGCTGTTTCGAATCAACCCATGAGATGCTGCTGGAACAGTTGAGCCAGCACAAATTGGATATGATTCTGTCGGATTGTCCTGTCGACTCCAGTCAACAGGAAGGGTTGTTCTCGCTGAAATTGGGTGAGTGTGGCATCAGCTTCTTCTGTCGTCCACCGGTGCCTGATTTACCGTTCCCAGCCTGCCTGGAGCAGCGACGATTACTGATCCCGGGAAAGCGTTCGATGCTGGGGCGCAAACTGCTTAATTGGTTTAATACTCAGGGGATTCAGGTTCAGATTCTGGGGGAGTTTGATGATGCTGCGTTGATGAAGGCTTTCGGGTTGTATCACAATGCGATTTTCGTTGCTCCGACACTGTATGCATTGGACACCTACAAGGATGATAATGTGATGGAGATTGGGCGCATCGATAGCGTGCAAGAAGAGTATTACATTATTTTTGCTGAGCGGATGATCCAACATCCGGCAGTACGACGGGTATGTAACAAGGATTTTTCAGCCCTGTTTACCTTTTAAGCCGATACTGGCTGGATCTCAAATGTAAAAAAACCGGCCAAAGCCGGTTTTTTTATCAAGCAGAAAACGTAAGACTTACTGCATTGCGTTAATCTGTGCAATCAAGCTCGACTTATGACGTGCTGCTTTATTTTTGTGGATCAGGCCTTTACCTGCCTGGCGATCCACAATAGGTTGCATTTCATTAAATGCGTTTTGTGCTGCTGCTTTGTCGCCAGTTGCGATAGCGGCGTACACCTTCTTAATGAAGGTACGCACCATTGAGCGACGGCTAGCGTTATGCTTGCGGCGTTTCTCAGACTGTACGGCGCGTTTCTTAGCTGATTTGATATTAGCCAAGGTCCAACTCCCAAATATATGCTATTGAGGACAATTCAAAGGCCGAGGAATATGCCCTTTTAGCCTTCGTTTGTCAATGGATTTGTGCAAATAAGCGCCGTTTGTACGGGCGGCACTTGCTACGTTGTGATGGCGCAGGATCTTACCAGTTTCGGCTATGGGAATACAGTGTTTCGCGATAAAAATCGCCATATGATTTGTATCCTGCTCCGCCTGGTGGAGAAGCGACTGGGTATCATACCAACAATAGCGTCTGATTGAGCTATTTTTTGACGATAATTTGAAGGAACATCGGGATAAAACCGTCATCTGGCGGTAATTTGAGGAATTGAAACGGTGGTGAAGGCGCTTTTCCTTCGGTATGGTATGACTATATACATCAAAGGGAACAATCGCCGGTTAACCTTAACCGTTGTACAAGGTATAATCCGCCGATTTCCACTGTTTTGAGCCAGCTATGCAGCTAATTCGTGGCATCCATAATATCCGGGCACACCATCATGGTTGTGTGCTCACCATCGGCAACTTTGACGGCGTACATCGCGGTCACAAGGCGTTGTTGGCACAGCTGAAACAGGTAGGACACCGCCTCGGGCTACCGGTGGTGGTAATGATTTTTGAACCGCAACCGTTGGAATTGTTTGCTGCAGATAAAGCACCGGCCCGCCTGACGCGCTTGCGTGACAAGGCCAAATATTTGGCTGAGGCCGGGGTGGATTTCTTGTTGTGCGTCAAGTTTGATCCCCGTTTTGCCGCTCACCCTTCAAAGGCGTTTGTGACTGAACTGCTGGTGGAAAAGTTGGGAGTGAAATTCCTGATGGTGGGCGATGATTTCCGCTTTGGGGCGGGTCGCCAAGGGGATTATCAACTGTTGCAGCAAGCGGGGGAGAAATATGGCTTTGAAGTGGTGAGTGCGTCCACTTTTCGTGAAGGGGATCAGCGTATCAGCAGTACGGCGATTCGCAATGCCCTGCGTGATGATGATTTGCTGCTGGCGGAGACCCTGCTGGGGCACCCTTATCGTATTTCAGGGCGTGTAGTACATGGTGACCAATTGGGGAGAACCATTGGTTTCCCAACGGCCAACCTGCCACTTAAACGCCTGGTTGCACCGGTCAAAGGGGTCTATGCGGTCGATGTTTATGGCCTGGCACTACAACCTTTGCCCGGGGTGGCCAATATCGGCACTCGGCCTACCGTTGCTGGCGTCCGTCAGCAACTGGAAGTGCATTTACTGGATGTGACTATGGATCTGTATGGCCGCCATCTGGATGTGGTGCTGCGCGCAAAATTGCGCAATGAACAGCGTTTTGCTTCGCTTGATGAACTTAAGCAGCAAATCGCCAATGATGTGGTGACTGCCCGGAAGTTTTTTGGGCTACAGACACCGGCTTAATCTTACCAATCGAAAACGGAACCGAGAATCTAATGAGTGACTACAAGAATACCCTGAACTTGCCGGAAACAGGGTTCCCGATGCGCGGCGATCTCGCCAAGCGCGAGCCTGGCATGCTTAACCGTTGGTATGAACAGGATCTGTACGGGATTATTCGTGCTGCTAAAAAGGGGAAAAAGACCTTTATTCTGCATGACGGCCCACCGTATGCGAATGGCAGTATTCATATTGGTCACTCGGTAAATAAAATCCTCAAAGATATTATTATTAAATCCAAAGGGATGGCGGGCTTTGATTCGCCTTATATTCCCGGTTGGGACTGCCACGGTCTGCCCATTGAATTGAAAGTTGAACAACTTTATGGCAAACCCGGTGAGAAACTGACCCCTGCGGAGTTCCGTCAGAAATGCCGCGAGTATGCAGCCGAACAGGTTGAGGGGCAGAAGCAAGATTTTATTCGCTTGGGGGTATTGGGTGACTGGGATCATCCTTACCTGACCATGGACTTTAAAACCGAAGCCAACATTATCCGTGCCCTGGCTAAAATCATCAGCAATGGTCATTTGCTCAAGGGGGCCAAACCGGTTCACTGGTGTACCGATTGTGGTTCTTCCCTGGCAGAGGCAGAAGTTGAATATTACGACAAAACTTCACCTTCTATTGATGTCACTTTCCAGGCGGTTGATGCCGCTGCGGTTGCCGCCAAGTTTGGCGTAACACAGGTTGA
The DNA here is from genome assembly GCF_000496755.2 of Serratia sp. DD3. The sequence goes on from NZ_AYKS02000089.1 coordinate 102,922, forward strand.
TGGCCCAGTTTCTTTGGTGATCTGGACCACCACACCATGGACCTTGCCTGCCAACCGTGCGATTTCGCTGAACCCGGAATTTGCCTATCAATTGGTACAAGTTGATGGTCAATGCCTGATCCTGGCGGCGGATCTGGTGGAAAGTGTGATGCGGCGTGCGGGCATTACCCAGTGGGCGGTGCTTGGCGCTTGCCAAGGTAGTGAGCTAGAGTTAATGCGTTTCACCCATCCGTTTATGGGCTTTGATGTGCCGGCGGTTCTGGGGGATCACGTCACGCTGGATGCGGGTACCGGTGCAGTCCATACCGCACCTGGCCATGGCCCGGATGACTTTGTGATTGGCCAGAAATATGGCTTGGAAGTGGCTAATCCGGTTGGGCCGAATGGTTGCTATCTGACGGGGACTTACCCCTCACTGGATGGCAAATTTGTGTTTAAGGCCAATGATCTGGTGGTGGAGCTGTTACGCGAAAAAGGTGCGCTGTTGCATGTTGAAAAACTGCAGCACAGCTATCCCTGCTGCTGGCGCCACAAAACGCCGGTTATTTTCCGTGCCACGCCACAATGGTTTATCAGCATGGATCAGCATGGATTGCGTAAACAGTCACTGGAAGAGATCAAAGGCGTGCAGTGGATCCCCGATTGGGGCCAGGCACGTATCGAAATGATGGTGGCTAATCGTCCCGATTGGTGTATCTCGCGTCAGCGCACCTGGGGTGTGCCAATGTCTCTGTTTGTCCATAAAGAGACGGAGCAGCTTCACCCACGTAGTGTTGAGCTGATGGAACAGGTTGCCAAGCGTGTTGAGCAAGAGGGAATTCAGGCCTGGTGGGATCTGGATGCTGCCGAGATCCTCGGTGCGGAAGCCGCAGATTATGTCAAAGTGCCGGATACTTTGGACGTATGGTTTGACTCTGGTTCAACCCATGCTTCAGTGGTGGATGTTCGCCCTGAGTTCAACGGCCATGGCGCTGATATGTATTTAGAAGGGTCGGATCAGCATCGCGGTTGGTTTATGTCATCGCTGATGATTTCCACCGCCATGAAAGGCAAGGCACCTTATAAAGAAGTGTTGACCCATGGTTTTACTGTCGATGGTCAGGGCCGCAAAATGTCCAAGTCTATCGGTAACACCATTAGCCCGCAGGATGTGATGAACAAACTGGGGGGGGATATTTTACGTTTGTGGGTGGCATCGACGGATTACACTGGCGAGATCGCAGTTTCTGACGAAATCCTCAAACGTGCAGCGGACTCTTACCGCCGTATTCGCAATACAGCGCGTTTCTTGCTGGCAAACCTTAACGGCTTTGATCCTGCGACCGATTGTGTTGCCGCCGATGAAATGGTGGTCTTGGATCGTTGGGCAGTGGGTCGCGCATTAGCGGCGCAGCAGGATATCGAGCAGGCCTATGCCAACTACGATTTCCATGAAGTGGTACAGCGGCTGATGCAGTTCTGCTCGGTGGAGATGGGCTCTTTTTATCTGGATATCATCAAAGACCGTCAATATACCGCGAAGAGCAACAGTGTGGCTCGTCGCAGTTGCCAGACCGCCCTGTTCCATATTGCTGAAGCGCTGGTGCGTTGGATGGCACCGATCATGTCGTTTACCGCAGATGAAATCTGGGGCTTCCTGCCAGGCAAACGTGCGCCGTATGTCTTCACTGAAGAGTGGTACAGTGGCCTGTTTGGTTTGGCTGAAGGGGAGAGCATGAATGATGCATTTTGGGCTGAACTGCTGAAGGTACGCGGTGAAGTGAACAAAGTGCTGGAACAGGCGCGTGCAGACAAACGCATTGGTGGCTCACTGGAGGCGGCGGTGACGCTGTATGCAGACAATGACTTGGCTGCTTGCCTAAACAGCCTGCAGGATGAGCTACGCTTTGTGTTGCTGACCTCATCCGCCAATGTGGCACCTTTAGCGTCAGCTCCGGCGGATGCACAGCAGAGCGAATTGCTTAAAGGGTTAAAAATCGCTTTCAGTACCGCAGTGGGTGAGAAATGCCCACGTTGCTGGCATTACACCACGGATATTGGCCAGGCCGCAGAACACGCGGATATTTGTGGCCGCTGTGTGACTAACGTCGCTGGTGATGGCGAAAAACGGCACTATGCCTGAGAACTAACGATACCCAGAATAATTCTAGTTGCTTGTAGGCGGCAACCCCGTGAGGGGCGAGTCTCATGGATGAGACGAGTAATCGCCGCCAACACCCAAGCAGCTTGAAGGATGAAGGGTATATGGCTGAGAGCAATGACCTAATGAGTAGACCGATAAGTTCGACCGGCTTGCGCTGGCTATGGTTGGTGGTGGTGGTACTGGCGTTGGATTTAGCCAGTAAGCTGTGGATTTTGAATAATTTTGAGCTGGGCCAACTCCAGCCATTGTTCCCGTCATTCAACTTGTATTATGCGCGTAATTACGGTGCCGCATTCAGTTTCCTTGCGGACCATGGTGGTTGGCAGCGCTGGTTCTTTGCGGGTGTCGCCATTGCTATCGTGGTGGTCCTGCTGGTGATGATGTATCGCAGCAGTGCCCAGCAGAAGCTCAACAATATCGCCTATGCGTTTATTATTGGTGGTGCGCTCGGTAACCTGTTTGATCGTCTATGGCATGGTTTTGTCGTCGATTTTATCGACTTCTATATCGGTAATTGGCATTACCCGACCTTTAACCTGGCGGACTCCTTTATCTGTATAGGGGCTGTGATGATCGTACTGGAAGGGTTCCTGCCAGCGAAGAAACGTGCCAGCAGTGAAGGGAAGTAACATGACAGCTCAGGTTAACAGTAGTAGTGCGGTGTTGGTGCATTTCACGCTGAAATTGGACGATGGCTCAACGGCGGAGTCTACCCGAGGCAACGGTAAACCTGCGCTGTTTCGCCTGGGGGATGGCAGCTTGTCCGCCCCCTTGGAGCAGCAACTTATTGGTCTGCGGGTGGGTGATAAATGTGCTTTTACCCTGCAACCGGAAGCGGCATTTGGGGCAAAGAATCCAGACTTGATTCAGTTCTTCTCGCACCGTGATTTCATCGATACCGGGGTGCCGGAGGTGGGTACCATCATGCTGTTTACCGCCATTGATGGCAGTGAAATGCCTGGTGTGGTGCATGAAGTGGCTGAAGACTCTGTCACCGTCGATTTCAACCATCCGTTGGCGGGTCACCCAGTCCTCTTTGATATTGAAGTATTGGAGATTGATCCACAGCAGGAGAAAACAGATGCAAATATTGCTGGCTAATCCGCGCGGTTTTTGTGCCGGGGTTGATCGCGCGATTAGCATTGTGGAACGTGCGTTGGAGATTTATGGCGCACCGATTTATGTGCGCCATGAAGTGGTACATAACCGCTATGTCGTCGATAGCCTGCGTGAACGCGGGGCGATATTCATTGAAGAGATCGCCGAGGTGCCTGATGGTTCGATCCTGATCTTTTCTGCCCACGGTGTTTCACAGGCGGTACGCGCTGAAGCCAAAACCCGTCAACTGACGATGTTGTTTGATGCCACTTGTCCGTTGGTGACCAAGGTGCATATGGAAGTGGCACGAGCCAGCCGCAAGGGGACTGAGGCGATCCTGATTGGTCATGCTGGGCACCCGGAAGTGGAAGGCACGATGGGGCAATACAGTAACCCGCAGGGGGGAATGTATCTGGTTGAGTCACCCGAGGATGTCTGGAAACTGCAGGTAAAGAATGAGTATAACCTCTGTTTTATGACCCAGACGACACTCTCTGTGGATGACACTTCGGACGTGATTGATGTATTGCGTGAACGTTTCCCGAATATTATCGGTCCGCGGAAAGATGATATTTGTTATGCCACCACTAATCGTCAGGAAGCTGTACGTAATCTGGCGGCACAGGCGGACCTCGTCCTGGTGGTGGGGTCGAAAAACTCGTCGAACTCCAACCGCTTGGCTGAATTGGCTCAACGTGTAGGTAAACCGGCCTATCTGATCGATTCTGCCGCTGATATTCAAGAAGCCTGGTTGCAAGGGGGGGGCAACATTGGGGTTACCGCGGGGGCTTCTGCGCCAGACGTGTTGGTTCAGGAAGTGATCAGTCGTTTGAAGATATTGGGTGGCAAAGAGGTTCATGAGCTTAGTGGTCGTGAAGAGAACATCGTGTTTGAAGTACCCAGAGAACTGCGGCTGGACATTAAGCAGGTCGACTGAGTGCTGAAGAATGGCTACTGATCAAAAAGAGAGCAGAGTATGACTAATTCACAGATCCGCATTGCCGTCGTTGGTGCTGGTGGCCGTATGGGGCGTCAATTGATTCAAGCGGTGCAGCTGGCACCAGGCGTGGTGTTAGGTGCTGCTATGGAGCGCTCAGGGTCAAGTCTGGTGGGCTCAGATGCCGGTGAGTTGGCCGGGGTAGGGGTGCTAGGTGTGACTGTCACTGATGACCTGGCAAAGGTGGTCAATGATTTTGATATTTTGATCGACTTTACTCGCCCAGAAGGCACGTTGACTCATTTGGCATTCTGTGTGGCTCATCATAAAGGTATGGTGATTGGCACCACCGGTTTTGATGATGCGGGTAAAGCCGCCATCCAAGTCGCTACTCAACAGATTGGCATTGTCTTTGCCGCTAACTTCAGTGTCGGGGTCAATGTGATGTTGAAACTGTTGGAGAAGGCCGCCAAGGTGATGGGTGATTATACGGATATCGAAATAGTGGAGGCACATCATCGCCATAAGGTTGATGCGCCTTCCGGCACTGCGCTAGCGATGGGCGAGGCGATTGCCGGGGCATTAGGCCGTGACCTTAAAGAGTGTGCGGTTTACCAGCGTGTTGGTCATACTGGCGAACGAGATCCGAAGAGCATCGGGTTTGCCACTATCCGGGCTGGCGATATTGTGGGTGAACATACTGCGATGTTTGCCGATATCGGCGAGCGGGTGGAAATTACGCATAAAGCTTCAAGCCGTATGACTTTCGCCAATGGTGCCGTCCGTGCGGCTATTTGGGTTTCTGCGCGGCAAAATGGGTTATTTGATATGCGTGATGTGCTCGGATTAGAGCAGTTATAATATTTTAAATTCCTTTTTTTTAAGGTTTTTTTTCTAATTACATGAAAATAGGGCAATAATCCAATTGCCCTATTTTTTTATGTAAAAATAGGCTTTATGGCTTTAATTTTTACTCTAATGTCCATTTTTAATGTTTATCTTGCTTATTTGTTCATTTTTAGACCATTTCATCTCATCTTATCTAGACAACTACCTTTTAAAGCCAATTTTTCTGCTATTTCTTATTGCAACCGTTTTCCAGCCCGAGTTTTTGTGTGTTTTCGAGGCTGTGGGTTAAAATAAATCGTAAGGTGGACAAAATTAATGTAAAAAAGGGGGCTTTTTGTAGACAAGACCAGCACTCATCATTAGAATGCGCGCAATTTGCCAAAAATCAGCTGTGATGGCGTTTTTGGCATTGATTTAGAGTGTGACATATGAATTAATATGCAAATAATGTGATTTATTATTCCTTGGAGGGTGTTTTGATCAAATCAGCGCTATTGGTTCTGGAAGACGGAACCCAATTCCATGGTCGGGCCATTGGGGCGGAAGGTTCGGCAGTGGGGGAAGTGGTCTTCAATACGTCGATGACCGGTTATCAAGAAATCCTCACTGACCCCTCCTACTCCCGCCAAATCGTTACTCTTACTTATCCCCATATCGGCAATGTTGGCACCAATCATGCTGACCAAGAATCCTCCTCTGTTCATGCTCAAGGCCTGGTTATCCGCGACCTTCCTCTCATTGCCAGCAATTACCGTAACGAAGAAGGACTGTCGGCCTACCTTAAGCAGCACAATATTGTCGCCATTGCCGATATTGATACGCGCAAACTGACGCGTCTGCTGAGGGAAAAAGGGGCACAAAATGGCTGCATCATGACTGGCGATGCTGCTGATGCTGAGCTGGCACTGCAAAAAGCCAAGGCTTTCCCCGGTTTGAAGGGGATGGATCTGGCGAAAGAGGTCACCACCAAGGATGCATACCCTTGGTTGCAAGGCAGTTGGACCCTGGCTGGGGATCTGCCAGCTGCCAAATCAGTAGATGAACTGCCTTACCATGTGGTGGCTTACGATTACGGTGTAAAACGCAATATTCTACGTATGTTGGTGGATCGTGGCTGTCGTCTTACGGTGGTTCCTGCTCAGACTCCGGCTGCAGATGTGTTAAAAATGAAGCCAGACGGCGTGTTCCTGTCCAACGGCCCGGGTGATCCAGAACCTTGTGATTACGCCATTAACGCTATCAAACAGTTGTTGGAAACCGACATTCCACTCTTCGGTATCTGTCTTGGACATCAACTACTGGCGTTAGCTAGCGGGGCGAAAACCACCAAGATGAAGTTGGGTCATCATGGTGGTAACCACCCGGTGCAGGATCTGGATAATCAACGGGTGATGATCACCGCGCAGAACCACGGTTTTGCTGTAGATGAAAATAATTTGCCATCGACTCTGCGGGTCACTCACAAATCGCTGTTTGACCATACGGTGCAGGGAATTCATCGCATCGATAAAGCAGCATTTGGTTTCCAAGGGCATCCAGAAGCCAGCCCTGGCCCCCATGATGCGGCACCGCTGTTTGACCACTTTATTGAACTGATTGAATCTTATCGTTCCAACGCCAAATAATCAGGAGCCATACAACATGCCAAAACGTACAGATATAAAAAGCATCCTGATCCTCGGTGCCGGTCCGATTGTGATTGGCCAGGCGTGTGAATTTGATTATTCCGGTGCACAAGCCTGTAAAGCACTACGTGAAGAGGGTTACCGCGTTATTCTGGTTAACTCCAACCCCGCGACCATCATGACTGACCCAGAAATGGCGGATGCCACCTATATTGAGCCAATTCACTGGGAAGTGGTGCGTAAAATCATCGAAAAAGAGCGCCCAGATGCGGTCTTGCCAACCATGGGTGGGCAAACAGCACTCAACTGTGCTCTGGAGCTGGAGCGCCAAGGGGTGCTGGCTGAATTCGGTGTCACCATGATCGGTGCTACTGCCGATGCTATCGATAAAGCAGAAGATCGCCGCCGTTTCGATATTGCCATGAAGAAGATCGGCCTGGATACCGCTCGTTCTGGCATCGCGCATAATATAGATGAGGCGTTGGCGGTTGCGGCTGATGTGGGGTTCCCTTGCATTATTCGCCCATCATTCACTATGGGAGGAACCGGTGGGGGTATCGCCTATAACCGTGAAGAATTTGAAGAGATCTGTCAGCGTGGTCTGGATCTCTCTCCTACCAACGAGCTATTGATTGATGAATCGCTGATTGGCTGGAAAGAGTATGAAATGGAGGTGGTGCGCGATAAGCATGATAACTGCATCATCGTCTGCTCTATCGAAAATATCGATGCGATGGGCATCCATACCGGTGACTCTATCACCGTGGCACCCGCGCAGACCCTGACCGACAAAGAGTATCAAATTATGCGTAACGCCTCGATGGCGGTGTTGCGCGAGATCGGCGTTGAAACCGGCGGTTCTAACGTCCAGTTTGCCGTCAACCCGAAAACCGGCCGCTTGATCGTGATCGAAATGAACCCTCGCGTCTCCCGCTCATCAGCGTTGGCATCGAAAGCCACGGGGTTCCCGATCGCCAAGATCGCCGCCAAGTTGGCAGTAGGTTATACCCTCGATGAGTTGATGAACGATATCACCGGTGGCCGCACGCCAGCTTCCTTTGAGCCTTCCATTGACTATGTAGTCACCAAAATCCCGCGTTTTAATTTCGAAAAATTTGCCGGTGCCAATGATCGCCTGACCACCCAGATGAAGTCTGTGGGTGAAGTGATGGCGATTGGCCGTACCCAGCAGGAATCATTGCAGAAAGCACTGCGTGGTCTGGAAGTGGGTGCCACCGGTTTTGATCCTAAAGTGAGCCTTGATGACCCTGAGGCGCTGACCAAAATACGTCGCGAACTTAAAGATGCCGGTTGTGATCGTATCTGGTATATCGCTGATGCTTTTCGTGCCGGTTTGTCGGTGGATGGTGTGTTCAACCTGACTAATATCGATCGCTGGTTTCTGGTGCAGATTGAAGAGTTGGTGCGCCTTGAAGAGCAGGTGGCTGAGTTGGGCATCAACGGTTTAAACGCCGGTTTTATGCGCTTGCTGAAGCGTAAAGGTTTTGCTGATGCGCGTTTGGCCAAATTGGTCGGGGTTTCAGAAAATGAAATCCGCAAGTTGCGCCATGGTTTCAATCTGCACCCGGTTTATAAGCGGGTCGATACCTGTGCTGCGGAGTTTGCTACCGATACCGCCTATATGTACTCCACTTATGAAGAGGAGTGTGAAGCCAATCCATCCCATGACCGTCCGAAAGTGATGATCTTGGGGGGCGGCCCAAACCGTATTGGCCAGGGAATCGAATTCGATTACTGCTGTGTGCACGCCGCGCTGGCATTGCGTGAAGATGGTTACGAGACCATTATGGTCAACTGCAACCCGGAAACTGTCTCCACCGACTACGATACTTCGGATCGTCTCTACTTTGAGCCAGTGACGTTAGAAGATGTGCTGGAAATTGTACGTATCGAGCAGCCAACAGGTGTTATCGTGCAGTATGGTGGGCAAACTCCGCTGAAACTGGCGCGTGAGCTGGAAGCCGCTGGTGTGCCGATTATTGGTACCAGCCCGGACGCGATTGATCGTGCGGAAGATCGTGAGCGCTTCCAACAGGCTGTCCACCGCTTGGGGCTGAAGCAACCCGCCAATGCCACCGTGGCCACTATTGAGCAGGCGGTAGAAAAAGCCGCAGGGATTGGTTATCCGCTGGTGGTGCGCCCCTCTTACGTGCTGGGTGGCCGCGCCATGGAGATCGTTTACGATGAAGTTGATCTCCGTCGTTACTTCCAGAATGCGGTGAGTGTTTCCCATGATGCTCCGGTATTGTTGGATCGTTTCCTGGACGACGCCGTAGAAGTGGATGTCGATGCCATCTGCGATGGTGAGCGCGTGTTGATCGGTGGCATCATGGAGCATATCGAACAGGCTGGCGTACACTCTGGTGACTCGGCTTGTTCCCTGCCAGCCTATACGTTGAGCAAGGATATCCAGAATGTGATGCGCCAGCAGGTGGAAAAGTTGGCGTTTGAGCTGCAGGTCCGTGGTTTGATGAACGTCCAGTTTGCGGTGAAAAACAACGAAGTGTACCTGATTGAGGTTAATCCGCGTGCTGCCCGTACCGTTCCCTTTGTTTCCAAAGCCACTGGGGTCCCTTTGGCGAAGGTTGCCGCACGAGTGATGATCGGTAAATCGCTGGCTGAGCAGCAGGTAACCGAAGAGGTTATCCCACCGTATTACTCGGTGAAAGAAGTGGTCCTGCCATTTAATAAGTTCCCGGGTGTTGACCCGATTCTGGGGCCAGAAATGCGTTCGACAGGGGAAGTGATGGGGGTTGGGGCAACCTTTGCTGAAGCTTTCTCCAAGGCGATGCTGGGCAGTAACTCCGGTATGAAAAAACAGGGGCGTGCGTTGTTATCAGTACGTGGGGCTGACAAAGCCCGCGTGGTGGACCTGGCAGCCAGCCTGCTCAAACAGGGGTTTGAACTGGATGCGACTCATGGCACCGCCATCGTACTGGGTGAGGCAGGGATTAATCCCCGTTTGGTCAATAAGGTGCATGAAGGGCGGCCTCATATTCAGGACCGCATCAAAAATGGCGAGTACACCTATATTGTTAACACCACCGCGGGCCGTCAGGCTATTGAGGACTCCAAACTGATCCGTCGTAGTGCGTTGCAGTATAAAGTACACTATGACACCACACTTAATGGTGGTTTTGCTACCGTGATGGCATTAAAGGCCGACCCTACTGAACAGGTGACTTCGGTACAGGAATTACATGCCCGAATCAGTAAATAACTGAACGTTCTAAGTTGCAGGTAGGGGATATCTACCTGCATCTTGCAGGGTGAGGTGTTTAGCTGCGGTGGACGTTCATTCAGGGAGTACAATGAGCAATATGAAACGGGAATTGACGGTGGATCTACCCAGTGTCAATCAGCAGCAACGTGAGATCACGCGCCTGTGTATTCAGTGCGCGTTGCTACTGTTACAACATGGTGCGGAAAGCATGGTGGTGGAGCAGCTCTCTACTCGCCTGGGTTTGGCACTGGGGATGGACAGTGTGGAAAGCTCCATTTCGGCCAATGCGGTGGTGCTGACCACGATCAGCAATGATGCCTGCCTGACGACAACACGTAAGAATGTTGATCGCGGCATTAATATGCAAATTGTTACTGAGGTGCAGCATATTGTGATCTTGGCTGAACACCGTTTGGCGGATGCCCAGACGGTTGCCCGGCGCTTTAACAAGATCGTTCCACTGCGTTATCCACGCTGGCTGGTGGTGTTGATGGTGGGGTTGTCCTGTGGCTGCTTCAGCATGCTCAATGGTGGCGGCCCTGATGCCTTTGTGGTCACTTTTCTGGCCAGTGGTCTGGCCATGTTTGTGCGCCAACTATTGACTGCCCGCCATTTGAATCCGTTGATCAATTTCTGTTTGACGGCGTTTGTTGCCACCTCGGTTTCTGGTTTACTGCTGCGTTTACCTGTTTTTAGCCAAACCTCCAGTGTGGCGATGGCCGCCAGTGTTCTGCTGCTGGTACCCGGGTTCCCATTGATTAATGCCGTGGCTGATATGTTTAAAGGCCATGTGAATACCGGGTTGGCGCGTTGGGCGATGGCCACTTTATTGACCCTGGCAACCTGTATCGGCGTGGTGATGGCCATGTCGTTATGGCAATTGCGGGGGTGGGCATGAACCTATTATGGATGTTACTGCAGGATATGTTGTTGGCTGCGGTACCTGCCTTGGGTTTTGCCATGGTATTTAATGTGCCTGCCCGTGCCTTGCGCTATTGCGCTTTACTGGGCGCATTAGGCCATGGTTCCCGTATGCTGATGATGCATTTTGGGATGAATATCGAGTGGGCTTCGTTTTTGGCCGCCATTCTGATTGGTATTATTGGTATCAGTTGGTCACGTTGGTTGCTGGCTCACCCCAAGGTATTTACTGTGGCCGCAGTAATCCCGATGTTCCCGGGGATTTCTGCTTATACCGCGATGATTAGTGTGGTAGAAATCTCCCATCTTGGCTATAGCGAAGCATTGATGTCGGTTATGATTTCCAATTTTCTTAAAGCCTGTTTTATTGTCGGTGCACTATCTATCGGTTTATCCGTGCCTGGTTTATGGTTATATCGCAAACGACCAGGGGTTTAAGGTTGTTACTGTAGGCTTAACACCCTCAGGTCTTATCGCGTAAATGAGACAAAACCCTATCGACGGCGAATAGCGCTTTACGTATAGTGTGGGCGATTTTGCCATCTACTCTATCGCCAAGTTTGTTCAGGTTGCAGCTAACACCGCTGCAGCTCAAATGACGAAGACATACAGGGTTATATAATGATTATCAGCCTGATTGCCGCTTTGGCAGCAGACCGCGTTATTGGTATGGAAAATACCATGCCATGGCACTTACCCGCAGATTTAGCGTGGTTCAAACGTAACACGTTGAATAAACCTATTATTATGGGTCGTAAGACGTTTGAGTCGATAGGTCGTCCGTTGCCAGGCCGCCAGAATATTGTTTTAACCAGCCAGCCAGGCAGTGACCAGAGTGTGACTTGGGTAACCTCGTTGGAGCAGGCATTGACTGCCGCGGGGGATGTGGAAGAGGTCATGGTGATTGGTGGTGGCCGGGTTTATGAGCAGTTTTTGCCACGGGCTAACCGGTTATATTTGACGCATATTGATGCTGAAGTGGAGGGGGATGCCCACTTTCCGGATTACGAGCCCGATGAGTGGGAAAGCTCGTTCAGTGAATTTCATGATGCAGATGAACTGAATTCTCACTGTTATTGTTTTGAGATTTTAGAACGTCGCTAAGTCTTTCTGATAACCCCTTCCTGATTACCCAATGTGGGTCTTGCCTATCTGTAGGGGGGTATCCAGCTTACCAAGCTTGAGTAAAAGAGACTCACTTGGGTGACAACCGCAGAGCACCATTATTGGCCATTGTTTGTGGCTAATGTTTGTGGCTAATGCTTGTGACTATTGTTTGCGACCATCGTTTGGCCTGCGGTTGCTTAATTAAATGTCGGTGAGTAAATTCTGACCATCGAGCGTTGCGCGTTGGCTGGCCGGTTGGGTAAAAAACTGTTTATCTTCCCAACGTAACATGGTCAGTTCCCCGCCCCAGCAACAACCGGTATCTAGAGCAATAATACCTTCAGGTGTGCCGTTACCTTCCAGTGAAGCCCAGTGACCGAAAATAACGGTGTAATCGGGGTCAACTTGGCGAGGGAGTTCAAACCAGGGCTTCAACATGGAGGGGGCATCAGTGGGGGCATCTTTACAAATCATGTCCAACTGCCCGTTAGGGAAACAATAGCGCATACGCGTCAGCGCATTGGTGCTGAAACGCAGGCGTGCCAGCCCAATCATCTCTGGGGTCCAGTTATTTGGCATATCGCCATACATCGCATCAAGGAATAACGGGTAGCAGCTGCTACTTAATACGGCTTCAACTTCACGGGCACATTGTTGCGCGGTGGCAATATCCCACTGTGGAGTGATGCCTGCATGCCCCATAATCAGTTTACGCTGGTGGTCAACTTGCAGAATGGGTTGACGCCGCAGCCAATTGATTAACTCATCACTGTCGGGGGCTTCTAGTAAAGGCGTCAGATTGTCTTTCGGTTTATTACGGCTAATGCCGGCATAGATAGCCAGCAGATGTAAATCATGGTTACCCAACACCATACGCACTGCTGGGCCGAGTGAACGCACATAACGCAGCACCGCGAGCGAATCTGGCCCGCGGGCAACCAAATCACCGGTTAACCACAGTTGATCCTGGTGTGGCTCGAAATTAGCTTGAGCTAACAGCGCTTGCAGTTCATCAAAGCAACCATGAACATCGCCGATAAGATAGGTTGCCATATTAGTGGATCAGCGTAGGGATGGCTAATCGGAAGACTGGGATAGCAGTACGAAATGGCTTACCTTGGTGATCCACCATTTCGTAGTGACCTTCCATAGTACCGAGCGGTGTTTCGAGTACCGCACCGCTGGTATATTGAAACTCGTTACCGGGTAGGATAAGGGGCTGTTCGCCGATCACCCCTTCCCCTTGTACTTCAGTTTGGCGGCCATTGCTGTTGGTAATCAGCCAGTAACGTCCCAGGAGTTGCACGTTAAAACGCCCCAGGTTACGGATAGTAACGGTATATGCGAAGACGTAACGCTCCTCTTCAGGTATTGATTGTGACTCCACATAAATACTCTGAATTTGGATACATACACGGGGCGAATCAATCATGGTCATGACTCCTTTATTGCGCTGGCACCTGCTGGGTTGAAAGCCAGTTTGCCAGCTTACAGTACTGCGCGACAGAAATATTTTCTGCTCGTAATGCCGGGTCAACACCCAGTTCCATCAGTTGCTCTGGGGTAAACAACTCACCCAAGCTATTGCGGATGGTTTTCCTGCGTTGGTTAAACGCCTGGGTGGTAATACGGCTTAACATGCGCACATCATGCACCGGATGTGGGATTACCGCATGGGGTACCAAACGAACCACCGCTGAATCGACCTTAGGTGGTGGAGCGAAGGCGGTAGGTGGCACTTCCAGTACCGGAATGATATTGCAGTAGTATTGTGCCATCACGGTCAGCCGGCCATAAGCTTTGCTGTTTGGGCCAGCCACCAGGCGATTGACCACTTCTTTTTGCAACATAAAATGCATGTCGCGAATAGCCGAAGTATAGCTGAAAAGATGGAACATCAGCGGTGTTGAGATGTTATAAGGCAGGTTACCGAACACTCTCAATGGTTGACCTACTTGTTCAGCCAACTCGGCGAAGTTCACCGTCATCGCATCTTGCTGATGGATGGTCAGCTTATCTTTTAACTGGGGATGATTGGCCAAGCGAGCGGCCAGATCACGGTCCAGTTCGATCACCGTCATATGATCCATACGTGCAGCAACAGGTTCGGTTAAGGCACCCAAACCTGGACCGATCTCAAGAACTGCTTCACCCGGTTGTGGATGAATCGCTGAGACAATGCTATCGATGACAAACTGATCGGTTAAAAAGTTTTGTCCAAAACGTTTGCGGGCAAAATGCCCTTGGTGGACTCTATTATTCATTAGAATTAATTATCATTTCAATGGCGAGATTTAAGGCTGTTTTGAAACTACCGGCATCGGCAGTGCCGCTACCAGCCAGTTCCAATGCAGTACCATGGTCGACCGAGGTACGAATAAAGGGCAAGCCAAGGGTGATATTTACCGCCCGACCAAACCCTTGGTATTTTAATACTGGCAAACCTTGGTCGTGATACATTGCCAGCACGGCATCGGCATGTTGCAGATATTTCGGTTGGAACAGGGTATCAGCAGGTAGCGGCCCAACCAGTTGAATGCCGCGCTGACGCAACAATTCGAGTGCGGGAATAATGACATCCAGCTCTTCACGCCCGATATGACCATTTTCCCCGGCATGGGGGTTAAGCCCACAAACATAGATCTGTGGCTGCGCAATGCCGAATTTGGTTTTTAGATCATGATCGAGAATGGTGATCACTTCATCCAGACTCTGCAGGGTAATCGCCCCGGGTACCGCCAATAACGGTAAATGGGTGGTGGCTAGCGCAACACGCAACTCTTCGGTAGCCAACATCATCACGACGCGTTCACAGTGACTACGTTCGGCGAAGAACTCAGTGTGTCCGCTAAACGGCAAACCGCCATCATTGATGACCCCTTTGTTAACCGGGCCGGTTACCAGAGCAGCAAATTCACCGCTCAGACAGCCGTCACAGGCGCGAGCCAGTGTTTCTACAACATAGCTACTGTTCGCCACGTTTAGCTCACCGACCACCACCGGTGCTCGGGCTACAACGGGCAACACCGTTAAACTACCGGCTTGCTGTGGTTGAGCTGGCTGTTCGGGTTGATACTCTCTCAACGTCAAGGGTAATGACAATTGGCGGGCACGCGCAAGCAATAAGGCAGGATCGGCACACACCACTAACTCAACAGGCCAATCCTGCTGTGCCAGTGTGGTGACCAAATCCGGCCCCACCCCGGCGGGTTCACCGGGGGTAATCACGATACGCTTAGTGTTGTGCATTGCTGCCATTGAGGATCTTCACATAAGCTGAAGCACGGAGTTCCTGCATCCAGGTTTGTGCTTCCTCAGCAAATTTGCGGTTGAACAGCATGCGGTAAGCGCGATCTTTCTGTGCGGCATCAGTTTTATCCACTTGGCGAGTATCGATCAATTGGATCAGGTGCCAGCCAAAGGCGGAGTGAACCGGTTCACTGATCTGGCCTTTCTGCAACTTCAGCAGTGCATCACGGAAGGCAGGATCATAAGCATCTGGCGAACTCCAACCCAGATCTCCCCCTTGTAACGCCGAACCAGGATCTTGAGAAAGTTGCTTGGCTTTATCTTCAAATTTGGCTTTACCATTCTTGATAGCGGTAGCTACAGCCTGAAGTTTCGCCTGCGCCTGAGCGTCGGTCATCACGACAGACGGTTTCAAGAGAATATGGCGCGCATGTACTTCGGTGACGGAAATTGACTGGTTGCCACCACGGAGATCGTTAACTTTCAGGATGTGAAAACCAACACCGGAACGGATAGGACCGACCACATCCCCTTTTTTGGCATTTACCAACCGTTCTGCGAACAGTGTAGGCATTTCCTGTAGTTTACCCCATCCCATCTGGCCACCTTTCAGGGCCTGTGAGTCGGCGGAGTAGGTGATGGCTAATTTACCGAAATCTGCGCCACCATTAACTTCACCCACCAAGCGCTTTGCCAGTGTTCCAGCTTGGTTAACTTGCTCTTGAGTCGGGTTTTCTGGCAACGGTATCAGGATATGACTGATATTAACCTCGGTATCTCCGCCATTTTGAGCACCGACCTGTTGGGCCAATGCCTCAACTTCCTGTGGCAGGATGTTGACACGACGGCGGACTTCATTGTTACGCACTTCAGCGGTCAGCATTTCCTTGCGGATTTGTGCGCGGTAGGTGTTGTAGTTTAAGCCTTCATAGGCCAAACGGCTGCGCAACTGATCAACAGACATTTTGTTCTGGGCGGCAATATTGGCAATCGCTTTATCCACATCGGCATCGCTGGCGGTGATACCCATTTTTTGCGCCATCTGCAACAGAATATTATCCATGATCAGGCGTTCAATGATTTGCTGACGCAGTTCGCTGTCACCAGGCAACTGTTGCCCTTCTTGCTGCGCGTTGCGTTTCACCGATTGTAATAAACCGTTCACATCGCTCTCGAGTACCACCCCGTTATTGACCACGGCGACGACTTTATTGACCTCTTGCGGCGCTGCGAATGCCGTATTGGCACAAACCACCAATCCGAGAAGAAACGCTTTCCAGTTCTTCATACATTTCCCGTTATTTAATCCGCAATTGCGGGTGAAAGTTTTTATTTTCAATCTGTTATACCTGTCCTGGGCATAAAATACATCAGAATGCACGTTGATAAGGCAGAATGCCTGCACGTAACATTCCGTTAGTACCCAGGCTGTGATCGTTACCTAGGCCACGGAGTTCAACACTGACTGTATACCGATTATCATATTTACTGCTTTGGTTGACATTATCCCACTCAGTGATCTTACGTTCATAACCGAGATTAATTGCCCAACAGCAGGTGTTATAGCGCAGACCTACCAAGCGGTTTGCCGTCTGTTGGGCCCGGGTATCATAATAATAACCTGCCACCACCGCCCAACGATCCGCCACTGGCCAGCCACCGATCAAGCCAACTTGTGAAATACCTTCCTGATAGCCTGGGTTGCTGATATTTGGCAACGTAGTAGCAATATACTCTGGGCTGGCATAGCGGTAGTTTAATTGCACTACGCGATTTTCGTCCTGACGATATTCCACTATCGCATCACCTAACGCAAAGCTGCTCAGGCGGGTATCATATTGCACGCCCCCACGCAGGCCCCAACGTTGATCGATCTTCCAATAAGTATCACCCGCCCAGACAACACTGCCGATATCTTTATTGTTATCAAATTCGCGATATTGCTCCCCAGTACGTGAATGGCTGAGATAGTAGATTTGACCCACAGAAACGTTAAAACGTTCCACTAACTCATCATCATAAATTCGCGAGGTGACCCCGGTTGCGAAACGATTTTGTGATGCGATACGATCTAACCCACTGTAGGAGCGATCACGGAACAGGCCAGAATAGTCCGTCTGTAGCAGTGTTGAGTCATAGGTATAAATATTGCCTTGGTCGCGATATGGCACGTAGAGATACTGCAGCCGTGGTTCGATGGTCTGGGTATAGTCTGGTGACAAGGCCATGCCTCGCTCAAAAACCACTTTGCCATCGGTTTTGAACTGTGGCAGCAGGCGATTGACCGACTCATCCAGATCTGAATGTGCCGCAAAACCGTTTGGAATATCTTGTTGGAAATGAGTTGCCATCACTTTGGCTTGAGTATTCAGACTCCCCCAACTGTTACCTAATGGCAGGCTCACTGCCGGCTCAATATGCCAGCGAGTGGCTTTCGGGTTATCCGGGTTGACGGTAGTGAACTTGGCGACCTGGGCGTAAGTATGCAGGTCAAAGGGGCCAATATCTGTTTTGTAATAGTTGATATCCAACTGCGGTTGAGAACGGTAGGCATTTTCGTTACCGCCCGCAGGGAAAACCTGGAACTGCCTGGATGACAACGCGGTATCCCAGTTTTCATTGGCGTAACCGAGACTGAATTTTTGCGTTGCGTAACCGTCAGTGGTGGTTCCATATTGTGAGGTGAGATCCGTAAAGTAATAAGAATCACTGACTCTGGTGTAGTCAACGCTAAAACGCCACACCTTGGCCATTACGCCGCTATGGCCCCAGTAAAACAGCCAACGCTTACTGTCATTGGATTCGCCATGGTCGTTCTCATATTGACGATCACTGGGCAGCCAATCCAGGGCAATAGTCCCCAAGCCGGGTTGCAGCAGATAACGGAACTCGTTCTGCCACTGCAGGCCACGCTCTGTCATATAGTGTGACGTAATAGTGGCATCAAAGTTGGGAGCAATGTTCCAGTAATAGGGCAACAGGAATTCGAAACCATTATTGCTACTATATTTGGCGTTCGGGATCAAAAAACCTGAACGGCGCTTGTTGCCTATCGGCAATTGCATATAAGGGCTGTAGAACACCGGCACATTACCAATCTTGAAGCGGGCATTCCATATTTCGGCAACTTGTTCTTCTCGGTCCTGGATAACTTCAGATCCGACCACGCTCCAGCTGTTATCTCCTGGCAAACAGGAGGTAAAGGAGCCATTTTCCAAAATGGTATAGCGGTTTTCACCACGCATCTTCATTTTGTCGGCTTCGCCGCGCCCTTGGCGCCCCACCAACTGGTATTCACCCTGATAAACATCAGTATCTTTGGTGTTCAGGTTTGACCAGGCTTTCGGGCCTTTCAGTTTGATCTGATTATCCGCGTAATGCACATCACCGGTGGCGGTGACGGTGCGGATAGGGTTCGGTTGACCCTCTTTTTGCGTTTGGTTCAGATCAACTTGTTCGGCTAGCAGCCTGCTGTTGCCTTGTTCAATATCCACATTGCCGGTGAATTGGGCATTATCAGGGAAATTGGCATGGGCGCTCTCAGAACGAATGGTGACAGGTAAGCTGTCAGGAGAGCCGGTAACAAGGGGCTTATCGTAAATAGGTACACCGAGCATACATTGCTCAGTCAAGTCAGCGACGGCATACTGGCTATAAATTGCTGACCAAATCAATGTGGCCAGCAGTGTGGGGAAACATTTTTTCATACGCGTTTTTTGGTGTTCCGTTATCCGAAGCGTCATGTCCAGCAAATGATTCAGAGACTATATCATGCATCAACGTTGCGCTAGTGTTATACCTTTCATACGTCAAATTGCTTGAGTGTTGCTTGCATCCGTTCGCACCAGTCACATCGTAGGCGCTTGAATGACGACAAGTATAAACCTTGCTGTCGACAACACCGACGTTAGGCGTAGCGATAAATGACAGGTATGATAATCGAATTCTTGGAAAAAATCGCCTTACCCCTTGCGTATAAATAAGGGAATTACACCAAAATAATTGGAGTTCATCCTGGTAAGGCGGCAACACTTCAATCAACCCGTGGTGTGCGATTGACAATTTACAGTTGGGGAGTCTATGCAGTATTGGGGAAAACTACTCGGAGTGATTATCGCTGTCTGGTCTGGAGCGGGATTCTGGGGGATTATTTTAGGGCTGATTATCGGCCAGATGATTGATACTGCGCTTTATAACAAACGCAACCAGGGTTTTTTTGCCAATCAGCAAGCGCGGCAGGCGCTATTCTTCCGTACCACTTTCCAGGTTATGGGGCACCTGACTAAATCGAAAGGGCGGGTGACCGAGGCAGATATCCAAATAGCCAACCTGTTTATGGACCGTTTGCAACTGCATGGCGAGGCCAGAACCGCGGCACAGCAAGCTTTCCGTGAGGGTAAGCAGAATCAATTTCCATTGCGGGAAACATTACAGCAATTACGCAGTATCTGCGTGGGTCGTTTTGACTTGATTCGGATGTTTTTGGAAATTCAAATCCAGGCGGCATTTGCTGACGGTTCACTCCATCCCAATGAGCGGGATGTCCTGTATGTCATTGCCGAAGAGCTGGGGATTTCACATAGCCAGTTCGATCAGTTTCTCAACATGATGGAAGGTGGCCGCCAGTTTGGTGGCGGGCAGGGGCAGCACAGTTACGGTTCCCAAGGGGGGTATCAACAGGCCCAACGGGGCCCGACGCTACAGGATGCCTGCAAGGTCTTGGGCGTTAACAGCAATGATGATGCCGCTGTCATCAAACGTGCCTATCGCAAACTGATGAGCGAACACCACCCAGATAAACTGGTGGCGAAAGGATTACCGCCACAAATGATGGAAATGGCCAAACAGAAAGCGCAAGAAATTCAGGCGGCTTATGACTTGATTAAACATGAAAAAGGCTTCAAGTAGCCGCACAGGGAATGACTCAGATATAGGGCATGAGTCCGGTATTAAGCCGGCGCTTAAAAATCGGCGTCGGCTCGGAAATTCATGGATGTGTGGAACTCTGGGTGAGTGATGCGCAACTCTTGGGCATGTAGTTGTAGGCGCTCTGCCATGGATTTGGCCTCGGGGTGCGCGTAGAAGCCATCTCCGAGGATCGGGTGCCCCAATGCCAGCATATGAACACGCAATTGGTGGGAGCGCCCGGTGATCGGGGTCAGTTTTACTCGCGTACTGCCATCCGCATCACGGGAAAGTACTTGATAGTGGGTTTGCGCCGCTTTACCGGTGGTAAAACAGACTTTCTGCAGCGGACGGTTCGGCCAATCACAAATCAGCGGCAAATCCACTAATCCTTCGTCTAATTCTATATGGCCCCAGACCCAGGCAATGTAGCATTTCTCTGGTTCACGCTCACGGAACTGACGCTTTAGCTCACGCTCAGCAGCCTTGGTTAGCGCGACAACAATCACCCCACTGGTCGCCATATCCAGACGATGTACCGATTGCGCCGCGGGAAATTCCGCCTGGACACGTGCCAGCACACTGTCATGATTTTCTGGTGCTCGCCCCGGTACAGAAAGCAACCCGCTGGGCTTATTGACCACGATAATATGCTGGTCTTGGTAAATAATGTTCATATTTATGGTTCTTTACTTGGCTTTTTTGTTTTATTTTAATGGGTTAACGGATTAGTCAAATATTTGCATGCTCGCTTTATCTCATCACCAGCACAGTTAACCAACGTCATTGAAGTAACGTCCCCCACTGATGTAGACAAAGCGGATGAGGGTGAAAACCGGAGATTACCAACCACGGGTGGCGCTAATGGCGCATTCTACGCGAACTCTGTGCTGCTGACGAGTTTGCTCTTGGGTTTGGCGAGTGGGATGAAAATAAGGCAACTTGGTATGGTTTGCGTAAGCGAGTCTGATGTAGGAAAAGGGGATACTGGCCTCGTTGCCGGTAGGCGTGGGCGTATTGTATGCCCCAGTGAGGTGGCAGAAGCTGTTTTAGGCCACTCCCACAAGGGTATTGAGATATCTACGATCTCTTTAGCTACGAAAAAGAATGTAAGGTCTGGTTGCAAAAATGGGCGGATTATATTGATACGTTGAAGGCATGAATTAGTCGTTCTCAATTTGACTCTGCTAACCATCCGATCATTTGCATAGCATTACGCACTTTAGATTTTAGTCAGAGCTTTCACACAGCCTGAGCGAGATATAGACGTTAATGTTTAGTATTTATGGGCATTAGCCGTTAGTTTAGTGATGCCGAATCGCGATCGGAGATGCATGTGAAATTATGAGTGACTGTAAGCCATTTAGATTTGAGTATAAAAAATGGGCATAATAAAAGTGCCCAAATGGTCGAAGGATACATACCACTATTTATCTGAATTAAACATAGATGCTCTTTTTATTATTTTATAATAAGAGGGGTTTTCCTCATCCTTCTCAAAATCAAAGAATAACTGATTATCTCTTAATGCTGTTAATAACCTTTGATTGGTTTCATCAACCTCAATTTTAGGTTTTCCTCGCCCCAATATTTTACTAAATTCCAGTAAATCAATCATATCAAGATACTCTTTGCAGGCCGTCTTACTTAAACGCTTACTCGGTAACAAGGCGATTAATAGTGCTATTTTATCTTGCTTATCCAGCTCCTCTTTGGTAAACAATTCTTTTATTAATGCTTCAGAAACATTATCGGAATCTGCTATCAATACTGATATATTTTGTATTGCTCGATTCAGAATAATCGATTGAGTGGATGCTCCCCAAGTTTTATAAGATGATGTCAAGCTTAAGAGCTCACTTGATTCGAAATTATTTTTTAAAATATAATCATTAACGGCAGGAGAGTATTCTTTCCCATCAATAGCAATTGGCGTTTTAATAAATCCGAGTAACTTTAATTTTATATTATCATCAACCTTAAAAGAAAGTATCGATATAGCTTCATCTAAAGAAAATCTCTCTTCTGTCATCATTTCAACGTAGGTTTCTATATTATTTTGGATGTAATAAAAAAGCTGTTCGGGATAATTCTCCCGTATAAATTCAAGTGAATCTATATTCATGCGAATAATGCTCTTATCTATTAATATTTTTAATTTATCGCCTGCGATACCGCTAACACTAAAGGCTGTTTTATAAATTAGCTTTAGCGAACAGATTAACTTCTCATATTTATCATTTGATAAATTGCTACAGATAATAAACGCTCTAAACAGTTTTCTTCTTTGCTCGTCTTCAATATCGATTTTTTCAAAATTTAGTTTTGTATCACTTCTATTGATAAATGCGATAAGTGAATTATCTAGCCCATCAACATTTGCAAAGTAAGATACTATATTTTCTTCAGAACAAACTGCTATATCTTTATCCAACAACGATAACCATAAGGATTCATCCTCAACCTCACTTAGAGATGTCACAGAGGTTTGCAAAAAATTTGTATATCTATCTTTTTGCTCATCCGATATTTCCTCATTATTGAGGACAGATAAAACAATACTTTCATCATCCATAATTGAGTCATTACAGCTAGATAATACAGTATCGATATAGTCACCAATATGATCATTAACATAGTTCGCCAGAGGAGACTCAGGCTGTGACATCACTAATGTATAGTTTTTATGGCGAATATCGTCTTTATTACTAATCTGATATACCTCACTTAACATTAAGGCCAGGTTGGCAACGTTAATGTTATAAAGTGAATTTTGATAAACTGCATCAAAGAGTACTTTATTTGCACTATCAAAATTAATACTGGCAAAAGAGACATTAAGTAGCTTAAAACCACTAATTAATTTGTCAACCTTAGGCTCTGCTATTGCCAAATAATCTGCTGAATCAGAGATATAATTGGTTAAACAATCATCAATATTAATGGACTCAATGGTATTATTAGAAGAATAATAAAATGTGCCTACTGAGTAACGCTTAACCCAATCAACAGAAAACCCACTCTCTTTAAAGGAATAAGAAAAAAATTCAGGCCACAGCGTGTTTAATTTATTAATAAAGACAGTCTGAGCCCTATCCGTTTCAAAGTAGTCACGAATGAATTCTACTCTTCGATCTTCTCTAAACTGTTTAAATAAGCGTTTTATTAAATTCACATGGACCGGCGTTTGAAGCAGGTAAGCTAATAGATCAAAATTAAGTGCCTCTTCCTGTTCAAAATCCACCTCTCTAAGACGAGCAACAACCAACTTGGGGTTCTTGAGTTTATAAGTGGACTCTTTACCTTTTTTATCGGTAATACTGCGTAAAAACATTTTATCAACGCGGCTCAGACTATGCTCATAAAAATAGGTCATATAGTCAGCATAGGTTTCATCAATATAGCCATCGCGGATAAGGTACTTAAGTAAGTCAAAATACTCATTGCTTTTTATTTCATTAAAGTCTAGTTTCTTACCAATTTCATTGGTATAGGTAACTTTAAACACTGCGTCAATATTTTCTCTTGTTATTATTTCTTTAAGTTTTTTATTTCTAGAGTCAACTAAATCTTCTTTTAATTTAGATAAAATCTCATTAATTTCTTCTATTTTACCATTAAATTTGTTTTCAACATTTTCTTTTCTAGACTTCTTTTTATTTTCTATTTCAGTTATTTTAGCCTGATAAAATTGAGGGTTTTTTCTATATGAATATAACTCTTCATCATATATAGTATCAACCTCATTACTAGAGTTTAGTATTTCATTATTTATTGCATCAATCTCTTTCTTTCTATCATTAATATCATTTTCTATTTTTTCAATCTCCGAAATAATCAGTCTTTCTTTTTCATTAAATATAGCAAAAACCATTCCCTGGTTGAGCTGTAATTCACTAAAATCCTTAGGAAAAATATTTTTATAGGCAATGACAGCTAGCATTTTATTACAGTCAAGCTCGGTTATATTTAATCTATAGTAATACACCAAAAATTCATTATAGATATTCTTCAGTATCCTCATGTCATCAATATATAATGAAAGTCCTTGTAAGAATCTTTCATTGAATAATGATAAAATATCACCTTGCTTAAAGATATCGATAAACTGATCGTAAGAGTTAGAGCTATCAACAACCGGAATAACAGGGATAATATAGTCAAAAAACTTGGTTCTATCTTTAGAAGTAAAAATATCATCGCGAAGTAAATAAATGAAACGTAACGTCATTTTTTTATGTCCTGTCAGACTTCGTTGAATATTAACCAGTCTATTCACTTCATGAAGGCGTTCAAAGATATAATTTTTATTAAAGCGGTCCATATCTTCAAAAATGATGGCGTCAGCGTCAACATTCTCGAAAAGATATAATACCTCATTTAAATACCGGTCAAAATAAGACTCTTCACTCTCTTCAAAAATATCTATTTCATTGCCTTGTAAGCTTATTTTTCGCAGCATGTTCCTGTTTTTTTGCGTTCTAATTAAGACATGTATAAATATACAAGATAAAATGGTGAATATTGCACCACTAATTAATAGGGAATCATAATTTGTGGAGAGTATTAAAAAATTCTTTAACCAACCATCAGATAACAATGAGACAAAGCGATGCCATTTATCAAACAGTATTATATGTAATGTCATTGCAATAAAAAGCACTATAAAAAAATTATTTTTAGCAACACTTTTAGATTCTAACTTTTTCTTTACTTTAAAATTTGTTTGAGGGATTTTATCAGAATTAATTTGGTGAATTAACTGGTTAAGAATTTTACCTTCTAATGTGGTTTCATTATTGGGTTTCTCGGTTTTACTGCCTTCAGCCTGATCTGTTACTCTAAAATGGGCAAGTGAAATATGAACAAATTTTATTTTTGGATGGTTTTTCTTATAGGATTCGACAAGACTACTTTTTCCTGCGCTGTATTGCCCTGATATTGCGATATTTTTTAGGTCGTCATTGTCAAAAACAAAATCTATAGCATTTTTATATATACCCAGCTTAACATCGTTGACAGGCGTTAATTTTTGGAATTTATAGCTGTTATCACCCATTGATATCCCTTCCCATCTTCACCAGCAACTTACTGGCATGAATTCATATAGATAAAAAACATCCTCGCATATTATAACAAAGATAACGCGAAAGATGCACAAAGCTTGGCTGACAGTTCCATCGCGCTTCTATCGGTGCGTTGATGGAATCGGATATCTTTGTGCTGGGAGAAATAGCGTTTCGATCCCTTGTTCCATCTGCACCGAGCCAAACAGCGAATAGTCTTGACCTGGCCATTCCAAGCCGTTCATAAGGTGTTCTTGCAACCGACTGAAGAAGTCTTGCATATCGCCTTTTTTAACCAGGTGGTTCACATGGCAATAGCGAGTCTCAAACTCCACGGGAATAAGGCAGGTCAATTAATGTTAACTTAGTGCTTCAACATAATCACTAAAAACGGATGCTGCCAATCCCCATCATTGATCAAGCAGTAAGAAACAAACCCATCGTGCTCTAACGCGCATATCAGCTCCGGATGAGCGCTTACAAACTCATAAACAGCCCAGCTTTCTAGACCTTGCAGCATATGGGAGAGCAGCTTGCGCCTCCACCGCTTACCCGTCGCCACGCATTTGTAAGTACAGTTGAAGGTCTGGCCCACAGCATTGGTGATACACTTCCCATGGCGATTAGTTTTACTAGTAGCTTCATAAACGTCGAGTATCATTCATTCTTCAAGTGATGATTAATTGTCAAATAAGGTATGATTTTGGCTATGTTCACATTCTGATAAATCAGTTAACCCGCTGTTAAAAAGGAATTTATTTTGACTGTTATTAAACAACTGAAGGCGAAATACCCTAATGCTTTATCCTGGTCTTTTGGGGATTCACCTGAGTTGGCAGACGAACTTGCAGCTTTAGTCATGAAAGGGCTGAAAACAGCAACTTGCTGTTCCTTATTGTCTTTTGAAAAGGAGGAAGGATCCCCCTCAGTCGGTAGCTATAGCATTGTTCTTAGCGGTGAAGGTTCCCCTGTTTGCGTGATAAGAACTACAGCTATGTACCTTAAGTGTTTTTCTGATGTGACTGCAGAATTGGCTAAAAAAGAAGGGGAGGGCGATCTGAGTCTGGACTATTGGAAAAAGGCACATCAAGCATTTTTTGAACGCGAAGGCACATATTCTGAGGATATGGAGCTTGTTTTTGAAGAGTTTCAATTAATCGAAATTGTTTAGCTTATGTGTAACTGCCACCGTATTAAAGGTGAGCGCTCAGGTGGCCAGCGAACTCAATAAGAAAAAGAAACTGAATCGCCATTCTGGCATCACTTAACAGGCTCATATCCGTGAGCCTGTTTATTAACCATCATTAATGCGCTTTACGCAGTGCCTTCACCTGTTCGGCGGTGATATCACCCGGTAAGCCTCCCCAGGTTACACGCAGATAATTGACCAACTCCGCAATTTGCGCATCATTCAGCCGATCGGCAAAACCCGGCATGCTTTGCATACTTTCGTTGCCAGGGAACTGTTGTGCAGGCAGGCCATCCAACACGGAGACAATCAGATTCTTGCCGCCTGGCTGGCGTAAAGTGGAATTATCGCGCATCGCCACGGCGACATGGGGTTTGCCGGCACCATCGCGCTCATGGCAACCCGAACATTGGTCAAGATAAGTGATGCGCCCGGCTTCATTGCCCTGGCCGATTTTGACAGCCACCGCCTGGGGTGGTTTGTCGCCCATCAGATAGGCATAAATGGCAGCAGCATCTTCACGCGACATCCCTTTGTAGGCAGTGTAAGGCATCGCCGGGCACCAATGGCTCCCCTTGGGTCAGTGCCCGGAAGAAGTCATCTTTGGCCCAGCGGCCAATGCCGTGGTCTGCAGAAGGCGTCAGGTTACTGCCGTAAATCGTGCCGAACGGTGTCTCCAGAGGCGTTTAAGTCGGTTACGCAACGTCAGATTTTCACGCTCAATACATTTTCACGTTCAATACATTGTGCCACTACAGTGTCTATGACTCGCCAAGGAGACATTTAAACGGTTCTATTTGATTAATGGCTGCTGACTTGCAAATTCCGAAAGTAACCTCGTGTTCCGTCATCGACCCATAAGCCAACACGACCTGACCGTCCAGCGTATTTGAGGTCGGTCACATGAAGAACTTCTATGCCATCAACGCTGGCGCGTAAATCAGCTCCTTTGATTGCCAAGCGTAAGTGATACCAACGCCCTAAAGCGACAGGAGCCGCTTTTTCGTATTTACCGGGGGTTTCCTGACGGGAGACATTAAAGTGAAAGTTTGGGTGTGCTACATATTGCACTGCTCGTTTATCACGAGGTGCTGGGGGCGGTGGCTGATTTAATGTGCCATTAGTCATACGTAGATAAACGGCTTCATAAGTATCGGGATTTTCGTTCACGTGAAATGCTATTCCGACAAAGCCACGTGCATCAGCTTGCCCTTTGCCATTGATCTCTGCGGCAATATCTAACTCAATGACCCCATCCTGAAACGGGATATCTGCAATAGCATAGGTTGGCCCATTGCTGGCACCCACATCACCAGAGAGGATACGCTGCTGTACATCGGGGGCTAATTCCACGGCTATAGCATCCTTCCCCGCAAACTGGACGGGTTGAATGACAACACCATGCGGTTTATATGCGCCATTGCTAATGGTTGTTACAGCCTGCAGGCTCTCAGCTAATGCTGTGTCAACATTTAAAGAAAAAAGGCAGATGGCGGTAACCCATAATGGCAGCGCAAATGTATAGCGAAACAGTGTTGGTTTCATTTGGTTAGCGACTCCGTCGAAATAGATAAATTCACGATGCTGCGGAATAGGCCTCTCAGCCACAGCAATCAGCGTTAAAGGGCGGTAATGCTGCGAAGTTTATCCAAATTCAAAGTCATTCAAGTCGCTGAGAGGCGATAAGCTCAGGAGCCTACAGGCAACTTGAATCAACTTGGATATAGAATTATTTCGCGGACAGTTGGCGCACCGCGCTCATCCAATCTTCCACATGGTAAGAACGCTCGATTTTACCATTTTTCACAGTGTGGATATCGATAGACATGATCTTGAAGCTTTTGCCCCCATAAGGTACTCCCATAAATTCAGTAGCGGGTGTGCCAGAGGCTTCACCACGAACAATAATACGGTTACCGTCGACCAGCAGTTCTTTGATTTCCCATTTCAAATTTGGGATCACTTTGCCAAAGCCTGCGATACCCGCAGCCACTTTCTCACGTGGTTTGCATTCATCATTGCCACTACAAGACACCCATTCTGGCGCAGTAGCCTGCAAAACAAGCTTTTCAGCATTTTTGCCGGGGGCGGCGTTCAGTGCATCGTAAAATGGCGCGACTATCGTTTGCGCCTCCGCAGGGGCAAGGTTTTTCGCTTGAAGCCCCAGAGATACAAATGTGCTGGTCAGTAACGTGGCTCCACAGACCAATCGTAGGTAAAACGCAGATTTTGTCATTATTCTCTCCATGAAAAATTTAGATACGAAACCGATTTTATGGCATAAGGTAAGATGAATATAATGAATATTATTAACACCTCATGAATAAAATTGATTTAAGAAAAGTGGATCTGAACCTGCTGTTACTGTTCGAGACGTTAATGCGCGAAGGTAGTGTTTCCAAGACTGCCGAACAACTAGGGCGTACACAATCTGCGATTAGTCATGCGCTTGCACGTTTACGGGACCAATTGGGTGATCCGTTATTGGTTAAAGTGGGCGGGCGGATGCAACCGAGTCCCTACGCACTGGAGTTGGTAGAAGAGGTTCGCCCCCTTTTACGCAGTATTGAGCGTATCTTAAGTCCGCGTGAAGCTTTTGATGCAGCAACCTCGACTCGACGTTTTCGCCTGGTTGTTCCCGATTTGGCTATGAATTTATTTTCTCACCTGATGCAACGTATTCAGCGAGAAGCGCCCAATATACTGATTGAGTGGGATATTCCAAAATTCAGTACGCCTGTAGATGTTGCTGAGGGGCTGGTTGATTTGGCGTTATTGCCAGAAGCGATCCCAAAGCCAGAGGGGGTCGCTTCAAGACGCGTAGGGGATTTTCAGTGGGCATGTTTTATGCGAGTGGGGCATCCTGCGCTGCAACGCTGGGGTAAAAAGGCATGGGCTGGTTGGCCCCATATTGTGGTTGGCATCGGTGACCGGGTACATAATCCAGTGACATCTGCAGCAGAAAAAGTCAAATTGCAGCGAAGAACGGGTCTTGTGGTACCAACGTTTGGTGCCGTGGCCCCCTTATTGGCGCAAACCAATATGCTCACCACCTTACCTGTGATTGCTTTGGCCGATGCGATGGAGCGTTTTGAATTACAGGTAAAGCCCGTTCCATTTGCTATACCGGATATGCCACATGTATTAGCTTGGAGTACCCGTCTGAACAATGACCCAGCCAGCCAGTGGTTGCGGGAGTGTTTTGCCGAAATTTATCAGGTCAAGCTGGCTGAGGCAGGAAGGCTGTTATAAATTTATCGCCTTTGATTGCACACTAGAAGGTTAGCTATGCCTATTTACCATCGCCTAAACCATCAGCGTGACGATGAAATTGGTGAGGCCATGACTAAAATAATTACCATTACCTCAGCACGTAGCCAATGATTTTTCGAGGTCCGCTCAGTTTTTTTGGCAGAGGTCATACGCTAAAGAGGGTTCGGATTGCTAATCGTCATGATTTTTTTGAAGAATATTTCTTTTTTAAACCGATATGAATTATTTTTTTCATAAGACTGCAATATAAGGTGGTTAGCATAGGCATGGAAGGATTTAACCTTTAATGATTCATGTGGCTGGCTTGGTTAAAATCACTTTGATTTAAATGTGTTGTTTTTTATTATTTTTAACGTCAGTTTAAAATTTATTATTAGTCCTGGCTTATAAAAGGAGAATGTAATGAGGAATAATACAATAGTTAATTTTAGCGCCGCTGCATTAAGTGCGATGCTATTAGTTGGTTGCGATAGTGATAGTGATACAAAGACGGAATATGTTAAAGGTGATACCGAGTATGTTACAAAAACGGAATATGTTGAACCAGAACTAAAACCCATTAAATCACCGGTAATCATTGCACACAGAGGTGCAAGCGGATATTTACCTGAGCATACATTAGGGGCTTATGAGTTGGCAGTTAAAATGGGTGCTGAATACATTGAGCCTGACCTTCAATTAACAAAAGATGGGGTACTTGTCGCTGTTCATGATAACACCCTAGCGCGGACAACGGATGTTTTAGATCGCTTTGGTGCTAGAAATGATTCTACTAATGTAGGGGAGTACACCTTAGCGGAGATCAAACAGCTTGAAATGAAGCTAAACAGTACAGCTAAATATACTTACCCTGGTTTTACGCCAGTATCCAATGATCCCTTTAAGGTTCCTACTTTTGATGAAGTGATTGAGTTGGCTCAAAGGCTGTCAAAAGAGACAGGAAAAGAGATTGGTATCTACCCAGAAGCTAAACTGAAAGATGCAGTCCAAGAGGATAAAATATTAGAGTCATTGGAGAAATATGGTTATACTGAAAAAAGTAAAATTTTCATTCAATCTTTTAGTGCGGAAACATTAAGAAGCTTAAAAAATAAAATGCAAAATAGGGGGTATTTATTACCACTGGTACAACTGGGTAATGTGGTTGATAGTGGCTTTAATGATACTGATTACAGTGCCAATTTAGGCGTAGATTGCCAAGATTACTGCGTCCTTACACAAGACAATCCCCCACAGGTGATTCGTCTGGCGGATATAAAAGAATACGCGCCAAATATTGGTGTCTCTCTCTCCACCTCTAAAGCATTGACAACAAGTTCAAGTTGGCCTCTATATACACCTGGACTTTATACTTATGCTCATGACCTGGGTATGACGGTAACCGGCTGGACGTTTGGTAAATCAAGGGCAGATGCTCTGTCTATTTCTGAATACTTGGGTTTCTTTGAATTGGGAATGGACGGATTTTTCTCAAATTACCCTGATATAGCCGTTGAAGCAAAGGCGTTATTTATCGAAACACAAAAACGCTTACCGAGTGAGATCCAAAATAAATAATCAGTAACAGTAAGTTAATCGAGTGATAAAGTGATGGTAGTAGGCTTTATATCCAAAATAATTTGATTTGCTTGTAGGCGGCAACTGAGCGACAAATCGGTCAGGACCGATTTTAACGCCGCTCACGTTAGCCCGTAAGGGGCGAGGTCCACGGATGGACCTCGTCATGTAGCTAACAGCACTGCAGCTTGATTGGCGACGGCTATCAACGTTAATTGATCAACACCGTCAATACGGCAGAGCCCGTAAAGTCACCCGCAATGGGTACCGCGTTGGGTTGATAAATAGAGCGAATAAGAATATTTTTATTCCCGGAGGAACGTGCTGTGGTGGCAGAATATTGGTTAAAAATATTGTCACTGGGTATATCAAAGAGTAACTGACAAGTCCCCCCTGGCCCGCATTGTGTATAATTTTCGCTCTTGCCACTGACGGGATTAGTCCCCTTTAGGGAAAAACTCGCCGACGCCGGTGAAGTGCAATTTAACCCTAACGTGTAATCGTTGGATGGGTAAGCGGTAACACCTTGCTGCAACATGATGGGTCCATGATTAATATTAATGTCACTACCGCCACTACTCAACGAACATTCCGCTTGAACAGTGGCTCGTATATTAATGTACTCTGGGCCAGCAGATAATAGTAAATTAGACACTTCTCTATCAAAAACGGCGGCAGAGGGCCTGCTGGAGGTTGAAGTATAAATAAACTGCATACCGGCATAGATTGGCAGCCGAATATTATAGGCTCCCCCGATGGGATTTTGTAATCTGTATAAAATACCGCCGAAAAAGTTACTTATCCTGGCGATGTTAGCTATACTGCCCGGGATAGGGCAAGGAATATTAGCATTTGGCTGAGGCATGTTTGTTAACAGTTCCCCTGAAGCCCAAAGTGTATAGCCGGGTGGAACGGGAACATTAGTTATCTGCGTCAGCCCCGGGTTGGTGTTATGGATAAAAGTCATTCCTTGCGCAACCGTTTCATTGGGCACCAGCAGCCAAAACCGACGATGTACATACGAGGCAGGAAAAGAGACTACATCGCATTTTACCGCCTGGGCGCTACCATTAGTCCGTGTGAGAAATATATTTTGATATAAAAAAACGGGGACGGTAAAGTTGGATATGGCAATATTAAGATTATTAGCAGGGTTGACCCAACCGGTATAAAAAACGCTGACATAATCCGCTTTGGTTAACGGTGTGAAAAGTAATGTCAATAGCAGCAATGGCAATTTCATCTTCATGATTAATATCTCTGTTGTCATTCTATCCGCAGATGGGTATATACCCTTTGTCCCTCAAGTCGCTTAGTGCTGGCTACAGTTTTCTCTTGTTCCGTGATTCTTGCCCAGCGCAGGGTGCGGTAAGCAATTCAAATGAACTTGGGTATAAATTTGCAGTGCGCGGAGTATACTGCGACTGACCTCGCGAGGTAACCATGATGGCAATGTGATCTATTGATGATTTAATGATGCATTTAGTATAAAAAACGTCACCAATGGGTTTTATATTCTATAAAAACATTTTATTTGAAATATAACACTGAAAATAGTGGTGAGGTTCTGGGGGTGAAAAAGTCCTTTTTTATCGTAGGTACCCGGTTCTTTCTAAGCCTTGTTCCTAATGAGGTGCGCCAGCAGCGTTCATATCTATTATTTGGGGTATATAGCGGGGGATTGCGGTACACGTTAAACGTGAATCAATCCCCCCATAAGTAGGGTTACTGGTGAGACACCACCACCAGGCGGATGGCATCCAGCCGCCACCCGGCCTCGTTCAGGTTAGCCAGCACTTGCTTACGGTTTAATTCCAGCGCTTCCACTTCGTCATCACGGATATTGGGGTTGACCGCCTTCAGGGCTTCCAAACGGGCCAGTTCGCTACTCAAATTATCATCGGCTTGCTGTTTGGCTTGTTCGATCAACTCCCGAGCTTGTTGTTCCAGCAGGTTTTCAGCCTGCAATATCATGCTATGCACTTCCTGCTGCACGGCATTGACCAACTTGCTGGACGTATTGCGGTTAACGGCATTTAACTGGCGGTTGAAGCTTTCAAACTCTACTTGCGCTGCCAGGTTATTACCTTTGCGGTCCATCAGCAGGCGGATTGGCGTCGGCGGCAGAAAGCGGGTCAGTTGCAGTTGTTTCGGCGCTTGTGCTTCAACCACATAAACCAGTTCCACCAACAGTGTTCCTACTGGCAGTGCCTTGTTTTTTAACAGGGAGACTGCGGTACTGCCCATATCGCCGGAGAGGATTAGGTCCAGACCATTGCGAATAATGGGGTGCTCCCAGGTAATAAATTGGGCATCCTCACGGGATAACGCCTGTTCCCGGTCGAAGGTGACGGTACAGCCATCTTGCGGCAGGCCCGGGAAGTCTGGCACCAGCATATGGTCGGAAGGGGTTAGGACAATCAGGTTATCACTGCGATCTTCTTGATTGATGCCGACAATGTCAAACAGATTCAGCGCAAAATTTATCAGATTGACGTCATTATCCTGCTCCGCAATGGTGTTAGCCAGTGCCTGGGCTTGCTCTCCACCATTGGAGTGCATTTCCAGCAGACGATCACGCCCTTGCTCTAACTGTGCTTTGAGTTGGTTGTGTTGCTGACGACAACGATGAATAAAATCATCCAGGTCAGCCTGCTCGTGCGGTGCCGCCAGGTAGCCCATTAACTGCTGGTAGCAACTGTCATAAATCGGCCTGCCAGTGGGGCAGGTATGTTCGAAAGCATCAAGCCCTTCATGGAACCAGCGCCCCAACACCGCTTGGGCGGTATTTTCCAGATAAGGCACCATGATTTGGATATCATGCATCTGGCCGATGCGGTCCAAACGACCAATACGCTGTTCCAGCAGGTCTGGGTTAAAGGGCAGATCAAACATCACCAAGTGACTGGCAAACTGGAAGTTACGCCCTTCGGAACCGATTTCAGAGCACAGTAACACTTGTGCCCCTTCTTCTTGTGACGCGAAGTAAGCCGCAGCGCGGTCACGCTCAATGATTGATAACCCTTCATGGAAAACCGCTGCGCGGATTGCTTCCCGTTCACGTAACACTTGCTCCAGTTGCAGTGCTGTGGCGGCTTTGGCACAAATCACCAGCACTTTTTCATGGCGGTTAGCCACCAAATAATCCAACAACCATTCAACCCGAGGGTCAAAATTCCACCAGGTGGCGTTTTCCCCTTCGAACGCCTGATAAATTTGTTCAGGGTAGAGTAGGTCACGGGCGCGAGCTTCAAGGGTTTTATTCGCGCTCATGATGCCAGAGACTTTAATGGCGGTTTGATACTGCGCTGGGAGCGGAAGCTTGATTTGGTGCAGATGACGGTGAGGGAACCCCTTCACGCCATTGCGGCTATTACGGAACAGGATACGGCTGGTGCCGTGGCGGTCCATCAGCATGGTGACCAGCTCTTGCCGTGCTTGCTGGCGATTATCGCTGTTACTGTTGGCCGCTTTAAGTAATGGCTCAATGTCTTGTTCGTCGATCAGTTCACCCAGCAGGTTGAGTTGATCATCCGTCAACCGTTCGCCGCTTAATAACAGGGCGACTGCATCCGCCACCGGGTGGTATTTTTGTTGTTCAGCGACAAATTCTGCATAGTGATGAAACCGGTTGGGATCCAGCAGGCGCAGGCGGGCAAAGTGACTTTGCTGACCCAGTTGTTCCGGGGTGGCGGTTAATAGCAGTACGCCAGGGATCTCCTCTGCCAGTTGCTCAATAACCTGGTATTCGCGGCTGGGGGCTTCTTCACTCCAGGCCAGATGATGAGCCTCATCCACCACCAGCAGATCCCATTGGGCATCAGCTAACTGAGCAAGGCGTTGGCGGTTACTGCGCACAAAATCCAGCGAACAGATGACCAGTTGCTCGGTTTCGAAGGGATTGCTGCTATCCAGCAAGGCTTCGCTATAGCGGCTATCGTCGAACAGCGAGAAATAGAGATTGAAACGGCGCATCATTTCCACCAACCACTGATGCTGCAAGGTTTCCGGTACTACGATCAATACGCGTTCGGCGCGGCCAGCCAGCAATTGCTGATGAATAATCATCCCGGCTTCAATGGTTTTACCCAACCCCACTTCATCTGCCAATAACACTCGCGGGGCGTGGCGTTGGCCGACTTCATAGGCAATATGCAATTGGTGCGGAATTAAGCTGGTACGCATGCCGCGCAAACCGGCAAACGACAGGCGATATTGTTCACTTTGGTATTTGCGGGCGCGGAAACGCAGGGCAAAGCGATCCATACGATCAATCTGCCCGGCAAACAGGCGGTCTTGTGGTTTGCTGAAGGTCAATTTACTGTCCAGCAGCACTTCACGCATGGCGACGCCGCTTTCCTGCGTATCCAGACGTGTGCCGATATAGGTCAGCAGGCCGTTCTCCTCTTTGACTTCCTCCACTTGCAACTGCCAACCTTCGTGGTTGCTGATGGTATCCCCAGGATTAAACATGACACGGGTGATGGGAGAGTGGTTTCTGGCATAGAGGCGGTTTTCACCGATAGCAGGGAACAATAGGGTAACCATACGGGTATCCAGTGCTACCACGGTACCCAATCCCAATTCGCTTTCTGTATCGCTGATCCAGCGCTGACCAAGTGTAAAAGGCATAATTTGTTGGCTCGATTTTTATTAAGTTAGTCCCGTCACCGGATAATAGTGACTTATACCCTTCATACTTCAAGTTGCTTGGGTGTTAGCTGCAGTTACTCGCCTCATCCGTGAGGCTCGCCCCTATCGGGGCCGCTGCTAGCAGCGTTCAAATCCGCTCCAGGCTGATTTGTCTGTCACCCCAGTCACATAGTCAGCTATGCTCCTGGGGATTCCATCACTTGCTGCCTACAGGCAACTCGAATTATTTTGGGTATATATCCTTCATGCTTCAAGTTGCAGAGCGACTCGCTTGATTTATAAGCTACACTCCATTTGCCGTCTGGCAGCAACATGAATGAATTGGGGTATCGGCGCTTGCAAGGCGCACAAAATTCAGAAGGGCGCTATGGTAATGGAAGGTAGCGCATACGTCACCTGCAAAACCGAATGATTTTGCTGCTTCATCGCAATGTATCCCCCCGTTTATTCTAGTTGCAGCTTTCATCTCTGCCACTTGAAGAGGAGTGGCGATCTATCTCTCCTCAGAACAACCCCATCTGCCCGGTGATCAGGGTGGCAAAGTCATCATGTAGAAAGGGCAGGATAGCGTCAGCCACCGGTTGAAGTTGACGTTCAAGATAGTGGTTGTAATCAATGGGGGAGTGCCGGGTTTCCAGCGGTTCAGGGCCGGCCAGGGTCATTACATAGCTGATCCAACCGCCGTTTTGATATTGTAAAGGCCGCCCTTGTTGGCGATTGTACTCATCAGCAATACGTGCTGCGCGCGCATGAGGTGGGACGTTGCGTTGATAATCGTCCAGCTTACGGCGCAGACGTTTGCGATACACCAGTTGATCGTCAAATTCTCCGTTGAGGGTTTTAGCCACATACTCGCGAACAAACCCCTGATAAGGCTGCTGTTTGAAGATGCGCTGATAAAGTTGCTGCTGAAATTGCTGAGCCAGTGGCGTCCAGTCAGTACGCACGGTTTCCAGCCCCTTGTATACCATGTTTTCACTGCCATCGGGCTGAATACTCAACCCAGCGTAACGTTTTTTACTGCCTTGCTCGGCACCGCGGATAGTCGGCATCAAAAAGCGTGAGTAATGGGTTTCGAACTCCAATTCCAGCGCACTATCCAAGCCATATTGTTGTTGCAGATGTTGCTGCCACCATTGGTTGACGTGGGCAGTCAATTGCTGGCCAATCTCGACTGCCTGCTGTTCGCTATGGGCTTTTTTCAGCCAGACAAACGTCGAGTCGGTATCGCCATAAATCACTTGATAACCCTGTTCTTCAATCAATTGCCGGGTTTGGCGCATGATTTCATGACCCCGCAAGGTTATGGAGGAGGCCAGCCTTGGATCAAAAAAGCGGCAGCCGCTGGCCCCTAACACGCCATAAAACGCGTTCATGATGATCTTCAGGGCTTGTGACAGCGGTTTGTTATGCTGCTGTTTAGCCACTTCACGCCCGTGCCAGATCTGGCGAACGATCTCCGGCAGGCAGTGTTTGCTACGTGAGAAACGAGCTTGACGAAACCCCGGTACTGAAAATTGATCGTCAGGCTGCTGCATCCCTTCCACCAGGCCGACTGGATCGATCAGGAAGGTGCGGATAATAGAGGGGTAGAGGCTTTTGTAATCCAGTACCAGTACCGAGTCGTACAGGCCAGGCTGTGAGTCCATCACAAAACCGCCTGGGCTATGTTCCTCCGGTAATTCCCCTTGATTCGGGGCGACATAGCCTTGCCGATGCATGCGCGGAATATAAAGATGGCTGAATGCGGCGACTGAGCCCCCGCTGCGGTCGGCGGCCAACCCGGTTACCGTTGCTCGCTCTAACAAGAAGGGCAGCAATTCGGTTTTGGCAAAAATACGGGTTACCAGCTCACAATCTTTCAGGTTATAACGCGCCAGAGCCGGTTTATCTTCGGCAAAGCGGCGGTCAATTTCTGCCATGCGCTGATAAGGGTTGTCGATGGATTTCCCTTCCCCAAGTAGCGTCTGAGCAACATATTCCAGGCTGAAAGAGGGGAAATTCCAGGTTGCCGACTTTAGTGCTTCGATGCCGTCAATAATCAAGCGCCCTGCCGCCGAAGCAAAGAAGTGATTCTGTTTGAAACCATGTTCACGCCATTCCAGCAGGTTACCATCACGGCCAAAATGAAGTGGGATCTGATAACGTTCAGCATGCTTCTGTAGCACTCGCAGGTCGAATTGCACCAGATTCCAACCAATGATGGCATCAGGGTCATGCTGTGCCAGCCACTGGTTCAAGCGCTCCAACAGTTGTGGGCGGCTATTGCAGTACTCCAGGTCGAAATCCAGCGGCTCGTTACTGCCATTAGCCGGGCCAAGCATGTACACCTGGCGTTGACCACAGCCCTCCAGGGCTATCGAGTAAAGCTCGCCGTAGGCGGTGGTCTCAATGTCCAGTGAAACCAGCTTTAACGGCGGGCGATAGTGGTCTAAGGGTTTCATCTGGCCATTAAGCCACAGATTATTTGCGCTGGGTTGACCATTGAACCACACCGGAGCAGTGATAAAACGCTCCATCAGATAGCGGTCTGGTGGGCGGATGTCGGCCTCAAAAACCTGAACTCCCGCTTCTTTTAGCCGTTTTTCCAACTTGAGCAACTGACGATAGTGGCGACAATAGAGGCCAATCACCGGGCGGTGGTGAAAATCCAGTAGCTGCAGAGGTTTTAGCTCAATATGGCGTTCTTCACGCAACAACAATTCTGCTTGCTGACGCTGTTCGGCAGGAAAAAACGCCACTGAGGTTTGGGTGGGCAGCCGTAGCCGTTGTGGCCCATGGTCAGTGGCCAACCAGAATTCCACTTCGGTACCGGCTGGGGTATCACGCCAATGGCGAGTGAGTACAAAACCTTGTTGGGGAGCGGTCATATTGTGTTTATCGTTTTTCAAGCCGTAGCATGCGGATACCAGAGTATCGCTACGGCTTGAAATCCGCTAACAGAAACTACTGGAAGAACGCCCCCAACTGTTCAAATACCCGAATATCTTCGTTATGGCGTTTCACTTGTAGTACATCTTCCAGTTTTTCTACCTGGCTAATCATCTGCACCAGACGCTGATCATCCGCCACCAGTAGCCAAATACGACTTTGTTGGCCATCTTTGAGTGGCATACACAAAATACCTTCGACGTTAAATGCGCGGCGGGCAAACAGTCCGCAGACGTGCGTCATAACGCCGGGATGGTTACGCACCGCCAGTTCCAGGATCACTTGTGGATTTTTTTGTAGTGATTGCATGGTTTATTCTCCAATCATTTCAATGTTGGCAGCACCTGGTGGCACCATTGGGTAGACTTTTTCATTAATATCAATCAGGGCGTGGATCAGGCAAGGGCCCGGGCGCTGGATCGCCGCCATCAAGGCTGCTTGCGGATCCTCTGCGGCATTTAAATCACAGGTATCCAGGCCAAAACCAGCGGCAATTTTCAAAAAGTCAGTCTGCTTGGGATAAGCGGCGGCAAAGATATGCTGCTGATAAAACAGCGTCTGCTGCTGATGTACCAGTCCTAATGCCTGATTGTTCATCAGAATGATTTTTACATCCAGGTTGTGCTCAACGGCTGTTGCCATCTCTTGGATATTCATCATCAGGCTACCGTCACCGGAAAAACACAACACTTTACGTTGTGGTTCTGCCAGTGCGGCACCGATGGCGGCGGGCAGGCCAAAGCCCATCGTGCCCAACCCCCCGGAAGTTTGCCATTGGCGCGGGCGGCTTAATGGGTAAGCCTGGGCCACCCACATTTGATGCTGACCTACATCGGTAGTGATAATGGCATTTTCATCTACGCAGCGAGCAGCCGCTTTGACTAACCCATAATGACTCAACGGGTTCTCGACATTCGGCATATTGAGCGGGAACTCTCGCTTCAGATCGTTCACTATTCTCAACCACTCACTGCGGGGTTGTGCTTCGATCAACGGTAACAGTTGTTGCAGTACCTGGTTAACATCACCATGAATGGCGATATTGGCCTGTTTGACTTTACCCAGTTCGGCACGATCGATATCGACATGGATAATCTTGGCATTCGGGCAGAAGTGCTCGGTTTTACCGATCGCCCGGTCATCGAAACGGGCGCCCATGACGATTAACAGGTCGGCTTCCTGCAGGATAAAGTTGGTACTGCGTGCCGCGTGCATCCCTAACATGCCTAAAGATAATGGATGCTCTACTGGCATCGCCCCCAGTGCCATTAACGTCATGGTGGTCGGCAGGTTGGCTCGTTCGGCCATCTCCAGTGCTGGCTGGTGAGCCTGTGAACTGATAATGCCGCCCCCCAGATAGAGTATCGGGCGCTTAGCCTGGTTGATCATCGCGGCGGCCTGTTCAACCTGATGACGGTCAAAGGCCGGTGGTGTGTCCGGTACCGCAATCGGGGGTAATTGATCCCAGGTAATTTCGGCGGTTTGAATGTCTTTCGGGATGTCGATCCATACTGGGCCCGGGCGACCAGACTCAGCGATGCGGAATGCATCACAGATTACCTGTGGCAATTCGCGGATATCACGGACCAAATAGTTATATTTGGTGATAGGGATAGAAATACCGTAGGTATCGACTTCCTGAAAGGCATCGGTGCCGATCATTGAGGAAGAAACCTGGCCGGTGATACACACCAGTGGAATGGAGTCGAGTTTGGCATCCGCAATGGCTGTCACCAGATTGGTGGCACCAGGGCCACTAGAGGCGATACAGACCGCGGCTTTGCCATTAGCACGCGCCATGCCTTGCGCCATAAAGCCAGCGCCTTGCTCATGGCGTGCCAGAATATGCCGGATGCGCGTGCTCTGGCTGAGCGCATCATACAGCGGCAGTGCAGCACCGCCGGGAATACCGGCAATGGTGGTAATACCTTGACGTTCCAACAGATGAACAACCAACTCTGCGCCAGTTAAGCGCTGGCCTTGGTGAGGCGTGCCCGAAATTGCCATGTACCTATCCTTTTCTCAGGGCCGGTTCACATTCTGGGCAGGGGACTAAAACAAGAAACCCCGCCCGGTTTGCGCCGGCGGGGTTTGGGAATCGTTGTGTTGATTCGGACCCTACGGCGCACTGCCGACGACCACCACCACACACACGACGACCACCGCGGCTGGTAGCGCGGTTCTTAGTAGAGTCGAAGTCAGCGAGGATGTGATCACAGGGAACCTTATCATCATTAGTAAAAAACAGGATTTCATAAAACCATAAGTGAATTGTTCGCACAACAGATTTATCAACGCAGGAGAAAAAACGCGACTTGGATCACGACTTGGTGGTGATACCTAATATCCTGGCCTCTGGGGCATGC
This sequence comes from Serratia sp. DD3, assembly GCF_000496755.2. The sequence goes on from NZ_AYKS02000089.1 coordinate 144,035, forward strand.
CCTTCCACCAGCGCCTGAGTTGAGCCGTCATAATAAATATGGCCATCCACCACCAGCAAGGTACGTGGGGCGATGCGCATGGCATCTTCAATATTGTGCGACACCATCAATAGCGTGAGCTGGCGTTGCTGACAGACGTCTTGTAGTAATTGCAGCATTTCACTACGTAGCGCCGGGTCAAGGGCAGAAAACGGCTCATCAAGCAACAGGATCGGTTGTTGGCGCACCAGGCAGCGAGCCAGAGCAGTACGCTGCCGTTGTCCGCCGGAAAGTTGCGAGGGCAGGCGCTGCAGTAGCTCCTCTAGCCCCACCTGTTGAGCGATCTGCGCCAACTGCTGTTTTTGCGCCTTATTTAACCGTAACCCCGGATCCAGCCCCAAACCGATATTTTGCATCACCGTCAGGTGAGCAAACAGATTGTTTTCTTGAAACAACATCGATACCGGGCGTTTAGCCGGGGCGCTAGTGGTATGGTCGTGACCATTGAGCAGCAGCTTGCCACTGGCAGCAGGAAGAAAACCAGCAATCAGATTAAGCAGGGTACTTTTGCCCGCCCCACTGGGGCCCAGCACGGTGACCCGCTCTCCCGGTTGTATGCGCAGGTCAAAACGCATCGGCAGGTGTTGATACAGATAAGTCAGTTTTTCAAGTGTCAGCATGGCGGCCTGGTAAGCGTTCAATCAAGGTAAATAGCAGGAAGCACAACAACAGTAACAACAGCGCTGTGACCGCACCATCATTATTCCGATAGGCACCAATCTGCTGATAAAGGTAAAACGGCAAAGTACGGAATTGTTCGTTACCGAATAAGGCGACCACCCCGAAATCACCAATTGACAATACACAGGCAAAAGCCAGCGCTTGCGTTAGCGGGCGCTTCAGGGCTTTCAGCTCAATCCTGCGTAGCCGTTGCCAGCCATGAATATCGAGTGACAAACAGAGCGGATTGTAACGTTCTGCCAGGTCGCGCATCGGGTTTTCCAGCACTTTCAGCGCATAAGGCACCGCCATTAACGCATTGGTCAGTATCACCAACCCATAAGGGGAGTGGGGTAAGCCGATAGTATCGCTTAATAATAGGAAGAAGCCGGTAGCCAAGACGATCCCGGGCATTGCCAGAATCACCATACCACTGAGTTCCAGTGTCTGGCCCCAGGCAGCTTGGTGCCGTAATTTGAGTTCACGGCTGCTCCATAGCAACATCATGGTGAGCACCAGGCATAACAAGCCAGCGCCGATGGCAATACGCAATGAAGTGAACAGTGCCTGCCACAAGATGGGTTGTTGCAGCACTTCAAGCAGCGCCTGGTTGGCACCATCGATAATAATCGCCAGCAGTGGAGGTAACAGCAGCAACAGGGCAGCGCTAATTAGCAGGGTATCGCTGATGCGTTGCCAAAGACTATCTTCTGGGTTGAACCAGCTTTGTGCTTGAGTATGGCCAACAGGTAATGCCTGGCTGAAGCGCTGGCAGAGTATGACCAATCCCAGGCAGAACCCCAGTTGGATTAATGCCAGTAGGGCCGCCCGGTTAAGATCATAGTCGTAACTTAATGCCTGATAAATCGCCAACTCGATGGTGGTGGCTTGTGGCCCACCACCTAATGACAGCACGGTGGCAAAACTGGCAAAACAGAGCATAAACACTAAAGCAGCACTGGGGAAAAGTTGGCGGCGCAGTGCTGGCCACTCGACAAAACGGAACTGCTGCCAGCCGTTCATACCTAGTTGAGCGGCTAGCTGACGTTGTTCACTCGGAATGTTCTCCAACGCCTGGAGTAATAAACGGGTCGCCAGTGGCAGGTTAAAGAACACATGGGCCAGCAAAATACCTTGCAGCCCATAAGGTGAAAAATGGTAATCCACCCCTAGCCAGGCGCATAAGGCCGCCACCCAACCTTGCCGACCATACACGCTCAGTATGCCGAACACTGCCACCAACACCGGTAACACCAGGGTCATGGCGCATAGACGTAGCAGCAAATTGCGGCCTGGGAAGCGCCGACGATACAGTGCCCGGGCAAGCCAGATGGCGGGGAAAACAGAAAACAGGGCCGATAGCAGCGCCTGCCAAAAGGTGAAACGCACCACATGCCACAAATAACGGTCTTGCAACAGGTTAGGCCCGCTGCTTTCAGGGGCGTGCCGCCATAGAGAACCCATGGCGGCTAACGCGATAAGCAGGATCAGGCCTGCGGCGAGCAGCCCAGGCCATAACCAGGCGGCGATCAGTGGCTGACGGCGGTTTGCCATGCCTGGACCCAGTTACCACGTTGCTGTGCTACTTCTTCTGAACTGAATTGCAAAGCGGTTTTCGGCACCATTATCTGTTCGAAACCCGCCGGGAGTGGCGTATTGGTGACCGGATACATCCAGTTACACGTTGGGATGGTGTTTTGGAATGCCGGTGAAACCATAAATTGCATAAAGCGTTCTGCCAATTCAGGCTGCTTACTGGCTTTCAGCCGGCCCGCTACCTCCACTTGCAGATAGTGACCTTCACTAAAGTTTGCTGCGGCATAGTGGTCTTTTTTCTCTTCGATCAGGTGATAGGCCGGGGAGGTGGTATAACTGAGCACCATATCACTTTCCCCTTTCAGGAACAGGCCATAGGCTTCGCTCCAGCCTTTGGTGACGGTGACGGTTTTCTTTGCCAGTTGTTGCCAGGCTTGTGGTGCATCGTCTCCATAGACTTTCTGCATCCATAGCAGCAGTCCAAGCCCCGGGGTACTGGTGCGAGGATCCTGATAGATGATCTTCCAGGGCTGATCGCTACTCACCAGTTCTTTTAAGCTTTTCGGCGGGTTCTTCAGTTTGTTTTTGTCATAGACGAAAGCAAAATAGCCATAGTCATAAGGCACGAAAGTCTGGTCGTGCCAACCGTCTGGGACATTGAGCTTGCTGATGTCCACCTGGCTGGCGGTGAACAGACCGGTTTGCTGGGCGGCTTGTAGAAGATTGTTATCTAACCCCAGAACCACATCGGCGGCGCTGTTGCTACCTTCCATCTTCAGGCGATTAAGTAATGAAACGCCATCTTCCAGCGCGACGAATTTCAACTCACAATCACAATCTGCTTCAAACGCTTTTTTTACTGCTGGGCCAGGGCCCCAGTCGGCAGCGAAAGAATCATAGGTGTAGACCGTCAGTGTTGGCTTCGCCAAGGCTGGCATGGTTAATAACAGTAATAAACAAGGTAGGTATTTCTTGACCACTTTGCACTCCTGAAAAATAAGGGGCAAAGGTATCTGAGGGCGGGTTCACTAGCTTATTTCAAATTACCCAATAGCTTAGTCAGCATCTTGGCTAATTCAGGTGCTTACCTGTTGGTAGCCACTGGAAATTGATAGCAGAGCAACAACGCAGTACTCAAATCCCTCCGCCGGTATTGACCGGATCAGGTTCGACGGGTGTACTCTCAGCGGAAAAACTGGCTGTGCAGGTGTTGCATTGTATTGAGCAACACCCCGTTGGGCACAGTCCGTTGCGTTTCAGGCAACGATGGGGATTTTCCGCACCCCGTTGAGACGGCGCTATTGTAAAGGCTAATGGGTGCGGGTGAAAGCCGATTATCCCATGTTCCGTAAAAGAACAGTTCCTTTGGGAGGGCGGTTAAACTTCGGGTGGTGCAAACCAGGCAGATTTAAAGTCAAACCAGCCCAGCGTATTCATTCGCACTCCGCGCATGCTGCATTGACCATGCAGTTGTAACCAGTGATGAAACAAAGGATGCAACTGATGGCTGCTCACTAGCCGCTGGCTGAATTCTGCAATTGATAGGCGGTTATCTCGCCATAATAGGGCATTTTGGGCCATATCTTCATTCAGGCAATGCTGAATCAATGGTAATTCATACAACGTAGCAAACAGGGAAAACTCCAGTGGTAGCGTAAAGTTGGCACTGCCCAGCCACAGATCACTTTCTGCCTCGCCTTGATGCCAGGCGTCGTAGCTGATGGTTTGTACCTTGAGGGTGATGTGGTGTTCTGCCAGCAGCGACCCAATGGCTTGCTGGATGGCATGAAACTCGGAGTGTTCACCGTAGAAGGTCAGTGTCAGTGTGGTCAGGTTTGCTGGTTTTTGAGGGGGCTCGAAGGTGCGGTTATGCAACCAGCGTGGCAACATACCATAGGCCGGTGCCCAGTACCGTTGATAGATTGAACTTGCATGGTTAAGCAGTGCAATAGGGTTGAACAACGCACAGAGCCAATGGCGGATTTCGGCATCTGAAGCCAGAGGGGAGCGCTGATCAAACAGTAGAAAGTAGCAGCCTTCTTCTAGTCGGTTTTCCAGTTCATTTTTACCGCTATCATCCCCCTGTAGCTGTACACCGGGATGGATCAGTTCTTCTGCCACTTCCGGCAATAGCCAGATATTAACTTCATCGATGAGGGCGCGATAACCGAAATAGTCATCAAAAGCATGAATTTTCATCTGGCCGTGATGATTGCGCACCACCCGGTAAGGCCCGGTACCCACCGGATGGCGGGAAAAGTCTGGCAGGCTTTGCCATTCCCGTGGCAGGATCATGGCGTGTACACTTCCCAGCAGCCAGGGCAGCCAATAGTCAGGGGTATGGAGATGGACATCAATAACATAAGGCGTAGGGGAAAGTACCCGGTCAATATGTGAAAACAGGGGCAGAGAAATAAGACGGCTTAGTGAATAGGTGACATCCTCCATTTCCAGTTCGCGGCCATGATGAAAATGAATCGCCGGGCGCAGATAAAAACGCCAATGTAACGGGCCGATGGTTTGCCAATGATGTGAGAGGTCCGGTTCGAGTTCCCCATTTTCCTCATTTATGCGAGTTAACCCATTGAAAATCTGCCGGGCCAGATGGGTTTCCGAGCGGCGTAGCGCTGAACCGGGCAGCAGATTGTCAAGTTGGCGATAGTAGAGGACCCGCAAGATATGCTTACCTTGGCGGAAGCTCCGTCCTAACTGAGAGAGCAGCATCTGACGAACCACATTTTTATCGCCCACCAGTTGCACCAGTTGATCGATGCGATCCTGTTCTAATAACTCTTCAGCTCGTTGTTGCTGTAAGGCCAGACCGGTGTAATGAAAATTTAAGCGTGATCGTTTACCGCGCCCGGATTCGGCTTGCCAGCTCAGCCAGCCTTGTTGTTGCATGGTACTGAGTAGTGAACGGACATGGCGGCGTGAACAGCAGAGTACTTGTGCCAGTTCTTGCAGTGTGGTTTCAATAGATTGCCCGTGGCAGTGTTGCCATAGGCGAATAAACTGTTGTTGCAAGCGCGAAGTGGACATAAAAGAGGAACTCTCTGGGTGCAATTCGTCAATTTATCTTTCCCTATATTACGCTGATAATGTGGTTAGTTGAAACAGCGGAGGGAGATTGATGAACCTTTTTTTAGCCAAACAATTTTATCAGGGCTATTTCGCTAATATCGAACAACAGAAAGCCAATTGGCTGAAGGCGGTGCCGATGGAGGCGCGCTTGAATATCCTCGCCCACTTGTTGCAGTGGGATATCCCGTCACTGAATGATAACGAGAGTCGTGGACGGTAACAGTTTCTGAGTAATGGTGTTTTTCACCAGCCAGTGGGGAGACTCACTGGTTTTTTTATGTGCGTCGGGCATGGCGCGTAGCGCTTTGACAGGCGCTGTCCTTTGACTGTGGTGGTCGAAGGGCGACTTGGAGGTGTAAGTCCTCTACACACCCGACGAGGGGAAGTGTTAGCTGAACGGCAAGGGTGCCCATCGTGAGGTGGGATCTGAAGGAAGCTGAAAGCAAAATGCTGGCCTGACGAACAGGAAGCGGTTTAGGCATAACAGTGGGGTAAGGCGGCATATATCGTCAAAGCCCGATACTCGTACGGAACGCTGTTACGTAAAGCCGACAGGTATAAGCAGGAAGGTCGCGCGAATTACCCCGGGAGATCTGTTGCTCTGCCATGGAGCTACCAACATTGTGAGG
>NZ_AYKS02000090.1 GCF_000496755.2 Serratia sp. DD3
GGAGCAAGCTCCCCTGTGCTACCGCTCGACTTGCATGTGTTAAGCCTGCCGCCAGCGTTCAATCTGAGCCATGATCAAACTCTTCAATTAAAAGCTTGATTTGCTAAGTTAATAGCGATGCTCAAAGATTACTGCATGAATTTTACTTACATGAGTCACTCTTTAAGACTTGATATTTTTTTGTTGCCGAAGCAACTGGATATCGTCTTTGTGAGTGCCCACACAGATTGTCTGATAAATTGTTAAAGAGCAGTGAGTTACTGGCTTTCGCCCGCTAACTCGAGGTGGCGTATATTACGCTTTCCTCTTTCAGAGTCAACCCTAATTTTCAGGTTTTTTCTCTGTCACACGGATAACGCTGCAAAGCGATTGTTATGTTCCGTGTCGATGGAGGCGCATTATAGGCAGTTGCGCCGCCGCCGCAACTGCTATTTTCAACAAAAAACACCGTTTGCTGCATTCCACAGCAAAACCCCGGTTTATACCCGGTTATGCACTAAGTTATCCACAGGACATCATCGGCAGGAAAATTTACGAGCACTACGCAAACGTTTTCGCTACAATTCCTGCGATCAAACAATCCCCCACTTTTATGGGGACGTTACCTGAATCCGTTGTTGTCTTGTTATATAAGCAGATTTATTCGAGTTGTCATCAGTATACGGAGACTCTGAATGGAATGGGGTCTATATCTCAGCAGGGAATTCACGTAACGTTCTTTTATTGCGACTCAAAGCCAAGGGATAAAACCATGCAACAACCTCGTCCAATCCGTCGAGCCTTACTCAGTGTGTCTGACAAAACCGGTATCATTGAATTCGCGCAAGCACTCTCTCAACGAGGGGTAGAACTGCTCTCTACTGGTGGGACCGCTCATCTACTGGCAGAGGCCGGATTAGCGGTTACTGAAGTTTCCGATTACACCGGTTTCCCGGAAATGATGGATGGACGGGTTAAAACTCTACACCCCAAAGTGCATGGTGGCATTCTTGGTCGCCGTGGTCAGGACGATGCCATTATGGCCCAACATGCGATCAAACCTATCGATATGGTGGTAGTGAATCTCTATCCTTTTGCGCAAACCGTGGCTCGTGCTAATTGCTCGCTGGAAGAGGCTATCGAAAACATTGACATCGGCGGCCCCACCATGGTGCGCTCTGCGGCCAAGAATCATAAAGATGTCGCCATTGTGGTCAACACTAATGACTACGCGACGATCATCACCGAGATGGATAGCAACGACGGTTCTTTGCTCTATCCCACCCGCTTCAATTTGGCTATCAAAGCATTTGAACATACTGCCGCTTATGACAGCATGATCGCCAACTACTTTGGCACACTGGTTCCGCCTTATTATGGCAATACGGAGCAACCTTCCGGTCATTTCCCTCGCACCATAAACCTCAACTTTATCAAAAAGCAGGATATGCGTTACGGTGAGAATAGCCACCAGCAAGCCGCTTTCTATATAGAGGAGAATCTGCAGGAGGCGTCGGTTGCCAGTGCCGAACAGCTACAAGGCAAGGCACTCTCCTACAACAATATCGCGGATACTGATGCTGCATTGGAATGTGTGAAAGAGTTTGCAGAACCGGCTTGCGTCATCGTCAAGCATGCCAATCCTTGTGGTGTAGCAATTGGTAAAGATCTGCTTACCGCTTATGATCATGCTTACCAGACCGACCCCACGTCTGCCTTTGGTGGCATCATTGCTTTCAACCGCGAACTGGATGCAGAAACGGCGCAAGCCATCATCAGCCGTCAGTTTGTTGAGGTCATCATTGCCCCAACCATCAGTGATGAAGCCCGCTCGGTATTGGTTGCCAAACAGAATGTGCGTGTTCTAGTTTGCGGCCAATGGCAACAGCGCGTTGCTGGATTGGACTTCAAGCGGGTCAACGGAGGGTTGTTAGTACAAGACCGTGACCTGGGTATGGTGACTCCCACTGACTTACGCGTGGTCTCTGAACGGCAACCCACCGCCCAGGAACTGCGAGATGCCCTGTTCTGTTGGAAAGTGGCTAAGTTCGTCAAATCCAACGCCATTGTTTATTCGCGCGATAACCGGACCATCGGCATCGGTGCGGGTCAGATGAGTCGCGTTTACTCCGCTAAAATTGCTGGCATCAAGGCCGCTGACGAAGGTCTGACGGTCAATGGCTCCGCGATGGCCTCAGACGCCTTCTTCCCGTTCCGTGATGGCATTGATGCGGCAGCCGCCGTCGGCATTACCTGTGTTATCCAGCCTGGTGGGTCGATTCGTGATGATGAAGTCATTGCAGCCGCCAACGAACACGGCATTGCGATGATCTTCACCGATATGCGCCACTTCCGCCATTAATCCTTGTTGCTGCTACGTGCGCTAAATGCGCACGCTGTTTATGGAGTCTTTGATGAACATTCTCATTATCGGTAATGGTGGGCGTGAACATGCGCTGGCCTGGAAAACCGCCCAATCGCCGCTGGCAAATAACGTTTACGTAGCGCCAGGTAACGCAGGTACCGCACTGGAAGCTAATCTGACCAATGTGGATATCGCGCCAACCGATATCCCAGCACTGCTTGCCTTTGCCAAAAGCAAGGCTATCGACCTGACCATTGTTGGCCCTGAAGCACCGCTGGTGATTGGCGTGGTTGATGCTTTCCAGGCTGCAGGGTTAAAAATATTTGGTCCCTCACAGGCCGCGGCCCAACTTGAAGGATCCAAAGCCTTTACTAAAGACTTTCTAGCTCGCCACGCCATTCCAAGCGCCGCCTATCAGAATTTTACTGAAGTGGAGCCAGCCTTGGCCTATGTTCGTCGTCAAGGCGCCCCTATCGTGATCAAAGCAGATGGTTTGGCCGCGGGGAAAGGGGTGATCGTAGCGATGACGCTACAGGAAGCCGAAGAAGCTATCCAGGATATGCTGGCAGGTAACGCTTTCGGCGATGCGGGACACCGTATCGTGATCGAAGAGTATCTTGAAGGTGAAGAAGCCAGTTTTATTGTGATGGTGGACGGTGAAAACGTCGTCCCCATGGCCACCAGCCAGGACCATAAACGTGTGGGTGATGGTGATACAGGCCCCAATACCGGTGGTATGGGAGCTTACTCACCCGCCCCCGTGGTCACAGATGAAATTCACCAACGCGTAATGGAGCAGGTGATCTGGCCAACCGTGCGTGGTATGGCTGCAGAGGGTAACACCTATGTTGGTTTCTTGTACGCTGGACTGATGATTTCTGCTGATGGCCAACCGAAGGTGATTGAATTTAATTGCCGCTTTGGCGATCCAGAAACGCAGCCGATCATGTTGCGTCTGCGTTCAGATCTGGTTGAGCTCTGCCTGGCTGGTGCTGAAGGTAAACTGAACGAGAAAAGCTCTGAGTGGGACCCACGTCCGGCACTCGGCGTGGTATTGGCGGCTGGCGGCTATCCTGGCGACTATCGCCAAGGGGATGTGATCCACGGCTTGCCGCAACAGGAAAACTCAGACAGTAAAGTGTTTCATGCCGGTACACGTATGCAGGGAAATGAAGTGGCCACGAGTGGTGGGCGTGTACTTTGTGTCACGGCATTAGGCGCCACAGTGAGCCAAGCACAACAGTGTGCTTATCAACTCGCGGCAAATATTGCGTGGCAAGATAGCTTCTACCGCAAGGATATTGGTTACCGGGCTATCGCGCGCGGCAAATAAACCCATACCAAACATTAACAGCAGGCTCTGTTCCCAGGGCCTTGTTGTTAAATTTATCTCAATGGGTTCTAAAGCGAATCTTTTGTGGGTTCCCAACGGCAAAAATCATCGTTAGCCACCAGTAACAACTCACGACCGCGAGGCCCATCCAACCAAGCAATAGTCACTGGCTGGCTACTATTGGCTACACGTCGCGCTATCCACTCTTCAGCTCGATTATTCAAGCCCGGCTTCACGATTTCTCCATTGCACAACTCTACCTTCCCTTGCAGCCAATGACCTTGCAACAGCCGTATACCGCCAGCATTAAGCGCATCACTCAATTCTAGCGTTCGGCGAGCCTGATATTGGTAGAGTACTATCTCATCAGCAGACAGTTTCTGGCGCTGAGTAGTCAGTTGACGCTGCATAAAACTGACCGTCCCATTCGGCGTAAAGCGCAATTGAATGGAGTCCCGATCACCGTCTGCATCAACTCGTCTGATTTGGAACAACACGCCATTTTGATATTCATACAGCGTAGTGACCGTCCCCGGTCCACGATAAGGGCTGTAGACTGTCATTAACGTCAATGGACGTTGCTGACTATCATCTCTACGCCACACTCGAACCACGCCCTGATCGGCAACAAAACCGCTTGCCGTAAACCTAGGAGAGGAGGAATTGGAACTACAGGCACCAAGGGCAACGACCATAGCCGCAACCATCAGCACCCGTTGGATAAACAAAAGGGGCATCATAGCCCCTCTGTCTAAACGCTTTACCAGCATGGATTAAGACTTAACTGCGTCTTTCAGAGCCTTGCCAGAAACAAATGCAGGAACATTAGCCGCTGCGATTTTGATTTCTTTACCAGTCTGTGGATTGCGGCCTGTGCGCTCGCTACGATGGTTTACTTTGAAAGTACCGAAACCAACCAATTGTACTGCATCACCTTCTTTCAGAGACTCAGTAATAGCAGACAAGGTAGATTCTAGAGCCAGTTTAGCTTGAGCTTTAGAAAGGTCAGCCTTATCTGCGATTACATCAATCAGTTGAGTCTTGTTCATAATTTATCCTTACAATGTGTTTATCGTTTGCAAAGCATCGAGTGCGACGGATATGCCGATAAACAGCACTCTCCTGCATACACGCACCAATAGCCACTTTTTTTTCGCCCCCCAAATGTAGACCAGACAGGGTGGGGATGTGAAGCCTTAAGGCATGACAAATCGGGTGTTAAATCACGTTTTATTATCTTATTGCGTTAATTTTATCCCAATATTGCTGATTGCCTCCTCTCGCAGGTCAGATCGTAACCCTTTTATCAGATCCAAATCACGCTCAGGACAAGCAGCCAACAGGCGGAAAATCTCCCATTGGAGATCCCACTCTTCCTCGATAGCAGGTAAAACGTTCAACTCTTCGTCAGTCATTTCTTTACCCGCCTGAGTCATTTCCAACATCGCCACAGTACGAATTGAGGCTTCGCTAATGGCGATGGCGTGTTCCAATGTCTCACCACTGAGGCGCGAATGAAGCAGTTCCCCTAATGCGATACAAGCATCGATTGCCGGATAAACACCATAAAGATCGTAATCTTCTGCTGAGGGGATGGCCTCTTCCAACTTTTCCAACTGACTGTCAAAGTTGACTTTGGCATCTTTCACCACCAGCGTTTCCCAAGCCAGATCAAGAATACGGCGATAGACTGCGGGATCACCAAACTCCGTTTGCAGACAGAACATCTGGTAATTAGGGTACATACGTTCGCACAGACTAGCCATAAAGGTTAAATGTTGCCAACTTTCCAGCTTTTCCAAACGCAAATGAATCGGGTTACGTAGCATGACCTACTCTCTTACTCGTTATCTGCCGCGCAGTGTACCCGAAATCGCGCAGGGCGGCATCTCTGAATGCGATGACTGCTGCAACCAGCGGATAAACGCCGGGCGACGTGACGCGATAGCATCAGCCCAACGTGTAGGTTCGGGCAAACGATAGCCTGCCATACATCGCTGTACCCACGTCAATGCGCTATCGGTACTGATACGGTGCCCGGTAGAAATAAACAATGGCTGACAGCGCGCCTTACTGCGCCATACCCACGCCAATTGTTCCCCTTTGTCCTCGAGTGCAGCCAATGCTCCCACTTCCGTATCCAAGGGCTCAAACCTGCCACACAACCGTTTTTTCGCCACACCAATAGTTGGAACGTTGACCAACAAACCAAAGTGGCTGGCAACCCCCAAACGCCTTGGGTGTGAAATACCATGGCCATCAACAAAGAGCAGATCAGGTTTCTGTTGCAACTGCTCCCAGGCAGCAAGCAATGCCGGATATTCACGAAAAGAGAGAAAACCCGGAATATAGGGCATGGTGGTGTTGATACGAGCAATCTGGTACTCCACCAGCGCCAAAGAAGGATAGCGCAGAATAGCAATGGCAGCGCGCGTCACCGCACCTTGATGCTCAAAACCGACATCTGCACCCGCAATAAATAGCGGAGGATCACGCAAAAAGTCATCATAGCGAATCACCTCTTCGGCATGTTGTAACTGTGTGGCTCGCAGGGCTGAGGTATCAATCACCGCATTTCCTTACCGTTCAGCGATGGTATTTAGCCGAAAGTGCATGCACCGCCTCAACAAAGGCGCCCGCATGGGCCGGTGGCACATCCTGATGAATGCCATGCCCAAGATTAAATACATGCCCTTCACCATCACCGAAACCTGCCAGAATGGTTTCTACTTCCTGCGCAATACGTTCCGGTGCAGCATAAAGTATTGAAGGATCCATATTGCCTTGCAGAGCTACCTGATGCCCCACTCGGCGACGTGCCTCAGCAATATCTATCGTCCAGTCCAGGCCCAAGGCATCACAACCGGTCGCGGCCATCGCTTCCAGCCACTGCCCGCCCCCTTTGGTAAACAGAGTGACAGGTACACGACGGCCTTCGTTTTCCCGCAACAAGCCATCGACAATTTTATGCATATAGTGCAGCGAGAACTCACGGTAATCACGCCCGGTCAGTACCCCACCCCAGGTATCAAACACCATGACAGACTGGACACCGGCCTTAATCTGAGCATTGAGATAAAGAATGACGCTGTCCGCCAGTTTATCCAGTAATAGATGCAACGTCTGTGGCTCGGCGTACATCATTTTCTTCAGTTTAGTGAATGCCTTACTGCTCCCGCCCTCCACCATATAGCTCGCCAAAGTCCATGGGCTACCAGAAAAACCGATCAGCGGTACGGCTCCCTTCAACTCACGACGAATGGTACGAACCGCATTCATGACATAACCCAGCTCATCTTCTGGATCACACAGCGGTAGCTTTTCTACATCAGCCCGGCAGACAATCGGCGAAGTAAATCGGGGCCCCTCACCCGCCTCAAAATAGAGCCCCAACCCCATAGCATCAGGGATGGTGAGAATATCAGAAAACAGAATAGCGGCATCCAGCGCATAGCGACGTAAGGGTTGTAATGTCACCTCGCAGGCCAGCTCAGCATTTTTACACAACGACATAAAATCACCGGCCTGAGCACGCGTGGCTTTATATTCTGGCAAATAACGCCCAGCCTGACGCATCATCCATACTGGTGTGACATCCACGGGTTGGCGCAGCAGGGCTCGCAGGTAGCGATCATTCTTCAAATCATTCATTTCTTATTGGTTCCCGTCATCATCAACCCCCATTGTATACTGGGTTGGGTAAGTTGGCGTGAGCACTTAAATCATCAAGGCACTTAAGTCATAAAGACAGCTATTATTCTGCCCGACACAACACCACCGTATCTTCAATCAGGCGACGCGCGACAGTACCTGGCGGGGGTAACAGCGGCAATTGGTCATAACGATACCAGCCAGCATTGAGTAGCTCTTTGGGGTCATGCTGCAGTTCCCCTGCCTGATAATCTGCCATAAACGCCATCATCAACGAATGAGGGAATGGCCAAGGTTGTGAGGTGACATAACGCAAATTCTTGATAACGATATTGCTCTCTTCCATCACTTCCCGTGCTACCGCTTGTTCCAGCGTTTCCCCCACCTCCACAAACCCCGCCAGCACGGTATGTATACCACCACGGTGACGCACATGTTGAGCCAGCAGGATTTCATCATCACGGCGAATGGCAACAATCACGCAAGGGGCGATCTGCGGGTAATAACGCTCGCGGCAGTGATCACAAAGGCAAGCATTTTCACTTCGACTGAAATGCATTTTATGACCACAGTAGCCACAAAAACGGTGTGAGCGATAAAAGTCCGCCAACTGCACACCCCGCCCAGCCAGTTGAAACAGACCTCGATCAAGATCGAGCAATTGGCGCACCGAGTTCATCTCCCTCGGCATCGATTGACGCACCAACCACACTGGGGCACCCTCCCATTCGCCAATCTGACGGGCCAATTGACCATGCAATGAAAATATTGCTGCAGAACCAAACGGCAGTTCACCCTTTGGTAACCAGATTTTGCTTTCATGGCTGACTATCCACCAGCCTTGTTCATTACCTGTTAATGCAAATTCCATATGTTGTTGCACAACCTCTGCGTCACTGGCAAGCTAGTCATTGGCTTATCACCTTTTAATAACTTACTGTTTATAACCCAAGTTCATGCAAGTTGCAGCCCCTAGCAGCCTGCATAGTGACAGAAAATTTAATTTGATTACTCACGGAGTCAACTATGCTCAACCAATTGGAAAGCCTGACTCAACGCGTTGGTGGCAATAATCAGTTAGTCGATCAGTGGCTACAGGCCCGCGAGCAATTGTTGGTTGCCTATTATTCTTTAGTCGGTATCAAACCGAGTAAGGGAAAACCTACGCCGTTAAATGAAAAAGCGCTGGAGAATTTTTACCATAATCTGCTGGACTACCTCTCTGCGGGGCATTTTCACGTTTATGCCAAAATTATCAAACAGGTGGAAGGCTCCGCCAGTCCGAAAATGGCACTAACCACCAAGTTCTATCCAAAGTTGGAAGCCAATACCGAAGCCATCATGGCATTTCATGATCGCTACAGCGGGGTTGAACTCGACCAAGATCTCTGTCTGGAGTTCAACCAGGCGTTATCAGATATCGGCGAAACGTTAGCATCACGTTTTGCACTAGAGGACCAATTAATTCTACGGGCAGCGGAGATCTTGCAGCAAAACCAATCCTGACGCCACCAGCACTGAGCCGTAGCAATGCAAAAGATGACGCGTTAGCTTGTAGTTTTTATTAAGCCTTTTATACTGGCAACATCTTGTCGGAGTGCCTAGCGCTGATTGCTTCATTAAATCAGCCAGGCTGAGACCGTTAATTCGGGATCCGCGGAACCTGATCGGGTTAATACCCGCGAAGGGAACAAGAGTAATCTATTGGCAGCGGCCCCACCCTTTGCGGGCTAACTCGCTGCCAGTCAATATCATTACTCCCGCCAAGCTCCAGACAAGCAATTTTCCACACATCAACACACTGATAGGAATTTGCTATGTCTACCATAAATAAACCACGTGTCCGTAAAGAACAGCGCGATGAAGCACAACAGTTTATTGATTCTTTACAAGGTACCACCTTCCCTAACTCACACCGTATCTATCTTGCCGGTTCCCGTAGCGATATTCAGGTACCGATGCGTGAAATTCAGCTGAGCCCAACGCTGATTGGCGGCACTAAAGACAACCCTCAATATCAACAGAACGAAGCCATTCCGGTTTATGACACCGCAGGCCCCTATGGTGATCCGCAGGCAACCATTAATGTCCACCAGGGGTTAAAAAAACTACGCGCTGGCTGGATTGCAGCACGAGAAGATACCGAAACACTAAGCCACGTCAGTTCGGGGTTTACCCAACAACGGCTGGCCGACGCCGGGTTGAATCACCTGCGTTTCGAGCACCTGCCTCAGCCACGTAAAGCGTGTAAGGGCAAGTGTGTTACTCAGTTGCACTATGCGCGAAGCGGCATGGTGACACCAGAAATGGAATTTATTGCCATCCGTGAAAACATGGGGCGCGAGCGTATCTGTAGCGAAGTCCTACGCCAACAGCATCCGGGCCAAAGTTGGGGAGCTAACCTACCGGAAAACATTACACCCGAGTTTGTCCGCCAGGAAGTGGCTGCTGGGCGAGCCATTATCCCCGCTAATATTAACCACCCTGAATCCGAGCCAATGATTATTGGTCGTAATTTTCTGGTCAAAGTGAATGCCAATATCGGCAATTCGGCCGTTACATCATCAATCGAAGAAGAAGTAGAAAAGTTGGTGTGGTCAACCCGTTGGGGAGCCGATACCGTGATGGATCTCTCTACTGGCCGCTATATCCACGAAACACGCGAATGGATCCTGCGTAACAGCCCGGTGCCGATTGGTACCGTGCCGATCTATCAGGCACTGGAAAAAGTGAATGGTGTAGCGGAAAACCTAAACTGGGAAATCTTCCGCGATACCCTGGTGGAACAGGCGGAACAAGGCGTCGATTACTTCACTATCCATGCGGGCGTGTTGCTGCGTTACGTACCGATGACCGCCAAACGGTTGACCGGCATTGTCTCCCGTGGGGGGTCGATCATGGCGAAGTGGTGTCTATCCCATCACCAGGAAAACTTCCTCTATCAGCATTTCCGTGAAATCTGCCAAATTTGTGCCGCCTATGATGTCTCACTATCGCTGGGTGATGGCTTGCGTCCAGGCTCTATTCAAGATGCCAATGACGAAGCCCAATTCGCCGAACTGCACACGCTGGGGGAGCTCACTAAAATTGCCTGGGAATATGATGTCCAAGTGATGATCGAAGGCCCAGGTCATGTGCCGATGCAACGGATCCAGCGCAACATGACCGAAGAGCTGGAATCCTGTTCTGAAGCCCCCTTCTATACATTAGGGCCATTGACCACCGACATTGCTCCGGGTTATGACCATTTCACCTCGGGGATTGGTGCGGCGATGATCGGCTGGTTTGGTTGCGCAATGCTCTGCTATGTGACACCGAAAGAGCACCTCGGGTTACCCAACAAGGAAGATGTGAAACAAGGGCTAATTACTTACAAAATCGCCGCCCATGCCGCCGATTTGGCGAAAGGGCATCCTGGGGCGCAGATCCGTGATAACGCCATGTCCAAGGCACGTTTTGAATTCCGCTGGGAAGATCAGTTCAATCTGGCATTGGATCCACAGACCGCCCGCTCCTATCACGATGAAACGCTGCCCCAGGCATCTGGCAAGATCGCCCATTTCTGTTCCATGTGTGGGCCAAAGTTCTGTTCAATGAAGATATCCCACGAAGTGCGAGCCTATGCCGCAACGCAAGATGCTGTAACACAAGGGGCGAACCATCCCGATGAAGTACAGCTGACTGGCATGGAAAAGATGTCGGCCGCATTCCGCTCCCGGGGCAACGAGCTCTACCATAGTGCGAGCAATCTGCTGGAGGAGAGCGATAATGACTGATATCACGACGCCCTTCCCCGCAACGCCATACAAACTCGGCTTATACCCGGTAGTCGACAGTGTTGCCTGGATCGCCCGCCTACTGGATGCCGGAGTCACCACCATCCAATTACGCATCAAGGATCTTGCCGATGAACAGGTGGAGGCGGATATTATTGCCGCCATCGCGCTCGGTAAACGTTATCAGGCACGCTTATTTATCAACGATTACTGGCAACTCGCTATCAAGCACCATGCCTACGGCGTTCATCTAGGACAAGAGGATTTAAATACCACCGACCTGCAGGCAATCCATCGAGCAGGGTTACGTTTGGGGGTTTCCACCCATGATGATCACGAACTCGCCCGGGCCATAGCCGTAAAACCCTCTTATATTGCACTGGGTCATATTTTCCCGACACAGACCAAAGAGATGCCCTCCGAGCCCCAAGGTCTGGCAGAACTACAACGCCACGTTGCCGGGTTGCAAGACTACCCTACCGTGGCCATTGGTGGGATCAGTATTGAGCGCGTTCCGGCGGTTCTGGCCTGCGGTGTGGGTAGCGTTGCCGTGGTCAGTGCTATCACACAAGCCGCGGACTGGCGCATCGCCACTGCACAATTACTGCGCTTGATTGAAGGGAAGGAGTCACCCGATGCTCAATGACCAAGAATTTCTACGCTACAGCCGCCAACTGTTGTTGGAAGATATTGGCCCAGAGGGTCAGGAGAAGCTGAAGCAGGCTAGGGTACTGATTGTCGGATTGGGAGGGCTGGGTTCCCCGGCTGCACTCTATCTGGCTGCCGCTGGCGTTGGCACACTCCTGCTGGCAGATGATGACAAACTGCATCTCACCAATCTGCAGCGACAAATTTTATATCGAACCAGTGACATCGCTTCCAGCAAGGCACAGCTGGCTCAACACCATTTGCAAGCGCTAAACCCGCAAGTGGAGTCGATAGCTCTGGAACAACGCCTGCAAGGACCCACACTACAACAGGCGGTGAGTCGTGCCGACCTGGTACTGGATTGCAGCGATAATATGGCAACTCGCCATGCGGTTAATGCAGCCTGTATCCTCGCCAATGTGCCTCTTATTAGTGGTAGCGCAGTCGGCTTCAGCGGCCAGTTGCTGATTATCGAACCACCCTATCATCAAGGCTGCTATGCCTGCCTCTATCCCGATCAAAGTGAACCTCAACGTAACTGCCGTACTGCGGGTGTACTCGGTCCGGTCGTTGGTGTAATTGGCACCCTTCAAGCACTGGAGGCGATTAAAATGCTGGTGGGCATAGCTTGTTCCCTAAGCGGTAAACTCCGCTTGTTTGATGGCAAACAACAAAGCTGGAGCACTCTGCAACTGAGTAAGGCCAGCAATTGTCGCATCTGCGGAGGCATCGCATGAACATCATGTTGAATGAACAACTGTTGGAAATAGAACAACCACTGAGCATTAAAGCATTGCTCGAACAGTTAGGACATGACCAACCCGGTTGCGCATTGGCGATAAACCAGACCATCATTCCGCACACTGACTGGGCAACTTATCATGTGCAGGATGGTGATGATATTCTCTTATTTCAAGCGATTGCCGGAGGCTGACATGTTGAAAATCGCCGATACTACTTTTACTTCACGTCTGTTTACCGGTACCGGTAAATTCGCCACGCCAGCATTAATGCTGTCAGCCTTGCAAGCCTCAGGGTCACAGTTAGTCACCATGGCGATGAAACGTGTTGACCTACGTGGCGGTAATGATGCGATTCTCGCACCCTTGCAACAATTAGGGGTGAAGTTACTGCCTAATACTTCGGGTGCCAAAAGTGCTGGTGAAGCCATCTTTGCCGCCCGCCTGGCGCGTGAAGCACTGGGTACGCAGTGGATAAAATTGGAGATCCACCCTGATGTGAAGTACTTATTGCCAGACCCGATTGAAACGTTAAAGGCAGCAGAAATATTGGTTAAAGAAGGCTTTGTGGTGCTGCCTTATTGCGGAGCCGATCCGGTTTTATGTAAACGATTGGAGGAAGTGGGTTGTGCTGCCGTGATGCCACTCGGTGCGCCGATCGGTTCTAACCGTGGATTACTCAGTCGTGATTTTCTGCAGATTATTATCGAGCAGGCCAAAGTACCTGTGGTGGTTGATGCCGGAATCGGCGCCCCCAGTCACGCATTAGAAGCGATAGAGTTAGGCGCTGACGCGGTACTGGTTAATACCGCTATTGCCGTTGCGCGTGACCCACTACAAATGGCCCAGGCGTTCCGTTTAGCTGTGGAGGCGGGTGAATTGGGGCATCGAGCTGGGTTGGCTGGCCGCCAGCCTATGGCCGCCGCCTCCAGCCCACTGACCGCCTTCCTCAGCCAACCTTTGCAGGAAATACGCTGATGAACAGTCATTTTAGTGAGCATCTACAAAACTGGGATTGGGATGAATTAACACGACGTATCAACAGTAAAACTGCGCCCGACGTTGAACGAGCGCTCAGCGCAGAAAAATTAACCCGGGATGATTTTATGGCGCTGATCTCCCCCGCAGCTGCACCTTACTTAGAACCCTTGGCACAACGAGCACAACAGCTCACTCGCCAGCGGTTCGGCAACGTGGTGAGCTTTTACGTGCCATTATATCTTTCTAACCTTTGTGCCAACGATTGTACTTACTGTGGTTTCTCAATGAGTAATCATCTCAAGCGCAAAACGCTGGATGCTGCAGAGATCGAACGAGAATGCACGGCCATAAAAGCGCTGGGGTTTGAGCATTTGTTACTGGTTACTGGCGAACACCAACGCAAAGTGGGCATGGACTATTTTCGCCAGCATCTTGCCAACATCCGCCCTCATTTCAGTTCGCTAATGATGGAGGTTCAGCCCCTGGCAGAGCATGAATACGCGGAATTGAAAGCTATCGGGCTGGATGGCGTGTTTGTTTATCAGGAAACCTATCACCCTGCCACCTATCAACGGCACCATCTGCACGGCAAAAAACAGGACTTTAATTGGCGATTGGATACACCAGACCGTCTTGGCCGCGCCGGTATTGATAAAATCGGCTTGGGAGCATTACTCGGGCTCTCCGATAGTTGGCGAACTGATTGTTACCTGTTAGCAGAACATTTGCTCTACCTGCAACAGACTTATTGGCAGAGCCGTTATTCGATTTCGTTCCCCCGTCTGCGGCCATGTACCGGGGGGATTGAGCCCGCCTCAGTGATCACTGAGCCCCAATTGGTACAGTTAATCTGTGCCTTTCGGTTGTTCGCACCTGATGTGGAACTGTCATTATCGACGCGAGAATCTGCCTTTTTTCGCGATCATATGATCCCGCTAGCCATCAACAACGTCAGTGCCGGTTCAAAAACCCAGCCGGGGGGCTATTCGGATAACGCGCCACTTCAACTGGAACAATTTGAACCACACGACAACCGCACACCACAACAGGTGGCGCTAGCAATCAGTGC
This sequence comes from Serratia sp. DD3, assembly GCF_000496755.2. The sequence goes on from NZ_AYKS02000090.1 coordinate 14,543, forward strand.
TGCCGGATTACAGCCGGTATGGAAGGACTGGGACAGCTATCTGGGACGAGCTACGCAATAAAATGCAACTGTGACATCACAACTTGAATAGGGCTGGACACCTAGCGCAAAGCGAGCAAACCTGGCTGGCGCTAAAAATAGCTCAGGCTATAGTGACTGCGTTGGCTCTCAAACCCGAGGCTAACCGAGGTTATCGCCCCTCTTGATAACCTTGCCTTACCAACCACCGGAGCGTGCGCAGATCCCTCGCTCGCTCCGGTTTTCTTATTGTGATGAAAAACCATCAACCCATGGTCTGCGGCTTTATTCTCGCCCCAACAATAGCGGAGAGTAGACATCCCATAACCAGATAAGCGGCCACCAAATACCAACTCCCCCCCATCACCTCCACCAATAATACAGCGATAAAAGGGGTAAAGCCGCCACCAACCACACTAGCGACCTGATAACCTACCCCTGCTCCGCTATAACGATAGGCGGTGCCAAACAGTTCGGTAAATATCGGCTGTTGCACGCTGACCAACATATCGTGGGCGACATTGGCCAGCATGATAGCGAAGAAGACAATCCATAGGGTATTACGGCTCTCAAGGGCCATAAAAAACGGTATCCCACAGAGAACACCGATTAATGCGCCGGTGACATAGATCCGGCGACGACCAAAACGGTCCGCCAAATAAGCAAAACAAGGAATTGAGATACAACTGATTGCCCCCACCAGCAAGCCAATATTCAGAAAGATATCTCGTGAAAGACCCAGGTGAGCTGTCGAGTAATTGATGGCGAAGGCAGTCACGATATACATGGTCAGTAATTCACCAAATCTCATGGCGATGATCAGCAAAAATGCCTTAGGATTCTGGCGCAATGCCTCGAAAATCGGGAATTTACGGATTTTGTCGGCTCTTTCCTGTAACGCTTTGTTTGCCTCAAACTCCTGCGATTCATCCATGCCATTACGGATCCACCAAGCAACGGCCACCAGTAACAGACTGAAGATAAAAGGCAAACGCCAACCCCAACTGATAAACTGCTCATTTGAGGTCACGTGGCTCACCAATGAAACCGACCCGGTTGCCAACAGTAGCCCGACACCAAAACCAATCTGTACCCCACTGCTGTAAAAAGCCTTTTTCCCTTTCGGTGCACTCTCTACCGCGAGCAAGGCTGCGCCCCCCCATTCGCCGCCAACGGCAAATCCTTGAATGGCACGTAATAGCACCAGCAGTGTGGGTGCCCACCAGCCAATCGAGTCAAAAGAAGGTAATAGCCCAATTAATGCGGTGGAACATCCCATCATCCAGACGGTAATCATCAGCATCCGTTTGCGCCCCAACTTGTCACCAAAGTGGCCAAACACCATGCCTCCCAAAGGTCGAAACAAGAAACCAACGCCAAAGGTACCAAACGCCGCCAACGTTCCCATTGTCGGGCTCACCTGAGGGAAAAACTCCGTATTAAAGACCAGAGCAGCAACTATTCCGTACAGTAGAAAGTCGTACCAGTCGACAACAGCACCAACAAAACTCCCCCAGGCGGCACGACGTGCACGGCGTTGAGGAGGGGTTGTTGATGGGGTCTGCGAGTTCTTGGGAGTACTGGCAAGGTTGCCATTACCGAGTGAAGTTGAAGTGTCCATTACTATTCCGTTATTTTATCCCGTTATTTCAACTTTACAGGGGTTTAGGAGGCATTTCATCGAAAAGTTCCAATAGTAAAAAATAACGTTCACTCTCAATTTATTCTGCAAAAAAACTAGCAGGCGCTTACCTGCCCATCCGTATCCGACGTCCGCACCTCCAAAACCGACAGCTATACTCCTCATACTTCAAGTTGCTTGGGTTTGGTTGCGTACGGTTACTCGGCTCATTAATTAAGCTGGCCCTAAAGGGGCCACCGTAAACAGCGTTCAAAACACACTAAGTTTTGACAACTAATTCGAATTATTTTGGGTATAGATGCGCGAGGGCAAAATCATAAGTTTCTGTTGAAATGCCCTCGCACATCCAGTAGCTGAACGTAGTCAATATCGCCGCACCTTACACCGAGGGCGGTGCGGGCACCAATCAGCTACCCCGATAGGTTGAATAACCGTATTGGCTGAGCAATAGAGGAATGTGATAATGCTCCTCAGTGGAGGAAATATGGAACTCTACTGGGATCTGAGGGAAAAAACTTTCCTTTTTTTGGTCAGCGAAATATTTTGCCGTTTTGAACACCACGCGGTAATCACCCACCACCGGGGTTTGGTCTGGGTAGAGAGCTTTAATTCGACCATCTGCATCGGTAGTAGCGGTATTCAACATCTTCCAACCATCACCTTGCTTTTGTTCAAGAGTGACTTCAACACCCTGAGCGGGCTTACCAGTTTGTTGATTCAATATGTGGGCACTTAACAAATTCTTCCCGGCGGCCATTACAGTTGCGGGAGCGGCAAGCATGACTGCCAGAGTCAGTGCAGGCAAATATTTTTTCATCTTAAATTCTCCAGAGTTGATTACGGCTTCTTTTTTACACTGATGACTTGTCAAAAAAACGGTCAGAAAGATGACAATAATATCTTTGCTATCAGGATAAAGCGCTAAAGGTTCGCTGTTAGTCACGGACGCAGCCAACCCCCAAACGACGTGAAGTACGAAGGATGGATTATGAAGGTTACAACAAAAAGCCCTGGCTAGGGTAGCCAGGGCTTTAATCAGTCACTATTCAAACAACTGTGTTAACAAAGAATGTAACTTATTCCTCGTCGCTACCACTCAGGCTGCCTGCATTCAGTAACTCAGCCAAGTTTGCTGTTGCTTCTTCCGCGCTAACCTGCGCAACAACAGGTACCTCACCTTGTGCTTTACGGCGCATACGATCCTGGTGATAAGCGTAACCGGTACCGGCTGGGATCAGACGGCCCACAATCACGTTCTCTTTCAGACCGCGCAGTTCATCACGTTTACCGGCAACCGCCGCTTCAGTCAGAACACGCGTCGTTTCCTGGAATGATGCAGCAGAGATGAAGGACTCGGTCGCCAAGGAAGCCTTGGTAATACCCAGCAGATCACGTGAGAAGGTCGCCGAGATCTTACCATCAGCTTCTAACTGACGGTTGGCAATCTTGATACGTGATACTTCAGCCTGTTCGCCTTCCAGGAACTCAGTGCCGCCCGCACTAACGATGGTACCTTTACGCAGCATCTGACGAACGATAACTTCAATGTGCTTATCGTTAATCTTAACGCCTTGCAGACGATAAACTTCCTGCACTTCGTTAGTAATGTAGCGGGTAACCGCATGCACACCACGCAGACGCAGAATATCGTGTGGAGACTCAGGGCCGTCAGAAACAACGTCACCACGTTCCACGATTTCGCCTTCAAATACGTTGAGCTGACGCCATTTCGGAATCATCTCTTCGTAAGCGTCACTGCCATCCAATGGTGAGATAACCAGACGGCGTTTGCCTTTGGTCTCTTTACCGAACGAGATAATCCCGCTGATTTCAGCAAGAATTGCCGGTTCTTTCGGACGACGAGCTTCAAACAGATCAGCTACGCGTGGCAGACCACCGGTAATATCCTTGGTACCGCCAGATTCCTGTGGAATACGCGCCAAGGTATCACCCGCACCGATCTGAATGCCGTCTTCCAACTGTACAATCGCTTTACCTGGCAGGAAGTATTGAGCTGGCATATCTGTACCAGGGATCAACACGTCGTCACCTTTAGCATCAACGATTTTCAGTGCTGGGCGCAAATCTTTACCACTACCGGTACGCTCTGCACTATCCAGTACCACCAGTGAAGACAAGCCGGTCAGTTCGTCGGTCTGACGAGTAATGGTCTGGCCATCAACCATATCAGCGAAGCGGATGAAACCACTCACTTCAGTGATAACTGGCATGGTGTGCGGATCCCAGTTTGCGACAGTTTCGCCACCGCTAACCTCAGCACCGTCACCTTTACCCATCACTGCACCGTAAGGCACTTTATAACTTTCTTTGGTACGGCCAAATTCGTCGATCAGCTTCAACTCGGTGTTACGTGAAGTAATCACCAGTTTACCGACTGCATTCATAACGAACTTCACATTACTCAGCTTCAGGCTACCTTTATTCTTCACCTGGATGCTGGATTCTGCTGCCGCACGCGATGCCGCACCACCGATGTGGAAGGTACGCATCGTCAGCTGTGTACCCGGCTCACCGATAGACTGAGCCGCGATAACACCAATCGCTTCACCTTTGTTGATAATGTGGCCACGTGCCAGGTCACGACCATAGCAGTTAGCACACACGCCAAAATCAGTTTCGCAACTTACTACAGAACGGACTTTAACGCTGTCAACGGAGTTCTCTTCTAACAGATCACACCATTTTTCATTCAACAGGGTGTTACGTGGTACCAGAATATCCGCCGTACCCGGCTTCAATACTTCTTCTGCCGTCACACGACCCAGTACACGCTCACGCAGTGGTTCTTTAACATCACCACCTTCGATAACCGGTGTCATCATGATGCCGTTATGGGTACCACAGTCATCTTCAGTCACCACCAGATCTTGCGCTACGTCAACCAGACGACGCGTCAGATAACCGGAGTTTGCTGTTTTCAGTGCGGTATCCGCCAAACCTTTACGAGCACCGTGTGTTGAGATGAAGTACTGGAGTACGTTCAAACCTTCACGGAAGTTCGCCGTGATTGGCGTTTCGATGATTGAGCCATCGGGTTTCGCCATCAAGCCACGCATACCCGCCAACTGACGGATCTGAGCAGCAGAACCACGAGCACCGGAGTCTGCCATCATAAAGATGCTGTTAAAGGAAACTTGTTGTTCCACCACACCATCACGGTTAACCACATCTTCAACCGACAGATTTTCCATCATCGCTTTAGCAACACGTTCGTTCGCTGCAGCCCAGATATCGATCACTTTGTTGTAGCGCTCACCTGCCGTTACCAAACCAGACTGGAACTGCTCCTGGATCTCGGCAACTTCGGTTTCAGCTTCTTCAATGATCTCTGCTTTTTTCGCTGGGATCACCATGTCATCGATACCGACTGATGCGCCTGAACGGGCAGCATAAGCAAAACCGGTATACATGATCTGGTCAGCGAAGATAACCGTCGGCTTCAAGCCCAGGATGCGGTAACAGGTGTTCAGCATCTTGGAGATCGCTTTTTTGCCCAAAGACTGGTTAACGATCGAGTACGGCAGACCTTTCGGTACAATCATCCACAGGATGGCACGACCGATGGTGGTATCAATAATCGAAGTCTGCTGAATTGTTTCACCTTCGACCTGTTTGATCTCTTCTGTAATACGCACTTTGACACGTGCATGCAGAGAGGCCAATCCGGCACGATAAACACGTTCCGCTTCTTTCGGACCCGTCAGAACCATGCCTTCGCCTTTGGCGTTAACACAGTCACGAGTCATGTAGTACAGACCCAATACCACGTCCTGAGAAGGAACGATGATTGGCTCGCCGTTCGCTGGTGACAGGATGTTATTGGTTGACATCATCAATGCACGCGCTTCCAACTGAGCTTCCAGCGTCAGCGGTACGTGCACAGCCATCTGGTCACCATCGAAGTCGGCGTTATAGGCCGCACAAACCAGTGGGTGCAACTGGATGGCTTTACCTTCGATCAGAATCGGTTCAAACGCCTGGATACCCAAACGGTGCAGAGTTGGAGCACGGTTAAGCAGTACCGGGTGTTCGCGGATAACTTCGTCCAGGATATCCCAAACGACAGCTTCTTCACGCTCAACCATTTTCTTGGCAGCTTTAATGGTCGTTGCCAACCCACGCAGTTCCAACTTGCCATAGATAAACGGTTTGAACAGCTCCAGTGCCATTTTCTTCGGCAGACCGCACTGATGCAGACGCAGGTATGGACCTACGGTGATAACAGAACGACCAGAGTAGTCAACACGTTTACCCAACAGGTTCTGACGGAAACGCCCCTGCTTACCTTTGATCATATCGGCCAAAGATTTCAGCGGACGCTTGTTGGAACCGGTGATCGCACGGCCACGACGGCCGTTATCCAGCAACGCATCGACGGCTTCTTGCAACATACGCTTTTCGTTGCGCACGATGATATCTGGTGCAGCCAGATCCAGCAGGCGTTTCAGACGGTTGTTACGGTTGATCACCCGGCGATACAGATCGTTCAGATCTGAAGTCGCGAAACGACCGCCATCCAACGGAACCAGTGGACGCAGATCCGGTGGCAGTACTGGCAACACGGTCAGGATCATCCACTCTGGTTTATTACCAGACTGTACGAACGCTTCCAGCAGCTTGATACGCTTGGTCAGCTTCTTGCGCTTGGTTTCTGAATTGGTTTCATTCAACTCTTCGCGCAGTTGCTCACATTCAGCTTCCAGATCCATGTTTTTCAACAATGCCTGAATAGCTTCAGCACCCATCTTGGCGTCGAACTCATCACCAAACTCTTCCAGTGCATCGAGATACTGCTCTTCAGTCAGGATCTGACGACGCTCGAGGTTGGTCATACCGCCTTCAACCACCACGTAGGATTCGAAGTACAGTACACGTTCGATATCGCGCAGTGGCATATCCAGCAACAAACCGATACGTGATGGCAGCGATTTAAGGAACCAGATATGCGCCGTAGGGGAAGCCAGTTCGATGTGCCCCATACGCTCACGGCGTACTTTGGTCTGGGTCACTTCAACACCGCACTTCTCACAGATCACACCACGATGTTTCAAGCGCTTGTACTTACCGCACAGGCACTCATAATCTTTTACCGGCCCAAAAATACGGGCACAGAAAAGGCCGTCACGCTCAGGTTTGAACGTACGGTAGTTAATGGTTTCCGGCTTTTTAACTTCACCGAACGACCATGAACGGATCATATCTGGCGATGCCAGAGCGATCTTGATTGCATCAAACTCTTCGGACTTGGTTTGTGCTTTCAGAAACTTTAATAAGTCTTTCACGGATTGGCTCCTGTCGGAGTTAAACCTGTTGGGTGTGCGCTGACAAAGCGCTCACCCGTGTGACCTGAACAACCACCCTCTGGCTCCCTAAGGTCTGGAGCCAGAGCTGGAGTGACGATTACTCGTCTTCCAATTCAATGTTGATACCGAGCGAGCGGATCTCTTTCAACAGTACGTTGAACGATTCCGGCATGCCTGGTTCCATACGGTGATCGCCATCCACGATGTTTTTGTACATCTTGGTACGCCCGTTGACGTCATCAGACTTAACGGTAAGCATTTCCTGCAAGGTGTAAGCGGCACCATAAGCCTCCAGTGCCCACACTTCCATCTCACCGAAGCGCTGACCACCGAATTGTGCCTTACCACCCAGAGGTTGCTGAGTAACCAAGCTGTAAGAACCGGTAGAACGAGCGTGCATTTTATCGTCAACCAAGTGGTTCAGTTTCAGCATGTACATATAGCCAACAGTAACCTGGCGCTCAAACTGCTCACCAGTACGGCCATCAAACAGCGTAATCTGACCGGAGGTCGGGATACCGCCCATTTCCAGCAATTGTTTGATTTCAGTCTCTTTCGCACCATCAAAGACTGGAGTAGCGATAGGCAACCCTTTCTTCAGGTTTTCTGCCAGACGCATCACTTCGTCATCAGAGAAGGTGGACAGATCGACTTTTTGGCAAACATCATCGCCTAGATCATAAGCTTTCTGGATGAATTCACGCAGTTTGGCCACTTCCTGTTGCTGCTTGAGCATTTGGTTGATCTTGTCACCAATGCCCTTGGCAGCCATACCCAGGTGAGTTTCCAGGATCTGACCAATGTTCATACGTGATGGAACGCCCAGTGGGTTAAGGACGATGTCAACCGGCGTGCCGTTTTCATCGTATGGCATATCCTCGATCGGATTGATCTTGGAGATAACACCCTTGTTACCGTGGCGACCCGCCATCTTATCACCCGGTTGAATCTGACGCTTAACGGCCAGATAAACCTTAACGATTTTCAGCACGCCTGGTGCCAAATCATCACCCTGAGTGATCTTACGACGCTTGGCATCCAGCTTCTTCTCAAAGTCAGATTTCAGTTCGTCATACTGCTCTGCCAACTGTTCCAGTTGGTTTTGCTTATCTTCGTCCGTCAGGCCCAGCTCCAACCAGCGATCACGTGGCAGTTTGCTCAGCTTCTCGGCTTCGATACCGCCAGCAACCAGAACGGCGTGGATACGTGTGAACAGGCCAGCTTCCAGGATCTGCAGTTCTTCAGTCAGGTCTTTTTTCGCCTGCTTCAACTGCATCTCTTCGATTTCCAACGCACGCTTGTCTTTTTCCACACCATCGCGGGTAAAGACTTGCACGTCGATGACCGTACCGGAAACACCGTTAGGAACACGCAGAGAAGAGTCTTTAACGTCAGACGCTTTCTCACCGAAGATGGCACGCAGCAGTTTCTCTTCTGGCGTCAGTTGGGTCTCACCTTTCGGTGTTACCTTACCAACCAGAATATCACCACCGGTCACTTCCGCACCGATATAGACAATACCGGACTCATCCAGCTTGGAGAGTGCCGCTTCACCCACGTTAGGGATGTCAGCAGTGATCTCTTCTGGCCCCAGTTTGGTGTCACGAGACACACAAGCCAGTTCCTGGATGTGGATAGTGGTAAAGCGATCTTCCTGTACTACACGCTCAGAGACCAAAATGGAGTCTTCGAAGTTGTAGCCATTCCACGGCATGAACGCAACACGCATGTTCTGGCCCAATGCCAGCTCACCCAAGTCCGTTGACGGGCCATCTGCCAGCACGTCACCACGTTCGATAGGTTCACCCAGATTCACACATGGCATCTGATTGATACAGGTGTTCTGGTTGGAACGGGTGTATTTGGTCAGGTTATAAATATCGATACCGGCTTCACCTGGATACATCTCGTCTTCGTTAACTTTGATAACGATACGGGAAGCATCCACGTACTGAACGACACCACCACGCTTGGCTACGGCAGTAACACCGGAGTCAACCGCTACAGCACGTTCCATCCCGGTGCCCACCAGTGGTTTGTCTGCACGCAGGGTTGGTACCGCCTGACGTTGCATGTTCGCACCCATCAAGGCACGGTTGGCGTCATCATGCTCCAGGAATGGAATCAACGATGCACCTACAGAAACCACCTGCTGGGTCGATACGTCCATGTAGTCAACCTGGTCACGGCTAAACAGGCTTGATTCGCCTTTGCTACGACAGGTGACCAAGTCTTCTTCGAAGCGGCCTTCATCATCCAGGTTGGAGTTCGCCTGGGCGATAACGAAGTTGCCTTCTTCAATGGCAGACAGGTAATTGATTTCATCGGTAACGATGCCGTCACGCACGCGGCGGTATGGCGTTTCCAGGAAACCATATTCGTTGGTCTGTGCATACACTGACAACGAGTTGATCAGACCGATGTTTGGCCCTTCTGGCGTTTCGATTGGACACACACGACCATAGTGAGTCGGGTGTACGTCACGGACTTCAAAGCCGGCACGTTCACGAGTCAAACCGCCTGGGCCCAATGCAGAGATACGACGCTTGTGCGTAATCTCAGACAACGGGTTGTTCTGGTCCATAAACTGAGAAAGCTGGCTGGAACCAAAGAACTCTTTCACCGCCGCAGAGATTGGCTTGGCGTTGATCATGTCCTGAGGCATCAGAGTATCCAGATCCCCCAGTGACAAACGCTCTTTCACCGCACGTTCAACACGCACCAGACCGACACGGAACTGGTTCTCGGCCATTTCGCCAACGGAACGGATACGACGGTTGCCCAAGTGGTCGATATCGTCCACTTCGCCTTTACCGTTACGGATATCAATGAGCTTCTTCATCACTTCAATGATGTCGTCTTTGCTCAGGATGCCCGAACCTTCGATCTCGTCACGCAACAGAGAACGGTTGAACTTCATCCGGCCAACCGCAGAGAGATCATAACGATCTTCAGAGAAGAACAGGTTCTCAAACAGAGTTTCTGCTGCTTCACGTGTTGGTGGTTCACCAGGACGCATCATGCGGTAGATTTCTACCAACGCACTTAAACGGTCACTGGTGGGGTCGACACGTACAGTTTCAGAGATATAAGCGCCGTGATCCAAGTCATTGGTGAAGAGTGTCTCGATTTGTTTGTGACCAGACTGGCTCAATTTAGCCAGCAGATCCAGGGACATCTCCATATTGGCGGCACAGATCAGCTCACCCGTATTGGTATCGATATAATCTTTCGCAACCACTTTGCCAGCAATGTACTCTACTGGCACTTCAATACTTTGAATCTCGTCTTTTTCAAGCAGCCGGATATGGCGGGCAGTGATACGGCGGCCTTTCTCAACGTAGATTTTACCGTTGGCTTCAATATCGAAAGAGGCGGTTTCACCACGCAGACGCTCAGGAACCAGCGCCATCTGCAGCTTGTTGTCGCGGATCTCGAAAAGGACTTTTTCAAAGAACAAGTCGAGGATCTGCTCGGTGGTGTAGTTCAGTGCACGCAGAATAATGGTCGCTGGCAATTTGCGGCGACGGTCAATACGCACAAACAGGTTGTCTTTCGGGTCGAACTCGAAATCCAGCCATGAACCACGGTAAGGAATAATACGTGCGTTATAGAGTACTTTACCCGAAGAGTGGGTTTTCCCCTTATCGCTGTCAAAGAACACACCTGGGCTACGATGCAACTGAGAGACGATAACGCGCTCAGTACCATTGATGACAAAGGTCCCATTTTCAGTCATGAGCGGAATTTCGCCCATATAGACTTCTTGTTCCTTGATGTCTTTGACCGTGCCTTCAGGTGCTTCGCGTTCGTAGACAACCAGGCGCAGTTTTACACGCAGCGGTGCAGAATACGTCACGCCACGGATCTGGCACTCTTTGACGTCGAACACCGGCTCGCCAAGACGGTAGCTAACGTATTGCAGCTCCGAATTGCCACTGTAGCTCTGGATAGGGAAAACTGAACGGAATGCGGCTTCTAAGCCGTATTGCCCTTCTGGATCTTGCTCGATAAACTTCTGGAACGAGTCAAGCTGGATAGAAAGGAGATAAGGTATGTCCAGTACTTGTGGACGCTTACCAAAATCCTTACGAATACGTTTTTTCTCGGTATAGGAGTAAACCATAGGGTTCCTCAGCTCGCTGGAAAGTCGAACCATTCTGTCCGTCCGATTAGGACAGTTCGTGCAACACCGTTTTTCGATCAGAAAGTAGAAAATACTTTCCCCAAAATCTGTTGCTATCACGCTTAAACCATTTCATTGCGTCTTCCCCCAGAACTCCTGGGTGAGCAAAGCCGCAGTATATTAAGTCATCAATAGAAACAAACATTGGTAGGCAAAACCAGCAGCCAAACAGTGAGAAACGCTACTGGGCCCTACAGCGCAAAAAGGCTGGTGACTATTTAGTCACCAGCCACCAGCCTAAAAGACTAGGCTGCAACTAGAAAAATTGGCTTATTTAACTTCAACTTCCGCGCCAGCTTCTTCCAGAGATTTTTTCAGAGCTTCAGCGTCATCTTTGCTCACGCCTTCTTTCAGAGCGGCTGGAGCAGATTCAACCAGATCTTTAGCTTCTTTCAGACCCAGGCCGGTAGCGCTACGTACTGCTTTGATAACAGCAACTTTGTTAGCGCCTGCAGCTTTCAGGATAACGTCAAACTCAGTTTTTTCTTCAACAGCTTCAGCTGGGCCAGCAGCAACAGCTACAGCGGCAGCAGCAGAAACGCCGAATTTTTCTTCCATAGCAGAAACCAGTTCAACAACGTCCATTACAGACATAGCAGCAACGGCTTCCAGGATTTGGTCTTTAGTGATAGACATAGCAATTGTTCCTAAAATTCAGAAATAGTTTAAATACGTTAGCAAAGGCTAAGAAAGAGTGGCTTAAGCCGCTTCTTTCTGATCGCGCAGAGCAGCCAAAGTGCGAACCAGTTTGCCGGCAGCGGCTTCTTTCATGGTTGCCATCAGGCGTGCGATTGCTTCATCGTAAGTAGGCAGCGTTGCCAAGCGGTCGATTTGTGCCGCAGGGATCAGCTCACCTTCAAAGGCCGCAGCTTTAACCTCGAACTTTGCATTCGCTTTCGCGAACTCTTTGAACAAACGAGCAGCTGCGCCCGGGTGCTCATGAGAGAATGCAATCAAGGTAGGACCGACAAACGTGTCTTTCAGGCATTCGAATGGAGTGCCTTCAACTACGCGACGCATCAGAGTGTTACGAACAACACGCATGTAAACGCCAGCTTCACGACCTGCTTTACGCAGTTCAGTCATTTTATCTACAGTAACGCCACGGGAATCCGCAACAACCGCAGACAGCGCGCCTTTGGCCACTTCGCTGACTTCAGCAACAATCGCTTGTTTGTCTTGAAGATTTAATGCCATTAGCTTTTTGCTCCTGGATTAGCCGGGGAATATCCCCGGAACTCACTTCACTCAACATCCGAAAAACATCGGCTATTGAGCGGCTTAACACGGTGAGCAGAATCCAGAAAAGACCATTCTTTATGAAAAGAAAAATTTCTTTAGGCTCTGTCACCGTCTACGCAGGAAGGATTAAGTATCTTGCGATACACCTGCGGTCTTGGACGGAGGCCTGGATAGGCCAGGCTCCAACCGAAAATCTGTTGTTCCACATCAAGCAGAACATTGGGGCAAGGATTCTAGACTAATCCTTGCCCCAAGTCAAAGCGATAATCGCAAGCGATTAGTTTGCTGCAGCAGACAAACCGCTTTGATCGATAGCAACACCCGCACCCATGGTGGTGGAGAGGCTAACTTTCTTGATATAAATACCTTTCGCCTGTGATGGTTTTGCTCTCTTCAACGCAACCAGCAGAGATTCCAGGTTTTCTTTCAGCTTGTCTGCGTCGAAATCAACCTTGCCGATAGTGGTGTGGATGATACCGTTTTTATCGTTACGATAACGAACCTGACCTGCTTTAGCATTTTTCACTGCTTCAGCAACGTTCGGTGTAACAGTACCCACTTTCGGGTTTGGCATCAGACCGCGTGGCCCCAAAACCTGACCCAGTTGGCCAACAACGCGCATTGCATCTGGAGAAGCAATAACCACGTCGAAGTTCATTTCGCCTTTCTTGATCTGATCAGCCAGATCTTCCATACCTACCAGCTCTGCACCGGCAGCTTTTGCTGCTTCAGCATTAGGGCCTTGGGCAAATACGGCGACACGAACGCTACGGCCAGTACCGTGTGGCAGCACAGTAGCACCACGAACGTTTTGGTCTGATTTACGAGCATCGATGCCGAGGTTAACAGCAACGTCAACGCTTTCTACAAATTTAGCGGTAGCCAGCTCTTTCAGCAGGGCAACAGCTTCAGTGATGTCGTACTGTTTAGTCGCATCAACTTTCTCACGGATCACGCGCATGCGCTTGGTCAGCTTAGCCATTTCTTAACCCTCCACTACCAGGCCCATGGAACGAGCAGTACCTTCGATGGAGCGAATCATCGCTTCAACATCAGCACCAGTCATATCCGCAGCTTTGGTTTCTGCGATTTCACGAACCTGCGCACTCGTCACTTTACCAACTTTGTCTTTGTTCGGCTTGCCAGAACCAGACTTGATACCAGCCGCTTTTTTCAGCAGAACAGCCGCTGGCGGGGTTTTGGTAACGAAGGTGAAAGAGCGGTCAGAATAAACGGTAATAACAACAGGAATCGGCAGACCTTTTTCAATGCTGTCAGTTTTAGCATTGAACGCCTTACAGAATTCCATGATGTTAACACCTTGCTGACCCAGAGCTGGACCAACAGGTGGACTTGGGTTAGCCATACCAGCTGAAACTTGCAGCTTAACGTAGGCTTGTACTTTCTTGGCCATTGAAATTTCCTCGTATGGGTAGTATCGCCTCTTAAGAGGCTCCCCGTGTTTCGCCCCGCTCCATGCCCGTCGTCAATCAAACTACAGGGTTGTTGGCTACTTTCGCTCACCCTAGTCACATAGTTAGCTATGTTCCTAGGGATTCTCTCGATTGCCGCCTACCTGCAACTTGATTGAACTTGAGCATAAAAGCGAGACATCTAAAAACAAAAGGCGCGGAATTGTAGTGCAATTCCACGCCTATGACAAGTAGCAACCCCACTTGCCGTGCTGATTAATTGATCAGCCTTTCTCTACCTGGCTGAAATCCAATTCCACCGGTGTCGCTCGACCAAAGATGGAAACAGACACTTTCAGGCGGCTCTTCTCATAATCCACTTCTTCAACAACCCCGTTGAAGTCAGCAAATGGACCATCATTAACACGCACCAGCTCACCCGGTTCAAACAGCGTTTTCGGACGTGGTTTATCCCCAACCTGCTGCAGGCGGTTCATAATCGCATCCACTTCTTTATCGCTGATCGGTGCTGGACGATCAGAAGTCCCACCGATGAAGCCCATCACACGAGGAACACTACGTACCAAGTGCCAACTGGCGTCATTCATCACCATCTGAACCAATACATAACCAGGGAAGAACTTACGCTCACTCTTGCGACGTTGGCCACCACGGATCTCAACCACTTCTTCCGTGGGCACCATGACTTCGCCAAACAGCTCTTCCATATCATGCAATTTGATATGCTCACGTAGCGATTGAGCTACGCGACCTTCAAAGCCAGAAAACGCCTGAACGACGTACCAACGTTTTTTTGGGGCTTCCGACATTTTAGAACCTCAGGCCAGTAATAAACGATACCAGACGGACCAGAATACCATCCAGGCCCCACAAAATCAGTGACATAACGGCTGTTACCGCAGCAACGATCAACGTGGTGTGTAGCGTTTCCTGACGAGTTGGCCAGATCACCTTACGTACTTCAATACGCGCTTCGCGTGCAAACGCAACTGTCGCTTTGCCCTTATTGGTCATCAACGCCACTACACCAGCAACGGCAATAATCACCACAACTGCCAATGCGCGCAATGGCAGGCTGTACTCACGGAAGTAGTTATTACCGACAATAGCCACAACCAATAGAACGACGACGATCAACCACTTGGTCACTTCCAGGCCACGCCCGCTGCCATGTGCCTCGGTATTCGCACTCATAAACCAACCTGTCACTAATGATTCAATCAAACAACTTTGCCTCATTATACGAGGCAAACCAAACCGAACAGGTGCCAACTCACAGCACCCCGGTGTTTCACGCCATGACATATTTCAGTCAATGCGGCTTAAGAGCCCATCTCACCAAGGATTACCACTGCAAAATCGCTGATGAGATAGGTTCTAGTTTAAAGCGTACAAAAAGGGCATCAAATGATGCCCTTTTCGCTATGTCGCGTCAAATATTATCCGCAATTAAGCGATAACTTTGGCAACAACACCTGCACCAACGGTACGGCCACCTTCACGGATTGCAAAACGCAAACCGTCATCCATCGCGATTGGGTGGATCAAGGTCACTTTCATGTTCACGTTGTCACCTGGCATCACCATCTCTACGCCTTCTGGCAGTTCGATGGTACCGGTTACGTCAGTTGTACGGAAGTAGAACTGTGGACGGTAACCTTTAAAGAATGGGGTGTGACGACCACCTTCTTCTTTGCTCAGGATATACACTTCTGAATCGAACTGAGTGTGCGGCTTGATTGAGCCTGGCTTGGCCAGAACCTGACCACGCTCGATATCTTCACGCTTGATACCACGCAGCAGAACACCCACGTTCTCACCAGCACGACCTTCGTCCAGCAGTTTGCGGAACATTTCAACACCGGTACAGGTTGATTTCACGGTATCCTTGATACCGACGATTTCAACTTCTTCACCCACCTTGATGATGCCGCGCTCTACACGACCGGTAACTACAGTACCACGGCCAGAAATAGAGAATACGTCTTCGATTGGCAGCAGGAATGGCTTGTCAATCGCACGCTCTGGTTCTGGAATGTAAGAATCCAGGAAGCCAGCCAGTTCGATGATCTTCGCTTCCCACTCTGCGTCGCCTTCCAGTGCTTTCAGCGCTGAACCACGAATCACTGGCAGGTCATCACCAGGGAAATCATAAGCAGACAGAAGCTCACGAACTTCCATTTCTACCAGTTCCAGCAGCTCTTCATCATCAACCATGTCACACTTGTTCATGAATACGATGATGTAAGGAACGCCAACCTGACGACCCAGCAGGATGTGTTCACGAGTCTGAGGCATTGGGCCATCAGTTGCTGCCACAACCAGAATAGCGCCGTCCATCTGAGCAGCACCGGTGATCATGTTTTTCACATAGTCGGCGTGCCCTGGGCAGTCAACGTGTGCGTAGTGGCGAGTCGGGGTATCATATTCAACGTGTGAAGTGTTGATGGTGATACCACGTGCTTTTTCTTCTGGTGCGTTATCGATCTGATCGAAAGCACGTGCATTACCGCCGTAGGTTTTAGCCAGAACGGTGGTGATTGCAGCTGTCAGAGTGGTTTTACCATGGTCAACGTGGCCGATAGTACCGACGTTAACGTGCGGTTTTGTACGTTCAAATTTTTCTTTAGACATCGATTGTCCCTCTAAGACACGGATAAATCGGTGGTATCACCACATCAACCAAGCATTTGCTTGTTGGATCCAACACAGAAAAAATCAGGGGACGAGGATTTAAGAAGTGGTGCTGATAGGCAGATTCGAACTGCCGACCTCACCCTTACCAAGGGTGCGCTCTACCAACTGAGCTATATCAGCACATCTTGGAGCGGGCAATGGGAATCGAACCCACATCATCAGCTTGGAAGGCTGAGGTAATAGCCATTATACGATGCCCGCATCCTGGAACTCGGCTACCTAATTTTTCTGTAGAATTTACAGGTTATGGTGGGAGAAGGATTATTCGTCGCTTGTTCCTCACCTTTCGGACCAAGCTGCGCAACTTATCTGGCGCTGCTTGACTCGAAGCTTACTGAAGGTTTTCACCTTCCCCAAATCATGTTCATAATCAGAATCATCATTTGAGATAAGTTCTGATTGAAAATCGGATTTGGTGGTGGGGGAAGGATTCGAACCTTCGAAGTCTGTGACGGCAGATTTACAGTCTGCTCCCTTTGGCCGCTCGGGAACCCCACCTGATTTTAACTATTGTACTTGATGGTGCCGGCTACCGGAATCGAACTGGTGACCTACTGATTACAAGTCAGTTGCTCTACCTACTGAGCTAAGCCGGCATCAAGTGCAGCGCATTCTAGGTAGAGCTGACGGGCTATGCAACTAAAAAATTGCATTCTATGCACTACCGCTCATAAATCAGCCAATTCATGGCTGCTATTGGCTATTTTTCTCACAGCTCGAACAAGAATTCATCAACTGCAGAATCAGGCTTAAACAAATTTCGTTGTTTTACCCACATTCCCACCAGAGCATAGCGGCAAACAATCACGCTAAAAACAATTGAGATCGAGTACGATGCTCCAAAAGAGGGCAATACGTTTATCGGGCATATTCATTACATAGTTAATAGACATACCGTGCAGGAGGGTGAAGAACATGGCCAAGGCCAACATGGTCAGTCGAATGAGCCTAACAAGCTATGATTCCAGGCAAAAGCGACATTGAATGCTCATATTGGCGCAGTTATTGCTTAAGTCATGACTTTTTATGCAGGAATATGGCCAGTGAAAATAATCATGCTCAATTCAGTCACTCTCCCTTTCTACTGTGGAGAACTGGCGCACCTACTGATGGATGCAGTCACTCATGGTGCTTCTGTTGGTTACAATTCGAACCTTCGCCATGAAGAAGCAGAGAATTATTTCCAGTCACTTCAGCCAACACTAGCAAATGGGATGCGACTTTTATGGGTCGTCATGCACAACAATGAGGCAATTGGCACTGTGCAACTTGAACTATGCCAAAAACCAAACGGCAGTAATCGGGCCGAAATACAAAAACTCCTCGTCCACAGCAAGGCTCGCCGCCATGGTGTCGGCCGGGCACTAATGAAAACACTGGAAATGACCGCGCGGAGTCTGCGTCGCGGCCTGCTTTATCTGGATACTCAAGCAGGATCCGCTGCGGAAAATTTGTATCACTCATTAGATTACTGTCGTCTTGGTGAAATACCTGATTACGCTACTACCCCCGACGGCCTTTATCACCCGACGGTGATTTATTATAAGCGACTGTTTAATTTCGATTTATCTTCAAATTACATGATCAACTAAGCACTATTCTGCCAGTCGATATCATGGCAGGTTTAAGTACGGGTTAAGGAATGCACGCCATCCAGCGTCCTATCACTTGAGCATAAATACGCTCTCTATCGATAACATTTGCAAAAAAAGCTACGCCAAAAAAGAAGCTATCTATAATATGCAGTTTGTTTATTATCTGGAGTTGGCGCACTGCGCTTTTCCTAACCTGCGTTAACGGGCAGAATTTGGCTTATGATGATAAAAAGAGATCCATGTTTAGCAACACCTTATCTTCAGTTTGATCGTACCCAATGGGCAGCACTGCGAGATTCAGTACCACTGACGTTATCAGAAGAAGATATTGTTAAACTCAAAGGGATTAACGAAGATCTCTCCTTAGAAGAAGTCGCGCAAATCTATTTACCGCTTTCGCGACTACTGAACTTCTATATCAGCTCTAACCTACGCCGTCAGGCTGTTCTGGAACAGTTCCTGGGAACTGATGGGCAACGCATACCTTATGTAATTGGCATTGCGGGTAGTGTCGCTGTGGGTAAAAGTACTACTGCACGCTTGTTGCAGGCGTTATTGAGCCGTTGGCCAGAACATCGCAGTGTGGAGCTGATCACCACCGATGGCTTCTTGCACCCAAACAAGGTGCTCAATGAACGCGGTCTGATGAAGAAAAAAGGGTTCCCACAATCCTACGATATGCATAGCTTAGTAAAATTCGTCTCAGAGGTTAAATCTGGCGCGAAACATGTTACTGCTCCAGTATATTCTCATCTGATCTATGATATCGTGCCGAGAGATCATAAGGTCATTGAACAACCCGACATTCTCATTTTGGAAGGGTTGAATGTTCTGCAAAGTGGAATGGATTACTCACATGATCCTCATCGGGTATTTGTTTCCGACTTTGTTGATTTCTCAATCTATGTCGATGCCCCAGAAGATTTATTGCAAACGTGGTATATCAACCGCTTTCTGAAATTCCGCCAAGGTGCTTTCTCTAATCCAGATTCTTATTTCCATAACTATGCAAAATTACCAGAAGAGGAGGCAGTTAATATTGCCGCTCAGTTATGGAGTGATATCAATGGGTTAAATTTAAAACAAAATATCCTGCCAACTCGTGAAAGAGCCAGTTTGATCATGACAAAAAGTGCCAATCACGCAGTAGAAAGTGTCCGATTGCGCAAATAGTCAACGATAGTGACCCAATAAATGTCCCTCAGTAGAAGGCTTACCCATAAGCCTTCTACTGAGGAGACTATGGTAAATAGCCAGCGAATCGCATCCTGACCAATCTCCTGCTTGGTCACCTTCTGACTGCAGCTTATATAAAGCTGGAATATCATTCAGCGCTGCGCAAAGATATTTCACCACCAATGAAAGGTTTAATTACGCCATCTTGCTCAAGTAACAATGCGCCTTGCTGATCAATTCCCCTGGAGATGCCTAAAATCTGCTGATCACCAATTAAAAGTTTAACTGGTCGATCGATAAAATTATCCAAGTCACGCCAACGAGAAATAAATGGTGCCAATCCTTCTACTTCGAATAGTCGTAAAGAATAACGTAGCTCGTTGAGTAACTTTGCTGCTAATTCATTGCGATCAATATTAATTCCCGCTTCCTGTAAGTTAATCCAGCGCTGATCAATTGAATTAGCATTCGTCTCACGCATCGCCAGATTAATACCCGCCCCCATAACCAATTGAGCAGCATCCCCCGTCTTACCGGTTAATTCAACTAGGATCCCTGCCAACTTGCGATCATCAAGATATAAATCATTTGGCCACTTAACGCGTACTTTTTCTGCCCCTAGCCGCTGTAGTACCTCAGCCATCACAATACCAATGACCAGACTTAATCCCATCGCAGCGGCAGGACCTTGTTCAAGCCGCCAAAACATGGACAAATAAAGGTTGCTACCGAAAGGAGATACCCATTGCCGCCCACGCCGCCCACGCCCTGCCTGCTGATACTCTGCAATACAAGCATCGCCAGAGGTCAATTCTTTTATTCTATCCAACAGGTATTGATTTGTTGAGTCAACGACTGGCAATACCGTTACCCGCTTATCATCTAACAGATTCAGGATACGTTCGACATCCAGCAGCTCAAGTGCCACAGGCAGGCTATAGCCCTTGCCTGGTAGCGTGAATACATCCAATCCCCATTCACGAATCGTCTGGATATGCTTGTTAATCGCCGCTCGGCTCATTCCAAGAGATTCCCCTAGATACTCACCGGAGTGAAACTCACCATCGGCGAGTAATGAAATGATCTTCAAGGGTACTTTGGTATCCTTCATGACAACACCTCAATCGCATCCACTTCACCGGTGGCAGCAATAAAGCGCACTTCGGGTTCTAACCAGATATCAAACTTAGATGCCACGGTATTGCGCACATGCCGTGCTAACGCAACCAGGTCCTGACTGCTGGCATTACCTGTATTAACCAATACCAATGCCTGCTGCCGATGTACTGCGGCCCCACCAATCTGATAACCCTTTAACGAACATTGATCGATAAGCCAACCAGCAGCCAGTTTCACTTGCCCATCTGACTGTGGGTAATGCGGCATTGATGGGTATTGGGTAAGTAGTTCATTAGCGACATCGCCACTCACCTGGGGATTTTTAAAAAAACTGCCTGCATTGCCCATCACTCGTGGATCTGGCAATTTAGTACGCCGGGTAGCACACACCGCATCATAGACTTGCTGTGGCGTTACCGTCTGCGGATCCAGTTTGCTGAGCTCACCGTAATTGAGCTGAGGACACCATTGTTTGCTAAGTCGAAAGCCAACACCCACGATCGCAAAACCCTGTTTAAATTCATGCTTAAAAACACTTTCTCGGTAACCAAACTCACAGCGCTGTGGATCCATGCGATCAATCTCACCAGTGGTCAGATTTAACAGATCAACATACTCACACACTTGCCTCAGTTCCATACCATAGGCACCAATATTTTGAATCGGTGCAGAACCTACTAATCCCGGGATCAGCGCAAGATTTTCCAAACCTGGAATGCCACATTCAATGGTATGCTTGACCAAATGATGCCAGTTTTCCCCTGCACCAACATGAAGATACCAGGCGTCTTGCTCTTCCCTGATCTCAATGCCTTTTAGTTCGTTGATCACGACAGTGCCAGCAAAATTTTCTAAAAACAGCATGTTACTACCCTCTCCTAATACCAGGAAGGGTTCCTGCCGCTTTTGTGCCTTCTGCCAGGCCTTAATCATCATTTCAATCTGTTCTGCAATAACTAAATGCGCTGTGTTGACCGGGAGCGCAAATGTATTGTAGTTCTTTAAAGACGCGCTTTCAGTAGACATGTTTTAATTACTCTCACTTAATAAACTTTCATCTAGTCTACTCGATTCGTCGCCAATGGCTATTATTTGTTTTTGTCAGCGAGATTTTTGTTGTCATTTAATAATGACGACCTATTCCGTTCAATGAATACATATATAAATCATATTGATATAGTATTAATTTTATCTATAAGAAAATGAATATAAATTAAATAAATATTAATTATAAGTATCAATATAGGGTTAGAAGTATAGAATCAAAAATCTGGTGAATATTATCGAGAAAAATCTCAGTCCTAAATCGAGTCAGACTCATTTTATCATACACAGCAAAAAGCCCCACGCTTGCGCACGGGGCTTTCTACTTGTTTGGATGCCTGGGTGCCTAACAGTATTCGTCTCACCCTGAGACTCCCTGTGGGGCCACCGTCAACGGCGTTCCCCTCAGTTCCCTATTCCGCAATGGCTTGAATCAGAGAAGCGATAACTGTTTTATAAAAAAACACAAAAGCAAAAAGCCCCATGCTTGCGCACGGGGCTTTCTACTTATTTGGATGCCTGGCAGTGTCCTACTCTCACATGGGGAGACCCCACACTACCATCGGCGCTACGGCGTTTCACTTCTGAGTTCGGCATGGGATCAGGTGGGACCACCGCGCTAAGGCCGCCAGGCAAATCAGGTTTCAGGTCACAGGCAACAGGTTTCAGTTAATCCACCTCACCCCTATGCACCTCAAAATCTTTGTTGCTCTCATCTTCAATCTGTAGAACAAGCTGATTATCGCTATCTCTCTACCCGATATCCTGGTATCAGGTCAAAAC
>NZ_AYKS02000091.1 GCF_000496755.2 Serratia sp. DD3
ATTGTTAACAGCCAAAACTATCGTTTTTTCCATTACTTCGTAACTCCATTTGATACTTTAATGATGTTTTAACCTT
Source organism: Serratia sp. DD3 (assembly GCF_000496755.2). The sequence goes on from NZ_AYKS02000091.1 coordinate 77, forward strand.
TGCTCCGTGATGGTTCTCTGGCATCCCTTGGTGGAAACAGATATCGCACGCCATGTGGAGAGTTGGTCAAAATATAGACATCGGACTAGTGAGATTACCGCTATTATTGATGAAAAAAGAAACATAGTGAATAAGAATATTCCTAATAGCTTAGGGGCTATTGATCTTTAGTGGTGGATTATTAGGCGGCATGACGGACTGGTATAATTACTTTCGCCAAAAACTAACCATGACAGTACAATATGCCAATAACGATATCAACAGATGAATACTGGTCAACGCTAATCCACTTGGTGCTGAGAACAGGTCGCGTCTATAGCAAGCCAGAACCCAGAAATACGGTGGAAGGTATTTTGTATCGAATGCAGGTTGGCTGCCCTTGGCGTGATGTCCCAGACGCTTTTGGACATTGGCGTGCCATCTATCAGCGGTTTAACTTGTGGTCAAAGAAAGGCGTTCTTAATGCAGTTCTTTATCGAGCTTAGGCAATTGGCTGATTTAGAAGACGGTAGCGTCGTTAAAGCCCATCAGCATACTCCCCCAAAAACCAGACAACACCACCTGTTTGCTCAATGTTTTTCACTCTCCCCTCCATTCTCTCTCTGATTGGGTTCTCAACCTGAAAAAACATTGCGTAATCACTGCAGCTTAAGGTTAACTGAGTTTCCTAACCTCTTTCATCCTATCGAATTAAGCCGTATGTTGAGCAAAAAAAATCGTCATCTCCTGCCGTTAATCGGTGCTCTATTCACGTTATATATTGTTTGGGGATCAACCTATTTTGCCATACGGGTTGGGGTTGAAGGGTGGCCACCGTTGATGATGGCCGGTGTTCGCTTTCTGGTCGCCGGTTTTTTGCTGTTCGTTTTGCTGTTGCTGCGCGGTTACCCGTTGCCGACGCTGAAACAGTGGATGGCAGCGGCGGTTATCGGCATCCTGTTGCTGGCGGTAGGCAACGGGCTGGTCACCATTGCTCAGCACCAACAGGTTCCTTCAGGTATAGCTGCCGTAATGGTAGCAACGGTTCCGCTATTTACCCTGGGATTCAGTCTATTTTGGGGAATGCGTAATAGCAGACTCGAGTGGACCGGTATCGCGCTGGGTCTGCTGGGCATTGTACTGCTTAATACCGGGAACAATTTGGTGGGTAACCCTATGGGAGCGCTGTTGATCTTGCTGGCTTCCGCCAGTTGGGCCTTTGGTTCGCTGCTCAGCGCAAAAGTTTCTTTGCCCGCTGGCCCAATGGCGGGGGCTGCAGAGATGCTGGTTGCCGGGGTGGTACTGACCATTATCAGTCAATTGAGTGGTGAGCATCTGGATAAGATGCCCAGTTTCAGCGCTTTTATGGCTCTCAGCTATCTGATTGTTTTTGGTTCGATGCTGGCGATCAGCGCCTATATGTTTCTACTAAAAAACGTGCGCCCGGTGGTGGCCACCAGCTATGCCTATGTCAACCCGGTGGTCGCCGTGTTACTGGGTGTCGGTTTTGCTGGCGAATCGCTAACCCTTCGTGAATGGGTCGCCTTGGTCATCATTGTTGCAGCGGTGGTTTTGGTGACGCTGGGTAAATATCTGTTTCCCAAACCGGCAAAAACAGGACGAGTCAGTGAATAGTCTGGCTGTTGTTTGCCGGGGGAAATCGCTTATACTCAGTTTCGTTTATAGGGCCGCGGCTCAAATTATTTCCGGCGAAACAACCATGGCGAAACAACCATTATGTTGAAAAAAGTGTTGGTCATCGTTATCACTTTATGTGCCTTGGGTTCTCTAGGCGGCGTTTTCCTAGCTGGGTTGAATATATATACCCGCTCCACCGTACCACAGGAAAAAGTGGTAACCACTAGCGATCAGGCAAATACGGCTAACGGGAATACCGCGCACTGATGTTCCCGCTTGCTTGAATAATCAAGGCGAACAATTAATTAGGTTAGGGATATGAAAAAAACCATTTTGGCATTAACGTTACTGATATCTGTACCTGCTTTAGCTGAAGACGCTGCCACTATTAAGGATGGCGTAAAAGGTTTTGTCTCCGGTTTGGTATCTACGGGCAAAGACACATTAAGTGGTGTCAAAAGCGGCATTGATGATGGGCGAAAAACTGGTGAAAGCGTTGATAGTGCAACCATTATTACCGAAAAAGAAGGGTTGAATAAATTTATTGAGGCCTCGGTGCTCTCTGCAACCAAAGTCGGCGAAAAGGAGAGTAAAGAATACGAAGTGACCTTGGCGTTGCGTAATAAATCAGACAAACCAGTACGGCTGACTAACCTTAATGAAGCTAATTCATTAGTGTTACTCGATGCTAGTGGTTTTGCTTCGCTATTGAAAACGTCATTATCACCGAGTGCGGCTGAAGTAATGGTCCCTGCCAGTGCCGCGGTAAAAGTACGTTATACCTTCACTAATGTTGAAGATGCACCTGCTTTATTACGTCTTTATGGTGTCAATATCACAGTCCCTCAAGCTGATAAAAAGTAGTCGCTGGTGATTTAATTAGCGCAGAGCAGTTAACCCTCTACCTTGCCTTTTCAAGTTGCAGGGGCCACTGCAACTTGAACTCTGACTGGTATATGATGACACTCTCCTACTGCTTACTCATAGGCGCACACTAACCATGAACTCACCTTTTTTAGTCTCTGCACAATGGCTTGAGCAACATATTGACGATGAAAATCTGGCGATAGTGGATGTACGGATGTCTCCGGTAGGTCAGGTCCCCAAGAAGGATATGCTGGCTGAGTTTGAACGAGGCCATATTCCTGGTGCGGTTTATTTTGATATTGATGATGTGGCAGATAAAAACACCACCCTGCCACATATGCTCCCCAGCGCCGAGGATTTCAGTGCTGCGGTGAGCAAGCTGGGCATCAATGAACAACATACCATTGTGTTCTATGACGAAGGCAATCTGTTCTCTGCCCCACGTGGCTGGTGGACCTTCCGTAATTTTGGTGCGCCGAATGTTTTGGTGCTTGATGAAGGTTTGCAGGGGTGGCGCTCACGGGGTTATGCCCTGGAAACAGGTCCAGCACAGCCGGTACCCGCGCACTTTCATGCCCACTTTAACCCGGAAGCCGTAGTGAATATGCCGCAGGTGGAACAGGCAATAAATAGCGAATGGCAAATTCTGGATGCCCGCTCGGCTGCACGTTTTCACGCCCAAGCACCGGAACCGCGCCCCGGTCTGCACTCAGGTCATATTCCTGGCAGTATTAACGTTCCTTATGACGAACTGTTGGAAAAGGGGTGTTTTAAATCATTAGCAGCACTAGAAGCCACATTCCGCGCTAAAGGTGTTGATCTCCAGCGGCCAACCATCGTCAGTTGTGGCTCAGGTGTCACCGCAGCGGTATTGGCGCTGGGGTTGCAATCTCTGGGGACCAAGCAAGTCAAGTTGTACGATGGTGCCTGGAGCGAATGGGGCCAGTTAAGTGGCAAACAACCTATAGCCCAAGATTAACCGTGAGGGGCTAACGGCCCCTTCGAATCATTGCGGAGTTCGTGCCCACAAGACGCCCTCGGTTTAAGCGCCGCGAATACGCAAGGCTAACCCTTTCAGAAAGTAACGTAACATCTGATCACCGCACGGGCGGTAGTTTTTGTTATCCGGCTTGCGGAATAACGCACTCAATTCCGGTTTGGAGATCCGGAAATCAACGGCAGTAAAAATCTGGTGCAAATCAATATCTTTCAGTTCAAAGGCGACACGTAATTTTTTCAGTACCAGGTTATTGGTAATCGGCAGTTCTAATGCCGGCGCTGGAAATTTATCATCCTTGCCGCGTTTAAAAAACACCAAACCATTCAGGAAATGGGCCATGACTTCGTCCGGGCATTTTTCGAACCCCTCTTCACCCTCTTTAACCGTATAAGCCTTCATGGCTGCGGCGTCGACGTCAAAATCGTCCAGTTTGACGATTGCCGCCATTTTTACGTCATTCAACGCCAGTATGTAACGCACACTGCGCAGCACATCATTATTAATCATGGAATTACCTTTGGTGTTTCAATCAGGGAAGACATATCGCGTTGATAATATCCTTAACACAATACAAACTGCAAAATGGGTAGGGGCAAAGCAGTACATTTTGCTGGCACCGCAAGTATAGGGTGCCCGGAAGGGGTTCTCAATCTAATTTGCATGGACCAACCCACGTTGGTCCACCAGCATCAGCAATAAGTCGTTATACGATTATTTGTCGATCTGTTGCAGTGCAGCACGCATTCCGTGCTGCAGAATAGCCTGCAAGTCCTGCGTTATCGCAGCAGTAAGCCCAGGTACCTCATTCAGATCCTGCCCCCAGTGTGCTTTATCGGCCAGCACACTTTCCACTAACTGCACGAGTGTCAGTTTATGGCTGTTTACCCCACTCCACAGCGTTTCAAACTGTGTTAACCAATGGGCATCATCCTGCAACGGATAACTTCCCGCTGGCCGCTCACCACGATAAAAGGCAATCAGTGCCGCCAGGGCAAAAGTCAGGCGTTTTGGTAACTGCTCACTCTTGTGCTGACCGGCCAGTAACTGCGGCAGAATACGCGTGCGGAATTTGGTCATGCCATTAAGTGCGATGGATAACAGTTGGTGTTGAATAAACGGGTTACGGAAGCGGTTTTGTACGGCCTCAGCAAAAGGTTTCAGTTCCTCTTGTGGCAGGTCAAGCACCGGAACAATTTCCTCTGCAATCGTGCGTGCTACATAGCCACCTATTTGCTCATCGCTCATGGCCTCACCCACCGTATTCAAGCCGGCAAGAAATGCCACTGGCACCAATGCGGTATGCGCGCCATTAAGAATAGCGACCTTGCGCTCTTTATAGGGTTTGATGTCATCGACAATGTGAACATTAAGCGCCAATTGATCCAGATGTAGCTCTTTTGCCAACCATTGTGGGCCCTGAATCACGAACAGGTAGAAGTGCTCCGCAGTATCCAGGAAACTATCACGGTAGCCCAACTGCTGCTGCAACTGTTCTTCTTCACCGCGCGGGTAACCGGTAACAATGCGGTCAACTAGTGTGGAACAGAAGGTATTGCAGTTATTTAACCAATCGATGAATGAGTGCGGTAGCTGCCACTGCTGCGCATAACGCAGAACATACTCTTTCAGGGTTTCGCCGTTGTAGTCAATCAGCTCGCAAGGCAACACTACCCAGCCCTTATCTGCGGCACCGGAGAAATGGGTAAAGCGTTCAAACAGTAGACGTGTCAGCTTAGCCGGGAAACTGGTGGCGGGGGCATCGGTTAATTTATCTTCTGGCAGATACGTGATACCCGCTTCGGTGGTGTTGGAGAAGACAAAACGCATCGCCGGATCATGGGCTAACGCCAGAAAATCTTCGTATTGGCGATACACGTTCACTTCGCGATTAACCGAACGAATCAGGCGTGGTTCACAAACCGCCTCGCCACTCTCATTCAACCCACGAATAATCGTGGTATAGAGCCCATCCTGGGTATTTAAAGATGGCGGTTGATCACTGTCTATGGGGCGCACCACCACCACGCCTGCATTTAAGCCGGTATGCTGGTTTAACAAGTCAATTTGCCAATCGATAAAAGCGCGCAGGAAGTTACCTTCACCAAACTGGATAATACGATCAGGATATTGTGCCCCAGGGAATTCGCTACGGTTTAATGTTTTCATCTTTTGTCTTACTCCTTGCATCTGGTGGTGCCCATCGCGTTTGAAAGCGCAAACTGGGACTAAAGGTTCTTGGCTGTTGTTATCCGGTATAAAAGCAATTGGGGTTGAGCTCACGCAGGAATTTTGTGATGCAGCGCAAAATAAATGACTTTAAATGGGTTTTAAATAGATAAAAAGGCATAACAGCGGAAAAGAACCATGAGTCGAACGCAGAACCTGCGGCAAAATGTAGTGAATCAAATGATTGATAGCATCATCAATGGTCACCTCCACTCACCACTGCCCTCGCAGGCTACTCTGGCGGAAATGTATAACATCAGCCGTACCACGGTGCGTCACACCTTGGCCCATTTGCATCAGCGTGGCGTATTAGAAAAGGTCAATGGTGATTATGTGATCCTGCGGCGCCCCCTCGCGGAAGATGGCTTTGACTGCATCACCCACTCGCTGGATGAACAGACCCAACGCTTTGAACAGGCGTTTTACCAAATGATTAATCAAAGACAGTTACGTGCTGGGGACTCATTCACTGAATTGCAACTGGCTCGTCAGATTAACGTCAGCCCAGTGGTGGTGAGGGAATTTCTGCTGCGGTTCAGCCGTTATGACCTGATTGATAATGTCCGACGCGGGCAGTGGCGGATGAAAAAACTCGATCAACACTATGCCGAGCAACTGTTCGAACTGCGGCAAATGCTGGAAACCCACGCGCTATCGCGTTTTATCAATTTGCCGGTAGAGGATCCCCGTTGGTTACAGGCCAAAGAGCTGCTGATCCAACATCGGCAATTGCGTGACACCATCGCCACCGATTATCGCCAGTTCTCTCAATTGGACCGCAATTTCCACAGTCTGCTGCTCTCCGCTGCCAACAACCGATTTTTCAATCAGGCGATGGAGGTCATTTCGGTTATTTTTCATTTCCACTATCAATGGGATGAAACCGACCTCAAGCAACAGAATATCGTCTCGATGGAAGAGCATATGGCGATTCTCAGTGCGCTACTCTGCCGCAATGATCAAGTGGCAGCGCGAGAACTACTCCGCCATCTTGAAACCGCCAAACAGGCGATGATCCGCTCACTCAAGCTGGACCTCGCTTAAATGAGACCTGCTTTTTATCAATAAAAACCACTTGATTGCCGCATTTAATCCAACGCAAAAAAGTGTAACCCTAATGCGGCGTTAACTTGCCCCAAAGTGGCCAGTGTTACTTGATGGGCACGCAAGGTGCCGGCCTGCAGGATGCGCAGCAACTCAAATTATTTTGAGTCTATTTGGGGAAATACTTATCTGGTTAGGCTACTGCCAGCGACTATCAGTGTTGAACATCACAATCTGCTTCAAACTGGATCTCTGCGCTCGGCAGCGCGCTGATTAGTACGCCAAAGCTTCGGATATTCGATAATGTGGCATTATGATGAGCGCGGATCTGTAAACCACTGGCGTGCGGTTTATCATGGCTGGTATGCGCATCGGCTGCCAGCACCACCGGATAACCCAATCCGGCCGCCCGGCGGGTGGTGGTATCAACACAAAACTCGCTTGAATAGCCACAAATCACCAATTGACTTATTCCCCCAGCGATCAGCAATTTACCCAAATTAGTCGACAGAAAACTGTCCGGGGTGGTTTTATCTACCCGATAATCGCCCTTTGCTACGCTTAAATCGGCATGAATTTGCCAACCATGGCTACCGTAAGCCAGTTCCTGCTGAGGCGTTTGATGCTGAATAAAAATCACCGGTGCCTCTGCCTGCCGAGCGCGCTCAGTCAGTTGATTAATCCGTTCAATCACCTCAACCGCCTCTGCTGGCGGTGGCGTAAACAGGCCTTGCTGTACATCAATCACTAACAATGCTGATTTCATCACCACTCCATCTGATCCCTGAGGGTTGAATACTGGGCCCCTACCTTGAGTAAGGCGTTCATTCAGTAACTAAAACAGATATACTATACCCAAAATCATTCGAGTTGCGGATAGATGGCAACCTGAGTGACCACCGAGACAACGTAAAGTCGCAAACACAAACAGAACATTTACACCAGAGCCGAATTAGGATACAAGGCTGCATGAAAATTCCAAAACGACTCCAGCCATTGGTAGATGATGGCTTAATCGATGATGTCATCCGCCGTTTAAAAAGTGGCAAAGAAGCCGACGTATTTATCGTGCGTTGCGGTAATGAGATCCGCTGCGCCAAAGTGTACAAAGAAGCGGATAAACGTAACTTCAAACAAGCAGTAAACTATCAGGAAGGGCGTAAAGTACGAAACAGCCGTGACGCCCGCGCGATGAAAAAGGGCTCCAAATTTGGTCGCCAACAACAAGAAGAGTCCTGGCAGAATACCGAGGTAGATGCCTTGCACCTGTTGGCTAAAGCGGGCGTTCGTGTGCCACAGCCGGATATCTGTCTGGATGGGGTACTGCTGATGGAGTTGATCACCGACGAAGAGGGCCTGGTGGCACCGCGTCTCAGTGATGTTACGCTGACACCTGAGCAGGCACTGCATGACCATGCTTTAATGATGAACTACGCAGTACGGATGCTTTGTGCCGGTTTGGTACACGGGGATTTATCCGAATTCAACGTATTAATGGATAAAGACGGGCCGGTTATCATCGATCTACCGCAGGTGGTCGATGCCGCAGCCAACAACCATGCCCAAAGCATGTTCGCCCGTGATATCAACAATATGACGCAATATTATGGTCAGTATGCACCACAACTGCTTGGTACCCAGTACGCCAAAGAGATTTGGGCGCTCTATCAGGAAGGTAACCTGACACCAGCCTGTGTGCTGACAGGCAAATTCAGTGAAAGCAATAAACGCGCTGATGTCGGTTCCGTGCTGGAAGAGATCCAAGCCGCCAGCGATGAACATCAGCGGCAGTTACAAGCACGTCAAGAGGACTAATCTACCCGCCCCCCGATCTGCCACATCGGGGCCATAATTTAAAGCCAGCGCCTTACCCGCTGGCAATATGCCGGGTACTCTGCGCTAAAGCGCTGGGTGAGAAAACGCTCTTCTCGCGGAACCTGTACGTAGTCGAGATAAACAAAAAACAGCAACCACCCGAGCCAGACCAGCCAACTCCCCAAAACCAAGGCCCACGCCGCCAATAATAGTAGTTGCCCCAGATAGATTGGATTACGGCTAAAGCGGAAAATACCGTTAACTATCAGTACATTAACCTGCTGAAATTTTTGCGGATGTACGGTGGTATTGGCACGGTGAAAAGCCAAACTGGTGCTGAGCATCATGGCAAAGGAAAGCACAACCAACACCGTGGCCAAACTGAAAATAAAGGTGTTCCCCTGCCATCCCCCGCCGGACAACCAATGAATAATCCACATTCCTACTCCGCAAACCGCCAACACCACCGGTGGCAAAAGTAACCCGTTTAAGGACTTTGTTATTTTTAGTTTTGGCGTAACCATGATGATATTCTCGAAGTGGTTTGAAATCGTTTAATGGCTGTAATCTGAACAAATTTGAGTATATATTCAACATTGGCAACCAGGAAAAAATAATGAACAAGGATATTCCACAGTTTTGGCGTGACGAACGCCTGCCGTTTGTTGAAGCCCGAGCCATTGAAGATGGTCGTCGCATACATTATGCCATGCACAGCCATGAGTTTTTCTCTATTGGCGCGATTACTGCGGGCCATAGCCATTATCTCAACGGCGATCAACAACTGCAGGTTAAGACTGGCGATATGGTTATCATCAACCCGCAACAAGCTCATGGTTGTAACCCAATTAGCAATCAATGCTGGTCCTACATCATGTTTTATATCGACCCGCAATGGTTGGCAAAATTACAGCAAGAAAACAGTGAGGACAAAAGCCCGGGTTTTAGGCCTTTTGCTGATATTGTGAGCCATGATGCCACACTGTTTAATGGTCTGAATCAGTTATATCGCATTTTAACCACCCCAAGCTGTTGTCATCTGGAGAAACAAATTGCGCTAGTCGATTACTTTAGCAACTTGCTGCAACAATTAGGGGTTACGTCCCCTTCCCTGTTTGACCACTCGCCGAAGTTAGCAACAGCAGCCAGGTTTATCCGTCATCACTGTACAGAACCCCTGACACTGGAAGCCATCTGCCAGGCATCGGCGCTTTCCCCCTCTTACCTGATCCGCTCATTTAAAAAGCACTATGGTATGACCCCCCATGCTTATCTGGTTAATCAGCGTATTCAGTATGGTCATCGCTTACTGAAACATGGCTTGCCCATCGCAGCCGCAGCGCACAAAAGTGGTTTTGCCGATCAAGCGCACTTTCAACGAACGTTTAAACAGTTGTTAGCCGCCACACCCGGTCAATATCAAACCCCTTCAACCACCAAATAGCTGGCACTGAGTACCAACAACAGCGCCATCAGCCGGTTGAAGTACCGCACAATATGTGCACGCTGCAAGAAACGACTCAGCATGCTGCCTGCGCAAACCCAAATGGCAACTGAGGCATAACAAATCACAAAGTAGATCAGAGCAAACTGCCATAACAGGCCCTCGCCGCTATCACCAACAAATGCGCCCATACCTGCCGTTGCAGCCAACCAGGCTTTCGGGTTCAACCATTGCAACCCGGCACCATACCAATAAGACGGTCTCTTGGTGTGTTGGTCCTGTTGCCATTGCCCACTATCAACAGCAAGCTGGTAAGCCATATACAGCAAGAAAAGCACGCCAGCCCACAAAATCGCCGCAGTCAGCCCCGGCCACCGTATCAGTATCTGATTGAGCCCCAAGCCAACCAGTATCAGTAATAAGGTGAAACCCACTGTCGCACCGGTAACATGCCGCAAGCTGGCGTAAAAACCAACCTGGGCACCATTGGCGAAAGCCACAATATTAACTGGCCCTGGTGTAATGGACGTTGCCAAGGCAAAGGCGGCCATAGAGAAGTAAATTGTCATTGCTAAGTCCCTATATAATATTTTGTGAATCAAGTGACTGGAGGAAGGCTGATTGATAAGACGTTCCTCACGAATCAGCTCTACCTGTCGTTGGCTGATTGGATGGCCGGTGACAAATTTGAATAAACTGGGATACAGGGACTAGCCTGCCTGAGGAACAACCGCGCGTATTGAATAAAATTACCCAATATCAGTCACTTTTTACGCACCGAGGATAATGGAATAGGGGCTAGGTAAGAGGTCTGCTGACAGGATACTGAGACTACTGCAGTGCACAGTTTTCACGAAAGTTATGGTATTATTCTGCGCGATATTATTCTAATTTCGTAGGCATACCATGGCATACATTCCTAAAAACTATGCAAAACTCGAAGTCGGTTATCGTGAGAAAGCGCTGAAACTTTTCCCGTGGGTATGCGGGCGCTGTTCACGGGAGTTTGTTTATTCCAACCTGCGTGAGCTCACCGTGCATCACATCGATCATGACCACAGTAATAACCCAGAAGATGGCAGCAACTGGGAAATGTTGTGCCTGTACTGCCATGATCATGAGCATTCAAAATACACCGAAGCCGACCAGTATGGCTCTACGGTCATTGCCGGTGAGGATGCCCAGAAAGACATCGGCGTGGCAACCCACAATCCGTTCGCCAACCTCAAGGCAATGCTGAAAAAATAGTCTATTTTGGTTACTGGGGCAGAGCCGCCACTGACGTGGATTTGCCCCTGAATAACCACATGGCAAAAATCATCCGGCGCCGCATCACTATTGGCTGTTTTTGCGTAACTCCGTTACCGGTACCCCGCCAATTCCCCAGTTATCAGTATCGACCTCATCAATCACTACCACGGTGGTTTTCGGGTTTTTATTTAGCACATCAACCAGTAACTGGGTGACGCCGGCAATCAACTGCTGTTTCTGCTCGGCGGTAGCGCCTTCACGGGTAATTTTAATATTAACGTATGGCATATCGCCCTCTGGTTACGAATAAATTGAGCTGAATATTAGCGGTTAATGGATCTGGCCATGCGGGTATAAGTATGGCGTACCCCACGGATCGCTACACTGTAGGCAAAAATATTTTCCGGTAACGCCAAACCAAGATAGCCGGTATCGCCAATATGGTGCAGATCGGCACCAGCCATTTTACTCATCAGCGCAATTTGACGGATGGTTTGTACATCGGCCCCTTCCTGAGAGGTACCAATCGCGGTCATGGCCAATGCCCCTTGTTGCTGTGTAAAAGCAATCAATGCGGCTACCTTTTCCTGCGACATCCCAGGAATAGTACCCGGTGCAGGCAACAATACGATATCTGCACCGTTTTCAATAAACAGAGCAATATCATGCTCATTAATCAACTGGCTACCACTTTCCCGTACAATACCCGCCCCGTGCATCTTGCCGGTCACCAACAGCAGTTTATCGCCGACCTCATCATGGATCTGTTTCAACGCTTCCGCAATCGCCTGGTTACTGACCCCATTATTAGGATTACCAGTCAGCACCACCATGCGTGCACCAAGCTGATAGAGTTTACGTGCATTTTCCGCGGTAGCCGCCCGCCCCGCCGTCACCTGCCAGAATTCATTATGTGTACTGGCAAACGCCGGGTCGACTGCTTCCAGGTTGACACCAATCACCCGTCCCGTCAGACGCTGTAACTCACGCAACACCTCTTCTGGTGCCACTTCTTCAGGCAAACCGGCAATCTGTGGCTGGTTAACATCAAAAAGATTCAATAGCAGTATATCCGCCCCCTGGCTGGCTGCCAGTTCGGCATTGGTAATGCTACTCAACAACGGTTGAGTCACCGCAATGGCTTCACTCACCAGGATCCGCCCCTCGCTAGCGCGAATGGCATACAGCAGTTCCGCTTTGCTCATATTGGCCAATTCACTGGCGCTACAATCCAGATATCGTTTCATAATGTCTTTCCCAATAACCAACCCATTGAGTTCCAAATTTATATACTGCACTCAAATGAGGGTAAAGAAATCCCCCCGGTTAAAAAGAATACCTTCGAGCGCATATCATAAAGATATTCTAACCAAACCCATATTCAGCAACATTTCTGACGCCATTGAGAAAAAAGTGCGATAGGTTTCGAGAAGACCATCAAATTACCCAATAAGATAAGGAATAACCCAAGAACAATATTCCACCCCCACTGATATCCCTCATAAATCGTCGAAATAATCAACGCAACCAGTGGAAACAATAAAGTCGTGTAAGCGGCTGCACTGGCACCGATACGGCCAAGCAAACTGAAATAAGCAGCAAAAGCAATCACCGAACCAAAGATAGCCAAGTAAAAGAGTGAACCAAGATAACGAACCGAGAATTCCACCTGAAATGAAGCGCCTTGTAGCAGTGCGATTGCAGCCATCAGCAATGCGCCATAGGTCATGGCATAGGCATTGGTTGACAGGATATCCAACCCACGGCGTTGATGACGCACACTGATCATATTACCGAGTGAAAAGCCGTATGTGCCTAACGCACTCAAACCAATCCCGGTGAATAATTCTGGTGCCATCTGTGTGGACACCAGATCCTGCCAGGAGAGTGCGACAATTCCCATCATCCCCAATATTGCTGCGGGCAACAAGGTCGGACTTGGGCGCTGACGAAAGAAAAGTATACTGTTAAGCGCATTATACAAAACAGCCATGGAGAAGATGACTGACTCCAGTCCGCTACTGATATAAGCGGCGGCACGATAAAAACAGTAAAAATTTAAGCCAAACACACAAGCGCCTTGCAACAAACAAAACAGGTGGTCACGTAAACTAATAGCATGCAAACGACGCATCACCAGTAAAATTATCAGCATCACCGCAGCAGAAAGCTGAAAGCGGTAACTGATCGAAACAGGAATAGCGACCACACTTTGCTGTTGAAGGGTGATTGCAATCCATGTTGTTCCCCATATCAGTACCACCACAAGATATAACAGCGTATTCATCATTAACTCCGATTAATCATCCTGAGTCACAGTATTCACTTTTTACGATGTTGATACTTTCACCACCTTGCTGACGATGACATATTCTTGCGCTTTTTTTCGCAAAACAGTGAGGAAAGGTTGATAGCAGAGATGGCGATTCTTTAAACTGGAATCGTTTTTCTAGCAAGATGGAACGCCTATGGCTTATCAGGCATTTGAAACTCTGCGGCGACACAGAGCTCAGTTACATAACAGTGTTCAATTAGGGTCAGGTGTACAATTAGCCGCCTGGTCTAATCGTAATGATTGTGTTACCCAGGAAAGCGCTGATCACCACACGCTCAGTCTGTATGTCGCTGACGGTTATGAGTGCTATCAGAAAGTGCTCGGCGGCTGGCAAAATGGTGGTGGGCCTGATCATTTCTGTATCATGCCGCGACAGTATGAATCCACTTGGGATGTGCGCAGTGAGCTCTCTTTTGTGCACCTGTATTGTACTGACCTGCATTTGCGTCATTTGCTTGAGCAAACTTGGGATCGCAGCCCCGCATCCATCAATCTCGAACAGCGATCATTTGGTGAAGATGCGCGGATTACGTCACTGTTTCGTCAGTTTCTACTCAGTTATGACTGGCAGGATAACGCTAATCAACTGGTTCTGAGCAGCACCACCACCTTGTTGATGTCACATCTGCTCCAGCATTATAGCCACCTGCAGTGGGGTTTACCTGCAGTACGCGGGGGCTTGGCACCGATAGGCTTGAAACGTGTACATGAATATATCGATAACCATCTTGATCAACCCTTGTTGTTGGCAGATTTAGCCCAGCAGGCTGGGTTAAGTGAATTCCATTTTGCCCGCATGTTTAAACACAGTACCGGCTTGGCTCCACACCAATATGTAATGCGTAGGCGTTTACAGCAAGCAGAGAGATTACTACGCGAGACATCCATTTCACTGACACTGATTGCACAGGCGTGTGGTTTCAGTTCAGCCAGCCATTTCAGCCACCGATTTAAGGTGGCCTATGGTTATGCTCCGATGCAATTACGACAACAAGCACGTTAAATATTGCCGATTAAGCGCCCCACGGTGACTCATTAAACCTAACCATCGACAAACTTTTCGAAGCCTATAGCCAGTTCATTTAAGTTGCGGATAGGTCGTGGCATAACAAAGCCCCAGAAACCGGATCAACCCAGTGACTGGGACAGTTCAGATAGAGCAAAAATCCATCACATGACTTGATCTAGCCACACTTATCTTAGCCGGGATTGAGCTTCGCCAACCCCGACACGGCCATTTCCAGATAAGCACGTGGACAACCCAGATTGATACGGATAAACCCTTTGCCTTGTTCACCAAAGCCATAGCCCATGGAAGGTGCAATCCTCGCTTGCTGCCGAACCGCTAATTGTAAAGCCGTATCATCCAGGCCCAGGGCGCGGCAATCCAGCCAGGCCAGGTAAGTACCTTCAGCATTAACCATGCGGCACCAAGGCGCATCTTGCGCCAAAGCTTGTGCAAACCAGCGGCGGTTTTCAGCCAAATAAGCGAGCAAGGCATCAAGCCATGGCTCCCCCTGTTGATAAGCCGCTGTTGCCGCCGTCATCGACAGGGCATTAAAAACATCCAGACCATGGGCATTCAGGCGTTCAACAAATTGCGCCCGCAGCACAGGGTTCGGGATCAGAAAATTAGAGATCCGCAGCGATGATAAACCAAAGGTTTTACTGGCCGAAGTGGCAACAATCACTTGATCATGCCACTGCGGGTCCAAATGCAGCAACGAAGTAAAACGCGCATCAGGAAGCAATAAATCAGCCCAGATCTCATCAGAAATCACCGTCACCTGATGCTGGCGACATAGCTGCAGTAATTGTGTCAATTCCTGTGGGTTCCAACATCTGCCCGTGGGATTGTGAGGGTTACAAAGCACCAGTAATGGTGGTTTTTCCCTTACCAGCAATGCCGCCAGTTGGGCAAAGTCAAAGCGATAATAACCCTCCTGCAGTTGCAACGGATTCTCCAATACCCGGCGGCCATTGAGGGTAATCACCTTGCTAAAAGAGCCGTAATAGGGCCCCTGGAGTACAATACCGTCACCCGGTTGGCTCAGCATCTGGATCAACAAGGCAATGCCCGGCACCACCCCTTCGATAGAGGTAAACCACTGGCGTTCCAGCGCTAACTGATGGCGTCGGGCAAACCAGTCAATCGCGGCCTGATAATAGTCATCGTTACGTTCGCTATAACCAAATACCCCATGCTCAACACGAGTATGTAGTGCTTGTTGCACTTTTTCCGGACAGGGGAAATCAAAATCTGACACCCACATGGGTAACAAATCGGTTTCACTCAACTGCAGATAGTGCGCCATAAAATCCCATTTTACCGAACTGGTATTATGGCGGTTGATCACTTGGTTGAAATCAAGCTGTTTCACCGCGTACCTCCTGCTGGGCTTCCGGGGTAATTTTGGCAATGCCAAAACCGGTAAATCCATAAATCAGCGCAAAAAATACTGCGGCATAGCACTGTATCGCCCAAGGCAGCAGATCTAGGGTGCTCACCCCTAAGGTGGTTGCCATATAAACACCCGCAGCTGTCCAGGGGATCAGCGGCTCAATGACGGTACCGGCATCTTCTATGGTGCGCGACAAGTTCTTATTATCCAGCCCCATACGGCGATAGGCTTCTTTAAACAGCTCTGCTGGAATCAACAGCGCCAGTTTGCCATCACTGGTCGCCCCAGTGACCAACATGGTGGTTGCCACCGTTGCCGCAATCAATTGCCCGGTGGTATGAACCACTTTCAGCAACCGATTGATAACCACTGTCAATGCCCCGGTCAGGGTCAACGCGCCCGCAAAAGAAAAAGCACAAAAAACCAGCAAGATGGTGCTCATCATGGAGAACATGCCACCGCGGTTTAATAGGCGCGGCACATCGGCGATCACCGTGCTGATATCATGCCCCCGATCAGAGAACATCGACAGGTTAAAACCATCCATCAAGGCATTCATACCTTGCTTGAGGGTAAAGCCCTGCATCACCACCGCCAGGCCAATAGCTAGCGCGCAAGCGGCCAGCATCACCGGGATCACTGGTCGTTTGGTCACCGCCCCCCACAACACCAATACCGGCGGCAAAATCAGCAACAGGTTAAAGTGATATAAGCTGTCTAACCCATGAATAATATCCGTGACCCGCTGTGGTGTGGCCACTGTGCCCATCACACTGCTATGACCAGCAATCAGATAAACCACCGCTGCCAGCACAAAACTGGGGATGGTGGTGTACATCAAATGCTTGATGTGGGCATAGAGATCCGTTTCAGCAACAATGGCGGCAAAGTTGGTTGAATCGGATAACGGTGAGATTTTATCGCCAAAATAGGCACCTGAAACCACCGCTCCGGCCGCAGCCGCTAGCGGCACATCCAAACCGGCAGCTACCCCCATCAACGCAACGCCCACCGTCCCGGCGGATCCCCAAGAGGTGCCGGTACATACGGAGATCACGCTAGTCAGAAAGAAAGCGGCAATCAGGATATATTGCGGGCTGATCAACTTCAGACCCCAGTAGACCATATAAGGGATGGTCCCACTGATCATCCAGGTACCAATTAACCCTCCGACGCAAATCAGGATCATGATCACGGGCATCGCCTTGGCCAATTTGGAGACGATAGAATTGATAATGTCATCCCAGTGATACCCCTGCCAAAGTGCCAACCCGGCAGTCACAGCGGCAGAAAGCAGCAATAAGGGTTCAATGCGTAGTTCCCATACGCCATAACCGAAAATCAAAAACATCAACATGGCAACAATTGGCAGCAACGCCTGCCAAAGATTGAGCTCTTTCTTATTATCCATAATTTACCCCTGGTTCCGATTAAAGATGCACCAGCGTAATTGATCCCCTTTGGGCAAGGTGTGAGCTAGCGCTTCAAGCTATGTAAGCGGTTTCATGAGCATGCTAAATGTGATAGCGGCCACAGAATTACCACTAGACCAGGAATTATTGCCATTGCGCCACTGAATCTCTTAACACCAGTTCAGCAGAAAACAGATTGTTCTGCGGTGGGAGTTCTTGTTGTTGCTGACTCAGTAATGCCAGCCTGGCGGCCCGTCTGGCCATTCGTTCGATGGGGTAATGCATGGTGGTCAACGCAGGATAGAGATAACGCGCTAATACCACATCATCAAAACCAATAATGGAAAGTTGCTCTGGTAACCTGATATGACGCAGATGTAACGCCCGGATCATGCCAGCGGCCATCACATCATTAAACGTGACCACGGCGGTAAACTGCTGCCCACTGGAGAGTAGCTTTTCCGCTGCCAGTTCTCCCCCCTCCTCATCAAAAGGAACACTGATCACCCACTCAGCGGGGACATCAATCCCCATAGCTGTCATCGCATCACGGTAGCCCTGCAGGCGTAATTGCCGATCATCAATGGGTAAATCAGCCGTGACACAAGCGATACGCCGGTGCCCTTGTTGCAGCAAGTAGTGAGTGGAAGCCTGAGCGGCGCTGCGATTATCCAGCCAAACACAACGATTGGCGATGGCCGGGAAATAACGATTGATGATGATCAGGCCAGGAGTATGTGCCGCATAGCGCAATACATCGGCGTCACTCATGCGGGTAATATGCGCCACAATGGCCTCACACCCTTGGTTGATCAGAAAGTCCAGCCCCGCCTTTTCACGCTCCGCTTGATGGCCACCACTGCATACCATCAATTTCGCCCCCTCTTTACGAGCTATCTCTTCCACCCCGCGCGCCAAACGAGAAAAAAACGGGTCCGCCAGGTTGCCTGTCAGCAATCCCAACATATTGCCGCTGCGCTTCGCCAAAGCCAGCGCCGCCGCATTGCGGTGGTAGTTGAACTCACGCATTGCTTTCTCAACACGTTCACGGGTAACAGGTTCAACGTAAGCGGTGTTATTAATCACGCGGGAAACGGTAGCACTGGATACTCCTGCACGCCGCGCGACATCTTTCATTGTGGCCATAAATATTCCATAGTTATCTGGATTCATTCCTCTTGCGGGCAGAGAACACCTTGAATGAACCTCGAACCCTCTTTATGATAATGTGAATCATTGCCATTTAAGGTGCATTTGTGCAGATAAAAATTGGGAAATTGACGCTAGTGATGTTGTTAGCCTCAGTAGTAGGATGTAGCAATACACCACCGCTCAGCTCATCGAGAGCCGCTAAACCACCCGTAGCAGAACCCCAGAAGATGGCAATAACGATGAATAATTATACCGTAAACAAACTACAGTCCCTACTGGCCCTACATAATGCGCTTCCCCAGGCGGATAAAAGCCAGATGATCGCGTTACTCTCCCAGGCTTTTCTTGATACGCCTTATGTGGCTAACCAATTAATTGGCTCAGCCAGTACACCAGAACAATTGGTGATTGATTTCAGTGGATTGGATTGTTTTACCTATCTGGATTACGTTCAGGCACTGAGAACCGCCAGCAACGAGAACGAGTTGGTAGAAAATGTCATCCAGACACGCTATATCAACGGGCGTATCGATTTCCAGCATCGCAAACACTTCTTTACTGACTGGGCACAGACCGAGCATATATTGGCTAGCGATATCACCGCGCAGCTCAGCCCACATGCGGTGACGGTCAGTAAACACCTTAACCGCAAAGCGGATGGCAGCCTCTACCTGCCGGGCCTGCCAACCGTTGAACGCCCTATTAGCTATATTCCCAGCGAGTTTGTTGACGATAATGTCATTACCCAGCTACAAACGGGCGACTATATCGGTATCTATAGCAAACTACCGGGGCTGGATGTCACCCATACCGGGTTCTTTATTATCACCCAACACGGGCCGGTTCTGCGCAATGCCTCCTCAAGCAAAGAGAGCATGAAGGTGATGGACTCTCCTTTTGCCAGCTATGTCAGCCATACCCCCGGTATTGTGGTACTCCGCCCACACTAATCGATGCGGAAGAGATCGCCTCACCTTCTGATAGGCAATAAAAAAACCGCCGCAGCGGTTTTTTTATTGGTATCACGATCAGATTTTGCAACCCTCACAATCCGCCTCATCCTCAAGGATTTCGGGGACTTCTCTCTCTTTTTGCGCCGCTTTCTGTTCAGCTTTCGCTAATTCGGCATCAATATCAAAATCAAAAATATCATCACTCATCGTAATACCCTCAAGCTAACCCATTTAGGGGGCAATTATAACCAACATCCACTCGGACGCGATCCTTTCAATTCGCTACGGACAACGTTGCGGGCAGATTATCCCGCCTGTTTGGATACGCAAGAACGTAAACATCATAAAAATCGATCTCGCCCTTATTAGCGATAATTTCCTGCATCTGCATTTTTAATGCCATGCTGACAGCAGGTTCATTAAGCAGTTCCTGCACGGCTTGCGGCGACAACGCGCGGGTAAAGTACCACTCTCCGTTGTAGCAGACACGTAAATCCAATACACCAATATCTTCAAAACGGTAAACCGGCTTAATCTCAAACAACAACATGATAAACATCATCAGCACAAAAGCCGTGAAGCCAAAAAACGCCAGCAACCCCAAGTAAGGCACCGGGTACATAACGGCAACCACGGCCAAATAGCCAGCCAACATCGCAAAACACAGATAGCGGTGGTTACGAACAAACTCACTGTTAAAACGTGGCTTGCCGTCACGTCTCTCTTGCTGGTTAATCTGCTCGATTTCTTTCACCAAGATATTTTTGATCGTATCCATTGCGACCGCCTTATACATCAGTCCATCATTACTCTCGCCAATAGCTATCACGCTAACACAACGCCGGTTTAACAAGATAGTACAAAAACGATAACTTCATTAACCCGCTATAAACCGGCGACGCTATCGGCATCGGCATCTATCGCAATCTATCTAGGTGGGATTGTAAAGCAACAGGCAAGCTCTCAGCTTGAATGATTATGGCTATATCAAGCCCTATTCAGTTTCACTGTTCTTGGCCAAATTAGCATCTTTCTGGCGGCGATAATCACGCGCCGCTGGCGGGATTGGGGTCACTTTTCCGGTTTCAATCCAAGTGCGTAAACGGTTGGCATCAGCAAAGTGGGTATATTTACCAAAGGCATCCAACACCACTAATGAAACTGAACGGTTACCGATCATGGTCCGCATAACCAAGCAATGCCCGGCCTGATTGGTAAAACCAGTCTTAGTCAGCTGAATATTCCATTTGGGGTTGTTAATTAAATGGTTGGTATTTCTGAATGGTAAGCTGTAATCAGGATCTTTAAATGTCGCGGTCTGAGATGCGGTGGTACTCAACTGACCAATCAATGGGTATCTTTTACTCGCCAACAGTAATTTGGTCAGATCACGGGCGGTAGAAACATTATGCATCGACAAGCCTGTCGGCTCGACATAACGGGTATTGGTCATGCCTAACGCTTTAGCCTTGGCATTCATCGCTTTGATAAAGGCTTGATAGCCCCCCGGGTAGTGATGTGCCAGACTGGCGGCCGCGCGATTTTCTGACGACATCAATGTCAGCAGCAACATCTCTTTACGGCTTATCTGGCTACTTAAGCGCACACGGGAATGCACCCCTTTCATTTCCGGTGTTTGGCTGATATCCACTGACAGCATTTCATTAAGGGGTAAATGGGCATCCAGGGTCACCATTGCCGTCATCAACTTGGTGATCGAGGCAATCGGCACCACTTTATCGGGGTTACGGGCATAAATCACGTTATGGGTTTGCAAATCCAGCACCATGGCACTACCAGAAGCCAACTCCGGCTGGGTCGCGTGTGATGCACGAGCCTTCTCACTGGCCAGTGCTCGCGGCACTAGACCGGCTCCCATCTGCCAAGCAAGCAGAACTAGAATCAACACTCGGATTTTCACAGATATTTCTCTTTAATTAAAATCGCCACCAACTTATTGCTCTAAATTATAAATGCAGATCATTGAATTAGCACTGTGATTGTGAGCTACTATTTGTGACAAATTCTGTCATGGTATAAGACGTAAAAGCCGCAGATAAACGGCTCTGTAGCCTGACCACGTAAAAGTGACAGGGCTAATGGCCTGATAAGAGCGACGGTAAGGAACAAATATGGCTGATTTAGCCCAATACATTACACAATATGGTTACTGGGCACTGCTGATTGGCTGCCTACTCGAAGGGGAAACCATCACCATGTTAGGTGGTATGGCGGCACACAACGGGTTGTTACACCTGCCGCTGGTGATTGCCGTGGTAGCGATTGGAGGCTCCTTGGGCGATCAGTTACTCTATTTTGCCGGACGCCACTTTGGCGGTCGGGTGATTGCACGCATGAAGAACCAACAAGCACATATTGAACGTGCCCAAAAACTGATTGCCAGTCATCCGATCTTATTCGTGATTGGTGTCCGTTTTATGTATGGCTTTCGTATTATCGGCCCGGTGCTGATCGGTGCCAGTAAGCTCCGCCCCGCGCTCTTCATCCCGCTCAATATTCTGGGAGCGATAATATGGGCACATATTTTTGTGTTTATCGGCTATTTTGGTGGCCAGGCGATCAACCGTTTTCTCGGTGATACCGATAATAAACTGTACAGTCTGTTATTGTGCGCGTTGCTACTGGTTGCCTTTCTGGGGATCCGTCACTGGTGGCGCCGACGCCACCAGCGTTGAGGCTAAACCGTCTATGCGATTAGCGCTTATCTATCAGCCAGGGAACTAAAGCCTAATCCATTACGCTAAATTAATGGCAAATCGCTCGTGCAATATCCTGCGCATTTTTCAGTGTGCGTATTTCGGTAAACAGTTCGCTGGCTTCCTGATACTCCTTGCGCAGATAATTCACCCACTGCTTGATCCGTGCTACATGGTACAAGCCATGGCTGCCCGGATTTTCCAGCGCCAGATACTTTTGCAGTAACAGTGTGACCTGCGGCCAAGGCATCGGGGGATGATTATATTTAATCACCCGGCTTAGGTTGGGAATATTCAGCGCCCCGCGCCCCACCATCAGTGCATCACATCCACTGGCTTGCCGACATGCCTGTGCACTTGGGTGATCCCAAATTTCGCCGTTGGCAATCACCGGGATCGTCAGACGCTGGCGGATCTCGCCAATCTTCTGCCAGTTGATACGCTCGGCTTTATAGCCATCTTCCTTGGTACGACCATGTACAGTGATTTCGTCAGCACCCGCTTGTTGCACCGCGTCAGCGATTTCAAAGCAATGAGCGTCTGAATCCCAGCCTAAACGTACTTTTACCGTGACGGGCAGTTCCACAGGTACCGCTGCCCGGATGGCTTTGGCCCCTTGATAAATCAGTTCAGGATCTTTAAGCAAGGTGGCTCCACCGCCACTGCCATTGACATGTCTGGAGGGGCAACCACAATTTAAATCAATACCATAAGAGCCTAACTCAACCGCTAGAGCGGCATTTTCCGCCAACCACTCGGGGTATTGACCAAGCAGTTGTACGCGCACCGGCGTGCCTGATGCGGTGCGGCTGGCATGATACAGTTCTGGGCATAAGCGATAGAAGACTTTAGCCGGTAGACGTTGATCGACCACCCGCAAAAATTCGGTGATACAGAGGTCGTAATCGTTCACCTCGGTGAGTAATTCCCGTACCAGAGAGTCGAGTACTCCTTCCATCGGAGCCAATAAAACGCGCATACCATCCCCTGCTTTAAAAGAGGCGCAATAATACGGGGAAGAAGGCTGAGCAGGCAAGTGTAAACCTGTCATCAAGCTGCAGCGGTGTTGGCTGCAGCTTGAAAACGGTTATCATTCTGTAGGTTTGCGATTACCAGAGCGGCGCATAGGAGCACCTGAACGCGGTTTACCTTCACCTTGCGGGCGACCTTGACCACCACGATTTTCACGTTGCCCAGCACCACTACGCTGAGCACCAGCAGAACTGCGTGGAGTACCATTATGACCGCGTGGTGCACCGCCGCCTCTGGCCTGACGACCATTGATGATCGGCTCAGCTTTGATGCTAGGGTCTACTTCATAGCCCGGCAACGCAATACGTGGAATTTCACGCTTCAGCAAGCGTTCAATATCACGCAGAAGTTTGTGTTCATCCACACAGACCAGTGAGATAGCCTCACCCGTGCGTTCCGCTCGCCCAGTACGGCCAATACGGTGTACATAATCTTCCGGTACGTTAGGCAGTTCGTAGTTCACCACATGAGGCAACTGATCGATATCCAGGCCACGGGCAGCAATATCAGTGGCCACCAACACGCGAATCTTACCCGCTTTAAAATCTGCCAGTGCTCGGGTGCGAGCGCCTTGGCTTTTGTTGCCATGAATCGCCGCTGCGGTGATACCATCTTTATTCAATTGTTCAGCCAGATGGTTGGCGCCATGTTTGGTACGGTTAAATACCAATACCTGTTTCCAGTCACCTTGGCCAATCATCTGGGAGAGCAGTTCCCGCTTGCGCTTCTTATCGACAAAGTGAACGCTTTGTTCAATCTGCTCAGAAGCGGTATTACGGCGTGCCACTTCAACAGAGGCCGGGTTGTGCAACAATTTGCTGGCCAGTGCCTTAATCTCGTCAGAGAAGGTGGCAGAAAAGAGCAGATTCTGGCGCTTGACTGGCAGCTTGGCCAAGACACGGCGGATATCATGGATAAACCCCATATCCAGCATGCGGTCAGCTTCATCCAGCACCAGAATTTCAATTTTAGACAGGTCAACCGCGTTCTGGTGCTCCAGATCCAGCAGACGGCCCGGTGTTGCCACCAGAATATCGACACCACCACGCAGTTTCATCATCTGCGGGTTGATGCTCACCCCACCAAATACCACCAGCGAACGCAGGCGTAAGTGTTTGCTGTATGATTCAACATTCTCGCCAATCTGAGCGGCCAGCTCACGGGTTGGCGTCAGGATCAGCGCCCGTACCGGGCGGCGGCCTTTAGCCGGATGATCATGGCTGCTGAGTAACTGTAATAACGGCAGGGTAAAACCCGCAGTCTTACCGGTACCAGTCTGGGCGCTAGCCATCAGATCACGGCCTTGTAATACCACCGGGATAGCCTGGCGTTGAATAGGGGTAGGTTCACGGTAGCCCTGCTCTTCAACAGCGCGCAAAATTTCAGCACTTAAGCCGAGTGTTTCAAATGACATAGTAGAGAAAAACTCCAGATCCCCCCTAACCTAAACTAAAGTTCGGTGCAGTTTCCAGGGAGGATTAATCAGACGGGGCATAAGGAAGTGCGCACGCATGTTGTGCAGCCTATTTTCAGCATGACCTCGAGGAATTGGCACAAACTGCAGTGCACCAAG
Source organism: Serratia sp. DD3 (assembly GCF_000496755.2). The sequence continues at coordinate 24,917 of NZ_AYKS02000091.1, forward strand.
CGATGCAGTGTAACAGATATCCTGCAAGAAAAATAATTTTACCTAACAAATTGCCTGTTACCGTAGCAACGTCCGGTTGCGTAACAATAATTATCCCACCTATTTACAGGCTATCTCTTTAAGCATAAAGTTAATCATATGATTGATTAACTTTGACCGGTACGCTGATGTCATCAATAAAAAATCCCCCCTCAAGCAACTCGCCCCGTGGTGAACAGGCGCGCCAGCAGTTGATCAACGCCGCGATTGAAGTGTTTGGCGAGTATGGCCTCTCGGGTGCAACGACACGGGAAATTGCCCTGCGAGCTGGGCAAAACATCGCCGCAATCACCTATTACTTCAATTCCAAAGAAGGGTTATACCTCGCCGTCGCCCAATGGATTGCCGACTTTATTCAACAAAACTTTCGCCAACAAACGGAAGACGTAGAGCGCTTCTGGTTGCTCCCCCCAGAACAACGCCAACCGGAACATCATCTGTATCATCTCAAAGTGGGGTTACTGGCTTTCAGTACACTGATGACGCAACCACAAACCCTCAATATCAGCAAAATTATGTCTTATGAGCAGTTGTCCCCTACCGAGGCCTATCCACTGATCCACCAACAGGTGATCGCACCACTACACCATTCTTTGTGCCGCCTGTTGGCTGGCTGTACCGGTCTTGATCCGCACTCGACAAAAATAGTGCTGCATACCCATGCCTTGATTGGCGAGGTGCTGGTGTTTCGGGTCGCACGGGAAACCCTGCTACGCCAGGCAAATTGGCAACAGATAGGTGCAGAAGAGGCAACACAGATAGACGTTATGCTGGCCGAGCATATTGAGATCCTGGTGGATGGGTTGTACCAGCGTTACGGTGCAGACCCGCTGTTACACGTCACAACATAAACACTCTGGCAGGGCGTATTATGAACAAGAAGAGAATGACTATCCTCGGGGCGGCAGTGATTTTGATTGCCGCTGCAGCCTATGGATTCTGGTATTACCAACAGCAGCAAGCAAAACCGCTGACGCTGTATGGCAATGTCGATATTCGCACCGTTAACCTGGGTTTCCGCGTTAACGGGCGGTTAGCTACGCTGGCAGTGGATGAAGGGGACCCGGTACAGCCAGGGCAATTACTGGGCAAGTTGGATGATGCCCCTTATCGCAATGCCTTGCAGCAGGCACAGGCGAATGTGGACAGTGCCAGTGCTAACCTGGCGTTGTTGCAAGCGGGCTACCGTGATGAAGAAATAGCCCAGGTCCGTTCGCAGGTTGCCCAGTTGCTCGCCGCCTTTAGCTATGCCGACAGTTTCTACCAACGGCAACAGGGATTATGGGCGAAAAAGGCCACCTCGGCCGATGCACTGGAAGATGCACGCACCTCACGTAATCAGGCACAAGCCAATCTGCAAGCAGCAAAAGATAAACTGGCGCAATATCTCAAGGGTAATCGCCCACAACAGATTGATGAGGCCAAAGCCAACCTGGCTCAAGCCGAAGCAGCTTTAGCGCAGGCTCAGTTGAATCTACAGGATACTACCCTGCTATCCCCCTCAGCCGGTACTGTGATGACGCGGGCGGTAGAGCCTGGCACCATGCTCAATGCCGGGAGCACCGTATTGACGTTATCGCTAACGCACCCGGTATGGGTCCGCGCCTATATCAATGAAACCAGCCTGGGCAAAGCCGTTCCGGGCAGTGAAGTCTGGGTTTATACCGACGGCCAACCCAGCAAACCTTATCACGGCAAAATCGGCTTTGTTTCCCCTACGGCAGAATTTACCCCTAAAAGCGTAGAAACAGCGGATCTGCGCACTGATCTGGTGTATCGCCTACGGATCATCATTACCGATGCCGATGAGGCATTGCGCCAAGGGATGCCAGTTACCGTGCGTTTTTCACAACCGTAAGGAAGCGTGATGACACAGGGACAGACAATTGAACTGGAAGGGGTGGAAAAACGCTTCCCGTCACTGGAAAAACCAGCAGTAGCCAGCCTGACAGCCACTTTGCGCAGTGGTTCAGTCACTGGATTGGTTGGCCCGGACGGTGCGGGTAAAACCACCCTGCTGCGGATGCTGGCGGGCTTGCTAAAACCCAGCAGCGGTAAACTGACCGTTGCCGGGCTGGACCCTATTACTCAAGATCGTCAGTTACATGCCATTCTCGGTTATATGCCACAGAAATTTGGCTTGTATGAAGATCTGAGTGTGATGGAAAACCTGACACTCTACGCTGACCTGCGTGGCGTCACCGGCACTTTGCGCAAGCAAACTTTTGACCAGTTGCTGACATTTACTGATTTGACCCACTTTACCGAGCGGTTGGCGGGCAAACTTTCCGGCGGGATGAAACAGAAGCTGGGGTTAGCCTGTACCCTGGTGGGGCAACCGCAGGTGTTGCTGCTGGATGAACCGGGCGTGGGTGTTGACCCGATTTCTCGCCGTGAATTGTGGCGTATGGTGCATGAGTTGGCCAACGACGGCATGTTAATCCTCTGGAGCACCTCTTACCTGGATGAAGCCGAACAGTGCCGAGACGTGTTGTTGATGAACCAAGGGAAACTACTGTTCAGTGGCGCACCACAAGAACTGACCCAGCGTATGGCCGGGCGCACAATATTAATTGCCGCCCCAACTGGCAGCCACCGCGCCCTATTGCAACGGGCCGTCTGTTTACCCGCTGTCAGCGATGGGGTGATCCAGGGGAAGTATCTGCGGCTGATCGTTAAACCTGGGCAGCAGCACCAGCCTATTTTACAAGCATTGGCGATCCCCAACGCAGAATTAAATGAAACCGAACCCCGCTTTGAAGATGCATTTATCGATCTGCTGGGTGGCGGCCCAAACAGTCAATCCGCATTGGCAGAGATCATGCCTACAGTGGCGGGTAACCATTCAGAAACAGTGATTGAAGCGCAGGAGCTGACCAAAAAATTTGGTAACTTCATCGCCACCGACCAGGTGAATTTTAAAGTAAAGCGTGGTGAAATATTTGGTCTGCTCGGCCCTAACGGCGCAGGTAAATCCACCACCTTTAAAATGATGTGTGGCTTGCTGGTCCCCAGCTCAGGTAAAGCCCTGGTGCTAGGTCTGGATTTGAAAACCAGCTCAGGTAAGGCGCGGCAGCATCTCGGTTATATGGCGCAAAAATTTTCGCTGTACGGTAACCTCACCGTGGCACAAAACCTGAAGTTCTTCTCCGGTGTCTACGGGCTGAGTGGCCAGCAACAGCGGGATAAAATCAACGCCATGTCGGCAGCATTCAACTTTGGTCCGATCCTCAAACAAACACCTGATTCATTACCCCTGGGGTTTAAACAGCGCCTGGCCTTGGCCTGCGCCCTGATGCACGAACCGGATATTCTATTTCTTGATGAACCCACCTCGGGTGTTGATCCACTGACCCGGCGTGAATTTTGGCTGCATATTAATGGCATGGTGGATAAAGGCGTCACCGTGATGGTCACCACCCACTTTATGGATGAGGCTGAATACTGTGACCGCATTGGGTTGGTCTATCACGGCAAAATTATCGCCGCTGGCACACCTGACGCTCTAAAACAGCAGGTCGCCAGCACTGATAACCCCAACCCCTCAATGGAACAGACGTTCATCACCCTGGTGCAAGATTATGATCAGGAGGCAACCGCATGAATAATCAAAGCGCTTTTTCCTGGCGACGTTTGCGCGCCCTGTGCCTCAAAGAAACCCGGCAAATATTGCGCGATCCCAGTAGCGGGCTGATTGCCGTTGTTATTCCCTTGATGCTGTTATTTATCTTTGGCTATGGTATCAACCTGGATTCCAGCAAATTACGGCTGGGGATCCTGATGGAACAACAAAGTGCTGATGCCCGTGATCTGGCGAATGCCTTTGCCGGGTCACCCTATATTCAACCGACGATCAGCGATAACCGACAACAGTTAATTCAAATGATGCAGGCGGGCACTATCCGTGGCCTAGTGGTGATCCCCAACGATTTTGCCGAGCATCTGGCACGCCCCACTGACCCAGCACCGCTACAAGTTATTACTGATGGTAGTCGGCCAACTTTGTACAAGGATATACCCAGGGGGTCTGGCAAATCTGGCAGCAGCAACGCGCCAGTGATCAAGGGCAGACTACCCAGCCGCTGATCGATATTCAGATGCGTTTCTGGTTTAACCCGGCGGCCATTAGCCAGCACTTTATTATTCCCGGCGCCATTACCATTATTATGACGGTGATCGGGGCAATTCTGACTTCACTGGTTATTGCCCGCGAATGGGAACGCGGCACCATGGAAGCGTTGCTTTCAACTCAGGTGACGCGCAGTGAACTGCTACTCTCCAAACTAGTGCCTTACTATTTTCTAGGAATGGGTGCCATGGTGCTGTGCATGGTGGTGGCGGTGTTTGTGCTGGGGGTGCCATTCCGCGGGTCACTGCTGATGTTGTTCCTGATCAGCAGTCTGTTTCTGGCCAGCACGCTCGGCATGGGGTTATTAATCTCCACCATTACCCGCAACCAGTTTAATGCTGCCATGGTGGCCTTGAATGCCGCTTTTCTACCTTCAATTATGCTCTCCGGCTTTATTTTCGAGATCGACAGTATGCCTGCAGTGGTGCGCATGGTGACCTACATCATTCCTGCTCGTTACTTTGTCAGCACACTGCAAACGCTGTTCCTGGCAGGCAATATCACCACGGTATTGATGATTAATCTGCTGTTTTTGATCGCCTCTGCCACGGTGTTTATCGGCCTGACAGCCTGGAAAACCCGGCGGCGGTTAGATTAAGGAGAATGAGAGCTATGTTTCACCGTCTGTGGACGTTGATCGTCAAAGAAATGCAATCACTGCTACGCGACCCGCAAACACGGGCCATTCTGGTGATGCCTGTGCTGCTGCAGGTGTTGTTATTCCCCTTCGCCGCCACGCTGGAAGTGACTAATGCCACTATCGCCGTCTACAGTGAAGACAGTGGCCCTCACTCCATTGAACTGACTCAGCGCTTAGCCAAAACCCAAGCCTTTTCTCAGGTTTTGTTGCTACGTAATCCTCAGCAGATCAGAACCACCATCGACAACCAACAGGCCCTGTTGCTGGTGCGTTTTCCTGCGGATTTCTCGCGCAACATCGCCAATGGCCATTCAGCATCACTGCAGTTGATCCTGGATGGGCGTAACTCGAACAGTGCGCAAATTGCTGCTAACTATGTGCAGCAGATTGTGCAAAATTATCAGAATGAATTGCTCGGTTCACAGCTCAAACCCAATAACAGCGAATTGGTGGTGCGTAACTGGTACAACCCGAATCTGAATTACAAATGGTTCGTGGTACCTTCATTAATCGCCATGATCACCACCATTGGCGTGATGATCGTTACTTCACTGTCAGTGGCGCGCGAACGTGAGCAAGGTACATTGGAGCAGTTGCTGGTTTCCCCGTTAACCACCTGGCAGATTTTTATCGGCAAAGCAGTACCCGCACTGGTTGTGGCCACCTTCCAGGCTTCTATCGTGCTGCTTATTGGGATCTTTGCCTACCAAATCCCGTTCGCTGGTTCACTACTGCTGTTTTACGCCACTATGCTGATTTACGGGCTTTCACTGGTGGGGTTTGGGCTGCTGATTTCTTCACTGTGTGCCACACAACAGCAGGCATTTATCGGGGTGTTTGTCTTTATGATGCCAGCCATACTGCTTTCCGGTTATGTCTCGCCGGTTGAGAATATGCCCATTTGGCTGCAACATTTCACCTGGGTAAACCCTATCCGGCACTTTACCGACATCACCAAACAGATCTATCTGAAAGATGCCAGCTTTTCCATTATCTGGCATAGCTTATGGCCACTTTTGGTGATCACCGCCACCACTGGCAGCGGTGCCTACGCCCTGTTCCGGCGCAAAATTACGTAACACAGGTGCATTAGCGACAAGCGCAACAAGATTTAAAGCATAGAGGGAATAACGGGGGCTTAATGCTGGCTCCAGTCCTCAATAGTCAGCCCCGGAACTCGCTCAAATTCACGCTTATTATTGGTCACCAGGATAGCCCCCACGGCCAGTGCATGCCCGGCAATCGCAGTGTCATTGGGCCCAATCGGCTTTCCCGCTGCTGCCAATACGGTCTTGACCTCCGTGGTGGCATCAACGGCAGCCTGGTCCCACGGCAGCACCGCATCAAGGCGGGCACAAAAGGCATCAACCAGTTTTATATGCCTAGGAGACGCTTTTTTGCCGATAGCACCAAAGCGCATTTCAGCATAGGTAATGGCCGATACCACAATGCGGTGACGCCGCAGCACCGTCTGTTCAAGACGTTGCAAAAGTAACTTCGGTTGCTCGCGCATGATAAAAGAGCAAATGTTGGTATCCAACATGTAGGTTCTACTCATAACACAATGCGTCCTTCGTCACTGATAATATCCTCACGATCCGCCATAAAGTCTGAGTCGGCGATTTCTTTCTGCGACAACGAACTCCAGGTCGGTCTGACAGGTCGTAAGATAATAGCGTCCCCTTCCCGGATAATCTCCAACTCGTTAACGCCTTCAAAATCCAGATCGCGGGGAAGACGAATAGCTCGGTTATTACCATTTCTAAATACAGATACTGTTCGCATTTTCTTCTCCTGCCCAGTTGAGCGTTATTATCATTGATTGCATGATCTAGATGCAGATGCCTGACATATGCATAGGTAAAGTATATGCTGATAATTGACCGATGTACACCTAGGACTGGTTGAAAAGGTAACAACGGGAATTATGCGGTTAGGACGACTGGCGGCACTGGCAGGAGGAGATAAAAGGATAAGGCGCTGCGTGCAGCGCCTTCGGTGATCATTAGCGGCGATTGCCGAAAATACGCAATAACATCAGGAACAGGTTGATAAAATCCAGGTACAAGGTTAATGCACCCACAATGGAGTACTTACGGAAGTTATCTCTATCATCCGGATTCAACTGTTCACCCAACGCTTTCAATTTTTGCGTGTCATAAGCCGTCAGGCCGACAAAGATCAACACGCCAATATAGGTGACCGCCCACATCAATGCAGGGCTTTTCAGCCAGATATTAACCAAGGAAGCCAGAATAATGCCGATCAACCCCATAAACAGCATGCTGCCCAAACCGCTCAGATCACGCTTAGTGGTATAGCCATATAGGCTCATGGCACCAAACATACCGGCGGTGACTACAAACGTTACTGCTATCGACTCGCCGGTATATTGCAACAGAATCATCGACAATGTTAACCCGGTTAATGCCGAGTAGAGCATAAACAGCCCGGTAGCCATGGACCCACTCAAGCGATTAACCATGCCGGAAATAACAAACACCAACCCGAGTTGCGCGATAACCAGACCAAAGAAAGTGAGCTGACTTGAAAAGATAAAACTGATAATTGCTGGCGTACTTGCTGCATACCAAGCAACAAACGCCGTTAACAGCAAACCACAGGTCATCCAGCCATAGACTTGCGCCATATAAGCCTGAATGCCACTGTTGGCACGTTCAACAATTGAACCATTACGTGGATATCGGTCCATGACGGTTACCTTTAAAGTTAAGCCAAGTTATGGGGAATATCCCCGGTCATTGATAAGCGTATCACAGAAATTGCAACACTAAACCAGCATCAGTCAGGTATATTTTGCTTATGGCACACTCAATTACCAGCGCTTGGCAGCCTGTTGATCGGAGTCACGGGCTTCTACCCAGCGCTCACCCTGCCCGGTCGCTTCACGTTTCCAGAAAGGTGCACGCGTTTTCAAATAATCCATAATAAACTCAGCAGCATCAAACGCTTCACTACGGTGTGCGCCACTCACCCCAACAAACACAATTTCATCGCCGGGGAACAGATCACCTACACGGTGGATTACCGTTACTCGCTGCAATGACCAGCGAGAACGAGCTTGAGCCACAATCTCGCCAAGCGCCTTTTCTGTCATGCCAGGGTAATGTTCCAGCGACAAAGCGCTCACCTGATCGCCGAGGTTATGATTACGCACCTTGCCCGTAAAAGTGACAACGGCACCGTCATCATTACATTCGGCCAACCATGGGTACTCTTCGCCGACACTAAAGGGTGCCGCGCCCACACGAATACGCGTATTGTCCATTGTTAACCCCCGGTAACCGGCGGGAAGAAAGCCACTTCATCCCCAGCTTTCAACGGGTGTTCCGGGCCCACCAGCGACTGATTAACCGCCGTTAATAATTTGCCAGGCTCAAGGGCCAAAGCCCAACGCTCACCACGTTCACATAACGACTGGCGCAGGTCTTCCACCGTAGTGTATTGCGCAGGTACACTCAGCGTACTGGTGCCCACCAGTTCCCGGACCTGAGCAAAAAACAGTATGTTAATCATGCTCCCGCCTTAAAATCACCGGATTTACCGCCACTTTTCGTCAGCAACCGCACCGGGCCAATCACCATGTCTTTTTGCACCGCTTTGCACATATCATAGATAGTCAACGCCGCTACAGATGCCGCCGTCAGCGCTTCCATTTCTACCCCGGTTTTCCCGGTCAAACGGCAGCAGGTTTCAATACGCACACGATTAAACTCCACCTGGGCCTCAAGCTGGACCTCGACCTTACTCAACATCAGCGGATGACACAGGGGGATCAGTTCCCAGGTACGCTTCGCTGCCTGAATGGCGGCAATACGGGCGGTAGCAAATACGTCCCCTTTATGGTGGCGTCCATCAACAATCATCGCCAGCGTGGCGGCCTGCATTTCAACATAGGCCTCGGCACGGGCTTCGCGCACCGTCTCCGCTTTGGCTGAAACGTCCACCATATGCGCTTCACCAGCAGCATTAATATGTGTTAACTGCGTCATAAATTACTTCTTCAAATGGGGTAAAAAATTACATGGGCGATGGCGTGCGTCCAACTGCTCGGCAATGATGCGTTGCCAAGCAGTACGGCAGGCACGAGTGGAACCCGGCATGGCGAAAATTACCGTCTGATTGGCCATCCCCGCCAATGCACGCGACTGAATCGCCGCAGTGCCAATCTCTTCAAATGAGAGCGTGCGGAACAGTTCGCCAAACCCTTCTACCTGGCGATCAAACAGGGGCAATAACGCCTCGGGGGTATTGTCGCCCCCCGTAAAGCCAGTGCCGCCATTGATCAACACCACCTGCACTTCGTCGCTGGCAATCCACACACTCACCAGCGCACGGATCTGATAGATATTGTCTTTCACCAAGGCACGCGTCACCACATGATGCCCCGCCTGTTCTGCGGCTTCCTGTAGATATTGACCGGAGGTATCTTCCGCTTCAGTGCGGCGGTCGGTAACGGTGAGAATGGCAATGTTTGCCGGAATGAATTCACTACTGACCTGGCTCATGGCGAGTTTGCTCCCCTAACGTAAATACGCTGCATGTTAAATCAACTTGAGCTTAGGTGGCGTTCAACCGCCAATAAACGATAAATTTGGTGTGATACCGCTGTTACCCTGATGCAGGAAGTGACTCTGTTTTTTGGCTTGCAAACCACTGTGAATACGCATTTTCAACTGAGTCAGTTGGCTGTCATCGGCCAACAAATCACGCAGCGGTATACCTTGTTCACCAAATAAGCACAAATGTAGATTGCCAATGGCTGAAACCCGCAGGCGGTTACAGGTAGTACAGAAATCTTTTTCATAGGGCATGATCAAGCCAATTTCACCCTGATAATCGGGATGGCTAAAGACCTGAGCTGGGCCATCATGAGTGCCCCTTGGCTGTTGCTGCCATCCCTGTTGCTGCAGTTGCTGGCGGATGATAGCGCCGGAAATATGGCGCTGGCGGAACAACTGGCTACCTTCGCCGGTTTCCATTAATTCAATAAACCGCAGTTGGATTGGCCGATGTTTGATCCAAGCAAGGAAACTGGCCAACTTTTGGTGATTAATATCGCGCATCAGCACGGTATTCACTTTTACCCGCTGGTAACCCGCTGCAAAGGCGGCATCAATGCCATCCATCACCTGGCGAAACTTGTCCTGACCGGTAATTGCCTGGAACTGACGCGGGTCAAGGCTATCAACACTGACATTAATTGCCGTGAGGCCGGCATCACGCCAACTCGCCACATCACGCGCCAAACGGTAACCATTGGTAGTTACCGCCAAGGTGCGAATTGCCGGGTTTTCACGCACAGCAGCGATGATCTCGGTAAAATCACGGCGTAAAGAGGGTTCGCCCCCTGTCAGGCGGACTTTTTCAGTCCCCAACTCAGCGAATACACGGCTGACACGGCGGATTTCATCTAAAGAGAGGAATGTTTTCGGGCTACCACTGGGTTTATAACCCTCGGGCAAGCAGTAAGTGCAACGAAAGTTGCATACATCGGTGATCGACAGACGCAAATAGTAAAATTTGCGCTCAAAAGCATCTATAAGTTGCGGTACCATAACACCTTCCAAATACGGGAGATGCGAGCGTTTCCACTCTGCACCCTGGTGGCTGACATCGCCACGGCCAAGATACCTTATTGCGTGTAAAACAACTTAGGTAGCAAGGCTAGGAGTTTGAGTTCCCTTCCATTCACTGCAAATATAACTGGAACGAAACCGTGGTTTTTTCAGGATTCTAGCGCTAAACAGCGGTGATACCAATGAGTAATTTCGATATATAGCTGTTTACACAACGCTTTTTTAGCGTCCCAAACACTGATAATCATCATAACCGGTTGTTAGCAGGATGAATTGACCGGAATCACGCAAATCGCACTCTAGATCGTGTTTTGCAGCCAAATCCGCTACCCTATGCAGGTTGTTTCTCTCCCCAGAGCTAAGGAGTTTTATGCGTAACCGTACCCTCGCTGATCTTGACAGAGTCGTGGCACTCGGTGGTGGTCATGGTCTTGGCCGTGTCATGTCAGCGTTGTCGTCATTAGGCTCCCGCTTAACCGGTATCGTCACCACCACGGATAATGGCGGGTCCACTGGTCGTATCCGTCGTTCTGAAGGGGGGATTGCCTGGGGAGATACGCGTAACTGCCTCAATCAACTGATTACCGAGCCGAGTATCGCGTCAGCCATGTTTGAGTATCGTTTCAGTGGTAATGGCGAATTGGCTGGTCATAACCTAGGGAATTTGATGCTAAAATCCCTCGATCACCTTAGCGTGCGTCCATTGGAGGCGATTAATCTGGTGCGCAACCTGTTAAGGGTGGATGCCGCGTTAATCCCCATGTCAGAGCAACCGGTAGATCTCATGGCCAATGACCATGAAGGCCACCCAGTGTATGGTGAAGTCAATATTGACCAACTGACTCAGATGCCACAAGAGTTACTGCTCTCCCCCCCGGTACATGCCACACGCGAAGCGGTAGAAGCCATCGCGCAAGCAGATTTGATCCTGATTGGCCCCGGTAGTTTTCTCACCAGCCTGATGCCGCTATTGCTGCTTGATGAACTGACACAAGCCTTACGGCGCAGTAGTGCCAATATGGTCTACATCGGTAATCTGGGGCGGGAACTCAGTGTGGCTGCCGCTGCCCTGAAACTGCAAGATAAACTGGCACTGATGGAAGAGAAAATTGGCCGTAAAATGATTGACGCGGTGGTGGTTGGCCCAGCAGTGAATACCGACCACGTTCAAGACCGCATTGTCATCAAGCAGCCTCTGGAAGCCAGCGATATCCCTTACCGCCATGATCGCCAATTACTGCGCCAGGCGCTGGATCAGGTTTTAGTGCAACTGGCGGCTCGCCGTTAATCTCCGGGTAGCAGGGCGAACTGCTACCTGCTACCTGCTACCTGCTACCTGCTACCGGCGTCAAGCTGGCAAGCTGGCAAGCAAAATCACGACAGCGCAATAAATTGCGCGCGCAACTGGTGAATTTCATCACGCAGTGCGGCAGCTTGTTCGAACTCCAGGTTCTGTGCATGGGTATACATGCGGGCTTCCAGCACCTGAATTTGTTGTTCCAACGCTTTTGGTGTGAGATGTTGATATTGCGCACTGCTCTCTGCCGCCTTGTTTTTCCCTTTGTGCTTGCCCCGTGTACTGGGCTGCCCCAACTGTAAAATATCGCCAATTTTTTTGTTCAATCCGGTTGGCACAATGCCATTGGCTTGGTTGTGGGCTTGCTGTTTGACGCGCCGACGCTCTGTTTCGCCAATCGCTTTCGCCATGGAGTCAGTTATTCTGTCACCGTAAAGGATCGCCTTACCATTAAGATTACGTGCCGCACGGCCGATGGTCTGAATCAAAGAACGTTCAGAACGCAGGAACCCTTCTTTATCCGCATCCAGGATCGCCACCAATGACACTTCGGGCATGTCCAGCCCTTCCCTCAACAGGTTGATGCCCACCAGCACATCAAACTCCCCCAAACGCAAATCACGAATAATTTCTACACGTTCCACCGTATCAATATCCGAATGCAGGTAACGTACGCGCTCACCGTGCTCTTCAAGATAGTCGGTTAAATCTTCCGCCATCCGCTTGGTGAGTGTGGTGACCAGCACCCGTTCATTGACAGCAGCACGCAGACGAATTTCTGAAAGCAGATCGTCAACCTGAGTCGTAACCGGGCGAACTTCCACCACGGGATCGAGCAACCCGGTCGGGCGCACCACTTGATCGATAATGTCACCGCCGGATTTTTCCAGCTCATATTTACCCGGGGTCGCAGAAACATAGATTGTCTGTGGTGCCAGCGCTTCAAACTCTTCGAAACGAAGTGGCCGGTTATCCAGTGCTGAAGGCAAGCGAAAACCATATTCCACCAAGGTCTCTTTGCGTGAGCGATCGCCTTTGTACATGCCGCCAATTTGCGGAATAGTGACGTGAGATTCGTCCACCACCAGTAAGCCGTCTGCGGGTAGGTAGTCGAACAGCGTGGGGGGAGGATCACCTTCTCCCCGCCCAGAGAGATAACGTGAATAGTTTTCAATACCCGAGCAATAGCCCAATTCGTTCATCATCTCCAAATCAAACTGGGTACGTTGCGATAAACGCTGCTCTTCCAGCAGTTTGTTATTCGCCAGCAACACCTTGCGCCGCTGTGCTAATTCCAGTTTGATCTCCTCCATGGCCTGCACAATGCGTTCCCGGGGGGTAACATAGTGAGATTTGGGGTAGATGGTGAAACGGGGTACGGTTTGTTCAACCTGACCGGTGAGCGGGTCAAACAGTGACAGACGTTCGACCTCGTCATCGAACAACTCCACCCGCAAAGCCAGCTCATCGGATTCCGCAGGGAATATATCAATCACTTCCCCACGCACCCGGAAGGTGGCTCGCTGGAAAGCCTGATCATTACGGGTATATTGCAATTCCGCCAGCCGCCGCAGAATCGATCGTTGATCGATGATCATCCCTTTGGTGAGGTGCAGCATCATCTTCAGATAAAGATCCGGATCCCCCAGGCCGTAGATCGCAGAAACCGAGGCCACCACCACCACGTCACGCCGCTCCAGCAGCGCTTTGGTGGCCGACAGGCGCATTTGCTCAATATGTTCGTTTACCGAGGCATCCTTCTCGATAAAGGTATCAGAACTCGGTACGTAAGCTTCCGGCTGATAGTAATCGTAGTAGGAGACAAAATACTCCACTGCATTCTCGGGGAAAAACTCTTTCATCTCACCATAGAGCTGCGCCGCCAGCGTCTTGTTCGGTGCCAGCACCATGGTGGGGCGGTTGAGGTCCGCTATCACATTGGCAATGGTGAACGTTTTGCCCGAACCGGTTACCCCCAGCAACGTCTGGTGTGCCAAGCCATCTTCCAGCCCCATTTCCAGCTTGCGGATCGCTTCCGGCTGATCACCGGCTGGTTTGAATTCTGAATGCAGTTTGAAATGTTTGCTCATATCCCCTTCATCTTTCAATTTGCCAAGGCCACAACATGCCGCCAGGAATCAGCTGTCACTTACCCATATTACTGGATATAAAAACAGCCTCCAACACATTTATCTTTAAGTGCATTCCAGTCACTGACAAGGTAGGAACTTTCTGATTGTCAATCGTCATGTTATCCCCAGAACATATCATAAATTAACATTTCTACTACAAGGCAACGTAAAATCACTCGCGGCACTCCCCTCCGTCAACAAGTGTCTTGATTTTAGTTAATTTGTTGATATTAAATACTTTTAATTAAAAGCCGAGAATAACGGCAACCTTGTTGAAACCCGCGCCCCTGCTCTATTTACACTACTTTTCTAGCTATAATGCACATGGTTATCCACAGGAATAGTGGATAACTCGCAGTACCCCATAAGGGGCGGGAGTTAGGCAAAGGACACTTTTCCGTTTGCAGTGGCATTGCAGTCATTTTTTTAGTTACTTTTTCAAAAAAATTTCGCATCGCTTATAACAATTAATGCTAAAAAAGTGCATAAAAAAAATGATATTTCGGACTGTTGACAAAGTCCCTTTTTAGCTTAAGCGGACAGGGTTTTACAGTACATCGGATAAACGGTCACTGACTCACTCGGCAAGCTGTGTCAAGTCAAGATATTGCGCTAGTCGCTGTTGCTCAATCTGCGGTAAATGGGGAATTTCCCCCAACAACGGGGCTGGCAACATACGGCAAAGCGTCGCAAGATACTCCTGATGGCGTTTTCCCGGTTTAATGACCTGATTGGCTATCCAACCTGCCAGGGGTAGCCCCGCTTGCTGAACGGCCTGAGCGGTAAGCACTGCATGGTTGATACAACCCAGTTTGATCCCAACCACCAGAATCACCGACAAGCGTTCCTGGCGCACCCAATCGGCAAGCGTATAGCGTTCGCAAAGTGGGGTAAACCATCCCCCGGCCCCTTCCACCAGCAACCACTCGGCCTGTTGTTCAAGGTGACGTAAACCACTAGAAAGTCGAGCCAGAGAGATGGGGATCCCTTCATGTTGGCTGGCAATATGGGGTGAGGTTGCCTCAGCAAAGGTGTATGGATTCACATCGGTATAATCCAGCGCCATACTGCTGTTTCTCTGCAGAGCCAATGCATCACTATTACGCCACCCCTCAGCGGTCATTTCACTGCCTGAAGCCACTGGCTTATAACCAGCACAGCAAAACCCTGCCGCCTGAGCCGCCTGTAACAGAGCACTGCTGGCGACCGTTTTCCCCACTTCCGTATCCGTTCCCGTCACAAACCAACGTTTAATCACGATAAATGACTCCATAAACCAGATGATAACTGAGAGGGTACTGCCCCTGTTGGCAGGAGTAAGCCGCTTGCAATGCCGCTAAACGCTGGCGAGAAAGCAACCCGCTATCACGGCCCTGATGTAAATGGGTGGCACCAATCCCCTTCAATGAGCGCATCAGTGTCATAACATCAGGGTAATGCAGGGTTTGCCAGGCAGGTTGCAGCTCATGACGATAGTGCTGACAAGCAGCACTAATCTGTGCGACAGGCAGGAAATCATTCACATGGCGTTCACCATCAACCTGCTGCCAGGCAGCCGCCAATTCATGTAATGTGCCCTGTGCCAAGGTAGCGAATAAAATCACCCCACCCGGCCGTGTCACCCGGTACAGTTCCGCCAATACCTGAGGCAGAGAGCTGCACCACTGCACCACCAGGCTGCTAAAACAGATATCCACAGAGGCATCTGGCAGCGGGACATTCTCGATATCCCCCAGTAAGTAGTGATCAGCCACCTGCTGCTGGCGGGCAAAAGCCAACATACCCGGCGCCAGATCCAGCGCAGTCACCTGCTTACCCAAGTTGCGCCAACGACGGCTGAAATAACCGGTGCCACAGCCAGCATCCAATACCGATTGGCCAGGGTGATGAGCCGCCATCGCGATTAAGCGTTCTCCTACCTCCCGTTGTAACACGGCCGCCACATCATAACTTTTTGCTGCCCGGCTGAAGGCCGCGGCCACCGCCTGCTTGTTCACCCCCTCAAACACAGATGTCATGTAACACCTCTAGCAAACGTTCGATATCTTCTGTTTGGTGCGCCGCAGTCAGTGTAATGCGCAAGCGCGCGCTACCCGGTGGCACTGTTGGCGGACGGATAGCGCTAACCCAAATCCCCTGCTCACGCAGACGTTGGGCCAAAACCAGCGTTTGCTGGTTATCCCCCACCACTAACGGTTGAATTGCGGTGTCTGAGTCCGTTAACTTCAGTGGCAGGCTGGCAACCCCGGCGCGAAAGCGTTGGATATGGCGCTGTAATTGAGCCCGTAACTCGTCCCCCTGTTGGACACAATGTAATGCGGCCTGCAAGGCACAAGCCTGGGCCGGGGGCATCGCCGTGCTATAAATCAGATGGCGTGCAAATTGCAGCAAGTATTCTGCCAAGGGTTCATCACATAACACCGCCGCACCACTGACACCAAAGGCTTTGCCAAAAGTGACCACCAAGATCTCCGGGCGTACCCCCTGCTGCCAGCAACTACCGCGCCCTTGTGCACCACGCACGCCAATACCGTGCGCATCGTCCACCATCAGCCAGCCCCCCGCCTGGTGGGTTAAGTGCTGTAATTCCGCCAGCGGTGCGCTGTCACCATCCATACTGAAGATCCCTTCGGTGATCACCAGTTGTTGGCCTGTACAGGCTTTTTGCAGTAACGAGGCTAGCGAGTGTGGCTGGTTATGATGAAAACGCCGCAATTGTGCGGGTGAGTGCATCGCCGCTTCTAACAGTGAGGCATGGCTGAGTCTGTCGGCTAACAGGCAATCGCCAGCCTGCATTAAGGCCGCCAGGACCGCCTGATTAGCGGCATAACCGGAGATAAACAGCAAAGCGCGTGGATACCCCAGCCACTGGGCCAGTTGCTGCTCTAATTCATGGTGAGCCTGGCTAAACCCGGTCACATGCCCAGAGCCGCCACTCCCCACACCATAGTGCACCGCACCCTGCTGCCAAGCGGCAATCACCTCAGCATGTTGGCTGAGCCCAAGGTAATCATTACTGGAAAAGTTGAGATACTGCTGACCGTTGCATTGCAGGTAGCGCCCATTACCGCCCTGATTGACCTGCCGTTGTCGATAAGCGGCATGCTGCCGCCGCTCATTCAGCGCCTGTTCAATACGTTGTTGCCAGCTCATCAGCGTGCCGCGTTGTAAAATTCGGCGGTATCGGCGCTGAGCAGTTGTTCTGCCAAGATCTGCTGCTGTTGCTTGTCACCCTGCTCAATGGAGGTTTGCTGCGGGTTAAGCCCCAATTTGCGGAACAACTGCCGATCTTTATCTTCTTCTGGATTGGGCGTGGTGAGTAATTTACAGCCATAGAAGATGGAGTTGGCCCCAGCCATAAAGCACATAGCCTGAGTCTGTTCACTCATCTGCTCACGACCCGCTGACAGGCGGACATAAGAGCTGGGCATCATAATCCGCGCAATAGCGATAGTGCGGATAAAATCAAAGGGATCGACATCGTCGTTATCCGCCAGTGGTGTCCCCTTCACTTTCACCAACATGTTGATTGGCACGCTCTCAGGTGGGGTTGGCAAATTAGCTAACTGCACCAGCAACCCGGCGCGGTCAGCGACGGTTTCCCCCAAGCCGACAATGCCGCCGGAACAGACTTTGATCCCGGCATTACGCACGGTGTCGAGGGTATCCAGGCGCTCCTGGTAGCTGCGCGTGGTGATGATGCTGGAGTAAAATTCTGGCGAGGTGTCAAGATTATGGTTGTAGTAATCCAACCCGGCGTCAGCCAAGCGCTCGGCCTGACTAGGGTCTAGGGTACCCAGCGTCATACAGGTTTCCATCCCCATGGCTTTTACCCCCTGTACCATCTGCTGCAGATAAGGCATATCACGCTCGTGCGGGTTCTTCCAGGCGGCACCCATGCAGAAACGGCTTGACCCGGCTGCTTTGGCCTGACGCGCCGATGCCAAAACCTGCTCCACCTGCATCAACCGTTCAGTCTCCAGGCCGGTTTTATAACGCGAACTTTGCGGGCAGTATTTACAATCTTCCGGACAAGCGCCGGTTTTTATCGATAGCAGTGTACTTACTTGGACTTGTTGTGGGTCAAAATGTTGGCGGTGAACGGTTTGTGCTTGGTATAGCAATTCCAGCAGCGGTTTATCAAACAGGGCTTGGGCTAGCCCCACGGTCCAGTGGATACGATCGGCCATTGACTGCAACTCCCAATATGAAAAGTGTCGCCAGTGTAAATATTGCGGCTATACTGTCAACCATTCTATTTATTTTTGGTTTACGGTTAATGTCTCTCTCCCCCTGCGATATTGAATTTGATCGACGCCATATCTGGCACCCCTACACCTCCATGACTAAGCCGCTGCCCTGCTACCCGATTACCGCCGCCAGTGGCGTGGAATTGCAACTGGCCGATGGCCGGCAACTGGTGGATGGCATGTCTTCATGGTGGGCCGCCATTCACGGTTACAATCATCCGCAACTCAATCAGGCCGCAACACAGCAGTTGCAGAAAATGTCACATGTGATGTTCGGGGGTATTACCCATCCCGCTGCCATTGCCCTGTGCCGTAAATTGCTGGCGATGACACCCGACGCGCTGCAATGTGTATTTCTGGCTGATTCAGGTTCCGTGGCGGTGGAAGTGGCGCTGAAAATGGCGCTGCAATATTGGCAGGCCCGTGGAGAGCGGCGACAACGTATTTTGACCCTACGCCAGGGCTATCATGGTGATACCTTTGGCGCGATGTCGGTATGCGACCCAGATAATTCCATGCATAGCCTGTATCAGGGGTATCTTGCACCGCATCTGTTTGCCACCGCGCCTCAATGTCGCTTCGACGCCCCCTGGGACGAGCAGGACATCGCGCCATTTAATACCCTGCTAGAGCAACATGCGGGAGAGATTGCTGCGGTGATCCTCGAACCTATCGTTCAAGGGGCGGGGGGGATGCGTATCTATCACCCTAACTATGTTAAACGCGTGCGTGAACTGTGCGACCAGCACCAGATTTTGTTAATAGCTGATGAGATTGCCACCGGGTTTGGCCGTACCGGCAAGCTGTTTGCCTGTGAACATGCGGATGTCGTGCCTGATATTCTCTGTTTGGGCAAAGCGCTGACTGGGGGATATATGACCCTTTCTGCTACCCTCACCACCCGCCATGTGGCAGAAACCATCAGTGAAGGTGCCGCAGGCTGTTTTATGCATGGCCCAACCTTTATGGGAAATCCTCTGGCCTGTGCGGTTGCCTGCGCCAGCCTGACACTGCTCGAGGATAATCTTTGGCAACAGCAAGTGCGTGACATTCAAAACCAGCTAAAGCAGCAGCTACTCCCTCTCACAGCTCTGCCCAAGGTGGCGGATGTCCGGGTGCTCGGTGCTATTGGCGTGGTAGAAATGCGCCAGCCAGTGGATGTAGCGGCGCTACAACGTGGTTTTGTCGAGCGAGGTGTGTGGATCCGGCCATTCGGCAAACTGATTTACCTGATGCCGCCTTATATCATCACCCCAGAACAACTTTCGCGTCTAACTGCAGCCATTGCGGCCGCGGTGGCGTGAGAAAATGTGAGTATAGAACCGCACCGTGATCGGCATAATGATTGCGGTGCGCAGGATTACCCTCTGAATAAAGCACAATTTTTGCGCATTGCAGTTTTGACCACAGCCAAAGTTAATTCTATAATATTGTGAATTAAGAGCAAAAAAGCCACATAAGGCACAATATATTGGATTTAAGCCTAAGAAAACCCGATGAGATCGTTAAGCGGATCTGTGAGCGTCTGCGCACTGAGCGGTTAGCGCTACAGATGACGCAGGCTGATGTCGCGGCACGCGCCGGTATTAGCAGCAATACCGTGTCTAATCTTGAGGCAGGGCGCAATGTCGGGTTCGAAAATCTAGTCCGTGTAGCGATGGTTCTTGGGCGCAGCCAGGAACTCGAAGCCTTGTTCCTACCAAAATTGGACAGCCTTGAAGATATTTTCCGCTACGAAAACAGCGCGAAACGTCATCGTGTCAAGAGGAGGTTCGACAATGCTTGAGCAAGTCAATGTCTACTACAATGGCTGGGGTGAACATTGGCACTGGGGCTCGCTGGTTTCGACGACAGTGATCACCGGCCGCCCACTGATTCTGTTTGAATACAGCCAGGAAGCGAAGCAGAAAGGGTTGGAACTGTCGTCTTTTAAGCTACCATTGGCAGGAACGCCGTTACGCAGAGACTTTCCGCCCCACCAGTTGGGGCTACCCGGACCCGTCTATGATGCTCTCCCTGACGGTTGGGGGATGCTGCTGATGGATCGTTTGTTCAAACGCCGTGGCCTCAATGCAGCACGTATCGGGCCACTGGAGCGGCTGACTTACATTGGCAACCATGCCATGGGGGCCATGTCATTCGAGCCTGTCGCACCCGAGGGGCTGGAGATGGAAGGGGATATCTCCATTGATCGACTTGCGGCAGAAGTGCAAGAAGTCCTCAAGGGTGAAGGTGGGGCATTCCTGCAAAAATTACTGTTGGTAGGCGGCTCTCCACAAGGTGCCAGACCCAAGGCTTTGGTCTATCGCGACCCCCAAACCGGCACTTTTACCACTACGTCTACGCCAGGCTTTGAAGCTTGGTTGATCAAATTTCCTGCTCAACAAGAACATCCCGAAGTCTGTGCCATAGAGATGGTCTATGCCGAATGCTTACGCCTGTGTGGCATTCAGACGCCTGAGACGCACTATTTCAGCCTGCCCAATGGGTTAGCGGCCTTCGCGACCAAACGCTTTGATCGGCATGGGGCTTTGCGCGTGCCTATGCAAAGTCTTGCCGCCTTTACTGGTGCTGATTTCACCACACCAGGGTCGTTAGATTACGTTAATTTCTTGCGGGCCACCCAAATGTGCACTAATGATGTGCGGGAGAAAGCACTCGCATTTGAGCGTGTGGTTTTCAATGTGGTGTTCAACAACCGAGACGATCATCCCAAGAATTTTTCCTATCTTATGTCACCCTCTGGTGAGTGGAAATTGGCACCAGCGTATGACGTCACGTTCTGTGAAGGCCCAGGGGGGTATCATCAGATGGATGTGATGGGCGAAGCACTGGAAATTCACCGTGAGGCTATGCTCCGGCTTGCCGAAGAAGCCGAGATGCCAGCCAATATAGCGAGTACCCTGATTGACCGATTTTGCGATGTGGCGGGCCAGTTTGCCACTTTAGCCAAGCAGATGTATCCCCAAGCGATCACCCCAGGCACGTTACAAACTATCCAGCAGCGAATCGATGAGAATATCAACTTGCTTGGTCGCTAAAAACCACTGACTTGGCTGTATATTCTTGCCGCAAAACAATCTAGGCTCATTGACTTAAAGAACGATATGGGAGAGTGGTTATGACGTTTCGTTTATACAGTAATGATCTGCAGAATGGGGCCAAAATGCCTGAACTACAGGTATTTAACGGCATGGGCTACCAAGGGGGTAACCTCTCCCCTCACCTGACTTGGGATGGCGTACCCGCGGGTACCAAAAGCTTTGCTATCACCGTATTTGATCCCGATGCCCCTACCGGCTCTGGCTGGTGGCACTGGGTGGTGGCCAACATTCCGGCAACCGTAACCGAACTGCCGCAGGGTGCCGGTTCTGGCAAACCTGGGCTACCCAAGGGAGCGATACAGACCCGTACCGATTTTGGTAAAGCCGGTTACGGTGGTGCGGCTCCGCCACAAGGAGAAAGTCATCGTTATCATTTCACTGTTCACGCACTGGATGTGGAAAGTATCCCGGTGGATGAAGAAGCCAGTGGCGCCATGGTCGGCTTCAATATTCACTTCCATAGCCTTGGCAAAGCGACACTGACCGTGACCTACTGTTGATCCATCGCCCAGGGCAGGCACCAAGGCCTGCTCTGGTCTTGCTATAGATCAGTGAGCCAGCACACTCACCCACATTGGGCCTTGCCCTACCGGGTAACGCCCCAGAGCCGATAACTGCCCCTGATGCGGATCAATGCCATAAACCGTGATATGACCTGATTTCTGCCCTGCAGCAATCAAAAAATGGCCGCGGTGGTCGATATTAAAACCACGGGGCTGTTGTTCCGTTGCCTGATGTCCAACTAAGGTAATGTTATCCCCTTGCGGCGAAACGGCGAAAATCGTCAGGATACTGGCGGTACGATCACAGGTATATAGGAAGCGGCCATTAGGCGTGAGATGAATATCCGCCCCCCAACGAGTACCGTTGAAATCAGCAGGCATCATATCCAGGGTTTGCACTAGGGTGTAAGGGCCCCCATGCTCACCACAGGCCAAAACATCAACAGTGCTATCCAGTTCATTGAGACAATAAGCGAACTGACCATTAGGATGGAATGCCATATGACGTGGCCCAGCACCAACCGCAGTGGCAACCGCCTCCGGAGTCTCAGGGGTCAATACGCCGTCCTGATGCAGATTAAAAAGACGAATACGATCTTCTTTCAAGCAGGGGATCAATAGCCGTTGATTAGTCGAGTCAATATTGGCTGAGTGCGGGGCGGTCAAACCATCAACCTGCTGGATGGGAGCTCCCACTACACCATCATGACCTATGGGACTGACGGTGACGCAGTTGTCGTTATAGGAAGCAGAAAACAGGTAACGGCCTTGCAAATCGGTGGCGATATGGGTCGGGCTGCCAGGTAATGGGGCCATCCCCGCCTCCTGCAGTTTACCAGCAGCATCAATACGGTAACTGACGATACCCAATGCCGGGCGTACCCCAATATACAGGTGGCTATTATCCGGGTGAATGGCCATCGGTTGCCCCTGCCCTGGTACATCCACCGTCTGCTCTAACGTCAACGCGCCCTGAGAGTCTAACTGCCAAACATGGATCTGCTGGCTTTCCGGGCTAGCGACATAAACGATTTGCTTCATTTGCTTTCCTTAATGAGAAAGAGTAACCGATTGTGTTCTTTAGCTTACCTGACATCGTTGACATGACAACCCCCGTCTAACACCGGGTTTTGTCAAACCGCCGTTAGGTGTACCATCGGTATTATCGCTTTACTTACCTCATGGGGTCACGATGAACTACCGTATTATTGCCCTCGATTTAGACGGCACACTGCTAGATAAGCAGAAACGCATTTTGCCACAATCACTGGCTGCCTTGGCGCAAGCCCGTGCCGCCGGCGTCAAGGTGGTGGTGGTCACGGGTCGCCATCATGTTGCCATTCACCCGTTCTATCAGGAATTGCAACTCGATACCCCGGCTATTTGCTGTAACGGCACCTACCTGTACGATTTCCAGCAAAAAAAAGTGCTAACTGCCGACCCCATGCCGAAGGAGCAGGCCCGGCAAGTATTACAACGGCTGAAACAGAGTGATATTCACGGCCTGCTCTATGTTGATGATGCCATGCTGTATCAAACCCCCAGTGGTCATGTGCTGCGCACCCAAACCTGGGCGAAAAGTTTACCGGAAGCACAACGCCCTACCTTGTTGCACGTCAATAGTCTGCAGCAAGCGGCTGATGACGCGCAGTCCATCTGGAAATTTGCCGTCTCACACGGAGATATCTCTGTACTGCGCCAGTTTGCCGAAACGGTGGAGAACGAGTTGGGGCTAGCTTGTGAATGGTCATGGCACGATCAGGTAGACATCGCCAAAAACGGTAACAGCAAAGGTAAACGGCTGCAACAGTGGGTGGAATCACAAGGATTAAAGATGGAGCAGGTGGTTGCCTTTGGCGACAACTACAATGATTTAAGTATGCTTGAAGCCGTCGGGCTCGGTGTTGCCATGGGTAACGCAGATGACGCAGTCAAAGAACGCGCTGATTTGGTGATCGCCGACCACTTACAACCGGGTATTGCAGAGGTGATCCGTACCCGAGTTCTGAGTTAATCCGCAAAACGGAGAAGTGTGTTGCCCCCTTCTCCGTCTGCTTTCAACTCCCTTCACGGCTCATGGATACGCTCTTGACCTGCGCATAAAGCCATTGACCGGGTTTGATGGTCAAATCGTCACGTGCCCAAGGAGTAATACGTGCCCAGAGAATATGCTCCCCGATGGCTAGCTTCACCTCAACCTGGCCATCCACATCCAGGCATTCCAGCACTTTAGCCGGTAAAATATTGCGAATGCTGCTATTGGTGGGGGGTTGTAGAACCAATGAGACATCGGCAGCGTTGATGCGAATACGCAACCGGGTACCGATGGGGAGATCAATAGCACTAACCCACAGCAGTTGATCACCGAGCGCCAAGGCACTCATTGCATAATGTTCATGCCGCTTGATGACACTCACGCTCAGCACGCTACTCTGGTCTTCACGCTGCAACCAAGGGCGCAAGGCACTGCTGGCCCAGACTTCCTCCACCCCACCCACTGCACGTACCTGGCCATTATCCAACACCATGACTTGCTGCGCTAAGCGTAAGATTTCATCCATGCTATGGCTAACGTAGAGGATCGGGATATTCACCTGTTTTGCCAACCGTTCCAGATAGGGTAACAACTCGCGTTTGCGCGGTATATCGAGAGATGCCAAAGGCTCATCCATCAACAGCAATTGCGGTGCGCTAAGCAACGCCCGGCCAATCGCTACCCGCTGTTTTTCTCCGCCGGAAAGTGTCAACGGCAAGCGGTTAAGTAATGGTTCAATCCCCAGCAAGGCGACAATATCATCAAACTGACCGCGACTGCTGGCTGCCATACCGTATTGCAGGTTGCCACGTACTCGATAGTGCGGGAACAGGCGTGCATCCTGGAACACATAACCTATGCGCCGTTTTTCCGGTGCAAGACAGACTCCGTTGGTGGTATCGAGCAGAGTATGTCCATTAAGAACAATGCGCCCCTGTTGTACCGGCGTCAAACCAGCGATCGCATTAATTAATGAGGTTTTACCCGCTCCAGAAAGCCCAAAGATGGCAGTAATCCCTTGAGCGGGCAGATTAGCCTGTATCTTGAGATTAAGTGCACCCAGTTGCTGGCAAAAATCCAGTTCTAACATCTATAGCCCCATACGCTTGCGGCCCCAACGGGCCAGCCATTCCGAGGTCATCAAAGCAGCCATCGCCAGCACAATAGCAATCACGCATAAACGGGCAGCCGCCGCTTCAGCACCAGGTGTTTCTATCAAGGTATACATCGCCAGCGGGATAGTCCGAGTTTCACCAGGAATATTGGAAACAAAGGTGATAGTGGCACCAAACTCACCCAAAGAGCGCGCAAACGCCAGCACCACCCCGACGATCACCCCCGGCAAGGAGAGCGGTAACGTGATGGTAAAAAAAACCCGCCAAGGATTGGCCCCCAGGGTGCGGGCGGCTTGTTCCAGGCGAATATCCACCGCTTCAAGCGCCAAACGAATGGCGCGCACCATCAGCGGAAAGGCCACCACAGCCGACGCCAGAGCCGCACCACGCCAACTGAAGCTAAAGCTGAAACCAAACCATTGGTACAGCCATTCACCAATAAACCCACGTCGCCCCATGGCGATCAGCAACAGGTAACCCACCACCACTGGCGGCAGAACTAAAGGCAAATGAACAATACTGTCCAACAAGGATTTACCCGGGAAGTGACAACGCACTAAAACCCAGGCCATCAGAATGCCCAGCGGCAAACTGCAGATCACCGCCAAGCTAGAGACTTTCAGGCTGAGCTCAATGGCCTGCCATTCATATTCGCTTAATATCATTTACGCGCTGTAAATCCGAAACGTTCAAAAATAGCCGTGGCTTGCGGCCCCTTGAGATACTCATAAAAAGCGGTAACAGCGGGTGTCTGGCGCTGTTTGACTATTGCCATCGGATACTCAACAGGTTGATGGCTCTGTTCAGGGAAGATCCCCACCACTTTCACCTTATCGCTGGCGACAGCATCAGAACCGTAGACAATGCCCAACGGCGCTTCCCCCCGTTCAACCAGCACCATCGCACTACGCACATTATTCCCTCGGGCTAATTGAGGCTCTAACGCCTCCCAGGCTCCCAGATGTTGCAGCGCTTGTTTGGCGTAGATACCGGCCGGGACGTGATCAGGGTCACCCACCGCTAAACGGCTACCGTTTAACAATTTAAGCCAATCGGTTTGCGGGTTGATGTCGATTTTATCTTGCTTGGCGGACTTAGCGGCAATCAGCACCAGTTCATTACCGAGTAGCGTGTAGCGCGTCTCGGCGACCATCAACTGTTTGCCGATGGCGTAATCCATCCATTGCTGATCAGCGGCGATAAATATATCCGCGGGTGCGCCTTGTTGAATCTGGCGCGCCAGGGTCGAAGAGGAAGCAAACGAAGAGACCACCTCAACCCCTTGTGTTTTCTGATACTCGGTGGCGATCTCTTGCAGCGCATTGGTTAACGAGGCCGCGGCAAAAACGGTGATTTTCTCTGCCGCCACCGCCGGCATAGTCAGACCAGAAGCCAGCGTGATACCTGTAATCCACTTGATCCATTGCTGTTTCATGGTTGATTTTCCCATCGGTTAATCTCATCGTTATGTAAATGATGATATAGCGATAGACCCAGAATTGTCATGAGGTTTATGGGTAAAACGAGAGGTATCGCGAAGTTAAACGTAAAAACCCCGCCAACATCATAAGCGGGGAGAGGAGATTAGCGGTGATCTTCTTTAGGATGACCCAATTTGGAGAAGACGTTGAACACCTCACCCAAGGCATAGATGAGCCCCAAAATAACGGCCATCACCACCGGCACCATGACCACAGCAAACACCAGACTTTTCAATAACTCTAACATGGGGACCTCACTTAACAGCCTTGCAAACAGTGCTACAAAGGTTACTGTAAACCAAAATGGTCAAAAACGCGCTTATTTTAACGACTCCCAGGGCAGGATAAGCAGCTAAACGTGCTCTGTTGGCAGTGTTGAGCAAATCAGCGACAATAGACAGGTTGTCATCAGGCGACCCATTGGAGTTCACTATGCAGGCCGAGATCCTTCTCACCTTGAAGCTTAAGCAAAAACTGTTCGCAGACCCACGCCGTATCGCCCTGCTCAAACAAGTGGTACAGACTGGCTCGATCAGTCAAGGGGCCAAACTGGCCGGGATCAGCTACAAAAGCGCCTGGGATGCCATTAATGAAATGAACCAACTGGCGGAGCAAACCGTGGTGGAACGAGCCACAGGCGGCAAGGGGGGGGGCGGCGCACAGGTGACACACTATGGGCACCGTTTGATCCAGCTTTATGACTTGCTAGGTCAGATCCAGCAAAAAGCCTTTGATGTGTTGCAACAGGATAATTTGCCGCTGGATAGCCTACTGGCAGCCATTGCCCGTTTCTCGCTGCAAACCAGCGCTCGCAACCAGTTTTTCGCTACGGTGATTGAACGCGACCATCGACAGGTCCAGCAAGCTATCCACCTGCTGCTGGCAGACGGCCACACCCGACTGACTGCCGCCGTGACACAGCAAAGTGCCGAACGGTTGCAATTGACCCCGGGCAAAGAGGTACTGGCGCTGATTAAAGCACCTTGGGTAAAAATCAGTACTGACGCTGCGTTGCACGGTTTGGCAGACAATGTTCTGCCTGGCACGGTGGCCAATATTCAACCGGGCAATGATCACAGTGAAGTGTTGCTCACCCTCACCGGGGGAGAAACGCTCTGCGCCACAATCAGCAACCAAGAGTTAGCCCAATTGAAACTGCGCCAAGGGATGGCAGTCCATGCGCTGTTCAATGCCGACCGCGTTATTGTCGCTACGTTGTGTTAGCCGCTATGGTGTGTTAGCCGCTACGTAGCGTTAGTCGCTATGTTGCGTTAACGGCAATATCACGTTGCATTATTGCCGATTGACATCTCTTTCTGATGCGAATATTTCTAAAGCTAATCAATACCCAATAGAGAATAAATGATGTCCTCGTTGCAAATTTCGCAAGCTTTATTCCGGTTAAGCGACACTCGCACTTTATCCTTGCCTCAACTGAATATTCAGTCAGGTGACTGCTGGGCTTTTGTCGGTGCTAATGGCAGCGGGAAGTCAGCCCTGGCGCGGGCGCTGGCTGGTGATCTGACCTTACTGAACGGGGCATACCGCCATGATTTCCGCAATGTGGTACGGATCTCCTTCGAGCAATTACAAAAACTGGTCAGTGATGAATGGCAGCGCAACAATACCGACCTGTTAAGCCCCGATGAGGACGACACTGGTCGCACTACCGCAGAAATCATTCAGGAGGATATTCAGGATGATCAGCGCTGCACACAACTTGCCGCACAGTTTGGCATCGCACCGCTGTTGGCGCGCCGCTTCAAATACCTCTCTACCGGCGAAACACGCAAAACGTTATTATGCCGTGCTCTGATGCCAGCCCCTGATTTATTAATTCTTGATGAACCTTTTGATGGATTGGATAACCAGTCACGTGCCCAGCTTGCCACCTTGCTAGGAGAACTAGCCCAACAGGGGGTGACGCTGGTGCTGGTCCTTAACCGCTTTGATGAAATCCCGAATTTTATTCAACAAGTAGGGGTATTGGCAGATTGTACCTTGACCAGCCAAGGGCCACGGGAACAGGTGATGGCTGACGCGCTGGTGGCCCAATTGGCACACAGCGAAAATCTCAGCAACCTTTCGTTGCCTGAAACCGAAGATCCCACCCTGAATATTCCCCTGCCAACAACCAACCCATTGATTGTCTTGCGTGATGGTATCGTCAGCTATAATGATCGCCCCATTCTCCATCGCCTCAGTTGGCAGGTTAATCCCGGCGAACACTGGCAGATCGTCGGCCCCAATGGAGCCGGTAAATCGACACTGCTCAGCCTGATTACCGGTGACCACCCTCAAGGTTATAGCAACGACCTGACGCTATTTGGCCGTCGGCGTGGCAGTGGCGAAACCATTTGGGAAATCAAACGCCATATTGGATATGTCAGTAGCAGCCTGCATCTGGATTATCGTGTCAGCGCCAGTGTACGTAACGTTATCCTATCGGGCTTCTTTGATTCCATTGGTATTTATCAAGCCGCATCCGAACGCCAACAACAGTTGACCTCACAGTGGTTACAGTTACTTGGATTCAATGAGGCATTGGGTAATGCGCCTTTCCATACACTCTCCTGGGGGCAACAGCGGTTAACCTTGATTGCTCGCGCACTGGTTAAACACCCGGCGTTGTTGATCCTGGATGAACCTTTGCAAGGTCTAGACCCGCTTAACCGCCAACTGGTCCGGCGCTTTATTGATGTGCTGATCCAGCAAGGGACGACTCAGTTGCTATTTGTTTCCCACCATAGTGAGGATGCACCGGAGTGTATCACCCACCGCTTGACCTTTATTCCAGATGGTGAAGGTTATCGCTATCAGCAAGAGGTCCTGATTGATAGCTATGCAAATGCCAGCAACAGCTAGTGGCAACGACCATCAATTAAGGGAGTAATAAGCATTGTTTAGACTCAGGGCTTTGCATCTGCAGGCTTGTGCTACTATCCCTTGTATGTCTGTAGTGAATCAAGTTACTGGCACTGAGTGTCATAGGCTTATTTTTAGGAATAGCGATTATGTGGGGTGTACTTTCAGCTTCGTTGTTTTTTCTGCCATTTAATCGGCTGATTGCCTTTGTCCTGTTGGTGGCAGCGATAGGAATTGGGGTTCACCACCAGATCCTCACCCCAACCAGTCTGGGTTGCCTGGCGATAATCGCCATCGGTATCTGGCTTCGACAACACTATCGCCAACAGCGCATGGTTTCTGTTGTACTCGAACTCTTTTTAGTGGCTTGCTCACTCGCCCTGTTTTATCACCTGATGCCTGGATTCAATAACCCCTTGATGGTGGAAAAGGCAAAACTGGGGCCACTGAGTTCTACTTATTCTCTGTACTACAACTTCGACAAGGCACTGGTGCCCTTCCTGCTAATGGCCTGCTTGCCAACGCTGTTCAATACTGACCAGCCAGACCGAGTTGTGGGTGTCAGTGCCTGGGTGGTCCTGGCGTTGTCTATCCCGGCGCTGCTGCTATTGGCGGTAGCTCTGGGTGGGCTGAAAATTGAACTGCATATGCCGCCGTGGATCCTGGCCTTTATCATGGCTAATCTGTTTTTTGTCTCTCTGGCTGAAGAAGCCCTGTTTCGTGGCTATTTACAACAACGTTGCAGCCGCTGGTTAGGCGCCTACCCGGCGCTGATCATCACCGCGTTACTGTTTGGCGCTGCACACTTTGCCGCCGGTTGGCTTATGGTGGTGTTTGCCACATTGGCTGGGTTGATCTATGGCCTAGCCTGGATGTGGAGTGGACGTCTATGGGTACCGGTACTTTTCCATTTTGCGCTTAATCTGACCCATCTCCTGTTTTTTACTTACCCCCTCTATCAGCACCCATAATCAGAACTGGCTGGCGGATATCTCGCTGGCCACTGACTCGGAGTGGAAGCGCTACCAAATATCTGTTCAAGCTAACGTGATAATAGCGTTAACTCAGCGAGTGCAAGGCGTGTAAACGCTCTCTTTTTTAGTGTTAGATCACCTTTTATCAGCGCTAATTATGCTATCTTTACGCCATCTTTTTTAACCTAAACCAGACGATAACTCATCATACCGAATGTGAAAGCGATTACATTCAATCTGATGAGTGATTAAAAGGATCGTTATGAACTGTTTTAACCCGATTGATCATCCGCACCGTCGTTTTAATCCGCTCACTGGCCAATGGGTATTGGTTTCACCGCACCGGGCCAAGCGTCCATGGCAAGGCCAGCAGGAATCCGCAATGGCGCAAACATTGCCAGCCCATGACCCAGACTGTTTTCTTTGCCCGGGCAATACTCGAGTCACAGGCGATAAAAATCCTGACTACCTAGGCACCTACGTATTTACCAATGACTTTGCTGCCCTGATGCAAGACACCCCTGCAGCCCCAGAAAGCCATGATCCGCTGCTGCGTTGTCAAAGTGCACGTGGTACCAGCCGCGTGATCTGTTTTTCTCCCGATCACAGTAAAACGCTGCCGCAGTTGACCATTCCTGAGCTAGAACAGGTGGTCGCTACCTGGCAACAGCAGACTGCTGATTTAGGGCGCAGCTACCCATGGGTACAAGTTTTTGAAAACAAAGGGGCCACCATGGGGTGCTCTAATCCTCATCCACATGGACAAGTCTGGGCTAACAGTTTCCTACCCAATGAAGCTGAGCGTGAAGACCAACTACAGCAGGAGTACTTCACTCAGCATCACTCCCCGATGCTGTTCGACTATGTCCAGCGTGAACAAGCCGATGGTAGCCGCACAGTGGTGGAAACTGAGCACTGGCTAGCCGTAGTGCCTTACTGGGCTGCCTGGCCATTTGAAACCCTGTTGCTACCAAAAGCAGCCGTACAACGGCTTAGCGAACTCTCGGCAGCACAAAGCAGCGATCTGGCTATCGCGCTGAAGAAACTCACCAGCCGTTATGACAATCTGTTTCAGTGCTCTTTTCCTTATTCTATGGGTTGGCATGGAGCCCCGTTCAATCATGCCGATACCCGCCACTGGCAATTGCACGCCCACTTCTACCCACCGTTATTGCGCAGTGCAACAGTACGGAAATTTATGGTGGGTTATGAAATGCTGGCGGAAACCCAGCGTGACTTGACGGCAGAACAGGCCGCAGAACATTTGCGCGCAGTCAGTGATGTCCATTTTCAATCTGTCGGAGCCTAATAATGAGTTTGAAAAAACATACCCACGACCTTTTTAACCAGCATTTTGGCTATGCCCCTACGCTGACGATTCAGGCTCCAGGTCGGGTCAACCTGATTGGTGAACACACTGACTATAATGACGGTTTCGTTCTCCCTTGTGCGATCGATTACCAGACGGTGATCAGTGCGGCACCACGCCATGATCGCCAAATCCGTGTGTTAGCTGCCGACTATCAAAATCAGCAGGATCAATTTTCGCTGGATAGCCCGATCATCAAACATCCTGACCTCCGTTGGGCTGACTATGTACGCGGTGTAGTAAAACATCTGCAAACACGTAATACCGAGTTTGCGGGTGCCGACCTGGTCATTAGCGGCAATGTACCGCAGGGGGCCGGGCTAAGTTCATCAGCATCATTGGAAGTCGCCGTTGGTCAGGCATTGCAAGCACTTTATCAGTTACCGCTGGATGGTGTTGCCTTAGCGCTTAATGGCCAAGAGGCGGAAAACCAGTTTGTCGGCTGTAATTGCGGCATTATGGATCAGTTGATTTCGGCACTGGGCAAGCAAGACCATGCCCTGTTGATCGACTGCCGCTCACTGGAAACTCAGGCGGTATCAATGCCAGCCGAGGTGGCCGTTGTCATTATCAATTCCAACGTCAAACGGGGGTTGGTGGACAGTGAATACAACACGCGGCGCAAACAATGTGAGGAAGCAGCCCGTTTCTTTGGTGTTAAGGCGCTACGCGATGTCACTTCAGCACAATTTTTAGCAGCTCAGCATCAACTGGATCCTACCGTCGCCAAACGTGCGCGCCATGTGATCAATGAAAACGAGCGTACCTTGGCGGCTGCTGCCGCATTAACCGCCGGTAACCTGAGCTTGATGGGGACACTAATGGCTGAATCGCACGCTTCAATGCGTGATGATTTTGAAATCACGGTACCGCCAATCGATACCTTGGTGACAATCGTGAAACAGGTGATTGGTGACCGTGGTGGGGTACGTATGACCGGTGGCGGTTTTGGCGGCTGCATTGTGGCACTGATGCCCGTAGATTTAGTCGAGCCAGTGCGTGCCACTGTCGCCCAGGAATACCCACGGCAAACCAATGGGCTGAAAGAAACTTTTTATGTCTGTAAACCATCACAAGGATCTGGCTTATGTTAACCAATAAACCTGCACTAGCCCCTGATGGGCAGCCATTCACCCTCACGACCCTGCGTAATAGCGGGGGAATGACTATCACCCTCATGGATTGGGGTGCGACTTGGCTTTCTGCCGTGTTGCCGCTGAAATCAGGCGAGAAACGCGAACTGCTGTTGGGCTGCCAATCTCCAGAACAGTATTTGCATCAAAGTGCTTATCTAGGGGCAACTGTCGGCCGTTATGCCAACCGCATTGCTAATGCCAAACTGTTGATCGCAGGCAAAACTTACCCCTTGATTGCCAATCAGGGACCTCACCAGTTACATGGCGGGCCCGGAGGTTTTCATGCGCGCCGCTGGCAAATTGTGGCACAAGATGAACAACACATCGTATATCAATTACATTCTCCCCATGGTGACCAAGGGTTTCCGGGGAATCTGGACGTCACACTCACCTATCGGTTGACCGACGACCATCGGCTGGAAATTGAGTATCAGGCGCAAACTGATCGCACTTGCCCCGTCAATCTGACCAACCATGCCTACTTCAACTTGGATGGTGCAGGACAAGACGCCAGGCAACAGCGTTTGCAACTGTTCGCCGACAGCTATCTACCGGTAGACAGCGAAGGGATCCCTTGTGCCGACCTGACCCCGGTCACTGATACCGGCATGGATTTCCGCCAACCGAAAACCATTCAGCAAGACTTACTGCGTGATCGCTGCCAACAACGGGTTAAAGGTTATGACCATGCCTATCTGCTGTCTCGTTCCTGTCAGGTATTGAGCAACCCTGCCGCCCATTTATGGTCAGCCGATGGTCAGGTCAAAATGACGCTATTCACAACGGCACCTGCAATACAGTTTTATAGTGGGAATTATCTAGCGGGAACACCAGCACGTGATGGCGGCAGCTACGACATTTACGCTGGCGTGGCACTGGAAAGTGAATTTTTGCCCGACAGCCCGAACCACCCAGAATGGCCGCAACCTGACTGTTGGTTACAACCCGGACAACGGTACCAGAGCGCCACACATTATCAGTTTGAGCCAATCGGTCACTCAGCTTGATTTAGCGTTAAAGGTTGACTGCTATAGTATAATGATTATCGTTATTATTATGATGACGCGTGATTAAGGAGTCAGGCTATGGCAACAACCAAGTTGGTACTGGTACGTCACGGTGAAAGTCTGTGGAACAACGAGAACCGCTTTACCGGTTGGTATGATGTTGATCTTTCAGATAAAGGCCGTAGCGAAGCCAAAGCAGCAGGTAAACTGTTAAAACAGGAAGGTTTCACTTTTGACTTTGCTTATACCTCGGTACTCAAGCGGGCTATCCACACATTGTGGCGTATTCTGGACGAACTGGACCAAGTCTGGTTGCCCACCGAAAAAACCTGGAAGCTGAATGAGCGCCACTACGGCGCATTGCAAGGGCTCAATAAAGCTGAAACCGCAGAGAAATATGGTGACGAGCAAGTGCTACAATGGCGCCGTGGTTTTGCCGTCACCCCACCAGCATTAACCAAAGCAGATGAACGCTACCCAGGGCATGACCCACGCTACTCTGCACTGAGCGAAAAAGAGCTGCCCCTAACCGAAAGCCTGGCATTAACCATTGAACGAGTGATCCCTTACTGGAACCAAGAGATCCTGCCGCGAATCAAACGCGGTGAACGCGTTATCGTTACCGCCCACGGCAACTCATTACGCGCCTTGGTGAAATATCTCGATAAGATGAGCGAAGATGAGATTATCGAGCTGAATATCCCAACGGGCGTCCCTTTGGTGTATGAATTCGATGAGCACTTCAACCCAGTTAAACGCTACTATCTGGGTAATGCTGACGAGATCGCTGCCAAAGCAGCGTTGGTAGCCAATCAGGGTAAAGCGAAGTAATCCCCGCTAACCGGCAGGACGTGCCCAGTATTGGCTGGGCACGGACACTGACGTTGACCACGGTTAGGCCCAGTTCGGTGACCTCGTTATGCTGATGAATTTTGGCCGCTGCTTTGAGCACTAACCGAGCTGCCTAACTGGCAGCCCCGCCAGGGGATCATTGAACCTCATCCATAAGGCTCACCTTGCGGGCCAGCACCAGTGCTGGCTGCCTACAGGCAACTCTAATTATTTTGGGTATATACATGCTGTTGGTGACCGTTTTACCGATCATCTCATAAAGTCCAGACCCTGCTAGTGCGGGGCCTGGAAAACTAACTATCAGCTACGGCGTACTTTTACCGCTGCGGCCAATTCACGCAGGACAGTTTCGGTATCTTCCCAGCCAATGCAAGCATCGGTCACGCTTTTACCATAAACCAGCGGCTCACCACTTTCCAGATTCTGATTCCCTTCCACCAGGTGACTTTCGATCATGACACCAATAATGGCTTGCTCACCCGCACATAATTGATTGCAAACATCGGTATTGACGTCCAACTGCTTTTTAAACTGCTTGCTACTGTTAGCATGGCTGAAATCGATCATCACTCGTGGTGGTAAACCCGCTTTAACCAGGCCATCTTTCACTTGCTTCACATGTGCTGCACTGTAGTTTGGCTCCTTGCCACCACGCAGGATGATATGGCAATCACCATTCCCCCCCGTGTTCACAATGGCAGAATGCCCCCACTTGGTGACAGACAGGAAGCAGTGCGCGGCACTCGCTGCATTAATGGCGTCAATGGCAACTTTAATCGTACCGTCAGTACCATTCTTAAAACCAACCGGACAAGAGAGGCCAGAGGCCAGCTCACGGTGCACTTGAGATTCAGTCGTCCGCGCACCAATAGCCCCCCAACTCATCAGGTCTGCCAGATATTGAGGCGTGATCATATCGAGAAATTCACCCGCCGTCGGTAAACCAGCATCATTAATATCCAGCAATAACTTACGTGCCAGACGCAAGCCTTCATTGATCTGGAAGCTGTTATCCATCTGTGGATCATTAATCAACCCTTTCCAGCCAACGGTGGTGCGTGGCTTTTCAAAATAGACGCGCATCACTATCTCTAACTCACCACCAAGCTCCTGGCGCAGTTTCAGCAGACGTGTCGCATACTCTTTTGCTGCATGAGTATCGTGAATAGAGCAAGGGCCAATCACCACCAGCAGACGATCATCATTGCCACGAAGGATGTTGTGGATAGCATTACGCGCTTGTGACACCGTTTCAGCCGCTTGTAGAGTGGCAGGAAACTTCTCCAACAGAGCCACCGGTGGCAGGAGTTCCGTGATTTGTTTAATACGTAAATCGTCATTTTGATAATTCATAGCTTTTCCATTAGGTATCGGTGTATTGCACAATGCGCAGAGACTTACCAATCTAGCGGCTGTAGCTGTTGCTGTAAATCATCTTTATGTCGCCGTTGGCATTGTGGCAGCTACCGTGCTGCCGTCTCAATGCCGAGAGATATTGATGCTATCTGTCAGCGACCAGGTAAATGTGCAGCAAACTCCAACATGCGGTTAAGCGGGATAAGCGCCTTATCACGCAGTGTTTCATCCACCAGGATCTCATGCTGTGCACCCATCTGCTCCAACCCTTCAGCAATGGCTTGCAAGCCGTTCATCGCCATCCATGGACAATGTGCGCAACTGCGACAGGTTGCCCCTTCCCCCGCCGTAGGGGCTTCGAATAGCTCTTTATCCGGGCAAGCCTGTTGCATCTTGTAAAAGATACCGCGATCAGTAGCCACAATCAGTTGCGGGTGAGGTAGTTTGGTTGCCGCTTGAATCAACTGGCTGGTTGACCCAACCGCATCAGCCAGTTCGATCACCGCATGGGGAGACTCTGGATGCACCAATATTGCCGCATTGGGGTAGAGCGCCTTCATACGCAACAGCGCTTGCGTTTTAAACTCATCATGAACGATACAAGCCCCTTGCCAGCACAGTACATCCGCCCCTGTTTGCTTTTGTACATAATGACCAAGATGCCGATCCGGTGCCCAGATAATTTTCTCACCGAGGCTATCAAGGTGTTCAATCAATTCAACTGCAATACTGGAAGTGACAACCCAATCGGCACGGGCTTTAACTGCCGCTGACGTATTGGCATAAACCACCACGGTCCGCTCGGGGTGACTGTCGCAAAAAGCGTTAAACTCCGCCGCTGGACAGCCAAGATCCAGTGAGCATTCGGCATGCAATGTTGGCATCAATACCTGTTTTTCCGGGCTGAGGATTTTAGCTGTTTCCCCCATAAAACGGACCCCAGCAACCAGTAACGTTGAGGCCGGATGTCGGCTGCCAAAACGCGCCATTTCCAGTGAATCTGCAACACATCCCCCCGTTTCCTCTGCGAGAGCCTGGATTTCAGGATCAGTATAGTAATGAGCCACCATCACGGCATCCCGTTGCTTGAGTAACGTTTTAATCTTTTGGCGATAAAATGCTTTTTCTGCTCCATCTAACGGTTGCGGTTTTGGAGGGAATGGGTACACCGCAGCATTGATATCAAACATTTCACTCATTACTTTTATCTCTTCAACGGGTTGGATGTTTGCTTATTGGTACTCGCTTACTCTTGGCAAACAACTTTGTTTGTTATACTAAACAAAATACCGCAATTTTTGTATTGAGTCGCTGCTATTTTCTATAAAAATTGATTTTTGTTTAATAGATTAAAATTTGGGGTGTTTGAGGAGGGGTGGAACAATGGCAACTGTTAGCAACAGCATATGTTTTCATCTAACACGATTCGTGGGATTTGTATAATTGAGTGTTTGGGATAGTTGAGTGCTATATAAAGAGATGGTGGGTCGTGCAGGATTCGAACCTGCGACCAATTGATTAAAAGTCAACTGCTCTACCGACTGAGCTAACGACCCATAATAGTGAGCTATTGCTCAAAACATGGTTACTACTATTTAAAACTGTTCAAATCATTTGCAGTGCAGGATTGATTAAAGGCCAACTGCTCTACCGACCCATGTTAGTGGTGGGTGATGACGGGCTCGAACCGCCGACCCCCTCCGTGTAAAGGAGATGCTCTACCAACTGAGCTAATCACCCACTGCATGGTTACTGCTTACTAGATACTTAAATTGGTGGGTCGTGCAGGATTCGAACCTGCGACCAATTGATTAAAAGTCAACTGCTCTACCGACTGAGCTAACGACCCATCATTGTGAGCTTACTGCTCAAAACATGGTTACTACTTATAAAGCCACATCTGTCATTGGGTGGTGCAGGATTGATTCGTCCTTCGTCCTCACCCTGCGGGCAACGCTGCGCGTTGTCGTCTCGCTTCGCTCGGCTCGGACCTGCGAGCAATTGATTAAAAGTCAACTGCTCCACCGACTGAGCTAACGGCCCAATTTTCTGTCACTTTGACACTTAACAAGATGTCTTGGCAACGGCGGCATATATTACTAATTTATCTTGGCAGCGCAACCTAAATTTTTACTTAAAAGGTTCAACTGCTTGTTCTTCACGCGAATGAGCCCAGAATTCAACCAAATCGACTAAATTCCGGGCTCAAATTTTGCTTATAAACTCGCTTCGCGTTTCTTGGCCTGTTTGGCCGCATCGCTGGTTGGGTATAACTTAATCACCTGCTGGTAAACGGCTTTGGCTTTATCCATTTGCCCTTTTTCCTGCATGATCACCCCAACTTTATACATCGCATCCGGTGCCTTCGGCGATTTTGGATAATTCTTTACCACTACTGCAAAATAGTAGGTCGCATCATCCTTTTTACCTTTGTTGTAAAGCAACTGCCCTAGCCAATAGTTGGCGTTAGGTTGGTAAGTCGACTGCGGATACTGCTTAATAAAAGCCTGAAAGGCGGTGATCGCCTCATCATACTGTTTTTTTTCCAGCGCCAGTGAAACCGCTGAATTGTAGTCGCTGTTCTCATCGCCACTACTTGCTGGAGCCGCAGTGGTGCCGGTAGAAGAATTGCTTGCGCTATCCCCAGATGTGGCAGCCGTTGCCCCTACGGCGGCCCCAGCGGCAGCACCCGCTGAACTCTGCGCACCATTCTGGCCAAGACTATCAATTTGCTGATAGAGCTGTTTCTGACGTTCAACTACCTGATTCAGCTGATACTGATTTTCCTGAATCTGCCCACGCAGTGAATCTATATCGCGTTGATTATCAGAGAGTTGTTGCTGAAGTTGATTTAAGAGCTGACTTTGAGCATTGCTAATCCGCTCAAGTGATGTGACACGGTCTTCGACCGAGCCGGAGCCGACATTACTGATTGGCGCTTGGGCAGTAGCGGCCCATGGAGCCGCTACGCCAACCAGTAACGACAGACTCAACAGGTGATGTCTGAAGTTACTGTTCATGCGATTCTCTTAGTAAACCAGAACGGCACGACGGTTTTTAGCCCAAGCCGCTTCATCGTGGCCCAGTACTGCTGGTTTCTCTTTACCGTAGGAAACGATAGAGATCTGGTCAGCAGAAACACCTTTACCTTGCAGGTACATTTTGACAGCGCTAGCACGACGCTCGCCCAAAGCGATGTTGTATTCTGGCGTACCGCGCTCATCCGCGTGACCTTCAACAGTCACTTTATAAGATGGATTGTTACGCAGGAATGCCGCATGAGCATCCAGCATCTGAGTGAAATCAGAGCCAATGTCATATTTGTCAAAAGCAAAGTAAACAATATTGTTTCTCTGCAGTTCTTGCATCTGCAAACGAGCTTGGTCTTCAGAAGACAGGTTGCTGCTACCATTTTCTGTGCCGTTGCCAGCGCCCATACCAGATTGGTCATTGTTTGCGCTTTTGTTAGAACTACAAGCCGCTACCGCCAAAATTGGCAATGCCAGCATAAGCCCCTTCAGCATTTTATTGAGTTGCATTTCTTTGATCCTTTTATAGTTTGCCATACATATTTGTATATGCATTACAGATACGGCGACCAGGCAGGAAATTTGACCTGTCCATCAGTTGCCGGAAGACGCGCTTTGAAACGCCCATCAGTCGACACCAACTGCAGCACGGAGCCCATACCTTGCGTGGAGCTAAAGATCACCATGGTGCCGTTTGGAGCGATACTGGGTGTTTCATCCAGGTACGTATCCGTTAATACTTGAACGGCACCCGAACCAAGATCTTGCTTGGCAATATGCTGAGCACCACTATTGGTACTTACCATTACCAAGAATTTACCGTCAGCACTCACATCAGCGTTCTGATTCTGAGCCCCTTCCCAAGTCAGGCGTTGTGGTGTGCCACCACTGGCACTGACTTTATAAATCTGAGGACGCCCCCCCTGATCAGAGGTAAAGGCCAACGATTGACTATCCGGGAACCAAGTGGGTTCAGTATTATTGCTGCGACCATCAGTAATCTGAGAGATCTGACCTGACCCCAGATTCATCACATACAGGTTAAGGCTACCGCTCTTGGAAAGTGCAAAAGCCAAGCGCGAACCATCCGGCGAAAATGCTGGCGCGCCATTATGGCGTGGGAACGAAGCAACCTGGCGGATAGCGCCGCTAGCCAACGTCTGGATAACCAGAGCTGAACGGCCGCTCTCGAAGGTCACATACGCCAATTTACTTCCATCAGGTGACCAGGCAGGTGACATCAGTGGTTCAGGTGAGCGGTGCACTACGAACTGGTTATAGCCATCATAATCGGCTACACGCAGCTCATGTGGGAATTTGCCACCATTAGTATGGACAACATAAGCAATACGGGTCCGGAACGCACCTTTGATACCCGTCAGCTTTTCAAACACTTCATCACTGGCGGTATGTGCAGAATAACGTAACCACTGCTTGGTGATCTTATATTGGTTCTGCGCTAGAACAGTACCAGGAGCCCCTGATGTATCAACCAGTTGATAGGAAACCAGGTAACTGCCATCGGCACCAGGCTGAACCTGGCCAACCACCACCGCATCAATACCCAGTGCAGTCCAGGCTGCTGGCGTTACTTCAGCTGCCGTAGAGGGCTGTTGCGGCATACGGGCCACATCAATAGGGTTAAACTTGCCGCTATTGCGTAGATCCGCACCAATAATCTGACCAATATCTTCTGGAGGGCTACCGGGCCCCGCCCATTTGAACGGTACCACGCCAATAGGGCGAGCAGAGTCGACGCCTTGGGTGATTTCAATGCGAACTTCCGCGTGTAACACGGATACCCACAGTACTAAAAAACTTAATACTACTCGAAGTGCCTGCTTCATCTCATCTCCCTTATCCAGGCAGGATGCCTACGATAAATTAGCAGAATTTTAACAAACCAACAAAACGATAGGATCCCTGTTGGTTACCTTGATTCATTCTTGGGGTATGACTCAATTAAAAAATCATTATTCTGGCTTAAATGTAATGGGTACATTCTTGAACACTTCATACACTGCCGGAGTCGGTGGTTTGGGAATATGAGCCTGCTTAGCCGCAGCAATTGCTGCCTGGCACAGAGCGGGATCACCCCCTTCAGACTTAATATCAATCAGCAAACCATCGGGTGCCAGTTTAATCCGTAAATCGCACGTTCTTCCTTTGTAAAGATCAGCATCATAAAACTTGCTCTGAATGGCTGCGGTAATCTGCCCCAGATAGCCACTAATATCGGCACCACTAGCCCCTGCGGTCTTCGCGTTCCCTTGCCCTGCAGGTTTACCGTCACCTTGCGCCTTAGCACTGCCACCTTTCGGTGCATTCTTGCCATCAGCTAAACCACCGAATAAATCATCGACTTCAGCAGCCTTTTTCTTCTCATCAGCGGCTTTTTTAGCTGCAGCGGCCTTCTCGGCGGCAGCTTTCTTTTCTGCTTCTGCTGCCGCTTTCTTCTCAGCCGCCGCCGCTGCCTTCGCC
>NZ_AYKS02000092.1 GCF_000496755.2 Serratia sp. DD3
CAAGGCCGCTGGCCAAAGAGAGGCCATTGCCAATGGCATGGATGGCCAATGACCCCGACTCAATAACCCCGTGGGTTGCATTGGCGAGCGACAAGACACGCTTGGCATGCATGTCCTGTCCGAATATGTCATCAATGTGGTTAAGAATTATTTCGTGGTTAAGCATGGAGGCTGTCTGCTCGCTATTAGCTGGTCAAGAACGGAGATCATACCTCAGAAGCCTTGCCATGCCTTGCTCATATGAGGGGATGGCTAAGGATATTATCTATTCCTCAATTTGGCATCAGTACAATTATGGGGACAAGCCAATAAGCACAATGTTATAGTCAGCCGGTTATTCTGTGGGGAAGCAGGCTGGCATGAAAGTAAAATACCTAATCTATCTATTTACCTTTGCCATTATGCTGAGTTTTTCCCTATTTGTTTTCAATGCACTACGAATAGCAAATACCCATTACGTTCAAAATGAAAGCAACCTCTATAAACTCCAGCGAACTAAAGATATTTCTGAAGCATTCCAGGCTGTACTATCGGCTCACCGATTAAAAAGACTCAGTCAGATCAACCAGACGATTACCGAAGCCCAATGGCGGGATGCTGATGAACAGGCTCATGATAAAATAGCCATCATGAAATCACACGCTGAACATAAAAACCAAAATTTTCAAAGTGTTAATCAAAAATTCACCCTACTGTCGATGATTAGTCTGCTAGAAAAATTACTGGATAATGATGTACAGCAGATTTTACAGAGCAATAATCCCGCCACGGCTCATCTTTTCAATATCAACAGTGCCTATTACATCGTTCAAGCCAATAAAGCCTTTTACCAATATAGTTATGATCCCCAAATGATCAATGCAGAATCACTGTTGTTTATCGAGTCTATTTCTTTCAATAACCTTTTAACGCTGTCCCTGACTGAATTAATTGATCAGATTATCGATGTCAACCTCAGTAGCTTGGAACGTAAAGATGCTTACCTTAAGGCCATCCAATTAACCGGGGTTATCAAATCGCTTAATACCCGCTTGACCTTTATTGAACAGACTTACAATGACCCGAAAATATCTAGCTTAGTTGATAGCATAAAAAAACACATTTCAAGTGATCAACTTAACTATATCTCTCAAGGTCTCTACCAAGCGATTGATCTCAATAGCAGTTATAACGCTGATTCCATTTATCAATACATCAACGAAATCAACCAACTTTCTCAACCGCTTTATCAGCGCAGTTTTGAGCTGCAAATTGCCGCCACGCAAAATAAGCTGTACCACAGCCAGACCACTATTTATGGTTTAATCGCCCTAACGGGGCTTATCATCTTGTTTGTTTTGTTACCGCTATTGATTTTCTGCTCAAGAATCACTCGGTGGCTGACAAAAACGCATAACAATATTCTACGTCTGTCTAAAGGTGATACAAGCATCGATAATAATGAGGTGTTTTATAGCCAAGAACTGGTGGCTATCAACGATGCAGTCACCCAACTGAAGCAGTACAATCAGGTAAAGCTGGCACTCGAGCAGGAAAAACATCAATTAATCAAAGATCTTGAGCTTTCATCGTTCTTTGATCCGCTCACCAATATTTATAACCGTCGCAAATTTTTTATCGAATACAATTTACTGCCTGCCAACAGCTATCCCCATACATTCTGTCTGATTGATATCGATAAATTTAAACGGCTCAACGATACTTATGGTCATGATATTGGTGATCGTGTGTTGGTGATGTTCGCTGAACTATTACGCAACCATTTCCGCGCCAGCGACATTTTTTGCCGCTACGGTGGCGAGGAGTTTGCAGTGTTGCTCAACCGATGTTCTCAGGAAGAGGCATCCCGCTTGATGAATCAACTCCGTGAGTTGGCTGAACAACTCTGCCTAGAACTGCCAACCGGTAAGCGGGTACGTTTTACCATCAGTTGTGGTATCGCTTCCGTTAACAATATTGAGGGGCTCGCTTCAGCCATTAAACAAGCTGATGAAGCGCTCTACTACTGTAAAAAAAGCGGTCGAAACCGGGTCAGTATCTATACCAGTCAGGGTTTTATCCCCTAAACGGTTCGGATTACTGGCAGGAGCCGGGGCAAAAAACATCAGAAGCCTGTACTCACCATTCAAGTTGTCTATTTAGCCGTTTCCCCCACAACGAATGCTACACATAATAAAGACATTATTTAATCCTCGACCAACACCTGCCATTTGTGATGTGATGAGGCTTCAATAACAGGATAATCCGGGTATACTTCACAACACTTTTTTGCTTATCCGGTTTTGGACATGCGCCTGACGAGGATGCTGTAACGCGCTATGACTCTATACGCCTCCCCGATTTTGACTTCACTGCTTGATACTGATGCCTATAAACTTCATATGCAGCAAGCAGTGTTCCACCGTTACCCTGACGTTACTGTCGCTGCGGAGTTCCGTTGCCGTGGCAACGAATTACTGGGTGAGTATGCCGACGAGCTCCGTCATCAGGTTGCCATGATGAGCCAGTTGGCACTGACTGAGGCTGAATATCGCTATCTTTCTGGTCTTCCTTTTTTCTGCACGGATTACCTGAACTGGTTACGTGATTTTCGTTATGACCCGCAACAAGTAGCGATTAGTGATCACCATGGTCATCTACAGATCCGTATCGCTGGCCCCTGGCAAGAAGTAATTATGTGGGAAGTTCCGCTACTGGCGGTGATCAGTGAGGTTGTCCATCGCCACCGTTCACCCTTAGTGACACCGGAGATGGCAGTCACTCAATTGCAGAGCAAACTGACGCTGTTCAAACAGGCCAGTAGTGATATTGATATCTCGCGTTTCAAGTTGATGGATTTTGGTACCCGCCGGCGCTTCTCCCGCGATGTGCAGTACGCTATTGTACATAGCTTAAAAGAGGCGTTCCCTTATCTGGTGGGAACCAGTAACTACCATCTGGCTCATCAATTGGATTTGGCTCCGGTAGGTACACAAGCCCATGAATGGTTCCAGGCACATCAGCAGATAAGCCCGGTTCTGGCCAACAGCCAACGTGTCGCATTGCAAGTCTGGCTGGACGAATATCCAGACCAGTTGGGCATTGCGCTCACCGATTGTATTACTATGGATGCCTTCCTGCGTGATTTTGGTCTGCAGTTTGCCCAACACTATCAAGGGTTACGCCATGATTCTGGTGACCCGGTTGAGTGGGGAGAGAAAGCGGTTGCCCATTATCAGCAGCTAGGTATCGACCCCATGAGTAAAACACTGGTATTTTCCGACAACCTGGATCTGGATAAGGCCTTGGTGCTATATCGGCACTTTGATCAACGCATCAATCTGGT
The DNA here is from genome assembly GCF_000496755.2 of Serratia sp. DD3. Next base: position 3,326 of record NZ_AYKS02000092.1, read on the forward strand.
TTTTGGTATCGGTACACGCCTGACTTGTGATATCCCTGGTGTCGACCCACTGAATATTGTGATCAAACTGGTTGAGTGCAAAGGCAAGCCCGTTGCCAAACTGTCAGACAGCCCCGGTAAAACTATCTGCCAGGACCCGGCATTTGTAAAAGCCTTACGCAAAGCCTTTGCTCTGCCATTGGTAAAAAAAGCCAGTTAACGGAGCAACGGGTGAGCCAATACGACTTGCTTGTCGCTTTCTATATATAGAAGCGACAGATCTTGCTGATGTCACTCTTTTGCTGTGACTGAACAAATGTTGCGTTATGGCGATGATTTCTGCTTGTGCTCCATAATGCGGCAAGTAACATAGTGATATCTCCGTTTTCCAGGCCGCTGGTTATCAAACCAAGGCAGCGTGGGCTGAGCCGAATAAATAATGAATACCCCCTCCTGCTGCTGGCAAGACGATGGGGATGACTATTTGTGAACCACACCTATATATAAGAGAGAAATTTATGACAGTAGTGCCTGTAGTCGATGTACTGCATGGTCGTGCCGAGGTTGGCAGTGAAGTCACCGTGCGCGGTTGGGTACGTACCCGGAGAGATTCTAAAGCCGGGATCTCCTTTCTGGCCGTTTATGACGGTTCCTGCTTTGACCCGTTACAGGCCGTGGTTAATCACTCTCTCGCGAATTATCAGGATGAAGTGCTGCATTTAACCACCGGATGTTCGGTTGAAGTCACCGGTTCTGTCGTCGCATCCCCTGGCGAAGGCCAGAGTTTTGAACTACAAGCCACGGCCATCAAGGTCGTCGGTTGGGTTGATGATCCCGATACCTACCCTATGGCCGCCAAACGCCACAGTATCGAATATCTGCGCGAAGTGGCTCACCTGCGCCCACGCACCAATCTGATCGGTGCCGTGACACGTGTTCGTCATACCCTGGCACAAGCTATCCATCGTTTCTTCCACGAAAACGGTTATTTCTGGGTTTCTACCCCACTGATTACCGCTTCGGATACTGAAGGTGCCGGTGAAATGTTCCGGGTTTCTACCTTGGATCTGGAAAACCTGCCACGTACTGATAAAGGCGCAGTAGACTTCAGCCAGGATTTCTTCGGCAGAGAGGCATTCTTGACCGTTTCTGGCCAGTTGAATGGCGAAACCTATGCCAGCGCGCTGTCTAAAATCTACACCTTCGGCCCCACGTTCCGTGCCGAGAACTCGAATACCAGCCGTCATCTAGCAGAATTTTGGATGATTGAACCTGAAGTGGCCTTCGCCACACTGGATGATGTCGCCAGCCTGGCGGAAAAGATGTTGAAGTATGTTTTCCAGGCAGTACTCGACGAGCGCGCTGACGATTTGCAGTTCTTCGCTGAAAGAGTGGATAAGGACGCCGTTGATCGTTTAAAGCGTTTTGTCTGTTCTGACTTCGCCCAGGTCGATTACACCGAGGCCATTGATATCCTGATTGCCTGCGGGCAAAGTTTCGAAAACCCGGTTTCCTGGGGGATTGATCTGTCATCTGAGCATGAACGTTATCTGGCTGAGAAGCATTTCAAAGCGCCAGTGGTAGTCAAAAACTACCCGAAAGATATCAAAGCCTTCTATATGCGCATGAATGAAGATGGGAAAACTGTGGCTGCCATGGATGTTTTGGCACCTGGCATTGGTGAAATCATCGGTGGTTCACAGCGTGAAGAGCGCCTTGAGGTGCTGGATCAGCGTTTGGCAGAGATGGGGCTAAATAAAGAAGATTATTGGTGGTATCGTGATCTGCGCCGTTACGGGACTGTGCCCCATTCAGGTTTTGGTTTAGGGTTTGAGCGTTTAATCGCCTATGTTACCGGCGTACAAAACGTGCGTGATGTGATCCCATTCCCACGTACTCCACGCAATGCTAGCTTCTAATTTCAGTTATCTATAGATTACTTTTTAATCAATCCGTTATCTTTTCAAAGGTCAGCCATGCTGGCCTTTGTCATTTTTTATTATTGACCAAGGTCACAAAGTTCCCTATATTACACATTCTGTTACACATTGTTTCTTTGTGAAATCTATTTGCGACATTAGTAGCACTTTCGCTCTAGATTAACGAGCCCGTGAATGGAACACTGCGTGCAGACACAGGACGACACCAATCTAGCAACAATAGTTCCCTAAGAATTATTGCCGGCAGTGGCAGGTGTCCGAATAACACTAATGAGGGTAACAATGATGATGAAGCGCAACATTCTTGCAGTAGTAATCCCAGCTCTGTTGGCAGCCGGTGCAGCTAACGCAGCAGAAATCTACAACAAAGACGGCAACAAGCTGGACCTGACCGGTAAAGTTGATGCTCGCCATTCCTTCTCTAGCGATAAAAGCGAAGACGGAGACAGAACTTTTGCGCGTTTCGGCTTTAAAGGCGAGACCCAAATCAACAGCGAACTGACTGGTTACGGCCGTTGGGAATATGAGTTCCGTGGTGACCGTGTTGAAAAAGACACTTCTGGCGACAAAACTCGTCTGGCTTTTGCTGGCCTGAAGTTTGCTAACCTGGGTTCATTCGACTACGGCCGTAACTATGGCGTAGTGTACGATGTTGAAGCTTGGACCGATATGTTGCCAGTGTTCGGTGGCGATACTTATACCGCCGGCGACAACTTTATGACCCAGCGTGCTACCGGTGTGGCTACTTACCGTAACAACGACTTCTTCGGTCTGGTTGATGGCTGGAACTTTGCTCTGCAATATCAAGGCAAAAACGAAAACCGTGAGCTGAAAAAGCAAAATGGTGATGGTGTAGGTGTTTCTACTACCTATGCTCTGATGGATACCGGTGTAAGCTTCGGTGCTGCTTATTCATCTTCTAACCGTACCTTAGAGCAAAAAGACTCTACTATTGCTAATGGTGATAAAGCAGACGCTTGGACTGTTGGTGCTAAATACGACGCTAATAACGTCTACTTGGCTACCATGTATGCCGAAACCCGCAATATGACGCCGTTTGGTGATGACAGCTCTTGGGTTGCTAACAAAACTCGGAACTTTGAAGTGGTTGCTCAGTACCAGTTTGACTTCGGTCTGCGTCCATCCATCGCTTACCTTGAGTCTAAAGGTAGAAACTTAGGTCGTGATGTTGGTGACTCCGCTAATAATAACCGCGATCTGGTTAAGTATGTTGATATCGGTGCTACCTACTACTTCAACAAAAACATGTCTACCTATGTTGATTACAAAATCAACCTGTTGAACGACAACGACAGCGATTTTTATAAGGCTGCTGGTATCACTACTGACAACATCGTAGCAACTGGTCTGGTTTACCAGTTCTAAGTTGTTACACTTAATGGTAGCTTTACGTTGCCAGTTAAGTTAGAAAACAGGGCTTCGGCCCTGTTTTTGTTTTAATGAAAGTTACCTTTTTTATACCGTCGATACCCCCTTTTGCAGCTATTTTTTATGCTGAATCAATCCGCATCACAAGATCACGGTGTTTTTGTGGTAAACAGTTGGCAAAGCCCGTAACTGGCGTTAACCTAATGTTTCTGTCTGCTTAACTCTAGGCCATGGAAGCATTTGACATGTTTGAAAAAATCACCGCTGCACCCGCTGATCCCATTCTGGGTCTGACTGACATTTTCCGTGCGGACACCCGCCCAAATAAAATTAACTTAGGCATTGGTGTCTACAAAGACGAAACCGGTAAAACACCCGTATTAACCAGCGTCAAGAAGGCTGAACAATACTTGCTGGAAAATGAAACCACCAAGAATTATCTAGGTATCGAAGGTATCCCTGAATTCGCCTTCTATACCCAAGAACTGCTGTTTGGCAAGCAAAGCCCGATCATTAACAGCAAGCGTGCCCGTACCGCGCAAACTCCGGGGGGTACTGGTGCCCTGCGAGTAGCGGCAGATTTTATCGCCAACCAAACCACGGCCAAACGTATCTGGATCAGTAACCCAAGCTGGCCAAACCATAAAAATGTCTTTGCCGCGGTTGGCCTCGAAGTTCTGGAATATGACTATTACGACGCCACCAATCACTCTCTGGATTTTGCTGGTCTACTCAATAGCCTGAAACAAGCCCGTGCTGGTGATGTGGTGCTGTTCCATGGCTGCTGCCATAACCCAACCGGTATCGACCCTACTCAACAGCAGTGGACAGAGTTAGCTGAGCTCTCTGCAGCCAACGGCTGGTTACCACTGTTTGACTTCGCTTATCAGGGCTTTGCCAAAGGCCTGGAAGAAGATGCTCAAGGCTTGCGTATTTTTGCCGCCAAGCATCAGGAACTGCTGGTTGCCAGCTCCTACTCGAAGAATTTTGGTCTGTACAACGAGCGTGTTGGTGCTTGTACTCTGGTTGCAGCCGATGCTGAAACTGCCGACCGCGCTTTCAGCCAGGTCAAAGCAGCAATCCGCGCCAACTACTCTAACCCGCCCGCTCATGGTGCTTCTGTGGTTGCCACCATTCTAGGTAATGAAGCGCTGCGTGCTATCTGGGAACAAGAACTGACCGATATGCGCCAGCGCATTCACCGTATGCGCCAGTTGTTCGTCAATACCTTGCAGGAGAAAGGCGCTGAGCAGGACTTTAGTTTTATTATCAACCAAAACGGCATGTTCTCTTTCAGCGGATTAACCAAAGAGCAAGTGCTGCGTCTACGTGACGAATTTGGTGTCTATGCGGTGAATTCTGGCCGTGTAAACGTTGCTGGCATGACACCAGACAATATGGCGCCATTGTGTGAAGCCATTGTGGCTGTCCTATAAGCACCACAAGCACCACGCTGCAATAACATACTGTAATAACCAAGGGGGCGCAAATGCGCCCCCTTGGTTTTAACTTAACTTTAATTTTATATGATTTTATCGGCTGGTTAATTGTTTACTGGCTAAGTCAGTTACCAAATGGCCGGTTCTGAGCGCAGGAAGGGGTTAGTTTGGCGCTCATGACCAAAGGTAGACATTGGTCCATGACCAGGAACAAACGCCATATCGTCGCCTAGCGGCAATAATTTAGTGCGGATTGAGTTAATCAGCGTCTCATGGTTACCGCGTGGGAAGTCACTGCGGCCAACACCACCGTTAAACAACACATCCCCTACCCATGCCAGACGAGATTTTGCATCGATAAACACCACATGGCCCGGTGTATGGCCAGGGCAATGGAGTACATTCAGCGAATGTTCACCAATCTGCACACTGTCCCCTTCTGATAACCACTGGGTTGGGGTAAACGCCTGGCACTCTTCAAGGCCAAACATGCGGCTCTGTTCAGGTAAGTTTTCCAGCCAAAAAGCATCTTCTTTATCGGGGCCATAAATAGGCACCTGATAGTGTTGTGCCATTTCAACGGCGGCTCCCACATGGTCAAGGTGCCCATGGGTCAACAGGATCTGACTAACCTGCACCCCCATTTTGGCGACTTCAGCCTTGAGCCTGTCTGCATCACCACCCGGATCAATCAAGGCAGCCTGTTTGGTCGCCTCACACCAGAGCAGTGTACAATTTTGGCTGAATGCCGTGACAGGAATAATGTGGTATTTCATAACACTCCAATAACGATAAACCCATCGCCATTCAGGTTACCGGAGAACAGCAACGTGAATGGCGATGGGTATTTTTGAGTTAGGCGCCGATTACCAGGTGCGTAGCGGGCCGGTATCAATATGTACAAAGTTGCTGCGTGGATAATATCCTACTCCGCCCGCGCGCAGTTTCAGCGCCGCTTTGCGGATATTACTCAATTGGATCCCCTCAATACGGAAATCCATCGCCTGCCCTTTGGTATGGTAACTCTGTTTAGCCACACCGCGACGCTGCTCACGCATTTCACTATTGGTCTCTAGTGAACGGTAACCAGAAATCAGTTGTACTGGTTTTTTAGTCCCCAGCATCACCTGCAGGCGATAAAGCTGATCAAACAGACCCGGGTCAATGGTTTTCGTTTTATTGGCGCGATAATCACGGAATAGATGGTTCAGCCTTACCAATTCTGCTTTGTTATAACGTTTGCCATCAAAGAATTCAGCCTTGATGGATTCCCCTGTATTCAGGTTGTTCAACAGCAGAATACGCGGGCGAGCAGTTGAAAAACTGGCAAGCGCCTGCCCCGGGAGCAGTGCGATGCCCATGGTGGCCATACCTAACGCCAGCCATTTACGGCGATGATGGTCAATTTTGTCCATAATCCTTTTTAAACTCGGTAATAATTTCAAAATATATACCAAAGATGATTCATATCGTCATTTGCGTATAATCAGAAACATCTTAGGTATAAAAAATACAAGCAGTGAGCACCATAACCGCACGCGCAAGCTGAGTCAACCCGCGATACACCGCCGTTTACAAGCTCTAACAAAAAAAATGGCACACTGTGTTGCCATTCAAGCTGTATAACAAACTCATAACTGTTGGGGCCAAAGCAGACTGGCCTATCACCCCGATAGGTATCATGGGTTTAAGAAAGCGGTTCCCCAGTCAGGCCATCAAATACCCCACTGGGGAAAGGGTTATTACTGCATCAACTTCTCAGCCAGAGCCAAAATCTGCACCCCGGATTTTACTGTCACATCATAGTCGTAAATATCTGTGCGGAACTGCGGCTTGCCATCATCAGCGATCCAAGCAGTCAGATAATAGAGCTGAACCGGTATATGCTGGCGAATATTGACGTAAGTGGTGTTGCCCCGTTTAAGCGTTGATGACACCCGTGTGTTATTCCAGCCAGCATCTTGCAGTAGCATATTAGCCAAATCTGAGGCTTTGCCAACACGGACACATCCCGAACTTAACGCCCGAATATCTTTCGCAAACAAACCGCGGTTCGGCGTGTCATGCAGATAGATAGAATCCGAACTTGGCATATTAAACTTGAAGCGCCCGAGCGAATTACTGGTGCCAGGTTCCTGTTGAATACGATAAGGAAAGTTACGCGGAGAAGTAATGCTCCAATCAATCATTGCCGGATCGATAGCTTCTGAATCATGACTCCATCCGGAGTACACGCGATAGCCATGCTTCTGGAAATAGCTAGGATCATGCATGGCTTTTGGCACGATATCTTCGCGGATTAACTTGACTGGCACATTCCATGGCGGGTTAACCACCACATTATTCAGCGCGCTACTCATCAATGGCGTTTTCCGGCTCGGTCTGCCGACAATAACCGGTGAAGAGAGCACTTCAGTACCATTAATGTAATAAACCAAAGAATAATTAGGGATGTTCACCATAATGCCGGTGTCCACATGCCCAGGCAAGATGCGCAAGCGCTGGATATTCAACGCCAGCAATGAAGCACGCAGTTGTGGTGAAACGTTGAGCCATTCACGGGTCCGAGGACCGATCACCCCATCGGGTGTCAGCCCTTGCCAAGTTTGGAAACGTTTGACACCTTCAACCAAATCATCGGTATAGCGATTATCTGTTGCTGAAACAGACTTCGCCTGATGCGCTGGCGTATTGGTCGAAGAAGCTAAATCTTGAGTCGATGCAATAGCCGGACTGACGACGGTTGCTGCCGCATCACGGTTTTTCTCTTCATCCACCGAAAGGTCATCAACCACTACCGGTGGCGTAGTCACTACGGTGTTAATAGCCTCGGTAGAATGGGGGGCTTCCCCTGCGGGTGCCGTCAACATGCCGGTACGGCTCAGGATCTCGCGCAATGCAGGAATATCATCACTCTGCTGCCCAGGACGCAAGCTGACCTTATTGAGCACCACCGGCCATGGCCGACTATCTGCCAGCATGTCGCGCAACGCCTGATGCATTCTCTCATATTGCGGATGCTGCGGAGCCAATGAATTAACATAACTCAGCGTGTTACCTTGCTGTACAGCAAGCTGCCACTGATTGATCACCGGGTTCTGCGGTACCGCCAATTTATAAGGTACCTTGCTATACAGCCAGTTGCTGCCATTGGCCTCTATTGACGAGACAAATTGCAGATAACCGAGCATCGCATCAGACAGTACAATATCACGGGCCATATCCCTCACTGCAGGATCGGTGAGTAATTTCACCCATTCGGTGAATTGCGGCTGTATACCGGAAATCGCCAACTCAGCAAGCTGTTGCTGAAATTGCAATACTGCCTGGCTATCTTGCCACATCGGCTGCATCTGGTTGGCCGCATACAACGGTGCCAGCGTCTCCATATAGTGTGGCACCACATTTTTTGGCAGCGCCGCAAGCAGTTCTGTTCGACTCTGTTCCACCGAGAGAGCAGATGGTGATAAGACAACCTGTGGTACCTGCTCGGTCGCACCAGTAAAAAACGATAGGGCAAGACCAGACGCAATTGCGTAGCTCAATACCAAACGTCGTACTCTGTATCCATTTTTCCGCAACATCCCTCGCCCCCTGTAGGCTCACAAAAATACTACCAATACACATAACTTTCTTTAGTATACAAATAGAACAGCCTGACTTGATCTTGGCTGTAAAAATATCCCCGGTTGGCACAAAAATAGCTGCCCTAAGACTGGCAGCTATTTCCCGGTCATCAGCGCCTGTTTCAAGCTTGCGGCGTTTCCGCCACGGTGGTGCTCAATGCAGGCTGGTCGCTGGCAAAACCGCGTAAACCCACAACGTGTACGTGCTCATGATTCTGGAACACTTTACGTACCAACTTATAGGTAGTGCCTTTTTCCGGGCTGATATTCTCTGGCGCAGCGATGATCAGTTGCATTTCCAGACGATCACACAGCTCAAACAGTGTCGCAATAGATTTAGCATCCAGACGGGCAGCCTCATCCAGGAACAATAAGCGGCAAGGTGAAATATCCTTACCACGCAAACGGCGAGACTCTTCTTCCCAACTTTGTACCACCATCACCAGAATTGACATCCCGGTACCAATCGCTTCCCCGGTGGATAAAGCACCACTCTCGGCACGTAACCAGCCATCAGCACCGCGGAATACTTCCACCTCCAGCTCCAGATAATTACGGTAATCCAACAGCTCTTCACCAATGGTTTGCGGTGTCCGTTGCCCCATATCAATCTGTGGATTCAGGCGCTGATAGAGTTTTGCCAAGGCTTCAGAGAAGGTTAACCGGTTACTGCTGAACAGATCCTGATGCTGTTCCTGCTGCTCAGACAGCACATCCAGTAACGTCGCATGGGCTTCCCGTATATTGACATTCAGCCGTACACTTTTTACCTGGCCGAAAGAAACCGCTTGCAAGCCTTGGTTTAGCATACGGATACGGTTCTGTTCACGCTGAATGGTCTTGCGGATAATATTCGCCACACTCTTTGAGCTGATCGCCAGCTTTTGCTCACGCGCCGTCAACTCTTCGGTCAGACGAGCCAGTTCGATCTCCATCTGTTCGATGGCTTCCACTGGATCGTCAGTACGGATGATATCCTGACGAATACGTTCGCGCAGATGCTGGTAGACCGCAATATAGAATTGAATTTTACGTTCTGGCCGCTTGGGATCTTCAGACAAGCGCAACACATCACGCAAATGTTCATTATCCGCGACCGCCAGACGCAGCGCCCCCAGCGCCTTATCCGACATAGAGCGCAGCTCGTCGCCGTCCATATAGGCCAATTCACGACGATGCAGGCGACGCTCCACCCCATTGTCCTTCACCAGGCGCATTACCATACACCAACCCGCTTTAGCGCTCACCACCTGCTCACGCAGTTGATAATAATCGCGCTCCAGCTTACGTAGTTTCTTCTGCAGGCTATCCATTTCAGCCTCACAGAACGTCAGTTGTTTTTCTAGCTGACTACAGCGCGCACGGTTATTGCTGACTAATGCATGCAGTTCATCGCGACGAGTGCGTGCACGCACTTCGGCATTGGCATCCGCCTGGACCCCAATATCCACCAGTTCCTGGCTCAACTCTTTGAGCATGTCGCGCTTGGCATCATAGGAGCTTTTCAGTGAAGCCAACACCTGACTGTACTGGGTATATTGGCTCTGATACTGACGTAACTGTTCACGGGCACGGCTACGTTCAGCTTCGGCATGTTCCAGCCGTTGACGTAGTTTATCATTCAGGTCGTTGTTGGCGTTCTGCATATCCGCAGAATCGCTATAGCTAAAATGTGCACGGCGCTGTACCACCTCAGTCAAAGCAAAAACCTGTTGCTTGGCCTGGCGCTGGCTGGCTTGTGCCTGGATATAGTCCTGCTGTAACTGCTCGTGTTGTTCGGGGTCGCTTTGTAATACCGCCAGCAGGGGTTCCAATTTGGTTAAAGAGGCACCATGTTGTTGCAGATAACGCGCCGCGTCCTGTGCCTCTTCCAGCTCTTCACGAAGCTCTTCGGCGCGATCGAGCAAGGTTTCATCATTCAATAATGAGACCAGCGGTATCAGGCGGTTCAGTGCAGCGACGCCCTCTTTGGCCTGATCATACTGCTGCCGCTGCTGTTGATTCTGTGCTTCGTGGTTATTCAGCGCGCGCTCAATTTCACCACGACGACTGTGCAGCGTGCGAATATCTGCTTCAGGATCTGCATCAAACGCCACCGCCAAGTGGGCACCGATAAAACGGCTGAAAGCTTGATGGGCACGCTGCGTTTTCTGAACATCGAACGACAAGGTAGCATAACGCTCAGCCAAGCTGTCACGTTCGGCATACAGCACTTCCAGGCGATTTTCACGCGCGGCGCGGCCAAACAACGGCACTTCTGGATAACGGGAATAACGCCACTGGCGGTCCGCTATCTTCACCACCACCGCCTTGTCCTGTTCTTCAACAGCAAATACGCTGTCATCGAATGACTGTGGGTCCCCTTCAATCAGGTAAAGATCTTCAGGACAATCCTCCAACCCTTCGAGCAGCTCGCGTACCAATGACAAATCCGGTACCACAATCGCATGGCGTGACGGGCCGTACAACGCGGAGAAATAAGGGGCGTCATCCAGGGTAACATCGTCATATATTTCCGATAACAGCACACCACCAAACCGCTCAGCCAGCGTGACCAAACGCGGGTCTTCGGCACCACTGGGCTGACTAAGACGCTCAATTTGCCCCTCAATTTCCCGTTTGCGGCTGGCAACCTCATCACGCTCAACGGTGGTTTCACGTTCCCGCTCCAGCAACTGCTGCATATGCTCAGTCACTTGTTGGCTATCTTCGAACGTTTCCCCACTCTGTTCACCAAGCTGATGCAAGGCATCCTGAGCCGCCAGCCAAATCGGCGCTCGTGTGGTCAACTCTTTAATACGTTGCTGAATCTGCTCCAGTTCCTGGCGCATCTCCATACGGATCTCACCTGCTTCACTGACGCTTTGCGACAATGATTCCAGGCGCAGTTCCAACTCCTGCTGCAACGTGACCAGTTCATCAGGTTGATAGGTTTCCCCGTAACGTTTACAGAACTCTTGCAGTAGGCGTTCAGCATCCTGTTGTGCATTCAGGCGTTGCTCCAGTTCGTTCAAACGCATACGCAACGGCTGCACCCGCTCTGCCTGATGCTGTTGGGAAGGCCAATCACGTAATAATTCACGTGCGCTTTGCCAGGCTTCACTGCGGCTGACTTCGCCAGCAATTTTACATACCAGTTGATAAGCTTGTTCAAACTGGCTGTGTGCAGCATCAGCCACACTGAGTTTCTGTTCTAACATCAGCAGGGCTTCAGTCGCTTCCTGCTCACGTGCTTGAAGGGTATCTAACCACTCATGGGCATTTTCTGCTGTCAGGTCACTAACCTGGCACAACGAACGAGCGCGCTCTAAGGCTTGTAATGCCTGTTGGTACTGAATGGCTCGGGTTTGCTGCACATCCAGAGCTTGCTGATAATCAGCCAGTTGGCTTTTCAGCTCATCAACTTCCTGCTCGGCCGCTTCGCTGCGTGCCTCGCTTTCCGCCTGCTGTTCAGCCGCTTGCTCCACTACCTCATTTTGTTCTTCCAACCGGTAAGTCAGCTCTTCCAGGTCACCTTGATAGCGTTCAATCTTCTCTTGCTGACGCATCGCCGTCTGCACCAGATTGAGGTGATCACTGGCGGCCTGATAGTCAGTTTCCAGGTCCGATTCTGCCGCACTTTGTTCTGCCAATTCCCGCGCCATTTCAACGTGGCGCAATTGCTCATTGGCCAGCTGTTTACGGCTACCCAACAGGTCATTACGCAAGACCAGCGCACCATCGAGATGGATGCGGCGTTCATTGGCGTGGCGCATATAGTCGGCAGCCACATAAGATGTCGCGTCAGAGATCAGATGTTTGAACAGATCACGATCCGATTGGGTGACACGAATCGCTTCCAACGTCATGCGGTTTTCACGCAATGCCGCTTCCATATCCTGGAAGGCTTTGCGCACCCCGCTGTTTTCTGGCAACAGATAATCACGCAACGAGCGGGTAATGGCACTGGAAATACCGCCATACAGCGAAGCTTCAATCAGGCGGTAAAATTTGCTGCGATCCGCAGAGGAACGTAAACGTTTGGGGATCACCCCCAAATCAAACATCAAGGCATGGTAATCAGTGATGGAGTTGAATTGCTTGAACTGCACCCCTTCCATCTCTTCGACACGTTCTTTTAATTCTTGTAACGGAAGCACCCGCGCCTGGCGTTCACCCACCATCTGGGTTAACAGCTCTGTCGGTTGTACGGCGGTCGGCAAACCCTGAATAGTGAATGGTTTGATATCCACTTTACGATCACGCCCGGCTACCTGTTGTAAGCGCACCCCCACCAGCACGCGCTGATGGCGTGAGTTGACCACATCCAGGGTGGCATAACAGACACCTGCACGTAATTTACCGTGTAGCCCTTTGTCGCGCGAGCCACTGGTCGCCCCGGCTTCAGTAGTATTACGAAAGTGCAACAGCGTCAGATCGGGAATTAACGCAGTCACAAACGCCGCCATGGTCGTCGACTTACCGGCCCCATTCCCCCCAGACAGGGTAGTCACCAGTTCATCCAAATCAAAGGTCCGGGCAAAGAAACCATTCCAGTTAACCAGCGTCAGCGAGCGAAATTTACCGCGTTCAATCATTCCTGTTCATCCTCTGCACTGTCGGTGATGGTTTCTGCTGCAACCTCTTCCGCCTCGTTGATTTCATCATTTAATGACAGGCTGTTTTCTACCGGCATTGCTTCACCATCACGGATCATGCGCAATTGGGCTTCACGTGGATCATCACCACTGCGCACGTCAGCACCGAAGCGGAACACCGCCTCGGTAATACGGAACTTGCTGCTGTCATTGCCCATAAAATAGACCATCCCCAAGCGGCGCAAGCGATTGAGGGAAGCACGCACTTTTTCATGCAGTTTCTGCCGATCAAGGTCCGAACCGGTGGAACGCTGGTTAACAAACTTAAGCAGTTTATTCTCGTCCGCCAGGCTCAATAATTCTTCATACAGTTCTTGCTGGCTGAAAATCCCCTCGTGCGCCAGACGCTCAGGGCTAAGATAAAGGTAACAGAGGATCTTGCCCACCATCATATCCAATTCGGAAAGCACTGAACGGGCGATCAACGTCGTGGAGCGAGGGCGCAAGTAGAAAAAACCTTCCGGTGCACGGATTAACTCTACGCTGTAGCGTGCATAAAATGATTCCAGCTCGTCCTGAAAATCCATCAGGAAAGCATGGTTGTCCAACTCATCAATAGCAATATGACGGCCGGCACGTAATTGGCTGTCTAACGCCGGGAATAGCGTGTTTGATAATGCCTTGGCCAGCTTGACTGGCATTACTTGTTCAATATTTGTCGATGACATGGGCCTGCACCTTGGCTCCGTAATCATTGATTGCCTGCCAACGGGCTGGCAACCCTGAAAAATCAGCTTCAGCCACACCAAGGCGCACTGCCTGGTCGACCACAATACGAGCAACATCAAAATGACGCGCACGCGGGTATTGCGCCAGATAATCGCGCATCACTGCGCCTAAATCGAGCGGCATTTTTTGTTCCTGATAAACCTTCAGTGCCTGTTCAATCATCAATGTCAGCTGTTCACGGATCTCACTGAACTCTTCATACTCCAGATCCGGTGGCAATTCACCGGTCACTTCCTCACCACGCAGTGCCAATTCTTCATCGCGCATATCGAAAAGACGCTCGGCATTGGCAAAGGTCAGCGCCCAGGGGGAGTCGAAATAATTTTGTACTGATTGACGCAGGCGTTGGGCAAATACGCGGTTTTTATCCATATCGATAGCGGTACGGATAAACTTGTGAACATGACGATCATAACCGATCCACAGGTCGATGGCTTGTTGGCCCCAACTGATAATGCGGTCTAGTTTGCTTTGCAGGTCAAATACCAGCTTATCAACAAACCCTAACTCCCCATCACCCAGCGTGGCATCCTGAATACGCAACAAATTGGCCTGGAGTTTATCACCTGCGGCCTCCAACGTATCCTGTAATTCACGCAAGGTCCCAGAGGTTTCCGATAGCAGCGACTCACAACTGGAGATCGCTGCGCGCCAATCTTGATTGAGCAGCGCGGCAATGTCTTCTTTGACACTCTGCTGCTGTTCATCCATCAGGCGTTGGGTCAAGTCAATGCTGTCAAAAATCTCCGCCACTGAATATTTCAATGGGGCAAAGACATTACGATGCCAGTGAAAATCGTCGCCGCCCTCTTCCGCCGCATCTGCTGCACGCTTGAGCTCTTCCGCCACAATGGACAGTTGCATGGAAAGGCGCAGAGTAGAAAACTCACGCTGACGAATATAATAATCGGTAATACCGATGCCCAGTGGGGTCAGGCGATAGATGGCGTTGCCATCCGCCAATTCACTGGTAAACCGGTTCAACAGACGCTGGCGCACCATGTCGTTTATCGCATTGTTAGCACGTATCGCTACAGTTTCATGCGTCTGTTCAAACCCTTTGCTGACATGGCGAAATGCATCAACCAGCTCGCCTTCGCTCATCTCACCATCCAACCGCTCACCATTTAACGTGGCGATGGCGAGCAGAAACGCAAGACGCTCAGTCGGGAGCGAAATAGAGAAATCATTTTTCCGTGCCCAGGCGACCAGTTCGGGTACAGTCTGGGAAAACTCACTCATAGTTCGTCCTTCAGGTTTGCTTTATGCGCCATGACGTGAATATAGCGCCCCAAACTCACATACGGTTCTTGCCGGCAATAGTGCTGCTCAAGCGCCAGTAACTCGTCAAATTTTTGTGTCTGCAATTGCCTGCTTTGCAGATAATCATGGAAAACCCTCACGCCGGTTTTCCCTGAAATCTGCATCCCCATCTGTTCCAACCAACCATAAACCTGGGGTGGATTCAGTGGATACTGCGGCGAAAGCGAACGTTTGCGACGCCGTCTCACTTCAGGGTCGACCAGTTGGAAATTACCCAACACCACATTGCGCATCAACAGCCCGTTGGCGTTAAAAAACATCAGCGACAGTGCGCCACCGGGTGACAGGCATTCAAATAACGCCTGCAATGCCGCTTGCGGCTGCGCAATCCACTCCAGCACCGCATGAAACAAGATCAAGTCAACGGGCTGTTCCAAATGCTGACCGATCTCTTGTGCCGAACTCTGTATGAATTGCATCTTGTGGAGCACACCTTTCTGCTCTGCCAGCAACGCAGCACGCTGGATCATCTCACCAGAAAGATCACACAACAAGACCTGATGCCCTAATTCAGCCAGTTGGCAGGCCATATGGCCTTCTCCGCCACCAGCATCCAGAATACGCAACGGCCGCTGCGGCAACTGGGCCAACAACTGGGTCAAGTCGTGCCAGAGCACCGCCTGACGGATTTTCCCCTTGGTGGTGCCGTAAATATTACGTGCAAACTTGTCAGCTATATCGTCAAAATTGCGATCATGCATGCTCAACGGCTCCGCTGATTCTATCTTGGTTTGCAGCAAAATACCCCCATTCAAACCTGCTATTTTTGCACAGACTGGCTTAGAATAAATCTTCTTACGACATAATTGCGCCTGAATGGCGCTTTTTCGCCCAAAAGGAGCGTTTTTTGCTGTTATTTCATCTAAAAAAACTCATCGGCAACCTGATGATGCCCCTGCCCATGTTGTTATTGCTAATGGGGCTGGCGTTGTCATTGCTGTGGTTCACTCGCTGGCAAAAAAGCGGCAAAATTATTTTAAGCCTCAGTTGGTTGCTGTTACTGCTACTCAGCCTGCAACCCATCGCCGATCGCCTGTTACGCCCACTGGAATCAGACTATATGACCTATCGTGGCAACGAGCCGATTGACTATATCGTCGTGCTGGGTGGCGGTTACACGTTTAATCCAGATTGGGCACCCAGCTCAAATCTGCTTAACAACAGCCTGCCACGGGTCACCGAGGGTGTCAGGTTATATCTGGCACATCCTGGTAGCAAGATGGTGTTTACTGGCGGACGTGGTGCCAATACCTTGAGTAGCGCTGCCACCGCAGCCCGTGTCGCTGAAAGCCTGGGGGTTCCCTCTAGCGATATTGTCATGCTGGAGAGCCCGTTAGACACAGAGCAAGAAGCCGAACAGGTTGCTAAATTAGTCGGGCAACAGCCGTTTCTTCTGGTGACATCGGCCAATCATCTGCCACGTGCCATGGTGTTCTTTACCGCGCTTGGGTTACACCCTATCCCGGCACCTGCCAACCAGTTGGCGATCAGCTCCCCCTTGAACATCTGGGATCGCGTGATGCCATCTGCCATGTTCCTTGGGCACAGCGAGCGTGCAGTATATGAAACCCTGGGTAGGCTCTGGCAGCGGTTAAAGAGCAGCAATAATAGCGCCAGCGAACAGGAATGATTAATTGGCCAGCCAAGGCAGCAATTGTTTCGATGCTTGATCGAACAGCGGCCGGTCGAGCTTGCCGGTATGGATCATTCTCGCCACCGCTTCCCACACCACATATAACCAACGCCGACATAAAAAAGAGTCGGCTACTGGCGCTCGTTGTAAGTAACGGAACAGCAACTGTTCAGGCATACCTGCTTCACACAGCCGGAACAGCTCATATTCTCTGGGTGCCCACAGCACCATTCCTGGATTGAGCATTGCCAGCAATTGGTCGGTTTTGACATCTTTGAGCATACTGCGTAACGAAAGGTTACCGTGAACCAACACACAAGGGTCATCAAAACCAGCAAAAAACGTCGTCAACATTTCACGCGTGCGATAAAGCAGACGACGGTCCGCCATGGTCAATAACGGTGAGTTCATATTGCTCACGCTGGACCACAGAACTTCGACACGCTGTTGATACCAACTGAACCAGTCATTTTCCTGCGTACTATCTACAGTACCGACACAGCCATGGCTATCAATACGATGCCAGGCTAATACCCCATCGATAATCTGATCCATCAGAACATTCCAACGGTCTGGCGTCCGCGTTGGGGCTTCAACCGAGACACCACGCAACCGTTCGATTAGCATGACCTCTTTATAGGAGGACTGATGGCTATAGACCACACCAAAAACCGTAGGTAAGCGTATATCCCCTTCACGTGACAGCATCGAGAGTTTGTAGGCTTCCTGTTGTACAATACCCTCACAAACATAACTTTTCGCCATCAACGGGATCGCATGATCCTGCTGGTCGTACAATGAATACATATGCGCATAGGGCTGCTCACTGACGCGCTCCAAGCGACTAATCGGCTCCCCCAAAACAAGGCTTAATTCGGCACGCAACTGCTCCATGGGACGGGGTCCTCCAGATTAAGAAAAACCCGCCATTCAAGCGGCCACGGTATGCGCTGCGCTTGAATCGGCTTGGGTATAACATTGTTGTCCGGCCAAAACCGGCTTACGACTTTAAACTGTCTCGCACCCGCTGTAAGTCTTCTGGCGTATCGACCCCGACGCTCGGGGTAGCATGGGCTACCGCAACGTGGATCTTTTCGCCGTACCACAGCACACGCAACTGCTCGAGTAATTCAATCTGTTCAAGCTGGCTAGGTTGCCAACTAACGTAACGGCGCACAAACCCGGCACGATACGCGTAGATACCAATGTGGCGTAATAAGCTATCGCCGATACTCGCTTTCGATTGGGCAAAACGTTCGCGATCCCAAGGAATGGTGGCGCGGGAAAAATAAAGGGCATACCCTTGTGCATCCATCACCACTTTAACTGCATTCGGGTTAAAGGCTTCTTCCGCCGTGGTTATCGGTACAGCAAGCGTCGCCATGCCGGCACGGCAAGCCGCCAGATTTTCTGCCACTTGGCGTACAATAACCGGCGGGATCAGAGGCTCATCCCCTTGTACGTTGACGATAATTTGGTCATCCGCAAAAGCGTACTTTTCAATCACTTCCGCCAAGCGTTCAGTACCGGAGTGATGGTCAGCACGGGTCATACACACCTCACCCCCCGCCATTTCTACCGCTTGCGCCACATCGGGATGATCAGTGGCGACAATAACGCGAGACGCACCCGATTCACGTGCACGCTCCATTACATGCACCACCATCGGTTTTCCGTGAATATCCGCCAAGGGTTTACCCGGCAAACGGGTAGAGGCATAACGCGCAGGAATGATAGCAATAAAACTCATGCAGGTTTCTCATCTAATGACAGTGAACGCGCTTCATTCTCCAGCAATACTGGGATGCCATCGCGCAATGGATAGGCCAGGCTGTCCAATTTGCAAACCAGCTCCTGATGAGCTTTATTGTAATAGAGCTTGCCATTGCACAGCGGACAGGCAACGATTTCGAGTAAACGGTGATCCATGCTTTCTCCAAGGGAAGAGCTATCTTCAGGGAATTTTGTCAGAGAATAGCATAACGCTATAGCACTATTTAATCATCGTCTGATCAACGTAAGGAATGAGCTAAATCATCGCCAGGTGAGTATTTAAGCATTTTCGTCCCGCCACTGCCTCCATGCGGTGGCTAACTGCGCGGGTACCTCCCCCAGCGTAATCTGCTGCGCGCCATGCCAATCAGCCAGACGGGTTATTGCTTGTGAGATATCCTGACAGCGTCGCTTATTCAACGTGATACCCGGCTCTAAATGGAGACTGATCACAGCAAAAATACCTGGCTTGCGGTGCATTTTTGCATCCACTCGCCCTATCAGCTCACCTCGGTGCAGTAACGGTAAGGTGAAATAGCCGTACTGCCGTTTCTCTTTTGGCGTATAGCATTCCAGCCGATAATCAAAATTGAACAGTTCCAGAACACGGCGACGATCCCAAACTACTGGGTCAAAAGGCGAAAGCAAGCAGGTCACGCTGGACTTCAATTTCCCCTGTTCTGCCAACGCCAACTCAGTGGTCAGTGATTGATGCACATAAAACTCCCCTGCCAAGCCCTCAACCCTAACGGGCAAAATCTCGCGTTGCTCTGCTAACATTGCCAGCATCTTTTTTGGCTTAACCTGCTTTAAGCGGTAATAATCCGCCAGCCATTCGGCTTTAAAGATGCCCAGATAGCGACAGCTACGGCGTAACATCGCTTGTT
Organism: Serratia sp. DD3; assembly: GCF_000496755.2. The sequence goes on from NZ_AYKS02000092.1 coordinate 22,681, forward strand.
GTGCCTCCGCTGGCGGTAAGCTATGTGCTTCATCATTCCATGATGGCAACCGTCGTTGGGTGAGATCGTAGACTCGATGAAAGTTGCGGCGTTCAACCACCATTAATTGGCCTGCCGTGAACAGCACTTCAAGATGGCGTTTTTCCGGCTTCCAATCCCACCAGCCGTTGTTGCCTTTCTTTCCGGCACTGAAATCGGCAGAGCGCACGGGACCATGATGCTCGATATGCTGCAGCAGTTTTTCAATGGCCAAGTGATGTTTATCCACCCAAGCCTGCGAGTATTTCCAACCCATTGTTTGTGGTGCCAGCATGCGATGACGTAATAACGCAAAGTCATCAATTGGAATAAAGCAGGCTTCATGGGCCCAATACTCGAATAATTGCCCACTGGCTAAAGCCTGCTCTAACCAGGCTGGCTGATAGTGGCCCAAACGACTGAACAGCACCAGGTAAGGGCTACGGGCCACCACACTAATGGTATCAATTTGTAATAAGCCCATACGCTCGATGGCAGCCATGACATCGTCGGGACGAGCCTGGCGTTTCATCGGGGTAAGCAAGCCTTGAGCAGCAAGATGAAGGGCTCGGGCAGAGTGAAGCGAAATAATGGGGTTTAGCATCCTGCTATCCAGCGATATTGAATCGTTGTCTGATGATAGAGGATATTGGCGGGGTTTTCATCACCAGTGCATAGGGGAGCGACTCCGGCACTGGTGAGAAAGCGGGGATCAGAACGCGATAACGTCTGCTGCGGTCAGCCCGTGAGAACTACGATAAATTGAGAACTCAACGTTCTGGCCTTCGTTTAACGATTTTTTGTTGGTATTGGCGATAGCCCGACGGCTAACATAAATTTCGTCACTACCATCAACCGGAGAAATAAAACCATAGCCTTCAGCCTGATCAAACCATTTCACTCGGCCCATTTTTAATCCACTATTTTTAAACATTATTTAATTCCTTACATTTGTGCACCCTTAACAACACTTTTTTTATTATCGTCCGGATGCTATCAGCCCCTACTTGAGTTTCTTGTGACAGAGCTCTCGTGGGCAAAAATAAAAAACGTACTAGCACTTACTGTTAATACGCGATCACTTGCTCAATAAAGCAAGCCTATTCCAGCAATATGGCAATTTAATGACAAATCAACCTATTTTATGTTGCATGTTTGTCAGCCATGTTCTGTGACCTGCCCCTCTGGGTTCCACCCTGACTGGGACAAGCACCAACGCTCAGCGTTTTGTCAAACCACTGGAATTATTTTGAGTATCAATACAGTTATGAAAGCTATCTTCCGGCGCAAATCACTGGTTTCAGAATCATTACTTATTAGGAAGGACTTAGGAGGTTCATCTTTGCAGTGTAATCGGATGATGACGTCTAGCGAGGAACTGCTTAACGCTAACTTCATAAATCTTAGCGTCTAAATCTTAACTTCTAACTCTTACTTTCTAAACCCTATTTTTCTAAACTCAAACCCACCTGCATAGCAAGGGGAGACGCATTAACTCATAAACCATTAATCAATACAAGAGGTTTATCACATTTTTCGCAATAAATTACACCATAACATTTTATCCCAGTGATTATACTCTAGATAAGTTGAATTATAGTCAGGAGCTAAGCGACTCCCCAACCGTTTGAATGAACTCAAGTATGACCAACAATGCTTTCTGCCGGACACCCTATTATCCGCGCAGCGCAAGACCGAGTTTTCAAATTCTTAACGTTAAGGAGCAAGCATATGAGTGGCTCGCCTTTCGTCTCACCTAATGACATTCGCGCCAAATTCTCGCGGGCTCTCTCGGCCATGTATCAGAAAGAGGTTCCGTTGTACGGCGAATTACTTGATCTGGTAGCGGAAACCAACCGACAGATGTTGAGTGAAGATGCCGCTTTAGCGCACTGCCTGCAAATTACTGGCGAGATTGGCCGGTTAACAATGGAGCGCCATGGCGCTATCCGTGTCGGAACAGCACAAGAGTTACAAACGTTGCGGCAACTGTTCAACGTGATGGGGATGTCACCGGTTGGTTACTATGACTTGTCAACTGCAGGAGTGCCTGTCCATTCAACTGCATTTCGTGCGGTACACGAGTCTGATCTGGAAGTCAGCCCATTTCGCGTGTTCACTTCGTTACTGCGACTCGAACTGATCGAAAACCCGCCATTGCGCCAACAAGCTGAAAAGTTACTGGCACAGCGTTCTATTTTCACCACCAGAACACATGAGCTGATCGCACTACACGAGGCTGAGGGCGGATTAACCACTGAGCAAGCCAATGAGTTTGTTGAACAAGCCCTTGAAACCTTCAGTTGGCATAGTGTGGCCACAGTCAGCGCGAGCGAATATCAACAATTGCACGATCAACATCGTTTAATTGCCGATGTTGTCGCCTTCAAAGGGCCACATATCAACCACTTAACACCCAGAACGCTGGACATTGACCGGGTTCAGTCTGCCATGCCCGAGCGCGGCATTTGCCCTAAAGCAGTGATTGAAGGCCCACCACTGCGCAAGTGCCCTATTTTGTTACGGCAGACCAGCTTCAAAGCACTGGAGGAAAAGGTGCTTTTCGTTGAGCTAGATGGCCGCCAGATTGCCGGGCACCATACTGCACGCTTCGGTGAAATTGAACAGCGTGGTGCCGCTTTAACGCCCAAAGGACGGGCACTTTACGATCAGTTGCTGCAAGCGACCAATGACCGCTTTCAAGCAACACCGACCGAAAGCAATGCGGCGCAATATAACCAATTATTGGCAGATCACTTCCAGGGTTTCCCAGACGATTACCAAGTATTACGTGAGCAACAACTGGCCTGGTTCCGTTATTTCCCTACCGAGCGCGGGCTGGCTGCCAAAGAGTCAAGAGATCAACACAGCACGCTCGAACAGCTTATCGCGCTGGATCACATCCGTTTTCAGCCGTTAGTGTATGAGGATTTTCTCCCCGTCAGCGCGGCTGGTATTTTTCAATCTAATCTGGGTGACAGCCAGCGTGCACAATATGATTCCGCATCAAGCCGTATGGCTTTTGAGCAGGCGTTAGGGGCTAAAGTCATTGATGAGCAGCAACTGTACCAACAGACACAACAACGCTCTTTAGCGGCTTGCGCGCAGGCATTAGGGGTTCATACGCTGGGGGGTAACTCCCAATAACGGAGCATACCCCTCCGTTACTGGCAGCAACTTGAAGGCAACTGACTATTTATGCACCTTGTTAAGCTGCTGCTCGATTTTCTGTAACAGTTGTTCTGCCTGTTCGGCAGGAAGTACGGCGTCAACCGGTAGATACCACCAGTTTGCTTGGGCAAAGGCGCGGCACTTCACCGCGTCTTTTTCGGTCATCAGCAGTGTTTGCCCGGGTTGGGTCAACACCGTTAATTGTGACTGGGTGTATGGTTGATGATCAGCAAAAGCCACCTCGTGATCAACTTTCACACCCATTTTCTCCAGCATGGCGAAAAACCGTGGTGGATGGCCAATCCCTGCCATGGCAACAACCGGTGTCAGCTCAAGCACCGGGCGTTGCTCGCCACTCATCACATTCACTGCCTGCTGTGCCTGTAATTTCATGGCGATTTCCCCCACTTGCGCCACGCCGCCATTAGCCACGCAGGCATCCACGGTGTTAAGACGGGATACGCGCTCACGCATGGGGCCTGCGGGTAACCACCAGCCATTGCCAAAACGGCGTACCCCGTCAATCACCACCAATTCAAAATCACGCTGCAACGCATAATGCTGGAGGCCATCATCGGTAATCACCCCATCCAATTGATGCTGCTGCAACAGTGCCTGAACCGCCTCAACACGCTTAGGAGATATCGCTACGGGTACACCGGTTCGCTGATAGATTAAAACCGGTTCATCACCCGCTTGTTGTGTGGTGGTCTGCGGCCCCAATACTAACGGATAGACCGCTGACTTCCCGCCGTAGCCACGCGACACCACACCAATGCGGTAGCCACGTTGTTGCAACTGCTCTACCAGCCAAATCACCATCGGCGTTTTGCCATTGCCGCCAGCAGTAAGGTTGCCGACGATAATAATCGGTACCGGAGCTCGCCAACTTTTACGGAAGCCGCAGCGATAACTCAGGCGAATTACATTGCTCACCAGGCCATAGAGCCAAGAGAACGGCAACAGCAGCAAATACCATAGTGAACCGCCAGACCAGATGCGCTCTATCATTGCTGACCAAACTGCATACGGTGAAGTTGCGCATATACGCCTTTCTGCTCAATCAGCGCCGCATGTTGACCACGCTCGAGGATAATCCCATCTTCCACCACCAGAATTTCATCGGCTTTCTCAATGGTAGACAAGCGGTGGGCAATCACCAACGAGGTGCGGTTTCTCTGCAGTTCATCGAGCGCAGCCTGAATAGCACGTTCAGATTCCGTATCCAGCGCCGAGGTGGCTTCATCCAGGATCAGAATCGGGCTGTCACGCAGCAGCGCCCTGGCGATGGCAATACGTTGGCGTTGACCGCCAGAAAGCATCACGCCATTTTCCCCAATAACCGTATCCAGGCCATGTTCCATTTTGTCAATAAAATCCATGGCATAGGCCATCCGTGCGGCTTCTGCAATCTGTTCACGGCTATAATGCTGTTCACGGGCATAGGCAATATTATTGGCAATGGTATCGTTAAACAGGTGTACATTCTGCGATACCAAAGCGACCTGATCACGCAGTGAAGCCAAGGTATACTCCCGCAGATCATGCCCATCCATTAATATTTCCCCTTCCTGCACGTCGTAAAAACGTGTCAGTAAGTTGGCAATGGTTGACTTGCCTGAACCAGAGCGCCCCACTAAGGCGACGGTTTTACCTGCTGATATCGTTAGGTTGATATCCCGCAGTGCCGGAATTTCGCGGCCGGGGTAACAAAAGGTCACGTGACGAAATTCAATATTGCCAGTGGCACGCTCTATTTGGCGCGTGCCGGTGTCTTTTTCCTGTTCCATATCCAGAATGGAAAACAGTGTCTGGCATGCTGCCATGCCACGTTGAAACTGAGCATTGACATTAGTGAGTGATTTCAGAGGACGCATTAAGGCGATCATGGCTGAAAACACCACGGTGATAGTCCCGGCAGTCAGGGTTTCCATCACACTGGGGAAACTGGCGGCATACAAGACAAATGCCAATGCCAATGAAGCGATCAACTGAATAATGGGATCAGAGATTGAAGAGGCGGAGACCAGTTTCATCCCTTGCTGACGCATACGGTTACTGACGTTATTAAAACGTTCAGTTTCCACTTCTTGGCCACCAAAGATCAGCACTTCTTTATGCCCTTTCAGCATCTGTTCGGCACTGGTAGTCACCTGCCCCATGGTATTCTGCATGTTTTTGCTGATATTGCGGAACCGTTTGGACACCATGCGAATAGCGAAGGAGACGATAGGTGCCAGCAAGATCAGGATCAAGGACAGTTGCCAGCTATAATAGAACATCATGATAAACAGGCCGATGATCGATGCCCCTTCACGCACCACGGTGACCAGTGCACTTGAAGAGGAAGATGCCACCTGTTCAGAATCATAGGTAATTCGTGAAAGCAGCGTCCCGGTGGATTGTTGGTCAAAAAATGCCACCGGCATTCTCATCATATGACCAAATAGCCGGCGACGCATCTGCATCACCACCATGCCAGACACCCAGGAGATGCAATAGCTGGAAACGTAGCTGGTGACACCACGCATTAACATCAGGCCAATCACCACCAAGGGCATCCAGACCAGTACGCGGCTGTCGGCTTTACCAAAACCCTCATCCAGCAGGGGTTTGAGCAGCGACAACATCAGGGTGTCCCCGGCGGCGTTTAAAACCAGCGCAATAGCGGCCACAATCAGGCCCGCTTTAAAAGGTGTGATCATCGGCCATAGGCGACGGAATGTCTGCCAGGTGGAGAGATCTTTATCATTCATCATGCAGATACCAGCATCGAAAGAAATAGCGGCCTATTCTACTCATTATCACTCTTTACGCCAAACCACTGATGGTACCAACGCGGATTTATTTGTTCCCGAAAACCTTTAATTTGCCAGCTATTGTCGAAAAAAAACACGCTCAACTGCCCAGAATGCGCAGTATCGTGCCAGGCAATATGATTTTGCCGATAATCTTTAATCACTTTTACCGCCGGTAAACGCCAGGCGTTATAACGGGCAACCGAAGCCATCGCCAGCTCTGGTGCCACTGCGCGCAAAAATGGGGGGGATGATGATGTCCTGCTACCATGATGGGGTACCTGCAATAGTGTGGCGGGTAATTTGGCGCGTTGGCGTAACAGCCCCTGCTCTGCCCGGCGCTCGATATCGCCAGTTAATAAGAGGCTGAACTTGCCATCATCAACCCGTACCACACAGGAGTCATCATTACCCGCTTGCTCTACCCGCTGTGGCGGCCACAATACTTGGAAATTCAACCCGCGCCACGTCCACTGTTGCCCTTGTAAACAAGGCAAATGGCGTTCATGAATTAGCGGCGTATGAACAGCAGCCTGGGGAAATGCCTGCTCCAACACCGGCAAGCCGCCAATATGGTCAAGATGGCTATGGCTGATAATAATATGCTCCAGAGAAATCTGCCGCCAATGCAAAAAGGGTAAAATAATACGCTCTGCCGCGCTGGAGGTTGTCCAACGGTTGCCGCTATCATAAATCACCGCTTTCCCTTCACGCTCAATCACCACCGCCAGGCCATGTCCCACATCCAGCATATCTACCCGCCAGTGATAATCTGCTGAACGCTCCCGCCAGAGCAAACAGACCAGTACCACCGTGATACAGCCTGCAGGAAAGCAGCGCCACCACTCAAAACGCCAACCGATCACTACCAACCAACCAAGTGTGCTGAACTGTAGCAGCAGCGCCCCCACCTGTACCCACCCCTGCTCTAACCAGGGAAGCGGCCATAGCGCCCAACTAATGGTAAGGTCTGCCAATTTCCAGCACCAAAAGCTCAGCCAAGGGATAAAAAACAGTATCATTGCCAGTAAAATCAAAGGGACCGACAATAGGGAGATAATGGGGACCGCCCAGAGATTAGCCGGTAAAGAGGTCCAACTGACACCATGGAACAAACCAAATTGTAATGGCATCAACAACAGCGTCATCCCGAGCTGGATATGCAGCCAACGTAGCGGCGCCCACCCCCAAAAGGAGGTAAATCGTACCGATAATGGTGCCCATTCAAACCAAAAAATCAGTGCCGCCACCGCTAAAACAGATAGCCAGAAGCTGTCCGACAGTATCGCCAGTGGATCAAATAACAAAAGCAGGCAGATACACCACAACCAAACCTGCCAAGAAGAGCAAGAGACCCCCTTGAAGCGCAACCAAAGCCATAATGACAGGGCAATAAAGGCGCGCATTGCTGGCGGCTGCCCTCCTGCCAGCCAGACATAACTGAGCGCCATCACCCAGCCAGTAAGTAGGGGCAATCGATAACCGATAAGGCGTGCAGGCAGAAAAAACTGCACCCCACGCGCACCAGCCCAAGCAAACGCAGCAGCAAGGGAAATATGTAAGCCAGAAATCGCCATCAGGTGTGCGATGCCGGTTTTCATCAATTGTGCCCGGCTGTTGCCATCCATCAACATACGTTCGCCAAATGCCAACGCCAATAACACCGGGCGTTGTGCCAGCTCCCTCCACTGATTATCCATCGTGGTAATAATTTGCTGCCGCCAGTGGCAGTTTTCATTCACCACGGTTGCCGAGCGGAGATAACCGCGTAAGGGTTGTCGATTAGCCATCGCCCAACGCTGGCCATCAAACCCGCCTTCATTCAAACTGCTATGTACTGGGCGAAAGCGAACCTTTAGTGCCCACTGCTGCCCGGCACATATATTTTCACTAGGGCTTTGGGCAATAAACGTCAGTGCAGGAATGAGCCAACGACCATTCACTTGCTCAATGCGGAACTGTACCTGAGGTATCTCTACGCCTTCCAGCTTGATACTGCGCACAGTAGCCATAACATCCTGATCCCCGCCCACCGATAACGTAGTAACTTGGCGCATCAAGACGCTGGCGCTCCCCGTTGCCAATATGAACCCTAGCAACAGGTAACATAACACCTGGCACCAATACTGTTGTTTTTGCCGCCATAGCAGCAGGGCGACAAAAGCCACGCCACTCAACTGTGACCATGTGGGTAAATAAGGCAAAAACAGCAGTGGCAACATCCCTGTGACTAACGCCATCGCTGCTGTATCGATCGAGACCCTGATATCCACGCTCCTTACCTGATGTTATATCCACTGGGGATATTAACGCTCAGCTAAGTCGCCACCAGTGGCTGATTCAGTGCATGGGAAGTGATACGCAAACTATCGGTGATTGACGTTGCATTGCTGTGATCGTTGCGAGGGCTGGGTGAAAAGTTGCGAGTGTTGAGCGAAAAGCGGCGAGGCGGGTGAAAATTAACACCGGGGAGAGGAATAGTGTCACCATAAAAAACGGTGCCCTTACTGAGGCACCGTTTTAGCTTTCATTTATTACAAGCAACAACTCTATGAATTATAATTATCCATAGATATTGGCACGGTCACGTAACTCTTTACCTGGCTTAAAGTGAGGAACGTACTTGCCGTCCAACTCAACTCTATCACCCGTTTTTGGGTTACGACCAACGCGCGGAGCACGGTAGTGAAGAGAAAAACTGCCGAATCCGCGAATTTCAATGCGTTCACCTTCGGCTAATGTTGCTGCCATATGTTCAAGCATCTCTTTCACAGCATCCTCAACGGCCTTCGCCGGGATATGAGATTGCTGACCAGCAAGTCTTTCTATAAGTTCAGACTTGGTCATAGTTCCTCCAAGCTTTGCAGCTAAACTACCGTATCGGGGCGGTCAATGCCGCCCCCCCGTCATTACTCGCCTTTAGCCGCTTTGAAAGCTTCAGCCATAGCGTTAGAGAAATTGCTTTCTTCCTGCTTGCTGTTATTCACAGTAGCGATAGCATCTTTCTCGTCAGCTTCGTCCTTAGCACGAACAGACAAGCTTACAACGCGATTCTTGCGGTCAACACCCGTGAATTTAGCTTCCACGTCGTCACCCACTTTCAGAACCAGAGTTGCATCTTCAATGCGGTCGCGAGAGGCTTCAGATGCACGCAGGTAACCTTCTACACCGCCTGCTAATTCAACTGTAGCACCTTTCGCGTCAACTGCTGTGACTTTACCAGTAACAATAGTCCCTTTCTTGTTCACAGACAGGTAGTTATTGAACGGATCTTCAGCCAGTTGCTTCACGCCCAAAGAGATGCGCTCGCGCTCTGCGTCAACCTGCAGGACCACTGCTGCAATTTCGTCGCCTTTCTTGTATTCACGCACGGCTTCTTCCCCTGCAACGTTCCAGGAGATGTCAGACAGGTGAACCAGGCCGTCGATGCCGCCGTCCAGGCCGATGAAGATACCGAAGTCAGTGATAGACTTGATTTTACCTTCAACACGGTCGTTTTTGTTGTGGGTTTCCGCAAATTGCTGCCATGGGTTGGATTTGCACTGCTTCAGGCCCAGAGAGATACGACGACGTTCTTCATCGATATCCAGAACCATCACATCCACTACATCGCCCACGTTAACCACTTTGGACGGATGGATGTTTTTGTTGGTCCAATCCATTTCAGAAACGTGCACCAGACCTTCAACGCCTTCTTCGATTTCAACGAAGCAGCCGTAATCAGTCAGGTTAGTCACACGGCCTGTCAATCGAGTGCTTTCTGGGTAACGCTTGGCGATAGCAACCCATGGATCTTCACCCAGTTGCTTCAAGCCCAGAGAAACACGGGTACGCTCGCGGTCGAACTTCAGCACTTTAACGGTGATTTCGTCGCCAACGTTAACGATTTCACTCGGATGCTTAACGCGCTTCCAAGCCATATCGGTGATATGCAGCAAGCCATCAACGCCGCCCAGATCAACGAATGCACCGTAGTCAGTGAGGTTCTTGACGATACCTTTAACTTCCATGCCTTCCTGCAGGTTTTCCAGCAGTTGATCGCGTTCTGCGCTGTTCTCGGACTCAATTACTGCACGACGAGAAACAACAACGTTATTACGCTTTTGGTCCAGCTTGATCACTTTGAACTCAAGCTCTTTGCCTTCCAGGTGCAGAGTATCGCGGACCGGACGCACATCAACCAGAGAACCTGGCAGGAACGCGCGAATACCGTTCAGCTCAACAGTGAAGCCACCCTTAACTTTACCGTTGATAATACCAATAACGGTTTCAGCTTCTTCGTAAGCTTTTTCCAGCGTGATCCAAGCTTCGTGGCGCTTCGCTTTCTCACGGGATAGCAGAGTTTCACCGAAGCCATCTTCAACAGCATCCAGCGCAACGTCAATTTCGTCACCAATCTGGATTTCTAGCTCACCCTGTGCGTTTTTGAACTGCTCTACCGGAATGGCGGATTCAGATTTCAGACCGGCGTCAACCAGTACGATATCTTTATCAATAGCAACAACCACGCCACGAACGATGGAGCCCGGACGAGTTTCAATTGTTTTCAGGGATTCTTCAAAGAGTTGAGCAAAAGATTCAGTCATGTTGTTAATCTTCAGGGTTCTTTAGTTTAACGTCCATTTAGCATCCCGCCGAATGGGGTTGTTTCACATACCCGGTCATTGGCTCCATGCCGACCAGGTTTCTATAAATGTCATCATGCACATTACCGCAGCAACAGGCGCAAATTAGATGGCCCACTGGCTGCACTGCAGTTGCATGAATCACGATATAAATCACAAGGGCAAAATTTTACCCGATATACTACAATACTGCTACGCAATACGGTGGCAAATATGACAAAAAAGAAAGGTGCCGCCGTATTTATTACTGCGGCAACGCCAATATTTTATGTGCATACGCCAACGCCCGCTGGATCACTTCTTCGATCGACATGCTGGTAGAATCCAGCACCAGAGCATCAGTAGCTGGCACCAGGGGCGCAATAGCCCGATTACGGTCACGGTCATCCCGTTCCTTTATCTCGGCTAAAAGACGCTCAAAGTTAACACTAAAGCCCTTTTCCTGCAACTGCAGCATGCGACGATGCGCGCGCTCTTCTGAGCTGGCGTCAAGAAAAATTTTAACTCGCGCATCAGGAAAGACGACGGTACCCATATCACGGCCATCGGCAATCAGGCCGGGATCCTCACGAAACGCTCGCTGGCGGCGCAATAATGCTTCGCGCACCCGCGGGAAAGCAGCCACTAGCGATGCCGTATTACCAACGGTTTCCTGGCGGATCTCGTTGCTGACATCCTCGCCTTCCAAAATAACCTGTAACTTGCCGTCCTGCGCAACAAAGCGAACATCAAGATGGGCGGCCAAGGGAACTAATGCCTCTTCAGAGGTGATATCCACCTGATGGTGTAGTGCAGCCAGAGCCAATACACGATAAATGGCACCAGAATCCAGCAAATGCCATCCAAGGGATTCGGCCAACGCTTTACACAGCGTGCCTTTACCCGCTCCACCTGGCCCATCAACGGTTATTACCGGGGCTGTAGCCATCATTATCTCTCTCCTTCGGGTAGAAAACCTCACAGGGATGCGCCTGCTATCTGCCCCCACTGGAGCAGATTCGGCGGCGTATTATACTCCCCTGTCAGCTTTACTGTTACCCCAGAACGCACTGGTTGCTGAAAATAAAACCATTACGCTGCAAAAGCCACAGATAGAATTCAATCAGCTACGGCCATCCTGGCGAGTGAGAAATCATCAATAGAGCAGAAATCAGGCCTATTGGCTGATACGTGCCAATTGTTCAAAATAATCCGGAAATGTCTTGGCCGTGCATTTGGGGTCAAGAATCGTCACCGGGGTATCAGACAGGGCCACCAGCGAGAAACACATCGCCATGCGGTGGTCGTTATAAGTCTCAATTCGGGCAAACTGTAACTTGCTCGGCGGTATAATGTGGATGTAATCCTCCCCTTCGTCCACTTCGGCCCCCACTTTGCGCAACTCAGCGGCCATGGCCGCCAGTCGATCGGTTTCTTTTACGCGCCAATTGTAAATATTGCGGATAGTGGTTGGGCCTTCAGCAAACAGAGCGGTGGTAGCAATGGTCATGGCAGCATCTGGAATATGATTCATATCCATATCGATACCTTGCAACTCACCACGGCGACACTCGATAAAATCATCCCCCCAGGTAATATGAGCCCCCATTTTTTCCAGTACATCGGCAAACTTGGTATCGCCCTGGACACTTTTTTTGCCGATCCCGGTGACACGCACTGTGCCGCCTTTGATCGCCGCAGCGGCCAGAAAATAAGAGGCTGAAGAGGCATCCCCCTCCACCAGATAATCCCCCGGTGAACAATACTGCTGCTGAGCAGCAATATGGAATACCTGATAGTTTTCGTGAGTGACCTCAACACCAAAGGTTTTCATCAGGTGTAGCGTAATATCGATATAAGGCTTGGAAACCAGCTCACCTTTGATATGGATGGCGGTATCCTGCATTGCCAGCGGAGCCATCATCAGCAGAGCGGTCAGAAACTGGCTGGAAACACTGCCATCCACCGTCACATCCCCACCGCGAAAACCACCCTGCAGGCGCACTGGTGGGTAATCGGTCTGCTCAAGATAATCTATTTGCGCGCCCCCTTGACGTAGCGCCTCCACCAAATGGCCAATCGGCCGCTCCTTCATACGGGGTTCGCCCGTCAGAACCACATCACCCTGCCCCAGGCACAATGCCGCAGCCAATGGGCGCATTGCCGTACCGGCATTGCCAAGGAACAGTTCCAGCGGCTGTTTTGCTACCAGAGGGCCAGCCCCGCCTTCCACGACGCAACGGGTGCGATCATCAGAGAGTTGGTACTTCACCCCCAGCGCCTGCAACGCATTCAACATATAACGGACATCGTCGCTATCGAGCAGGTTAGTCAGCCGGGTAGTTCCCTGAGCCAGTGCAGCCAGCAGCAGAGCACGATTGGATACGCTCTTGGAGCCGGGTAAATTGACGGTGCCTTCGACTAAAGCAACCGGTTGTAACGTCAGGGAATCGACCATATCAACAACATTCTCCACAATCTGATCAACGAAACGGCCCCGGGATATCACCGGAGCCGCTTTAATACCAAAGGACAACAACTATACACGTCAGTAAACGTCAGGCTCAGCCATGACGACGTTCAAAATCAACCATAAAATCAGTTAATACCTTCACACCTGCCAACGGCATAGCATTATAAATAGAGGCGCGCATTCCCCCTACTACACGGTGCCCTTTCAGCGCTTGTAGGCCAATAGCTTCCGCTTCACTCAGGAAGACTTTATCCAATACAGGATCGGCTAACTGGAAAGGAATATTCATCAAGGAACGGTTAGCCGTGGCAACGCGGTTGCGATAAAAATCCGACTGATCAATGGTGGCATACAGCAGTTGCGCTTTTTCCTGATTACGCTTTTGCATTTCCACCAGGCCACCCTGCTCTTTCAGCCATTTGAACACCAGGCCAGCAAGGTACCAGGCAAACGTCGGCGGCGTATTGAACATCGAATCATTTTCCGCTAATACCGTGTAATCGAGCGTCGAAGGAGTTTCGCGGCGCGCTTTACCCAGCAGATCATCACGCACGATCACCAGCGTTAAACCAGCGGGCCCAATATTTTTCTGAGCGCCGGCATAAATAACACCAAAACGGCTCACATCCAGCGGACTGGAAAGAATCGTTGAAGAGTAATCGCCAATCACCACTTTATTAGCAAAATCAGGCAATTCATCCACCGCAATGCCATCAATCGTTTCATTTGGGCAATAGTGTACATACGCGGCATCATCACTGAGCTGCCACTCTTTCATCGGTTTGATGGCACTTAACCCGTCCACCGAAGTTTTAACATCAATAACATTCGGCTGACAGTATTTCTCTGCTTCAAGAATGGCACTGTGAGCCCAGTAGCCACCATCGATATAATCCGCTTTGGTACTATTGCCCAACAGGTTTAGCGGCAACGCAGCAAATTGTGCACGTGCGCCACCCTGGCAGAACAACACTTTGTAATTGGCAGGGATTTTCAGCAAATCACGCAGATCCTGTTCAGACTCTTCGGCAACGGCAATAAATTCCTTACTGCGGTGGCTGATTTCCATTACTGAAGTCCCCAGCGCATGCCAATTACACAGTTCTTGTTGAGCACGACGCAACACTTCAACCGGCAACATTGCCGGGCCAGAGCTAAAGTTATAAACCTGTGTCATTTCCCCTCACTACATTGACTGTTTGCCGCACAAACCGGTGTGTCGACTCACCCTTCGTTATTCAAGTTGCAGTAATCGGCCACCACCTGAATAAACCAAATTAAATAGATGTTGATACACTAAATAGATGTTGATACCCAATGGCGCCACTCGCCGTCCTATTGAACCGCAACGCCAAATCCACCCATCAGGTTTTATCACTCACCTAACGCGGCTGCAATGCTTATTCTTGTAAGAACCGGAAACATCGTCATTCAAAGGGCGGGGTTTTGCGGCGAAGATAAACAATATCAGGGGGCATCACACCCCCTGTAGATTGCATAATTAGTACTGATTAAACATCGCCTGGATCTGTTTGGCGTCTTTGGTTTGCGTTAAGGCTAATTGCAGCAAAACTCGGGCTTTTTGCGGGTTTAATGTCCCTGAGGCCACAAAACCATATTTAGTATCATCCACTTCCGCATCTTCGGTGGTTGAACCGGTCGGAACACGAGAAGAACGAACCACCGCCATGCCATCATTTGCGGCTTTGGCCAATGTATCAAACACAGTTTTATACAAGTTGCCATTGCCAACACCGGCACTGACAATCCCTTGATAACCTTCTGCGATCAAGGCTTTTGCCGGGGCATCGGATGCATTGGCATAGTTATAGATGATGCCTACCTTCGGCAAGGTGGTTAATTTGCTGACATCGAACGGTGTTGCAGTAGTATGTTTACGCTGCGGTGAACGTTGATAATCAACTTTACCATTGTGGATATACCCTAGCGGTCCAAAGTTGGGGGACTGGAAAGTTTGCACTGCCGTGGTATTGGTTTTGGTCACATCGCGGCCATCGAGTACCGTATCATTCATAGCCACCAGCACACCACGTCTGGCCGACTGTGGATCCGCTGCGGTAACCACCGCATTATATAAGTTGAATGGGCCATCCGCACTCATGGCGGTAGCCGGGCGCATGGCGCCAACGATCACCACCGGTTTGTCACACTTGACCGTCAAATCAAGAAAATAGGCCGTCTCTTCCAAAGTATCTGTGCCATGGGTGATGACAAAGCCATCGGTTTTGGCGCAGTCCGCATTGATTTTTTTTGCTAACTTGAGCCACACCTCATCATTCATATCTTGCGAACCAATATTTACCAGTTGCTCCCCTTTCACATTGGCAACTGTTTTCAGCTCTGGCACAGCATTGACTAACGCCTCCACCCCCAACTTGCCAGCGGTATAATTTGATTGGGTAGCAGATTGCCCCCCACCAGCAATGGTTCCCCCCGTAGCTAACAAGGTGATATTAGGCAATGCCAGTGCAGAACTGCTCACCCCGGCCATGAGTAATGCCATGACACTCAATTTTATTGATTTCATTGTCTTATCCCATGATTGATAAAATAATAATCTGCCGAATTATATAATTTATCATTATAAAAACTGTGATATTCATGCAAATTTAGGAATATATGGAGCTTCAGCCTAAAACCTCGTATTATTGTGCGTTCTCTGTATGCCCAATAAGTGATCACCATGACGCAAACTTTTATTCCCGGTAAAGACGCCGCACTGGAAGATTCCATCGCCGGTTTTCAGCAAAAATTATCTGATCTGGGTTTTAATATTGAAGAAGCCTCTTGGCTCAATCCAGTTCCCCATGTCTGGTCGGTGCACATCCGTGATCGCGACTGTCCGCTGTGCTTCACCAATGGCAAAGGTGCCAGTAAAAAGGCCGCCTTGGCCTCGGCATTGGGGGAATACTTTGAGCGTCTCTCCACCAACTATTTCTTTGCTGATTTCTATTTAGGTCAGCAAATTGCACAAAGCGACTTTGTCCATTATCCACACGAAAAATGGTTCCCTATCCCGGAAGATAATGCATTACCTGCGGGGTTGTTAGACCCACGCTTGCATGCGTTTTACGACCCTGAACAGGAACTGCAAGCCAGTGATCTGGTGGACCTTCAATCAGGCAATGCGCAGCGCGGTATCTGTGCCCTGCCCTTCAGCCGTCAGTCAGACCAGCAGACGGTTTATATTCCGATGAATATTATCGGCAACATGTATGTCTCCAACGGCATGTCTGCGGGCAATACCACCAGCGAAGCTCGCGTTCAAGCGCTTTCTGAAGTGTTCGAGCGTTATATCAAGAACCGCATTATTGCTGAATCCATCAGCTTACCGGAAATTCCCAGCGAGGTGTTAAGCCGTTATCCTGAAGTAGTTGAAGCTATCGCCAAACTGGAGGCCGAAGGTTTCCCAATCCTCGCTTATGATGCTTCGCTGGGTGGCCACTATCCGGTGATTTGTGTGGTGCTGTTCAACCCAGCCAATGGCAGTTGTTTTGCTTCCTTTGGTGCCCACCCGGATTTTGGTGTCGCATTAGAGCGTACCGTCACTGAACTGCTGCAAGGGCGTGGCTTAAAAGATCTTGATGTCTTTAGCCCTCCTACCTTTGATAATGAAGAAGTCGCCGAGCACACCAATCTGGAAACGCACTTTATTGATTCCAGCGGCTTAATCTCTTGGGATATGTTCAAGCAAGATGCGGATTATCCTTTTGTCGATTGGAATTTCAGCGGCACCACGCAACAAGAATTTTCCACCTTGATGAGCATTTTTAATCAGGAAGAGGCTGAAGTATACATTGCGGATTACCAGCACTTGGGGGTTTATGCCTGCCGTATTATTGTGCCTGGCATGTCTGATATTTATCCGGCAGAAGATCTGATCCTGGCCAACAACAGTATGGCAGCCCATTTGCGGGCCACTTTATTGCAATTACCAGACAGCCACTGGCAAGCAGAAGAGTATCTGGCTCTGCTGCAACAGTTGGATGATGAAGGATTAGACGATTTCACCCGGGTGCGTGAATTGCTGGGCCTCGCTACTGGCAAAGACAATGCTTGGTACACATTACGCGTGGGCGAACTGAAATCGATGCTGGCCTTGGCGGGAGGCGATCTGGAGCAGGCGCTGATCTGGGCCGAATGGACACTGGAGTTTAATGCCTCACTGTTTAGCGCTGAACGCAGCAATTATTACCGTTGTTTGCAAACATGCCTTCAGTTAGCTCTGGAAGCGGAACGCGACCCCGCTCAATATCATAGTGCTTTGGTCAAAATGTATGGGCAATCCGCCCTTGACGCAGCCTCTGCCGCCATTAATGGCAGCGAACGCTTCCATGGTCTGTTTGCTATTGACCCGGCGTTAACCGCCTTACCGGCACACCAGGCATTACTGGCGGCTTACAGCAAACTGCAAAAAGCCAAAGACCGATACTGGGCGCAGGGATCAGTCTAAACACACAATAATTCGAGTTGCATGACAAAACGCAGAGTGTTTTGAACAGTGCTTACGCTGGCCCGCAGGATGAACCGCATAGATGAGGTTCATTAATCCCTAGTGACATAGCTAACTATGTCACTAGGGTGAACGGCGAATCCGCCTGGTGCGGATTTTAACGCTGCTGCAGCGGCCCCGATAGGAGCGATCCTTATGAACGAGATGAATAACTGCAGCTAACACCCAAGCAGCCTGAAGCCTGAAGCCTGAAGCCTGAAGCCTGAAGCCTGAAAAGTATCAATCTGTGATCATTGAAAACGCTTAATTTTGTTCGTTACGAGGAGCATGCTTTTTGCCATGAAGCTATTTATCACCGTAGAACAGCAAAACGCACTCTAACACCTACAGGATTCCAGAAGGGATTAGCACGTTTATGGTCGTATAAAGGCCATCCTTTTCGCTTCTGAAGGCGGGAAGGTGCTTTGTGATGATTCCTCAGGCTTTACGTTTGCACCAAACAACGGTTGATCACCATATCCGTGGGTACCTGAATAAAGGCAAGCTAAAGCCTAAACATAGTGGGCTGTTTATCAGCTCGGCTTAATGATAATTTTCAGGTGCTGAAGCCAGCATCTTTAAGTTAATCGGGTATATATCAACAAAATACTCACCACTATTCTTTTACGCTGACAAAGCTGTCTAAAAGACCATCTAAGACCAGTTAAAGAGGAGTCAAAAAGGAAAATAGTGATTCACAGGTGTTTTCATTCTACTAGATACAAAACGCCTCATTCTGTCATAGACTGAATGAATTAAGATTTTTCTTATTATTTTTTTTTTATTTTTCGTGTTAACTTATCTTCGCCTGACGCCTTTAGGTATACACACACCAAATAATCGATTTGCTTGCAGGTAGCAACTGATCGAATCCCCGGTACATAGAAACTATATGACTGAGGTGAAAAAAGGCAGCTAACACCTACGTAGTTTAAAGTAAAAACACTATAACTACGTTTAATGAAGATGCTTCAATGGATTGAGAAAGAGAGTCAGGACGAATGAATCTTGGTGTAGATATTATCGAAATCGCACGGGTAAATACCGCGTTAACACGTAGTGGTAATAAGCTGGTGCAACTCTTGTTAACGCCCGCAGAGCAAGAGTCCTTAGGGAATCTGACCGAAAACATCGAGCGCATGGCCGGTTTCTGGGCAGCCAAAGAGGCTGCAGTGAAAGCGCTTGGTACTGGGTTTCGTCTAGGGATCTCATTCCATGACATCCAAATCATGCACGATGATCTCGGATGCCCTTATTATCTCTTCAGTGGTGAATTTTCCCGAATAATGCAGGAAAAAAACCTCACCAGTTCCACGCTGAGTATTTCTCATTGTCAATCGCATGCGATTGCCGCTGCAGCATTGGCTTAATTGTTAAAATAAAGGAATATTTATGTCTCACTATCCCGATCTCGGGGGTAAAAACGTGGTCGTCACTGGCGCCAGTGGTGATATCGGTTTAGCTATTTGTGAAAAATACCTTGAGCAAGGCGCTAACGTTTTCGCTATTTACCATTATGATACTAGCGGGTTGGAAAAATTAAAAACCTCTCATCCACAAGGTGAGAATCTGCATATTAAGCAATGTGATATTGCTGATGTCAGCGAAGTTTCACGCCTGGCTGATGAGCTTGAAAAAGAGGCTCACGCAGTTCATGTACTTATTAATAATGCAGGGATCTACAAAGATAACGTATTTTCCGCGTTGACCTACGAAGAGTTTGATCAAGTTATTAAGGTCAATCTGTACGGCACCTTCAGTATGACTAAACAGTTACTACCTTTATTACGCCATGCGCGCAATTCAGCAGTAGTGAATATCTCCTCGGTATCTGGAATCACCTCCAGTTTTGGCCAGAGTAATTACAGTGCTGCCAAGGCTGGCATTATCGGTTTTACCCGTACTCTTGCTAACGAAATGGCGGCAAAGGGCATCCGTGTCAATGCTGTGGCACCAGGTATGATCGAATCCAAAATGGTGAAAAAAGTACCGCGCCAGATTGTGCGTACAGTAATGTCAGCTATCCCGTTGAAACGTCTTGGTCGTGTTGACGAGATCGCCAATGTGGTGGCTTTTTTAAGTTCAGACGCATCCAGCTATATCGTAGGGCAGACTCTAGTGGCGGATGGCGGTCTGGTGATGCGTTAACCGACAGGAAAGTTGAATGGCTAATTATAACAGGAGTTTAGTTACTCCGCCTTTGTTACTGAAAATGGGGGCTTGGCGTGCACCCATATTCATGGTTGACCGCATCGTGGACTTTTCGCCAGGCGAAAAGGGCTCGATCACCGTCATTAAGCACGTAACCTTTAACGAGTCCTACATTCCCGGGCATTTTCCTGATAACCCAGTGATGCCAGGTGTGATGATCGCCGAAATTTTTGGCCAGTCCAGCGAATACCTGAGCCTGCTGAACGATTTTTGCCTATTGCATGAACGAGAAACTCAACAGCAATTGAAGAAGTTCGATGACGTTTCACGTGCATTGAGTACGCCAGAAGGCGCGCAACGCATAGTGGCAGAGCGTGCACGCGTCATCGGTGTACTGGCGTCACAGGACGTAAAATATAAGAACATGGTCTCGCCGGGCGACACCATTGAAGTCAACAGCCGACTGGCTTACGCCGATGTCCATGGTTTCCACCATTACGAAGTGGAGGCTCGAGTCGGGCGTAATGTAGTTTGCTCAGGACGTATTGTGAATTTTCGTACCGATATCAGTAATGCTGAAAGCAAAGGCATGCAAGTGAAATACCAGGGAGAAACACCACTATGAGTAACATCTCGCTTATTGAAACGATTGAACAGCGCAAATTTGTGCTGGAGAAAATCAAAACAGGCCTGATAGAACGCCTGAATCTCTATCAAAACGTCAATCAGATTGACGACGATACCCCATTGTTTGGCAGCGGTTTAAAGCTGGACTCAGTGGATGCTACCGAAGTCATCGTACTTCTCGACGAAACCTTCGGCATCCGTGTGAAAGAAGGTGATGATCCTTCCTACATGCGTAACGTCAACACTCTGGCCTCGTTTGTTATCGCCAAACAGAGAGAAATCAACAACGGATCAGCAACAGCAGGAGCGGACAAGGAATGACCAAACTCACTGAAATTCATCAACAGCACGGTGCAATCCTGGGAGAACGCAACGGCGTTGCTATTCCACTCAGCTATTGTGCAGCGGATGAAGAATACAAAGCAGTACGTAAAAACATTTTGCTGTCCGACTACTCCCACTTTGGCATTGCGGCCATCAGCGGCGATGACGCTTGGTCACTGCTAAACCAACTGGTTTCCGGTGATGTTTCATCGATCCGCGATGAGCAGGCCATGTACAGCCTGATCCTCGATGAAACTGGCAACATCATCACTGATTTGTATATCGCCTGTGATGACGAGCGTTTTTTGCTGATATCTGAGTGGGTCAGCGGTGAAACATTATGTGAATTGCTGCGTGCCAAACTGGCAGAAAATGAAGAAGAATTCGCAGACATCGAGTCGATCGAGTCTCTAACACCAGAATGGGGCATGCTGCACTTTGAAGGCCCATACGCTTGGGAATTGCTGGCTGAAGTGTACGGGATGGACGTTATCGGTCTGCCCTTCCAAGAACATATGCACGTTGACGACGAACTGATTCTCCTGCGTAGCGGCAAACACGGCGAATACTCCTACAAGCTTATGGGGCCACAGGATGTATTAGCCGACGTCTGGATGCAAATGCTGGAAGCCGGTGAGAAGTACGATATGCGCACCGGTGGCTTGAACTACCAACACTTGGTACGTCTGGAAAACCCTTGCTGGGAACCTGACACCCTAAATACCTATACTCGCTGCCCAATCTCATTGCAGATGCAGTGGGCTGTGCGCTACGACAAAGAAGTCTTCACCGGTCTGGAAAGCCTGAATGATCGCTTGGAGGAAGGTGTCAGCCACAGAGTGGTGGGGATGACCCTTGCCGGTAAGCCAAATGCGATCCCTCAGCGTGGCGACAAAGTAATGTCTGACGGTAACTGCATTGGTGAAGTGATCATCTGTGACTATTCGCCAGATTTGAACGCCTGTCTCGGCCGCCTGTTCCTCACAGATGACATGGCATGGGCAGACATTGACGCTTATCAGGTAGTAACAGCCAACGGTCCAATCACGGTAACCACTTCTGCGGTGCCTTTCGCCCGTAACTATAGCTTCTTGGTCAACCCTTCAGAGCATAGTTATGTGGACAGCACGCGCCCACGCGATTTGGTGCAACAATCCGAATGGAATAAGTTGAAAGAAGAGAAAATGAAGGCCGAAAAAGCAGCACTGGCCGCAGGAAATGCACCAAAAGCATAACGTATTTATACCCAAAATAATTTAAGTTACTTAACAAAAAGCTGAATGTTTCGAACAGCGCTAGCCCTTTAGGACCAGGCCCGATTTTGGTCCGAGTAACGCGGCAATCGATGAAATCCCCAGTCACATAGCTAACCCTGTGGCTGGGGATGACAGAGCGCAGCTAACACGCAAGTAATTTGAAGTATGGGACTATGTACGCCATGGAAACATGGCGTATCCACATTCGATTTCTGGTTTGCTGACACGGAAGACACTATGACAGTCACTCGCAAAAGAGTGGTGATTACCGGTATGGGTCACCTCTCTTCCATTGCCAATAACGTTGCCGATTTTAAACAGGCACTGCTGAATAAAACCTGTGGGATAAAACCCAGCAAAAAGTATCTCGAATGGTTTGAGGATGCGAATGCCTCCGAGGTGTTGCAACCGTTGAGTTGGCCAGAACTCTCTGCTGAAACCGTCGCCTCATTGGACAACGCTGCCCTGTGGGCCTACAAGGTTGGTCACGAAGCCTTAGATCAGGGGCAATTACCTCATGGTGTGCTCCGCGATAAAACGGGACTGATTATCGGTGTTTCCTCGGCCGGTACCGAAGCGTTTATGCCGCTGATCGAACATCAGATGGAGCGTTTCTCGCTGAAAAAAGCGATGGTTTCAGGTAGTTTTTCTTCCTGTTGTGCCATTGTTTCTTCACTGCTGGGACTAAAGGGCGGTTTTGAACTGGTTGCCACCGCTTGTACAGCCAGTACCAACGCCATGGGGATCGGCTATGACCTGATCCAGAACGGCAAAAACCCTACGGTTCTGGTCGTAGGCACCGAACCTATCTACCTGCCGACCTTTGCCGGTTTCTACGCGCTGCACGCCATGAAGCGCACCCCATCAAGCCCGTTCTCCGGCACGCCAGGAATGTCAATTGGTGAAGGTGCGGGGGCGTTATTGCTGGAAGAATACGAACACGCTATCGCCCGTGGTGCCACCATCTACGGCGAAATGGTCTCTTATGCCACCTCTTGCGATGCCTACCACGAAACTGCTCCAGACCCACGCGGTGACGGTGCGGTGCAAGTCATGCGCCACGCAATGCAAAATGCAGAAATCGAGACAACGGATATTGATTATATCAATGCCCATGGCACCGGTACCGAGGCCAACGACCGCTGTGAAACCTTAGCCATGAAGAAGGTCTTCCCGAATATCACGGATATTCCAGTGAGTTCGACCAAAGCCTATGTCGGCCACAATATCGGTTCCGCAGGGATTATTGAGCTCATCGCCTGTTTTCTGACGTTGCCAGAAAACAAGATCCTGCCAACGCTCAACTTTAGCACGCCACGCCCGAACTGCGATCTCAACTACGTGCCTAATGAGTTCCAAGAAGCCGAAGTCAAAATGTTCATGAAGAACAACTATGCCTTCGGCGGTAACAACTGCTGTGTGATAGCCAGCGTGAAGCCAGAACAGAGCCCAGCGAGCCAATACCAGGCTAAACGTGTCGCCATCACTGGGATGGGGGCTGTCAGTTCTGTGGGCCACACGCTGCACAGCATACTGGAAAAAATGTGGGCGCAGGCGCCGATCTCTCAGCTTCATCCTCTGGAACTGGACTCCTCTACCAGCCAGGAATTTCGCGAAATCGTCAATACCATGAAGAACAACCATGAAGTGGTTGACTACATGCAGAACAATTTCGGCGAAACGGATATGGCGAGCAAACTGAGTAAACCTTCAGGCGTGCACCAGGTATTAGACCTGGATCCGCGTAAAACGCTGCGCCGTTTTGATCCGCGCAAAGCCAATACCATCAGCACCTTTGCCCTGCTGGCCATTACCCAGGCAATGACTGATGCTGGGCGTAAAATCAAACGCGACGGTCAAACGCTGGGCATGATCCTGGGGATGTCAAAAGGGCCACAATCAACGGTGGTTCGCTACCTTGAGAGCCTGTTCCCTGACCCAACCAAAGTGCGCACCTCGGAATTCCCTGGGTCACTGATGAATGCCATCTCCACCTTCTGTTCCATTTCCGAAGGGATCAAAGGCTATAACACCTCGCTGGCAACCGGTATCAACGCTGGATTGGGAGCGTTGACTTATGGTTATGAATTAATCCGCCAATCGGTGCAACCTCAAGTGATCGTCGGTGGTGCTGATGAAAACATGGGGACATTTGCCATCTATCTGTTGGCGCTCAACAGCGATCTGCAGTTGACGTGCGATCCGGCGGACTTCAAGGTTTACAGTCAAGATGCCAAGGGCTATGTCCCGGGTGAAGGGGCTGGCATGCTGTTGATTGAAGATTTACAGCACGCCCAAGAGCGCGGCGCCCATATTCACGCCGAGATCGCCGGTTACGGTAAATCCAACGACGGCAGCTTCTTTAAGCAAGATGATATTCCAGCCAGGGTCGAATCGATGGTGGCCGCTATCCGCCAAGCCTTGCAGGAAGCCGATATCAAGCTGGAAGAGGTGGATCTGGTTTGTGGTACCAGCGATGGTACTCCCCTGCGTGATGCCACTGAGATCGGGGCAATTCGCGAAGTGTTTGGTGAAGCTCGTCGCAATCTGCCGTTTGTTAACTATAACGGCTGGTTTGGCTTGGTGGAATCTTGCATCGGTATTCTCAACATCGCTGTGGTCGCCGAGATCATGAAGCGCGGCGAAATACTGCCTATCCCGTATACCGAGCATTTCGCTGCTGACGATATCGCGTTTGTCACCAAACCGTTAAAGAAAAATGTCCGTACCGCGCTGGTGCTAGGTGCCACGGAAGGAGGCAACCATTATGCCGTACTGCTGAGGAGTATGGCGTGATTGATAACGTCGCCCTCAGCGGTTGGGGCGTGACCAGTGCCTATGCGCCGGATTTTCCGGCGCTGATTAATGGTCTGGTGGAAGGCAGATTGATCGGTTCACAGCCGTGGTTTGCCACAGAAAGTGAATGGCAGGATCTGCGTTTAAGCTGTAACCCGCACTATGTACCCGAAGCTCAACCCTTCGGCTCGGCGTTTTCCCGCCTGCAACCAGTGATTGACCAAGCTTTAGCCAAGGCTGGTTTAGGTCAGGAACATTTGCAGGGAAAACGAGTGCGAGTTTATCTGGTCGGCCATGGTCAGCGTGCTGACATCGCCGATTACCTAGGCTATCAGGATCGCAACGATCAGGAAGAGCTGCTGTTCTTTCCAAAAATCAAACGGTTGCATGCCAGCAATTTTGATCAGGATCGGCTGGTAAAACAGTTGACGCAAACCTATCAGCTCAGTTGGCCGGCGGTTTCGCTCTATTGTGCTAGCAACTCTGCTTTAGCGGCAGTCCATCTTGCTCAGTCATCCATTGCCGCCGGAGAGGTTGATCTGGTGTTAGTGATTGGCTGGCTGGAAACGCAGACTCAGGACATCATCTTCCTTGGCGGGCAAGATATGCTGGGGGAAGGCAGTTCACAGCCCTTTAGCAACCATAACAGCAGTATCTTACCCACCAACGGTGTCGTCGCGTTGATCCTTGAAAGTGGGCAACACGCTCAGCAACGAGGCTTTAAACCGAGCGCCATATTACGTAGTTCGATGTTTTGCCAGAGCAGTGGCGGCCGGGGAAGCAGTTCCTTTACCGCCGATTTCCGTACTATCGCTCAAACACTAGAACGCGTACTGGTAGATGCCGATCTGTCACCGCAAGATATTGCCTGCGTTTTCCCCCATGCCAATGGGGTGATTGCCAGTGACAAAGCCGAAGCGATGGCGCTGCAAAAACTCTGGGGAAAGGCGGGTATCCCGGTCGTCAGCTACAAAGGCCAGATAGGTTATATGGTCTCTTGTTGCGGGCTGCTCGATCTGATGCTAATTGCTGACGCTCTGCAACAACGCCGTCTCCTAGCGCTGACCAGTCGTTATCCTATTGATGAAACGCTGCAAATTCACGTTCATGCCGATAGCCCGCCGTTGGCATTGGAAAAAGAGCACATTATCAAATCAGGCATCGGGCTCGACGGTTCAGCGATCGCCATGGTGATCTCCGCTAACTGGGAGGGTGCAAATGAATGAGGTGAAACGAGTGATACCGGCCGCAGCCATTAATCTGGTGGGGTTTTCCCTGCTTGAACCCCGTTTGCCGATGCGGCGGTTTTCGCCGAGCTGGTACAACGTATGGGAAGCTTGGCTGCATAAAAAAGCCAATGCCAAAGCGGGCAGCAGCCAA
This sequence comes from Serratia sp. DD3, assembly GCF_000496755.2. The sequence goes on from NZ_AYKS02000092.1 coordinate 48,792, forward strand.
TGGTTGTTCCGCCGTTTCGGTGTAGACAGTGACATGTTGCCTGAAGAGGCGTTGCGCAAAGCCAATTATCGCGACTGGTTAAACAGCATGAATACCGCCTGCACTCAAGCGGTGGCACAACTGGGCAGCAAAGGGGAATTCCACCTGCGCCATGAACGCAATGCCCTGTTTTATGTCGACTCTTGGGGAGAAACCTCAACCATTGAAGGGATCAATAGCTGGCGCGATTCACTCAGCGTCGACATTCTGCCCAAAAGTATCGTGCGTGATTATGGCATCAAGGATTTCACCTGCAAATTACGCGGTGAGCGTAATGGTTTGATGAATGCCCTGCTGCTGGCACAAGACTGCCTAAACAGCAATATGGCCGATAACGTCATTATTTGTGGCCAATTCCGCAGTTTCCCGGTGCTGGTTTTTTCGGAAACCGAACGTTTTCCGTCATCCAAGCAGCGGGGAGAAGTGCCAGCCAATTGCCAATTCAGCGTTGAGCGCGTCGGCTGCCTTATCCTGAAAAAAGCAGCGGGCCAGGGGGTAACTTTACACCTGAGCGACTACCAGAGCCTGACTGGCTCACCGCAACAGCGAGCCATGCAGTTGGCAGAGCAATATAAAGGCTCTCTTGGCTCCGATACCCATGCCGTATTGGGCGTCACGCCACCAGCGCTGTCATTACGTGCTATGCAACAACAGGCTTTCCAGCAATTACCGGCCAGCCAAGTCTGTGTATCACTCAGTGATCTCTATGGCGACAGCGGCTGTATGAACCCAGCGCTGGCTTGGCAATATCTGCAGCAAAGCAAGAACAGCGGGCATAGCTTGCTCAGTGTGCTTGATGGTGAAGGTGGTGCTTGGCTGTTGGAAAGCTGGGTACCAGAGGAGCAGCTATAATGATGCGTTACGGGTTTCCACTGCTGATGGCGTTAACGGCTATGCTATTACAAGCTAAGCTGTTACAAGCCAAGCCGCTACAGGCCGAGACGTTCAAGGATTACCATGCTGTGTACCGCATCCTGCCTGTACGGGGGGAAAAACCAATCGGCGAACACCGCGTCACTCAACGTTGGGATCAGCAACATAGCCGTTATGTGCAACAAGCCAGCATTGCATTTTCCTGGAGAGTATTGCTCAACACACATCATTACCGCTATCAGGATGAGGTGTTCTACGGGGTGGATAACAGCCTGAGCTACCGTATATCTGAGGACAATGATGGCAACACACGCACGGTGAAAGGCGAGATGCCGGCGAAGGCAGCGGGACTGACGCTAAATATTGCCGATCAGCAGGGAAACCGGCAGAAAAGTATCGATAAAACACAATTTGAGTACACACTATTCTCATTGCGTTTTCCGATCCCCTGCCATTCAACACTCGTGGGCACCGAACGCAGTGAGCAAGTGCTGGTGCCCATCAGTGGCGATATCGTCTTGACTCAGAGTCGTTATGTCAGCATGACCGACCTTCACCTACCAGGGATAGCGAAACCGTTTAATGATCTGTGCCTGATAGAAACGACCGACAGCAGCACAGGGATAAGCCGACATTCATGGATCAATCGCGATGGCTATCTGGTGTACGAAATTTCTGCCGATTACCGCCTGTTACTGGTCGAAGAGGCTTCTAATTTACCGTCAAATTATCGGGGAAAACCATGACCACCCTACAAACTGCACAACCGTTACCTGTTGTGTCGATGCAACAGGCCAGCAAAAAATTCGGTAAAGGCACGGGTGCCATAGTGGCACTGGGATCAATCACCACCGAAATTCATGATGGTGAATTTATCGCGCTGTGTGGGCCTTCCGGTAGCGGTAAAAGTACGCTGTTGAATCTGATGGCTGGGATTGATTACCCCACCAGCGGCCATGTCTATCTGCTGGGTAACGATCTTTCCATGCTTAATGACAAGCAAACTGCACGCTTGCGGGCAGACGCCATTGGTTTTGTCTTTCAATTCTTTAACCTACTGCCAGTGCTAAGCGTATTTGACAACGTTTATTATCCGCTGATGCTCAACGGCTTTAGCCGCCGAGTCGCACAAGGCCAAGTGATGGATATGCTTGAGAAAGTAGGGTTGGCGGCACATTACAAACGCACACCAGGCGAACTTTCCGGTGGGCAACAACAACGCGTGGCGATTGCCCGTGCACTGGTGAAACGCCCACGGCTGATCGTCGCCGATGAACCCACCGGCAATCTGGATACCCGCACTGGGCAAGAGATCATCGATCTTCTGCTCACCATGAATCAAGAACTGAAAACAACATTTGTTATTTCCACCCATTCATTATCGTTGCGCGATCAGGCCAAACGGGTGTTGGAAATCAGGGATGGGGAGTTGGAAAATGATTTTCTTACCGCTTAAACGTTATGCCGTCGCTATATTGCTATTGACCAGCGGCCTTTCACAGGCTAGCAACTCACAAGCTAACAATGTAGCCCAACCGCAACAGGGTGTGCACAACAACACGCGTTTACAGATGATCCTGGGGGTTAATGCTCAAGCCTCAATGGACTCATTAACCAACGCCGCCAGTCAGTTACAAATGCTGTATCAACAGCACCCAGATTACCGCATGGCCAAAATGTTCTCTGGCTATGCACAGCTGTTTATGGCTAAGGATTTCCTGCTCAAGAAGAACTATATGCGTGCAGCAGAAAGCTCAAAACTGGGTTTTTTCTACATTGATGAAGCAGCAGAAACGGATGAAAATGACTGGCAGATGCGCTACCTGCGGGCCAGGATGGATGCCTTTGTTCCTGCATCCAATGGCCGCTGCGTTGTGGCATTGCAAGATCTGAACTTTTTACAACAGAATCCAGCCGTACCGGCCGATTTGAAACCGATGATATTGCTGATGTCGGCGAACGCGCTAACCGATTGCCAACGCGAAAGCGATGCCAAAGCCGCATTGGCATCACTGGCTCAACTGGGTGAAGAAGGGAAACGCCTCGCTACTCTTAAAGGCCGTGCGGCACCAGCATGGACGCCAGCTGAACTGAAAAACATTCTCCAACCCTTGGCGGAGATACCGCTATGATGAATATCTTGTTCTGGATCTCCAACATTATTATTGTTTATGCACTGTTGGTGGTGATAATAACGGCAATCCGTAAACCAACGGATATCCGTTACACCTTCCTCAACCTGTTCCGCCAGCGCCGCCGTTCTGGAGTCACGCTGCTGGCTATCACGCTGGGTGGCGTGGCCGTATTTATCTTCGGTGGCTTTGTCGATTATTCGTTTTGGGCCCTGCGTGAGCAAACCATCCGTACCAACCTCGGTCATATCCAATTGTACGAGAAAGGGTATCTCAGCAGTGGTGCTAACAATTCGCTGCAGTACACCATCAATAATTACGATGAGGTGAAAAATATTCTGCTGGCCGACCCAGTGATAGCACCGAAGATCACCACCATTACCGGTCAACTGGCATTCAGCGGCATCATCTCGCAATACGACAAAGGAACCTCTACTTTCTTTACCGGTGTGGGGATTGAACCACAAACCTCCTTGGTGCTGGGCTCTCTCGATAGAATCATTTCGGGTAGCGACCTGTCACGGGTTAGGCCGCAAGAGATTACCATCGGTTCGGGTATCGCCAATGCCCTCTCTGCAGGCTATGGCGATTGGGTAGATATGTTGGTGGTCAACCCGCAGGGTGGGCAAAATGCCATGTCTTCCCAGGTGAGAGGCGTCTTCCAGTCTGGTATCAAAGAGTATGACGATACGGCAATCAAAATGCCGCTACAAACTGCCCAGCGCCTGTTGCAGACTGACGGTGTCAGTAAAATCATCATTATGTTGCAGGACACCGAGCAAACCGAGAGAGTACTGGCGCGCATCAATCAGTTGATCAGCGATAAAAAGCTCAACCTGGAATCGCGCTCTTGGGATGAATTGGCGATTTTCTACCATCAGGTGGTTAACCTGTTTGAAGGGATTTTCCTGTTCATCAAATCGATTGTCAGCGTCATTGTAGTGTTCATGATCGGTAATACGCTGATGATGAACGTGATTGAACGTACTCGGGAAATTGCGACGTTGCGCGCCTTAGGCCTCAACCAATCCTATATTGGTCGCCTGTTTGTGCTGGAGGGGATCATCATCGGCATCATTGGTTCGGTGCTAAGCGTCAGCTTTGGCATATTGATTGCTACACTCATCAATATCAATGGAATACCAATGCCGCCTTCTCCAGGCTACACCCAAGGCTATCTGGCTTTTGTGATGTGGGATCAGGATATTAATCTGTTCTGGTTCTCCTGTGCGTTACCGCTGGTAACCGCATTAATCGCATCCATTATCCCGGCTCGCCGGGCCTCGAAACTGGTGATTGCGGAAGCATTCCGCTTTGTTTAATACCCTCAGGGAGAAAAGAGATGTCAAAAGGACAAACTGTACTCATTACTGGCGCTGGCCGTGGCATTGGCATGGCTATCGCTGAAAAGCTGGCACAAGAGGGCTACGATCTGATCCTCAACTACCGCAAAGATCAAGGAAAAAGTGCCGCCAACCTGCAACGTTTTGTAGCAGCAGAAACCAGGGTCAAGGTGACATTGGCTAAAGCGGATATCGCCGAACCACGTGATATCAGTGAAATGATGAAAAAGCTGCGCCAAGAGGGTATCGAGCGGATCGATCACCTCGTGCTGAATGCCGCCGCTGCGCCGTTCAAACCCTTTATGGAGATGACACGCAATGACTGGAAACTGTTGCTCAATACCAACTTGATTGGCAACACCGCCTGCGTCCAGGAAATAGTGCCGATGATGACTGAAGGCGGCACAATTTGTGCAATTTCTAGTCTGGGTAGCCGGCGCGTATTACCAAATTACCCGCTCGGCATTGCTAAATCAGCGTTGGAAAACCTGGTGAGCTACCTGGAAATAGAACTGTATGACCGCAAGATCCGAGTCAACGGTATCTGCGCTGGGATGGTGAATACCGATATGATGCCGTTCTTGAAAGAGCTGTGGCCAGAGATGTTCGAGCGCTACGAAAGTAAACCACGTCGTTGGCTGGTGGAGCCGGAAGAAGTGGCCAACATCACTGCTTTTTTGGTCTCTGACCAGTCAAGCGCGATACGTGGTGCCACCCTGATGGCCGATCTTGGCATGACACTTGAACCCTAAGTATTATCAATAAGGATTATAACGATGAAACGTCAACTCGCTGGATGCCTAATACTTTTGGGCCTTTCAGGTCTAGCTCAAGCAGCAGAACAAGTGCCGAGTTCACTTGAACGTGACCAATTGAACAACCTGACTCAGGAAGATCAGCGTGCGCGCGAAATTATCCGCCGCGCCGATCGTGTGCGCGCACCGGATCAACCTTTCCGTTACACCTTAACCCTGCTCGAACATAAAGGAGGGCGTGACGTGACAGAGAACCAGCAGGTGCTGGATGTCTCCATGCGTTTCTACAAACCTTCTGAGCGGGTAGAGAAAGGGGATGCACGAGCACTGGTACGCTTTGTCTCTCCAGTGCGCGACAAAGGCAAAGCCTTGCTCTCCGACCTGGACAAAATGTGGTATTTCTCCCCTGATCTACGGCGTCCGATCCCTATCTCACGCCAACAGCGCCTGATGGGCCAGGTCTCTAACGGTGACGTGGTGGCCGCTGACTTCGATTATTCCTATATCTCCAAGTTGGTGGGTGAGGAAGCCTGTGGGGAGAAAACCTGTTACAAACTTTCATTGCAACGCCGCTGGCCCCATGTCACCTACCCGGCCATCACTTATTGGGTAGATAAAGAGACTGGCTTCCCCAACCGGGCCGATTTTCTTTCTGCCGATGGCGTCTTGCTCAAGCGTTCCTATTATCGCGATTTTCAGCAGGTGCTGGGCAAAATGCGGCCAACGACTATCGTCGTAGAGGATGCTCTGCAAAAAGGTAACTACACGACCATGCGTTATAGCGACGTCCGTTTGGAATCGTTGCCGGAAAGTTACTTCCAGAAAGAGTATCTGATGAGACTGAATTAATGATGGCGACTAACTGGCTTTCCGTTACCGGTATGCTGTTGTTAGCTGGCACCTACAGTGATGCCAGTTGGGCAGTTGATTGCCAGCTACAACGTGGTTATGCGGGTATTGAGGGGGTTTCCTCCCATACCTCTGCCTCGTTGTGGCAGTTCGACAGTCCGGCGTTTCGTAATAACACCGCTGCCAACCTGTACCTTTCCAGTGTCGGGCTCTGTAAATTGACTGACACCTTCAGCGTCAAGGCGCAAGCCAGTGGGCAATATGTTGCCCATGCCCGTCAGCCGGGAACTCTGGAGGATAAACGCCGTCAAGGGTTTGGCGTTATCAACGAGGTGGTCGGCAGCTGGAAAGCCAGTGACAGTTGGTACATCGATGCCGGTAAGATACGCAAAACCAGCGGCTATCTGTTCTCTGTTGCTCCCCTTGATTTATCGCGCAATATCATTGGCAACATACGTAACGTCCGTATCTTCGGCCTAGCGGATCGTTGGCGTAATTTTTATGATGAAGGCGCTTATGGTGTCAGCAATTCATTGTATCGCAATGAAGGCACCTACACACTGGCGGCCTTTCCGCGCTTGAAGCGTAACACTCAGCGCCAGGAAGCTGCCTCTGAATGGGATCCGCTGCAGCGGACCAACAGCACCGACAGATATTATGCCAGCTATACCGCCACCGGGTTGAAAACCTTCAACCCGACCATATCCGTACTTGTTGGCAACCAGAAAACGCTGGCAATCGGCACCAGCGGCAACCTGACAGATAAGCTGATCCTCAGTGTTGAAGGGTCGGTTTCTCATGGGCAGACCTGGCGTCATCTGGACACCGCATCAGCACGTGCCATACGTGAGTATCGTTCTGTACAAGTGCCATACAAAATGCGCTCTGACGGTGCTCAAGCAGACATCGGTGCTGGTTTACGTTACACCAGCGACGATCAAACCGAATACGGCGCGGAATATTACGGCCAGAGTCAAGGCTACAGCCGCAGTGAGTGGAAGGATAACTTCGATACTATCCGTTTCGTTAATGGCGGTTATGCCAATCCACTACCGCCAGAGATTGCCGCACTTTATCGCGCATCCTATCAACTTTACTCCCGCATGATGGCGGCAGAAACCGACAATGTTGCCCGTGGTGGAAATCTGCTCGGAAAGCACTATGTCACACTTTATATCCGCACCAATAAAGGACAGGTTGGCAATATCGACTGGTCAGTCTCTGGCATGGCCAATCTGGCGGATGGTAGTAATATGCTGAATCTGCATTTAAGCACGCCGTTAAAAAACAGTATTGAGGTTTATACCGGTGTTGCAGCCAGTTTCGGCAGCAAGGACAGTGAATTTGGCACCTTCGGAGAAAAAGGAAATATCTATGCAGGTATACGAATCAATTGGTGATACAGACATCACCACTAATATGGCCCAAGGTTGGATGATGATCTTCCCTGGCCAGGGCTCCCCAGTCATCGGCATGGGCAGCGATGTTTGCGACATCTCAGCCGGTACCAGAGCAGTATGGGACTGTGCCAGCGATGTTTCTGGGCTGGACGTGCGCAAGCTGTGTCAGAAAGGGCCGATGACGCGTCTGACTAAAACCGTTTACCAACAGTTGGCTGTCACTACTGTTAACACAGCGATGTTGACATCGTTACGTGAGCGTGAACCGGTGTTAGAAACTGGCTATGCTGGGCACAGTGCCGGGGAATACACCGCTCTCTATGCTGCTGGAGTGATGGATTTGGAAACGCTATTCCGTGCTATTACGTTACGCGCAAGCATCATGCAAAATCTGGCCGAACAGCGCAAAGGGGCGATGTATGTGGTCAAACCTTACAGCTATAAGGCACTATGCGAGCATATTGACAATCTGGATCTGTGGGATGTATTGAATGTATCCTGCGATAATGGGCGGCAACAGCAAGTGGTTGGTGGTGAACTGACAGCGGTAAAGACGCTGATCAACCATCTCACGCGTAGCGGGGTGAATACTATCAAGCTAGGCGTCAATGGTGCCTGGCATACGCCGTTGATGAGTGAAGGGGTAACTCAGATGCGTGAGGCATTGGCTAGCCTGCCCTTCTCTTCACCCACCCGCCCAGTGATCATGAACTATAGCGCTAAAGTGGAAAATGACGTGGCCCAGATCAAAGAAAACCTGGCGCTGCATCTTACCCATACTGTACGTTGGCGTGAAAGCATGGATCAGTGGGCACAAATGGGGTACTGCCGCTATCTGGAGATCAGTAATAAGAAAACCCTCAGCCATCTGCTCGCAGAGCATTATGGCTCTCGCGAGGATTATAACATCCAGCACTATTACCATATTGTGGGCAGTCAACTCCAGCAAGCGGGGTTAAGGGCCGCATGATCCCAAGATTTGCTCCTTTTAGTAAAAAATACCTACGGGTAGCGATAATACCTGTGGTGCTGACCTCCAGCATTCTGACTTCGTCATTGATTCGCAATGCGATTGACATCACCTTGCTGGAGATTATCACCGGGTTAAGCGCGATTTGTCTGTCCATCGTCTGGACCATGATGCGCGATGGCCGGGGCTATTGGGCATATAGCATATTTACCGCACGGGCTTTCGAAAGCCCGGAAGTGCTGGCGGGCTATACACAGCGTAATATCGAGGGGATGGCTAAATTACTATACCGACCTTTTTGGGCTTCTCTGGTGACCCTGAGCTTGGTGGTCGCGTTAAGCTGCCTGATTTGGCTGGGCGGTGCAGACTGGCGCTATACCTTGATTGCGTTACTTGGCGTTGTGATATTGCCTACCTTGATGCTGATCCAGCTAAATAAATCGATCCCGTTCAATATCATACTCGCGTTAAACTCCTACAACGATATCAATGCTTATCGCCCCCGGCAACGCAGCCTGCCAGGCTATGTGGCTGAAGATTTGTTATTGAGCCTGCTGATAAACTTCGCCTTGGTATTTCCCATTGCTCGTAAACCCGCATTTAGCCTAGCCGCTGGCTACTCAGACCCTGCCTTTGTCATCGCGTTTATGATCCTCATGGGTATCGTGATACTGTTTATGTTGGCGTTTGCCAGCCGGTCAAGACGTTATGTGCTATTCGGGGAAATATTGAATGGTACGCTAGATACTGACACGGCACCGTTTGCTCCCTGGTCATTCACCAGTAAACTGACTCGCTTTAAACGTGCTCTAATCTGGTTGTTGGCTACGCTGTTATGGAGCATCGTGATCTGTCTGATTTTTGCTGCTTGGCATATCACACCACAATTTATTCCGCTCTATCTCTGCGCACTGTTGCCGCTCCTGGCAGTCTATTGTGTGGAGCGCTATCAGACTCTATACAGTAATTTCAATGAAGCACTGGAAATGCGTAAACGTCATCTAGCACATGCCAATCCTAAGGCAATAAAATGACGATATAATGCAGTAGCAATATACTCGCCACTAGAGAAGGTGCGGCCTGCTTGGTCGCACCTCACTGATAAATATACCTGTCATCAACAAAGCTGCAGCGGTGTTGGCTGCAGTTGTTAACCTCTTCCCTGAGGCATCCCGCATTCAAATCCGCTCCTTGACGATTTATCTCTCACCCTGAGTTCATCTAGTTGGCATGTGACTAGCGCTTCCCATCGCTTGCTGATGATGTTATTAATTTTATGCACACATGAAATATTAATTAATTGTCAGAAGAGTAAATCCCATTTCAATAACAATTGATACAATACATTAACTATTTAAAATAGTTGCTCAGGGTTAAATTCAAATTTTTTTGTAAACATTAAAAAAAGTTTTCTTATTTAAAATCAATTAATTAATACCATAAACCCTACAAATCATACGCTTTTTAACCATTTTAGTTTTGCGGGTTATGATCTACATCAATTTTTGCCCTATACTGCTTTGCTAGTATCTTCGTGTTTAATGTTTCATTTAAATTCTTAAGAGCGAGAGTAAGTTTGAGAGCTGGCAACCCCTTTGATATGTTGTTACCTGCTGATATGGCAAAAGTTGCCGAAGATGTAGGTGTTTATAAAGCAACTAAGCACCCGCTAAAGACCTTTTTTTTAGCGATATATGCTGGTGTATTCATTTCTATTGCTTTTGTTTTTTATATCACTGCCACTACCGGTACTGCTGGTGTTGTTCCTTTTGGCCTGGCAAAACTGATAGGCGGGATTTGCTTTTCCATGGGGTTGATGCTGGTTGTCGTCTGTGGTGCTGACCTGTTTACCTCCACCGTTTTGACGGTAGTTGCCAAAGCCAGCGGCCGCATCACCTGGGGCCAACTAGCCACCAACTGGTTAAACGTTTATATTGGTAATTTACTTGGCGCTCTGTTCTTTGTCGCTTTGATTTGGTTTGCTGGCCAACATATGGCAGCCAACGGTCAATGGGGTTTGAATGTTTTACAAACCGCTAACCACAAATTACACCACACTTTTACTGAAGCAATTTTTCTTGGCATTCTGGCTAACTTAATGGTTTGTTTGGCCGTTTGGATGAGCTATTCAGGGCGCAGCCTGACAGACAAAGCCGTTATCATGATCCTGCCAGTGGCAATGTTTGTTGCCTGTGGCTTTGAACACTGTATCGCCAACATGTTTATGATCCCGATGGGTATCGTGGTTAAGTATTTTGCTACCCCAGAATTTTGGCAAACTGTTGGGGCAACACCAGAACAATTTGCTCATCTGACCGTAAACAGTTTTATTATGGACAATCTGATCCCCGTCACTATTGGTAACATTATTGGTGGTGGCCTGCTGGTTGGGTTGAGTTACTGGGTAATTTATCTGCGTGGTGGTGAACAGAAGCATTAATTCTGTTCGCTGGCATGGCACGGGTTTAACAAAAAATCCACATTAGAGGTAGGTATATCATGACCGAACTTAACGAAAAATTAGCAACTGCTTGGCAAGGTTTCACTGAGGGTGATTGGCAGAAAGAAGTCAACGTACGTGACTTTATCCAAAAAAACTACACTCCTTATGAAGGTGACGAAGCCTTCCTGGCCGGTGCCACCCAAGCGACCACTACACTGTGGGACAAGGTGATGGAAGGGGTCAAACTGGAAAACCGCACCCATGCGCCAGTTGATTTCGATACCAGTGTTATCTCTACCATTACTTCTCATGATGCTGGCTATATTAATAAAGACTTGGAAACCATCGTCGGTTTGCAGACAGATGCACCACTGAAGCGTGCATTGATCCCGTTCGGCGGCATCAAAATGGTTGAAGGTTCATGCAAGGTTTATGGCCGTGAACTGGATCCACAAGTGAAGAAGATTTTCACTGAATATCGTAAAACCCACAACCAGGGCGTATTCGATATTTACACCAAAGATATCCTGAACTGCCGTAAGTCTGGCGTGCTGACCGGTCTGCCTGATGCTTATGGTCGTGGTCGTATTATCGGTGACTACCGCCGTGTGGCTCTGTACGGTATCGACTTCCTGATGGCTGACAAGCTGAACCAGTTCAAGTCACTGCAAAGCAGATTTGAAAATGGTGAAGACCTGCAAATGACCATGCAGTTGCGCGAAGAAATTGCTGAACAGCACCGTGCACTGGCTCAAATGAAAGAAATGGCCGCCAAATATGGTTATGACATTTCTGCTCCAGCCCAAACTGCCCAAGAAGCGGTACAATGGACTTATTTCGGTTACCTGGCTGCAGTTAAATCCCAGAACGGTGCTGCCATGTCATTTGGCCGCGTATCTACCTTCCTGGACGTGTTTATCGAGCGTGATATCAAAGCCGGTAAACTGACAGAAGAGCAGGCTCAGGAACTGATTGACCACTTGGTCATGAAGCTGCGTATGGTTCGTTTCCTGCGTACCCCTGAATACGATGAACTGTTCTCTGGTGACCCAATCTGGGCGACCGAATCTCTGGCAGGTATGGGTGTTGATGGCCGTACACTGGTCACCAAAAACAGCTTCCGTTTCCTGAATACCCTGTACACTATGGGGCCTTCACCAGAGCCAAATATGACCATTCTGTGGTCTGAAAAGCTGCCGCTGAACTTCAAAAAGTTCGCTGCGAAAGTGTCTATCGACACCTCTTCCCTGCAATATGAAAACGACGATCTGATGCGCCCTGACTTCAACAACGATGACTATGCCATTGCTTGTTGCGTCAGCCCGATGGTTGTTGGTAAACATATGCAGTTCTTCGGTGCTCGTGCCAACCTGGCGAAAACCATGTTGTACGCCATCAACGGCGGCGTTGATGAAAAACTGAAAATACAAGTGGGTCCAAAAGAGCCACCGATGATGGATGAAGTGCTGGACTATGACAAAGTCATGGAACGCATGGATCACTTTATGGATTGGTTGGCCAAGCAATATGTGACCTCGCTGAACGCCATTCACTATATGCATGACAAGTACAGCTATGAAGCTGCGCTGATGGCACTGCATGACCGTGACGTTTATCGTACCATGGCTTGTGGTATCGCTGGTTTGTCGGTGGCTGCCGACTCCCTGTCTGCTATCAAATATGCCAAAGTCTCCACCATCCGTGATGAAGACGGCCTGGCCGTTGACTTCAAGATTGAAGGTGAATATCCGCAGTTCGGTAACAACGACTCACGTGTTGATGATATCGCTTGTGATCTGGTAGAACGTTTCATGAAGAAAATTCAGAAACTGCATACCTACCGTAATGCGGTACCGACTCAGTCTGTTCTGACCATCACCTCTAACGTGGTTTATGGTAAGAAAACCGGTAACACCCCAGATGGTCGCCGTGCCGGTGCGCCATTCGGCCCAGGTGCCAACCCAATGCATGGTCGTGATCAGAAAGGTGCTGTTGCCTCTCTGACCTCAGTGGCTAAACTGCCGTTTGCTTATGCTAAAGATGGTATCTCTTACACCTTCTCCATCGTTCCTAATGCGTTGGGTAAAGATGATGATGTGCGTAAAGCCAACCTGGCGGGTCTGATGGATGGTTACTTCCACCATGAAGCTTCCATCGAGGGGGGGCAACACCTGAACGTTAACGTCATGAACCGTGAAATGCTGCTGGATGCCATGGAAAACCCTGAGAAATATCCTCAGTTGACCATCCGTGTTTCTGGTTATGCGGTGCGTTTCAACTCGTTGACTAAAGAGCAACAGCAAGACGTGATTACTCGTACTTTCACTCAGTCGATCTAATCACTGCGTCTTGACAGGGGGAGTTTATCTTCCCCTGGTAAAATAGACTTGGGCCGGATATTCCGGCCCTTTTAGTAAGCGAAATTGAGTAAACGAAATCTATTCCGGGTACGCTGCCAGAGCCTTAATCCCGCGCCATTTAAGCGATCTTCGCCTAACTTCTCTGAATCTGCCGAATAATGTCCCCCTGCAATAATCATAATGGTGGCTGACGATGACAAAAGCTATAACGCGACGGACGGCAGAAAGAGGTATACTACAGCAGTAATCGGCGTGTACCCGGGCAACCCATCGCCCTACTCGTTACTCCGGCCGCTCCGTTATGGTATTACGGTTTCTGTCTGGGGGTAACGAGCCTATTTTAGGTTGCGTTTGACAGTCAATATTGGAGAACACCCTGCAATGTCCTTAAAAGGTCGCATCCACTCTTTTGAATCCTGTGGCACCGTTGATGGCCCGGGTATCCGCTTTATTGTTTTTTTCCAGGGTTGCCTGATGCGCTGCCTCTACTGCCATAACCGTGATACCTGGGACACTCATGGCGGAAAAGAAGTCACCGTTGAAGAATTGATGACGGATACCGTGTCTTATCGCCACTTTATGAATGCCTCTGGCGGTGGTGTCACCGCATCAGGTGGTGAGGCCATTCTGCAAGCAGAGTTTGTCCGTGATTGGTTCCGTGCCTGCCAGCAGGAAGGGATCAGTACCTGCCTGGACACCAATGGTTTTGTTCGCCGTTATGATCCGGTGATTGATGAACTGCTGGATGCTACCGACCTGGTGATGCTTGACCTAAAACAGATGAACGATGAGATCCACCAGGTTCTGGTTGGTGTCTCTAACCAGCGCACATTGGAGTTTGCCCATTATCTGGCGAAACGTAATCAACGCACCTGGATACGCTATGTGGTCGTTCCAGGCTGGTCTGATGATGACGCATCAGTCCATATGCTGGGGGAATTCACCAAAGATATGAGCAATATCGAAAAGATCGAACTGTTGCCTTATCATGAATTAGGTAAACATAAATGGATCGCCATGGGGGAGGAGTACAAACTCAGTGATGTACATCCACCGAAAACTGATGTGATGGAGCGTGTAAAAGGGATCCTTGAGAGCTATGGCCACAAAGTGGTTTACTGAGGCCCTACTTTCTCCGACACCCGAGTTCCATAACGTGACAAAACACAACGCTGGCTCTCCCCTTTAGCCTGAGGCTTGAGCCCAGTCATGGGTCACAGAGTCAGCGACTAGATGCACAAATACGTTGTGACCAGGGCGAACGACAAATCCGCCTGCGGGCTGCCGCCGGCGGATTTAAATGACGCTGGCGGTGGTGCGGGGTGGACCTCATGAATGAGGCGCCTAACGCTAGCCAACACCACTGGCCCTGACGTATCACGGTATAACTCCTTTTCCTCTTTTTATCAGGAAATCACGATGGCAAAACGTTTTAGCTGGCCGATAAAATCTAACCCTGTTCATGCTGCTTATCAGGCAGCATTTTCTTTACATCAGGCGGGGAAGTTGCAGGAAGCAGAAAGAGGCTACCGCCAACTACTACGCTCTTCACCGAATCATACCAGTGCTTTGCACTATCTGGGGGTTATCTGTTTGCAAACCCAGCGGCTAGAAGAAGCGGAGACGTTAATCTCACGTTCGTTGCAACAACAAGAAGATGCTAGCGCTCTGTTAAACCTTTCATTGGTGTGCCAGGCGCTTAATCAATCTGAACGCGCGATGACATTACTTGAACGCGTTTTAGCGCTGACGCCGAATAATGCCCAGGCTACCAATAACCTGGCCAATGAATACCTCAGGCAAGGTGAGGTTGCTCGTGCCCTCACGCTGTATCGCCGTGGTACAGAACTTAATCCAGGGTATCTATTAAACTGGATGAATCTCGGCGTCTGCTTGCGTAATGAAAATCAGTTTGACGAGGCGGAAACTGCATTACGCCAAGCGTTAGCACTGGATCCTCAACATTATCAATCTGCTACGATTCTGTCTTCACTGCTGGAAAACCGCAAACAGTGGGCCGAAGCGATTGCGCTCTGCGAACGGGTTAACGATATTGCCAGCCTGTGCAGACTGAAGCGGAAATCTGCTGATTGGCAAGGGCTCGATACGCTGGAGGCACAATTACACAATCTGGTGGTTGCCGAACACCAGCAAGAGATCGACCCACATACCTTGATTAATTATCCGTGGCTCACCCGCGAGCTTCACCGCAATGCAGCTCGCCAGTTTGCACAGATACGTTGGCCAATGCAGTTAGCAAATCCATTGCCACACCCTGCTCACCCTACCAATGCGCGCCTCAAGATTGGCTATCTTTCGGCAGATTTTTTCGATCATGCCACCATGCACCTGCTGGCTGGCGTGCTGGAGGCACATGATACCGAACGCTATGATATTCACCTCTATTGCTACAGCCCAAAAAAAGCACCGGACAAGTACACGCAACGGCTAGCAGACAGCGGTTTACCCCTGCATTACCTGCGTGGCATTAGCGATAAAGCTGCCGCACAACAGATCATGGCGGATAACGTTGATATTTTAGTCGACCTGAAAGGTTTCACCACCTACACGCGCTTGGGCATCACCGCTTATCGACCCGCACCGATAACCGTGAGCTGGCTAGGCTATCCTGGATCACTGGGCCACCCAGCGCTGGCGGATTATATTATCGGTGATGCTCAGGTTACACCGGTATCTCATGCTGGTGACTATAGCGAAACGCTGGCACTTATGCCGGATAGCTATCAGCCAAACGACCGCAACCGCCCACTTCCTGCCCCACCTAACCGTAAAGATGTTGGTCTGCCAGACAATGCAGTGGTCCTGTGTAGCTTTAACCAAATAGTAAAATATAGCCCCGCTCTATTTACGCTGTGGAGCCGGGTGCTGAATGCGGTGCCCAATACGGTGCTCTGGCTCCTGGAAGGCAATTCACCAGTCGTTACTGATAATCTTCGCCGTGAAATGGTTGAGCGGGGTATTACTACCGAGCGGATTATTTTTGCACCTTTTATGAAACTTGAGCAACATCTGGCCCGCTTACAACTAGCGGATATCGCACTGGATACCTTCCCTTGTAATTCGCACACCACCGCCAGTGATGCATTGTGGGCAGGGGTTCCATTAGTGAGCTATACGGGTGAAACTTTTGCCTCGCGTGTCGCCACCAGTCTGCTACATGCGGCTAATGTTCCCGAATTAATCGCTGCCGATGAAAACAGCTGGCTGCAATTGACCTGCGAACTGGCGAACGATGCCGAAAAGCGTGCAACGCTCCGTCAGCGCTTAATTGCTGGGCGGCAAACCTCTGCACTGTTCGATACCCAACGTTTCACGCACAATCTTGAACAGCTCTACGATGCCATGTGGGCCCAACGGGATCAGCCCCGCGAGCAACGGACGACGCTTGTTTTAGAGAAAGATGATTGTGTTAGAGGAAGATGATCGTGTTAGGGGAAGATGAGCATGTAGGGGAAGAGATCGTGCACGGGCAATAAGCCAGGCTTAGTCACTTAGCCAAGCTCACTCTACTGGCAAGTACTTGCCGCTAGAGTGAGCCTTAAGGATGAAGTGAAAATGCTCGCCATACTTCTCTCGGCTTTATTGATGACGGGGATATGCCCGTCAAACTGGCAGTTTCACCTCACGACGTCAGGAAAACGGGTTAACTCGTGTTTTCCTGACGTCGTAGAGGCCGCTCAATCGATATTTTTAAGTTGCCATTCGCCTGCAAGAATATGATCAAGCATAAAGAAAGGCATGTATTCACGCCAAGTATGCTCTTTCACCACACTGGCATATTGGCATAGGCTATTGCTGTGCTGATCCAAGACTTCCCACCGCTGTAATTCACCCTCTTCTTTGCTGCTAGCGAGGCCGGCCAATTGATAGCTGACATTACTGCCAACATGAAATTTATTGGTTTTCCAACGGATTGGCGCATGGGGAGGGAAAGGTTGTGCTTGATAGAACCCAAACATATCATCGTGACTGAGCAAACTCTGTCGGATGGTGGGCCAGAGCTGCTGACGCATAAAATATTGATCGACAAAACGACGATGATTATCTTGCTTACTCAAATAATCACTGACCTGTACAGGAATTGAAGGCAGATTAGCATTATGACAACCGCCCCACATCCCGGCTAACAGCAGTTCAGTATGGGTAAAGTAATCACGCATATGGTGATACCAATAATCACTCTGCAACCACGCTTCAACCGCCCCTTGCTCTCGCTCTGAGAGCAACGAATCAGCATCACGAATAAGATAACGTTTGACTTCGGGGTCATCCAGAACCAGAAAACGCCACATCAGTGGTGGGACATTCTGGTGCAAATCCCCTGCAACTTTTATCACTTTAGCGCCGGTATCCAGCAAACGCTGCTGCACCGGTTGGGGCACCGTATCATCCAGATAAAAACGGCAATGCCAACCAGGGAACAGCTCTTTGCTCACTTGCGCGTTCATAATCGCACTTTCACAGTAACGCACCTGTGAACCAAAAAGAGTAAATGAGATGGCATTCTCTTGCGGATTATGGGGATTAAACGCAGGCGGATGGGATTCGGGCAGAGGATAAAGCTGGCCACCACCAAATATCTTATCCCCCTGCTCCAGTGATATCAAACCATAGTGTTTCACTTCATCGGGGCGATTCGTCCAACCGCAAGCCTCCGTCAAACCATCAATCATGGTGGCCGGGAGAGCCTCTAATGGCAGACTTTGAAACAATTTTTTATAGGTTTTATAGGCTTTTTCATGTTCTTGAGTTCGCATTAAACACAAGGCATAGCTGGACAATACATCAGGATTACGCGGCACCAAACGCAGTGTCGTTTCTGCAATTACTTTCCCTGCGGCATAATCATCATTCGCTATTGCGGTACGATACTGTTGCGCAAGATGGTTAAGCCGTTGTTCCTGACTATGAGACTGAGCTATTGATTTTTTTTTCTGGAAAGGAAGCATAGAATTAAATTTGCCTCAGACTGATCAATGATGATGGCGATGCTTACTGCCTGTACTGGGTGGCAGTAAGCACCCTGCTAAGATGCTTCAACGTTATGATGAACCGCCTTATTGAGGTTCACCCAACGGGGAAAAATGCAAATGCATCGCTACCACCCTGTTACTTGAAATCGGTTAGGTATAGTCCCGTTTAGCTTACCTTTCCAACCAGCTCAGTAACATTGCGGCGCTGGCAATCACATTAATGTTCGCAACGTAACCATCATAACGATTATTAATCGCTGATAGCTGGTTGTTAAAATGATCGTTTTCTGCCGTGAGTACATCCAGCAAAGTCCGCTTGCCGAGGTGATACCACTGATCATAAAACATTTGCCTAACTCGATCGGTCTCTATAGACAAACGGTCAAAATCTTGTGCGCGTAAAAACGAAGAGTCACGAGTCTGGACCAAATTATTGATTTGATATTCCAAATCTCGATAGGCAGTTTCATACTGTTGTTGAGCACCCGTCGCTTTAGCCAGCGCAGCCTGCTGAGCCGCTTTCTGTGAGCCACCGCTAAACGCATTCCACTGAACATTCACGCCGGTATACCAGCCTGTTTCATTACCATTGATATCTTTTGCGGTATTCTTGGAAACCACCAAATTAAGTTGCGGCAACCCCGCAGCCTTAATACTGTCAGCCTCAGATTCAGCCGCCTTGGTTTGTGCCTGCAATTTCAGCAAATTGGGGTTTTTTGCCAATGAGGCGATCGCCGTTGATGCCGGGACCATAGAATCTTGCCAGGAAATATTTTCAGGTAAGTTGGGTTCTACCCCCAATAAGCGCACCAGCTTGATGCGGCTTACACTTAATTGGTGTTCAATATCGTCTAAATTTGCACGGGCAGATAATAGTTTGGCTCTCGCCTGAGTAAACTCACTGGCACGGCCTTGGTCTGCTACCGTAATCTGCTCTAACATATCGGCCAGTTGCTTCATTCGCGTCATATAAGCTACTGCTACAACACGACTTTCCTGATAGCGCGCGAGATTTATCAATTCTGAGACAGTATTATACGCCAGCATCTCTTTGGTATAACTTCTCGCATTAACCGCCGCCGTCACCCCTTCTTCTGCGCTATCAACTTGATGGCTTATCTTGCCCCAATCATAGATAGGGGTGACCACTGAGACATTGCCACTGGTATCATTGGCATTGGAGTTATTTCGCTGTAGGTCTGCGCTGCCCCCTTGGGTCGCCAAGGGTGTTGATACCCCAACCTGAACCTGCGGCCAGCGCTGACCTTTGGTTTGATCAACATAATAACCTGCGGCCAGAACATCTGCGTCAGAGGAACGCACTTCTGGGCTGTGCATCAATGCCATCTTCACCATTTTACGTAAAAAGGTATGAGATGAAGCATCGCTTTTCCCGGCGTAAACGTTATCTACCACATTACCCGCATCACGCTGGTTACTTTCAGTATTTGAACGCACTTTGTCATAAGCCGGGTCTGGCTGTAACGGCCGCGGGAAATAGTCGCCACTACTCTTCTGCTCTGGCTGCTTGCTATCTGCGGTTATTTCATTTTTGATATAAGCATCGCTACGCAGATTATTGCGGTCAACCATCTTGGACTGCGGTTCACCCTGAGTGACATCCCCAGATTGACTATTTGCTGCCTGGCTATTTACTGCCTGACTATTTACTGCCTGACTATTTGCTGCCTGAGTCGGTTGGCTGTTAACTGAGCTTGTCTCGCCTTTCCCAGCATAAACGTTATCTACCGCATTATCCGAGGCACGCTCAATTTCAGCAGTACTTAAACGCGTTTTGTCATAAACCGGCTCTGGCTGAAACAGTTTCTTGCTTTGAGAAACCGTGCCCTGCTGTGCTGGCTGTTTGTTGTCTGTCGATATTTCACTCTTGATATCAGCGTCAGCACGCACACCATTAGGTTCCACTACCTTGAGCTGCGGTGCCCCCTGAGTGACATCTCCTGACTGACTATTTGCTGCCTGAGTCGGTTGGCTGTTAACTGAATTTGTTTCGCCTTTCCCAGCATAAACGTTATCTACTGCATTATTTGAGGCACGCTGAATTTCAGCAGCACTTAAACGCGTTTTGTCATAAACTGGCTCTGGTTGAAACAGCTTCTGGCTTTGAGAAACCGTACCCTGCTGTGCTGGCTGTTTGCTGTCTGTCAACATTTCACTCTTGATACCAGCGTCAGCACGCACACCATTAGGTTCCACCACCTTGGGCTGCGGTGCACCCTGAATAACATCTCCTGCCTGACTATTTACTGCTTGAGTCGGTTGGCTGTTCACTGAAGTTGGATACGCACTACTCTCTGTTGAACTCTCTGAGTTACTGGTCAATTTAGGCGAAGGCGTGCTTGAGACGCTAGGTGAAGTTGCGTTGGCTGCCCCATCGGCAACAAATTGCGACTGACTGTTAGCCCCAGATTGACCGCTCTCTTTAACCTGCTCCACGCTTTGCGGCGCTGAAGGTTTCAGATTAGATTTCTCAACATACTCCTCCTGGGTCACCATAGGCGGTAATGAATTAATATCATTGTCGCTCTCCCCTGATAAGGAGGACTGTTGGTCAATTGCCAGGCTAGAAAAAGGTAAACATATCGCTATTGCCATGGCTATTTTCAACCGACGAAACTCACTCTGCTTCTTTGCCATCCGCTTATCTCTCTCTAAATGCTTCACGTGCTTTTAAGACAGGTTTCAATATATAAGACAAAATTGTCTTTTCACCTGTTCTAATTTCCACATCAGCGACCATGCCGGGCATAATCGGAAACGTTTTATCTTTCATATGCAATGCAGCTTGGTCGGTACGTACATAGACTCGATAATAGGTTGAGTCTCCACGGCCCGCACGTGCTTTTTCTTCATCGACCAAGGTATCAGAACTAAGATGTTCCACTACCCCAGACAAACCACCATAAATGGCATAGTCATAAGCAGTAACTTTCACCGTTGCAGGTAAGCCTGGACGAATAAAGGCCACATCAGCAGGCTTAATCTTGGCTTCAACCAACAGATTATCCTCCAAAGGAATGATCGTCATGATCTCAGCCCCTTGAGCGATAACACCGCCTATGGTGGTGGTATGAATATTATTCACCGTTCCACGCACTGGCGCGACAATGGTGGTGCGCTGCATGACATCCTGCCGACCACGCAATACTTCCTGGGTCTGAGCAAGTTCCGACTCAGCCTTATTCAGCTCATTATTGGCCTCAGAACGAAAGCGGTTGATACGATCGACGATTTGCAGTTGGAACTCATTGGCCTGGCGACGTAGCCGTAGAATTTCCACATCTGACATCAGCCCTTTTTGGGCTAATGGCGCAGAAAGTGAGACTTCATTCTCAGCCAAAGAAAGACTTTTCTTCAGCGCTGCAACGCTATCGTTAAGCGTTTTCAACTGAGCGTTATGGGCTTTGGTTTCGTCTTCAATAATAGAAGGATCGGCCTGCACTTCCGGAGGAAATACTAATTCAGTGTCATACGCTTGGGCGCGTAATCTGGCTATAGTTCCTTTAAGGGCTAATACTTTTGATAAAGACTCACCATAGCTGGCCCCCGCGCGGGTCGGGTCCATTTTCAGCAGAACCTGCCCCTTTTCGACAATGTCGCCTTCACGGACATTCATTTCAGCCAGAATCCCACCTTCCAGGCTCTGAATAACCTGCTCGTGGCTAGCGGGGATGATTTTACCTTCACCACGGGTGACTTCTTCAACCTTGGCAAAATGTGCCCATACCAAGGCAACCACCAACACAATCAAGATAAGATAAAGCATGATCATGCTGAATGGCGTTTTTTGTGAAATCAACGCCGCCTGCAGATCATTCATAAAATGCAAGTCATCAGGCTCTATCTTTCCAGTGTGTTGCAGGTTATTGCCATCCTTTTTTTTCTTGCTGTTAACTTTATCTGGCTGGTTCACGGTTTTTATCTTTGCCTCATTATCTGCTATCGTTCCATCACCATTATTGCTGTAATCCGCATTATCTGGGCCGGCTAATGCCACGTCATCCTTGTTCATCCATTGTTCCTTGTCAGTGTATTACCATCATTTTCAAGGTATAACAGTATGAACTATCTGATCTTGAAATCGATTGGATGCCATTGCAGGTCACCACTTAATGGACATTTATTCTGCTAACTGCCCGCTGCAGCTTTCTGCGCATTCTTCTCGCCATTGGCACTCAGCATGGCAATCACTTGATCTTTAGGACCATCAGTCATCACATGTCCGTCATCCATAACAATCAGACGATCAAAAATACTCAGCACGGACATACGGTGCGTCACGATAACCAAGGTTTGTCCCTCAATCGCTTTTTGCAATTGTTGAATAAACTTGTTTTCTGTCAAGACATCCATTGAACTGGTAGGTTCGTCCATCAGTAAAACTTTAGGTTTCAGTAATAAACAACGCGCCAAGGCAACCAGTTGTCTCTGCCCACCGGAAAGGCTATTCCCCATCTCACCTACGGGCATATCATAGCCCAGCGGGTGCTTAGCGGCGATGCGATCCAACCCTGTCATCTGGGCAACGCGCAAAAACTCTGCTGTAGTGGCCCCTGGATTACCTATGGTGACATTAAAACGTAAGGTGCCACTAAAAAGGCGGCAATCCTGGCCTACATAACCCACTGCGGCACGCCAATCTGCAGGATCAACCTGGGTCGCATCAACACCATCGATGGAGAGCTGACCGCTACGCTGTTGATAAATCCGCGCCATCACCCGTAGCAATGTCGACTTACCACTACCAATGCTGCCGATAATCGCTACGCGCTCACCAGCTTTGATGGTGATATTGATATTATCCAAAACGGCGGGTGGCACCATCATTCCAGGGACCGGATAGGCGAATGCCACCTTTTTCAGCGTCAGATTGCCATCAAATTTGGGTGTTGGCAGATAATTAAATGTTGGATCGCGTTCCGTAGGCAGTGCCATTAACTGGTCAAGAGACTTTAACGCGGTTTTTGCATGCTGATAGCGCAGCGCCAACCCAACCACTGCCGCCAGCGGTGCCAGTGAACGACCTGACAGAATGACCACCCCTATCATCGCCCCCATGGTCAGTTCCCCAGCATGAATCAGGTAGACACCAAAGACCACGATAGCCACTGTACAGGCTTGCTGCATAAAGGTGACGAAATTTGAAGTCAAGGCTGAAAGATAGCGGGTTTTCATCGAAGAAGCGGCTGCCAAAGCACTGATATCATCCCAGCGTTTTTGCATTACCCCATGCCCTTGAGTGGCTTTCAGTACTTCCATCCCCTCAATAGACTCAATCAACATCCCTTGTTTTTGGGATATTTCACGAATATTTTCAGCCATATAACGGCTTAACGGCCATTGAATGACCACACTGACCAACAAAATAATCGGTACTGCCAAAAGTGGAATGATCGCCAATTGTCCGCCTATCATATAAATGACAAACATGAACAGAATACAGAATGGCAAATCCGAAAGTGTAGAAAGCGTGGCGGAAGTAGCAAAATCACGCACTGCTTCAAAATCACGCAATTGGTTCGCAAATGTACCAGTTGATTGCGGTTTACTTTCCATCCGCATCGCCATCACTTGCCGGAACAGCTTGGCACCGACAATCAAATCAGCTTTTTTACCGGCGATATCGATCAAATAAATACGAACTTGGCGTGAAATAAACTCAAAGATGACGGCAATCATCACCCCGATGGCCAATGACCATAATGTGACATAGGCCTGGGTCGGGATCACCCGGTCATAAACGTTCATGGTGAAAAATGTGGTGGCCAAGGTGAGTATATTGGCCAGCAATGCCGCAGTTGCCGCACTGTAAAAATAATGGCGATAACGCCACAAGGTGGAAAACAGCCAGTGACTTTCACGGGTCGACTCTGGCAATATTTCATCGTCCTGGCGTGATTCCAGTTTTGGCGTCGGACTCGCCGCCATCACATAACCAGAAGCTGACAGATCCTTCTCTGAGAGTGTCACCGTGCCACCGCTTTCAGGTGCCACAATCTGGTATAAGCTGTTGGCCTTTTGCCCGGTTCTGGCGGTAACGATACAATAAGTGCCATCATTACGCGCTACAATCACCGGGAATAAGTAAGAAGAGAGTTGCGAAAGGTCACGCTTAATCCAACCAGCTGAAATGCCCACTTGCTCCAGCATGCGCAACGCTAACTCGGGCTCTAACTTATCGCCCCGTGGTAAACCGGCGTAAAGCACTTCTGGGCTGTTTACTTTGTTATAGTGCTTACACAACCACTCAACCGCCCAAAGCAACGAGTCTCTGCTGTGATCATCAATATTATCAAACTCCAGTGAATGCATCACCGAGGTCTCCGTTGCCTCTCCTGGTTCCGGCAGTTGTTTACTCATAATCTTTCCCTAGTTTTACTTAGACTTTAATTAAATCGTGTAAGAAAAACATGTGTATAACTGTGAACGTCTAGTCTGAATCTATCAGAAAACGATAGAGCATAGGCGGTAATTTATCAAATTTAGCAAGCTACTTCAAAAGTTTGCTAAAGAGAATAGGATTCTTCTGTAAGTTAAATCAATCGTAGTAACGCATTGGAATTTTCACCTGAGTAATACCTTCCAGTACCTGCACATTAATATAAATAGGGTGTGTATACTACACTAAGTACAGTGTAACAGAGATGCATCTCTGAACCAAAAATCCCGTTTAAAAAAGTGTAATAAAGATAATAGAAGTATTAAAACTATCACTTGCTATCAAAAGTCAGCAAAATTGATGACGCATAGACTCTTAAAGGAGGGGCAAAGCATAAACCAAGTCGGCATATACCCGCCACCATCAAAGCAACGCACTGTTGCAGGCGTTGCTCACTCATCCAACAGTTAGAATGGCGACGGGCATATAAAGACTATAACAAACTGCTATTCACTACTATTTAACAACAATATCTACCCGACGACCCTGGGCGTTACAGCTACTATCTTGATGCTTGGCATTGGCTACACACTGCTCAGCATCTTTGGCGATCCCCATACCACTGGTATGAGTGATCAAATTTTGATTAACGCCGGCACGGATCAGTGTATCGCGAACCGTATTTGCCCTGGCCTGTGACAAGCGTTGGTTTGCTGCCGCATTACCAATAGCATCGGTGTAACCAATTAACTGAATGTCAGAGACGTTATTCCCTTCCTTAAGGAAGGTTATGACATGGTCCAATTTAGCTTTTGAGGCCGGTAAGATTGAACCATACTGACTTTTGCCGGTAGGAAAATGGAGACTTTCCTGCAACAACACGGCGGTACCACCCTTAACGTATTCGCAGGCTTTCACTTGCTTCGCGCGATTAATAATGCGCGACTGTAGACGCATAGATTGCAAATCCGCCTCAGCCACAGAGCGTTTAGCTAACGCTGTCGTGGTCCCGGTCTCACCTGGATTAACCACCAGGAAATAGGTCGTTGCACCCTGGGTTTTCAGTTGATGTTTGGGGGTCCGTTTACCTTGATACAACGGTTGGTCCTGGAAGTAGGACTCAATGGCGTGCCCACCAGGGACAACACAAAAGACCGTATACTCGCCAGGCAATAGTACCGATTGCAGTTGACGATCCACATAAACCGTCGCAGGAAGTTTACCTTCAGGATAGTAGAAGACAATTTGCGACAACTCCGGCACAACCTCTCCGACAGGACGATAACCGTTTGCAATGGTCCCTGAACCAGCGGTCTGCCCATTGGCATCTAACACCGTAGACACCGTATTGTTATGCCCACCAGAGAGTCCCTCCTGCGCAGAAGCTGGTAAAGAACACCATCCGCTGGCTAACATTAATGACACGATAGTGGCGTACTTGAATTTATTACCAAGAGCTTTCATTAAAATCTCCATGCAGGGCGATATCTCATCCATCAATATCAATAAATTGCTGGCGTTGTCATCACCCTTAATTAGGTCATCTGTAATCTGTTGATCAGCTATGCAAAAGAGCCCACAGTGTTTCCCCTGTGGGCCCCCATCTTATTGATTAGACAATAATTTGGTTATTTTGCAACAACGTTTCCAGATCAGTCTGGACATTAGCCAACGTAATGACATTGGTAAAGGCGTTCGCATTGCCTGAACCATCGCGATCAATACTGATCACCGTGTCATAGCCGACGTTCTCCACCTTCAGGTACTTAAGAATACCTTGGGAAGAGTAGTCCAATTCTATCTTGTCATCATCCTTGAAGAAGGAGATTGAGCCGTTGTAGTCCAGCAGATCGCTCAGGTCAATCAGGTCCGCATCACTGTCAGTCACCACGTCACCTACATGGAAGCCATGGACGATATCGCTGCCATTACCGCCGGTGCCGTCAGTTTCCAT
>NZ_AYKS02000093.1 GCF_000496755.2 Serratia sp. DD3
TGCGAAGGTGGCGGAATTGGTAGACGCGCTAGCTTCAGGTGTTAGTGTTCTTACGGACGTGAGGGTTCAAGTCCCTCTCTTCGCACCACTTGATGGGTTCTCTTCTTGTTGTTCCTCCCGGTTTAATCGATTAAAAAAGCTGACTGGCTCTGATGGCATTTGTCACTTTTAACTGCGCTTGGCTATTTTTTCCTCAACTATAAAAAACTTTTACTATTCCTCGCGTTTTGCACATGCCATCACGGCGATAGCGCATTACACTTAGCTCATTAACTTGATGAGTTGACCGTATACAAGCGACGCATCGAGCGCAAAAATTCCCAATACTATTTTATATGGACAATGATCGTTGAAGACTTCACTCTCCACCTTATCGCTGTTGCTGGGGTTATGTACCCCATGGGTTAGCCAAGCCAGCAACTCACAACTGACCTCGCAGATTGTCGACAAATATGCTGAACATATGTTCTTCAACAGCGGCGCAATCGGTATGTCGCTGGTAGTGATCGACAATAATCAAGTGGTGAACCGCAGTTTTGGCAGCACCAAACCGGGTAACAATCAACGCCCGCAGCCCGACTCGCTGATCCGCATTGCCTCCATCACCAAGCTGATGACCAGCGAAGTGATGGTTAAAATGGCGGCGGAAGGTAAAGTCAAACTGACCGACCCTCTGCGTAAATATGCGCCTAAAGGGGCTTATGTTCCCGCTTACAGCCCCTCTCAGCCGATAACTTTGCTGAATTTAGCTAGCCATACCAGTGGATTGCCCCGTGAACAACCGGGGAAAAAGCCACCAAAGACACCGGTCTTTACCTGGCCAACCAAAGCACAGCGCTGGCAGTGGCTGGCACATGCCAAGATCACCACACCGCCCGGGACTCACGCGGCCTATTCTAACCTGGCTTACGACCTACTGGCGGATGCGCTCTCTCGTGCTGCAGGCAAGCCCTACAACGCCCTGCTGCGTGAAAAAATCACTACCCCCTTGGGGATGGTGGATACCACATTAACCCCGACCGCTGAACAGTGCTCACGCTTGATGGTGGCCGCGGTCAATCCCAGCACCTGCCGGGATACCAGAGCCGCAGCTGGCAGTGGTGGCGTTTACTCCACCCCGCGTGATATGCAGCGCTGGATGCAGCAATTTCTTTCTTCTAACGTCACCGGGCCACGCAAGCCCACCGCTGCCAGTGAACAAACCATGTACTTCCAACGCCAGAATTTGGTTACCGTGAAGGGTATGGACGTTCCCGGTGAAGCATCGGCCCTGGGTTTGGGTTGGGTTTATATGGCACCTCAAGCAGGCCTGCCGGGGATCATTCAGAAAACAGGTGGTGGCGGTGGGTTTATCACCTATATGGCGATGATACCGCAGAAAAATATCGGCGTATTCGTGGTGGTGACCCGTTCAGAATTGAGTAAGTTCACCAATATGAGTGACCCGGTTAATCAGTTGGTGGCAGATTTAGCGGCTAACCAGGGTTGAAATAAGTTGCCCAACATGGGCACACCACGGGTGTGCCCATTGCTGATATCTCTTGATAACTCAGATCACTGACAACGAAAACGGAAGGTCTTCGACTGGCACGGAGCTAGTTGAGTGAATTCCCCTTTAGCCGCATGCTGCTGCGATAGCGGTTGTTCATCCATCGCTGTTTCCACCCACTCGGTTAATGGCCGTGTGGTGGTTAACTGCCCGCTGAGCGTGCCTTGTTCCGCCGGGTTGTACACGCGGATAATCAGAGCTTCAGCATCTTCAGCTTTCTTCAACACACTCAACACCGGGCCAGATTCTGCCATCGACAGCAGGCTAAAATGCAGTGGTGTGCGGAAATTAGCCAGATTCAGTTTCATCGCATCAAACGGCAGTTTGTTGTAACAACGAACCGGCGTCACATAGGCCCGGGCCTGTTGCATCACGCCCGCCTGATGGGGGTCGCCCGCAAAGCTAAACAGGCTAAAGCGACAATGCAATTTGCCACGCATTTGTGAGTCTGGCGTTGGCAGTTTAATGCCGGAAGGACGCCCAGGGCGTAGCAGCAACTCTTCCTTACCCAGCACCCCTACCGAACGGAACAGGGTTAAGGCAAAGGTATCGCGGCGTTCACCGATAATCTCAAACTCACGTAGTCCTTCAGTAAACAACGCTAGCCCGTGCTGTGTATCATGCAGTGCCGCAAAGTTCATCAATTGCCATACCGGGATCGGCGCTTCCTTCCAGCCCTCTTGCTGCCAATGGGCCATCGCAGGATCATCCACCGGGCGGGTAATGGTACCAAATTGGTTATCCGCCAATACCGTCTGGCTGGCAAATGGCGTCGGGATCAGCACACGGACACGGTGATCATCGGCTTGGTTATCTAACCACATTTCGATGTCGATCCGGCGGCTGTTATGCGCCAACGTCACTTCACAATGTACATCAAGGTAACCGTCACAACGGCGTTCTGCCCGCTGTTGCAAATTAACCGGCAGTGCCATACGTAGCGCCAGTGTAATGCTACTCTGCCAGGCTTCATGCTTGATAGCGGTGGTGACGGCGCTTTCAGTTGAATAGATCAACCACTCCTGACGGGAAGGTGAATAGTCATACTCATCGCCATCGTCAGAACCTTCTTCCAGTTGTAGCACCTGCTGATAACGGCAACCGGTCTGTTTATCTTCAATATCCAGGGTGCCATTGGCATTGAGCCCAATACGGTAATAGGCGTTTTCCAGGCATTCTGCTGCCGCTACCGATGGCTGGCGCTGTTTACCCGCTTGGTTAGCGTGAATATGCAAGGTGCAATAGCCCATCGCTGGCAGTGGCTGATACAACTGGATGTCGTACTCCATAAACGGGTCATAGTTGCCGTAGTGCACAATCTGGCGATCCACCAACCCCGGGTCAATCTCCCGCGCGGCACGGATAAAATACTCCACCGGTTGCCCTTGCTCATCAAGCAGCGAGAATTGCTGGGCGCGAATGCGGATCGTGGTGTTGATCACCTCACTACGCGCATAAGGCAACAAGTTAAAGAAGGTCAGTTTATCTGCCACCGACCCGGGTGCATCACCATGCTGTACCGGCATATTGTCGACAATCTTGCGCATATAGAAGCGGACCAGGTTCTCGGCCATATCATCCGCCAAGATAAACCGCGTCATAATCTCCTGGTGTACCTTGTCACTACAGCAACAACCAATACTGTCGTGGGCATGGTTTTTCAGGATCTCTTTCCACATTTTTTCCAACAGACCGTGATGGTATTCAAAACCCAACGACCAGGCGATAGCAGCCAATGGCTCGAGGATATTGACGATTTTGTTCTCAATCTCGGCATGAGCAATCTTGATATCCATACGGGTCGACGAAATAGTGCGGTGTACACGCATATACTTGCCGTCGTTGAACTCGCCTTTTAATGTCGCCAAACGTTCACGGCTAGCTTCAATCTGCTCGAATACCTGCTCAAAACGGCTCATCACAAACTCGCGCTGCGGGTAAATCTCGCGCAATTTAGCCATTACCTGGAAAATGTTCTGCTGCAGTGGCATCTGATCGTGGCCGTTAGGCAGCAGAATATCTTTGGTGACTGAGGCGTTTTCCAATACGTTGAAATAGCTATCCAACCGTTTACGCAACCCGGCTTCATCTTCTGGCAGGTATTTACCAATGGCATAACCTAATGGCAATACTTGTGCCGCCACTTCACTGCCATCGTTGCTCTGCCAAAAAAACTCAGTCTTATCGGTGCCATGGCGTTCGGAACAGCCGCGCCAGAACATGGCGCGGGTAATACCAAAGCCATTGAAAATATGCGGTAACTGCGAAGACATACTGAAAGAATCTGGCAGATAGCCAATCTTCATCGGCTCACCAAACGCCAGGCAATCACGCATGCCATACATCAGGTTACGGACAATGGATTCCCCCGACACCACCATGGTATCGGTTTGGCTATACCACGGGCCGATAATCAGTTTACCTGCCTGCACCAGTGCTTTCACCCGCTCACGGTTTTCTGGCTTGATGGCGAAATAATCCTCCAGCACTGCCGTTTGACCATCCAGCACATAGAAACGATACTCTGGGTCACTTTCCAGCCGGGCCAAGATCTCTTCCATGTTGTTAATCAGCAGGATACGTGACTCCTCGGTGGTGAAATACCACTCACGATCCCAATGCATATGCGGTGTAATATGTACGCGTGATACAGGTTTCATGTTCAATTCCTAAATAAGCAAGCGCCGCTTTTACGGCGCTAAAAAAAATTACTCAGCTTTAACAATGGTGTATTTGCCTTGCTGCAGCGCATGGCGCCGCCAGAAGATCAGCACCAGCGTGGAGATCACCGTGCCAATCAGTGCCGCCCCAAACCAAATGGCTGCTGACAGCAAGCCCCCCAGGCCATTGTCATGCAATAAGAATAACGAGAAGATCCCGGCGCCCGGCGTTGATAAGCCAATGCCCATTCCACCAACAATCGCCCCCGTGACCATTGAACCCGCCAGGAAGGAACCAATCACCCGCAGTGGATCTTCAATCGCCATTGGGATCGCCCCTTCGGTGATCCCGGCCAGGCCGAGCAGCCAGGTGGATTTCCCGGTCTCAATTTCAAACTGTTGGAACAGACGTGGGGCCAGCAGAGTAGAAGCAGTCACAGTGAAAGCGGAAACCATCTTGACTGCGCCAAAAATCGCATAGGGGCCGAACACACCATTAGCCATTGCCCCCAGGCAGAACGCATAGGCGGCTTTATTTACTGGGCCACCCAGATCAAAGGAACACATAAAGCCAAGAATAGCCCCCAGCACCAACGCATTGGCACCCGACAAGCTATTGAGCCAAGCGGTCAGGCTGTTGTTCAGCCAAGCTACCGGTTGACCAATCACAAACAGCATCAGGCTACCTGCCACTAAGGTGCCGATCACCGGATACAGGTAAAATGTCAGGAAGCCATTAAAGTTAGGGCTAAGGCGCACATGGTTCTTCACCCAACGCATCAAGTAACCGGCAATCAGGCCCCCCACCACACCACCGAGGAAACCGGAACCGATCATGTTGGCGGCTAACCCGGCGGCAAAACCCGGTCCTAATGCCGGTTTATCCGCCAATGAATAGGCGGTATAAGCCGACAGCACCGGCACCATCAAGATCCCCAGCATGCCACCGCCCAATTTGCGGTACATCCACAGCCAGGAGTTCTCTTGGTCGAACAGATGTTGCAGGCCGAGCATTTGTGCCAGTAATACTGACACCGCCAACACGGTACCCCCGGCAACGATCAGCGGCACCGCAAACGAGATGCCGCTCAACAAAGCCTGTTTCAGTTCAGTCTTAACGCTGAGTTTCTTTACTGGTGCTGCGCTTTGCTGAACCCGAGGGGCATCTTTAGCCTGTTCACCAGCAGCCAACGCCTGCTGTAAAATACGTTCAGCATGTTTAATCGGTTCCGCCACTGGCGTTTCAATACGCGGAATACCGTTAAAACGTTCTACTTCTTTAATCGCCACTTCGGCGGCAAATACGCAGGCTGTGGCCTGATTGAGTTGTTCAGCGGTCAACCGCCCTTCGATACCATTGGCACCTTGTTTCTCAACATAGACATTGATGCCCAGTTTGCGCCCGGCTTTCTCAAGATATTCCGCTGCCATATAGGTGTGGGCGATACCCGCTGGGCAGGCAGTGACGCACACCACGGTTGGCCGAGACTGATCTTGCGGTTGCTCTTCTGCTTCCGGGGCACCGCCCGCCAACAAAGCCAGCAACTGCTCTGGGGTTGTCGCTTGCAGCACCGCTTCACGCACATCATCATCCACCAGCGCGGTCGTCAGGCTGGTCAATAACTGCATATGGGTGGAACCGGCTTGATCTTCAGGGATCGCCAACAGAAAGATCAGGTTGACGCTTTCCGGGCCATCAATCCCTTCCCATTGCAGTGGTTCTTTCAGTGTGGCAACAGCAAATGCGGCTTCTTTTACCGCCTTGCTTTTGCCGTGCGGTACCGCCAAGCCTTCACCCAGTGCAGTGGGGCCTTGTGCTTCACGCGCCAATACCGCTTGTAGGAAAGCGTCTTTATCATACAACTTGCCTTGTGCTGCCAATTGATCAGCAAGTTGCTGGATAGCCTGATCACGTCCCGCAAATACCGTTTGCAGGTTTATCAGACTGGGATGGGTCAGGCTGCTCAGGTTCATCGTTATCCTCAGATTGGTTATCTTCACTCAGGTGCCGAGGCCGTTCCCTCGGCAAAATATGGCTCTATGATAATCATTGTTATAATACCATTATGTGATCTATTTCAAATCAACGCGATTTTTGTATTATATTTGTATCATATAACTTGGAGTGAAATGATAACAACTGCACAAATTATGGTGTTATCTGTTTTTTTATCCGCTCACGAAAGCTAGAATGCAGGCAGATCGTCACACAACCCCAGGGATACCCGCGCTGTGAGTAAAAAACCCATCTATCGCCAGATTGCCGATACCCTGCGTAAACAAGTTGCTGATGGTGAACTGCAACCCGGTGCAGCACTGCCGACGGAAGCCCAGATGCGTGAACAATATGGGGTTAGCCGAGTCACGGTGCGCCAGGCGTTGAAATTACTCACTGAAGAGCAAGTAATTGAAAGTATTCAGGGTAGTGGCTGGTATGTAAAAGAAGAAAAGGTCAATTACGACATCTACCAGCTCACCAGTTTTTATGAAAAGTTGGCTGACCGTAATGTGGAAACTCACAGCGAAGTACTCGCCTTTGAAGTGGCAAAAGCCAGCCCAACCATCGCCGAAGCGCTACGTTTAACCACCGAAGACAAAGTGTATTACGTCAAGCGAGTGCGCTATATCAAACAAAAACCAGTCACACTGGAAGAAACCTGGATGCCGCTGGCACTCTTCCCCGACCTCAGTTACGAAGTGATGGAAAAATCAAAATACCATTACATTGAGCAGGTGAAAAAGCGGGTGATTGAGCGTAGTGAGCAGGAGATTATTCCCGTTATGCCCAGTGAAGATGTGGTTAACGCCCTCGGCATTGACCCACAAAAACCGATCCTGGAGAAAGTATCTACTGGCTTTCTTGACGACGGCACCGTGTTCGAATTCAGCCGCAACTTCTTTAAGAGTGATGATTACAAATTTACGCTAGTGGCAAAACGTGGGCGCTAACAGCGTAGCTTCTCTTATTGCTGGGTGTGCCAAAATATTACTGGGTGTGCCAAAATTGAATATACGTACCATTAATCTATAAGCCAAAGCAGGATGGCTGTTGTAATGATTTGCCATCTCCCATTTTATTGAACAGCTGCACTTTGGTTGGTGTAATCAGGGCAGACACAAAGGTCTGCCCTACCAAACAGCAACACGGATGAACCAAGGTCTAATCCCCTCAGCCCAAAGGGTCACCCTTTAATATCAGTTCACTTTAACTGGCATACCCAAGCGCGCTTTCATCGCAGTGTCGACTTCGCTTTGGTTGACAGCCGGATCCGTCAATACTTTCTCCACAAGGGCTGTAATCGTCAGCGGGACAGGATCTTTCGACTTAATCTGTTCTTCGTTAGCCGATAACGGGTTATGTACTTCCACGTAGCGTGAGCCATCTGGCTCCACAGACACTTTTATCGGTTCATTGATAAACTGCACGCGGGTACCTACCGGCACCTTGTTAAATAAGTATTTGATATCGTCAGATCTCAAACGTACACAACCGTGGCTTACGCGTAAGCCAATACCAAAGTTGGCGTTAGTGCCGTGGATGGCATACAAACGGCCAATATACAGTGCATGCAAGCCCATCGGGTTGTCTGGACCCGCCGGGACGACAGCAGGCAGGATCTCACCTTCAGCCGCATACTCTGCGCGCATTTTCGCGGTTGGCGTCCAGGTTGGCCCTGCTTTCTTGCGCTGTACCGTGGTCACCCAATCCTTCGGGGTATCTGTACCCAACTGACCAATACCTATCGGTAATACTACGACGGTATTGCTGCCTTTAGGAAAGTAATACAGGCGCATTTCCGCGCTGTTGATAATAATGCCTTCTCTAGGGGTATCCGGTAGCAGCAATTGCTGTGGAATCAACAGCTTACTACCAGGCTTTGGCAAAAAGGGATCAACCCCTGGGTTCGCTTCCAGCATATTACTAAACCCCATCTGATACTCAGCCGCGAAGCTCTCCAGCGGCAGTTTGCTATCTGCAGGAATCGTAATTTCAATATTCTCGCCGATCAGGCGGCTTCCCTTGGCGGGTAACGGGTATACAACAGCGGATGCTGCCTGGCTGAACACAGTCAGGGCAGTAAACAGGGTTAATAACGCGCGAATGCTCATTTTCATCTTCGTAATTAGAGTGGTGGCCATGTTAGCTATTAAAAGTCTATACACGGGTTCTTTCAAGTTGAGGCCAGAATACTACCCTTGTCACCGTGGTAACGGTACCCCCGATTGGGGGATGGATAAGCCAAATAACAGAGGAAAGCCAGCTTCCCTGCAGCTTGAAAGACAACGAGTATATGTCGTCTCCGATCAAATGTGACCGGACTCGCATTATATGTGCACTTGGTAGCAAGAGGGAAATATTACTCGCGTAAATTCCCCTCTTTTTTGGCGCCCAATAGCGCCACTACCGAGAATTGTTTCTCCCCACATCGCCTTTGTTAAGGGTTGTTACTCAAAAACCATGGCGGTACAACACTGAACCCGCCCATTTCCCCTCTTGATTCAACGCTAATAAAGAGCAATTGTCGCCATCACGCCACTTTCACCGACTTGCTCGCGTCATAAAAATGTCATCAAAAGCTGTTAATTAATGAGCCCGCCAATCTATCGGGCTATTAGGGATGACCCATAATGTCAAAAAAAACAGCACTATCTGCACTGTCTATCGCCATACTGCTTTCGCTCAACACGGCTTGGGCCATTGAAGCCAGGACTATACAAGCAACAGAGTTGATCTCGGGGTTCAGCCTGCTGAATAACAGCACGGCAGGGCAGACGGTATTAAATGACAACCTCAATACGTCAATCGCCACCAATAACAACGCCTCTGATGCTGTGCGTGCCAGAGCCATTGCCGATAACACTATTGCGGCACTGATTGGCTCAATCAGCAACGGTTTACTGGTGGCAAATGCCCTTGGCCCAAAGATGTATGGCACTTTCGCTTCCGCTAACAGCATCAATGCCACTAATTATACCGCTACCACCTTCTCGAAGAATTTCGAAGCGCTATTCTCACAAGTTAATGCGCTCATTCAGGTCGATTCCAGCTTTGCCAAAAACTACTATGCCAATGGCAGTGCCAATGGTAAACCCGCTCAGCTCGCCACGGGCATTAGTCTGCCCGCCGGTGGGGTCTATAATGTTTATGACTTGGCTTACCATCCTTCTGATGCCAACCGTAATACCATTGGCAACTCTCGCCCTGTCCAGGTCGCCCCCGATAGCATCGACACGTTCAGTGCGCCTGATTTCTTCGGCGTTGAAACCGACTCGGCAGTAGCCATCATCCCCACGCTTAAAAGCAATGCGGCGTTTCCGAGTGGGCACGCCGCCTTTGGTTTTGCCAGTACGTTGCTGTTTGCTGAAATGGTGCCAGAGCGCTTCCAGGAATTCCTGTTACGGGGTTCGGAATATGGCAATAGCCGTATGGTACTGGGTGCCCACTATGCATTGGATGTGATTGGCGCACGGATCATGACCACCTACGCATTAGCACAAATACTGAACAACAACCCTGATTATTTGGGGCAAAATATTGCCAGCATTCTCGGGGCCCCGATGGTCACCAGCACTGATTTCCAAGGGTTGATGCAAGCAGCTCAAACTGATTTACGCAGCCTGTTGGAACAGGGTTGTCAGAGCACCTTTGCCGAATGCTCCGCCGCAGACCAAGCACAACGCCAGGCTGTAGCTGCGCAAAACAAAGCCGATTATCGTTACCGTATGACTTACGGCTTGGCAGTGATAGGCCCAACCGACCTTGCCCCAGTGGTACCAGAGGGAGCTGAGGTGCTAATTGCCAGCCGTTTCCCTTACCTCACCGCTGAACAGCGGCGCGATGTGCTGGCCACCACCGAGATAGAATCCGGTCATGCTCTTGATGATGGCTCCGGTTGGGCCAGGATTAATCTCTACGATGCCGCGGATGGTTACGGTGCCTTTAACGGTAATATCACGGTGAATATGGATGCCAACCAAGGCGGGTTCAGCGCCTATGATGTTTGGGCCAATGATATTGCCGGTAACGGTAACTTTGTCAAAAACGGTTCAGGGGTACTCGAATTCACCGGTAATAATAGTTTCTCCGGCTCGACGACGGTGGCAGGTGGTGCGCTGATCATCAATGGTTACTATGGGAACTCTGCGGTCACGGTTGATAATGGAGCTTTGCTGGGTGGTTCGGGTACGGTTGGCGCATTAACCGCGCAATCCGGTGCCATTATCGCCCCCGGTAATTCCATTGGCACTTTGCAGGTAGCCAATAATGTCACCTTCCAGCCGGGGGCTCGCTATGCGGTAGAAATTGCCACTGATGGCCGCAGTGACCAAATCCAAAGCCAGGGTATGGCCATACTAAACGGTGCGGATGTGCTGGTCTCGCTCGAACACAGTGGCAACCTGCTTAGCCAAAATGAGGTCCACAGTCTGCTGGGTCACCAATACACCATTTTAAGCGCACAGCTTGGGGTTCAGGGTCAGTTCGATACCGTACAACCTGACTATCTGTTCCTGGGGACCACGCTTAACTATCAACCTACCCAGGTCACCTTGAACGTGGGCCGCAACACGACCGCCTTCGCGGATATGGCATTAACGCCAAACCAGCGGGCGCTGGCTACTGCTGCGGATACCTTGCCAGCAGGCAACCCAGTTTATGAAAGCATCCTGACCAGTCAAAGCGCCTGGGAAGCACAACAGGCCTATCGCCGTTTATCCGGGCAAATTCATGCGGATATGGCCTCAGCCCAGATCAATGACAGCCGTTACCTGCGGGATGCCTTGAATGAACGCTTGCGCCAAAGTGAAGGGCTTACCCACTCACCAGACATTAAGGTGAATGAAGGGGGAGCTTGGGCACAATTCCTCGGGGCATGGGATCACGCCTCTGGTGACACAAATGCGACGGGCTATCAGGCATCCACTTATGGCATCCTGATGGGGTTGGACTCCACCTTGGCACAACAATGGCAGCTTGGGGTGACCAGTGGTTATACCCGTACCTCACTCGACGGCGGCTACGGTTCCAATGCCACCAGCGACAACTACCATCTGGGGGTTTACGGCGGCAAGCAGCTTGATAACCTGGCATTGCGTGCGGGCAGCACCTACACCTGGCACCGTATCGAGACCTCACGCAACGTGAATTACGCTACTCAGTTTGATAACCCGAGTGCCAATTACAGTGCTCGCACTCAGCAACTGTTTGCCGAAGCAGGCTACAGCATCCAGGCGAGTACCGTGAAGCTGGAACCTTTCGCCAACCTGGCCTATATCAACTACCAAAATAACGGTATTGCCGAAAATGGCGGCGCAGCCGCGTTACACGGCGATAAACAGCATACTGATGCCACCGCCTCAACACTCGGCATGCGTGCAGATACCCAGCTGCAAGCGGTTACCCTACGTGGTGAGTTGGGCTGGCAACACCAGTATGGTGATAGTGATCGTGGCATTGGGCTGATGTTCAGCGGTAGCAGCGTGCCATTTGTTAACAATAGCGTGCCGGTATCCCGTGATGCTGCGGTAGTGAAAGCCAACGCCGAAGTCGCCGTTGGCAACAATGCGACACTCTCGCTGGGCTATGGTGGCCTGGTATCGTCAAGCCACCAGGACAACCGGGTTAATGCTGGCTTTACCTGGCATTTCTGATAGTTAAGCCTTCCGCACCGCATCTTCGCAGGAAGAGGCGGTGCAATTACGCTTTTTGGGTGATACTCAAGTTCCCGGAAAATCGATTAAATACCTTTTCCCCGGGCTGATTAACTCATTACAGTACGATAAAGCAACTCATCGAGTTCACGGTCGCTGTCCGCCAGGCTGTCCGGTAACGCTTGCTGCCTGACATCCGCTGCCAGTTCCTTGGCAATAAACCCATGTATCCTCTCCCTGCGCGGGCCATATTCCGCTTCACCCGCACGCTGCTTCGACTGCAGCAACTGATGGATTTCCGCCAACAGCCGAGGTTCATCGACGGTTCCAGCCAATAGCTGGTCAAAACGCATCGGTGGTACCCCCTTGCCAGCTTCTATCCAACGCACCGCCAAGAGTGGGCGCAATACGTAAAAATATTTTTTTAGCCGTACTTGCTCCCCTTGTAGATAACCACGGAAGTTTTTCCGAGCCATCGACAAATAGTGCCAACGTGCCCGCTGGGCAGAAAACCACTGTGGGACCTGGCTGCGCAATGCCGCCACACTCTCTTGACTCTCTTGATAGACCACCGGTGAATCCAGCCACTCGATCAACGTCGGGTTACCGCGTTTCAACAAACCTAAGGTCTTACGCCACTCCCAGCCACAAACATCCAGTTCCTGATCGATGGGCAGCTCTATCACATCCCGCTGTGGTTCTACGCGCAGATACCATTGCGGCTGATGAACATACAAAAAACGCACATCGTAATCACTGTCTGGGGAAGCGAATCCCCAGCCCCGGCTACCAGACTCGCAGGCATACAGCACCCGCACCTGGTAACGTTGCTCAACGTCGCGCAGTACCTGCCTGACTTTTTCACGCATGGCACTGCTAACACCATTTAATTGCTCTTCCATATTCTTATCCTTTCACGCACACCACTTGCCGCAGGGTATGAACCACTTCCACCAAGGAAGATTGTGCCGCCATCACGGCATCGATATTTTTGTAAGCCATGGGGATCTCATCAATCACCTCATGGTCTTTACGGCATTCCACATGGGCTGTCGCCTGGATCTGATCAGCCACAGTAAAACGCTTTTTCGCGGCAGTACGGCTCATTACGCGCCCCGCTCCATGGCTGCAGGAACAGAAGCTCTCTTCGTTACCCAACCCGCGCACAATGAAACTTTTCGCCCCCATCGAACCGGGGATAATCCCCATCTGCCCCGCTTGCGCCGATACCGCGCCTTTACGCGTTACCCAGACCGACTCACCAAAGTGTGTCTCACGCTGCACATAGTTATGATGGCAGTTCACCGCTTCCTGCTGTGTGGTAAACGGCTTGGTTATGGTCCGCGACAACACCGCCAGTACATGTTCCATCATCACTTCCCGGTTATGGCGGGCAAAGTCCTGCGCCCAACCCACTGCTTCCATGTAATCCTCAAAATGCGCGCTACCTTCGGCAAAGTAGGCCAGATTACGATCCGGCAAGTTAGCGATATGTTGCTGCATATCCTGTTGAGCCAGAGTGATAAACAGCGAACCAATGGCATTCCCCACACCACGAGAGCCGCTATGCAACATCACCCACACCTGCTGAGCTTCATCCAGGCAAACTTCAATAAAGTGGTTACCGGTTCCCAGGGTTCCCAAATGCAGATGGTTGTTAGTCTTCAGCAACTGTGGGTATTTATCGGTCAAGCGCTTAAAGCGCGGGGCTAATGTCGCCCAATATTTATTGACGGTTGCTGGCGGTTCCCCCCAGGCACCTTTATCTCTTTTACTGCGCGTTGACGAGCGACCATGAGGAACCGCCTGTTCAATGGCACTACGCAAGCCTGCCAGATTATCCGGCAGGTCGGCGGCGACCAAGGAAGTCCGTACCGCAATCATGCCGCAACCAATATCCACCCCCACCGCCGCAGGGATAATAGCCCCACGAGTCGGGATCACACTGCCAATGGTCGAACCTTTCCCTAAGTGCACATCCGGCATCACCGCCAGATGTTTAAAAATAAAGGGCATTTTTGCCGTATTCAGCAATTGCTCACGTGCTTCAGGCTCAACGGGTACACCTTGTGTCCACATTTTTATTGGAGCACTGTTAACTGGCGCGATTAATTGATAGTTATTTTTCATAGCGTTAGTCATCTTTTCTCTTTGATATCATCATTCCCGATCTTCACATTAGTTGCGGGAACATAAAGTCACTCTCGTTGCTTGATACATTGAAGCTTTCAGCCGAACCTATCATTACTGAACATCAACTTGAATGAACTGGTATAGATATAGCGAAAGACGTGCCAATTTCGAGTAAAACAGTGATAATAACTTTAATGTATTGATATTTAATAAATAAAAAATCTATTGTTGGTAACTGGAACCCATAACCACAAAGGTATATCTTATCCTTAAGGATAATAATTTATCTTAAGGGATAAAATGAAACGCAGAGTTGTGATTGGTGTGCTGGGAACCACACTGGATAGGCGCGGTAAACGAGAGAACCGTTGGAAAAAATGGCGCCCAACCGTCGGTGTATGCCAACAACCTGACCTCCCCATCGACCGCCTGGAACTATTGCATCAACCCCGAGACAAAGGGATGGCGCAACAGGTCGCGGAAGATATCATCGCAGTCTCGCCAACCACGCAAGTGGTATTACAACCAGTGGCACTGCAAGACCCTTGGGATTTTGAAGAGGTCTATAGCGCCTTTCTCGACTTTGCAAACCGCTACCCATTTGATACTGAAAATGAAGACTATCTGGTACATATCACCACCGGTAC
The DNA here is from genome assembly GCF_000496755.2 of Serratia sp. DD3. The sequence goes on from NZ_AYKS02000093.1 coordinate 14,640, forward strand.
TCACGTGGTACAAATATGCTGGTTTCTGCTGACGGAGGCGCGCTATTTACCCGCAAAACTGCTGCAAACCGCCCCAGGTGAAAAAACCGAGCCGGTCTCCCCGCCGGGGCTTTATTCAGTCATCGACCTGGATCTTAGCCGCTACGCAACCCTTACCAGCCGTTTCTTGCATGAACAACAGCGCTCAGTGTCATTTCTGAAATCCGGCATTGAAACACGGAACAGCACGTTTAATGCGCTGATTGACCAGATAGAACGGGTGGCCCTACGTTCTAATGCGCCCTTGCTACTTAACGGCCCTACCGGTGCCGGTAAGTCCTTTCTGGCAGAACGTATCTATCAACTACGCTACTCACGCCATTTAATCACCGGACGTTTTGTCGCGGTGAACTGCGCAACGTTGCGTGGCGATAATGCCATGTCGACCCTATTCGGCCATGTCAAAGGGGCATTTACCGGGGCCTTGCAAGCCCGAGCCGGCCTATTGCGTGAGGCCAACGGTGGCATGTTGTTTCTTGATGAAATTGCCGAGCTCGGGCTGGACGAGCAAGCAATGCTCTTGAAAGCGATTGAAGAGAAGAAGTTTTTCCCTTTCGGTTCTGATCAGGAGGTCAGCAGCGATTTTCAATTGATCGCTGGCACCCATCGCAATCTGCGCGACTGGATTGCCCAAGGGCGTTTCCGTGAAGACTTATATGCCCGTATTAACATGTGGACTTTCGTCTTGCCCGGGCTAGCGGAGCGCCGTGAAGACATCGAGCCCAATATCGATTATGAACTACAGCGTTTTGCACGTAGCAACCAGACCCAGGTTCGTTTTGACCAAGAGGCACGACAGCATTATCTGGCATTTGCCCGTTCTCCGCAGGCCCCCTGGCACGGCAACTTCCGTGAGCTGGGTTGTTCCATCACCCGGATGGCAACCCTGGCAGAACAGGGCCGCATCACTCGGTCATTGGTGGAAGAAGAAATCAACCGGTTGAAATTACAGTGGCAAGAGAGCAACACCGCATCACTTCCGACCCCATCACTCCCTGTCGAGCTAACCCCTATCGACCTGTTTGAGCAAAGCCAGTTGGCAACCGTATTGCAGGTATGCCGTACTGCCACTTCGCTGTCAGACGCCGGACGGCAACTATTCGCTGTTTCGCGCCAACAAAAAAAGCACCCGAATGATGCCGACCGCTTACGTAAATATCTGGCCCGTTTTGGCTTGAGCTGGGATGATGTTCACAGATAGCCCCAAGTTCATTCTCACCACAAGCTGGCGGTAACCAATTCATCAACCGAGAAAAATCACGGGCATATGCCCGCATACCGCCAGCAAGATAACCACGTTAATGCTGGCTTTATGGCTGTCTAGCTAATTTCGTTAAGATATCGGCAAGTGCCACCTGGTAGTTTTCTTCTTCAATCCATCCCTTCGCTAAGATACATTTTCTATCTATGCCAGCACTCTTGATATGCAATTTAACTATCTGTTTGTTTTCTTTAATTAACGTGACATCACGTAGCGGAATAAGGTAGGTGTCTGAAAACTGTGTCAGTGTAATCGCTAGGTTGTCATGCAGCAGACCAATCATAATATGATTTTTTAAACGCACAGCTTGATACAGCAATAATATTCCCACGCTAATCAGCAAAAAGCCCGGTGCCTTGGGGGGTAAGATAAGGCAGAGGATAACCCCGATCACGACCAGTACAATCCCACGGACCAAAAATGAAGATGTTTTAAAATTCAACTCATTTACCAGCTTGTTGCGGTCATTTTGGTTGAAGGGAGTCAACGCACTATTCACCTGTTTTTCATAGCTGAAACTATAGCCAATGAAAAAAAGCATACTAATAGGTAGCATGATAAGCGAACTGATAGACGCCAGCGCCAACCCAAACTTTGGTAGTTTAAGCAGTAAAATTAAACTGATGATTTGTATAACAACGGCTATCCCAAACGGAATAACCAAAATTGACATCATATCAACCAAATCACGCATTGAGTAATCAAGCTGATCATATGGCAGAGATGTCGCGATAAACCATGCAATAACGAAAAAAATGATATTAAGTATCAAACCAAGCCAGACTGATTTGGCAAATTTGTTCACATCGAACTCCCTGTCATTAGAAAATTAAAAATATTTAACTATCGCCGTAATTCTGACCACTAAAGGGATACCCTGTTCTACTATCGCCAGCAGTTCAAAGCATCAACCCTAATAGTCGTGCGGCATCGCGACTATAGCGAGAGTAGGTGCGAGTAGATGGTTTGGCCATTACATGCCTCTTTGTTTTATTAATAGAGCATTACTTATCACTATGTACTATTTATAGAAAAATAAAAATTCCTTGGTTCAATGGCAAAAATTATTTTGTTCCATAAATAGACCCTTCAAATCTGATAGGCTCCATTAATGGAACATGAAACGAAGCCGCACTCTATTGACACTAGCGATTGAAGCAGGTCAGTTAAGACGATTCTTAATGAACGGCGATCTTTATAGGTCGCTACTTTGCCTTATGTTTCCGCCAGTTGTTGGCATTCTCTGGTTATTGTACCATCAGTTCTCTAAGCATTAAGCGGTCAGTCAGGATGCATGAACGCTGCTAGTCGCGTCTAGTTCAACCCAATGTGTGGATTGCCGTTATCAACGCTTAATGACGACGGCCCGAATGGAGGAAGGTAAAATGGCATTTTATGAGCATCAGGAAGAATTCGCTGGCTATAAAGTAGTCGCCTGGGAACCGGGCCAGCCCTTGAAAAATCTGCATAATACGGCCTACCGTATTGGTCTTGAGTATGATGACCCCCTTAGCTTTGCGGATAAACTCCAACAGTATCTGAGCGACCCACTGGCTAACCAGACCCAGGCTCTAGTGGTTGGGCAGTGGAGCCCAGAGTCCTATGAAGAAAACTCGTCAACTGCCGCCGACGCCCTGATAAAAGCAGCAGCACATCTCCCTCATCTGCGCGCGCTGTTTTTCGGTGATATCACGGTTGAAGAGTGTGAAGTCAGTTGGTTGCACAATACCGATGTCAGCCCACTGATGAATGCCTACCCCGCCCTGACCCACTTCACCGTCCGTGGCGGCATCGAACTGGTATTTTCAGATCTGCGCGCCAATAATCTGACCCATTTGGTGGTTCAAAGTGGAGGATTAAGTGGGGAGACCGTGCGCCAGATTGCCCAAGCCAAATTATCTAACCTGATACATTTAGAACTCTATTTAGGTACCGATGAGTACGGTGCCAGCTATCAACAAGATGATCTGGCGGAACTTTACCAAGGCAACAATCTGCCCGCCTTGCGCTACCTCGGTCTGCGCAACGCTGAAGATCAAGATCAAATTGCCATGGCTGTGGTCAAGTCGGCCATTTTGCCGCAGTTGGAAGTATTGGATCTCTCATTGGGGACACTCAGTAATGAGGGAGGAAAGGCATTGTGCCAAGCAGCAGATGCACTCCGTCATTTGAAAAAACTCGATTTGCATCGCCACTATTTAGACGACGAGATGATGGCTCAACTGAAAGGGTTGGGCATGGTTGTAGACGTTTCCGAACAGGAAGATGAAGAAGATGACTGGCGCTTTGTCGCCATCGGTGAGTAACCCACCTTATGTTGTCTCCGAGTTCCAGGTTAACTCCGCGTCAGGTGGTGGTGATAGCACCACCTGGCAGCCGACGAGTCACTGCACTGCAAAATACCCTCTCCAGGCTAAACTGGCCGGCTGCGCGAGTGATCAGTTATGCGCAGGTCATGCAGGATGGTGCTGCACTGGCACGCCAATGGGAACCCAATGTCATTTTGCGGTTGGACTCGCCAGGGGAAGACCTGGCAACCGAGCGCTTATTGCTCGCGTTGGGGACGCAGGATCAGGGGGATTTATCGATAGCTCAGCTTGCGGCGTTGGATCTGGAACAGGGGCGGTTGATGCCGACTCGGCAGTGGTATCGTGGTTTTGGCCGCTTTCTGCACCATCGTTTACCGCCCATCGCGCACTTCCCTGGTCAATTTACCTGGCAACCGGATCAGGTCTTGGCGATGTTTGATAAGCGGGTGACACAACAACGTTTTGTTCAAGCGGGCCTCCCGGTGCCTAAAGCGTTGGCGGAATGTGACAGTTATGAGCAGTTGCGCAGCAATATGGTAGCGAGTGGCTGCCGCAGAGTCTTTATCAAACTGGCTCATGGCAGCAGCGCTTCTGGTACCGTCGCCCTGCAGGTCGGGCGGAAAGGGCTACTGGCATCAACGACCGTTTATATGGAAAGCGTCGCCGGGGAACTCAGGTTGTATAACTCCCGCAAACAACGCCACTATCGGGATGAGCGCCAAGTAGCAGGTTTAATAGACGGTTTACTGCGCCACCATCCGTTGCAGATTGAACGTTGGCTACCCAAGATGGGCATGGAAAACCAAGCCATGGATCTCCGTGTGGTGGTCACCGCCGGTAAGGCAACGCACACGCTGGTCAGGCTAGGGCGTGGTTGTATGACCAATCTGCACCTGGGGGGGGAGCGCGGTAATCTTGACCAGTTAATCGCCCGTTTGGGTGAAGAGCGCTATCGCGAGGTGTTGACTCTGGCTGAACGAGGAGCCGCTTGTTTTCCTGGCGCACTCTATGCTGGCCTGGACATCTTAATCACCACTTCCGGGCAGGCGGTGTTGTTAGAGGCTAATGCCTTCGGTGACTATCACCGCCAAGTGCTATACCGTGGGCTGGATACCTATGCCACTCAACTGTTGGCGCTGCAGGAACCGCTGTAATGAAAGACCTTATCGGTAGCCACGACATCCTGTTCATCACGCTTGATAGTTTGAGGTTTGATGTCGCACAGCAGGCCCATCATGCTGGAGAAACCCCGGCGATCAGCCGTTATTTACCCGCTCAGGGTTGGCAGAAGCGTCATGCTCCAGGCACCTTTACCTACCCGTCTCACCAAGCCTTTTTTGCCGGGTTCTTACCGACCCCCTGTGAGCCGGGTAAACATCACCGCTTATTTGCAGCGCAATTTTCTGGGTCAACAACCACCCATGCAACGACCTTCACTTTTGATGAAGCAGACTTACCGGCGGCCTTGAGCTCGCGTGGCTACCATACCGTTTGTATTGGTGGTGTGGGTTTCTTTAATATGCGTCCACCGCTTGGCACCCAATTCCCAGCGCTATTTCAGGAGGCTTACTGGAACCCTGGAATGGGCCCCAGTAGCCGTCAATCGACCCAACGGCAGGTCAGCAAGGCGTTAAACGTTCTCCAGACGCTACCACCGCACCAGCCCCTGCTGTTATTTATCAATGTCAGTGCGACCCATAAACCGACGCATATCTTTAGTGATGTCACGCGGGATTCGTTGGCTACGCAAAGAGCAGCATTGTCCTATGCCGATGCTCATCTGGGCCGGTTGTTCGCCACCATGGCACTACGCCGCCCCACGCTGGTGATCCTATGTGCTGATCACGGTGAGGCATTTGGCGAAGATGGATTCTTCGGCCATCGTCTGGCTCATCCCACGGTGTGGGAAGTGCCCTATGCACAGTTTATTTTGTAGGATATGTCATGTCGTCAACTAACCTTCCACTGTTAGATTCACCTTATCACTCATACACCTATGCCTATCCGCATAAAACCGCCTATCGGCCGTTTAGCCCACGTTCACTGAGTGATGTATGGCAAGAACAAAATAAACAGGCGCTGTTTTTATATCTTCATATTCCCTTTTGCGAAATGCGTTGTGATTTCTGCAATCTGTTTACCACGGTCAATGCCTCTTCAACCATAGAGACTGAGTACTTAAACGCCCTTGAGCGCCAAGCTCGGCAGACCAAGCAATCACTCGGTGACATGAAAGTGGTCCAATTGGCCATTGGTGGCGGAACACCGACTTATCTCAAACCCGCCGAATTGGAAAGAGTGTATCGGATAATCGATATCTTTAACGTCGATTATCCCCGCGTTCCTGCCAGTGTTGAAGTCAGCCCGGCAACGGCAACAGCCGATCGGTTGCATATTTTAGCCGCGCACCACACCCAAAGAGTGAGTATCGGCGTACAAAGCTTTGTGGAAAGTGAAGTGAAAAGCGTCGGCCGCCCACAGCGCAATGCGAAAGTATTTCGTGCCCTAGAGGCTATTCGCCACAGCGGCATTCCGGTGTTGAATATCGATCTTATTTACGGTTTGGCTTATCAAACCCCACAAAGCTGGTTGTTGTCGCTACAAACTGCGCTGGAGTTTCAACCCGAGGAGCTATTTCTTTACCCGCTGTACGTTAGGCCGCTGACGGGTATCGGACTGTCCGGCAAGTCCTGGGATGATGAGCGTTTTGAGCTTTATCAGCGTGGGCGGGACTATTTGCTGGCGCACGGTTATCAGCAGGTCAGTATGCGCATGTTCCGCCGTTCCGCTAGCCTCGCCGGACAAGGGGAGTATTGCTGCCAGAATGACGGTATGCTCGGGTTGGGTTGCGGAGCCCGTTCCTATACCCATGAACTGCACTACTCCAGCGAATACGCCGTGGGGCAGGAGAGCGTCAAGTCGATCCTGCAAGATTATATCCGCCGCAGCCCGCAAGATTTTGCCAAGGTCAACTACGGTTTCCAACTTAATCAAGATAACCAACAACGACGGTTTATTATTCAAAGCTTGCTGCACAGCAGTGGGTTGTCGTTTCCACTGTATCAGCAACGTTTCCACAGTGATCCCCTGCAAGATTATCCTCAACTACAGTCACTGTTTGCTGCTGGTTTGGCACAACAGACCGATAAGCGCATCACGCTGACCGCACAAGGGTTGGCTTATTCAGACGCCATCGGCCCTTGGTTGTATGCCGATGAGGTCGTCAACCAGATGTCCAGCTATAAGTTAAGCTGATCATGCGTTCCCTTACTGTCTTGTACCGGGGTGTTTTAAGCAGCTGTAATTACGGTTGTGGCTACTGCCCATTTGCCAAACACCTGGAGAGCGCAGCTGAACGGCAAGCAGATCACGCCTCGTTGTTGCGCTTTACCCAATGGGCGCAGCAGCAGAGTGACTTGGCACTTAAGCTGTTTTTTACCCCCTGGGGTGAAGCGCTAGTGCGCAAACATTACCAGCAGGCGCTCATCACATTAAGCCAGACAGCACACATCGAAAAAGTGGTGTTTCAAACCAACCTGAGTGGTCGATTGGATTTTTTGCAGGAAGCAGAAAGGAATAAAGTCGCCTTATGGGTGACCTATCATCCTGGCGAGGTGACGCTCGCGGATTTTTTGCGTCAAATAACTGACCTGATGGCCTACCAAGTGCGCTTTAGTGTCGGTGTTGTCGGCAAACCGTCCCACTTTGCAGCAATAACCGCCTTGCGGGCCGCATTACCGCAAGAGGTCTACTTATGGGTGAATGCCTATCGCAATGGGTCACGGTTGTATCCCTATCAGCCGGAGCAGCTTGCCTTTCTCAACCAGATAGACCCGCTGTTCAATATCAATGCGCAAGATTATCCGAGCCGTGGTAAAGCTTGTCTCACCGGGGAGCAGGTCATCAGCGTCGATCAGGACGGGACCATTCGTCGCTGCCACTTTATTGATAAACAGCTGGGGAATATCTATCAGGAAAACTACCGGGAAGTGTTGAAGCCTCGCCCTTGTTCACGCACACAGTGTTATTGCCATATCGGTTATGTCCATATGCCAGAACGGCAACTCTACCCGCTGTTTAACAATGGCATCCTGGAGAGGATCCCCCTAGCCGTGCTAAGCGAAAAGTAACACCGATGATTGCTTGAGCTGGAATATTTTATCGGGAGTGCCAAAACACGGTTTTTGTGAATCACGTCACCCTTTGGCCCTTGGCTCCCCGTGGCTGGTAACAACAGCAAAAACCACTCACTGGGCCATTCCAACCGCTCACCCGCTTATTAAACCGCTGACTGAAATTAAGATGTATTCACTTCCCTAGTGCAGTGATGATGAGCTGTTCCTAAACCTGCCCCTGACCAGGGGGAAGACGTTACACCCAATGTCCGCCAACAGGCCTGTCATTCTTGCCTGAAACATCTAATAACCGGACTTATCACTCACTATTTATTGCAGACTGGAATAAGGATACCTCAATGAAACGCGAGGGAATTTTGAAACATCTCCCATGGATGTTGCTGGGAATACTCGGGGCAGGTTGCCTGGGTGTTGTCGCATTACGCCGGGGAGAAAGTATTAGTGCATTATGGATTATCGTTGCTTCGGTAGCGGTCTATCTGGTGGCTTATCGCTACTATAGCCTGTATATCGCCACCAAAGTGATGCGCTTGGATGCCACCCGTGCGACACCTGCGGTGGTGAATAACGATGGCCTGAACTACGTACCGACCAATAAAAACGTGCTGTTCGGTCACCACTTTGCGGCCATCGCCGGTGCCGGACCACTGGTTGGCCCCGTATTGGCAGCACAGGTGGGCTACTTGCCTGGTACCCTGTGGCTATTAGCCGGTGTGGTACTGGCGGGTGCGGTACAGGACTTTATGGTGCTGTTTATCTCCTCACGCCGCAACGGCGCCTCTCTTGGCGAGATCATTAAAAAGGAAATGGGCCCGGTCCCAGGCAGTATTGCGCTATTTGGCTGCTTCCTGATTATGATCATCATCCTGGCGGTGCTGGCGTTGATCGTGGTAAAAGCCCTGGCAGAAAGCCCATGGGGGGTATTCACCGTCTGTTCTACCGTGCCAATCGCGCTGTTTATGGGCATTTACATGCGCTACCTGCGCCCTGGCCGGGTGGGTGAAGTCTCTGTTATCGGCATCGTGCTGTTGATTGCATCCATCTGGTTTGGTGGGGTCATTGCCCACGACCCATACTGGGGCCCAGCGCTGACCTTTAAAGACACCACCATCACCTTTACGCTGATTGGTTATGCCTTTATCTCTGCCCTGCTGCCAGTATGGTTAATTCTGGCACCACGCGATTACCTGGCAACCTTCCTGAAAATCGGTGTTATCGTCGGGCTGGCGGTCGGTATTGTGATCCTCAACCCTGAGCTGAAAATGCCTGCGGTAACGCAATTCGTTGATGGCACCGGTCCGGTATGGAAAGGGACCCTGTTCCCATTCCTGTTTATTACCATTGCCTGTGGTGCCGTTTCCGGCTTCCACGCATTGATCGCCTCCGGGACCACACCAAAATTGCTGGCCAACGAAATCGATTCCCGTTTTATCGGTTACGGTGCCATGCTGATGGAATCCTTCGTGGCTATTATGGCACTGGTCGCCGCTTCGATTATCGAACCGGGCTTGTACTTTGCCATGAACACCCCACCAGCAGCGCTGGGCATCACCATGCCTGACCTGCACCGCCTGGGTACCGCAGATGCGCCAATGATTATGGCCTCTTTGCGTGATGTGTCTGCACATGCTGCGGCCACCATCAGCTCCTGGGGCTTTGTCATCACCCCTGAGCAGATCCTGCAAACCGCTGTAGACATTGGTGAACCTTCTATTCTGAACCGTGCAGGTGGCGCGCCAACACTGGCAGTCGGTATTGCTCACGTGTTCCACCAAGTGATTCCGGGTGCCAACATGGGCTTCTGGTACCACTTCGGTATTCTGTTTGAAGCGCTGTTTATCCTTACCGCGCTGGATGCAGGTACCCGTGCTGGACGCTTTATGATGCAAGACCTGTTGGGGAATTTCTTACCTTTCCTGAAGAAAACCGACTCACTGGTTGCTGGTATTGTCGGTACCGCAGGTTGTGTTGGCTTGTGGGGTTACCTGCTGTATCAAGGTGTGGTGGATCCACTGGGCGGTGTTAAGAGCCTGTGGCCGCTGTTCGGCATCTCTAACCAGATGTTGGCTACCGTGGCGTTGGTCTTGGGTACTGTAGTGCTGATCAAGATGAAGCGTGCCAAGTATATTTGGGTTACGGTGATCCCTGCAGCCTGGTTGCTGATCGTTACTACTTATGCGCTGGGTCTGAAACTGTTCAGTGATAATCCAAAACTGGAAGGTTTCCTCTTCTTGGCTAAAGAGTACAAGCGCAAAATCGCCGAAGGTGGCGCTGACCTGACGGTAAAACAGATTGCCGATATGAACCATATCGTGATAAACAACTACACCAACGCGGGCTTGAGCATTCTGTTCCTGTTGGTGGTTTACAGTATCTTGGTTTATGGCATCAAAACCGCCATCGCGGCGCACAAAAATCCGAACCGTACCGACCAGGAAACGCCTTATGTGCCGATCCCAGAAGGTGGCGTGAAAATTTCTTCGCACCACTGATAATGATTTAAACGATACCCGATAGCATAAACATTAATTACGCCCCGTTTGTCCTGACCGCCATGGTTAGGGTAAATGGGGTATCATCAATGCGTCGGGTATTTTTTGTGGAGCTAACTCATGTTCGGAAACCTCGGCCAGGCGGGTAAATATCTCGGCCAGGCAGCACGTATGTTAATTGGTGTGCCTGACTACGATACCTACGTCCAGCATATGAAAGACAACCACCCAGACAAGCCGGCGATGACCTATGAGGAGTTCTTCCGTGAACGCCAAGATGCTCGCTACGGGGGTGATGGCAAAGGCGGTATGCGCTGCTGCTAACCCAGTGAGTCAAAAGGACCCATCATGAAACCCATCGCAGTCACCATCCTGACTGGTTTTTTAGGCGCGGGTAAAACTACCCTGTTACGCCACATTCTGAATGAAAATCACGGTTACCAGATTGCGGTTATCGAAAATGAATTCGGTGAAGTGCCGATTGATAACGCACTGATTGGCGACCGCGCCAGCCGCATTACCACACTGAGCAACGGTTGTATCTGCTGCAGTAAAGCCAACGAACTGGCAGATGCCCTGCTGGATCTGCTTGATGGTGTCGACCAAGGCAAATTGACGTTTGACCGGCTGATCATTGAATGCACCGGCATGGCCGACCCAGGGCCGATCACCCAAACGTTCTTCTCGCACCCGGTTATCTGCCAACGCTTCCTGTTAGATGGCATTATCACGCTGGTGGATGCAGTACATGCCGATCAACAGCTTAACCAGTTCACTATTTCACAAGCGCAAGTCGGCTATGCAGACCGCATTCTGCTGACCAAAACCGATGTAGCGACAGATAACGACGCACTGATCCAGCGCTTACAGTTAATGAACGCCCGTGCGCCTATTTATAAAGCCACCCACGGTGACATTGACCTCAGCCTACTGTTCGACATTGAAGGTTTTGTGCTAAATGACAAACTTAATGTCACCCCGCCAACCCCACTGTTCCGCCGTATTCCGCAACCACAAAACAATATTCAATCGATTGTGGTGTATCACCAGCAACCGCTGGAGCTGATGCAGGTCTCCGAGGTGATGGAAGGTCTACTGCTCAAATTCGCCGATAATCTGCTGCGCTATAAAGGCATTTTGTCGATCAAAGATGAACCACGCCGCCTGCTATTTCAGGGCGTGCAACGTCTGTATAACGCGGATTGGGATCGTGAGTGGTTACCGGAAGAAGAGCGTAAAAGCACGCTGGTGTTTATCGGTATCGATTTGCCGGAAGAAGAGATCCGTGCCGGATTTGCCGCACTGGAGTGACCGTGTTGATTATGTGTTGTTAAACACCATCCTGCTTTATCAGGCTTAAGTCACCCCATTACAACACTAGCTGTTGTCTCTCCGGTACATTATAGTAGCTAGAGGTAATACCATTAAATACCGGAGAGACCTATGGCAACAGCGACATCCATCAAACTTGGCGATGACCTGAAAAATCGCCTCCAACATTTGGCGGAATCTCGTCGTCGTTCTGCGCACTGGCTGATGCGCGAGGCGATTACACAATATGTTGAACGTGAAGAGAAACGCGAAACCTATTTGCGTGATGCACAAAATGCCTGGGACGAATTCCAGAGAACAGGCCTTCACCTCACTCAGAAAGAGGCCGACGATTGGCTGGCACAATTGGAGGCAGGTCAGGATGTGGAGCCGCCGGAATGCCACAACTGAACTGGACACCGCAAGCGCTGTCTGATCTTCAGCGTCTATACCGCTTTCTGGCCCTCAAGGATATAAATGCAGCGCGCAATGCTATCCGTGAGATCCGCCGAAGCGTAAAAATTCTGACTTACCAACCAGCATCTGGGCGGCCTGTAGTGGAGCTTTCGCCTTTATACCGTGAATGGCCGATAAACTTCGGCAATAGCGGTTATGTGGTGCTCTACCGTTTTGATGAGGATGACGTCACCCTTCTTACCATTCGCCATCAGAAAGAAGCTGGCTGGTCATAAATGGCAGCACCGCCGGATAAGACAAGCCGTTGTACTCGGTATCTACAACAATAAAAAAAATATATAGTTTGTTCTCTTCTGATAAATTTTAAAGGACGCTAAGTTTTGAAATACGCATCGGTGCCGTTAAACCAAAACCAAAATGGCTGGCTGAAAGAAAACACCTTGCCGAGCAGCTTCCCTCCGCTGATTGGTGATACCGAAGCAGACTGGGTGGTGGTCGGTTCAGGCTTTGCGGGTGTCTCATTTGCCAGAAGGTTGGCCAGTTATCGCCCTGAACTGAAAATTATCGTTATCGATGCTGATTGTGCCGCTGAAAGCTCATCCGCCAGAAATTCAGGGTTTATTATTGGCCTCCCGCATAATATCGGCAGTTCAACCGCCGAACTTAAAAAAGCCCAATCTTATCGTTCCTTATTACAAGAAGGGATCAATCAATTAACTTCCTTGATTGAGCAACAGGGCATCGAGTGTGAATGGGAGAACGTCGGTAAATATCATTGCCAGGTTGATAGTAGCAATGAGCGGATATTGCAGGAATATACCGATAATCTCGATATGATGGATGAGCCTTACCAGGTATTGGCGCAAGAAGAGCTCCAACAAAAACTAGGCAGCCGTTTTTATCATAAAGGGATCTACACCCCGAGTTCGATCCTGGTGAACCCTGCCAGCTTGATTATCGGTTTAGCCAATAACCTACCGGAAAATGTGACTGTTTATAACCATACCCCAGTGATGCAGATCCGCCACGGTAAGGTAAAGCAGGTGGTGACGCCCTATGGCAGCATAAGAACCGCCAACATCATGCTGGCGACCAACGCCCTTTCCAGAGAACTGTCCCCGGTCACCAGCAAACAGGCAGCCATGGCGACATTTGCCAGTATCACCGCACCTTTAACCCCGGAGCAACGGCAAAAGCTGCCAGAAATGGGCAGTTGGGGGCTAACACCAGTAAACGCCATTGCCGGGGCAACATTGCGCTATACCCAGGACCACCGCTTCCTGATTCGCCAACATGTGGTACCGGCGTTAAATGGCCGCGTCACCGCCGCGCAAACCTATCAAGCCACCCTGATGCACAAAAAAATATTCAACAAGGTTTACCCACAACTAACCGAAGTACCGCTGATTCGCACCTGGTCTGGCACCATTAGCGTCACCAGAAATGGCGCACCGGTTTGGGGAGAACTGCGAAAAGGCATATACACCGCTGGCGGCTGTAACGGGGCTGGGGTCTCTAAGCAAACCATCGCCGGCACACTCTTGGCTGATTACGCACTGGGGCATGACCACCCACTAATTGGTGCCATGCAAGAGTTGGGTAAAGCCAACTATCTGCCACCTTCACCGGTGTTGGATATCGCTATTGCGGCATCCCTACTCAAAGAAAGATATTTGGGGCGCAAGGAAATTTGATTATAATCCCCGCAAGCTACAGCTCACCATGCTGTAGCTTGAGTAATAAAGACCATACAATTAAAGGATTATATTAATGAGTGCATCACCTAAAGCTGCAGATATTCTCTATTCAGATTATATTAATTCATTGTCTCCTGATGTCAAAACTCATTTTGATGAGTTGCAAGTGATGATAAAAAACTCCGCCAGAGATTATTATAATGAACTTGGTGAGTGCTTATTTTTTATAACGGATAGCCACCCTTACTACGAAGATGTGAAAGATGTTTTTTATGATGCCTTTGTAAACTTATACACCAAAAACCCCTTATCCCCACAAGAAATCCCGTTATTATTTATTGGATTCCATGTTCTAGATAGAATTAACCGCCAGAGAGATCCATTAGGTTTCCTGTTAACTGACCAAGCTATCTATATACAGGACGATTTTAGCGTCTTCAAAGATAGTAGCCCTCTTCCTAGATGTTACGCTCTCCCAGCCAATCATAATGACATCGCAATTTTTGTTGATATGCTTATTGGCAAATTTAACCGTTGGAAAGACTGGGAGAATTTAGAGTTAAGTGCAGAAAAAATCATCAAGCCGAACGTTAGATTGGTTTTAATTAAGATGCTGGAAATGCTTCTTGATTATCACAGTAAAAACAATACATTACTGGAACATTCAGTTAAAGAAATTGAGCCTGCCGAATTTATTAAGAGTAGAAACCTAGAAGGCACGCTATTATTGGGTGACGACGCCAGTGCAAGCAAAAAAATCAACAAAGTGATAAAGAAATTTAAAATTCCAGCTGATGAAAGCATCAAGTTAGCATTAGTTGATTTCCCTTTCTTTGGCGGCCCCTATGGCATGGCTTTTACTGACAGCGCATTATATACAAAAGATTTGCTAGAAGACCCGCTAAGAATTCCTTTTGATAAAACAGGTCGACGTGACTTGTCTTACAACCAACAAAAAGAGTTGCGCTATAATCACGATCAAGAACTCTTCATCCCGGTACATATTAAAGAGTCCATTAGAGATGAGCTATTAGATTTATTGCGCCAGGAAATTAACAAAGTAGCGCGCTAATACCAAGCTTATAATACGATTAAGCACCTTTCCAGTTACCTCGAATACGACTTAATAGCGCATAAAGGTAACTGGTTTTTCAAGCAACAACAGAGTAACAATTAACCCAGCGCTTTCGCCTTGAGCTGTAAGTACTCACTCTCGGTAATCACACCGTCATCCCACAGTTTCTTGGCATCAGTAATCTGCTCTGCTGGCGACTTCCCTGCCACTTCACGGATATAGTCATTGGTCGCAGAAACAGAACGTTGCACTTGCGCACGATGGCGCTCTGCCATGCCTTTGCCACGGGTAATCAGATAAACCAGTGACGTTAACAGTGGGACGAACAGCAACGGGATAATCCACGCGGCTTTAGCATAGCCGTTCAATTCATGATCACGGAAAAGATCAGAGACAATCTGGAAAATGATAAACAGATAAGCAATAAAAAAGAACAGGGAAAACGATGTGACCAGTATGTCCCAAAGGGTAAATAAATGTTCTGTCATCATAGCTCCTTACAGCTAGTAGGATAAAATCACAGCATCTTAATAGATGATCGTTTCAATTATATGTCATATAAGCATTTTTTTCCATGTTAAACCGTGGCAAGCAAGGCCACGGCTACGGACACTGCCTATGGGGTTTTAACCCACAGCCTTCCCCATACGATAGAAGATTAAATAACATTAAATTTACTAAATTACTGATTTTTAATCATTTTACCATATTAAGATGAATACAATATGAGGAACATCGCCTCAGTGATGAAATTAGCATCAGCGAAAACCTATCCAATGATTTTTGTCATTTTCCTGATTAACGGAATGTTGCGGGGGAACACACTGTGCTAGGATAATTTGCCGCTATTTTGGGCACTGACGATCACTCTAACAGGATGTTCTTATGCATATAAATAATAGAAAGATTTTTGTCACCCTGGCAGCAACCTTATTCGCGGTAAGCAGCTATGCTGCTACGCCAAAATCAGTGGCTATCGTCTCCATCGTTGATCACCCGGCATTGAATGCCACGCGCGATGGTGTCATTGATGAACTCAAAGCCTCGGGTTATGACCAGGATAAAGTCAAGGTTGAATTCCAGAGTGCCCAAGGGAATATGGCCACCGCCGGGCAGATTGCCCGTAAGTTTATCGGTGACAAGCCCGATGCCATCGTAGCTATTTCCACCCCTGCCGCTCAGTCAGTGGTTGCCGCCACCAAAACCATTCCTGTGGTGTTTACTACCGTAACCGATCCCGTTGCCGCCAAACTGGTCAGCAGTTGGAAGCCCAGCGGCACCAACGTTACCGGGGTTTCAGACAGCCTTGCTATTGGTCCGCAAGTTGACTTGATGTTAAAAGTTAAACCCGATGCCAAACGTGTGGGGATGGTATTCAGCCCGGGTGAAGTCAATTCAACCGTGGTGGTCAAAGAGCTAAAAGAGGAGTTAGCCAAGCGCGGCATGACTCTCGTTGAAGCACCCGCCGCTCGTACCGTAGATGTGGCCCCAGCAGCCAAAAGCCTGGTGGGTAAAGTGGATGTGATTTATACCAATACCGATAATAATGTTATTTCTACCTACGAATCGCTGGTTGCGGTGGCGAATCAAGCCAAGATCCCGTTGATCGCCGGGGACAATAGCGTTGCCAAACGTGGTGCGGCGGCTGCGCTCGGGATGAGCTATTACGACCTGGGCCGGCAAACCGGTAAAGTCGTGGTGCGCCTGTTAAATGGTGAAAAACCCGGCACCATTGCCCCTGAAATTGGTAATAAACTCAGCTTGAGTGTCAACCCAGCAGCAGCGGCGAAACAAGGTGTCACACTACCTGCAGAATTAGTGCAATCAGCACAGGAAGTGATCAAGTAACTTTCTACGTTGATGGTTATTTTATACCCACACTCCCCCCAATTGCTGCGATCATAGCGGCACAGGGGGGAACTCCGGTATTTTACTAGGGATGGCCCACCCCATTGGGTGGGGTAAGGTTTTATGAGGTTTGCATGTCGTTAATTTCCCTGATGGGAGCATTGGAGATCGGTTTGATCTTTGCGCTGGTTGCGCTGGGAGTGTTGATTTCCTTTCGTTTGCTCGACTTTCCCGATTTAACCGCGGATGGTAGTTTCCCCTTAGGCGGAGCCGTTGCCGCCGTGATGATAGTCAGTGGTTTCAACCCTTGGTTAGCATGTGGGTTAGCGACAATCGCTGGGGCTGGGGCGGGTTGTCTCACTGCTTGGCTGCATGTGCGGCTCGGCATCCTGCAACTGTTGGCCAGTATTCTGGTGATGATTGCCCTGTACTCCATCAATCTACGTATTATGGGCGCTCCTAATCTGGCCCTTATTGGCTTACCGAGTGTTTTCACCCCCTTTATCAGCACGGTTGAAGATAATGCCTGGCTGATTCAACCGCTCCTGCTACTGGTGATTGTTATCGTGGTTAAGCTGGCGCTGGATGCGTTTCTGTCATCGGAAGTCGGCCTTGCTCTGCGTGCGACTGGGGCAAATCCTCGCATGGCGCGCGCACAGGGGATCGCCACTGGCCGTTTGACGGTAATCGGCATGGCGCTTTCTAATGCGTTGATTGCCCTGGCAGGAGCGCTGTATGTGCAAACTCAAGGCGGTGCGGATATCTCGATGGGGATCGGCACCATTGTCGTGGGTCTGGCTGCGGTGATCATCGGTGAAACACTGTTACCCGCGCGTAGCCTTTACCTGATCACCTTGGCAACCTTGCTGGGCGCACTGCTATACCGCCTGATGATTGCTCTGGCCTTGAATGCCGACTTTATTGGCCTGCAAGCCCAAGATTTAAACCTGATCACCGCCGTATTGGTCACGCTGGCACTGATCCTGCCGAAGTTAAAACAAAAACTAAAAAGCAAGCAAGGAAGACGATCATCATGATGCGTGCCGAACAGTTATTTAAAACCTTTAACCCCGGTACCCCACTGGAGAACCCGGTATTACGCGGTCTCTCTCTGAGCATTGAAACCGGGCAATTTGTTACGGTGATTGGTAGCAACGGTGCTGGGAAATCAACGCTGCTCAATGCGATCAGCGGTGATGTGACCCCCGACCGCGGTAATCTGTTTATTGGCGAGCAGGATGTCACCACTATGCCAGCCTGGCGTCGTGCAGGTATGGTCGCCCGAGTATTTCAGGATCCGCTGGCGGGTACCTGTGAGGGACTGAGTATTGAAGAGAACCTGGCACTGGCACTGCAGCGCGGTCAGCCTCGCGGGTTTCGACATGCCGTTAAAAACCAGCAACGGCAGTTGTTCCGCGACAAACTGGCTACGCTGGAATTGGGGTTGGAAAACCGCTTAGGTGACCATATGGGCTTGCTCTCGGGGGGGCAACGGCAAGCGGTCAGTTTGTTAATGGCATCATTGCAACCCTCTAAATTACTGCTGTTAGATGAGCATACGGCGGCGCTCGACCCTAAAACGGCTGCCTTTGTTTTGGCACTCACTGACCGTATCGTTGCCGAACAACAACTGACGGTGCTTATGGTAACCCACTCCATGCGCCAGGCCTTGGATCACGGCCATCGAACCGTGATGCTACACCAAGGGCGAGTAGTACTGGATGTTAGCGGTAAGCAGCGGGAAAACCTGCAAGTTACCGACCTACTGGCCATGTTTGAAAAAACACGCGGTGAAAAACTGGACGATGACGGCTTACTGCTAAGCTAGGTGGGATGCAGGGACAAGCTCATGCGTGATTCTGCCATTAAGCATAACCCGCCGCTCGAAAACTCGGGGGCTAACAGGATCACCATTGGCTTTGTCCCGCCACGCAGCCTGTTGCTTTCTGATGGTTACCACACCTGAAAACAACAGCCTGACTAAATTCGCCGTGATATCTTGTCGCTCCGCCATCTGAAAACCGGCAACAAGATCGATAGGGACATATCGAAAGGCACATAGAGAGCCCGGCGGCGAGTCCATACCTGACCAGACTGAGGATCATAATCGGTAGGTAATGTGATCCCTTCCGACTTAAAGGCACGAATACCACATGATTGCGCCGTCATAACACCACGACGCACATGGTCATGGTGCCCAATCACTGCACAAGTGCCAAGATTGGCGGCACCTTGCGCTAGTACCACGGCCTGCTGAACCACACCCAAAGTACTCAGATACTCAATCTTCCCTGCTGGGGTAAGTTTCGGCTCAATGGAAACCACGTTGGTTAATTGATACTTATTTTCCAAAAAGCGGGCGATTTCCCACTGCGCATAGATGGGGACCGGTTGCTGACTATAGAGTTCATAAACCGCCTCCGCTAATTGTTCGTTAATCGGCCCAGGATCAGCCAGAGCTTCCTGTTCACCAGGTAAAACGCTATTGCCACTGTTGGCGTTGGGGCGATTGCCAAACGATAACGCCAGAATGGAAGTCACTTCATGGATAGGACATTCTTTGGGTTGCGAAATCAAACAGATACCAAAAATCATTGTTGCCGCCTGCTGTGCCAGTACATCATCATCCAATTCAAGCGCAAGTTTATGCTGCGTTGCTGTCAACGCATCAGAAGTGGCTTCAGAGGGAATACTGGCATTACCGGTATCACAAGCCGTCAGCGCAGTAGCGACAATAGCACCAACACCATAAGAACAGAAAGTCTGCGAGTCATCGACATCCTGATTATGAACCAGATTAATCAACGCTAACGCATTTGAGTTGCATGTAAGTGACAAACCCAGTCTAGGCAGATCGCAAAATGAATACCGAACCCAGCCCCGACACCGTGGGCTCATTGCACTACCTGCCTCTGGATGCTATCAAGAAAGGCCAAGTGTTAACGATACAGGCGTTTTCACTAGGTCAATCGAGGGACAATAATGAACCGGACTCAAGCCCAGCAATTACTGCAAACTGCACTTGCCAATCCCACTGCTGAATTTCGTGATGGACAATGGGAAGCCATCGATGCTCTGGTTAACCAGCATCAAAAACTATTAGTCGTACAGCGTACAGGATGGGGTAAAAGCTCAGTTTATTTTATCAGCACCAGAATTTTCCGTAACCGAGGAATGGGGCCAACCATCATTGTTTCCCCTTTGTTGGCGTTAATGCGTAACCAGGTTGAGTCTGCTCAACGCTTGGGTTTAGTCGCTGAAACCATAAACTCAGCTAACACCGCTGATTGGCAGGCTATCACTCAACAGATCCTCAGTAATCAAATCGATTGCCTGTTGATCTCCCCTGAGCGACTGGCTAACGATGAGTTTATTGAAACTGTCTTGTCGCCGATTGCCGATCGCATTGCCTTAATGGTGATTGATGAAGCTCACTGTATTTCTGATTGGGGCCATGACTTCCGCCCCGACTACCGCCGTATTGTGAATATCCTGCGGCAATTGCCCGCCAATACACCGGTATTAGGGACCACAGCAACCGCAAATAACCGCGTAGTAGAAGATATTCAAACCCAGATTGGGGATATTCACATCCAGCGAGGAACGCTAACCCGGAAAAGCCTGGCGTTGCAAACCATGGTATTACCGGACCAGGCTTCACGCCTTGCTTGGTTAGCTCAAGTGATACCCACATTACGGGGGACCGGGATTGTCTACACGTTAACCGTTCGGGATGCTGAGCAGGTCGCCGCTTGGTTGAGAAATAATGCAATTGATGCCAAAGCCTATCACGGTAGCATTGAGGCCGAAGAGTTTGCCGATAGTAATACTTACCGTGAACATCTTGAAACTCAGCTCTTGCACAACAAGTTGAAAGTCTTGGTCGCGACGACCGCATTAGGGATGGGATATGACAAACCTGACCTCAGTTTTGTTATTCATTATCAAGCCCCTGGTTCTATTGTCGCTTACTATCAGCAGGTTGGTCGCGCAGGACGAGGCATTGATAACGCACTAGGTGTGCTGATGTCAGGGGGAGAAGATCAGAATATCCATGACTTTTTCAGGGATTCAGCCTTTCCTTCAGAATCACAAGTGAATGAAATTTTGCATCTGTTGGAAAACAGTGATGGCTTGTCACTTCGCGGTATCGAAGAGCAGTCGAACTTGCGACAAGGTCAGATTGAGAAAGTATTAAAGCTACTCAGTGTTGAAAACCCGGCTCCGGTTATAAAAGTGGCTAGCCAGTGGCGTAGAACCCCCGTGCGCTATGCGATGGATCATAATCGAATTGCCCACTTAACCAGTCAGCGAGAGCAGGAATGGGCTGAGGTACAGCATTATCTGACTTACCACGGCTGTAAAATGACCTATTTACAACAAGCATTAGATGACCATGCCCCAGCGGCCTGTGGAAGATGCGAGTCCTGCCTTGGGCACCCGGTTATCATTCAGGAAATTGACCCCGGCTTGGCCCATCGCGCAGGCATCTTCCTCAAACAGGCAGAAATCGTCATTCAACCCAAGGGACAGGTTGCACAATCCAATGCAGAATCGGCAAGAACCTTCCCCGTTTATCAGTTTCCAAGACTACTTGGCGCACTGATGGCACAACCAGGCAGAGTACTTTCCCGCTGGGGAGATGCGGGCTGGGGGCGAACGGTAGCAGAAAACAAATTCTCAGGTTATTTTTCGGATGAATTGGTCGAAGCACTGGCGGAAATGATAATGCAAAGATGGCAACCTAATCCTGCCCCAACCTGGGTGTGCCATGTGCCTTCCATAAGATATCCTGATTTAGTATCCTCGCTTGCACAACGATTAGCGTTGAGGATAGGGGTACCTTTTGTTGATGCGGTACGCAAAATTCGCGATAACCCACCCCAGCAAGGGCAGCACAATCGTTATCATCAATGCCATAACTTAGATGGCGTTTTTGAGATCACCCAATTTAACCGCAATCAGCCCGTTTTACTGGTTGATGACATCATCGATTCGGGTTGGACTCTTTCTGTTATAGCGGCATTATTACAGCGAGCAGGGAGTGGCGTAGTGTATCCTGTGGCACTGGCTTCATCCTCGGTAAGAAACTGATGAATTTATCACCCATCGCCCAATCGACCTTACTGCTCACTAGCTATTTTGGCAACCTGAGTAGTGAAGATGCC
Source organism: Serratia sp. DD3 (assembly GCF_000496755.2). Next base: position 36,393 of record NZ_AYKS02000093.1, read on the forward strand.
AAACCCCTTACCAATGGAGAATGGGGTCGCTTCGCGCTATGGTTGAAAAACCAATCGTTATCCCCCGCTGATTTGCTAACCTCAACCGCTAAATCGCTGCTTAATGGCTGGAATGATGCGCAGATAAGTTCTGAGCGCATTTCACAATTGCTAAACCGCGGTCATAGTTTGGCATTAGCCATGGAGAAGTGGCAAAGAGCAGGCCTTTGGGTCGTTACTCGTTCCGACGCAGAGTACCCGTGGCGTTTAAAACAACGCTTAAAAAACAGCTGCCCTCCGGTACTCTTTGGGTGTGGTAACCAGTCTCTACTGAATGCCGGGGGCTTGGCCGTTATTGGCTCACGAAATGCTCCCACTGCAGACCTCACTTTTACCGAACAAGTGGGGGTTATGGCCGCAACAGAGGGTGTTGCTATTGTATCAGGGGGGGCCCGGGGCGTAGATGAAACCGCCATGTTAGCTGCCATGCGCCAGGGCGGTTCGGTGATTGGTATTCTGGCTGATAGTTTACTGAAAACGGCCACCAGTGCTAAATGGCGTAACGGGTTAATGAATAACCATCTGGCGCTGATTTCCCCATTTTATCCAGAGGCGAGCTTTAATGCAGGCAATGCCATGATGCGTAATAAATACATCTACTGCCTGGCGGATAGTGCATTGGTGATCCATGCGGGTAAAAAAGGGGGAACGCTTAATGGCGCCCAAGAAAACCTGAAAAACTGTTGGGTACCCTTGTGGGTCAAACCAACAGATGACCGTGATGCCGCTAATGGAGACTTAGTGGCCAAAGGGGGGATTGAGTGTGAAACGGATATTCAAAACCTCAATGTTTCAGCTTTATTATTAGCACAATCACCCCCAGAGACGGCGCAATCAAAAGAAGATCAAATTGACCTGTTTTCTTAGTTAAAAATAGCGCGCCGCTCTACAATTCAGCACTAAGCGCATAGCAAGCAAGCTCCAGAAACCGTCGGAAACTTGTATAGGATGATTGCCCGGCCTATCATACTCTCCTCATCGCCATGCAAGCTGCCACTTGAATAGTGGTGGGTATAGGTGTACGTGGTAAATATCCTGCTCATGGTGGTACTGTGTAATCTTGGTACCCTATCAAAGCCAAACGAAGCTACCATGATCGGCACCATCACCCCAGCAATAGTGAAAGGATAAGCTGATGCGCTATAGTCCACCGTTTCAACTTACTCATATCATGCTGCGGCGGGTCGCGGAAATCTCTGAATCCATTGGCCGTTGGTTAGCCGTAAACCAAGACAGGTTGCAACCCGCTCTGCGACGCGAAAATCGTCTCCGTACCATTCAGGCATCGCTGGCAGTAGAACAAAATACCCTCACACTGGAACAAGTTACGGCTGTGATTGCGGGTAAAACCGTTTTAGGCACACCGAAAGAAATTCAAGAAGTACATAACGCCTTTGCCACTTATGAGGCGATGCCCAGTTGGCAAGCCACCAATATTGAGGATTTACTGACCGCGCACCAACAGATGATGTACGGTCTGATTACTGATGCCGGTCAATGGCGTAACGGTGGTGCCGGAATTTATCGTGGAGAGCGACTGGTGCATATGGCGCCACCCGCTAGCCAAGTCCCCCGACTAATGGACCAGCTATTTGATTGGCTAGCGACCACCGATGCCCACCCTTTAATTGCCTCATCAGCCTTTCACTACGAATTTGAATTTATCCACCCGTTCAGTGATGGCAATGGTCGTATCGAGCGCTTATGGCAAACTCTGATATTAAGCCAATGGCAACCGTTACTGGCCTTTTTACCAGTGGAAACAGTCATTAAATCCCGCCAGGATGATTACTATCAGGCATTTCGTCAGGCCGATGCGCGCAGTGATTGCACTCAATTTATCGAATTTTTACTCAGCGCAATAGCCACCGCACTCGCCACCGAACTACAGCAAGCAATCGAGATGGAGCAAGAAACGCGGGTAAAAACGCGGGTAGAAATGCGGGTAGAAACGCGGGTAGAAACCTCAGAGCAAATTTTGGTTCTCTTGCGTGCACAACCGCAATTATCACTGGCAGAGATTGCACAGCATCTTGGCCGTGCACCCAGTACCATTGAGCGTGCAGTGGCAAAATTAAAACGACAGCATAAACTGACCTACCTTGGCTCAAAAAAAGACGGACATTGGCAAGTATTAGTGGATACCACCACGAAGCAATAGTCTGGTGGCAAGGCCAGATTCAATGCTTCAACCGCGTGGCAGCATCACCGCGATCCTCAGGCATTCCTCCCTTACACCCATAACGAATCCCACTCTGAGTGGCTTGCTATCACTCCCTGTAGCAACAGTGAAGGCCTGCCCTCACCATAAATACAGCATGCGCAATGGCCGCCTGTCGTCTCCCTTCTTGGCACACTCGCGCCGACTCTTGCCCGGTGTTTCCAGATGATACGTGTGCTGATCCTGTCACCCGGCAAATATTCGATTTACTCAACAAGGGCCGACGTTGTGCTCAAGCTCACTTTATAGCCAGAAAAAGAACTTCAACGTTTCATAATGCAACGTTTCATTGAGACAAACGTTACATTGTGCAACGTTTTTTTTACTGTTCGCCAGACAGTATGCAGGACGTATAGTCAACAATACGCAGAGGTGCTGATACTCAAATGCACCTATCTTTAACCCATTGTTCAAAATTAAAACCTTCATACGGATAGGAATTAAAATGGCAGACCTAATTTTAAACGCAAAAGAGTCTTTTGTTCTGGATTCCATCCAAGGCTCACTGTATGCAGCACACAGAGAAAACCTCACATTATTAGACTTTAATAATAATACTAAAGTGGTTGCTCGTAACGACTGGAACAAAGACAAGGTTGCACTCATTTGTGGTGGTGGTTCAGGCCACGAGCCCGCACACGCCGGTTTTGTCGGCAAAGGGATGTTAACCGCAGCAGTATGTGGCGACCTGTTTGCTGCCCCCAGTGTAGATGCCGTTCTCAGCGCTATCCTGCATGTAACAGGTGATGCAGGTTGCCTGGTTATCATCAAAAACTATACCGGTGACCGTCTGAACTTTGGCCTGGCAGTCGAAAAAGCCAAAGAGATGGGGCGTAAAGTTGACCTGATTGTGGTGGGTGATGACATCTCTATCGCCGATAATCCTCAACCGCGCGGTATTGCCGGCACACTGTTCGTGCAAAAAGTGGCAGGGTATGTCGCTGAAAATGGCGGCTCGCTAGAACAAGTGAAACAAGCGGCGATTGACGCGCATAACAAAACAGCTTCTATTGGCGTCGCACTAACCAGTTGTTCACTGCCAGGGGAAAGCAACGACCGTATCGCGCAAGGAAAGGCAGAACTTGGCTTAGGTATTCACGGTGAAGCGGGTATCGAAACCATTGACCTGCCAACCGCACGGGAATTGGTTTCAACCATGGTCAGCAAGCTTATTGCCGCCAAACCCCTCACCAATAACGCCATTCTGCTGAATAACTTGGGTGGGCTGTCGCCAATCGAGATGAATATCGTGACGAAAGAAGTCATGGAGTCTGCGCTGGGTCGGCAGGCGAAATTCATTGTTAGCGGTGCGCTGATGACCGCTATCGATATGAAAGGCTTCTCTATCTCCACCATTCAACTGACGGATGAAATCACTAAAGCGCTGACTGCGGAAGTAGAAACAGAGTCCTGGCCGGGTGCAGTGGCTCGCCGCGAAATCCCCGTGACCCGTTGTGAAAGCCTGATCGCCAAGAAGGCATTTGAGCCCTCTCACCACGAAGAAACAGCCCAGGTACTGCGCAAGGTCTGCCAATCGATTATCAATATTGAAGCGGAGCTAAACCACCTGGACTCCATCGTGGGTGATGGCGATACCGGTTCAACCTTTGCCGCAGGTGCCAGTAAAGTGCTCGCTCAGCTAGAAGCGAATCAGCTTCCACTGCAAGACAAATCGAAGCTAATGACCACCATTGCTGATTGCTTGACCTCAGTCATGGGCGGCTCTTCGGGTGTCTTACTTTCCATTATGTTTACCGCCGCAGGCCGTGACCATGAATTGAATGGTTCACTGCCAAAAGCTCTGCAAGCCGGTTTGGGCCAGATGATGGCTTACGGCGGGGCGAAACCCGGTGATCGCACCATGATTGACGCGCTACACCCGGCGTTAGAGGCTTGGGTTAAAGAGGGCTTCTTAACAGCCATTGAAGCGGCGAAAGCAGGTGCGGAATCAACGGTTGAGATGACCAGTGCGAAAGCGGGTCGCTCATCTTACCTTAATAGTGACAGCCTATCAGGGACTAAAGATCCTGGCGCATATGCTATCGAAATCGTGTTTAGTCAATTCTAAACATAATTAAAAGACACCTCTCCAATAATAGCTGCACTCATGTTCCAGGGATAATGAGTGCTGAAATAAATCAATTTGTTTGAAAATTGATAAGGTGAAAAAATGAAGAACGGAAATCTAGGAAGATACTTGCAATTCGCACTGGTGATACTTGCAGCAGGTTCTATCTATCCACTTATCTACCTGAAAGCTCAGTATCAAGAAACGATATTGGAAGTATTTAACATGTCATTAACCCAAATGAACACGATTTATACGGTTCTTGGTTTGGTGTTTATTGTCGGTTATTTTCCAAGTGGTGTACTGAGTGACAAATTTTCCGCCAAAAACTTATTAGCACTCTCTTTGCTAGGAACAGCATTGGGTGGTTTCTGGTTTGCTCAAGTGCCAACATATGAGTACGTCGTGGTTATTTTTGCCATTTGGGGATTTTTCTCCGTCTTCACTTTCTGGAGTTCTCACATGAAAGTGGTGAAAATGCTCTCTTCCGATGATGAGGACGGGCGTTTCTTCGGTATCCTTGATGGCGGACGTGGCTTGGTAGAAGCCTTGCTGGCAAGTTTGGCCTTGGCAATTTTCACTGTTGTTCTAGGGAGCAGCATTGAAGTTACCGATAAGAGAGCCGCGCTAGTCTCCATTGTTTACATGTATTCAACCGTTCTTTTGGTGACGTCGATATTGGTGTTTTTCTTCGTTAAAGATGGCAGCAAAACAGCCAAGAAAGTAGAAAAAGAGCCGGGCAGCGAAGAGAGTGGAGTTAAGTTTTCTGACCTGGGAAAAGTATTTACCAATAAGTACATCTACCTACACGGCATCATCATTTTTGCTGGTTATACCGTGTTCTGGACCAGTTACTACTTTGGTGGGCACCTTCAGTCAAACTTGGGTATGACCCCTATCGGCGTCGGTTCCATCATGGTAGCGGTTTTGTGGATGCGTCCTTTTGGCGGCATTATTGGCGGCTTCCTGGCCGACAAAATTGGTAAAGAAGTCACTATTACCTGCTCACTGCTGGGTGGCTCTGCCTGTCTGATATTAATGGTTTTTTTACCAAAAACACTGCCTAGCATGGCAATTAGTGGATTGGTGATTCTGGCGGGTTTGTTTGTCTACATGATCCGTGGCACCTACTGGTCTCTATTGGGTCAATCAAAAATCGATATCGCCATTATGGGTACCGCCATCGGCGCAGTCTCATTTATCGGTTACCTACCGGATATCATGATCCCACTAATGAACAGTTACCTGTGGGATGTGTTCGGTAATGAAGGGGGTTACCAGGCCTATTTCTTAGTGAGTGCAGTAGTCGGTCTGTTTGGTGCCGTGATAGCCATGATTTACCGCAGATCACAAATTGCTGACAAAAAAAATGAACAGGCACTGCAAAAAACTGGCGCTTAAGCTGAGCCTGTAAAGAATATGTAATTTAAAAGTAGTTTGACTTTTAATAGACAGGGTGGATTCTAAAGTGTTGCCAAGACACTTTTAGGGCCTGACTAACAAAACGTGGTTGGTATTTTATCAACCACCTGAAATAGTAAAGGAATAATGGTTATGTACAACAAAGACAAAAACCGCTTTGAAGTTAAACAAGGCGATAAAACAATGAAAGCAGTCGTTACCACCGGTAACGGTGGCTACGATAAATTAGTCTATATGGACGTTCCTGTTCCTGTGCTTGATCAAGGCGAAGTACTGGTCAAAGTTTTAGCTGCCGGTGTCAATAACACCGAAGTCAATACCCGGCTGGGCTGGTACTCATCAAAAGTAACGCAAAGCACCAATACACTCTCAGACGACGACCAAGAGAAGGCCGAGGCATCTGAAGAAAAAGATGGTGGCTGGAATGAAGAAACCCCCTTCCCATTTATTCAAGGTACCGACTGCTGTGGTGAAGTGGTCGAAGTGAAAGATGAGCAGTACAAACACCTGCTCGGCAAGCGTGTTCTCATCAGGCCTTGTATCCGCAGTGAAGGCTGGGACTCGATGGAAAATATCTGGATGGCGTCTGATTTCGATGGGGCGTTTGCTCAATATGTGAAAATTGAAGCCACAGAAGTATTCCCAGTAGAGTGTGACTGGACAGATGCAGAGCTGGGCTCAATCCCTTGTTCATACGGCACATCAGAAAACATGGTTCAGCGCTCAGGGATTAAAGCCGGCGAACGCGTTCTGGTGGCAGGTGCTTCCGGTGGCGTAGGCTCAGCCGTTGTTCAATTAGCTAAACGCCGTGGTGCCTACGTTATTGGGCTGGCAGAAGGTGAAGCCAAAGTTGACCTGGTGAAATCCTATGGTGCCGATGAAGTCATCGTTTTTGGCAAAGACACATTCAAAGTGCTTGGCCATAAGTCAGTCGATGTCGTGGTTGATAACGTTGCTGGGCCTAACTTCCCTCAAATGATGAAGGTGCTCAAGCGCGGTGGTCGATTCGTTTCTTCAGGTGCGATTGCAGGCCCAATCGTTGAACTGGATATGCGCGATTTCTATCTGAAAGACCTGACGCTTATCGGTTGTACTTGTTGGGACGAGCCAGTATTCCCGAGCCTCATTTCTGCCATCGAAAATGGTGAAATCAAGCCGGCACTCGCCAAAACCTTCCCGCTAGAGAATATCGTTGAAGCGCAGCAAGAGTTCGCGCTTAAGAAACACGTGGGTAAATTTGTTCTGATTCCAAATCACGATGATATCTAACTGACTGGCACGCGCTAAGATAAAGATAACGCAGTGATCTATACAACGTCATAACTACAATTGGTGCGCTTTACACAGACAGGTAAAGCGCCCGATTTAAAAATTATTGGCAAGGAATATTCCTATGAAATCTGACAGCATTTTTGAAAGAGTTCACCAAATAAAGCACGCTGAATTAACAAAAGAAAACTGGTTTGAAAAACAACCAGGAAAACAAATGAAGATTGGCTCTTGGGAGTTTATGTTAAACCAGCCATCCTCTTCATTCTGGGTATACTTCTTAGGTTTGCTCGTGACCGTTGCGGGTGTCAACTTCCTGGTCACCCAAGACGATCAGCTATCAAGATATTGGTGGGGTATCTCACTGGTTCTTTGGGGTGTGGGCGCCATTATTGCAGGCACCAGTTATCAAGCATTAGGCTATGAGCTGAAATGCGCCAGACGAGAAACCTGTTCATGGACCACCTGGTGGGAAATTATTTACCTTATTTTCCAACAGTTAAGTATGAATGCCATGACGGTTGCCATTGCCTATTCATGTACCACCGGGATCTACCTGGAAATACTGATTTGGTACTCAATCGTGGTATCGATCATTTATCCTATTGTTGTTTTGTACGGCGCATTTAAACCTAAAAAATCGCTGATTACATTTGAATTTATGATACAGGTTTCACTGCCAAGCTTTATTTTGTTCTGTATCCTAAATTTGGTGCGTTACTTCATGCATGGCCACACCATGGATTTGGTTTTAATGGGTTCATGGGTACTTATCTACCTGTCTTGGTGGGGTTATGATAAATACTACAAAGCTGGCATTACCGACCTGCTCTGGAAAGGCGGCAAGTGGTTCTCTGAAAACGATGTACTGCACGTTATTTTAGTGATCTGGGGCTTCTATATGCTATTTGTGCTGCCACCGTTCATTAAAGATTATGCGAGTTTTGTGAATTAAAAAAGCAATCTAAAATCGGGTTTAGCCGTCATCAATGATATTTCGACAAAACGGATAATGTTGATTGACGGCTAATACCAAAAAGGCAATACATTCGCAATTACAATAATTCTGCAGCACGACTTATCCAATCAACTCATATTTTAAGCCTATTTAATCATTCTTGGTAAATTTACCCAACTAATTAACAATGAGAGTTGTTATTAATTGGCTTTTCAAAAAAACAGGGGAACATATGAATAATATCTCCAGCAGGAGGACTGGCTCATGCAACATTTAACACCGCAGCCAATCCGTATGGACGATGTGCCGTTAAATCGTTTCCATATTAAGATCGCTAGCTTGACGTTTGGCGCTCACTTCACTGATGGTTATGTTCTAGGTGTCATTGGTTTTGCATTGGCACAAATTAAACCACAAATGGGGCTTTCACCGTTTTGGGAAGGGATGCTGGGCAGCTCGGCATTAATCGGGTTGTTTATCGGTAGCCTATTTCTTGGCTGGATCTCGGACTACCTGGGCCGCCAGAAAATCTTTAGCTTCAGCTTTGTCATTATTACCCTCGCTTCTGCCTTGCAGTTTTTTGCCACCACACCAGAACAGTTGTTCTTCTTGCGTGTCTTGGTGGGTATTGGCCTTGGGGGGGATTATGCCGTAGGCCATACCATGTTGGCAGAATTCGCCCCGCGCAAACATCGTGGGGTGTTACTGGGCTCGTTTAGCGTGATCTGGACGTTTGGCTATGTCGCTGCCGGTTTTATGGGCCATTTCCTGACAGAATTGGGGCCGGATACTTGGCGCTGGCTACTGGCCTCTTCGGCTGTGCCAGCATTGGTTATTTTACTGCTGCGTATTGGCACCCCAGAATCACCACGTTGGTTAATGGGTAAAGGCCGGAGTGAAGAGGCGTTGGCGGTGGTGCATAAGCATTTTGGTGCTAATGTCATCCTCAGTGATGAGGCGAAGGTGACGTCTAAACAGCGGTTTGCTTCACTGTTTGGCCCGAAATATCGTCGTCGTACTGCGTTTAATAGCCTGTTTTTTGTTTGTTTGGTGATCCCCTATTTCGCTATCTATACCTTCCTGCCGTCAATTCTCAATGTGATGGGTTTGGATAATAATTTCTCAACCGATTTGTTATTGAATGCATTGTTGGTTGTCGGTGCCGTATTAGGGATTGCGTTAACCATCATTTTTTCACGCCGTGGTTTCCTGATTGGTTCGTTTTTCTTCCTCGCAGCGTGTTTAGTGATGTTAGCCCTGATCCCCGCCCATCAAACCCTTTGGCTGATCATCACCTTTGCGAGTTTTACCCTGATCATGTCGGCGGTCAGTAACTTGGTAGGGATATTCCCCGCTGAAAGTTTCCCAACCGAAGTACGTTCGATGGGGGTCGGTTTTGCCACCTCAATGAGCCGTTTGGGCGCCGCTATCGGCACAGGCTTATTGCCACTGGCCGTTGTGCATTATGGTCTTGCCACCACCACCCTCATTTTGGCACTGGTCTTAGTCTTTGGGGCCATTATCTCCATTGCCTGGGCACCAGAAACCAAAAATTTGACCTTGGTAGACGCGGCTCAAGGGGGCTAGTCTGCCCGTTACAGACTGACGCAACGGGCGGTGAACATCTCACGTCTCTAATACCAATTAGTGGAAACAGGGATAAACCTGTTTCCACTCAACGCGGGTTTCACCGGATACCTTAGGTGCAATAAACTGCGGATAACATCCCTTACCAACACGATTACTCACCCACGCCTGCGCTGTTTTTAGTTCCTCAACGGATGATTCGCCAACACTGGAAAAAAACGGTCATGCATATAACTTCATTAAAGCCTTTTTCATTTTATCAAAAGACGTTTTGGGAAGATAATGGACAGGTCGGCTTCCACCTCCACCTTGTTTAAGTAAAATACCCACTTCCGCAAGTTTCTCAAGATGGATTCTAGATGCCGCCTCTGAAACGCCAGCCCGCTCGGCAAAACTTTTAACAGTAAAACTTTCACCCGGTGCCATTACCACCATATTGATGATGGTTTGCTGGATATCAGGCATTTTCCTTCGTATGCCACTGGTGAAAACCCATGTATCAAACTCCCGCAATTTACCGGCAACAGTCCTAACATGATCAATGAGCCCATTAACAGCTCTTTCAAGCACCCTACATTGGTAGTCAACAAAATAAGTTACGTCTTGATTATCTGTTTCAGTCTTCATATAAGCTTCACCATATTGAATAGGGGCTTCTTTGAGTAACTGAGATATAGATATATATATAAAGGCATCATAACCATGCTTAAATAAATACCAATAACACATTGCCCGGGCAACTCGCCCGTTGCCATCGTTGAATGGATGCAAAAAACCAAGACCAAAATGCATGATACATGCCTTCACAACAGGGTGTAGATAGTCTTGCGGAGAGATACCTTCATCATGTGAAAAATTAATCCATTTAATATATTTATCTAATAGGTCACCCAATATCTCTGCATCTGGTGGCTGATGCACCACCTCACCATCGCGTCCTCCCACCCAAACATCATTCGTTTTTCTAATTTTTCCTGGGTGATATTTATCATCGTCAATTCCTTGAGTAGCTTCCTCATGGAACGTTAATAATAACGCTAAACTCATTTCGTCAAAACGACTTTCCCAAGCAAGAGTCATCAAGCGACGATTACCAAGAATCATCTTTTCGCTTTCATTTCTACCACTTCTGTTTTCCAGCAACATTTTTTTTGCTACAGCATGAGTGGTTGAAGCACCTTCGAGTTGACTAGAGGCAATACTTTCTTCATTTATAAAATCATCTAAATAGTAACCAGGTATACTGATTCGGCTTATTAAATCATTTAGGCCTGCTTCAGTGCATGTCCTATCTATAAGTGAACATGCTTTTTGCATTGAAGGTAATAAAGTGAAAAAAGTAATATTCTGAAAAGCATCGCCAAGAGCGGGTACTTGCCTGAGTACACCTTTCCTTGCCATTTTTATTAACGACCAGTGCGCAATTGCCTTTTCTTTTACTCTAATCCTTTTAGAGATGTCATCCCAATGTAGATAACGCCCTTTATCATCAACAACAGACATTAACTTAATGGTTTCTAACAGATTATCCGAATTTAAATCGCTAAAGAGAACTTTAGTGCAGTCACTTATTGATTCATATAGAGCATCTTGCTTTGGTGTCTTTTTGATCATAGCGTTCACTTGTTCTTTTTTTTATTAAAATATATGAGCAATTTAACGCGAGGGTTCATGAAGGTCAATTCTATCTCAACAGTCTCAGCCGATCGCCGTCCAGTCTGAAAGAGGCGTGACCGTTGCCAAATTTCACCCTAGCCCCAGCTTACAAGACATCAAACTCCCACGGTGTTGGCTCAATACCCATCGACTGGAGGAAGACGAGTACTTTACTGCCTAAGCCACCCAATCCCGCGGCCATTTAAGGGGTAACTATTTACCTTATAATGTGCGGTTTATGCTCTTGCTGGATAGGCTAAAGCCTGGCGAACGTCTGTATGCGTTGGATTTGTTGCAGGGGCAGGCCAGATAAACTCGATCCCCGCGAAAGCGGGGACACTAATCCCTCATTAGGCCACATGCAACTTATGCAAAGTTGAGATATCAATAGTCTGTTGAGCATGCCAAAGGTCATGGTCAGCCTGCAACCCCATCCAAACCTGAGAAGAGCTACCAACAACGACGGATAACCTTAACGCCATTTCTGGTGATACATCAGATTTACAAGAGATTAATCTCTGCACTGTTGATGGTGCAACGCCTAATTCTTTAGCCAACGCTCTGGCACTCATGCCTAGCGTTTCCAGGCACTCTTTAACCAATAACCCCGGATGGGGTGGGTTATACATCATAGCCATCAGTGATAATCCTCATAATTAACAATGTAAACATCACCATCAGATAGAGTAAATGTGATCCGCCAATTTCCTGTTACCGTGATAGACCACTGATCGTTCCGATTACCAGTCAAAGGATGTAACGCGAAACCTGGTAGATCGACATCATCAATCTTTACAGCCCGGTTAAGAACAGCCAAACGGTTAGCAATTCGGTCAACTTGTTTGGCATTAATTCCCGCAGTTGAACCCGTTTCGAAGAATTTCTTTAATCCTTGGTGCTTAAAACTCTTAATCATGGTTTGACTGCTCACTGCTCTAATGTGTTGCGTTATACGCATTATGAATTAATGCCGCGCATAGCGCAACACTCGCTTGAGCAACCCTACCCGACCGGTAATAAACGGTCACCGTCCAACCTGAAAGCATGAACAGGCCCAAAGTTAACTACGCCCCCCAGATAACAAGGCATCAAACTCCCACGATGTGGCTCAATACCCATCGACTGGAGAAAGGTGAGTACTTTCGCGTTTATCACATTCCCCTTGCCAATCAAGCAAAGCTTTTTGAACACCATCTGCCAGCTTCATTTTTTAAAAAAAGCTCGCATTATCATAAACATCTCTATAGGCTGCTTGAAGCTATTCATAAGCAAGACGTTAGAATCTTAAGATACGGGATGAATAATGGAATATTGGCTTTGGACTGGTTTGTTGATTTTCATGTTTATTATCTACAAACAAATAAGTGCCTTATCTGAGTCAGTCAAATACATTCGTGAAGAGCTCACCAAGCTATCCAGTCAACGCCCCCAAACGTTGTCAACGCCTGAAGTGGCCCCTGATATTGCGGCCCAGGAAGAGCACCAATCCACCAGTGCGGTAGAGGAAGAGCAAAACGTTGTCACCCTGCCAGACTTCCCCGCTACCGCATCAGACCCTTGGTCATCCACTCGTCCAAACCACTGGGATTTCGTGCAACTGAAAAAGCAGGAGCAGATTGAAGCCATCGCTGCGGCCTATGCGGCAAAAGAGCAGAGTGAACAGAGTGCACAAACCACGCAGGCAGCAGAGGAGACTACTAGCAGCGAAGTGACTGCTAGCAGCGAGGTGCTTCAACCACTGGATCAACCCCAAACTATCTCGCAGACCGTCAATGAAGAGCCAGCCCACATTCAACCCACTGTTCCGGTGCCGGACGTCTGGGTCAAGTTGGATAAAGTGCTGTTTTCACTCGATGCCAAAGAAAGTATCTGGAAACGTCTCGAACAAGAGTTTGCCGCCCGTTGGATGGTGTGGATCGGTGGTGTGATCATGGCCCTGGGCGTGATTTTCCTGCTGAAAGCGGGCAGCGAACGCGGGCTGTTCGGACCGACATTACGGATTTCCGTCGCTACCGTGTTGAGCCTACTGATGGTTGCTGGGGGTGAATTACTCCGGCGCTCTCGTTTTCAATTGCCGTTAGCGAATGCCCGTTACATTCCCGCCGCACTCAGTGGCGCGGGGATTATCGGCCTATTCGCCTCAATGCTGGCCGCTAAATATCTCTACGATATGTTCCCAATGCCTGTGCTGATGCTATTACTCAGCCTGACTTCGCTGCTAGCAATGGTACTGGCTTTATGGCAGGGGCCATTTATGGCCGCGTTAGGGCTCCTTGGGGCTTACACCGTGCCGTTATTTGTCTCAACCGGCAGTGGTAATGTCACCGGGCTATTGGCCTATGTGTTCCTGGTCAGTTTGGCCGCTATCGGGCTGATGAGCCGGGTTTATCGCCGCTGGTTATGGCTGGGAGCAATGGCGGGCAACTATCTGTGGCTACTTATTTCTTTAACCATGGCCACCGAAGAACACCAGTTAGCGCGTTCATTGTTCCTGCTAGCAACCACTTACGGATTCCTTGCCTGGCCACACCTGGGATGGTCACTCAAAAGCAAAATGCGTTTCCGCAATAATGACTGGACGAACTGGCCCAACGCACTACTGGATCCCCTATTTACTGGGTTCATTGCGGCGTTCTCACTGTTTGCCTTAACGGTAGTCGAGAACTATTCATTGCTGGCCTGGGCCACGCTGATTCTGTTCTCTATCAGCCTGCTCTTGATCGCCAAACGCTCCCCGTCATTGGATCTGTTTGTCCCAGTGGTCGGGGTATTAGCCATTTCTCCCTTTATTAACCCAGTCGCGCTCTTTACGCCAGAAAGAGTCTGGGTCAGCTTAGTAGGGGTGAGTCTATTAGCGCTAATATGCGGGATATATGGCATCTACCAGGTCACCAGGCCGGTTTACCGTAAACTTTGGTGGGCGGCGTTGTCTGTACTGGTACCGATGTGTACTGTGGCAAGTACTTATTATGCTTGTCGCGATAACTTTGAGCCGTTCTGGGTTGAGTACTCTCTGCTGGCAGTTTGCCTGGTGATGTATGTCGCCTGGAACATGTTCAGTGATTTGTACGCCCGCGCATCAGAGCTTCTGCGCTCAATCTACCAGATTGCCGCTCAACTGATGTTGGCCTTTGCACTATTCATCTGTTTCAGCCAGGTTACGCTCACCCTATTGCTGGCGGCTCAACTGCTGTTACTGGTACTCTGGCAACGTTGGCGTCAGATTTCATTGCTGCCCTGGATTTTCAAGATACATGCCATGTTACTGCTGGCACGTTTATCACTGAACCCCTTTATTATTGACTATTCGTCGCCCTTGCATATCGCTTCCGTCACCATTCCCTGGACGCTATACGGTTTTGGCATTCCGATTCTCTGCCTGTGGTTGAGTTCACGTTTGCTTGCTACCCGGCGCGGTGACGATACCGCCAATTGGTTAGCGGCCAATGCCATTTACCTGCTGGCCTTATGGATTAATGTCGAGCTACGCCACTTGTTGCATGGCAGCTACCATCTTTCCCTGGATTTCGCCTCTCTTACTGATTGCGCATTGCATGGCGTCACCTTCGGCATCATGGCGTTGGCCTATGGTTATCGCGAACGGCTGGCGGATTCACTGCGTGATATCTACCGTTGGGCAGCCCAAGCCAGTGCTGTTCTGATGCTGCTCATGACAGCAGCCAGCCTGCTTGCCTTTAACCCATTGTGGTCAGCACAAAGTGTCGGTAGCCTGCCGTTGCTGAATATGGTCACCGTTGCCTATGCAATCCCAATGTTATTCATGTTGGTTGCGCTAAAATTCTGGCCAGATCAATGGTTAACAGTACAGCTAAAACCTTATGTACTGGGCGTCACAGCTCTGCTGGGAATGGTGTTCATTACCTTGACGGTTCGCCAGTTGTGGCATGGTGCTCGGTTGGATAGCCCGGTGGTGTATAGCGGTGAACAATACAGCTACTCACTGGTGTGGATGCTGACGGCCATTGGCATGATGTACGGCGCAATACATTGGTCAAATGACAAGATACGCCTCGCCTCGCTGGGGCTGCTGGCATTGACGATCGTCAAACTGTTCCTGTGGGATATGTCTGGCCTTGAAGGGCTTTATCGTTCCGCCTCATTCCTGGGTCTCGGCCTGTGTCTGGTGGCCGTCGGTTGGTTCTATCAGAAATTTGTCACCATGAAAATTGCTGAAGCCCCCACCACTGAAGATACGGAGAGCACCGCCGGGCAAAATTAGCCTGCGCGGAAATAAGTGCCCCCCCAAGCCATTCAGGTTGCCAGATGGCAGCTTGAGTGCTTGGGGGGCAATGCTCTGGTTAGATTACCTGAGGTGTTGATCATGTTTACCTGCTACCACTCCCTGAGAAAAACATACTTTACAGTCTCTCTATTGGGGATCAGAAAGGGGATCTGCGCATTAATCGGCAGCCTACTACTGCTGACTGCGGCAAATGCGGCGAAGCCAAACGAAAATTTGCACTTCACATTTGCCGTCAGTGATCTCTACACTCCATTTTTCACACCGCAGGAAAATGCTGCGGTGCTTTCCAGCCTTTCATCGAAAGTCGATATTATCGCGACTTATCGCCATAGAGTGAACTCACTCAAAATGTTTGCCTGTATCACTGGCGTCACCTGTCTCCTTTTACCCCATAGAGAGGAGAGCTATACCGAAACGAGGAAAAAACTTTCGGTCAATAAAGTCCCTGGTAAACCGGGAACAGTGAGTATTGACCTGCCGAAATCACTTGACGGAGGTTATATACTCGAAGAGCTCTATATCTCACTCTCGGCAGACCAATTCTATCGTCAACCCAGTTATCGTGCTTTAGCGGAAAAATTGGTACTCGAGAAGTCACCGCTGGATGACAATCCCACGCCCCCATCATTTGAGTTCCTCGTCGAATTTACCAAGCAGGATGTCAGTGAGTTACCAGTAGAACATCAGGCATGTCTGTTTGTTTACACCCCAACAGGATTTCCAGACTTCCGGATCCCCGTCGTAACTCAAGTGTCAACTGGTTCAACACGAGTACACTTGACCGGCGTTATGCACCAAACATGCCCATTGACTAATATAAACGCCAGCAATACACCGGGCGTTATTGCTGGGCACCTTCCCCCCAGCCGGATTACGGCAGCTAAAACTGATTTCGATAATGAAATAATCAATAACATCAAATAGGTCTGGGGTACCCTACCGGTAACCACAAACATGACAGGATAATCCCATCGCAACGAAGGCGGATTATCCATAACCGAATTCGGTTCATTCAAGCTATAGGTGTATACCTTCGAAAAGTTCACGTTCAGGGGGAATAGACCACATGGAAGCGTCAAGTTCGCTCGCTAACCCGTGGGCAACCCTATATTGTGGGGCCGCGGTTAAAGATTAATACTGCCGTTAATCACCGTGACCGTTTGGCCGCCAATCCAGATACCCTCTTCACGATACTGGACCGTTATACGTCCATAGCGTTGAATGGCAGTCCCTTGACGAGCATGATAATCATCCCGCGATCCGCGCGCAGCGAAATAATGCGCCAGGCATGCATTGGCACTACCAGTGACAGGGTCTTCTGTTAACGCCCCCTGCTCAACCATCAAACCCCGAACTTCAAATTGCTCAGCACCCTCGTTACTTGGCCCGAAAGGCATCAGACCATTCACCTGCGCATGTTTCAGTAAACGCTCTAAGGCGCTCACATTGGGCTTAACATTTAACACGGCTTGCGCCGATATCATCGGCACTAACAGCCAGCGAATCCCCATATCGGCGATAGTCACCGCTTGTGCGACATCCAATGCCTCTTGGTCAAATACAGTGCCAATCAACGCATCGTCAAATGGCGTGAGAACTACCTCTGGTGCCATAAACGCCAGCGCCCCTTGAGGATCGATCTTGATGGTAACCAGACCAACACCGCACTCTTGCACGATCTGACTCGCCGTTTGTGGTACCAACCCCGCTTCCAGCAGCGCATGCGCGGTACCTAGCGTAGGGTGCCCGGCAAACGGCAACTCACCGTCAACGGTAAAAATACGCACCCGATAGTCGGCCTGTTTATCGGTCGGGGTTAACACGAAGGTCGTTTCTGATAAATGCGTCCAGCGGGCGATGGCCGCCATCTCGTCATCGCTTAATCCGTTGGCATCCAGAATAACTGCCAACGGATTGCCGCTAAAAGGCAATTGAGGGAAAACATCAACCTGCTTAAACGCCACTGTTCTGGTCATAACCCACTCGTTAGTTATGTTTTGCCAAAGCGTGATTTCTCACCCCAAGGGCTCACTCGTTAAGCGGGCTAGTATATCACTTTGAGGAAAATTGCCCCGGATGGTGCTAGCTGAGCAAGTGAAGAAAAGAAACCAATCTCCCACCAGACTGAACAATGCTCTTCCTGGTACCCATAGCTCAAAATGGTATAGCTAAACGCTGTTATGTACGACGCCTATAATCACCATTTTCCCCTCCGGGCAGAGGAATCTATTTCCCTTCTAATCTATTTCTGTGTTCCGGCTTGCCATAGGCGCGACCCGTTTCAGCATCAAGTGGATTAGCTTTAACCAGTATCCATCTGTTAATATCGTTTTTGGCATGTTGGGCTGTCGCGGTTAGTTTTTGGCGAAAGTCATTATACCAGTCCTTCATACCGCCTAATAATCCACCACGAAAGATCAACAGCCTCTAGGACAATATTTATTAAATACCTACCGATGAAACAGGAGTGCACGGAATGAAAAAATGTTGGTATGCGGTTTTGGGTTTAGTTGCATCAAGTGCGGTACAGGCGGCAAGCATTAATGTCCCCATTCATCAAGTCAGTGCCGAAGGAATAGGACAAAACATCGGCCAAATCACCATCAGTGAAACCCCTTATGGTTTGTTATTTACTCCACAGTTAACAGCGTTACAGCCAGGTGTTCGTGGATTTCATATTCATGAAAAAGGCAGTTGCGAACCCGCAATGAAAGACGGCAAAGCCGTTGCTGCTTTGGGGGCAGGTGGTCATTTTGATCCGGCGAAAACAGGCAAACACCTAGGCCCTTATGGTGATGGCCATCTGGGTGACTTGCCCGCACTCTATGTAGATGCCGATGGCTCATCCACCTATCCAGTGCTAGCGCCAAGATTGAAGCAGATTAATGAAGTAAATGGAAAAGCCATCATGGTGCATGCAGGTGGTGATAACCATTCCGACCATCCCAGTCCTCTTGGCGGTGGTGGAGCACGATTTGCTTGTGGTGTGATCAAAGCATAGTTACCTCCCTAGATTCTTAAAGCATAACCCCTGGACAACACCATGACAGGGGTTAACTATTTATCTCACTTTCCGATAAGCCAATACCTAAACCGTGCTGATGCTGTGTTGAGATCAACCGCTTGTGCTGCACTTGTCTTGTAATATCATCCATTCGATCGACCACGTGATGACGATTATAAAAGGAGACGTGCGACTTGCTTGACGCCTCGGATTATGTGACTTTAGTATGCTGATGAGTTAAATGGATTTTTTAATCACCTCCAAAGGGTTGATAATTGACATGACGTGGTACAAAAATAGAATTTTTCTCGGCGCTATTGTCCTCATAATCGGTATCAGCATTTATTTTATTTTTACAATAAGTGCAAACAGCCCCGCACATGGTGATACTCCGCCAGAAAAACAGGCGGCACTTACCGTTAATATCGAAGTCCCCCGACAACAGAATTTACCACGCCAAATCAACGCCAATGGTAATATTGCCCCCTGGCAGGAAGCGATTGTCAGTAGTGAGGCTGATGGGTTACGCTTGGCAGAAATTTACGTCAATGTTGGCGACCGCGTTGGTAAAGACCAACTTCTTGCGCGTTTTGACCCCGAAACAGTCGCCGCTGACCTTGCCCAAGCAGAGGCTGCTTTAGCTGAAGCTCTGGCGAATAAAGACGAAGCCAGCACGAATGCACAACGCGCACGCCAACTGAAGAATACCGGTGCACTCAGCGAATTGCAGATCGACCAATACCTCGCCGCCGATAAAACAGCACGTGCTCGCGTCCAACAAGCTAAAGCGCAAGTTCAATACCAGCGGTTGCGCATGGAAAAAACGCGCGTACTGGCCCCTGACGACGGTATTATCTCATCGCGAAGCGCAACTGTTGGTCACGTCGCCAACCGTGGCAACGAATTATTCCGCCTGATCCGTCAAGAGCGCCTGGAATGGCGCGCAGAACTGACCGCCGCAGAATTACCCCTCCTCAAACCGGGTATGAGTGCCGTATTGCGCACCACAGCAGGAACCGAGCTCACAGGCCGCATCCGCGCCCTGGCCCCTTCACTCGACCTGCAAACACGCAACGCCATCGTCTATGTCGATATCACCCCGACACAGCAACAACAGCTCGGGGTAAAAGCGGGTATGTTTGCCCAAGGGACGTTCCACGTCGGTGAAATATCAGCGCTTACCGTTTCACAATCTGCTCTCGTCTCACGGGAAGGGTTTCACTACCTTTTTGCTGTTAATGACGCGGGCAACGTCAGCGAAATTAAAGTCGAGATTGGTCAGTTATATCAAGGGCGGTTTGAGATCCTCACCGGCCTGCAGCCTGATATGCGCATCGTTACCAGCGGTGCCAGTTTCCTCAATCACGGCGAAAGAGTGCGCGTTAACCCCCTCCCCACAGGGGAAACAGCACAATGAATCTCTCTACCTGGTCTATACGTAATCCCATCCCTGCGGCTATGTTGTTTGTGCTACTCACCGTCGCTGGGATCATCAGTTTCCGTAGTATGAAGATCCAACAGTTTCCCGATATCGAGTTACCGATGGTCACCGTCAGCGCCGCCTTGCCGGGCGCTTCGCCGGAACAGTTGGAAAACGACGTGGCGCGCAAACTGGAGGACTCCGTGGCTTCCCTGCAGGGGCTAAAGCACATCTATACCAAGATCTCCGAAGGCGGCGTTATTATGACGCTGGAATTTCAACTGGAGAAACCGGTCCAGGAAGCGGTGGATGATACGCGTTCAGCAGTACAGGGTGTGCGCTCTGATCTCCCCAGCGATGTCCGTGATCCTGTGGTACAACGTGTCAATCTGTCTGGAACGCCTGTGCTGGTTTATGCGGTGCGCTCAGAACATTTGGACGAAGAAGCACTGTCATGGTTTGTGGATAACACCCTGGTGCGCAGCTTGCAGGCGATCCGCGGCGTCGGGGCCGTCAATCGAGTCGGGGGCGTCAATCGTCAGGTCCAGGTGCTGCTCGATCCATTAAAGCTAGAAAGTCTGGGGGTGAGCGCGGCACAAATCTCGCAACAATTGCGTTTAGTGCAACAGGATGCCCCCAGTGGACGCGCCGAGCTTGGCAATAGCGAACAGACTGTTCGCACCCTAGGAGGGCAACACTCCGCCAAAGAGATCGCTGCACTACAGATCCCGCTTATCGATGGGCGTTACGTTCGACTCGATCAACTCGCTACTGTCGCCGACACTGTGGCTGAAGTCCGCTCTGCTGCCTTTGTTGACGGCAAGCCAGTTGTTGGATTTGAGATTGTGCGGAGCCGCGGGGAGAGCGAGGTAGAAGTGGGCGACGCTGTCGAAAAAGCGTTGGAAAAAATTAAGGCAGAATACCCGCATCTGATTATCACCCAAGCATTTGACTTCGTCAGCCCAGTCAAAGCGGAGTACAACTCATCACTCAATCTGCTGTATGAAGGCGCGTTGTTGGCGGTGTTGGTCGTCTGGTTTTTCCTGCGCGAATGGCGAGCTACTTTTATTTCGGCAGTGGCGCTGCCCATGTCAGTAATTCCAGCTTTTTTTGGTATGGCCTTGATGGGGTTTTCTATCAATGTGATCAGTCTGCTGGCACTGTCGTTGGTGATCGGGGTTCTGGTTGATGACGCGATTGTCGAGATCGAAAACATCGTGCGCCACTTGCGCGGTGGTAAAACCCCCTATGAAGCTGCGATAGAAGCCGCCGATGAGATTGGCTTAGCGGTGATTGCAACCACGTTTACACTGATCGCCGTTTTCCTTCCTACGGCGTTTATGAGCGGTATTGCAGGCAAATTTTTCAAAGAGTTTGGTTGGACGGCGTCGATCGCCGTTTTTGCTTCGCTGGTCGTTGCGCGCATTCTTACACCCATGATGGCCGCTTATATGCTCAAGCCCTTAGTGGCAAACGATCGCGATCCGGCCTGGCTCACCCACTATTTACGCATCGTCAACTGGTGTACTCATCATAAAGTCAAAACGCTGCTTTCTGTCGGGCTATTCTTTATTGCATCGCTGATGTTGATCCCCCTGCTACCTTCTGGATTTATGCCGCCGGATGATAACTCGCAAACTCAAGTGTCTGTTGAGCTGCCGCCAGGGTCGACCTTAACCCAGACTGAAGCGATGGCTGAACGGGCTCGTCAGTTGCTCAGTCAGGTACCTGAAATACGCAGCATCTATACCACTATTGGCGCCGGAAGTGCGGGAAGCGATCCCTTCTCCTCCTCCCTGGTGGAGCCGCGTAATGCGACCTTGACCATCCAACTCGTTTCGCGCAATGAGAGGGAGCGTAAACAACCTATTGAAGCTCGCATCCGCGATCTCTTAACGCAATTGCCCGGGGTGCGTACCAAAGTGGGCCTGGGGGCATCTGGAGAGAAATATATTCTGGTGCTAAGTGGTGAAGATCCGCGCAGTTTGATGTCCGCCCAACAGGCAGTGCTACGGGATTTGCGCACTATTCCAGGGTTAGGAAATATCGCTTCCACCGCCAGCCTGGTCCGGCCGGAAGTGGTCATTCGCCCTGACTTTGCCCGCGCAGCGGATCTGGGGGTCAGCAGTGCCGCTATCGGAGAAACACTGCGGGTCGCCACGTTGGGGGACTATGATATGTCGTTGCCAAAACTGAATTTGCCCGAAAGGCAACTGGACATCGTGGTGAAACTGGATGATGCAGCACGGCAAGATATCGAATCATTAAAACGTCTTATTATCCCCGGAACTAAAGGCCCGGTGATGCTCAGCCAAATTGCAGATATCACGATTGCAAGCGGGCCTGCGGTGATCAACCGTTACGATCGCTCACGCAATATCAATCTGGAGATCGAACTTTCCAATGTTCCATTAGGTACTGTGGTCAATGAGGTTAAAAAACTCCCCTCAATACAGAATTTGCCCGCTGGGGTGAAAGTGGTAGAAGTAGGCGATGCTGAAACCATGAGCGAACTCTTTGCCAGCTTTGGGTTGGCGATGCTGATCGGCATCCTCTGTATTTACATCGTGTTAGTGCTGCTGTTCAAACATTTCCTACACCCGGTGACCATCCTTGCCGCACTGCCTTTCTCTTTAGGGGGTGCCTTCGTCGGCCTGTTAGTCGCAGGGCAAAGCTTGTCAATGCCTTCACTGATTGGGTTGATTATGTTGATGGGGATTGCCACAAAAAACTCTATTCTACTGGTGGAGTACGCTATTGTGGCACGGCGCGGCAATGATGGCAGCGACGGGCGGCCAGTCGTGGCTGCCAAACCGCGCCAAGAGGCACTGATGGATGCCTGCCATAAACGGGCGCGCCCTATCATCATGACCACTGTTGCCATGGGGGCCGGTATGTTGCCCATTGCAATAGGGCTAGGCAATGCCGACCCCAGCTTCCGTTCACCGATGGCAATTGCCGTCATTGGCGGCTTGTTGACCTCAACCGTGCTGAGCCTGCTGGTGATCCCGGCGATATTTTTATACGTCGATGACTTTAGCCAGTGGTGTTACCGCAAATTCACTAGAAAGCCGTCTTAGCCAAAGATAAAAGCGGGTCATTAAATGGCCCGCTCAGATCCACGCGTTTCAATCCACTAACAGAACTAAAACCGACTCTAGCTTGTATTGATACCTAAGGGGTATTTATAGCTCCCCCCAATGTGCGCCCATCATTGCCTTGCTCAGGGGGGAGGTCTTCGGTCAATGGTAGTTTTCTTTGATTATTATCCACAAAAATCTGAATAATTACCCACACAAATATCAGACTAAGATACGATAATCAAATATATTACCTACACTATTCCTAATTGAATATTCTAGCTCTTCAGTCATACCCTGCTGCGGAAAATAATCGTAAGGTGGCATTTCAAAAGAGCTATTAAATCCACAGCTATTTAAGTCACTTGGTGGCCTATCCATTCCCCACTCATCATCAGACGGTAACCTATTGAAAGTAGAATCTACATCAGACAGATATGACCCGCCAAACTCCTTGAACATTCCACAGTGTTCAGTCCATCCCTTAACCCTGAAAAAATTAAACTCTGACAAGGTTCTCGAGTTTTTACCAATACCAAAACTGTATTGGTATTTATATATTGGATCATCAATATCGTTATCAAAGATGTTGTTAAAAAGATGAACATTACCAAAACGTACCCGTGGAGTACGCTGTACAATACGAGTAAACAAATTATTATGAAATGTTACTCGTAACTTTCCGGTATCTTCCGCATCATTGCTGTCACTATGGCCGATTAGAATCGTCTTATCGTGTAGTGTGAAAACAGTATTCGATACAGTAACATAGTCTGATGCGCGTTTAATATCTAACGAACCATCATGCTGAACGTATTTCCAACCATCGACGATCTTATAATTGTCCATGGTGAAGCGGCCGTCGCTGAATGTAACGTTGTTGATCCAGACATGATGTGACCTGACAATACTCAATCCATCCCACTCAGCATTCCAACCATCACCGTCTTCAAACCAGGGCGGGATCGCACTTTGTTAATGAAACTTGAACGGGCAGATCGTCTGTGATCTAATCACGTCTCCATGTAGGAGACACGCTCGATGACATTGATTGAACACCTTACCCTTGTTGAAGAAACCCGCTCTGACATCAATCGTAAACATGACCTTGTTGACGTCATGTTTCTTGTCATCAGTGCCATCATGAGTGGTGCCGAAGGCTGGCGGGACATAGAGACCTATGGCAATTCAAAGGCCGATTGGCTCCGTCAGTATCGACCTTTTGCCAACGGTATCCCGCGCCGTCACACTATTGCCCGCATTTTGCGCTGCATTGTCATCGATACCCTGCTTGAAGCGTTGCTCTGCTGGGTCAATGAACAGCGCACCCATCAGGGCAAACCCATAATTGCCTTTGACGGCAAGGTGTTACGCGGCTCCTACCGCGGAAATTCCGCCGAAGCTCTGCAACTGGTTACAGCCTACGATACCGAAAATGGTTTGGTTTTAAGCCAGAAAACAACCCCAAATAAGAAAGGGGAACTCGAAACGGTCAAAGAAATGCTGGAAATTCTTGAGCTCAAAGGCGCCGTTGTGACGCTTGATGCCCTGCATTGTCAGCGTGAGACGCTGGAGAAAATCAGCGAGAAGAAGGCGCATGTGGTGGTTCAGGTAAAGAAGAACCAACCGAAGCTGTATCAAGCCGTTCAATCGCAATTTCAGGCACTCTTTGACGCACAGAAAGAGAAGATAATCGTCGAGCACAAAGAGAGTGGTCATGGCCGCCAAGAAGAGCGTTATGTCTTTCAATTAAAATCAAAACTACCGCCTGAGCTGGCGGAGAAATGGCCGACAATCCGCAGCATCATCGCCGTTGAGCGTCACCGTAGCGCCAACGGAAAAGGAACGGTAGAGACCGCCTACTATGTCAGCTCGTTATCTCCCAAACACAAGCTGCTCGGGCACTATATTCGTCAACACTGGCGGATTGAGAACAGCCAGCATTACATTCTTGATGTGGTGTTCAATGAAGATGCCTCCAGAATAGCGATGGAGGATGCGGTCGAGAATATGGCACTATTCCGGCGCTTTGTTCTAAACATCATAAAGCAGAGTAATTGTGGTGCGCCGAGTCAGAGAAACAAGCTAAAAAAGGCAAGTTGGGATGACAATTATCGGGCCCAGTTATTCTTTGGTTAAATAAAAAGCAAAGTGTGCTCCCGCCCTGGTCTTCAAACTGAGGCTCCACATCCACAGGATTTTCAATAAACAGGTTATGAATAATCACATTATTGGCATCTTGGACAAAAAGTGCACTTTCGATAAATTTTGCCTGATGGTCCATCCCAATGAGTGTCGTATTACTCCCGATAAATATACGTCCTCGTTTTGATTGATCGGCACGATTAACATATGGAACACCACCGCTTGCATCAATCACCCCACTGACCCAAATATATTTAGGCCGATCGCCTGATTCTTTTATTGCTTGCCTAAGTTCTTCTATATTTTTGACATAATAAGAAAGCTCTGGATCTTGTCCTCCACCTGTTGTGCCGCCAGCCTCTGAGGCCCATCCAATAGGATTTTCATACCATGGTTTATGAGGGGGTACGTGATTAATTGATCTCATTGATAAAGCTCCATTTTAATTAAATTATGAATAGATCCAGGAAGAAGGAAAAAACAAAAAAATCAAATTGTTATACTCCCTTTACCGACAGATCCATGATTCCATATCATTCTAACTACCGAATGATAGAGAAGCTTACAACTAATCCAGGAAATCACTGGGATATCCCATTTGATTCTCAAACGCCATAAATATTAGCTGCATTATTTGTCCCAACAAAGGGTGCCAGCCGCTGTCAAATCCTAAGGCCGACTTGTCGCGCAAATATCGCCCACAGGCAACTTGAAGTTAACTATCTATATTCAAGGCACCTAGATGTTAGCTTTTTTATTCGACCCAGTTACAAAGTAGGCTATATTACCGCCTCCCCCGCACTTGCCGCCTTTCCAACACTCAAAGTATTTTTTTCATATATAACATCGGCCCATATTAAAATTGAAACAGCATTTCTAAAAAACAAGATAGCTAAAGCGTAGTACAGGATTATAAAATTGTATAGCCTCTTCTTAATCCCGAAAAAAAACAGATTCCTGCGTACTTTGCGCTGTAAAGAAGTACACCGAGCAGGATAAAAAACAGGTTTAATTTCAAACATCATAGCTAAAAAATGATGCATTCTAAGTTTTACCCCTACATCAAAGCGGCAACCCAGTCCACGGTGCTGATTTATTCACCACTCCGGTAAAGATCAGGACAGCTCGCGGCTCAAGCGCCTTCCAGGCCGCCTTGAATGTAGAGTTCAATGTGCGCCGTGAGGGTGATGGCGGTGCATTGATCCTCAGTTGCACCAAGATGAAAGATGTAGAAGAGCCAGCACGTCGTGCCTATGACCTGAGTTCAGTCGATCTCTATGTGGATGATGACGCAGATAACAGCCCTCTTGGTTCAGAAGAGAGCACCACTTCAACCCCCAGTAAAGTAAGCACCTTAAACAAACGCTCAATACTGGCGCTTCCAGGGTCTGCTTCCAGACGGGCATAGGTTTGCTGTGTGACACCTAACCTTTCAGACAGGTCTTTTTGCGTCAGCCCATTCGCTTTGCGAAAGCCAATCAGCAATGGACGCAACTGATTCAAGGTTTTCAACGGATAAGCTGCAAAACAATAAAACAGCTTATAGGCTGTAAAAATCGGAGGATTACCCTTCCAGTTCGCCAGTAAATTACGAATGGCGTCTTCACACACCGGCGGCGTATACACGGCCCGTAGTGGCATAGAGGTCAATGACCTTCAACTTTTTTTACAAATTACCGGGTTGGTATGCCGAAGCACGTGGTCGTTATCAAACATCACGAGTCCGGCTTACCTTTCTTAACCGGAGAATCGAATAATGAATACCCATACTTCTCTTTTAGAAGACCAGTTTGTCAATATGGCATTTATCACCAGTGTGACTGGTTTAACGGACAAGTGGTTCTATAAGCTAATTAAAGATGATGCTTTCCCAAAACCAATAAAAATGGGTCGTAGCTCTCGCTGGTTAAAAAGCGAAGTTGAAGCCTGGCTTCAGGAGCGTATTAACCAGTCCCGCAAATAAACCTCTCACCTAACTAAACCCGCAGCATGAAAATAATTATCCGGCTACCCCGGAGGTTTTCTGCTGCCTGTCATTTCACCTAGAAGGAATATGCACCATGAAAGACTATAAACCTCGTTACGAAGAACTCCACAAATATTACCAGACCTGGCTGATGGATTTTACAAAGCTGGCCGTTCGACAGGGCATGTGTCATCAGAATATTTATTATACCCACACTCTGGCAGTAGGATGCCTACGATTTCCTGGTAAAGAGCCGGTTATTGCGATTGTTCCGCAATGCTTGCACCTAATAATTTACGGGAAAACATCGGCAGCATCATTATCTCTTGAGGATGATCTGAGCGTCAGTTTATATACGCAGGAGCATTTGCTCGTACATCACCCCATGCTTGAAGGTGTCCTGCTTTCTGAATGTGTCCGCTTAAAACAACGTTCGCTAGCCAATAAACTCACCAGCCTGTTTCAGCAGTTCAGCGGAACCGAAACCCGCCTGAAACTTGTCTGGTTATGCTGGTACGATCTCATGCTGGGAAATTCTCTTGCTGACTGGATTGAAAACCTGAAGATTAAAACTGAAGAAGAAGTTAATCACTGGATTAACGAACGGCAGGACGAGAACTACGCTTTAACCAGCATAGTGGATGAGTACGTCATTTTTGCCAACCGCACTGTCCTCGACCCGCTAATTTAAGCTTCAAGCCTTGTTCTGCTCAGGGAGTTAAAATTAATATCGGTTAATTAATATAATTAATAGGCACTCCCTTTTTACAACCACTTCAGTAACTCCTTGCAAATCATCCTGATAATCGCCCCTCTTCGAGGGGGGCTTCATCTCTCCTGCTGGTATCAACCAGCTATCAAGAGTTAATCATATGAATACTAAACTAACCTGGACTCCAGACTGGTTTCTGTCGTCTGTCCTGAACTGGCATACAGACAGCATGATAAATCGGTATGCCTGTCTGCGGGCTATCCGCATAGATCTGTTCTATCAGAAAGGAACCGCTAAATATTATCAACAATCTCACCGTCAACTGGAAAAGGATATCCACTTGCTGATGGACAAAATGATGGGCCTTCAAGCAGTAGTGGGGTATTTCTGGGTCATCGAGTGGACTGAGGATCATCACTACCATGGTCATGTGGTCTTCTGGCTGGATGGTAATCGAACGCAAATAACCTATCCCTGGGCAGCGAAAGCGGGTGAGTTGTGGCACGTTATTACCGATGGCGATGGCTGGCATCATCGCTGTGAATTTAAAGCGCATTACAGGGCCAATATCAATATCCCGGTGCACTACAACGATCCAGACAGCATCACTAACATCCGGCTGGTACTGGAATATCTGACTAAAATTCAGCAGAAAGAGGGATTGTTACTTCACGGCTGTAACGAGGTGCCTGAACGCCCGCTAACGGGTCGCCCAAGGCTTCCGCCAGCGCTCAGCTAAATGTGACATCACAATGTTAAACGCCTGCAGTGGCGTGACTACGCCACTGATATCCGCTGTCAGCGTAGCTGCTTCAGGAAGCCTGGGGCATATCGGCGTATTCACGATTTAATTACGTAGCACTCCCTTCTTTTGACCTCGACCAGAGATATCCCATGGAACGACTTAATGAAAAACTGACAGATGCGCAGTTGATCCATCGTGAACTACAGTCAGCCATTGACCATTACCCACGACTGGCGGCTTTTCGGTTTAGCTTGCGACAACCCGATGTTGACGCATTGCGACTTCCTGAAGAGACTGTAGTGCAATTTATTCATGCGCTTCAGCAGATGACCCACCGATACATCGAGATACGGCAATCAGAAGGCAAAGCTGCACCACCCACTATGCTCAGGGTATTATGGGGGATGGGTACCTCACGCGATATTCAGGTCATTCTGATGCTCAATCTCAGTACGTTCTGTTGCAGGCAACAGCAGGAGGGCGCGGAAACGGTTCTGGCTCTCATTCGCCAGGCATGGACTGCTACCTGCCGTGATACCTCCTTTACAACGGAGCCCCAGGTTTTCTTTCCATCCGAACCGTGTGTGTTGGCCTGTCGCACAATACCGGCCAAATTGACTGCGCAACACGAAGTGCTGAGAAATATCGCCAGGCAACTTCCTGCGCCTGTTGCCTTCTACCGGAGTAACGTGTAACGCAGACCAACAGCGATCGGAGATACATACATCTATTCAGATGCCATTTTACAGCAATTGCAGTTTGTCCCAATACCACAATGATGGCCAGTATTCCCTTTATCTCAGGCAAACCCAAGCCGTTAACGATGCCCCCCAGCCTGAGCGGTTTTATCACACGGCGTTTGTTAACAACCCCCCATTCGGCGGTCCCACTCTGACTCAGTGCGCTCATGCGTCATGCGAGGTTCCCTGTACCTGCCGCAGGGCCAGCGTTACTCATGGTTCAAACAAGGACACTCACATGCAAAAAATCAACGCCATCAATCCCGTTAGCGTTGCCTCCCACTTGATTTGCAGGCGGTGCTACCGACAATATTGTGGAGCCAAATCGTGTTCTTTCTACCATCGCACGATTTTCAGTATACTGGCGTGTTACCAGTCCAGAGGGCGATGCTAATGAGGATTCTTCTTTCCAGCGTTCAACTCGATGCTCACGACATCAAACGCACGCTTCAGGCTGCCATTAATCATTATCCGAGGCTGATCGCATTACGTGTCACACTACGCTTGCTCGCCGTTTCAACGCAGCCCCTAGACGCGCTGATAACCCGGTTTCAAGCTGTATTACTCCAGTTGCTCAACGTATTTATCGACAGTCGCCAATCGGCAGGTAAACCAGCACCACCTACTCAAATCAGTCTGTTGTGGGGTATTGAGGGCGATAGCGTCATCCCGATACTGTTGTTGAACCAGGATACGTTCTACAGCGTCCGCCATGACCCTTCGTTACAGACGCAAATTGATGCTGTTAACGCCCTCATCAGCAAAGCCTGGTCATCCGTTATTGAGCAGTCCGACGAATTGCCGCAAGTGCTGCTGTCGGAAGCCCTTTGCATCCAGGTTGCCCGTGGTGATGTTGAGCAATACGCCTCCCAATACGCTGCGCTCAGCAACAGCGTGACGTCGTTATCTTCGGTGGTATGTACGATCCAGTAAGTTGCCAATCACCGCACGGTGAATACAAAGAGCAGTGGAAAAAAGCTACGAGGATGTCCTGATTTTGTGATCCACTACAATAAACTACAACAAATCGTGACACTGACTCTCCCTTGGAAAAAACGGTTCACTCGCCTGCTTTTACCATCTGACCACGCATAACAGACATTTGTTCAAAAATAGAGCTTGACTATACATGTACAGTTTGTGTACAAACATATTCGTTAACATGATTTAATATGTTAATAACATTAATAGATATATTTTATCACAATTGATTAATACACTCATTTCCCCCCTCTCTTTGGCAGATTGCTAGACATGCCCGGCATTGTGACGACGATACGGAGAAGACGTTATGAATACGATAACAGAGGCTGAAAGGGCTACACCAAAACAAGATATACGCCACGATAACACACGTGTTATCCGCGCCCCGCGTGGCAACCAACTGACGTGTAAAAACTGGCTGATTGAGGCCGCTTACCGGATGCTCCAGAACAACCTGGATCCCGACGTTGCCGAAGACCCGCAAAATCTGGTGGTCTACGGCGGTATTGGCCGTGCCGCACGCAATTGGGCCTGCTTCGATCAGATACTGACCTCGCTGAAAAACCTCAATGAAGATGAGTCACTGTTGGTGCAATCAGGTAAACCCGTCGGTATTTTTAAAACCGACGTCAACGCGCCTCGTGTCTTACTGGCTAATTCCAATCTGGTTCCACAATGGGCTAATTGGGATCATTTCAACGAGCTTGATCGTCGAGGCCTGTTTATGTACGGCCAAATGACCGCGGGCAGTTGGATCTATATCGGTAGCCAAGGCATTGTACAGGGTACCTTTGAGACTTTCGCTGAAGCGGGTCGTCAGCATTATGGGGGTGATCTGGCTGGGCGTTGGATCCTGACCGCCGGTTTGGGGGGGATGGGGGGCGCACAGCCTCTGGCTGCCACCTTGGCAGGTGCGGTATCACTGAATATTGAGTGCCAACAGAGCAGTATCGATTTCCGTCTGCGTACACGCTATGTCGATAAACAAGCCACAGATATTGATCATGCCCTAGCGCTTATCCGTCAACATACGAAGGCACGGGAGGCGGTCTCAATAGCCCTGCTGGGTAACGCGGCAGAGATCCTGCCAGAACTGGTTAAACGTGCGAAAGCAGGTGGCCTCCGCCCTGATTTGGTAACGGACCAGACTTCTGCACACGACCTGATTAATGGGTATCTCCCGGCGGGTTGGAGTGTAGCGCAGTGGCGTGCGGGACAGCGTGATCCCGCCCAACATGCCAGACTGACGGATGCCGCGGCTCACTCTTGTGCCTTGCATGTCCAAGCGATGCTTGACTTCCAGTCGATGGGCGTACCGGTGGTGGATTACGGTAATAATATCCGCCAGGTTGCTTTCGATAAGGGGGTCACCAACGCGTTTGATTTCCCCGGTTTTGTGCCTGCCTACATTCGCCCGCTTTTTTGCGAAGGCAAGGGACCCTTTCGCTGGGTAGCGTTATCGGGCGATCCTGAAGATATTTACAAAACCGACGCCAAAATCAAAGAACTCTTCCCACATAACCACCACACCCACCGCTGGCTCGATATGGCACACAAGCATATCCGTTTCCAGGGGCTGCCTGCCCGTATCTGCTGGCTGGGCCTGGGAGAACGTCATCTGGCAGGGTTGGCCTTTAATGAAATGGTTCGCAAAGGTGAGTTGAAAGCCCCGATCGTGATTGGACGTGATCACCTGGATACGGGGTCGGTCTCCAGTCCAAATCGTGAAACTGAAGCCATGCGTGATGGTACTGACGCCGTATCTGACTGGCCATTGCTGAATTCCTTGCTCAATACCGCTGGAGGCGCAACCTGGGTCAGCCTTCACCATGGCGGCGGTGTTGGGATGGGCTATTCGCAACATGCCGGTATGGTTATCGTCGCCGATGGAACAGAAGCCGCCGCTGAGCGATTAGCCCGAGTGCTGGTGAATGATTGCGGTTCCGGTGTCATGCGACACGCGGATGCAGGTTATGAATTGGCGATTGCCACAGCGAAGCGGCAAGGGTTGACCCTGCCGATGATCCGATAACCACAAGCACCGCTTCCTCTTATTATTTGTATTCTGCCATCACTCCCCGAAGAGAAGGCTAAGCGCTTGTGCAATACACATGACTGTTTTTCACCGAGTCACCGTGCTCGAAACCTCCCGGGGATCCGGATAACACTGGCATGCAAGGAAATAGACTATGAAGCTTGGCGCATTCATGATGCCTGCTCACCCTCGTCACCGCTCTCCGTATGAGGGACATTACCACAACCTCGATACCCTGCAATTTTTCGACAACATTGGCGTCACTGAAGCGTGGATCGGGGAACACTATATGATGCCTGGAGAACCCTGTCCCTCACCGGATCTTTTGTTGGCCCAGGCGTTTCTTGTCACAGAGAAAATCAGGCTGGCGCCGGGTGCCTTCATGCTGCCGTTTCATCACCCTGCTGAACTGGCTCACCGAATCTGCTGGCTGGATCATATTTCGAAGGGGCGATTAATGGTCGGTATTGGGGCCAGTGGGACCCATCTCGATCTGGAGATGTTTGATATTGATTACCGCGCTGGCGCACATCGTGAAATGACGGCCGAATCTATCGCCATTATGACGCGCTTTTGGGAAAGCGATGGCCCCTTTGAGTTCAAAGGGAAATATTGGACGGTTCGTCGCCCTGCTGACCAATTAGAAAAATCTACCGGATATCATCTCAAACCCTTTCAGTCGCCGTACCCGCCAATAGGAGTGACCGGGCTGTCAGCCGCCTCGGACACACTGCGTATTGCTGGCAGGAATGGTTGGTTACCCATCAGCTTTTGCTTTACACCTGATTATTTACATACCCACTGGCGCGTCGTGGAAGAAGGGGCGCAAGAAACTGGGCGCCGCCCACCTTCCCGTGCAGATTGGCGAGTCAGTCGCCCTTTCTTTGTCGCCGAAACCGATAAACAGGCATGGAAACTCGCTGTTGATGGAGAAATGGGCCGCTATTTCCGTGAAGATTATCTGCCCATGCTGGCTGGAAACAATGCGCTTGGCCTGTTGAAACACCATCCGGATGTACCGGACAGCGATGTCACCGCCGAGTATTGCGCCAAACACTGCTGGATAGTTGGTTCCCCCGAAACCGTGCGGCAAAAAATAGAGGAGATGCAATACCTCTCCGGTGGTTTCGGTGTACTCCATGTGATGGGCTTTGACCACCTTGATGAATTAGAAACGACACGTCACAGCTATGCCGAGCTGGCAAATATCGTCGAGAAACATTTCGCCTGACGCCTGCTGACGGACAGTAACTAGGCGATATTCACCGTGAGTGCCCCCTCATCAGTGAGGATATTAAGGAAGGAACAGCATGACAATGGAATACATCATCACACCGGTACGGGCCGCCATTCTCGTTATCGATATGCAACACGATTTCATTGATGAAGATGCCCCCATTCCCTGTAGTAAGGGGCGGGATATTGTCCCGCATGTGGCAACGCTCCTGAATTTCGCCCGGCAATCCCATATCCCCATTATCTACACCCAGGAAGCACATCGACGGCAACGTGTCGATTTTGGACGTGAACTCGACTATGGCGAGACATTGCACTGTCTGGAAGGCAGTTCAGGGGTTGAAATCATCCCCGAATTGCGGCCCCTGGAGGGTGACTACGTCATTGTCAAACGCCGCTACAGTGCCTTCTTCGCAACTGATCTGGAGTTGTTACTGCGGGGGCTGGGGGTCAATACGCTGATATTGACCGGGGTCGCGACAGATGTGTGTGTCAGGGCGACGGCACAAGATGCCATGCAGCTCGACTATCGGGTATGGGTACCCCAGGAATGCGTAGCAGGAACCAGCCAGACCCGCCACGAGGCCGCATTGGAAAATATCGCCTATGTCTTCGGCAACGTACAACCTTTGTCAGCCGTGATATCGATGCTGTACGGGAAGGCGGAGGGGAAATGAACACAATAGTCGACCCAAGACTACCCAGACAGATCACCTACCCACAACTGATCCGTACACTGGTGGAAGAAAAACAGGACTTGAGCAGAGAACAGGCTCGTGCCGTCATCAATGCCATCCTTGAACAGCGTTTTAATGCGTTGGAAACAGCCACGACGCTGGTCGCACTCGGCCAGAAAGGGGAGACTGCCGAGGAGATCATGGGGGCTGTCGAGGCCATCAGAATGCGCCATCCTCCCATCTCGCTCGGGGAGTTACCGGTGCTTAACCTCGGGGGAACCGGCGGTGATCGTGCCGGGACATTCAATATCTCCACGACAGCCGCCTTTGTCGTCGCGGCGGCTGGCATCCCTGTCGTGAAACACGGTAATAAAGGAAGTACCAGTGGCAGTGGCAGTAGCGATGTGATGACCGCTCTGGGGGTGGATATCACCCGTAGCAGCACGGCAGAACAGATCCGAGCGGATTTGCACGCCTGCAATTTCGCTTTTGTGGCTACTTCTGAGTACTACCGTTTCCCGGCAGGGTTGACGAATGTCCGCCGTAGCATCGGCGTTCCCACCCTCTTTAACCTGGCTGGTCCGCTGGTCCACCCAACCCGCGCACAACGGCAAATCATTGGCGTGGCCCGACCCACCCAGTTGGCCCCCATTGCAGAGGTGCTCTGCCGGTTGGGCGGTGTGGACGCTTTTGTCGTGCACGGCGTGGATGGGCTGGATGAAGTGAGTTGCGTTGGCGAAACGCTGATAAGCGAAGTACGTCAGGGTCAGGTGAGAACCTTCTCCCTCATGCCACAGGACTTTGATGTTCAACCGTGCCACCTGTCGGAACTTCAAGGCGGCACGCCTCAGCGTAATGCTGAAATTTGCACCCATGTCTTACGGGGACTGCCGGGGCCCCATCGCGAAGCCACCGTCGTTACAGCCAGTGTAGCCTTGGTCTTGGCGGGGCGAGCACCGTCGTTCAAGGAAGCCGCACGTATCACCAGGCACATGCTTGACAGTGGTCAGGCACAGAAAATACTAAAAATAATGAAGGAACATCACCATGAAAACACGTGTGAAGGTTTGTGGGATAACCAACCTTGATGATGCTCTGATAGCACTTCAAGCAGGAGCCGACGCCCTAGGGTTCGTTTTTTCTCCCGGCCCCAGACAGGTCGATGCATCAACGGTAAAAGCCATCATCGAACGCTTGCCTCCTTTTACCCAGACGGTGGGAGTCTTTGTGGATGAGCCGCTGGCAGTCGTACAGCGGATAGCACGGGAAACCGGCATTTCCGCCGTGCAGTTACAGGGAGAGGAATCCAATGAGTATTGTCGGCAGGTGGGTATCCCTGTCATTAAAGGATTTCATATCGGAGACGATCTGAATATCACGATGATCAACGCCTATGACGTCTCAGCTTATCTGCTGGACACGCACCTTCCTGGAGTGAAGGGGGGAACCGGAACCGCATTCGACTGGGATCTGCTGACAGGACAATCCTTTGCACGGCCAATTATCGTTGCGGGTGGGCTGCATGCTGAAAACGTTGGGCAACTCATTACTGCATTTTCACCACAGGGGGTGGACGTCAGTTCAGGCGTCGCGGCGTCGATTCGAACCAAAGATGCCGACAAGCTGCAACAGTTTATGCAGAGCGTAGTGAGTGCCAAGAGACTCAACAAGACGACCGCCATGTCAGACACCGATCTGCTTAAAGCGACGTTCGATGACCAACCTCTTGTGGAGATCAAAGGCAGCAAATTCTTGCTCAATGCCTTGACAGAGCAGGTACCGGCAACCTCCGCTGAGTTATTACACGAGGCTGCCCGACGGGTATGTGATGCCATGCCCTTTCTACCGGGCACGAAGTTGGTGGGTGAAGAGGATAAAGGGGGAGTGCTGTTGGCGGCAGTTTCCCTGTTATCTGGCCTGCCTTTTGGTATTGCCCGCTGGTACCCCTCCGGTCTGACGGGCCAGGTGCAGGTGGCCTTCGATTGCGAATATACCCATGGTTCGCTTTACCTCAACGGTGTGGAAAAAGGGGATCGCGTCTATATCGTCGATGACCTGATCAGTTCTGGAGGGACGCTGCTTGGGTTGATTGAAGCCATACACCGTGCAGGGGCAGAGGTGCTGGGGATTATCTGTGTTGCCGAAAAGGTGAACTATGGGGGTATCGCTCGCGTCCGCGAGGCCACGGGGCTTGATGTCATCTCGCTGGTCCGCATTGATATTTCCGGGAAAACCTCATCGGTGGTTTCGCTCAACTACGCACAACAATAAGGACTGTGAGAATGGGTGGCATATTTAGAGGATGGTACATCGTGGGCGCTGCCCATATTCTGTTGGCATTGATCTTTGGCGCAGCGTACTCCTTCGGTGCGTTATTCTCCAGCATTCAAACCTATTTCAATGCAGACCGGTTCTCCACCGCATCGATCTTTTCGTTTACGGCCCTGCTCTATTATGTGATAGGGGTATTTTCTGGCTCGCTAAGCGACAAGAGCTCTGTGCGTATCGTGGTGCTCTGCGGCATCATTTCGCTGGCGTTAGGGTTCGGGATCAGCAGCCTGCTTTCCTCTTCACTCACCCTCTTTCTCCTGTCGTTCTGTGTACTGGTCGGACTGGGTGTAGGATTGGTTTATGTCCCGACAGTGACCACTATTCAACGCTGGTTTGTGGTATACCGGGGGTCAGCGTCCGGTATTGCGCTGGCAGGCACAGGCCTGGGTACATTGATCGGGCCGATCGTGGCGGGAGAGCTGCTGAAATATCTGTCATGGCAAACGACCATGCAGGTGTTCGCTGTTGCTATCGCGGCGATCGGTTGTCTCTCTGCCTTGGTGCTGAAGGGGCGTCCCGAAGATGTCGGCCTGCATCCTGATGGCATGGAGCCAGAACAACTGGCTGCGGGAGCCGTACCGCAAGCAGCACGAGGCATGACGTTGCGCGACTCGGTACGTTTGGGACGGTTCTGGTGGTATTTCGTGGCAATATTTCTGGGCTCGATCGGACTCTTTCTGGCACTGATCCATATCAATCCCTACGCGCAACAACAAGGACTCTCCGTCACCGAGGCGAACTTACTGATAGGCCTGATCGGCGTCGGCAATATTGGCGGACGTCTGGTACTTGGGCGTATTGGTGACAGGATGGGTCCATTGAAATTCCTCATCGTGCTGACGCTGACGCTGGCGGTGTTATGTGGCGCATGGATCGCTGCACAGGGTTTTGTTGCCCTGGCAACGTTCGCCGTCCTCTTCGGTGCAGCCAATGGCGGCTGTATCTCCCTGTACCCCGCCGTAGCCGCTTCCTGGTTTGGTACCAGGAATCTTGGAGCGATCCTGGGAGCACTCTACATTGCGGTCGGTATCGCGGCGGTGGCCGGGGGAAGCGTGGCGGGGTTTCTGTTCGATGTCTATCAAAACTATACCCTCTCCATTGTTCTGACGGGCGTGTGTGCCCTGCTTTCTGCACTGGCGGTGTTAATGGCACATCGTTCTCATGACGAGCGGACTGAAGCGTCAGTGTTTTCGCATCATATACCTAGAGGATGAGTATGTTTGAGATCAATGATCTTAGATCTGCAATGGAGTTACTCAGCCATACTGGCTTCCCACCTGAGCAGGTTCAATACCCTGTTAATCCGGCCATCGAGCTGATTGAAGACTACCTGAATGCCTATCGCAGGCCACAAGGGGCTTTTATCGCGGACGAGCAGCCCGTCCGCTGCTATGAAATGCCTACCGCAGGACAGTTTCCGGTATTGATGGGGGTGTTCGGCAGCCGTAAACGCTGTCGATTGTTTCTGGATCCCAGCCATCAACATCCGGCAACCGTGACTGATGCCGAGTTACTCTTCCGAGCCATAAATCATCCTATCCCGCCGCAAAAGCAGGTAGCCGCCTTGAGTGATCGGGTTATCGTTGAATCGCCGGACCTGCGGCGTATTCTGCCAACCTTGACCTATACGGCTGGCGACCCCGGCCCGACAATCACCTTGGGCATGGTGTATGCCCGTGACGACGCGCGCGGAATAGCCAATTGTTCGGTGCACCGCATGACACTGAAAGAAAATAGGGTCACGATCAGTATCTCCAGGAAAAGCCACCTCCAGCGTCTGCTCGACTTGCATGTCGCTGAGGGTAAACGTTTACCCGTTTCCATCAATATCGGTTTGGATCCGGCAATTTACATTGCCTCGGCGCTGGGTAAACCGAATGTGGACTTTGGCTTCGACGAATTGAGTGTGGTCGGCGCTCTGCGCAATCAGCCAGTGAATATTGCGCCCTGCTTCAGCCATCAGGGCTGGTTTGTTGATCATGCTGAGATCACCCTTGAGGGCTCGCTGGGTGCCGATAGGGAATTCGAGTCACCTGACAAGGAGCAGGGTTACTCAATGCCGGAATACCTAGGTTACTTCTCCTCCTGTGGCTTGGTATCTTCGTTGCAGATTAACCTCCTGACCTACCGACCCAACGCGGTGTATCAATCCGTGTCTGGCCCGGGATATGAACAGTCCGCTTTATTGGGAATGGCTCAGGAACAGGCCCTGTACAGCCTGTTGCACAGCCTGGACGTCAAGAGGTCAGTACGTGAGATCGTATCGCTGCCGTCGGGAGGTGGCCATCTCATGACGGTACTGCAGATACTTAAACGGGAACTGGCGGATGATCAAGGTATTTTGGCGTTGGGGATGGCATTGCTGCAACGCCTTTCATCATTAAAGAACATCATTCTGGTTGATGAAGACGTCAATCCTCATTCAGCAGACGATATTCTGTGGGCTATCGCGACGCGCTCTCGACTGGATAGCGATATTTACGCGACTGAATTGCTTTCAGGTACTGCACTTGATCCAACGCAATCTGCATTTTATGCCGGAGAGGGTGTGAATGGATGCACCAGAAAGTGTGTGATTGATTGTACTGCACCTTTTGAGCATCGGCAGCGCTTTAGACGTGCGTTCGCATGGGATGCAAAGGACGTGGGGGATAGGGATGGCTAAAAGTGTCAGCATGATCAGCACACCGTTTCAGTATCGGCATTGATGAACTGTGCGTATCTCGACCCACAGGTGAAGGCCGAGGCGAGGTACGCAGAGTTGCGCAAAACGGTGGGCCAGCTACGGCACCTATTGCGTTACGATCATGGTACTGCGTCTGGTGCCAGAACCATTATCAGGGTGAAAAATACTGCATCGCTTGTAACACCGGGATATACAGCATTGAAGAAGAAAGCTGGCGTGAGAATTACACTTGAACCCTCCGTTGAGATTCTGGCATTTCCCGGATTTATCGACCTGAAGCCAAAGATCACCACCACTACTCCCCTTCTAACTTTCCTCGAACATGATTATCACCACTGTCACTGTCTGACAGAAGTGGCTAGGTTCTTCAGAAACGGCAGAGATATTGAACTACCCTGGCTCAGAAGCGCTTGCGGCTGGGCTTGATACGGCTTCCAAATACGCCGATTTGGCTTCCTGTAACTTTCTACTGGAAACCAGAAATGTGTCAGGCGCTGTGCGCTACCTCAATACCCACTGCAAATTGACTTCCGCTTATCGTAAGCCGTTGATAAAGTAACCGATAGGTAGGTAGAGGGAAGGCTGCATGGTCGAACGTATTGATTACCAGATTGAAAAATACAGCTTTGCGGACGTTAATGAAACACCGCGAATTGCGCAGCAGTGGGCTGAGGTCAGCGAAGAATGCCGTCAGCTCCAGGCAGGAAGTGCCGAGCGTCTGCGTATCGCCTTGCTGAATGTGGATTACGTCACCAGCTTTGAGCTGCCCTTTCGTCTGCTGTTGGTGCGTGCCCCACAACTGATTGCCGATCTGCGTGATGAATTGCCACTCAGTCAGAAAAACGTTGTTTTTAACGGCAAACGTTTTGGCTGTGTCTACAGCGTGAAATCTGATGTAAATCAGGTGCCGGAGGAGTTTCACTACCGCTTGTCAACCCGCATTCGCCGGGAAGGATCGTCAGGCGAGACCGCTGCGCCTTACCGGGAGATTGCCAGGGAAATTAGAATGCCGCGTGAGCGGCTTAAGCGGGCGTTGGAGAGCGGACTGGCGGTGACGGCGCTGGATGGTCTGTTCTGGTTCGGTATGCAGCGGATCGCAGCCGACGTGGCGGTGCTCAGAAAAAAGGGGATGCGTATTGCAACCGCTGAGGTACCCATCTGGGACAGCCTCACCGCAACCCTCCGCCCTGTACCGGTCTACCGCTGCGGATGAAAACAGGTATTGATTGACCGTTGAACACGCTGTTGCCGATCCGCCGCAGGTTCTTGACAGTTTGGACGGTACAACAGGGCTGACAGAAGCTACCCCATCCCCGATGTTTAACCCTAAAAAACATCACGAAGCCGGTACGGGGTAGCCTGTATGATATCGTGGTGACGACCTGGATTTTCAACGGTCCCGTATTGTTACGCTGAATAAAACCGACGCGTGCTGACTCTCATCGTGTCGATAACGATGCCAGGAATAACGAAACCGTCTGGGTGACAAGATAAACACTTCCATGAGGTTGCTACGGGCTCACTGCTTCATTACCCTTGGCATCAATTTTACTTAACATTGATAACCCGATGACAATACCTCCCGAGCAAACCGTAAAAGACCTGGCCCACCTCGCGTTTTGCGCCCTGGTAGCCTTATATACTGCCGTTCAGCAAGGTACCGTCACGTCTCCGATGGCAGAACACCTGTTCCTGGTACGTTGGCTGGCCACAGCGCAAAAACAGAAACGGTTTCCCCGCAGTGTGGCGTTAGATATTCAGCAGTTGCTGGACAAGGGACGTAAACAGGGGATTGAGGCCAAACTCAAAACCCGATTCGAGTACGTCTGGCGCACCTGCACCGGCGAGCTAAAGAACCAAAACGACCTGTTCAGGCTAACGTATGCTATCGAGAGCCTCAAAGCTCAAGGTTGGCGCAATGAGTTGGTGACCCAGGCCGAGTGGAATAGCGGTATCTTCGAGGGGGTAGAGCCCGCGCTGTATGCTGTCAAATCGGCGCTCAATGCGGCGTTTACAACAGAAGGTCGATTAATCACATCGCTGGCGTTCAGGGTGGTGGGGGAGGTTCAGCCTTTCGTTAAGACCTTGGCCGCTTGCCATATAACGGCCCGTTGTTCAGCGAGTGTGGTGACACTTACCCCTAGATCACATCACTAGGCATCCATTCTGGTGAGAAGGTAAAGAAAGGCTTCACGTTTACCCAAATTCGCAAATCAAATAAAGTGACGGGAATGGTATCTTTGAGTTCCGCTGAACAATATTTCTCGTAGGGAATTGTCAATACTCCTTCCTATCAGGTATTATCGCGCGCTTTTCATCCAAAAATCTGAATACCCCTTTTTCGTGCCCCCCAAGACAAGGGTGGTTTGATCATCGGTGCTGATTTTGTGATGCGATTATACCCCCGATGTAGCTTACGAAGGGGAGAGCCATTGTTTTAGATTGACTTGAATTTGTTAAAGGTTACAGGGATGAACTGCAATGTTATTGCGCCTTTGGCGCGTCTGCTCAGTACCAGTCTGGCTTGTTTGGTATTACACCCCGTGGCGCTGGTGTCAGCCAGTATGCTCTCACCTGCCGTACCGCAAAATGCAGCAACTATTGATGCTCAAAAGCAAAACCGGCAGCAGGAAAGGGAACGGGTTTTACAACAGCAAAATACCCCAGAAACCGATGTGCGGCTAACCCGGCCAACGACTTCATTGCCTGATTACCCGGCCAATGAGTCCCCGTGTTTTACGGTTAATACCTTTACGCTGGCCGGGGATGAAGCCAGCCGTTTTCAATGGGCGTTAGAGGCTGCTAATGGCGCGAAAGGCCGCTGTTTAGGATCGCAAGGGATCCTGCTGGTGATCAACAAAGTCCAGAATGCCATTTTGGAACAAGGGTATGTCACCACGCGCGTGATGGCGCAAGAGCAAGATCTCACCAAAGGCGTCTTTACGCTGATGCTTCAGCCCGGCCGTATTGCCAACATCCGCTTTGCTGAGCCGGTCTCTTACCGTGCTAGAGCGTGGAATGCGGTACCCACGCGCTCAGGGAATATCCTTAACCTGCGTGATATCGAACAGGCCCTGGAGAATTTCAAGCGCGTCCCGAATGTTGAGGCAGATATCAAGATTGTGCCAGGGGCGCAAGAAGCGACCAGCGATCTGGTGATTACCTGGAAAGAGAGCCGCCCGTTCCATCTTAGCCTGGGGCTGGATGACAGCGGCTCTGAAAGCACCGGTAAATACCAGGGTTCAACCACGCTGTCGATCGATGCGCCTTTTGCCCAGAACGATCTTTTCTATGTCAACCTCGGCAGAAGTCTGTTCCGCGATGGGCCTTATGACAGCCGCTCCAATACGGTGAACTACACCTTTCCTATCGGCTACTGGAGTTTCTCCGCTAACTACAACGACTACGACTATTACCAGAATATCGCCAATGCCAACGAGATCCTCACTTACAGCGGCAAAAGCGAAAACGCGCAATTCACGGTATCCCGTTTACTGTTCCGCGATCAGCTGCATAAAACCACGCTTAACCTGCGTGGCTACCGCCGTCACTCAACCAATGCCGTCGATGATATTGAGCTGACGCAACAGGAACGGCGTGCAACAGGCTGGGAACTGGGGCTCAACCAGCGCAGCTATCTCGGTGATGCCACTCTGGATGCCAACCTCAATTGG
Source organism: Serratia sp. DD3 (assembly GCF_000496755.2). Next base: position 79,312 of record NZ_AYKS02000093.1, read on the forward strand.
CGGCGCGGTATCGGTGCTTTTGGTGCCCTGCGTGTGCCGGAAGAAGATAATAACGCAGGCACATCGCGCCCGAGTCTGGTCACCGGGGATATCAGCCTGAACCAGCCTTTCCAATGGGCCAGTCAATCTTGGCGTTATAACACCAGCCTGCGTTGGCAATGGAGCAACCAACCGCTAATCCCACAGGACCGACTGTCGATTGGTGGGCGCTACACCGTGCGCGGGTTTGATGGCGAGCAGAACTTATCTGCTGAAAAAGGCCTGATCTGGCGTAACGAATTGGCCTGGAAGGTATTGGCGAGCAACCATGAGCTGTATTGGGGTGTGGACTATGGCCGGGTGGATGGCCCCGCGGCCCGCAATTTGGCTGGGCAACAGTTAGTTGGCAGCGCCATCGGCCTACGCGGCACATTGTGGCAACGCTTCAGCTATGACCTGTTTGCTGGCGTCCCGGTCAACAAGCCGGAAAGCTTCCACACCTCCGGTGTGACCACCGGTTTCAGCATCAACCTGCAACTCTAGCGACCGCGACGCAGAAACCCTTGCAGATGCCTTGTTATTGATTTTATTAGAGAATTCGCCCCATGAACAAACATTGCTACCGTATCATTTTCAGCCGCACTCAAGGTGAGTTGAGAGTGGTATCAGAACTGGCCCGTAGTTGTAGCACCCAGCCTGGGCAAAGCCGCAGTACCGGGAGTGCCCGACTGTGGGTCACCGTGCGTCTTTCCTTATTCTTGATCGGGCTCGCCTTGTTTACCGAGCCGGTGCTGGCCAATGGCATTGTGGCCGATGGCCAACTGGCACCCGCGCAGCGCCCAGAAGTAATCAATACCCAAAACGGCGTGCCGCAAGTCAATATCAATGCACCGAATCAGGCCGGGATATCACACAACCAGTACCAGCAGTTTGATGTCGACAAGCAAGGGGCGATCCTCAATAACTCTGCGGTGATGACCTCCACCCAACTGGCCGGCTATATCCAGGGCAATGCTAAGCTTGACCCGAATGCGGCACCCGCCAAAGTCATCATCAATGAAGTCAACAGCAACAACCCTAGCCAGTTACGCGGTTTTCTTGAGGTCGCAGGCGGCAAGGCGCAAGTGGTGGTGGCCAACCCGTCAGGCATCATGTGTGACGGCTGCGGCACCATCAATGCGGGGCGCATGACCCTGACCACTGGCAAACCTCAGTTGAATGCGGATGGCAGTGTGGCGGGTTATCAGGTTGAACGTGGGGTGATCCAGGTTCAAGGCGGCGGCCTGAATGGCGATCCGCGCCACGATACCGAATATGTCGATATTCTGGCGCGTGCGGTGCAGGTGAACGCCGCCGTCTGGGCGAAAGAAGGCGTCTCAGTTGTCGCAGGGCGAAACCAGGTCGGTGCAGATGGCAAAACAGTCACTGCACTGGCAGGCAGTGACGGCAATGCCCCTGAACTGGCGATCGATATGGGCCAGATGGGCGGCATGTACAGCGGCCATATCCGCATGGTCGGCACAGAAGCCGGTGTAGGTGTGCGCAATCAAGGCGGGCATCTGCAGGCTGAAAAGACCCTGGTGGTAAGCAGCGAAGGCAAACTGACCTGGCAGGCTGGCGCGGCAGAGCCTCACACGCAGGCCGGGGGCGATATCACCCTCACAGCCAGAGACAGTGTTGAGCATCATGGCAAACTGTACAGCGGTAGCCAACTTAGCGTGCAAAGCCGCCAGGGGGAGATCACGCAATCTGGCACCTTGGCAGCAGCGGGCAATGTCACGCTGCAGGCCGCGCAGGCCATCCAGAGCAGCGGGCATCTGTTAGCAGGCAGTGATGCCAACAGCACTCTGATCCGCCCGGCGGATTTAACGCTCGAGAGTCAGTCAGATATTCGTGCCAGCGGCAGCCTGATGAGCCAGAAAAAGGTGAGCGTGACGGGTCGTAATGTGGATATCAGCCAGAGCCGTGTGGCGGCAGAGCAAGCCGTATTGACGGCGTTTGCCGGGGATGTTGCTCTACAGCAGGCACAGGTTGATAGCCAGCAGTTCACCGTGAACAGCCAGAGTAATGTTTACTCGCAGCAGGCGCAAATCCGCGCGGGCAGTTGGCAAATCACCGCCGATAACCTGTTTAACCAGGCGGGTATTTGGTCACAGGTGGGCGCAGGTGAAAGCCGTTTTGCCCTGCGGGGTGCGCTGGATAATACCGATGGCAGCATTGAAACCCAGCAACTCAGCCTAAATACCACCACCCTTAACAACCTACGTGGTCGGCTGGTGGCTTTGGATGGCACAGCGCAACACTGGCGCGTGAGTGGCCTGCTGTCCAACCAGGCCGGGGTATTAGGTACGAATAGTAGTTTGCAGTTGGATCTGGGCACGTTAGACAACCAACAAGGCACGCTGCAAAGCCAATCGCATCTGACTGTCACCACAGAGCAAGGGGCGGATAACCGCCAGGGCAAGCTACTGTCAGGTGGTGATCTGACCCTGAACAGCCAAGGGGCGGATAACCACCAGGGCAAGCTACTGTCAGGTGGTGATCTGACCCTGAACAGCCAGGGCGCTGTGAATAACAGTGCCGGTGAGATCCGTGGTCACCATCTGCAACTCGCTGCACAGGCGCTGAACAATGCACAGGGCCAAGTGATCAGCCTGGCGCGATTGCAGCTTGACACCCGCCAGTCGCTCGATAATCAGCGAGGGCTGATAGAAGCGGGCGATACCCTGGATATCAGCACGACAGGGAACTGGGATAACCGCAACGGTACCGCACTGGGGGCAAAACAGGCCAAGGTGACGGCAGGTAGCCTGGATAACGCATCAGGCAAGCTGCAGTCGGGCGGAGAGTTAACACTCAACACTACCGGCAATGTCAACAACCAGGCGGGTATCCTGACGGCACAACAGAACCTCTATTGGCAAGGCAGCCCACTCAGCCTGTTTAACAATGACGGGGGCAAGCTGTTAAGCGGCGGTGCGCTGTCACTGAATGGCGGGCAACTGAATAACCGCCAGCAAGGGTTGATACAAAGCCAGCAGGCACTGACATTGAACCTTGGCGGGGCATGGAATAACCAAGGCGGGAAGGTGGCCAGCGGTGGCAGCAGCACGCTGCGTGCACTCAGCCTGATCAATGCACAGGGTGAAATCCAGGCCTTAGATAGCCTGGATATGCAGTTCACCCGCACGTTGGATAACCGCAGCGGTAACATCATCAGCCAAGGGTCACAGCACTTACAGGCCGAAAATATCGATAACACCGAAGGATGGATCGGCAGCCAGGGCACACTGACAACGATCAGCCAGGGTTTCGATAACCAACTGGGTGAAGTGGTCAGCCAGCAGGATGCCGAACTCACCGCGACCTACTGGAATAACCAATACGGTACGCTGCAATCTGCCGCTAATCTGGTACTGCGCACGGTGCAAGACATCACCAACCAGGGCGGAAAGATCAGTGCACAAAACCGTCTCTGGCTGCAAGGGCTCACTGACGCGACGCTTGCCGGAGTGCTATATAATGCGGGGGGGCAACTGCTGGCAGGTGAGCAACTCTGGATCCGTGCTCAAGGCATCGATAACCAGCAAAATGGTCTGCTCTATAGCCAGAAACAGCTGCAATTAACGCTCAACGACACGCTGGATAACCGCTTGGGCAAACTGCAAAGTGGCGAAAATATGCAGGTCAGTGCCCTACAGTTGTTGAATACGCAAGGGATTATTGACAGCCAGCAGCAACTCAATCTGCAGCTTTCTGGCATATTGGATAATACCCGTGGCACGCTGCGTGCCAATCAGGCCCAGCAAATTTCTGCTGACCGTGTACTGAACGCGCAAGGCGTGATCAGTAGCCTGGGGAGCCTGCAGCTGACGACCAGCCAGTTTGACAACACCGCAGGTACGGCGATCAGCCAAGGGGTGGGCGATTATCACTTCAGCACACTTGAAAACCGGCAGGGTAAAATCCACAGCGGTGGTGCACTCACACTGAGCGGCAGCAGCGTGGATAATCAGGGCGGTCAATTGGTCTCCAGCCAGGCGCTGACGCTCAATAGCGAGAACGTGGACAACCGCAACCAAGGGATCATCAGCAGCCAGGGAGCACTGACCGTGCACGCCCAGCAGGTTAACAACCGCGACGGTGGCCTGCTGATTGGCACCACACAGACCGAAGTGAACGCTCGCACGCTGGATAATACCGCCGGACGTGTGCAGAGCGCAGGAACCCTGACGCTGTCGCAGTTGGATTCGCTGGATAACCGTCAAGGGTATCTGCTCGCCAATAACGCGCTGAGCATCAGTGGCGGGGCTCTGTCGCTGTTTAACCAGGGCGGTAACATCCAAAGCGGCGGGACATTAACGGTTTCGACCCAATGGCTGGATAACCAATCGGGCACACTGCTCAGCCAGCAGGCACTGCAACTCAGCGTACAACAGGATTACACACACCGCATCGGGGATACCATCAGTAGCAATAGTGCGGTGACCTTTAGTGTCGCAGGCGTGTTGACCAACCTGGCGGATTGGTTGCTGCCGGGAGATCTGACGCTGTACAGCGCACATTTAAACAACCTTGCCAGCCTGGTGGGTAATCAACTGCATCTGACCACCGGGGCGTTGACCAACCAGGGGCGTATTGAAGCCGATACGCTAACCATTAACGCCGACAGCCTGGATAACCAGACCACGCTGATGGCGGATAATCTGGTGGTCAACAGCCGGATCCTTGACAACCATGGCCGTGCAGCGCTGATTGCTGCCACGGAAAACATCAGCCTGATAACCGGTGAGCGGTTAACCAACCGCGAGGGTGCGCTGATTTACAGTGCGGGCGGTTTGCAGCTTGCCAGCGATGATCTGATTGAAAACCGTGCTAGCAATATTGAAGCCGATGGGGACCTCACCCTGAGCGCCAAACGATTTGACAACCTCCGTGAAGGGCTGGAGATTGCGCGTGAGGCGGAGAGCAGTGAGTACAACTGGCACCGTTACAACTACTACTGGCGTTCATACGATTCTGGCGTGAATACCGACCCGGCCTCTATGGCACCAACCACTCAACAACTGACCTTCCGTGATGATGCGGCGGCCGCGAGCAACCCGTATGGCACGCTGCTGAATATTGATGCTGCTGCTAAACGTGCTGAAGTGCAGGTGAAAGATAATCAAGGCCAACTGATCAGCCTGTGGGTAAACTATCTGGCCCTTGTCCCGAATGCTGACGGCAGTTATGCCATGACATTCTATGAAACGCGCGGTTTCCGGCAGAATACGGTGCCGACCCCTTACCACAACACCGTATGGCGGGAGCATGACTGGGGATCACTGGAACAGTGGGATCCCCAGTTGCATATCGATATCGCCGCTGCGCCGTTTGTGACCGACTACAACAACTTCCGTGAGCGCACGGTCACTGGCACGCTGACCAGTGACAAGCTGATCTCCGCTGGCGTTGGGGCCTACCTGCTTGCAGGCGGCAACATGACCCTGCAGATTGGCGAGCAGTTGCTGAATGATGCCAGCACCATCAGTTCCAACGGAAATCTGACGATTGACGGCACCGCCAACATCATTAACCGGGGATACTCAGTGAATGAACGGCGCCAAGAGTTTATGGTCGATCACTACGACAGGGATACTAATCACTGGTACCCCACGTTCAATCGGGATGAAACCACCGCACTGATGACCATTGATGGGGTGATCAGCGGCTATGGTAATGTGACGATCGGCGGCGCGCATCTGGAAAACACCACGGTTAACCAGGCACAAATCAGCGCTGTGGAAGCCGCGCTGAATGCCGCGGCGGCCGAGCGGGCCGAATGGGAGCGCAACCCGTTGGCGGTCAACGTCAACGGGAGTGACTGGCAGGCTGCGGATACCGGTCTGGCGGGAAGCAGCCAGCCGCTGACACCGAGTGAACTGGCGTTAACCGACAAACAACACCTGGCTAGTGTAGCGACCACTATTCCCAATAATGGCCTTTTCCGCCAGCAAACTGAAGCCAATAGCCCGTTCCTGGTGGTGACTGACCCACGCTTTACCAGCAAAAGCAATTTCCTGAGCAGTGACTATTTGCTGCAACGCGTAGGCTATGACCCTAGCCAGGTGCATAAACGCCTGGGGGACGGTTACTACGAGCAACGCGTAGTACGTGAACAGTTATTGATGCTGACCGGGCGACAATCGTTGAAAGGTGACGACGCGATGGCGCAATACCAGGCTTTGATGAATAACGGCATCAAAGTGGCGGAAGATTTCCACCTGGTACCCGGCGTAGCACTCACGCCGTCACAAATTGCCGCCTTGCAGCAGGATATCGTCTGGCTGGTGAGTGAAACGGTAGAGACGGCTGAGGGACCACAGACCGTGTGGGTACCGAAAGTCTATCTGGCCAACAGCACAATCCGCGTGACAGGTGATGGTGCAGTGATTGCCGGGGGTAACCTGCAATTGTCTACCGGTAGCCTCAGCAATGCGGGCAACCTGTTTGCCGACAAAGCGATGAGCATTGACACCAGCACATTCCTGCATCAGGGGGGCGATATTCGTGCAGACACGATCAACGTGCAGGCCGACAGCATCAGCCTAAGCACCAACCTGCAGAATGCATTGCGCCAAGCGAGCATGAGTGCGCGCGATCTCAGCCTGAGCGGCGGTGATATCAGCCTACAAGGCGCGAAGCTTAGCGCCACCGAAAACCTCAGCCTGAGTGCCAGCAACAGTATTAACATCACCACCGCACGGAGCACCACCACGGCAGACGTGAGCGTGATCTCCGGTGCAATGGGCAACCGTAAACGCGAAGGAATGGAAGAAGCTGGGAAGCGGATGGCCCAGGTCAGCGGCGAATGGCAGCAGGCGTTGGGCAGCAGCCTGACCGCCGGGGGCAACCTTAACCTGAAGGCGGGCCAGGATATCACTCTGCAAGGTAGCCAAGCCAGTGCCGGGGGCAAAACCCAGGTGCAGGCCGGGGGCAATGTCTCTTTGCTGGCGGATACCACCACCAACAGCACGCATCTGGAAGCCAACAGCCGTGCCTCGACGGTGAGCAACAGTCGTCAGGCGGACACCCTACACACCAGCGGGTTAAGCGGTGACAACGGCGTCACAATTCTGGCTGGCGGCAACTTTGTGGCTGAAGGGGCACAGGTGGAGAGTACGTCGGGCGGTATTGGGCTAAGTGCACAGCAGGTGACGATTAAAGAAGCGCGCCAGCAGGTAAGCGATAGCGACAGCGAACAGAACAAGGTCCGTAAAGCGAAAAGTCAGCGCCAGAGCGAGATCACCAGTGACACGGGTCAGGGCAGCCTGTTCAGCGCCAAAACGGGTGTCACCGTCATCGCTGAACAAGGGGATATTCTGCTGCAAGGTAGCACGCTGCAAAGTGAGAAAGGGACGATAGGGCTGAAGGCCACCGGTGATATCTCGCTGAATGCCAGCCAGGATGAACAGCATTTAGTGCAACATGGCAGTAGTAGCAGTAAAGGGTTTCTGAGTAGCAAACAGAGTGCCTATCAGCGTGAAGAGCACAGCAGCACGGCCAATGGCAGCCTGCTGAGCGGCCAGGAAGTGATCCTGCAAAGTGGCAAAGATATCAATGTACAGGGCAGCAATATTGTGGCCAGCGACGATATCTCGCTGACGGCGAAGAACAACATCACTGTAGATACAGCGGAAAACCAGTATCAGTCTAGTGCAGCGAGCCAGAGTAAGAAGTCCGGTTTCTCTGGCACCGGAGGGATTGGTTTTAGCTACGGTACGCAAAGCCTGAAGATGACTGATACTGAGAACAGCATCAGCCACACTGGCAGTACAATAGGCAGCACACAGGGTAATGTGACGTTAAACGCGGGCAATAATCTGACGGTGAAAGGCTCGGACTTGCTGGCGGGTAAAGATATCAGCCTGACAGGTAAAGAAGTGAATATTCTGGCGGTTGAGAACCAGAGTAGCCAGAGCCACACCGTTGAACAGAAAAAGAGCGGATTGACGTTGGCGCTGTCGGGCACGGTGGGCAGTGCGCTAAATACCGCAGTGACCAGCGCCAAGGAGGCGACCAAGGAGACAGATGGCCGCTTGGCAGCGTTACAGGGTATGAAAGCGGCACTGAGCGGCGTTCAAGCAGCGCAAGGCGGCGTTCTGGCCTCGGAAAATGCAGCAGATCAGAACGCCATCGGCGTGAGCCTCTCCTATGGTAGCCAGTCGTCGAAATCGGAACAGACGGCCCAGCAGACGCAGAGTCAAGGCAGCACTCTGACGGCGGGGAATAATCTAAACATTCAGGCAACTGGGAGCGACATCAACGTTCAGGGTAGCCAACTGCAGGCTGGTAAGGATATTACCCTGAATGCGGCACGGGATGTAAACCTGGTTTCTGCCGAGAACACCTCTCAGCTTGAGGGTAAAAATGAGAGTAAGGGGGGGAGCGTTGGTGTCAGCATTGGTGCGGGCCAGGGAGGCATGGGTATCAGCGTCTCGGCCAGTGTTAACAAAGGCAAAGGCAGCGAAAACGGTAACGGTACCACCCATACCGAAACCACGCTCAATGCGGGGAATAACCTGAGTATCACCAGTGGTCGCGACACTACCCTGACCGGGGCGCAGGTCAGTGGTGATAAGGTGATCATGGATGTGGGTCGCAACCTGACGCTCACCAGTGAGCAGGACAGCGACAACTACGATGCGAAGCAGCAGAACGCCAGTGCGGGCGCGAGTTTCACGTTTGGTTCGATGACCGGCTCGGCGAGTGTCAACCTGAGCCGTGACAAGATGCACAGCAACTACGATGCGGTGCAGGAGCAAACGGGGGTTTACGCAGGCAAAGGTGGCTTTGATATTACGGTGGGTGAACATACCCAGTTGAACGGCGCCGTTATCAGCTCAACCGCCAATGCAGACAAAAACTCACTGGATACCGGGACCCTGGGCTTTGGGAATATCGAGAACAAAGCCGAGTACGAGGTTGAGCACCAGAGTGTGGGTATCAGCTCTGGCGGCCCCATCGGCTCACAGTTCGCTGGGAATATGGCCAACGGATTGTTGACCGGGGTGAATGGCAGCGGCAGCGCCAGTTCAACCACCCAGTCGGCAATCAGTGACGGTACTATCACCATCCGTGATAAAGACAACCAGACGCAGAACGTTGACGATCTCAGCCGAGATGTGGAAAATGCCAATCCGGGGCTGGACCCGATATTCGACAAAGAGAAAGAGCAGAATCGGCTGCGTGAAGCGCAGATGATTGGGGAGATCGGGAATCAGGTCAGTGATATCGTGCGCACGCAGGGGCAGATAGACGCCACCAAAGCGGCAAACGATAAGATGAAGGATATCAAGCCGGAAGATCGTACCGCGGCAGAGAAGCAGTGGCGATTAGAACACCCCGGCCAGGAACCGAAAGACGACGATATTAATAATCAGATCTACCAAACGGCCTATAACAAGGCGTTTAATGAATCCCCTTATGGTACGGGTGGCAGTCTCCAACGTGCTGTGCAAGCAGCAACAGCAGCGGTGCAAGGGCTAGCCGGTGGCAATATGGCCCAGGCACTGACAGGTGCCGCAGCCCCTTATCTGGCGGGTGTCATCAAAGACGCCACTGGGGATAACCAAGCCGCCAACGCCATGGCTCATGCGGTATTGGGGGCCATCACCGCTTATGCCAGTGGTAATAATGCCTTGGCGGGTGCAGCCGGAGCGGCCACGGGTGAGTTGATGGCCAAACTGGTGATGGAACAGTTATATCCAGGTAAGAAAGTCAGTGAGTTGACGGAAAGCGAGAAGCAAACCATCAGCGCCCTTGGCACGCTGGCGGCTGGACTGGCAGGGGGCCTTGCGGGTGACAGCACCAGCAGTGCAGTAGCGGGAGCACAGACGGGTAAGAACGCTCTGGAGAATAACTTCCTCAGCAGCACAGAAGCCAGAGCGCTTGATAAAGAACTCTCCGACTGTAAAGCGTCCGGTGGTGACTGTACGCCGGTGATTGAGAAATACATTGAAATCAGCAACAAGAACAGCAAGGAAATGAGAGAAGCTTGTACTGGCGGTGGCGTAAGTTGTGTGACATGGGAGGAACTTATCCAAGGTGCAACCAACGTTGCCAACGATGCTCACTCATCACAGTTCCGATTGGATGAAAAGCTGAAAGATCCTGATGCAGCGGCATTGGTGAATTATCTTAACGGTACCGATCTTAAATTCCTGAAAGACAATATTACTAGTGGGGATCGCCTGTTGTCTGTTATTAGCGATCCGACGTCATGGCCGGTAGCTGTAATGGGTGGGAAAGCCATTATCACCAATGCTGCCACTAATGGAAAAGAGCAATTAATTGCGGTGGGTGTATCTGCTGGAATTGGGGCGGGTATTCAATATGGCACAACAGGTGAAGTGAAACTCGCTGATCTGATTGGTTCAGGTGTAATAGGTGCTATTACTGCGGGTAAAGCCTATAACCCAACGGTGACTTGGAATGCTGCAGGCGGGTATTACCAAGCAAAAATCGAGGGGGACGATCCATTTATAGCAGCGCTCTTAAGCAAAGCGGGTGCGTCAGCGGGTTATGCTGTTGGTAATATTATTAAGGTACAAGCGGATAAAGTATTTAATCCTGTATCGAAACAATATGAGTGGGTTCCAACGGGAGTATGGACGATAACAAAACCTGTGCCACAAAGCTCCATTCCTTCTATTTTCAGTAATTTAGGAGACTCATTTTCGTCTGGTCTTTTGGGCGATAGTTTGAAAGGAACAACGTCAGGAGAAAAAAATGAATCTAAACAGAAGGAGTAAATCTTTCAACGTGATGATATATCTTTGTTTTTTGATGTGTGTCGGTTTGATTATGATAGGGTTGTTTTCGTATTTATTAAAAGGATGGCTTGTCTGGAATCTTGATGAGCCCTTTCCTTTTGGGAAAGAAGAAATAGTAACTATTCTAAAAATTAGCTTGCTGGGTGTACCTATGGGAATAATATTTTGGTTATTTGATATTCGTTAATTTATGCATTTGTTAAGAATCCCGGCCAGTTGGCCGGGATTTTTGCTTCTAAGCCCTAAAATCCGTCCTCTTCCCGCCGCTGCACCCGAATAATCCCCGGTGCGGCGGTGAGTTGCAGTTGTTCAGCGCTGGTGATGCCGGACTCGGTGAGCCAGTCGCCAGCAATCACCAGTTCGCCGTTATCCCGCACCCAGTCCGCCCCCAAATCTTGCCGCTGTTGGCTAACCGCGCACAGTGCGAACCAGGTGGCTTCATCGGTGACGGTGGTGACCCACAATGTGCGGTTCCTCAGCGTCACTTGCAACGGGGTGCCGCTGGTAAAACCCAGTGCGGCCAGTGGCTTGCCGGACAGCGTAAATTCGGGGATCGGCTCAGGGGTAAAAGTGATGTTCATGCGTTCCCCTCCGTGGTGGTTGCGGTGCGGATAATCAGTTGGCCCTGCTCCGCAATAATGCTCACGGGTTGGCCCTTGTTAAACCCCAGCGCTTCCAGCCAGCGGCCCTTGATGGTCAGTTGCGGTAACGGGTTCGGCCTGCCACCGTTGGGGCGGTAGCCGACAATACTCTTGCGGGCTTGGGGTGTGGCGGGTTCTGACTTATGATGTTGCGGCAGTTGCTCTTTAACAATGTTGGGGAAATGGCGTAACAGGCCGAAAACGCGCGTCTGGGCAAAAAGTTGCCTGTAGCAAAATGCACTGGCAAAAAACGGTTTTAACTGACTGATAGAACAGGGAAAAAATGAGTTCGACAGCCAACTTCACGACAGAGCAAGTTGTTGTGGAGAATAACTATCTCGACGCCAGTGATAGGATCCGCCAAGACAAACTGAAAGCCAAACTGGCCAATGGCACGATCACTGATAGTGAAGTGAAAGATCTGGCTGATCTGACGCTAAAGAATATTACCAGTGATGCCAATCTGAAGGATGCCTGTGCTGATGGAGCCAGTCCGGGCTGTATCAAGGAGATGAAACTGGCGCTTGCTGCCAAAGACAGCTATCTAGGTTATGCCGAGTACCAGACCTATTACGACTTACGTGACCAGTACCCAGATGAAATGGCGAAGTTCGGTGATCTCATTGGTGACTACACGCACGATCTGGTAAAGCTGATTGAGCAAGGCTATACAAAAGAGCAAGCCCAAACTAAGCTGGCGCAAGATGCGGCCTACGCAGCCAAATATCAGAAAGCCATTGATGAGGTACCTGGATGGGCCAAGATAGCGGTGACCATCCAGGATAC
>NZ_AYKS02000094.1 GCF_000496755.2 Serratia sp. DD3
TTTTCGCGCCTGGCCGTACTCCACGGCTTCTTTGAGGATCTCAACCTCCATCGTCTTCTTACCCAGCAGACGCTGAAGTTCACGGACCTGCTTCAACGCGGTAGCCAGCTCAGATGCCGGAACCACTTCCTCGCCGGCGGCAACAGCGGTAAGGCTGCCTTCAATATATTGTTTCTTCCACTTGAACAACAGGCTGGGCTGAATACTATGCAGACGAGCCACATGAGACAGGGTCATACCTGGCTCCATAGCCTGTTGAATAATGGCGATCTTTTCCTGCGGAGTCTTACGTTTACGGCGCTCCTGTCCCAACAGTATTCCAGTCATCTCAAAATTAGAACCAGTATTAGACATATGTTTAAGCCTATCTCTTATTTTAAGATACATCTACTGTCTGGTGTTTCTTGGGGCCGCAGCACATTGTCGATCAGGTATACCCTTCATACTTCAAACTGCTTGGGTGTTAGCTGCAGTTACTCGCCTCGTCCGTGAGGCTCGCCCCTATCGGGGCCGCTGCAAGCAGCGTTGTCACCCTAGCCACATAGTTGGCTATGCTCCTAGGGCTTCCATCGCTTGCTGCGTGACTCGGCCCATGGGCCTCGCACCTTCGGAGCCAGCGCTGTTCAAAACGCACAGTGTTCTGTCAAGCAATTCGAATTATTTTGGGTATACAAGATCTTGTTAAGCGAAAATATCATGTGGTGAGCAAGAAATAGACCCAACTACTTGTCCGGAGTATGCTGTTTACTTTTCCTCTTTGGCTATAACAGACTTACCCAATCGGTTGTATAAGGGGTCTAATAGGAAATGTGAAGTGAATATGAAACTAGGTCGAAACGACCGTTGCCATTGTGGCAGCGGAAAAAAATACAAGCATTGCTGTATGAACAGTTTAGAAAAACAGCATGCTGAAGTGTTCGATGATGTTGAAGCCATGGTTGCCATGAACCCCAGCTTGACACTTGATGAGCTCAATGCGGCTTTGCAACATAAAATGTTTGAACGCAACAACCGCCCGCACCCTGATTTTTGTGGTTTATCGCCAACGCAAATGACCAATTGGCTCTATGCGTCTTTTGATGAATTGAACGGGGTGACCATTGCCACGCCAGACGACCTTTCATCTAGCCCGGTAATGCGCTATTTAACCCTAATTCTTGATGAAGCGATGCAACATGAGGGTTCATTTAAAGCAACCAGCAGAGGTAACCTTCCGGTTAAATTAGTCAAGCAGGCTAGCGCGTTATTGCCGGAATTTGCGGTGTCAGAACTCAATACACCAATCACTATTAGTGACTATGCGGGTAGCAATGAAGAGAAATTCAATGCGTTGCACTATACCCGAGTGTTGGCAGAAATTGCGGGCATCATTTATCGTCGTAGTGGTCACTACCATGTCAAAAAGACAGCCCAGAAGCGCTATCAAACACAAGGTATTCAAGCCTTTTTCCAACCCATGTTAGAAACTGCAATTAAAAAATATAACTGGGGTTACTTAGACGGTTTTGATCAAAATGTTGATTTACGCACCTTCTGGCTGTTTATGCTGTGGCGCTTACAAAGCCATACCAGCGCAGATCAGCTTATTAAAGAGGTGATGACCGCCTTCCCTGATTTGTTGCAGGAGTTCTCTCCAAATGATTATTTCTCGCCAGAAAAACAGTTAGGCTTGATCATTGAATCACGTTTTATCGAGCGTTTTTTGCAGTTTTGGGGATTTATCACCGCCGATCCGAAAAGCTTTTTCCCACGAGAAGGCAAAGCACGGAAAGTCCAGCCTCAGCCTTTGTTAACCCAGACATTTCAATTTAGTGTTAAGTAATAGCAAGGTCGCCGTGAGCCAATCTCAATTCTCACGCTATCTGCATCAACGGTTCGAAGCTTATCGGTTTACCAAGGATGCGTTGGAGTTTGAACGTCGTTTTAAGCGACTGATGACCAGCAGTCACAGTCGTAAAGCACGGTTAAATCGTCAGTAGCACTGGCTATAATGTAATACCAGCAAGGAATAGCCAAACTCCGCAAGGTGGCGTTCCTAGATAGCAATCTTGCGTTCTAAACCGGCAATCACCCCTCGTACTTACTTGGTCTACATATTGTTACTCAATAAGTAACGTTATGTAGACCTGTGACCAGGCCGGGTGAACTATTAAGCATTGACGGCTAATGATGTTGCTACATTCACTCCGTCATTAGCTGTAAAAGCAATTCAGGGTTGAGCTGTTCGGCACTCGATTGACCAGATAGCACTTTATCGGCCAAGTCGCGTTTTTCACTGTGCAGTTGGATGATTTTTTCCTCCACGGTATTGACTGTGACCAACCGATAGACGGTAACAGGTTTGGTTTGCCCCATCCGATAAGCGCGATCGCTCGCTTGATCTTCCACTGCGGGGTTCCACCATGGGTCAAGGTGGATAACGGTATCAGCTTCGGTGAGGTTAAGTCCAGAACCGCCCGCTTTTAGGCTGATCAAAAAAAGGCTGTGCTTGCCAGATTTAAATGTGTTGATCGCACTTTGCCGTTGCTTGCTGGTGGATTGCCCATCGAGGTAACAAAAATCGATTCCCTGCATGGTTAACCGCTGGCCGAACCGTTTGAGTAATTGGACAAATTGGCTGAACACCAGAATATTATGTCCGCCATCAAGGGCGTCGGCGATCAGTTGCAGCGCCTCTTTTTGTTTGCTGCTGGTCTCGCTAAGGTGCTCAAACACCAAACCTGGGTCGCAACACACTTGGCGCAAGCGGGTTAAGCCAGCGAATAGCGAAATGGCGGAATTCCCGTTGCTCTCACTCAGGGTTTGCAACGCCTCTTTGCGTACCGCTTCGTAAGTATTGCGTTCTTTACTGGTCAATTCAACATGATGGATCAGCTCAGTTTTTTCCGGCAGTTCCGTTAACACCTCCTCTTTTAGGCGACGCAAAATAAATGGGCTGACTAAAGCGCGCAGTCGCAGCAGATCTTGTTCATTTTTGCCTGCTTGCGCGTATTTGGCTTTAAACTGCTTTAAAGAGCCGAGTAAGCCTGGGTTTAAGAAGGTGAACTGGCTCCAAAGTTCAACCAAATGGTTTTCCACTGGGGTGCCAGAGAGGGCAATGCGCCGCTGTGCTTTAAGATCAAACAGCACTTTAGCGCGCTCAGCATTAGGATTTTTGATCTGCTGGGCTTCATCCAAGACCACGGTTTGCCACTCGTTTGCTTGCAAGGTTTCGGCCAAGCGAGTCACCAACCCATAACTGACGACAATCACCTCTCCAGGTTGGGCATCAGCTAAGGTTTGCTGGCGATCGGCGCAGCTCTCTAGGTCTATCATTGTTAACTGCGGCGTGAAGCGTTGGCTTTCTTGGCGCCAATTCAGCAATACTGATTTGGGGCAGACCACTAAGCTTGGACCTTGCGCTTGAAAATGGTTCAGTAGGGTTAAGGCTTGCAGCGTTTTGCCAAGCCCCATATCGTCGGCCAAACAGACACCAAAACCATTGTGCAGTAAATGTGCTGCCCAGAGTACGCCGCTGCGTTGGTAATCGCGTAGTGGCTCAAGCAGTGCTTTATCAAGTGAGATGGGGTGCGACCAAGCCTGTTGTAGCGCTTGCCAACTTTGGTCACTTTGCACCGACATGGTTTCGATAAGCTTTTGTAGTGGGTAGGCCAGTTGACGATTAACCGAGAGATTGTCATCTAGCACGCTGTCTAAAAAATCTAACTGTTTACGTAGCTCATCGCTGACTAATAAGGTGAGATTTTGTTGTTCTATGGTAATAAAGCCCGTGCGCCTAGCCTCAAGTAGGCGTTTGAGATCAAGCACTTCAGCGCCATCAAAATGCACATCACCGGAAACTTGAAACCATTCTTCTTTTTGTCGAATCGAAAGGCCAACATCTTGTGAGCGCAGTTGTTTGACCCGTTTGCTCCCTTGATGCCAGTGGATGGTCACGTCTTTGAGCTGATCTAGGCCATCAAACAGTTGCGGTAGTTGCTCGCTGGGTACGCTGTAACGATGATTTTTACATGCCTTTAAACCGAGCTTTTGGGCTATCGCTTTCGCTTGCTGTCGCTCTTGCCCAAGATCGCGGTGATACCAGAGACTACCTTCCTGATAGAGCCAGAGCGGGCCTTGTCCCGAACCGATGCGCGTGCGTTGGTCGTGAGATTGGTGCTCAATAGACAGTTCTAATGTCTTTTCGCCAAGCTTGAGCCACAAGTGCGGCGTTGCATCCCATTCTCCTAGGATAATGTTGCCACGCTCTTCGGTGAGAAAGTACCAGTTGACTTGATCACCCAAGCGTTCGATCAGCGCATCGGCCTGTTCGATGGGGACGGCGGGCATTTTTCCTGCGAGGGTAAAAAAGCGCTCGATGTGTTCGGGAATCGAATAAAAAGAGTAGATCCCTTCAATGCGAGGCTGCAACAAGGCTTTGCTGCGGCCCCAAGAAACACCAGACAGTAGATGTATCTTAAAATAAGAGATAGGCTTAAACATATGTCTAATACTGGTTCTAATTTTGAGATGACTGGAATACTGTTGGGACAGGAGCGCCGTAAACGTAAGACTCCGCAGGAAAAGATCGCCATTATTCAACAGGCTATGGAGCCAGGTATGACCCTGTCTCATGTGGCTCGTCTGCATAGTATTCAGCCCAGCCTGTTGTTCAAGTGGAAGAAACAATATATTGAAGGCAGCCTTACCGCTGTTGCCGCCGGCGAGGAAGTGGTTCC
>NZ_AYKS02000095.1 GCF_000496755.2 Serratia sp. DD3
AGCCCAGTAGTAGGTTGAGGCCGTTGAGCACCGCCGCCGCAAGGAATGGTGCATGCAAGGAGATGGCGCCCAACAGTCCCCCGGCCACGGGGCCTGCCACCATACCCACGCCGAAACAAGCGCTCATGAGCCCGAAGTGGCGAGCCCGATCTTCCCCATCGGTGATGTCGGCGATATAGGCGCCAGCAACCGCACCTGTGGCGCCGGTGATGCCGGCCACGATGCGTCCGGCGTAGAGGATCCACAGGACGGGTGTGGTCGCCATGATCGCGTAGTCGATAGTGGCTCCAAGTAGCGAAGCGAGCAGGACTGGGCGGCGGCCAAAGCGGTCGGACAGTGCTCCGAGAACGGGTGCGCATAGAAATTGCATCAACGCATATAGCGCTAGCAGCACGCCATAGTGACTGGCGATGCTGTCGGAATGGACGATATCCCGCAAGAGGCCCGGCAGTACCGGCATAACCAAGCCTATGCCTACAGCATCCAGGGTGACGGTGCCGAGGATGACGATGAGCGCATTGTTAGATTTCATACACGGTGCCTGACTGCGTTAGCAATTTAACTGTGATAAACTACCGCATTAAAGCTTATCGATGATAAGCTGTCAAACATGAGAATTATTCTTGAAGACGAAAGGGCCTCGTGATACGCCTATTTTTATAGGTTAATGTCATGATAATAATGGTTTCTTAGACGTCAGGTGGCACTTTTCGGGGAAATGTGCGCGGAACCCCTATTTGTTTATTTTTCTAAATACATTCAAATATGTATCCGCTCATGAGACAATAACCCTGATAAATGCTTCAATAATATTGAAAAAGGAAGAGTATGAGTATTCAACATTTCCGTGTCGCCCTTATTCCCTTTTTTGCGGCATTTTGCCTTCCTGTTTTTGCTCACCCAGAAACGCTGGTGAAAGTAAAAGATGCTGAAGATCAGTTGGGTGCACGAGTGGGTTACATCGAACTGGATCTCAACAGCGGTAAGATCCTTGAGAGTTTTCGCCCCGAAGAACGTTTTCCAATGATGAGCACTTTTAAAGTTCTGCTATGTGGCGCGGTATTATCCCGTGTTGACGCCGGGCAAGAGCAACTCGGTCGCCGCATACACTATTCTCAGAATGACTTGGTTGAGTACTCACCAGTCACAGAAAAGCATCTTACGGATGGCATGACAGTAAGAGAATTATGCAGTGCTGCCATAACCATGAGTGATAACACTGCGGCCAACTTACTTCTGACAACGATCGGAGGACCGAAGGAGCTAACCGCTTTTTTGCACAACATGGGGGATCATGTAACTCGCCTTGATCGTTGGGAACCGGAGCTGAATGAAGCCATACCAAACGACGAGCGTGACACCACGATGCCTGCAGCAATGGCAACAACGTTGCGCAAACTATTAACTGGCGAACTACTTACTCTAGCTTCCCGGCAACAATTAATAGACTGGATGGAGGCGGATAAAGTTGCAGGACCACTTCTGCGCTCGGCCCTTCCGGCTGGCTGGTTTATTGCTGATAAATCTGGAGCCGGTGAGCGTGGGTCTCGCGGTATCATTGCAGCACTGGGGCCAGATGGTAAGCCCTCCCGTATCGTAGTTATCTACACGACGGGGAGTCAGGCAACTATGGATGAACGAAATAGACAGATCGCTGAGATAGGTGCCTCACTGATTAAGCATTGGTAACTGTCAGACCAAGTTTACTCATATATACTTTAGATTGATTTAAAACTTCATTTTTAATTTAAAAGGATCTAGGTGAAGATCCTTTTTGATAATCTCATGACCAAAATCCCTTAACGTGAGTTTTCGTTCCACTGAGCGTCAGACCCCGTAGAAAAGATCAAAGGATCTTCTTGAGATCCTTTTTTTCTGCGCGTAATCTGCTGCTTGCAAACAAAAAAACCACCGCTACCAGCGGTGGTTTGTTTGCCGGATCAAGAGCTACCAACTCTTTTTCCGAAGGTAACTGGCTTCAGCAGAGCGCAGATACCAAATACTGTTCTTCTAGTGTAGCCGTAGTTAGGCCACCACTTCAAGAACTCTGTAGCACCGCCTACATACCTCGCTCTGCTAATCCTGTTACCAGTGGCTGCTGCCAGTGGCGATAAGTCGTGTCTTACCGGGTTGGACTCAAGACGATAGTTACCGGATAAGGCGCAGCGGTCGGGCTGAACGGGGGGTTCGTGCACACAGCCCAGCTTGGAGCGAACGACCTACACCGAACTGAGATACCTACAGCGTGAGCTATGAGAAAGCGCCACGCTTCCCGAAGGGAGAAAGGCGGACAGGTATCCGGTAAGCGGCAGGGTCGGAACAGGAGAGCGCACGAGGGAGCTTCCAGGGGGAAACGCCTGGTATCTTTATAGTCCTGTCGGGTTTCGCCACCTCTGACTTGAGCGTCGATTTTTGTGATGCTCGTCAGGGGGGCGGAGCCTATGGAAAAACGCCAGCAACGCGGCCTTTTTACGGTTCCTGGCCTTTTGCTGGCCTTTTGCTCACATGTTCTTTCCTGCGTTATCCCCTGATTCTGTGGATAACCGTATTACCGCCTTTGAGTGAGCTGATACCGCTCGCCGCAGCCGAACGACCGAGCGCAGCGAGTCAGTGAGCGAGGAAGCGGAAGAGCGCCCAATACGCAAACCGCCTCTCCCCGCGCGTTGGCCGATTCATTAATGCAGAGCTTGCAATTCGCGCGCGAAGGCGAAGCGGCATTTACGTTGACACCATCGAATGGCGCAAAACCTTTCGCGGTATGGCATGATAGCGCCCGGAAGAGAGTCAATTCAGGGTGGTGAATGTGAAACCAGTAACGTTATACGATGTCGCAGAGTATGCCGGTGTCTCTTATCAGACCGTTTCCCGCGTGGTGAACCAGGCCAGCCACGTTTCTGCGAAAACGCGGGAAAAAGTGGAAGCGGCGATGGCGGAGCTGAATTACATTCCCAACCGCGTGGCACAAC
>NZ_AYKS02000096.1 GCF_000496755.2 Serratia sp. DD3
ATTAACGGTAATGTCGGGGGGGGGGGAACCAATACCTTGACGTTGGGCGGTACGACCAACGCTACCTTTAATATGTCCCTTTTCGGTGGTCAATTCAGTAGTTTCACGGCATTACAAAAAACCGGCACGAGTATCTGGACGCTGAACGGCAGCAGTACTACCACTTCAGCATGGACTATTTCGGCTGGTACGTTGCAAACGGGGGTTAGTGGTGCATTAGGGAATGGGGCAATTAGTATTGCCAGTGGTGCTACTTTATCCTTGAGCAGTTTTCCGGGTACAGTATTTGCCAATACATTAACGGGTGCGGGGACCTGGGCGTTAAATAACAGTAATATCAATATGGCCAGCCGTACCAATGCCAACAACTTTACCGGTATTTTTAATCTCATCAACTCGTCAAGCTTCACCATTAATAACGCCACATCATTAAATAGCAATGCCCGGTTTAATATGACCAATGCGAATAGCCGCTTGCTGATTAATAATACCGCCAACTATACCTTGAATAATGGCATTACCGGTGCAGGGCAAGTTAATGTCAATGGCAGCAATGCGAATTTGAGCTTTGGTTTTGGTGCCAATGCCGGTAGTGCTTTTACCGGTACCGTGAATCTGCAAAACAGCCTATTCGCCTTGACCGGTAATAATACGACAGCGTTAACCCGAGCGACACTTACACTAAGCAGTGGTAATAGTACCACCGTTGGGGCAGCGGGAACCCCCACCACGCAAACCATCGGCAGTTTGGGCATAGCGGGTGGCAGGTTAACGTTTTATAGCAATTTATTCAGTGATCGTGCGGATAGCATCATTAGCGCCGCCGGACTGACCGCTACCAGTGGCACCATTAATATTGTGGGTGATGGTGCCATCAATGCCAATACGTTAATAGGGAGTCGTTCTTTACTTAACCAGAATATAAATACCCAGTGGACTCAGTTGGTCAACGCCACCAGCGCCGGCAGTGTCAATGGGTTAAACATGCAGCTCAATGGGGCTGCGGTGAACCCAGGTGTGCGCTATGGCATCACTCAAAATAGTGAGCGTGTAGCCAACGGGCTGTATGATTTTAGCTTATTGAATAACGGCAGTAGTGGTCAGGGTCTTTATATGGGCTATGACCTTGGCTCGATAGAGTTGTTGGTCAATAGTGCTAATGCCTTGGTGATCGCCACCGATGGGGTTGTAGGGTCTAACAATAATCTGTCGGTTAACCTGTTTGGTACCGGGGGCATTGTACTGGATGGCACCCAGGCTGCGTTAACCATCTCCAACAGCACCAACAATTACAGCGGTAACACTACCATCCGTGGGGGTACCGTCTTACTGGGGGCCAGTGGGGCTTTGGGGAGCACCAACATACTGGCGGTGAACAACGGCAGTACCTTGAACCTCAACAGCTTTAACCAGAGTGTGTCGACCACCACCAATGACGGCACGGTATTGCTGGGCAGCGGTGTGCTCACCAGTGGGGCATTAACCAACAATGGCACCATTAACCTGGGGACCGGTACTTTGGCCCTGACCCAGGGCGGGACGTCCAGTGCCACGGGTGGCTTACTGGGTAATGGGTTATTGCAGCTACAAGGGGGCACTTTCACCGTCAGTGCCGCCAATGGCGGTTTAACCGGTAATAGCACCATTGCCACCGGGGCGACCCTGGTGTTGAACAGTGCGGGGACCCTGGGCAGCAGTGCGGTGAATGTGGGGGGTAACCTCAATTTTGCCCGCAATGGCAGCTTTGCCAACCCACTCAGTGGTCTTGGCACCATCAATACCCTGGGGGATGTGCAACTCACCGGTAATAACAATTTTACCGGTAATCATGTCATTGCGGCGAATAGCCGGTTAACCGTCAATGCGGCTAACAATCTGGGGCAGTCAGCAGCGAGAGTGAATTTAACCAGCAACACCTCTGGCCTGGTTTTTAATGGCGTGACAGGGAATGTGGCCAATGCGCTGACCGGGGTAGCGGGCTCGACGGTCACCCTCAGTGCTCTGGCGAATATGTCCCTGTCGGGTAATAACAGTACCTTCAATGGACTCTATGACCTGATTGGCAACAGTACCCTGACCGTGGCGCAGGCTCAGAATCTGGGTAACGGTTCGGTGGCGATGGCCAGTGGCAGTAATTTACTGTTTAGCAATTATGCCAATGGTGTTTTGAGCACCTTGGATAATACCCTCAGCGGGGCAGGCACCTGGACGCTGAACGCCAGCCATATCAATCTGACCAATAACAATCGCACGCTGGATTTGAGTGGGTTGCTAGATATCACCAATGGCTCTAGCCTGAATATTGACGGCAGCACGGTGCTCAATACTCTCGCCAGGGTGAATGTGGCGGATACCGGCAGCGATTTGAATATCACCACCACCGGGGCCTTTACCTTCAATAATGGGTTGAGCGGGTTGGGGGATGTCAATGTCAGCACCAACAACACGGCGTTTAATTTTGGTACCGCAGTAGGCAGCGCTTTTGCCGGTACGGTGAATTTACAAAATACCCTGTTTGACCTCATCGGCACCAATACCAGTACGTTAACCCTGGCGACCCTGAACCTGGGGACGGGGAGCTATACCACGGTCGGTAGCAGCAACGTGACCAGCACGGAAAGTGTCGGCAATGTCAGCCTGAATGGCGGCACGCTGAGGTTTTATGGTGATATCCAGGGGCAACGTGCAGATGGCTTGATCACTACCGACGACTTCACCGCCACCGGCGGCATTATTGATCTGGAAAGTCCGGCAATAGTGGCCAATAGTACCGGCAGGGGCTCGCTGCTCAATCAAATGACCGATGGCGATAGCGTGCAATTGGTGAGTGCCCAAACCGCCAGTGGGGCCGACCAACTGACCTTGCAGATCAATGGCGATGAGGTGGGGCAAAATGTTTCCGACGCCATTGAACAGAATGGCGTGCATGTTGCCAACGGGATTTATGATTATGGCTTGAGCAACAGCGGGGAGAGTGGCGAGGGGTTGTATATGGATTATACCCTTACCGCCTTGGAGTTGCTGGAAGATGGCGACGATGCACTGGTGATAGCGACCGACGGTTTGCCTGGCTCCAACAACGACTTGCTGGTTAACGTGTTTGGCACTGGCGGTCTTGTACTGGATGGCACCTTGGCCCCGTTGACTATCTCCAACAGCACCAACAGTTACAGCGGCAGCACCACTATTGCTGGGGGCAGCGTA
>NZ_AYKS02000097.1 GCF_000496755.2 Serratia sp. DD3
TGCTCTTTAACAATTTATCAGACAATCTGTGTGGGCACTCACAAAGACGATATCCAGTTGCTTCGGCAACAAAAAAATATCAAGTCTTAAAGAGTGACTCATGTAAGTAAAATTCATGCAGTAATCTTTGAGCATCGCTATTAACTTAGCAAATCAAGCTTTTAATTGAAGAGTTTGATCATGGCTCAGATTGAACGCTGGCGGCAGGCTTAACACATGCAAGTCGAGCGGTAGCACAGGGGAGCTTGCTCCCTGGGTGACGAGCGGCGGACGGGTGAGTAATGTCTGGGAAACTGCCTGATGGAGGGGGATAACTACTGGAAACGGTAGCTAATACCGCATAACGTCGCAAGACCAAAGTGGGGGACCTTCGGGCCTCACACCATCGGATGTGCCCAGATGGGATTAGCTAGTAGGTGGGGTAATGGCTCACCTAGGCGACGATCCCTAGCTGGTCTGAGAGGATGACCAGCCACACTGGAACTGAGACACGGTCCAGACTCCTACGGGAGGCAGCAGTGGGGAATATTGCACAATGGGCGCAAGCCTGATGCAGCCATGCCGCGTGTGTGAAGAAGGCCTTAGGGTTGTAAAGCACTTTCAGCGAGGAGGAAGGGTGGTGTGTTAATAGCACATCACATTGACGTTACTCGCAGAAGAAGCACCGGCTAACTCCGTGCCAGCAGCCGCGGTAATACGGAGGGTGCAAGCGTTAATCGGAATTACTGGGCGTAAAGCGCACGCAGGCGGTTTGTTAAGTCAGATGTGAAATCCCCGAGCTTAACTTGGGAACTGCATTTGAAACTGGCAAGCTAGAGTCTTGTAGAGGGGGGTAGAATTCCAGGTGTAGCGGTGAAATGCGTAGAGATCTGGAGGAATACCGGTGGCGAAGGCGGCCCCCTGGACAAAGACTGACGCTCAGGTGCGAAAGCGTGGGGAGCAAACAGGATTAGATACCCTGGTAGTCCACGCTGTAAACGATGTCGATTTGGAGGTTGTGCCCTTGAGGCGTGGCTTCCGGAGCTAACGCGTTAAATCGACCGCCTGGGGAGTACGGCCGCAAGGTTAAAACTCAAATGAATTGACGGGGGCCCGCACAAGCGGTGGAGCATGTGGTTTAATTCGATGCAACGCGAAGAACCTTACCTACTCTTGACATCCAGAGAACTTTCCAGAGATGGATTGGTGCCTTCGGGAACTCTGAGACAGGTGCTGCATGGCTGTCGTCAGCTCGTGTTGTGAAATGTTGGGTTAAGTCCCGCAACGAGCGCAACCCTTATCCTTTGTTGCCAGCGATTCGGTCGGGAACTCAAAGGAGACTGCCGGTGATAAACCGGAGGAAGGTGGGGATGACGTCAAGTCATCATGGCCCTTACGAGTAGGGCTACACACGTGCTACAATGGCGTATACAAAGAGAAGCGACCTCGCGAGAGCAAGCGGACCTCATAAAGTACGTCGTAGTCCGGATTGGAGTCTGCAACTCGACTCCATGAAGTCGGAATCGCTAGTAATCGTAGATCAGAATGCTACGGTGAATACGTTCCCGGGCCTTGTACACACCGCCCGTCACACCATGGGAGTGGGTTGCAAAAGAAGTAGGTAGCTTAACCTTCGGGAGGGCGCTTACCACTTTGTGATTCATGACTGGGGTGAAGTCGTAACAAGGTAACCGTAGGGGAACCTGCGGTTGGATCACCTCCTTACCTAAAGATATTGCTTCGCGTGAAGTGCTCACACAGATTGTCTGATGAACAGTAATGAGCAAAAGCGTCATAAAAGTACGGTGTCGTGTCCCCTTCGTCTAGAGGCCTAGGACACCGCCCTTTCACGGCGGTAACAGGGGTTCGAATCCCCTAGGGGACGCCAACTGCTTCCGACCATCCCGGTGAAAGCGGCGGTCTTCAGTATCTGATGATACTTTTTATCTTAAAGATGATTCTGTGGAGTCATGTTTAAGATATTGCTCTTTAACAATCTGGAACAAGCTGAAAATTGAAACTTCAGCGCATCAATGAGTTAACTGACATTGATGGCGTTGAAAGAGTCTCTCAAATAATCACAGCCATAAGGTGTGTAGACATCTTCGGGTTGTGAGGTTAAGCGACTAAGCGTACACGGTGGATGCCTAGGCAGTCAGAGGCGATGAAGGGCGTGCTAATCTGCGAAAAGTGTCGGTAAGGTGATATGAACCGTTACAACCGACAATACCCGAATGGGGAAACCCAGTGCAATTCGTTGCACTATCCTGTCATGAATACATAGTGGCAGGAGGCGAACCGGGGGAACTGAAACATCTCAGTACCCCGAGGAAAAGAAATCAACCGAGATTCCCCTAGTAGCGGCGAGCGAACGGGGAAGAGCCCAGAACCTGAATCAGTTTGTGTGTCAGTGGAAGCGTCTGGAAAGTCGCACAGTAAAGGGTGATAGTCCCGTACACGAAGATGCACAGATTGTGAGTTCGATGAGTAGGGCGGGACACGTGTTATCCTGTCTGAATATGGGGGGACCATCCTCCAAGGCTAAATACTCCTGACTGACCGATAGTGAACCAGTACCGTGAGGGAAAGGCGAAAAGAACCCCGGCGAGGGGAGTGAAATAGAACCTGAAACCGTGTACGTACAAGCAGTGGGAGCCTACTTGTTGGGTGACTGCGTACCTTTTGTATAATGGGTCAGCGACTTATATTTTGTAGCAAGGTTAACCGTATAGGGGAGCCGTAGGGAAACCGAGTCTTAACTGGGCGAATAGTTGCAAGGTATAGACCCGAAACCCGGTGATCTAGCCATGGGCAGGTTGAAGGTTGGGTAACACTAACTGGAGGACCGAACCGACTAATGTTGAAAAATTAGCGGATGACTTGTGGCTGGGGGTGAAAGGCCAATCAAACCGGGAGATAGCTGGTTCTCCCCGAAAGCTATTTAGGTAGCGCCTCGTGAACTCATCTTCGGGGGTAGAGCACTGTTTCGGCTAGGGGGCCATCCCGGCTTACCAACCCGATGCAAACTGCGAATACCGAAGAATGTTATCACGGGAGACACACGGCGGGTGCTAACGTCCGTCGTGAAGAGGGAAACAACCCAGACCGCCAGCTAAGGTCCCAAAGTCATGGTTAAGTGGGAAACGATGTGGGAAGGCACAGACAGCCAGGATGTTGGCTTAGAAGCAGCCATCATTTAAAGAAAGCGTAATAGCTCACTGGTCGAGTCGGCCTGCGCGGAAGATGTAACGGGGCTAAACCATGCACCGAAGCTGCGGCATTCAGGGGTCAGGTTACAGGGTTCAGGAGTCAGCAATGGTACAGCGATTTGAAGAGTTGGATGTCTTTAAGCGGTCATACCGAATTTCACTTGAAATTCATCAGACCAGCTTATCCTTTCCTCAAATAGAGCAATACGGACTGGCAGACCAATTAAGGCGTTCAAGCAAGAGTATCTGTGCGAATTTAGCTGAGGGGTTTGCTAAACAAAAATCCAAAGCAGAGTTTTGTCGCTTTATAGGTATGGCGATAGGCAGTGCTGACGAGATGCGGGTCTGGTTAAGGTACTGTTATGACCTTGGATATATTAATGAGCATCAATGGCAAGACTGGCGTAGTGAATACGAACAGTTGGCGAAAATGCTTAATGGCCTGGTAAGAAGTCTGAAGAGAACAGACTGATACTTGTGCCCTGTAACCTGGCTCCTGAGTGGGTAGGGGAGCGTTCTGTAAGCCTGCGAAGGTGACCTGTGAGGGTTGCTGGAGGTATCAGAAGTGCGAATGCTGACATAAGTAACGATAAAGCGGGTGAAAAGCCCGCTCGCCGGAAGACCAAGGGTTCCTGTCCAACGTTAATCGGGGCAGGGTGAGTCGACCCCTAAGGCGAGGCTGAAAAGCGTAGTCGATGGGAAACAGGTTAATATTCCTGTACTGGGTGTTACTGCGAAGGGGGGACGGAGAAGGCTAGGCTATCCGGGCGACGGTTGTCCCGGTTCAAGTGTGTAGGGGGGTAGACCAGGCAAATCCGGTTTACTATCAACCCTGAGGCACGATGACGAGTCTCTACGGAGATGAAGTAGTTGATGCCCTGCTTCCAGGAAAAGCCTCTAAGCATCAGGTAACATTTAATCGTACCCCAAACCGACACAGGTGGTCAGGTAGAGAATACTCAGGCGCTTGAGAGAACTCGGGTGAAGGAACTAGGCAAAATGGTGCCGTAACTTCGGGAGAAGGCACGCTGGCGTTAGGTGAAGGGATTTACTCCTGGAGCTGAAGCCAGTCGCAGATACCAGCTGGCTGCAACTGTTTAATAAAAACACAGCACTGTGCAAACACGAAAGTGGACGTATACGGTGTGACGCCTGCCCGGTGCTGGAAGGTTAATTGATGGGGTTAGCGGCAACGCGAAGCTCTTGATCGAAGCCCCAGTAAACGGCGGCCGTAACTATAACGGTCCTAAGGTAGCGAAATTCCTTGTCGGGTAAGTTCCGACCTGCACGAATGGCGTAATGATGGCCAGGCTGTCTCCACCCGAGACTCAGTGAAATTGAACTCGCTGTGAAGATGCAGTGTACCCGCGGCAAGACGGAAAGACCCCGTGAACCTTTACTATAGCTTGACACTGAACATTGAGCCTTGATGTGTAGGATAGGTGGGAGGCTTTGAAGTGTGGACGCCAGTCTGCATGGAGCCAACCTTGAAATACCACCCTTTAATGTTTGATGTTCTAACTCGGCCCCATAATCTGGGGTGAGGACAGTGTCTGGTGGGTAGTTTGACTGGGGCGGTCTCCTCCCAAAGAGTAACGGAGGAGCACGAAGGTTGGCTAATCACGGTCGGACATCGTGAGGTTAGTGCAAAGGCATAAGCCAGCTTGACTGTGAGAGTGACGGCTCGAGCAGGTACGAAAGTAGGTCTTAGTGATCCGGTGGTTCTGAATGGAAGGGCCATCGCTCAACGGATAAAAGGTACTCCGGGGATAACAGGCTGATACCGCCCAAGAGTTCATATCGACGGCGGTGTTTGGCACCTCGATGTCGGCTCATCACATCCTGGGGCTGAAGTAGGTCCCAAGGGTATGGCTGTTCGCCATTTAAAGTGGTACGCGAGCTGGGTTTAGAACGTCGTGAGACAGTTCGGTCCCTATCTGCCGTGGGCGTTGGAAGATTGAGAGGGTTTGCTCCTAGTACGAGAGGACCGGAGTGAACGCACCCCTGGTGTTCGGGTTGTCATGCCAATGGCACTGCCCGGTAGCTAAGTGCGGAAAAGATAAGCGCTGAAAGCATCTAAGCGCGAAACTTGCCTCGAGATGAGTCTTCCCTGGGCCTTTAA
>NZ_AYKS02000098.1 GCF_000496755.2 Serratia sp. DD3
GCCTTGAGCCTGTATGGTCAGCGCTGGGGTATCGAGAGTAGTTTCCGGGACATCAAGGACTATAAATTTGGCATGGGAATGGGTCAGGTTCGGATCAAAAATCCGGCAAGACGCGATCGATTATTTCTGTTCAGTGCGCTGGCGATAGTCCTGTTGACGCTGCTGGGCAAGGCAGGAGACAGCGCGGGTCTGGAGCGAACGATCAAGGTCAATACCAGCAAAAGCCGAACATATTCATTTTTCCGACAAGGAGTTATCTACTATCAATTACTGCCTAAAATGAAAGAAGCCTACGCGATATTGTTGATGGAGAAGTTTACTTATTACCTGAGGCAGCATCGGTTATATACCCGCACACTTGGCATTATTTGAGTCTCTAAAAATGAGGGGATCTCTGAGACTGTCTGGTGTTTCTTGGGGCCGCAGCATATCTGTTCAACGCACAACCCGATGAGCTGAGTGCAGAGGAACAACAAAAAATCACCAACATGCTTTGGAAAGAGATACATGAAATTTATTACGGTCGGAATACCCCCGCACTCTAATAACGAGTGATAAGAAGTGACAGTGATGACAATAGCAAGGGGCTGATGGCACAACCCCTTGCTATAAAACATTTTTACACCATATTAAGAAAAAATTCATCGCCAATGCTTGGCTCTGCTTTCCTTCATAACCCAACGGATTTTTGCCAGCTTCATGCGGCAAACATAACCCCCTCCTGCCAATACACAGGAGGGTTTACTGCTCAGCTATTCAATGAACTTGCCGGGGAACGCTTGGTATTCGCTTTGGGTTTAACCACCAAGGGCAGCAACAGTAACGCAGACAGCAAGGTTGTGGCTGATAGCACAGTAAAGAAGCCGTCCCAGCTCCAGGTTTCCATCACTTTCGCCAACGGCCAGCCAGAAAGCCCCGCCCCCAGATAGCCAAAGACGCCAACGAATCCAGTGGCGGCACCAGCAGAATCTTTATGCGCTGCCTCTGCGGCTGCCATGCCAATCAACATCTGTGGCCCAAAGATAAAAAAGCCGATAAAGAAGAAACAGGCGGCATTGAGGAAATAGCTGTCGACACTCAACAACCACAACAAGGCAACACTGACGAAGATGCCAATCATAAAAATGATATTCATCGGTACGCGATTACCTGCAAATAACTTATCCGATCCCCAACCGGCAACGAGGGTACCGAGAAAACCACCAATCTCCAGCATGGTCAAAGCAGAGTTTGCTTTCACTAACTGATAGTTATGGGTCTCTACCAGATAGAGATTACCCCAGTCATTGATACCGATGCGTACCACATAAACAAAGACATAAGAGATGGCCAATAACCAGATATATTTATTGGTAAAGATATAACGTTTTAAGATTTCCCAGATCGGTAATCGCTCACTTTTATGTTCCTGCTCTAGCTCCAATGCATCCGCACGCCAGTGGCCTACGGTGGGTAATCCCATTGAAGCAGGGCGATCACGCAAACGAAAACAGATAAAAAACCCCACCACAATGGCGATCACCCCTGGCACTATCATGCCGTAACGCCAACCATAATTAACCGCCAGCACCCCTGCCAGTAGTGGAATAATCGCTCCTCCCACATTATGGGAAGTATTACAGATAGCCCACCAGAAGCCCCGCTCATTACGTGAGTACCAGGTTGTCAGTAGTTTGGAACAAGGTGCCCAGCCCCAGCCCTGGAAAAAGGCGTTACACAGCCAGAACAACGTTAATGCCAACAGCGAGGAGCTGAAACCAAACAGAATGTTGATCACACCGGTCAGGATCAGGCCAATGCCCATAAAGTAACGTGGGTTAGAGGCATCACTCATCACGCCAGAAATAAAGCGCGAGGCACCGTACATAAAGTAAAACAGAGTGCCCATTAAACCCACATCCGCTTTGGTCAACCCAAGATCCGTCAACATATCCGGCATAACATAAGTAAAACTCTTGCGCGTAAAATAGTACACCGCATAGCCTACATACATACCCAACATGATATGAATACGCCAGTAGCGATAAGTACGGTTGATCTGCTCACTGTCTAGGGCTGCCGCTTGTTCCGGTGCTGACTTTATCCATTTAATCATTATATTCACCCATCATTAAGGCGCAGACGCCAGGATTAGAAAGATGCTGGGTAGCTAGCGAGCACATCCAGTACCTGTGCATGGAGCTGCGGATCGCCGGCGGCGACAACCGTCGATTGGGAATACATGGTCAAAGGTTCGCCATACCAGTCGGTAATTTTGCCGCCAGCCCCTTCGATGATGGGTACCATGGCGCAGTAATCGACTTCACGCATACCGCCACTATCGACACTCAGATCGATACGCCCCGAGGCAAGGCAACCGTAGGCATAGCAAGCAACACCGTAGATCCGCCATTTGCTGGCACTCAACAGGTGGTTGTAGCCTGGACGATGTTCGGCAAGAACTGGCTCAGTATTGCTGGTAGACATCAAAGCATCAGCCAGTTGTTGACAAGAGCGGGTGCGGATCGGGTGGCCATTCAAGGTACTGGGTTGCCCGGCAATGCCCACCCAACGCTCCTCCACTGCCGGAATATCGATGATCCCTATCACTGGGCGACCATGGCGGCATAACGCCAATAAGGTGCCGTAGACGGGTACCCCGGCAATAAACTGCTTAGTGCCATCAATCGGGTCAATCACCCACACCCACTCTTCATTCTGAGCCTCAGCGCCATACTCTTCACCCAGGATGCCGTGGCCAGGAAAAGCCTGGGTTAATTGCTCACGTATCAGCTGCTCGACTTGCTGATCAATCACTGTCACCGGGCTAAGATCATCTTTAGTGACAAATTCCCGCCCACCGTAGAGATAACGCTGGCGCTCCTGTTTAAGCAGTTGGCGGGTCTGATCAGTGATGGACTCAGCTATCTGCGCGAAGTGTTGTAGTTGTTGTGTCTGCATATCTCCATAACTCCCAAACAGTGATGCAAGAGAACCTATGTGAAGTTTATGTTTCACTTTTGTTACAGCAAGCAATGAGGGTCGCGCCAAAAAGGTTTCTATACTTGAGGGATTTCTTTAGTTAAGGGGGCGAAATTGGCATAATAACCAGCTGATGGGAGAATAATGATGGCTTCAATGCTACCTATGACTGCGTAAACTGAACAATATCTGGCGTTATATTTAAATTGCGCCTCTGTTGAACACACTGCTTAAACGATGATGAAAAAGGTTGTTACCCTATGAGCTAGGCATTGCAAAATCTGCTCAACCTGCTGGAATTAGAAAAACTTGAAATTGTTGAGGGGGATAAATACCTGCGCCAAATAGTAGATCACTGAAGGGAACTCAATCCGGTTTGAGCGATCTGATCAATCGCCAAACATCACAAACCCTCACAACCGGACTGAGTTATGCCGATCATAGCATCCATACCCCGACATGAACGACGCCAGATGCAAAAAATTGTCCAGAAAACGCCAGATAAAAATTATGCCAGACGCCTTATCGCCATGTTGATGTTACACCGTGGCAACACACTGACTTACGTAGCTAAGACCTTATGTGCAGCCCGTTCCTCTGTCGGGCGGTGGGTGAATTTGTTCACATTATGCGGCTATGAAGGATTGGAAAGTCTTTCACCTGGACGACCCAGAAAATGGCCCACAGAGGCGATGTTGAAAATGCTTGATTTGCTCGTTCAGCGTTCTCCCCAGGACTTTGGCTATCTGCGTTCTCGATGGAATACAGAGATGTTAACGATTGAAATTAATAAATTATTTAACTCAACGTTACATCCTGGCTCACTTCGGCGCTGGTTGCCAAGAGCCGGTATTGTATGGCGTAGAGCGGCCCCAACGTTGCACATACGAGATCCTCATAAAGAGGAAAAACTGGCGACTATCGAAACCGCATTGAACAATAA
>NZ_AYKS02000099.1 GCF_000496755.2 Serratia sp. DD3
CCACATAGGGAACCCAATCATCAAACAAGCTCCAGACATTGAGCTTTGTGTTGGTGAGCAGTCTATCCACCTGCTTGACGGCGTGCTTTCGCTCAAGGCCGCTGGCCAAAGAGAGGCCATTGCCAATGGCATGGATGGCCAATGACCCCGACTCAATAACCCCGTGGGTTGCATTGGCGAGCGACAAGACACGCTTGGCATGCATGTCCTGTCCGAATATGTCATCAATGTGGTTAAGAATTATTTCGTGGTTAAGCATGGAGGCTGTCTGCTCGCTATTAGCTGGTCAAGAACGGAGATCATACCTCAGAAGCCTTGCCATGCCTTGCTCATATGAGGGGATGGCTAAGGGCCTGCCCATGTCTCTCATTCGAAAAGCCGCATTAGTCATAGGGGAAGGGGAGTGAGAATGGGGATTTATCCGGTACGTTCTTTTTTAAACGCCTCACCAAAGAGTGTCGCTTTGATCTGCACCAGCAATACCCTAGCCATATGGACAACACTGAAGCTCAGCAGATGTTCGAGCATAAATTCGTAGCAATTTACTTGAGATTCTTCGCGAAGTAGGTGGCGGCCATTTTTACGATTTCTAGCCTTCTGCTTGTTCAGCCAACTGCCTTTTGAGCTTGGCGATAGAGTTTTGCTTGCTTGTTTTTTCTAACTTAGCGGTTGCTAGCTCATTTTTTGGTGTAACACTGGGGTTGTTTGATTACCTTGCTGACTTATTCAAGTTAGATAACTCACCCTCCGGGCGTTTCAAAACCATATTGTTAACTTTCCTACCCCCAAGTATTTTGTATTTATTTTTCCCCAATGGTTTTATTTATGGCATAGGTGGGGCAGGGCTATGTGCCACAATATGGGCCGTAATAATACCTGCAGTTCTTGCCTTGAAATCAAGAGAAAGATTCCCAAACAAGACTTTTACGGTTTGGGGAGGAAAAGTCATTTCATTTTTAGTTATTACTTTCGGCGTAGTGGTTATATTTTGCTGGTTTGGCAGTACATTCAATATACTGCCAAAGTTTGGTTAAAGGTCATTACACCGCAAGCTGTAGGCGGTGATGCCAAACTACTCAGAGTTGCATCCGTTAAGTGGGCGTGGTGCGGACTCGGAATAGCAATAAACCAGTAAACCTTGGTGATTTAAAAAATATTGTGTTGCGTAACTCTGGGGGCCATCAATAGGGCCCCAGATGGCTTGCTAGCAAAAAAGGAATTGGTACGGTGGCCAGTAAAACCCCGTACCTTGTTAAGCTGGTTCAGTACCACTGCCGGTCTGCTATCTGCCGACCAGTGTAATTGCACGGTATGCTGATCAATCTTTTGAGACTTGAAGTATAAAGCGCCATTTATATTACCGTACTGCTTTAACGCGATAAAGTGAGATTGTTTACAGTAACGTTTTGAAGCGTTCTAGTATTGTTTCTCGCAGTTGGGCAAATTGTGGCAATTTTTGCTTTTCTGGACGCCATGCAAGTTCCATTTCGATCAAGTCATACTGTTCAACAATGGTGGCCCCGGGAATATTTTGACCTTGTTCATTCTTTTCGTAACCCAATACCCAGATGGTATCCGAGATATAAATGGCGGCATCGATATCATGTGAGATGACGATAGAAGAGTTCCAAGCATGTTTTTGCGATACGGAGAGAATGGTGTCGCATACGGTTTGTTTGGTCAGAGAATCAAGGCCAGAGAAGGGTTCGTCCATCACCAGAAAATGAGAACGGTTGAGCAGTTGTTGCACAATAGCCACACGTTGCCTTTGCCCACCGGACAATTGCATCGGGTATTTCTGTGCATGGTCAAGCAGATTAAAATCCTGCAAATACTCATCAATGATACTGGGATCTTTTTTTGCGCGTTTAGCGGCAATCAAGAGGTTGTTATAAACAGTACGGTGATTGAATAAGTCATAACTTTGGCTAACCATGCCTACGTCACCCGGCGCAACGGGTTTATTGTCGCCATTATTGATCGTGACCGTGCCGACGGTGGGAATTTGCAATCCAGCAATACAACGTAATAACTGGGTTTTACCGATCCCTGATGGCCCTAGAATGGAGACCACTTGTCCTTGCTCGATGTTTGGCCGCTCAATATCACGGATAGAAAGATTAATATCGCGCAAAATCGGACGGTCATAACTAACACCCAAGTTTTTAATCGACATCAAATCTTCAGCACAGGTAAAACTGTAGTTTGTATTTATTTCGGCAGACATAAGAAACTCACTTGTTCTTGCTCAGATAAGGACAAACGGTGTAGCGCAACCATCCTAAAAACCAATCCTGGAGTAAGCCATAGAGCAGGATGGTAATCTGTATTGCAAATACGCCAGCCAAATTGAAATAACGATTTTGGTTAAGCAACATCACGCCAATGCCGCCAGAGGAACGGACTAACCCTTCTACCATTGTCAGCAACGTCCAACCAACCGCCGCATTTTGTCGTAGAAGATCAAGGATCACATCTAGCTTGCCGCGTAGCAACAATTCATAAGAGATGCGCCAGCCTTGCATATCCATGGTACGGCAATGATCGACCCTGGATTGTGGAATTGACTTTACCTCAGCCAATAGATTGGTCGTCATGAAAACGGTCATACCAAAGGTTAATAGACCAATTTTCAGGTCATCACCATTGTTGGTCAGCAGAGTAAAAATGTAGGTCAGTCCGGCAAAACCGAGAAAACGCATTGCCGACATGAATTTCGCCAATGGCCAGAATAAAGGGGCGGTGGATAAAAAAACCAATAGGGTAGAAAAAGCGGCGGCCAAGACGAGGGAAATTAAACTAGTGCGAACGCTTTCGATCAGGTTGGGGATCAATCCTTGGTTTTGCACCAATTTTTGCCATTCCTGGGCAATAGCAAGTGGGGTTGGCAACCACTTGGCATCCAGTGAGACCCAACAGACCACGGCAATGATGACCTGAATGGCAATAAGGATAACAAAATTACGTCGACTGAAGTAGGTATAAGGTGTCCAAATATTTCGCATGGTTTCTCCCTAAAAAGGCGGGTACGAATGTACCCGCCTTACATATAACCCAAGTCCATTTGATTACCGCTTACCTACAACTTTAATGAACTTGGCTATCTATTTATCTAACGGTTAGTTAGCCGTTTGCACCATGCTTATAGTCACTCGGCGATTCTTAGCTCTGCCTTCTGCAGTGGCGTTATCCGCGATTGGTTGAGCGTCACCATAGGCACGTATACGTACACGGCCTTCAGGGAAACTGCTGGGGGCATTCACTTCTAACCAAGATTTGATCGCTTCAGCACGTTTACGCGATAACAATAGATTGGCATTACTGTTACCAACATTATCAGTATGACCTTCAATGATGATGGATAAGCCAGAGACTGAAATCTGGTTTAGCAGCTCTTCCATAACAGCAATAGATTGTGGCAGGAACGTCGCTTTACCGGTGTCAAACTCCAACGACCACGATTTTTTCGTCACAACATGCTGCACTGGGGCTTCAGCACGGAAAGACGGGGTTTCAGCAGCGGTTGTTGTTTTGGCACTTGCTGCCACGGACTGTAAGTAAGTGGTGTTGACGACCTGGTTATAGGGCACCAAGTCAGGCATGATGTTGGGATACAGTTGTTTACTGATACCACCGAACACGTCGTATACACGCTTATAAAGCATGTCATTGCCATTCAGACCAAACAGAAACTGGTTGTCAGAGAGGTTGTTGGTAGTTGAACCACCGAGTTCGACTAGCAATCCTTGTTTATCCTTCTCAGTGACGCCTTTAAAGTATTTCGCCCACCATTCAGCAGTCTGTTCTTTATGTACCTTGGCCAATACGGCAGAGGCTTTCAACAGTTCAGAATCATCCCCACGATGAAGTGCTGTTTTGATTCGATCAGAAGCTTCAAATGATGCAGCAAGAATATTGGTCACCACCGTCGGATTTTTTTCTGCCCACTGTTTGTTAACAATCAGGGTCGATGGCATTTGCCACATATATTCTTTAGTTGAAGCGACGGAAACCAATCCACCGCGATACATAGCCACCTTGACATCACCCGGTGTCCAAGTAGCCGTACCATTTTGACAGACGCGACGTTTTTCACCGGTACGTTTGCCGTTTTGTACCACAGGGCGTTCTTCGCAGTAACCGGAAATGTATTTCTCATCCGCTTCGGTAAAACTGGAGGTAGAAACGAAGTTCATGGCGTTAGGATCAAACGTTTGCTCATTGGGGTTAATCGGCACATCGTTATCACCAGCCCACTTGACACAAATATTCCAGTCGCCGTCACGTAACACGGCACCGATTAACGATCCTCGTGCTTTTTGTGGGTTGTCACGCATTTCTGGCGGCAGCATACATTTATCTTCACCACGGGAATACCCGAAAGCGCCAACTACTTCTGCTGATTGTCCGAACTTACTTAAAACCTCGTTGGTACTCGCGATAAATGCTGGTACACCATCACCCATGATGATCACCATGGCAGCACCTGAAGCAGGATTAGCGTTCCCTGCCGCGAACTCTTTGGCGAAACTGGCCATTTCTTCAGTCATTCGGCCATAATCATCTTGGCGTTCAATATTTAACTGCACACCACGGCGGCCTAACAGGCTGTCTGGTGTTGTCAATGCATCACCATTGGCATACATCAATGTTGAGGTGGCATTCCATGGGATGGTTAACAAACGCACCGGCTGTGACATCTTGGTTGATGCCAGATCAAAGCTGCTTGTTGTTTGCTGATTAGCAGGTGCGTTGGAACTAGTGGAATTGTTTGATTCCGGAGAATTAGAAATATTAGCCGTAGGCACATCCGCTTTGAGCGTAACGCTGGCAGACTTTTCCTCAGTACCTAACCAACCTTTTTGATTGGCAACGCTTATGCCATATCCTAATCCCGCCACAATGGTGGTAATTAAAATAAATTTTGGCAATGGTTTTAATTTCATAAAATAAATTATCCGTACAATTGATTAAAGATATGCTTAGCGATTATTTTGCTTGGCGGGCGAGGTATCAAAAAAAGACATATTTTGCGTTGAAGTCGTCGCTGGCGTATTAACTAAACTGTCAGTGAGAATTGCGCGGGTTTTTTCATCCAGTAATAGATTACTGCTGTTCTGTTCCCATTCTTCTAATCGTTGCAGCGCATCTGCTTCAAATACACCATTTTCTAAGTCCATACCAGCAACGAAAGATTCGGAAACACGGACAAAATCTTCAATCTGGCCAATTTTTGTTGCGTAATCTTTGGCTAGATATTCCATTGAGGCATTGTACATATCTCGCCCTGCATCTTGTCCTTTGAGAATCCGCATTGCTGCTGTCATCGCACCGTGAGCTGAACGTGTCATCTCTCGGCGTTCGGTTTCTACGCGCACTTCCTCTTCCATATCAATAATCATGGTATCAGCATGTTCTTGATAACGAGTCAGTACGTTATAAAGGAATTGTGATTTACGCAGTAAATCGCCATAGGTGGTATTGGCATTTTCCAGACGGCCGTGTTGCCTAGACTGTAATACCAGTTGTTTGTTATCACCGGTCTTCTGCGCTTGTTGAGCGATTTTGAGTGCTTTCTGAGCTTCTCGTTCATTTTTGTTAATAATGTTCTTTAGTCGATTAATGACACCATTCAGATCGCTGATGCGTGAATCCATCACAGATTGGCTTTTACGTAAATCAGAAATATAGTTTTTTAATATGCCAATCGGATCAATCTCGATAAATAATCCGGTTAACCACCGCATGGCACTTTGATACATATAAGCAATTAATTTGCGGAAACGTGAGTCAAACAGAATATAGAGGATGGCTGCCAGTGCCGAGCAGGTAACGACCAGATAAAGTGTATTGCTGGCAATGGATACCAGGAATGGCAAAATTTTATAAAGAACAGCCAGGCCACCAACACCTAATAATGCAGCAACGACCATTCCCATCGTCCCCTCAGGACGTTCCCAAAAACCTTTGGGCTTGAAGTTTTTAGGCAGGAGGCTTCCGTTATTCATGTTTTTCTCACTAATATCAACGATACTATGCACACTATAATTACAATGCGCCCAATACATTAAGGTTTAACTTTTGTCGCAATAGCCACTCTTTTTCATGATTGAATGCAGCGCTAAACAATTCAGCTGTGCGATCAAGCTCAGCGGTTTGATCTTTCAATTCCTGTGATAGATCGGCCATTTTAGCCTGTTCTGTCAAAATCAACTGTTGTTGGCGCTCTATTTCAGCCTGTGCTTTTTCAACAATTGCCTGTTTTTCTGCCACTACTTTTTGACGTTCATCTATGCGTTGTTTGCGTTCAGAAGCCGCTTCTTCACGAAAGCGTAATTCCTGAGTTTCAAGATCACGCATATGCAATTCAATCTCCTGCTGCAAATTGGCAACGGATGCGCCATTTTGTTTCAATACGGCAAAAGCCGCTTGTAAGCGTGCGGCTTCATCAGGAAGAACTTTTTCTAGTGCGGTCATATTGCTGATCAGTTGGCGAAAAACAGTTGCACGTGCGAGTACAGCTTGGTGCAAGCGTTCCACCATCGGGTTATCAGCAATGGAAGTGACCCCATTGGCTTCTGTTGTACCAGAGGACTGTGGAGTCTCTGTGGCGGCGGGGCTTTCATTGGCTGTCGTTGACTTTGGTTCAACCTCAAAAATGGCTTCACGTAAGCTGTCTGAAAAACGACCAAAGATAGAGCCGGATTTGCTGCCCATGGCTTGGGATTTATTATTTTTCTCTTCGGACACGGGCTTTCTTCCTTAATGATTTATTCAGCAAAACAGTCCCCCTGCGAATAGCTATCCACATCTGTTAGGTCTTGCATGATTATTGGATGACGTTTTTCTTCCAATTAAATGATAACTGCAGAGTCTGTTTGACGATCCCTCTAGGGGACGATCATAATTTGCCGCGAGTTCGTCAATCTTCTTTGCCATTTCAATAAGAACATGGGCTGTACTAGTGGATGTTTTATCGAATTTTAGAGTGCGACCTCTTCGTGGATTCAAATGAGTTTAAGTAGCAAATTAATCGCGTATTTGATGTGTTGACGGTGGCTTGTCCACATCTAGGTGTTATCGCTTGTTGTGTCACTCATACTCAACACATACTAAACATCTTACTTGATCATTCAGGTAATAGGATTAAGAAAAATCTTATAAATCATTGAGGTGATAGATATCTTGCTCTGGTGTGATTGAAACATTTGCTTACATTTATCTTGTTTATTAATTTTGTTAATGCTTCTATGGTGGTCGCCATAGGTTTTTATCTGACCATTTTCCAGTCTCAGAAAAACTTATGATACACAGCGCTCTGCCCTTATCTTGTCATATAAATAGGTTGGTTGGTGACCCTGTTGTCTGCATCTGGTGATGCAAAAAGAAGTGGTTGTTTGGCAAGTGGCAAGGGGGGTCATACCGATTTATTTCCCGGGCAGACCGTTCTTCATTCTCTTTGTTGAGCAGGGTTAGTTATGCCAAATTCCTTCCAAAATGAAATACCGAAGTCCAGGATAAACCTGAAATTAAACCTCCACACCGGAGGGGCGAAAAAGAAAACCGAAATACCGTTAAAATTGTTGGTGGCGGGTGACTTTAGTCATGGTCAAGAGACGGCCTCGTTGTCTGAGCGTGAGAAGGTAAACATAAATAAAAATAATTTCAATAGCGTCCTAATGGATTTTTCACCCTCTGTCAATATTGCGGTGGAAAATACCTTGGCGGGGGATGGCAGTGAAGAAAATATCTGCCTGACCTTCCAGAACATGAAAGACTTTACCCCCGAACAGGTCGCTCGTCAAATCCCGCAACTCAAAGCCATGCTGGCGATGCGCAGTCTGCTGCGTGACCTCAAATCCAACCTGCTGGATAACCAGGCGTTCCGTAAAGAGCTGGAAAAAATCCTGCGTGACCCTGCCCTGAGCAATGAACTGCGTTCTGAACTGTCTGCCCTGGCGCCTCAACAGCCTTAACCGGCGACCGGTTTTTAATGGATTAACACGAGATAATGCTAATGACTGTAAAACATGAAAATGCGACCACGGGTGAAAGCGTGGTATTAGAGCGCCCAGCAGCAGGCGGTGTTTATGCCTCCCTGTTTGAAAAAATCAACCTGAGCCCGGTTTCCCACCTCAGTGCGCTGGACAGCTGGCAGGATGCACAGGCGATGTCTGATGCCACGGCCGATGAACGTTTGACCGCCGGGGTGCAGGTGTTCCTCGAGCGTTTGCGCCTGGCCGGCACCAAAGTGGAAAAACTGGATAAAACCCTGATTGACCACCATATCGCTGAACTGGACTTTCAGATCAGCCGCCAACTGGATGC
>NZ_AYKS02000100.1 GCF_000496755.2 Serratia sp. DD3
CCCCCTCCATCAGGCAGTTTCCCAGACATTACTCACCCGTCCGCCGCTCGTCACCCAGGGAGCAAGCTCCCCTGTGCTACCGCTCGACTTGCATGTGTTAAGCCTGCCGCCAGCGTTCAATCTGAGCCATGATCAAACTCTTCAATTAAAAGCTTGATTTGCTAAGTTAATAGCGATGCTCAAAGATTACTGCATGAATTTTACTTACATGAGTCACTCTTTAAGACTTGATATTTTTTTGTTGCCGAAGCAACTGGATATCGTCTTTGTGAGTGCCCACACAGATTGTCTGATAAATTGTTAAAGAGCGTGGTTACCAAAACTTCCTGGTAACGCGGGAGGCAGATAATACGCTTTCCCGCTGAAGAGTCAACCTTTTTCTCTACAAGAGACAGTGTTTTCACCGGGTTGCTTCTTCCTGCCTAGGCGACTTGTCAGCCGTTGTTCCCGAGCAGTGGAGGCGCATTATAGGGAGTTCTCAGTTCACCGCAACCCCTAAATTCAATTTTTTGTTCAACCGTCTAATGTTTAATCAAAAGCCATCTAAAGTGGCAATTTTTTCAACGAGTTGAAGCCATATTCCTGCAATACGGGTGATATAGCATCAGTAGCCTGATTGAATGTCATACAATACGCCAGGTTCTCTTCCTGAGTTGAGATCAGATTCTCTTGGGTAGCGATCAGCCAAGCAGCCCGACGCGCAATCGCCGCCCCGGAATCCACTAATCGCGTCCCTTCAGGTAATACCTGCGTCAGTTCCTCAGCCAACAACGGGAAATGGGTACACCCCAGCACTACCGTGTCAGGTGGCTCACGCATGCTCAACCACGGCTGTAGTATTTTCTTTAGTGTCGCCATAGGTACTGGTTCACCGTGTAACTTGGCCTCGGCGAGTTCAACCAGTTCTGAGGAACCCAACAATTCGATTTTGCAATCCTTGGCGAAACGCTCAATCAATTCGCGCGTATAAGTGCGCTGAACCGTGCCACGAGTTGCTAATAAACCGACGATACCGTTAGCTGTGAGCTTAACCGCTGGTTTGATGGCAGGAACGACCCCCACCACCGGGAAGGTGAAGCTCTCTCGCAGCGCAGGTAAAGAAACGGTACTGGCAGTATTACAAGCGATGATAACGAGAGCCAAGGGGTGGTGTTGCTGAACCGCACTGACGATTTCCAGCACACGCTCAATGATAAATTCTTCGGATTTTTCACCATAGGGGAAAGCGACATTATCAAAGGCATATATATAGTGGAGATCCGGCAGCAATTGCCGAACCTCTTGATACACAGACAGCCCGCCGACACCGGAATCAAAGATCAATACCGAGGGGCGGGAGATCGCAGTGGTGTTAGAAGGTATAGCTTCCAGTGAGGTGGTATTCTCTTCCTGGTGTTGCGTAGCCATATGCCGTCTCATACTCTTTATCAAACAGGTTGGCGATTCTACCACGAACTGTCAGATGTGAGGTGACCGGATATGAGACAGCAACATCCCATAGACTGACACCCCCCAGTTTGACGCTCTGGTTAGGATAGACGTTATAGTTCTTATCATACCGCTCTCCTAAGTATTGATAAGTGACCGCCCAATCAAAATCATAAACCTGCCAATCCAATTCATATTTTACCAGTTGTTTGGAGCGACGCAGCAGTGTCTCATTAGTTTTGCGATTGCGCGGATCGACATAATCATAAGAAAGTTGATGAGTCAGCGGGCCGGTGTCAAATGACGCCGTGGCTTCAACCCCTTTAATCTTCGCCTGATCCACATTGTAATAAGCAAACTCACCCCCTTTTTGAGCGTAGTCGATCAGGTTATCGATATCGTTCTGATATCCCGTTACCCGCCAGCTTACCGGACCGGTCAAGCCTTCAAAACCGCCTTCCCACTGTTTGCTTTCTTCAGGCTTCAGGTCCGGGTTGCCCCAAGTACCGCCGTAAAGCTGGCCCAAATTTGGCCCTTTGAATGCTGTGCCGTAAGAGATAATGGCTCGATAACCTTCAATAAACTCCCATGAAGTACTGGCTTGCCAAGTATTGTGCCAACCAAACTGCGAGCTATCATCGCCACGTAGCGCGCCTTCCAAAATCACCGTATCAATTTGCTGCTGAGCTGTTAGATACAGACCGGTATTGCGCCGGCTTTTGCTATCCGTGATATAAGCCGTACCGGGTTCCAGCTTTTGCTCCTGCCAATCGACCCCAGTGCTGATGCTACCTTGCCCAACCTTGACGTTGTTGCCCCACTGAAGATTATATTGCGTGGTGTCATCCAGCGTAGACGAAACGGAATAACGACCATATTTCGGGTCATAATTATAATCTTTGCTATGGCTATAACTGGCCGTCAATTGCGTGGCATAAATACCTTGGTGATAGCGTAAGCCACTGTCCCAAGACTGACTGTATAGCTGGCGGGTATCCGGTAATGCATCAAAATTTACCGGGTCGTTAAAGCTATAGAAACCATCATAGGACGTGCGGTTATCGTAACCATAGCCG
This sequence comes from Serratia sp. DD3, assembly GCF_000496755.2. The sequence goes on from NZ_AYKS02000100.1 coordinate 2,505, forward strand.
CGCACAAACCCCTGCAGTTGCCCACTGAATTGATGTTGCAGCTCACCATACAGCGACTTGCTCATAAAACCATCACGATCCGGTTGTGCCGGGTTACCAAAGCTGTCCGGCAGACCGGCGACCACATCATAACCTTTGCTATAGGTGTAATTACCCGCCATGGTGGCGATAGTTTTGTCACCCAATTGCTGCTGGGTCGCGCCGTCATAAGCCTGAAAACCATTGGAGCCGATGCCAGCCGAAAGGGTAGAACCATTCTTTTCACGGGTGGTTATAATGTTGACCACCCCACCAATCGCGTCTGAGCCATAGACTGCCGAGCGGGAGCCACGGATAAACTCCACTCTCTGTACCAGTGAAATGGGGATTTGGCTCAGATCAGAAGAGCCACTGATCCCTGCCTGGTTCAAGCGGACACCATTAATCAATAGCAGGACATGCCGTGATTCTGTACCACGGATAAATAGTGCGGAGCTCTGCCCCATCCCGCCATTTTGCGCGATATCCACCCCTGGCAAACGGCGCATAACATCAACCAGGCTTTTAGCCTGCCAACGCTCAATATCATTACGGGTCACAATAGAGGTGGGAGCTAACACGGAGGAAACTGGCTGAGGAAAGCGATTGGCTGTCACCACCAGGTTGTCACTATCATTGGTTACGGTGTTGTCTTGCGCCCATGCTGAAAGTGCTGTTGTGGAGGAAACCACCACCAGCAGTACATTTTTTATCATTGTCATTACGAAAAGCATCCAAACTTATCATTGGCGGATGCCGCAGAGCCACGGCCGATAATCGCGACAGCTATGGATATTGCGACGTACACCGGCAGGTTTTCGGGCTTGGGATTTGCTGATTGCCATTAGCAACCCGCACCGGGCGATGACTTCCCATCCAGCAGTGGACAGTGTCTATGTTGTTTAAACCTGATATACCCTTGGTTTTTTAGGCTGCAGAGCCGTTATGCTGGCCGACTTGTTACACTATTGCCGCTATCTGCACCTTGAATAAACCCGAGCATCAACTCAAGATTAAAACGCTATCGCCGTGACTTCCCCATACCGCTGCGCGTCAGCTCCAGATTTGCACTGGATTCCCTTTTCACTCGCTGCTTGAGACCGGACGCTCATGCTACCGCCAATAAAAATGGATGTCTAGATTGCCAATTGTGTTTCAAATTAGCACCGGACAAAGTTGGACTTCATCGAACGATGCCCTACAATCGCCGCTGTTCCAATTAGCCTGACGAGAATGAACCATGACGCCCGAGACTTTGCCCACTGAACGCTATGATGATCAACTGGCAGAAAAAACTGCCCGCCTGAAGACCATGATGTCTCCGTTTATGGCACCCGAGCCGGAAGTGTTTCGCTCGCCAGTCAGCCACTATCGCATGCGGGCAGAGTTCCGTATCTGGCATGATGAAGAAGATATGTATCACATCATGTTTGATCAGCAGACCAAACAACGCATTCGTGTAGATTCTTTCCCTGCGGCCAGTGAGCTGATCAACCGCCTGATGAGCGCGTTAATGGCAGCACTCAAGCCCAACCCGGTGCTTCGCCATAAATTATTCCAAATTGATTATCTCTCTACCCAGAGCGGGAAAATCATTGCCTCTTTACTGTACCATCGCAAATTAGACGAGCAGTGGCAGCAAGCGGCCTCAGCATTGCGTGATACCTTACGTGCACAGGGGTTCGACCTCCAACTTATTGGCCGAGCCTCAAAAATGAAGGTGGTACTGGATCAGGATTATATTGATGAAGTCCTGCCCGTTGGCGGCCGTAATATGATTTATCGGCAGGTGGAGAACAGCTTCACTCAGCCCAATGCGGCGATCAACGTGCAAATGTTGGAATGGGCGCTAGAAGTAACTCAGGATTCAAAAGGCGACCTACTGGAACTGTATTGCGGTAACGGTAACTTCTCACTGGCACTGGCGCGCAACTTCGAACGGGTGTTGGCCACTGAGATCGCTAAACCGTCGGTGGCTGCAGCGCAATACAACATCGCTGCCAATCATATCGACAACGTACAGATTATCCGTATGGCCGCCGAAGATTTCACCCAAGCGATGCAGGGAGTACGTGAGTTCAACCGGTTAAAGGGGATCGACTTGAGCAGTTACCACTGCGAGACGATTTTCGTCGATCCTCCGCGTAGTGGGTTAGATGCTGAAACAATAAAGATGGTACAAGCCTATCCGCGCATCCTTTATATCTCCTGCAACCCGGAAACACTGTGTGCCAACCTCGACACGTTGCAAGCCACACACAAAATTACCCGCCTGGCACTGTTTGATCAGTTCCCTTACACCCACCATATGGAAGCGGGTGTGATGCTAGAGCGCATTGAATGCAAATAGTGGCCTGACGCCCAATGAATCAGAGCGGCAATTAATGGGCATGCTCGCAACTCGGTGACCAATTTTTCTTGACCACTACAATCCGCTCAATCGTGTTTTTCTCTTGAGCTCTCTGGAAACAGTGGATTGACTGATGCTTAGCAGTTTAGCGATACGACTTTGCGAGCAACTGCTTTTCTTTAGGGCTTCGATCTGGCATCGTTGACCCTTGGTCAGTTGTCGATATTGTCTCATTTTGTGCATCTCTTGCTGGAAAGCAAAAGGTGAGCTTACCAGCAGCTAACCTTTCCTTCTCAGCTATCGCAAGTTACGCACTTGGTAGTTGAATCTAAGTCTGATTAAACGGACTGACCGGTTCAGAAATCAAATTCTATTGTATCATCATGACCTGCAAGCCTGATCGGCTCGGGAACATGTTTACGGCGAACGATTTTTTCTGGATAACTTAGGAAGTGTTTTTCAAAAACACGGATAAGCGCGTCATTCCAGGTCGCATTTATTCTGGCGCGAATGTCATGCGGCTCCATGACGATTATGTTATAACGTTGATTAATTGAATTCTGTTCTTGAAATTTACGAAGAGACTCTCTCGAATCTTCACCAAGCTTCCCGGTAGTCCATAATTCAACGTTAATTTCAGCGTTGGGATATTCCCTTTTTGCATAGCTAAAGAATACCGGCACCTGCTTAGCAATCCATCTCTTCACATCCTCATGTCTCACCGTCGAATATGGCTTATAGCCCTTGCACTCAATGAAGGTAATTTTCGCATTTCCCTTCAGACTAAGAACATCACATTCTGCCGTATCCCCCTTATGAGATTTACATATTTTTCCAACCTCAACATCCTTACTGTCTATACGCAAGGTCTCTGCGACAATATATTCAAACAAATCCCCCTGAAGCTGATTAGTCGCGCCGGCTATATTCGCCAGCTTGGACATGATGTCATCTATTGCGGCTATATTATCCTTTAAGCTGAGCGTTATGGAGCCGACAAGATCCCGTAGCTGCAAAAGTGCATCAGCAAAGTCTTTCCCGAACAGATTTTCCGGCGTGGCGGGTATTATCCCGGCACGCTTCATTTCCAGAAATACCTCTTCACTGTATTCATCGGCGATGAACATAAACAGGCATCTGGGGCTGTTCCTGAGGCTGTTTATAGAGCGACATTTTGTAATAAAGGGCTTGAGATGCACCAGACTGAGTTTACAGCCCAAAAGCATATCGCAGACAAAGAAACCAGGCCGGATTTCACCTGACCGGGAGAACTGCAGAAGAGGATTAAGATAAGATGCTGCAGTGACGTCAAAATCAAAATTTGCCACGCAGGGAGTCTGATCCGAATTGAGTTCCTCTCGCGTACGCAGCGTGTCGTAACTAATGATGCCATTGTTACGGATCCACTGCCCCAGGGATTTCATCAGAACTGACTCGGTGAGCAGCCTGGCTTTCAGGGGATGGAGCGCACGCAGATAACCGTTATCATTTTTTTCTGTCAGCGCAACACACTCACCCAGACCTGGTAACGTAACGACCCTGACCATTTTGTACTGAAGCAGACCATCCAAAACTGACTTCCAGGATAATCTGTTTTTCATTGCTACCGGCGAACCGCAGGCCGCAGAAAAATTTCTGACCGGCAGGATCCCCCCGCGCGCCCTGAGGCAACTCAGTGCGAGACCGTAGGCCGAGCCGGTATCAAGAAGGGCCGTATTGAGACTGGACCAGTAGCGCCCGGTACCATACTGCTGTTTCAGATAAACAAATCGCTCGCGCTTGGGGAAAAGCTTATCAACACAGTGAATCTGCCCTGCAGAAGCAGCCCGGGAAATCTGTTTGCGCGCGGTATCACGGTTAACTCCCAGGGTTTTCAGCATTTCCTCTACAAGTACAGAGCTAAGGCAAGGACCGATTTTGAGTAATGAAGTAGCTATAAATGATGTCATCTTTCGCTCGTATGTCACACTGCGTATTTAATAAAAACAATACATAATCAGTAGAGAAACAAAAAAGACTGAATTTTTAGTTCATTAAATTCAGAAACTTAAACGAAAAAAATGAGGCGCCTTAGATTATCCGTCACAAACTCATGTTATCTGTAATAAATTTTGTCACATATAGACTCAGTATGGATGACATCTTCAACGCTACGAGATTTTGCCATAGATCTCATGCGAATTTGTGAATTCAACGTTCACAATTGCATCGCCAGAAACGGATATACCATGTCGATCAATACCGAACACAGCGCCGCTATCCGGCGGCAGTTCTCTAACAGACGTATATGCGTAACTAAGCGCAGCTTCAAGCGCACCTTCTTCATAATCAATATCCGCCCTGAAACAGACTATGCAAGGTTTCAGCACCTTAAGATAATGTCCTGTAAGATCTTGCCCATGCTTTTTTTGGTAAGCATTGCAGACATCCTCTACCAGTTCCGGCAGACGCATATAATCGTGCTGCCAGAGTTTTCGGGTATGAAGATGGATCTCCCGTACAAGATGCCCGAATGGCCCCCAGTGCATTTTGTTTGTAGTTCGCAACCGGAAGAGTTTGTCAGGTACGCCAGCATGAAAATTCCAGGCCTGCAATTTCTCTTTAACCTCAGCGTCTGGTGCCAGATTTACCAGCATGTCCATCACCAGTGACTCAGCCTGGTTCAGCGCAAGTAAACCCTCTTCAAAAGTATTGTCAGCTAAAGTGCGGGTACCGTGAAACCAGTATGCGGTGGTGAACTCACCCGTAGAACCCAGTTCCGTACATACGTACTCTCTCAGATACTGTTGTGAGTCGACCATAATGGAATGATCTGTCTCGTAAATCTGCTCAATATCGAGCGATAACAACACATTCTTTAGCTCCATTACGCTACAACCAAAACCGGTAGAAAGCGTAAGCAGCGCCTGAGATCGTGTTGAACAATCGAGAGTAAACATAATTACGTTCCTTACACACCGTCAGAAGCTGGGGTGCCTCGGTGGCTTCTCATATTGGCGAGCAGCAAAGCCGCATAATATTTTAGAAAGGGTAGAAGCTCCGGGGCGCTGAAAATTGCATAGGCACGGCCTGCACCATGTGTCTCTTTAAAGACTATCTGATCAACCAAGCGTGCATCGCTGATGGATTCAACCTGAACACAGAAATGCGCCACAGAATTTCGCATTTTATGAATTAGCTCTCTTAAGTTCATTTCCTCACCCGGTAACTGCGACTGGTTTAATCCAATTTCAGCTTTAAGCTTCAGCGTTAAACGGTCTGACGGTAGGTAAGAAACAGCGCGCTCTTTCGGCATCACGATTAGACCCAGAAGACAGTTCAGCGTAAGCGTGTAGTTGTACTGCTCAGGGAATGGCTTGCCCTCAATCATGGCGTTGTATTGATCGATTAGGGCCAGCGTTCTTTCAATAAAATCAGTCTCAAAGTCAGAATAGTTTCCCATTAAATCCTCCTGTGGTGATAGAAAATCAAACTATACCATCCAGAGATACTTAGGGTTCATCCCGAATTCTGCAGCGACCCCAACTACCTTACCTGTTTACCATTTTCGGCTGGGTTCGGTGCACACATGACTGTGATTCATAGATGACGCTCAGCGTTATTTTTTCCTAGCCATCCATTCATGTGTTCTTTCTATCAAACTCTGAATTTGTTCTGAATAAACCTCGATAAAGGCCTTATTTTCAATGGTCACTTCATCGCCATCAACTTCAACAAAAGCGCCATCCTTCCTTGCTCCCCAGAAGTGTCCTTTCCTCCCATAAACCCTTAGCAGTGGCAAAATATCCTTGATACCGAAACGCTCTACAAACTCGTCATAGATACTCATAATGTTTGCCCATTCCGGGAGTTGTTCTGCCTCAATACCCAGGAGGATAACGCCAGACTGAAACTCCCACGCCTGACGAACTTCAATAAACTCAGGTTCAGGCCATATTTCCTCTTTTGCAAAAATACTTAGTCCATTGTATTTCTGAGAGAAAGCCAGAAAGTTACCAGGAATTTTGATGCCTGTGGTTTTTTCAACCAGATCAGTAGATTCCTGTGACGGTGGGCGCGATATGACAAGATCAAATTCATCTCTGCTGACTGTCTTAGCAATTTTTATCATTTCATTGCAGAATTGTTCTGATGACATTAATTAATATTCCTTTTTAATAAAATAACGGTGATAGCTCCAATCAGTAGAACTAAATTTACCATAACACCCGTTATCGGCATTACTGAAAATGTGAACGCAATCGAATAAGCATAAAAATAATTCACCAATAGATTGAAACACTGATTAGCCCGCTTACATAGATAATACGCGGCATAATTTCGTACCGCCAAGGACTTAGTCCCTCAAACGAGTAAGTGAGGAAAGACAGATGGCAAAATATCGGTCTGGGCAAGATGTCCCAAAACAGGTACATATGGTCAATATCATGATACCGATAACTCATATGCCGGTTTTGAATATGATCACCATGTGAGCAAAGGTGATAAATTCCCACCAAGCAAAAACAATCACTACTTCAAAGAGAAGTAGAATCACTTCGTTAGTCTTTACAAAAAGCCCTGCGGGGCTGTTTATACCTACAGATCACTCTGATTGAACATAACATCTATAATAAAAACTGATATTTGTTGTTTTTTTATACATAAAATGTATAAATCTCCTAGGATTATTCCAAGGAGATCATTCGAATGCTTAAGACTGTACATTTGTGTCTATTGTCAGCTTTAGTCACGTCTCTGTTTTTTAACAATATCGCCATAGCAAAAGATACAGTGTCAGACGAACAGGTAAAACAGTCCATCATTAATGAATCAATAGCAGCCTATCCTGGAACGTGTGCATGCCCCTTTAACACTGCAAGAAATGGCAGCTCTTGTGGCGGTCGCAGCGCATGGAGTAAAGCTGGAGGGTATTCACCGATCTGCTACAAAAAAGAAGTCACGAAAGAGATGATCAAACAATGGCGGGATTCTCACTCAATCAATAATTGAAGCTATCCTCTCATTCAATCAATGCCTCTCACCCAGCCGCATGTTATTCCTGATAGCCACACTTTGAATTTAACATAAAACTAGTTCCAAGCATCGCCAGAATGTCTCTGGCGGCGTTTCCGGTAGCTAAGGGATGAAACCCACCGGAAACCCGCCTGATAAATATTAACCTGATGCATACCTATGCAACCAGATGATTTGACCGCTGTTTTACGTCAAACAGATGATGTAAGCCCTGTTTAGACACAAGTCCCCCTTCTGAGCCGTCAAAGCGCCGCTCCTGGCCCTTCACCAATATACGATTTTCGGGCTTTGCCCGGCTACACTCCCACCATGAGCAACACCTCACACTACGAAAATGCCAACTTCCTGCGGGAACTGGCAGAGAGTCTGCCCAGAATATTGCCTACGGGAGGCGCAGACAAAGCAACACTGCTGCAACGTCTCACTAACGAAGAACTGTCACAGGCCGAATATGAAGAACAGATCCGCGCCAGAGTGACGGCCGCACGTGCAGACACACGGCTGCAACATGGCGCCTGAGTCGATCACGGTTTGGCATCCTGCCAATCACTCCGGGAATTAATGCTTTCTTACACGGTCTCCATGGCTGATTTTTACGCTCTCTTACTCCCGCTTTCCGTACGTTTTCGCATGGTTGGCCCTCAATCCCCGATCCCGCCGTTATTCTTGAATGTATAAGCTATAGCTTATGCACGGAGAGATAAATGTAGACCGTAATTTTAAGCCAGTGGTTTGCTCACTGACTCAGTGAGCAAGTAAGCCGCATTGATTGAGGCTTACTTGGGGTGAGTTTGGAACGGGAAGCCTGTTTTTTGAATAGACCACGTTATCGCAATAGGGCGGTAGCCCTGCGGGCAAGTGGCGCGGCACTTGCCCGCAGGTATTATTGTGGCGATTTGTTTATTGTGGTGAATTGTCTTCTGGCACTTTACGTGTCTTTAGTTTGAAACCAATCCAAAATACCAGTGCTACGCAGAGAATAGAGGGGATAAAGTTGGAACCTATCTGTGGAAATTGCACACGTATCATGGTGCTGTAGCCGAAAATACCTAACAGAAAACAAGCGGCAGCCAGTTTGGGCATCCCCTCCAACATCGGCTGGTTCAAATAGCGCTGATGCAGGCAATACACCGCCAGCACTAACGCAATCAATGGGAAGAGAGAAAACGGCACCACCGAACTAAATAGTGCAGCAAAAGAGCCGTTCATCGACAAACCAGTAATTAAAGCCAGCAATAATGTGCCATTCTCACAGTTTGGTTTTTCCATCGTTTTCACCTTGTTAATCTTGGGATACAGAGACTTTTTCCTGTTCGCGGCGATTCCAGTAACAGGCGCCTTTTGAAATCATCCGCAATTGCAACACTAATCGTTCTTCAAGCTGACGCCGTTGACCACTATCAATATCCAACGCTTCCGCACCGGCACTGAACACAATGGTAACCATCGCTTCCGCTTGTGCTTCGGTAAAACTACGGGGCATATGGTTTTCCAGCTCAAGGTAATCGGCCAGTTCAGCAATAAAATGTTGAATTTCTCGTGCCACCGCAGCACGGAATGCCGCCGATGTCCCCGAGCGCTCACGCAGCAATAGTCGGAATGCATTAGGATTATTGCCAATAAACTCCATAAAAGTAGACACCGAGGTGCGGATAACGCTGCCACCTTTGGCAATACGCTGGCGTGCCTGGCGCATTAACTGGCGCAGCATCAGGCCGCTTTCATCCACCATGGTCAGCCCCAGCTCATCCACATCACGAAAATGGCGATAAAACGAGGTGGGGGCAATACCCGCCTCTCGTGAGACCTCGCGCAGGCTTAGACTAGCAAAACTACGTTCGGCACTGAGCTGGCTAAAGGCAGCCTCGATGAGCGACCGACGCGTCCGTTCTTTTTGTTGTGCTCTGATGCCTATATGCATATCCGAATACTTCCATTCTCTAAATCTCACCCTGCTGAACTGGCAATATAGCAAATTTATCATCGGCGCATTTAACAAACACGCTTTATGCCCACTTGATCCCAAGTTGCAACCTGCACTCAATCTGAATCAACTTGGGGATAGCCGCTCACAATGTTAAGATAAGGTTGTTTTTTTGTATAGACAGGTCACGCTAACATGCAACAAAACTATCAATTTGATGCCATTGTTATTGGCTCAGGCCCTGGCGGTGAAGGTGCTGCAATGGGGCTGGTGAAGCAAGGTGCCCACGTAGCGGTGGTGGAACGATACAGTAACGTCGGTGGCGGCTGCACTCACTGGGGAACCATCCCCTCCAAAGCCCTGCGCCACGCGGTGAGTCGCATTATCGAATTCAACCAGAACCCACTTTACAACAACGCCCGCACACTCAGTGCCACCTTTCCTGATATTTTGCACCACGCAGACAATGTGATTAACCAGCAAACACGCATGCGACAAGGGTTTTACGAACGTAACCAATGCAAACTGTTTGCCGGTGATGCTTGCTTTATCGATGCCAATACCATCAGCGTAAAATATCAGGATGGCTCACAAGATATCCTTCGCGCTGACCATATCGTCATTGCCAGTGGTTCACGCCCTTACCACCCCAGTAACGTCGATTTTAAGCACCCCCGTATTTACGACAGCGATTCCATTCTGGAGCTGAACCACGAACCACGCCATATCATTATCTATGGTGCCGGCGTGATTGGCTGTGAATACGCTTCAATTTTCCGTGGCTTGAACGTAAAAGTGGACCTGATCAATACCCGTGATCGTCTGCTGGCCTTTCTCGATCAGGAAATGTCGGACTCTCTTTCTTATCACTTCTGGAATAACGGCGTGGTGATCCGCCACAACGAAGAGTTCGATCAGATCCAAGGTACCGATAACGGCGTGGTTGTTCATCTCAAATCCGGCAAAAAAGTGAAAGCGGATTGTCTGCTCTACGCCAATGGCCGCACCGGCAATACCCACTCACTGAAGTTGGAGAACGTGGGGTTAACATCCGATAGCCGTGGCCTGCTGAAGGTCAATAACCAGTATCAAACCGCAGTGCCCCATATTTACGCCGTAGGTGACGTTATCGGTTATCCCAGTCTGGCCTCTGCCGCTTACGATCAAGGCCGCATCGCCGCACAGGCCATTTCTGGTGGCGAAGGGCACGGGCATTTGATCGAAGATATCCCCACCGGCATTTACACCATTCCTGAAATCAGCTCTGTCGGGAAAACCGAGCAACAACTCACCGCCATGAAAGTCCCGTATGAAGTCGGTCGGGCACAATTCAAACATTTGGCGCGTGCACAAATTGCCGGGATGAATGTGGGTAGCCTAAAGATTCTGTTTCACCGGGAAACACTACAAATCCTCGGCATCCACTGTTTTGGCGAACGAGCGGCAGAGATCATTCATATCGGCCAGGCCATCATGGAACAGAAAGGTGAAGGTAATACCATTGCGTATTTTGTTAACACCACCTTCAACTATCCCACCATGGCTGAAGCCTATCGCGTGGCCGCACTCAACGGTTTAAATCGTCTGTTCTAAAACCGTGCTGAGATAATGCTGCATATGCTCGCGAATCGCCTCGGCTAACTGTTCGTAGCGGCTACGTAACGGGGAGCCCGGGCGATACACCAGCGCAATGGTACGTTGCGGCTTCGGTTGGTCGCAATCCAGGTAACAAACACCATCACGTTCACGCTCGCGCGGCACCGCCAATGCCGGTAGCAAGGTAATGCCACTACCCGCCGCCACCATATTACGCAACGTCTCCAGGCTGGTAGCGCGAAAGTGGGTATCTTCATCTGCCCCCGCCTGAAAGCAAAAGCCTAACGCCTGATCACGCAAACAGTGGCCATCTTCCAGCATCAGCAGTTTTTCCCCGGCCAAATCGGCCATCGCAACACGATCACGCCCTGCCCAGGGGTGATCAGCATAGATAGCCAACTTCATCTGCTCATCAAATAAGGGGACTTCGATAAATGCTTCGGTCTCTTTTACCGACGCCAGAATGGCGCAATCCAACTTGCCGCTATCAAGTTGCGCCAGCAATTGGTGGGTTTGCGCTTCATGCAGATACATTTCCAGCTTGGGAAAGGTTTTATGCAACAACGGAATAATGTGTGGTAACAGATACGGCCCCACGGTAGGGATCAAGCCAATATGTATTGGCCCGGACATCGCTTCACCCTGCTGGCTGGCCATTTCTTTCAGCACTTTCACTTCCCGCAGGATAGTACGCGCCTGTTCCACCAGCAGTAACCCCGACTGAGTGAATAACACTTTACGACTGGTCCGCTCAAGTAGCATCACGCCCAGTTCATCTTCCAGTTTACGGATCTGCCCACTCAATGTGGGTTGGCTGACATGGCACGAATCCGCTGCCCGCCGGAAGTGGCGGTGCTCAGCCAAAGCAATCAGATACTCCAAATCACGAATATTCATGGTTTTCCCGCGAGTGATAGTTAATAGCGATAAATAGAATGATAACAAATGATTTTAACTATCAAAAGAGCAGGGCGAAAATCAAGAGGAATACGGGTGAGAATTCTCTCGCCTTAATACTAGGCCCCCACCACGCGTTTATTTTGCGTAATACACAGCAGATTAATTGCCCAGCCGTTGCCGAACGCTTATTCAGCCGTCATTTTTATCCGTAGACTTTTATTGTGATACTAATAATGATACTGTCATAAGGGTGTGTGGATGAAAGAACTTAGCAACATCATCGAGATGTCTTCGCCAACGGCAGGCCAATATCAAATTTCATGAATTGGTAAAAATCTGCAACCGTTGGTTTGGCGCTCCACGGATGAGTAGTGGTAGTCACAAGGTTTACAGCATGCCATGGCCGGGGGATCCGCGAGTTAACATCCAACGTGCGGACAGCGGTATGGCAAAGGTTTATCAAGTCAGGCAGGTGATAGCTGCATTAGTCAGATTGGAGGAACAACATGGAAATACATGAGCATTATACTTACCGGATCACCTGGTCAGCAGAAGACGGCGAATACGTTGGGTTATGTACAGAATTCCCTTCTCTGTCTTGGTTGGCTTCAACCCGCACCGCCGCGCTGGATGGTATTGAACAGCTAGTGGCACAGGTGATAACAGACATGGCCACCAACGGCGAAACACCACCGCAAGCGCTAGCAGAGAAAAATTTCAGTGGCAAACTGGTACTGCGCCTGACGCCGGAACAGCACCGGCGCTTGGCCACCAGCGCCATGGAAGAAGGCGTTAGTCTAAATCGCTATCTGTGCGCACGGCTTGCCGGATAAATCCCTCAAGGCAGCAATAGGCTGCCTCAACTCAGTTTAAAACAAACGCTTTTTAGCTTCGCTAATGGCACTGGCAACCTGTAAAGGAGAAACGCCGCCTTTGGCTGCTCGTTTATCCAGGCAGGATTGCAGCGACAGAATCGGATAAACATCATCGCCAATAACATTGCTGAATTTTTGCAGGTCAGCCAGCGGCAAATCTTCCAGCGGTTTCCCCTGACGAATCGCTTCTACCACGGCTTCACCAACAATATGGTGCGCTTCGCGGAACGGCACACCTTTGGCAACCAGATAATCAGCCAACTCGGTGGCATTGGCATAACCTTGCTGTGCCGCTTCCTGGCAACGAGCGCGTTTTACCTGAATACCATCCAGCACTAACGCTGCCATCTGCAAACAGTCCATCCAGGTGTCGAGCGCATCAAACAGCCCTTCTTTATCTTCCTGCATGTCTTTGTTATAAGCCAGCGGCAAGCCTTTAAGCGTCATCATCATGCCCGTCAAGGCACCTTGCACACGGCCAGATTTACCACGGATCAGCTCCAACGCATCCGGGTTTTTCTTCTGTGGCATTAAGGATGAACCCGAGGTCACACGATCTGAAAGCTCGACAAATGCCGCTTCACCGCTATTAAAGAAGATCAGGTCTTCAGCAAAGCGCGACAGATGCACCATACTGATGGCCGCATTAGACAGCAGCTCCAGGACATGATCACGGTCAGAAACACTATCCAGGCTGTTACGGGTAGCAGAAGCAAAACCCATCCAACCCGCAAGCTGTTCACGGTCGATGGGATAGGCAGTTCCGGCCAAAGCGCCACTGCCTAATGGGCTGACATCCAGACGTTTCAGGCAATCCTGCAAGCGAGTTTCATCGCGCGCCAGCATCTCAACATAAGCCAGGCACCAATGGGCAAAAGTCACTGGTTGGGCACGCTGCAAGTGGGTATAGCCCGGCATTACGGCATCCTGGTTGGCTTCCGCCGTCATCACCAGCGCTTGCTGCAATTGTATAATCGCCTGATGCAACTCACTGACCTGATGTTTACACCATAGTTTCAGATCCGTCGCTACCTGGTCATTACGGCTACGGCCGGTGTGCAGTTTCTTGCCCAGATCACCGACTTGCTCGATCAGCTTCTGCTCTACCCAGCTGTGAATGTCTTCAGCATCGCTGTTGAGAATCACTAACGGGTCGGCCTGTACTTCCTTCAATAGCACCTGCAGTGCCTGTTCAAGTTGCTGTTGTTCTGCTGCCGTCAGTACGTTGACGGTCACCAACGCCTTTGACCAGGCAACGGAACCCACAATATCCTGTTCCGCCAGGCGATAGTCGAAGCGCAGAGAATCATTGAGTTGTTTAAACCGCAGGTCTGCCGCCTGACTGAACCGTCCGCCCCAAAGTGCCATAATCTTGCCCCTGTTTAAGTATGCGCAAGGGCGCAGCCTGTGCGCCCCTGATCTTGTTACTATTAACGTAATTCTTTATAACCTGGCGCACCAGTGACGAATACCACCCATCGGTGCGCCCTTCTCATCGCAGATTAGCGTTTATTCTCGTTCAACGCGCGAATACGTGAAGAGAGAGAGAATAAACGGATAAAACCGCCCGCATGGCTGTGATCGTAAACTTCGTCTTCACCAAAGGTCGCGAACTCTTCCGAGTATAGGCTGTTGGCTGATTTTTTCTGAATTGCCGTGACTTGGCCTTTATACAGTTGCAGCACCACTTCACCATTCACTTCTTCCGCTAACGCCTGTGCAGAAGCCTGAATGGAGCGACGCAACGGAGCAAACCAGCGACCATCGTAAACCACATAGGACATTTCCAGGCCCAGTTGTTCACGCCACTTAAAGCTGTCACGGTCCAGAACCAACTGCTCGATGCCACGCAGGGCCGCCACCATAATGGTGCCACCTGGGGTTTCATAGCAACCACGGGATTTAATGCCCACCAAGCGGTTTTCAACGATATCAATACGGCCAACACCGTGTTTGGCACCCACTACATTGAGGGTTTCCAAACATTTGTATGGGCTCATCGCCACACCGTTGACCGCCACTACGCAACCTTTTTCAACCGTCACCGTCACCTGCTCCGGTTGATCTGGTGCCTCCTGTGGGTCCACAGTCCATACCCAGCAATCCTTATTCGCAGCATTCCATGGGCTTTCCAGCACGCCCCCTTCCGTAGAGATATGCCAGGCGTTTTCGTCACGACTGTAGATTTTCTCCAGTGAAGCGGTAGTCGGGATATTACGCTCTTTCAGGTAATCCAGCAGCGCTTCACGGGAACGCAGGTTCCACTCACGCCACGGTGCCACCACTTTCAGTTGAGGTGCCAAGGCGGTATAGGTGGTTTCGAAACGCACCTGGTCGTTACCTTTACCGGTCGCACCATGGCACAGCGCATCTGCACCCACTTTCAACGCTAGTTCGACCTGAGCTTTGGCAATGATCGGGCGCGCCATTGAGGTACCCAGCAAATAGCTGCCCTCATACAGTGCCCCGGTCTGCAATACCGGATAAACATAATCACGGATAAACTCTTCACGCAGATCAGCCACATAGCAAGCTGAAGCACCAGACTGTAACGCTTTCTGCTCAACACCTTCCAGATCACCACGCTCCTGGCCAATGTCCGCCACAAAAGCGATCACTTCACAACCACCGTAGTTCTCTTTCAACCATGGAATGATCGCTGAAGTATCCAGACCACCGGAGTACGCCAGAACAATTTTCTTGATACCTTGGTTTTGCATTGTGTTATTCCCTTTCAATTCTAAATTTAAGCGAGGATCCGGGTGCCAATCGACACACCATTAAACAAAGCTGGAAGTTGTTCAGCATTGCGCCAACTAGCGATATCCACAGGGCGGCCAAGTGTTCGTGCCGCATCCAGAGCCGCATTGACCTTCACCACCATGCCATCGGTGATAATGCCTTCATCAATCAGTTGTTCAGCTTTTTGCGCCGTCATTTCTGCGATGCGCTGCCCTTTACCATCAAGAATACCACTGACATCTGACAGCAGGATTAAATCAGCCCCTAGCGTGGCTGCCAGAGCGGTCGCCGCCTGATCAGCGTTCACATTCATCAGTTGGCCTTCGGCAGTAATACCGATAGAGCTGATCACTGGCAGGTAACCCGCCGTGAGCAACATATTGAGCAGCACCGGTGAACCCGGTAACGCTAGCCCCACATGGCCCAACTCAGGATCCAACTGCGTAACCGCCACACTGCCACCGTCTGCCAGGCTCAAGCCCACAGCGTTGATTTTGTGCTTCAGCGCCCATGCCAGCAGGGTTTTGTTGGCAGTACCCGCCAGCGCACCGGTAATAATATCGATTTGTTCAGCCGGTGTAACGCGCAAACCGTTCTTCTTCACCACCGGCAAAGAGAGCTGTTTCATTAGCTCGTCCACCAGGCAACCACCGCCATGGACAATCACCAGCGGGCGCTGATGCTCCTGACGGTAGGTATCCAGCGCAGTAAACAAACGCTCCAGCGCTTCTTCACTGTCTAATAGCACACCACCTAATTTGATAATCAATGGATTCATTGCTGTGTACTCACGCTTATACTCTCTCTTACAAGTTGCCACGCGGTGTCACTGCCGTCAAAATTTCGGCGCCACGGTTAACGTGGCGACTTGGCGACAACTGAACGCCTATGGGGTAAATATTAGATTAATGACTGGGTTTCCGGGAACCCAAAACGGATATTCAGGCACTGCACCGCCTGCGCCGCAGCCCCTTTCAACAGGTTATCCTCTGCTGCCACGGTAATCAGATGCTCACCCTGAACAGCAAAACCGATATCACAGAACGGCAGCCCCACCACAGATTTCAGCGCGGGCATACCTTGGTCATACAACCGTACCAGCGGTTTATCGTCATAGGCCCCATGGTAAACCGCCGCCACATCTTGTGCGGTGACACCGGCTTTCAAACGGCAGGTGATGGTGGCCAAAATTCCGCGCGGGAAACTCCCTAAATGGGGGGTAAAGATCACCGGCACCCCTAGATGAGTTGCTATCTCTGGCTGATGACGATGGTTAAACAGGCCATAAGGCTGAAGGCTCACTTCGCAGAAACTGGTGGCAACACTGGCTTTACGGCCCGCACCGCTCACACCGCTGACGGCATTAATCACCGGCCATTGCGTCAGATCCAGTAGTTGTTTATCAATGAGCGGTTTTAAGGCCAATTGTGCTGCGGTCGGGTAGCAGCCAGGTACTGCAATCAACTGCGCCTGTTTGAGTTTTTCACCCTGCCACTCCGCCAGACCGTAAACTGCCTGAGACAGCCACTGTTCATGCTGGTGTTGAAAACCATAATATTGGCTATAGAATTGGCTATCCTGTATACGGAATGCACCGGAGAGATCGAACACCACGCAACCCGCTGCCAGAAAGATGGGGGCGATGTCATGGCTCACCTCATGGGCGGTAGCCAGGAAAACCACATCAATGTCTTTTGCGGCAGCGGCAGGGTCAACCAGGGGTTGCAATGGCAGGTCAACGATACCTTTTAATTGAGGATGCAGGTCAGAAAGTAATTTTCCTGCATCTGCACTTTGCGCTGAAACCGCTAAAGCGGTTATGTTCATATGTGGATGACGATTCAGGTAAGCCGTAAGCTCCGCTCCGGCATAACCGCTGGCACCAACAATCAGCGTATTCAACATGTGGCCTTTCACCTTCTTGGCTAACAGTAAGAGTCATGGGTGACTCTGGTCGCAGGGTTTAAGCGCATAATTGTGCCGGTCACCCCGATGGTTGAGCGTTGATGTTTTGAACAACATCCAGGCGTCGTTTCCTTTACGCTCTTATTTAATGTATTTTTATTCAGAATAAATGCATGAATATTGATACTACCCTAACCAAAGGCTGTCAACAGTGAAGATGAAATTACCCTCATTTATTGAGTTGTACCGGGCACTGATAAGCACAGAATCGATCAGTGCCACCGATGCTGACCTTGATCAGAGTAATGAAACATTAATCAACTTACTGGCCAGTTGGTTTAGCGATCTGGGTTTCCGTGTCGATGTACAACCGGTGCCAGACACCCGCAACAAGTTCAACCTGTTGGCAAGTATGGGGGAAGGCCCCGGTGGGTTGCTGCTGGCCGGTCATACCGACACCGTACCCTATGACCAGGGCCGCTGGACACGCGACCCCTTTACCTTAACCGAACACGACAACAAGCTTTATGGGCTGGGTACTGCCGATATGAAAGGCTTTTTTGCCTTTGTGCTCGATACAGTACGCGATATTGACCCCGGAAAACTGACTAAGCCGCTGTATATTCTGGCTACGGCAGATGAAGAAACCACCATGGCCGGGGCCCGTTATTTTGCCGCCTCGAGCAAAATCCGCCCAGACTTTGCCATTATTGGCGAGCCGACATCTCTGCAGCCAGTACGTGCCCATAAAGGCCATATTTCCAATGCGATCCGCATCGTGGGTCAGTCTGGTCATTCAAGCGACCCGGCTCGTGGCGTGAATGCCATCGATCTGATGCATGAGTCCATCGGGCATCTGATGACATTACGCAAGACACTGCAGGAGCGCTACCACAATCCCGCCTTTGCCGTGCCCTATCCAACCATGAACTTCGGTCATATCAACGGCGGAGATGCGGCCAACCGTATTTGTGCCTGTTGCGAATTACATATGGATATTCGCCCATTACCCGGTATGACACTGGATAACATCAACGAGCTGCTACACCAGGCACTGGCTCCCGTTATCCAACGCTGGCCGGGCCGTTTAACCATTGATGAACTGCATCCGCCCATTCCGGGTTATGAATGCCCTACCGACCACCACATGGTCGCGGTCATTGAGAAGTTGCTCGGCTCCCGTACCGAAGTGGTTAACTACTGTACCGAAGCGCCGTTTATCCAGAATGTGTGCCCAACGCTGGTGTTAGGGCCGGGTTCGATCAACCAGGCGCATCAACCTGACGAATATCTTGATATGGCGTTTATTGAGCCAACCCGTAGGTTGCTAGCAGAATTGGTCGACCATTTTTGCCAACAATAACTGATGGATAAACAGCAAGTAACAGTCCATTACTTACCTCTAAAGAGGTAGTTCGTCGGGTGATAAGCCAAACTGATAACCGATGGGCTGTAATTAAATTTCAGAAAATACGCTGATTTTTATGTTTTTTTGCTAAAAATAGTGTCAATTAATGATTAGGCCAGCACGTGGCACGATGAAGTGAGTTGTCTTCACCAGACACGTGAAATTTACTTACAAGATGAAAATTATGTACTCAATACTTTCAGGCGGCAGGCAGTAACGCCATAGCCAGGAGATGATGAGTTTACAGAGGAGTGGGTCAGGGTCATATGAACGAACAATATTCGGCAATGCGCAGTAATGTCAGTATGCTCGGCAAATTGCTCGGCGATACGATTAAAGAAGCGCTGGGTGAACATATTCTCGATCGGGTTGAAACTATCCGTAAGCTGTCCAAATCTTCACGTGCAGGTAGTGAAGTCCATCGTCAGGAGCTGTTATCGACGCTACAAAACCTGTCTAATGATGAACTGCTGCCCGTTGCTCGTGCTTTCAGCCAATTCCTGAATCTGACTAACGTTGCTGAGCAATATCATAGTATTTCGCCCCATGGTGAAGCCCTCAGCAACCCAGAAGCCTTGGCTCAACTGTTTGTTCGGCTGAAAGACAAAAAAATCAGCGACAAAGAATTACAGAATGCGGTGGCTGATCTCTCCATCGAATTGGTGTTGACCGCTCACCCAACCGAAATTACCCGTCGTACCCTGATCCACAAACTGGTTGAGGTTAACACCTGTCTCAGTCAGTTGGACCATAACGATTTGGCCGACTATCAGCGCAATAAAATCATGCGCCGCCTGCGCCAGTTGGTGGCACAGTCCTGGCATACCGATGAAATGCGTAAAAATCGCCCATCACCGGTTGATGAAGCCAAATGGGGCTTTGCTGTGGTGGAAAACAGTCTGTGGGAAGGCGTACCCGCTTTCTTGCGCGAGTTTAACGAACAGTTGGAAAAATCCATTGATTACCGCCTGCCAGTAGAAGCGGTTCCCATCAGATTTACTTCCTGGATGGGGGGAGACCGCGATGGTAACCCCAATGTTACTGCTGAAATCACTCGCCATGTGCTGTTATTAAGCCGCTGGAAAGCTTGTGACCTGTTTACTCGTGATATTCAGGTATTGGTTTCCGAGCTATCAATGACCGAATGTACGCCAGAGTTGCGTGCACTGGCGGGTGGTGACGAAGTACAAGAACCTTACCGCGAATTAATGAAGCAACTACGCAGCCAGTTGATGAGCACTCAGGACTACCTTGAAGAGTGCCTGAAAGGTCAACGTGTTCTGCGCCCGCACAACCTGCTGGAAAACAATGAGCAATTGTGGGAACCGTTATATGCCTGTTATCGCTCATTGGTCGCCTGTGGCATGGGCATCATTGCCAACGGCCAACTGTTGGATACGCTACGCCGCGTGCGCTGCTTCGGTGTCCCGCTGGTTCGTATCGATGTTCGCCAGGAAAGCACTCGCCACACTGAAGCCCTCGCCGAACTGACACGCTATCTGGGGCTAGGGGATTATGAAAGCTGGTCAGAAGCCGATAAGCAGGCATTTTTGATCCGTGAGTTAAGCTCCAAGCGCCCGTTGATTCCTTTGAAATGGGAACCCAGCAGCGAAACCAAAGAAGTACTGGAAACCTGCAAAGTGATCGCCGAAGCACCACAAGGTTCCATTGCCGCTTATGTCATTTCGATGGCGCGCACCCCGTCTGATGTATTAGCGGTGCATCTGCTGCTGAAAGAAGCCGGTTGTCCATTCGCTCTGCCCGTCGCGCCACTGTTTGAAACGCTTGACGATCTGAACAATGCCGACGATGTCATGACACAGTTGCTGAATATTGACTGGTATCGTGGCTTTATTCAGGGCAAGCAGATGGTGATGATCGGTTATTCCGACTCCGCGAAAGATGCCGGGGTAATGGCCGCCTCTTGGGCGCAATACCGGGCACAGGATGCGCTGATCAAAACCTGTGAAAAAGCAGGCGTCGCCCTGACGTTGTTCCATGGTCGTGGTGGCTCCATTGGCCGTGGCGGTGCGCCGGCTCATGCTGCACTGCTATCGCAACCACCAGGCAGCCTGAAAGGTGGCTTACGTGTTACCGAACAAGGGGAGATGATCCGCTTTAAATTCGGTCTGCCTGAAGTCACCATCAGTAGTCTGGCGCTGTATACCAGTGCGATTTTGGAAGCCAACCTACTGCCGCCACCGGAACCCAAGCCAGAATGGCGCACATTAATGGACGAACTGTCCGAGACTTCATGCAAAATGTACCGGGGTTATGTGCGTGAAAATCCGGATTTTGTCCCCTATTTCCGTGCGGCGACACCAGAACAGGAGCTAGCTAAGCTGCCCCTGGGTTCGCGCCCGGCCAAACGGCGCCCGAACGGCGGCGTAGAAAGCCTGCGTGCTATTCCATGGATCTTCGCCTGGACCCAGAATCGCCTAATGCTGCCAGCCTGGCTGGGTGCAGGTGCGGGTTTGCAAGAAGCAGTGAAAGCGGGCAAGCAAGACCAGTTAGAAGCCATGTGCCGCGACTGGCCGTTCTTTTCTACCCGCATTGCTATGCTGGAAATGGTGTTTTCCAAGACCGATCTCTGGTTGACGGAATACTATGATCAGCGCTTGGTGGATAAGTCACTGTGGCCATTGGGCAAACAGTTACGTGATCAGTTGGAGAGCGATATCAAGGCCGTGCTGACCATCGCCAATGACGATCATTTGATGGAAGCGCTACCGTGGATCGCTGAATCTATCGCCTTGCGTAATGTTTATACCGATCCGCTCAACGTTCTGCAGGCAGAGCTGCTGTACCGCTCACGCCAGTTGGAACAACCGGATCCCCAAGTTGAACAGGCGCTGATGGTCACTATCGCCGGTGTTGCTGCCGGGATGCGTAACACTGGCTAGGTGATACTCAATCTCAACCCAAGGTACTGCCATTACAGTACCTTGGGTATTATCAGTGTTATATCCGCGTTTATTCAAACCGCCGGGCGAACCCCTAACGTATGGCAGATGGCATAGCTCATTTCCGCACGGTTAAGCGTGTAGAAGTGGAAATCTTTTACCCCTTCGCGGCTTAATATCTTCACCATATCCATCGCAATATTAGCACCGACCATCTTGCGCGTTTCCGGGTCATCATCCAGCCCGGCAAACATGCTGCTCATCCAGTTTGGCACCCGCACGTTAGTCATGGTGGCAAAGCGCTGTAGTTGTTTGAAATTGGAGACGGGCAGAATACCCGGCACAATTTCCACATCAATTCCGGTCGCCACGCAACGGTCACGAAAACGCAGATAGCTTTCTACATCAAAGAAAAATTGGGTTATAGCACGGTTAGCACCCGCATCAATTTTGTGTTTGAGGTTGATCAAGTCTGCCTGGGCACTCTTTGCTTCTGGATGAACTTCTGGATAAGCCGCTACCGAAATATCAAAATCGCCAACACTTTTCAGCAGCGTGACCAAGTCGGCAGCATACATTTCAGGTTTGCCACTATCCGGGGGTAAATCACCGCGCAGAGCGACAATATGACGAATACCGCTATTCCAGTAATCAGTGGCAATATCAATAAGCTGTGATGGAGTAGCATCAATACAGGTTAAGTGCGGGGCGGCAACCAGGCCGGTGCGCTCTTTAATCCCTTTGATGATGCTATGGGTGCGATCACGTTCACCTGAGTTGGCACCGTAAGTAACGGAAACAAATTTGGGTTTGAGGCTGCTCAGGCGATCAATCGATTGCCACAAGGTCTCTTCCATCTCGCTGGTACGCGGAGGGAAAAACTCGAACGACACATTAATCTGGCCATTTAACTCTGCCAAACTCTGATTCAGCGCTTCCCGCTGGTTTGCGTGAAAAAAACTCATTCCCTGCCCGCCTCTTATCTCAATATCGCCAAATAAGCGTCTATACGTTTAGACGTCTAAAGAGAAAATGCCGGATGTTGCCTGAAGAGTCAACAGGAAAGTAAGCGTAAGACGATGATTAATCCTCACGCTATGTGAAAAAATTTCATGTTCGGGGTCACAAGCGCCATCATTCAAGTGGCGAGGATAGCCCTGGCAGCTTGAATGACGACGGATAGGGCGACTTAAAGTAACTGTGCCAAACGGTTAAGATCAGACTGAATTGCCCCGGCGGTAACATCGCGCCCAGCCCCTGGGCCACGGATCACCAGTGGGTTATCCCGATACCAACGGCTTTCAATGGCAAACACGTTGTCACAAGGCAACAGCGAAGCCAGTGGATGTTCTGGTCGCACCGCCTCAACCCCCACACGCGCTTTACCATTGGCATCGAAACGCGCCACGTGACGCAGCACCAAGCCCATTTCGTTGGCGGCTTCATAACGCTGCAACATTTGCTGATTCAGGGTATCGCCGTTTTCAAAAAACTGATCGATAGAACCTTGCTCGGCACCTGCTGGCACCAACGATTCAACACGAACCTGGTTAGGCTCAAGGTCATAACCCGCTTCCCGCGCCAAGATCACCAGTTTGCGCATCACATCCTGCCCCGACAGATCAGCCCGTGGGTCCGGTTCCGTCAACCCTTGCTGCCAGGCCTGATCCACCAGTTCAGTAAAGGGCACCGTGCCGTCAAACTGCAGGAATAACCAAGAGAGGGTACCGGAGAAAACACCACTGATCGCCAAGATACTGTCACCGCTGTCGCGTAGATCGCGTACCGCATAATTCACCGGCAACCCGGCACCCACCGTGGCGTTATACAACCAGTGACGCCCGGTCTTGGCAAACGCATCACGCACCTGACGGTAATTGGCACCACTGGACGCCCCGGCAAGTTTATTGGCACTGATCACATGAAAACCATAACTGGCAAAATCCAGATACTGATCCGCCAGATTGCCACTGGCAGTGACATCAAGAACCACCAAATCATCAAACGGGTGTGCTCGCATCCACAAGAACAGGGATTCTTCATCCAACTGCTGGGCTTCTTCGTCAAAGAACGCTAACGCACGGCTGGCATCCAGCCCCTGGTAATCCAGTAAACTGCGGCTGCTATCCACCACCCCCGCCAGAATAAATTCAAAGCCACTACGCGCAGAGAGGTTGGTCTGTTCACGAGCAAACAATTCCAACCAACGCGAGCCGATATTACCCTTGCCAAACAACACCAGCCCAATGCGCTTTTCCGCTCGGAACAGCGTCTGGTGCAAGCCCTGGATCAACAGACTGGTGGGCCCCTGGCGTAATACAGCTACCAGGCTGATGCCATCTTCTGCTTGCCAGATAAATTCTACCGGTTGATCTTTCAATTGCTGATAGAAGCGATGGCTATGCAGCGGATTCTTACCAACGCCAGCGCCGACCAACGCCACCAGCGCCAAGCCTTCACGCAGTTGTAACGTACCGGGCAACCCCGCCGCCTGTAAGATGTCCAGTGCACTCCCCGCTACTTCCGAGGTATAGCACAATTGGATCAGACTACGATCGGGGTGCAGCCCCACCGCCAAGGGTTTTATCTGTGCACGCTTGAGCACCAGTTCCAGCTCTTGCCGCCCCAGCTTGAAGTCACGCTGCGGAGCGACACTGAACTCAATCAGGCAAACATCATCATGGCTGGTGACTATCTTGGCACCGGTACCGGAGGCCAACACACGTTCAATACGTGTCGAGCCCTGCTCAGGTTGGTAGCTACAACGTAGTTGTAAATCAATATCGCTGCCAGATACCGGCTGCAATGTCCGGGTATGCAGAACCGGTGCCGCGAGACGTGCCAATTCGCTGGCTTCATCCAGACGCAACAGCGGCAACAGGCAGGCATCTTTCACTTTGCGCGGATCCGCACTGTAAACACCCGCGACATCGCTCCAGATAGTGACCCGCTCTACGCCCACCAATGCACCAACTTGCGTTGCAGAATAGTCACTACCATTACGCCCGAGCAACACCGTTTCACCGGCGTCATTACGCGAGATAAAGCCAGTCACCACCAGGCGTTTGCCAGGGTGCTGTGCCAACAGTTGCTGCAACAGTGGATAAGAGCGGCCTTCATCCACCTGCGGTTGTGCAGCACGTTCAGCGCGCAGGAAATCACGGGCATCTAGCCATATCGCCTGCATATCCTGCTGGTTCAATACGGCGGCCATCAGCCGGGCAGACCAGATTTCCCCATGCCCCACCACTTCGGCATAGGCAGCATCGTCAACGTGACCATCCAGCAAAATGGCCAAACGCTCAAGATCGCGGATAAACTCGTCAACCAATGGCTGTGAACGCTCAGACGGTAATAACCCCCTGATCAGTTCACTGTGATAATGGCGCAGCGTCTGCTGCGCCTGATGTGCCGCCAAGCGATCACTCTGGCTTAGTTTTAACCAGTTGATCAGTTGATTCGTCGTGCTACCAGCAGCCGAAACCACCATCAGGTCGCCAGGTCGGCTATATTCCGCCATAATCCCGGCAACCCGTGAATAACACTTCACATCAGCCAGACTACTGCCACCAAATTTATGTAGCTGCCGCCCACTCACCGGTCCTGCTACCGCAATTGCATTCATGCTTACCTCGTTGCCGCTGCCTGGAAGGCTTGTTCCAGATCACTAATCAAATCTTCGCTGTCTTCAATACCCACAGAAACACGTAACAAACTGTCAGAAATGCCAGCAGCGGCGCGCGCTTCTGGCGCCATCCCGGCATGGGTCATGGTCGCCGCATGTGAGATCAGGCTTTCTACCCCACCCAGTGATTCCGCCAAAGTAAACAGTTGCAGCGCAGAGAGAAAACGGCGTAACAACGCCTCATCACCATCAAGCTCAAAGCTGAGCATGGCACCAAACCCGCGCTGCTGGCGGCAGGCAATCTCATGGCCTGGGTTTTCCGGCAAGGAAGGATGATACAACTTTTTAACCAAGGGTTGCTGTTGCAGATAACTGACAATTGCTTCGGCATTATGCTGTGCGGCTTTGATTCGTGGTGATAAAGTCCTTATGCCACGCAATAACAGATAGCTATCGAATGCCGCCCCGGTCACGCCGATATTGTTCGCCCACCAAGCCAGTTCCACCGCCAGCTCCGGATCCTTGGCAATCACCGCGCCGGCCACCACATCGGAGTGACCATTCAGGTACTTGGTACAAGAATGCACCACCAGATCAGCCCCCAGTGCCAGTGGCTGTTGCAAGGCAGGGCTGAGGAAAGTGTTGTCGACAACCGCCAATGCCCCCACCTGGTGTGCGGCTTGGCAGATTGCCGCGATATCCACCACACGTAATAACGGGTTACTGGGCGTTTCGATTAATACCATTTTCGGTTTTTGTGCCAATGCCTGCTGCAATGCAACGGGGTTGCTCTGATCAACAAACAACACCTGATACGCACCACGTTTGCTGAGGCTATCAAACAGACGGTAACTGCCACCATAGCAGTCATGAGGTGCCACCAGCAGGTCGCCAGGCTTGAGCAATACCGTCGTCACCAGATGGATCGCCGACATACCGCTTCCCGTCATCACCGCACCGGCGCCCCCTTCCAGTTCTGCTAGCGCACGTTGCACCACATCACGGGTCGGGTTTCCACGGCGTGAATAATCATGAGCACGAGGTTGGTTGAAGTCGATGAAATTGTAAGTACTTGAAAGATGGATCGGTGGGACAACACAACCGTACTGCTCATCATCGTTCAGGCCGCTACGCACGGCAATCGTGGCTGGTTTATGTGTCATAGGGTATCTCGGCTCTCGGAAAGTGGGAGAATGAAGCCTAAAGATTAACCCCAGCAGAAATAGACGTCAATACATCTAGCCATCTAAACTTCTTTGCGTATAGATTGAGCAAAAAGAAAATACCCGCTAACATTGTAGTTCTATTCGGATATTGTACTTCTATTCGGATTTATTCAGGTTGCAGAACAGAAGCGCAATCGGTTTTTAAACTGTACTGCCGCTCCCCCGCGAGGGATGAGCCAGATAACGCAACCAACACCACGACCCCTTGCAGTATGAAGGGTATCGGTGGGATAGAGATTTCATCGATACTATTCAATGACCTTTGTCGTGTAAAATTGATATTTATTGAGTGAGAACAACGAAAATCGGGCATAATTGGCTGGTTTTTAGAATTTTGTAATTTCCAAACAAATCTTAAGGTGTCCCATGGCTGAGTGGAACGGCGAGTATGTCAGCCCTTACGCTGAACACGGTAAAAAAAGCGAGCAAGTAAAAAAAATCACGGTATCCATTCCGCTGAAGGTCTTGAAGATCCTGACTGATGAACGGACCCGCCGCCAGGTCAACAATCTGCGCCACGCGACAAACAGCGAATTGCTATGCGAAGCATTTCTACATGCTTTTACTGGTCAGCCATTACCCGATGATGAAGATCTGCGTAAAGAGCGGAGTGATGAAATCCCGGAAGTCGCAAAAGTGCTGATGCGTGAATTAGGGGTGGACCCTGATACCTGGGAATATTGATAGCCTAGCCAACAGACAAAAATGCAAAAGGCGCCCAAGGCGCCTTTTGTCTGACTGCAAGAAAACTTACTTCTTGCTGCCTGGTACGCTGAAACGCTTGTTGAAACGGTCAACGCGACCACCGGAAGCAACATCACGCTGCTTACCAGTATAGAACGGGTGGCATTCGCCACAAACGTCCAGGTTCAGATTATGACCCACAGTAGAGCGGATCTTGATCACATTACCGCAAGAGCAGTTCGCAGTAACTTCTTCGTATTTTGGGTGAATACCTTTTTGCATGGGGGAACCTCAGTTAAGGCCGTGTCGCTATCCAGCCGTGTTCCGCCAGACACCACACGTAGTTAATCATCATATTTGATATGGAATTATATCAAAGGCGGCAAATTATACAGAATAAAATATACTGCGCAATCGGATCCGTACATTTGGCGGCCTACAGTGTAAACTAGCCCGCATCTTTTGCCCTCTGGATAGCCACATGCCTGTTGTACACGTTGCTCTGCCGGTTCCTCTTGCCCGCACCTTTGATTATCTGCTGCCAGCAGGCCAGCAGCCAGTCTGTGGCGCACGGGTCAGTGTCCCTTGGGGAAAACAACGGGCAATAGGCATTATCACCGGTTATAGTGAAAGCAGCGAACTGCCCTTGGAGAAGCTCAAGTCTATCGACACGCTGTTGGACAACGATTCGCTGTTCTCTGCCAGCCTGTGGCATATCTTACTCTGGGCCAGTGAATACTATCATTACCCCATTGGTGAAGTGCTGTTCCATGCATTACCCATTCTGCTGCGCCAGGGCAAACCGGCAGAAAGCGAGCCGCTATGGCAATGGATCGCCACTGAACCAGGGCGAGCCACACCACTGGAGAGCCTCAAGCGCGCTCCGAAACAGCAACAAGCACTGGCGGCACTGCTGCAACAGCCGATATATCGCCACCAAGTCAATGAATTGGCACTGACAGAAAGCGCACTTCAAGCGCTACGGGTCAAAGACTTGGCGGTGCTACGTGCGCAAGTGATACCGAAACAAGATTGGCGGCCAAACTTTAAAGTCCTGGGGGAGCGGCTTAGGCTCAATACCGAGCAAGCCACCGCCGTAGGGGCGATTCGCAGTGAAGATGATCAATTTGCCGCCTGGTTGTTGGCGGGGATCACCGGCTCCGGTAAAACGGAGGTTTACCTCAGCGTGTTGGAAAACATCCTGGCGAAAGGCAGGCAGGCTCTGGTACTGGTTCCTGAGATCGGCCTGACACCGCAAACCATTGCCCGCTTTCGTGAACGCTTTAAAGCACCGGTGGACGTACTGCATTCCGGGCTGAACGACAGCGAACGACTGGCGGTGTGGCTAAGGGCGCGCAGCGGCGAAACCGCCATCGTTATTGGCACTCGCTCGGCGTTGTTCACCCCCTTTTCTCAGCTTGGCATCGTTATCATCGACGAAGAACACGACAGCTCTTATAAACAGCAAGAGGGCTGGCGCTATCACGCGCGTGATCTCGCCGTATTCCGTGCTCGGGAAGAGGGCATCCCCATCGTGATGGGCACGGCAACACCGGCGTTGGAAACACTGCAAAACGTACAATTAGGCAAATATCGCCAACTCAAATTGACCCAGCGAGCGGGTAATGCTAAAGCCGCTAACCAGCATCTGATCGATTTGAAGGGCCTGCCACTGAAAGTCGGGCTTTCTCAACCGCTGTTGAAAAGCATGCAGCACCATCTGAAGAACGGTAATCAGGTGATGCTATTTCTTAACCGGCGCGGATATGCCCCGGCGTTATTGTGTCATGAATGCGGCTGGATCGCTGAATGCCAGCGCTGTGACCATTACTACACCCTCCACCAGAATCATCGCCAATTACGCTGCCACCACTGCGATAGCCAGCGCCCAGTACCACACCAATGCCCACAATGTGGCTCAACCCATCTGGTCGCCATCGGTGTGGGTACGGAACAGTTGGAACACGAGCTGGTCACACTGTTCCCGGAAACCGCTATCACTCGAATTGATCGCGATACCACCAGCCGTAAAGGCTCACTGGAACAGCATCTGGCGGATATTCAACGCGGTGGTCCGCGCATCCTGATCGGAACGCAAATGCTGGCAAAAGGCCACCACTTTCCCGATGTCACACTGGTTGCGCTGCTGGACGTTGATGGTGCGCTATTCTCGGCGGACTTCCGTTCCGCCGAGCGTTTCGCCCAACTTTATACTCAAGTTTCCGGCCGCGCCGGGCGAGCAGGCAAGCAGGGTGAAGTGCTGCTGCAAACCCACCACCCGGAACACCCGTTACTGCAGACTCTGCTGCAACAAGGTTACGACGCTTTCGCCAAGCAAACATTGGCTGAACGCCAAAGTGTCTTCCTGCCCCCCTATACCAACCACATCATCGTGCGTTCGGAAGATCACGACAATCAACAGGCACCACTGTTCCTGCAACAATTACGCAATCTGCTGGAAGCCAGCCCACTGAAGGATAACGCATTGTGGGTGATGGGCCCGGTTCCTGCATTGCAAGCCAAACGTGGGGGCCGTTTCCGTTGGCAATTACTGTTACAACACCCTTCCCGACGTCTGTTACAGCAGTTGTTCAAAAACACCTTGCCATTGATTGATACGTTGCCACAAGCACGTAAAGTGAAATGGACGTTGGACGTTGACCCCAGCGATAGTTGAGTTGAAAACAACCTGGTTGAGCGGGGTAAGGCAGAGGTTAATCTTACCAATTTGCGATCTAACACGGGAAAACCTTCCCGTATCACACTTTTTATGCAAATTAAGCAATAAAAGCAGATCGTAATCTGTTTATACTCAAGCTCATTCAAGTAACCTATGGCAGTAATGCAAGGAGGGGATGAGTCACTGAAGGCCCCCAGCGTAGATGGCTCGACTAAACCGTCACACCACCAAACGCCTGCTTGATGAAATAGCTGAAGTAACTGCGTTGACTTAGGGATAATGCAAGGAGAGAGGCGTTGCAACACAAGAAAGAATTGCCCATGGCCACCATGAAGGACGTTGCCGATATGGCCGGTGTTTCAACTGCAACCGTATCGCGTGCGCTGATGAACCCGGAAAAGGTCTCAACATCAACACGCCAGAAAGTAGAACAGGCTGTGTTAGCCGTAGGTTACTCCCCTCACACTCTGTCACGTAATATCAAACGCAATGAGTCCCGCACCATTCTGGTCATCGTCCCTGATATCTGCGATCCGTTTTTTGCCGATGTGATCCAGGGAATCGAACAGACTGCGGTGCAACAGGGCTATCTGGTACTGATCGGCGATTGTGCCCAACAGAACCAACAGGAAAGAACCTTCGTCAATCTGATCATCACCAAACAGATTGATGGCATGTTGCTGCTTGGCTCCAATCTCCCTTTTGATGCGGGCAAAGAAGAGCAGCGCAATCTCCCACCGATGGTGATGGCCAATGAATTTGCACCGGAACTGGAACTGCCCACCGTTCATATCGACAACCTGACCGCCGCCTTTGAAGCGGTACATTATCTACAGCAATTGGGCCATAAGCAGATAGCTTGCATCGCCGGGCCCGAGCAGATGCCACTCAGCCATTATCGGCTACAGGGCTATATCCAGGCATTACGCCGCAATGGCATTAATATCGAAAGTAGTTATATTACCCGTGGTGATTTTACTTATGAGGCAGGTGCACAGGCATTAGCCTCGTTGATGGCACTGCCGAAACCACCCACGGCAATCTTTTGCCATAATGATGTCATGGCCATTGGTGCGCTCTCCCAGGCTAAAAAAATGGGTCTACGGGTGCCACAAGACTTGTCCATTATCGGCTTCGACGATATAAAACAGGCACAGTATTGTGACCCCCCTCTGACGACAGTGGCACAGCCTCGTTTTCAGATTGGTCAGCAGGCCATGCTGCTCCTGTTGGAACAATTGCATGGGCAGGTGGTTAACAGCGGTTCCCGGCTTTTAGACAGTGAATTGATCATCAGAGGCAGCACCGCCGCTCTTAAATGCTAGTCAAATATTTTTGAGTTAAGTAACATGACTAATCAGACGCCTGTCTGACCGGCGTCTGAATGATTTAAGCGTGATTTAAGCATGATTGTTGTGGTCATTTTATCAGCGCAGCCCTGTGGGGCAAACCCGCAGAATGTCGCCTTTTAGTGACCGAAAAATAGCCTATACTCAAGCAATTCGAAGTAGAACGGGTACATACACAGCCCATTGAAGTTGCAGGTCGGTGGTAAACAAACAGACGCGGAACCCGCTACTCTGGTGAGTAGTCAAGGGCATAAACCCAGTCACCGCGCGACAGCCTGCAAGATAACGGTAAACCAATAGGCCTTAACTTTAATCAGGATACAGCGGAATTATAGTGGCACAAAGAGACTATGTAGGCCGAGGGCGCTCAGGACCCGCGCGACGCAAGGCCCCCAGCCGTAAAAGACGCAATTCCCCGGGAGTATCTAAAACCATGGTGACGCTGGCGGTTGCCCTGCTGGTTGTCTTTATCGGTGGCCTCTATTTTATTACCCATAACAAACCAGGGGATGCACCACTGATTCCTTCGCATGGGAATCACCCGGCGAATAGCCTGCCACCAAAACCGGAAGAGCGCTGGCGTTACATCAAAGAACTGGAGAATCGCCAGATTGGTGTCCAGTCACCCACCCAGCCAACCGCCGGTGGTGAAGTGAATTCCAAAACTCAAATAACCAATGAACAGCGCCAACTGCTCGAGCAAATGCAAGCTGATATGCAGCAGCGGCCAACGCAGTTGTCTGAAGTGCCTTACAATGCCCCATCCCAGGTGCGCAACACTGAACATCCGCAGTCAGCACCACAACAGTCAGCACCACAACAGTCAGCACCACAACAACAGGTAACACAGCAACCCCGTAACCCATTCAACAATGGCGATAGTGCGGTTCAGCCACAGCCTATGCAGCAGCCAAAACCAGTGGTGACGCAACCTAAGCCGGTTACCCCACCAGCTCAAACCCGACAGGTGGAACCGAAGCCACAACCGAAACCAGAAACCAAGCCACAAGAAACCGCCAAGCAGGACACCAAGCCTGAGTCGAAGCAGAAGTGGATGATACAGTGTGGCTCATTCCACGCCACTGAGCAGGCGGAATCGGTACGAGCGCAATTAGCGTTTAGCGGTGTCGAAAGTCGTATCACTGCGGGTGGTGGCTGGAACCGTGTGATGCTTGGGCCATACAGTACCCGTGCCGCAGCAGACAAAGCCCTGGCTCGTTTAAAAGGCATGGGAATGTCAGATTGTATTCCTCTTGCGGTTGGGGGTTGAAAAATGTCAACCATCCCCCATCTCTATTCGGTGGTCGTCTCCCTTTATTACCCGTGAACAGCACGGTTAACCAAGAGGTACGGCCGGGTTCATTCAACTGGTAGACAGGTGGCAACTCGGTAGTCAATGGTTCAAGACGGATTAGAATCCCACTGGTACCACAGCGGCCCCGCCACTTGAATGACAGCGAGTCTATACTCTCAATATTATTCCCCGTCGCTTCTGCTCCCACAGAGCGACGGGGGCTTTTTTCCCTCGGCAATAAGGGTTTGCTCGTGACAACAATTGTAAGTGTACGCCGCAATGGCCAGGTAGTGATCGGGGGCGATGGTCAGGCCACTCTGGGCAATACCGTGATGAAGGGTAATGTCAAAAAAGTTCGCCGCCTATATAACGATAAAGTGATTGCTGGTTTCGCTGGCGGAACGGCTGATGCCTTCACCCTGTTCGAACTGTTCGAGCGCAAGCTGGAGATGCACCAGGGCCATCTGGTGAAAGCCGCGGTTGAACTGGCAAAAGACTGGCGTACTGACCGTATGCTGCGCAAACTGGAAGCGCTGTTAGCGGTTGCAGATGAAAATGCTTCATTGATCATTACCGGTAATGGTGATGTGATTCAGCCAGAAAATGATTTGATTGCAATCGGTTCCGGTGGCCCCTATGCCCAGTCGGCTGCTCGCGCACTGTTGGAAAATACTGAATTGAACGCCCGCGAAATTGTAGAGAAATCTCTCTGTATCGCTGGAGACATCTGTATTTACACCAACCATTTCCACACTATTGAAGAATTACCTTCCAAAGCGTAAGGATCGAATAACATGTCTGAAATGACCCCGCGCGAGATCGTCAGTGAACTGGACAGTCACATTATTGGCCAGAAACAAGCCAAACGTGCTGTTGCCATTGCCCTGCGTAATCGCTGGCGCCGTATGCAACTGAATGAAATGTTGCGTCATGAAGTGACCCCGAAAAATATCCTGATGATCGGCCCAACGGGTGTCGGTAAAACCGAAATCGCCCGTCGCCTGGCCAAATTGGCTAATGCGCCGTTCCTCAAAGTAGAAGCGACCAAATTCACTGAAGTAGGCTATGTGGGTAAGGAAGTTGACTCTATCATCCGCGATCTCACCGATGCTGCGGTAAAAATGGTACGTCTGCAATCCATCGAAAAAAACCGCATTCGCGCCGAAGAACTGGCTGAAGAACGCATTCTCGATGTCCTGATCCCACCAGCGAAAAACAACTGGGGTCAGTCAGAAGAGCAAAGTGAACCCTCTGCCGCACGCCAGGTATTTCGTAAGAAACTGCGTGAAGGTCAGTTGGACGATAAAGAGATCGACATTGACCTGGCGAGCGCCCCTATCGGGGTAGAAATCATGGCGCCGCCGGGTATGGAAGAGATGACCAACCAACTGCAATCCATGTTCCAGAATCTCGGTGGGCAGAAGCAAAAACCACGCAAGCTGAAGATCAAGGATGCTTTAAAACTGTTGGTGGAAGAAGAAGCCGCCAAGTTGGTCAGCCCGGAAGAATTAAAACAGCAAGCGATAGAAGCCGTTGAGCAACATGGTATTGTCTTTATCGACGAGATCGACAAAATCTGTAAGCGCAGCGGCCAAAGCTCCGGCCCTGACGTCTCCCGTGAAGGAGTACAACGTGACCTGCTGCCACTGGTGGAAGGTTGTACCGTGTCAACCAAGCACGGTATGGTGAAAACAGACCATATTCTGTTTATTGCCTCCGGTGCATTCCAAACTGCCAGCCCTGCCGATCTGATCCCGGAATTACAAGGGCGCCTGCCGATCCGTGTGGAGTTGCAAGCGCTGACCACTGAAGATTTTGAACGCATCCTGACGGAACCGAGCGCATCGCTGACGGAACAATATAAAGCCTTAATGGCAACCGAAGGTGTCACCATTGAGTTCACCACCGATGGCATCCGCCGTATCGCTGAAGCAGCCTGGCAGGTGAACGAAAGCACCGAAAATATCGGCGCACGTCGTCTACACACGGTACTAGAGCGGTTGATGGAGGATATTTCTTTCGATGCCAGTGAAAGTAATGGCCAATCGTTTACCATTGATGCCGATTATGTGCGTAGTCACCTGGATGAACTGGTCGCGGATGAAGATCTGAGTCGTTTTATCCTGTAATCAGTTTGCTGTATTATTGCACTGCTAGTTATCTATGTGGGAGGTCTAACCTCCCATCTGTTGACTTACTGAAGTGAAAAATGAGCTTATTAACCACTACATCGGCCAAAGCCTGGCTGGAAAGTTTGCGGCCACGAACATTACCCTTGGCCTTTGCCTCCATCGTTGTTGGTTCTGCTATCGCGGCTTGGCAAGATAGTCTGAAACCGGTCGTGGCATTGTTGGCTCTACTCACCGCCGGTCTACTGCAGATACTCTCCAACCTGGCCAATGACTATGGTGATGCGATTAAGGGTAGTGATAAAGAAGACCGCATTGGTCCATTACGCGGTATGCAAAAAGGCATCATTACCCAAAGTCAGATGAAGCGAGCATTGGTGCTGACGGTAATTATGGTGGTTATTTCAGGCAGTTGGCTGATTGCCGTTGCCTGCGATACGCTGAGTGATGTAGTGGGATTCCTGATCCTGGGTGGGTTGGCGATCATTGCTGCCATTGCCTATACCGTTGGTAACAAGCCCTACGGTTATATGGGATTGGGGGATATTTCAGTATTGATATTCTTCGGCTGGCTCAGTGTGGCTGGCAGTTACTATCTGCAAACGCACACCTTCGACAGCATCGTTATGCTGCCAGCAACCGCCTGCGGACTATTAGCCACAGCGGTACTGAACATCAATAATCTACGGGATATCGAAAGCGACCGTGCCAACGGTAAAAATACCCTGGCCGTCCACCTTGGCCCACAGAAAGCACGTTACTATTATGTTTCACTACTAATGGGTGCCATGCTGTGCTTTGCTTTGTTTGCTCTGTTTAATTTGCACAGCTTATGGGGCTGGCTGTTTATATTTGCTATTCCGGCTCTATTCCGACACGGCCTACGCGTGCTACGTGACCCTACGACCACAGGTATGCGCCCACTTATGGGGCAGATAGTCAAAATCGCCTTGTTAGCCAATGTGCTATTTGCCATCGGGGTGGTTCTCAGTTAACGGGTATTCACCTGAATGCCGTGATGATTTTGCCAACAGGGCGAATAAAGGGATATACTGATTATTCCAGCGGCAAACCGACGTAAAATACGATGAAATACGATACTTCCGAACTTTGTGATATCTACCAGGAAGAGGTCAACGTAGTTGAGCCTCTGTTCTCTAATTTTGGCGGGCGTACTTCATTTGGCGGTCAAATTACTACCGTGAAATGCTTTGAGGATAACGGCCTGTTGTTTGAACTGCTCGAAGAAAATGGTCTTGGTCGTGTGTTGTTGATTGATGGTGGCGGCTCAGTACGCCGTGCATTAATCAATGCGGAATTGGCTCGTCTGGCGGTTCAGAACGCCTGGGAAGGTATCGTGGTTTATGGTGCGGTACGCCAGGTGGACGACTTATCCGAGTTGGACATTGGTATTCAAGCCATGGCCGCTATTCCTGCAGGTGCAGCCAGTGATGGCATTGGTGAGAGCGATATCCGCGTTAACTTTGGCGGTGTCACTTTCTTCTCTGGCGACCATCTCTACGCTGATAATACCGGCATCATCCTTTCTGAAGATCCGCTCGATATCGAGTAACCAACGAAGGGTGGTTAGTACCATGCTGGCCAGGTTCATTAGACTCACTCAAGTTGCTGGCAAGTGGCAACTTGAGTCATAGTGGCTATTAAACCTATCACGCCAGACCTTGCCTTCAATATCCTACTTCACCATAGCGATCTCGGTGCTCTTTCGGCGTCATGTCATAGCCTTTCTTAAATACAGAATAGAAATACTGTAGCGAAGGGTAACCGCACATTTGTGAAATTTCGTTGATTGACAACGAGGTGGCGGTGAGCAAATTGCGGGCGCGATCCAGTTTCTCTTCATGAATCACATTATGGATGGTTTGGCCGGTTTCATCTTTGAAGCGTTTTTCCAGATTAGAGCGCGACATGCCCACAGCATCCAGCACCTGTTCCACCTTGATCCCTTTGCAGGCGTGGTAACGAATATAGTGCATCGCCTGGATCACCGCCGGGTCACGCAAGGAGCGGAAATCGGTAGAACGCCGCGCGATAACCTTCACCGGTGGCACCAGGATCCGTTGCAATGGCAGTTGCCGCTGATCAAGGAGCTGATGCAATAACTTGGCAGCCCGGTAGCCCATCTGCCGGGTTCCCTGCACCACCGAAGAGAGCGCCACCCGTGAGAGGTAACGGGTCAACTCTTCGTTATCGATACCAATCACACAGAGTTTTTCTGGCACCGGTATATCCAAATGCTCACACACCTGCAGCAGGTGGCGTGCGCGTGCATCTGTCACTGCAATAATCCCGGTTTGCTGAGGCAGTGTTTGTACCCAGTCCGCCAACCGGTTCTGCGCGTATTGCCAGTTTTCAGGGGCCGTTTCCATCCCTTGATACACCACCCCTTGATACTGCTCTGCCGCCACCAACTGGCGGAAGGCATACTCACGCTCTTGTGCCCAACGTTTGCCCACGGCGACCGGCAAACCATAGAAGGCGAAGCGGTTCAACCCCTTCTCTTTCAGATGCATAAACGCCGCTTCCACCAGGGCGTAGTTATCGGTGGCAATGTAATGCACTGGCGGGTAATCCTGTTGGCGATTGTAAGACCCGCCAACACCGACAATCGGCACATTGACGTTGTGTAACGATTGCTCAATCTTCCGATCATCAAAATCAGCGATGACGCCATCCCCTAAGCAATCTTTGATATTATCGATACGGCAACGAAAATCCTCTTCGATAAAAATATCCCAGTCACTTTGTGATGCCTGCAAATACTCCCCAACCCCCTCCACTACCTGGCGGTCATACACTTTATTGGCATTGAACAGCAGAGTAATACGGTAGCGTTTCTTGAACATGGGCTTCCCTAGAAATATACCCGCTCTCTGCATGGCGCAACCTGACAAAGAGCAGGAAAAATGCCACCACAGTCGTGAAGTAGCCGCTATACCCGACGTTTAGTGGCCGAATCCATCCAGACCGCCAGTAACAGAATTGCCCCCTTGACGATGTACTGCCAGAACGTCGGTACATCCAGCATACTCATACCATTATCGAGGGAAGCCATAATAAATGCCCCCATCACCGCACCGGCCACACTGCCGACGCCCCCGGCCAAGCTGGTTCCCCCGATCACGCAGGCGGCGATGGCGTCCAATTCGGCAATGTTGCCCGCAGAAGGGGAGCCTGCCCCTAAACGTGAACTGAGGATCAACCCAGCAATCGCCACCATCAGGCCATTAATCGCAAATACGGCCAGTTTGGTGCGCTCTACGTTAACACCAGAAAGCCGCGCCGCATCAATATTGCCGCCGATGGCATAAATCCGCCGGCCAAAAGCAGTACGCGTTGCCATAAAAATCCCCGCCAGCATCAGAGCCACCAGGATCAGCACTGGCGTTGGCACACCGCGGTAATCATTTAGCAGATAGATAGCCCCTAGCACCAATACAGCCATGATGCTCTGCCGAGTCACATCGCCATTGACGGTGGTGACAGGTAAACCCAACTGTGCGCGTTTACTGCGCCGCCGCCACTGCCAGGTAACAAACAGCATCAACCCGACAGCACCGATACCAAACCCTACCCCATTGGGTAAATAGCTCTGACCAATCTGCGACATGGCATTGCTGGTGGGGGAGACCGTGGTGCCATTGGTAATCCCAATCAGGATGCCCCGAAAAGCCAGCATCCCCGCCAGCGTGACAATAAACGACGGTACCTTGCGATAGGCCACCCACCAGCCATTCCAGGCCCCCAGCAGCACCCCAGCCAACAGCGTAACCACAATGGTCAATGGCAATGGCCAACCAAACCAAACGTCGAATATCGCCGCCGCCCCGCCCAATAGCCCCATCATTGAACCCACGGAAAGGTCAATCTCTGCCGAAATAATCACAAATACCATGCCCACCGCCAGAATGCCGGTGATCGCCGTCTGGCGTAGCAAGTTAGAGATATTACGGGCACTGAGATAGGCCCCTTCGGTGGTAAAGGTAAAAAACAACATGATGACGACCATCGCCGCCAACATCACGAACACTTGCAGATTGACGCTTTTTAGCCCCAGCAAAGGCTTTTTCTGCACCCTATTTTCCTGCACCATCGGCGGTAAACTTGCTTCAGATTGCGTGCTTTTCGACATGTGTTTCACTCCTCAAGGCCGCTTCCATGACTTGTTCCTGGGTCAGATTTCGGTTCACCAAATCGGCTTTGATCTGCCCTTGGTGCATCACCAGCACCCGATCGCTTAATCCCAATACTTCCGGTAATTCGGAAGAAACCACAATCACGGCAATCCCTTGTTGTACCAGTTGATTGATTAACTTATAAATTTCCTGCTTGGCACCAATATCAATGCCACGCGTCGGCTCATCCAAAATGAGGATTTTCGGGTTCAGCAACAGGCACTTCGCCAAAATCGCTTTTTGCTGATTGCCCCCGCTCAACCGGGCAATGGCCAATTCCGGGGAGGAAGTTTTTACCCGTAATCGTGCTAATGATTGCTGAATGGTGGCCTGTTCCTGCGCATCATCGAGCACCGTCAAGGCCCCGCTAAAATCATCCAGTGCCGCCAATGTCATATTGGCTCCCACCCCCATCACCGGCACAATGCCATCACGTTTGCGATCTTCCGGCACCATCGCGATGCCATAGCCCATCGCCTGACGGCAGTGATTAATGGTCGCCACTTGCCCCTCAATGGTGATGCTGCCCTGCCAACGCCCCGGGTAAACACCAAACAGACACTGCATGGTTTCAGTACGCCCAGACCCCACCAACCCGGCCACACCGAGGATCTCACCACGCCGCAGAGTGAAGGACACATTGTCTACCCGGCGAATATGTCGGTTAACCGGATGCCAGGCGGTCAGGTTTTCCACCTGCAGGACCACCTCACCAATGGTATGGGGCTCCTGTGGATAGAGTTCGGTCAGCTCACGGCCCACCATCATGGCAATGATCTCGTCTTCACTCATTCCAACCGCTTGCCGAGTACCGATATGCTTACCATCCCGGATCACACAGATAGCGTCGGAGATGGCTTTCACTTCGTTAAGTTTGTGTGAGATATAAATGCAGGCAATACCGTGATCACGCAGGTCGGCAATGATCGTCAGCAATGTGGCGGTTTCACTTTCGGTTAATGACGCGGTGGGTTCATCCAGCACCAGCAAACGCACCTGTTTGTTCAAGGCTTTGGCAATCTCCACCAGTTGCTGCTGCCCTAACCCCAGCTCACCCACCCGGGTATTGGGATCAACCTCCAGCTTGACCTGTGCCAACATACGTTGACAACGCAGATACATCCCGTCGTAATCCATCAACCCAAAACGGCCCCACTCGTTACCGAGAAACATGTTCTCCAACACCGTCATCTGTTTCACCAAGGCCAACTCCTGGTGAATGATGGCAATCCCTTTCTGCTCGGTGTCACGAATGGTTTTCGCGGTGATAAGGTCGCCGGAAAAATAAATGTCCCCTTGATAACTGCCGTGCGGATATATTCCGCACAGCACTTTCATCAACGTTGATTTTCCTGAGCCATTTTCACCACATAAAGATAATACCTGACCTGCCTCTAATTGCAGGCTGATATTATCTACCGCTTTCACTGCACCGAATTGTTTAGTGATATTTCTCATTTCTAACAGGCAGGGCATTATTTACTCCCCCCACGACGAGTTTGCCAGGAACTAATTAATATCGGATTTCTTATGAAAGCCATCGGCAATAATAGTGCTGTCAATATTAGATTTATCCACCTGAACCGGTGTTAATAACCAGGCTGGGACCTCTTTATTGCCATTATTTAATTGGGCGTTGGATTTAGGTTGTTCCCCTTTACCCAGTTGTACCGCGATATCTGCCGCCTCATTCGCCAATTTGCTGATCGGTTTATACACCGTCATCGTTTGTGTGCCTGCCACAATACGTTTTACCGCCGCCAAATCAGCATCCTGACCAGAAATAGCCACCTTACCTGCCAACCCTTGTGCAGCCAGAGCCTGAATAGCACCACCAGCCGTCGCATCGTTAGAAGCAACCACCGCATCAATATGATTGTTGTTGGCGGTCAGGGCGTTTTCCATAATCTTCAGCGCATTTTCTGGCAGCCAGCCGTCGGCCCACTGATCACCGACAATTTTGATTTTCCCACTGTCGATTAAAGGTTGTAGTACCGTCATTTGCCCCTTGCGGAACAGCTTGGCGTTATTATCTACCGGCGAACCGCCCATCAGGAAATAGTTACCCTGCGGTACCCGTTGCACCAGACTTTGAGCCTGCATCTCGCCCACTTTTTCATTATCGAACGAGATATAAAAATCGATATCCGCGTTGTTAATCATGCGGTCATAAGCCAGAACCTTGATCCCTTCACGCTTTGCCTCACTGATCACATTACTCAACACCTGGCCGTTATAAGGAATAATCACCAGTACATCGACACCACGGTTGATCATATTTTCGATCTGCGCCATCTGGGTCTCTTCATTGCCATTGGCAGATTGGACAAATACATTCGCCCCCAGCGACTCGGCTTTTTTTACAAAAATATCGCGATCTTTTTGCCAGCGCTCTAAACGTAGATCATCAATGGACATACCGATTTTAATCTCTTTGCTGTATCCCGTTTGGCTGGCTAACAGCAGAAGTGTACAAGCAGAAAGAAGAAGTGATTTGAATTTCATCTTATAACCCTTTAGTTGTGTAGGGAAATAGTGTTCCGCTCACTTTCAGACAACATAAATTGAAAGGAAACGGGATAAATTACGAAACTTCCCATGGATTGTTATCACTTATGGTGTATTCAGCAATTACAGATTTTTATCGGCCAATTATGATTTTTGGTTTAATGTTAAATTTATGATAGCGATCATGTTTTATACTCATGCAAACTACAAGCCGTCAGTGACAAACCCATCGAGCTCTATGCGGTGAAATAACGAGGCAGCCAGCCCCAAGGGTTAATAGCATCAATTGAAGCAATAATGAGATCCGGCGCACATTTAATAATTCTGTGAATTTAAGTGTGAAATAACGTAATTGAGCATTGCATTAATTACTCTGAAGATTAACGCATCCCGCCCCTTTTACACCGGGCATTGTTAGCGAGGAGTCACTCATGCAATCCTATTTTGATCAGCTTGAACAAGTTCGTTACGAAGGTACCAATAGCACCAATCCATTAGCATTCCGCCACTACAACCCCGACGAAATCATCTTGGGTAAACGCATGGCTGACCATCTGCGATTTGCCGCTTGCTACTGGCATACTTTCTGCTGGAATGGTGTAGACATGTTTGGTAAAGGAACTTTTGATCGCCCTTGGCAGCAATCCGGGGAGGCCTTGGCGCTAGCCAAACGCAAAGCTGATGTCGCTTTTGAGTTTTTCCATAAGCTGAATGTGCCTTACTACTGCTTCCATGATATCGACGTTTCACCTGAAGGGGCGACACTGAAAGAGTACCTGAACAACTTTGCCATTATGACCGACGTGTTGGCGGAGAAACAGCAAAGTAGTGGGGTGAAACTCCTCTGGGGCACCGCTAACTGCTTCACCCATCCGCGCTACGGTGCAGGTGCCGCGACCAATCCAGACCCTGAAGTCTTCAGTTGGGCGGCGACCCAGGTATTCACCGCCATGAACGCCACTCAGCGTTTGGGGGGGGAAAACTATGTGCTGTGGGGAGGACGTGAAGGCTATGAAACATTGCTCAATACCGATCTGCGCCAGGAGCGTGAACAGATTGGCCGCTTTATGCAGATGGTGGTTGAGCATAAGCATAAAATTGGCTTCCAAGGCACACTGCTGATCGAACCTAAACCCCAGGAACCAACCAAGCATCAATATGATTATGATGTCGCTACCGTCTACGGCTTCCTCAAGCAGTTCGGTTTGGAAAAAGAGATCAAAGTGAACATTGAAGCCAACCACGCCACGCTGGCAGGTCACTCTTTCCACCACGAAATAGCAACTGCCATCGCATTGGGGATTTTTGGCTCGGTGGATGCCAACCGTGGCGACGCACAACTGGGTTGGGACACCGACCAGTTCCCAAATAGCGTAGAAGAGAACGCGCTGGTGATGTTTGAAATCCTCAAAGCGGGCGGCTTTACCACCGGGGGACTCAACTTTGATGCCAAAGTACGCCGTCAAAGCACCGATAAATATGACCTGTTCTATGGTCATATTGGGGCAATGGATACCATGGCACTGGCATTGAAGGTAGCAGCCCGGATGATCGAAGACGGCAAGCTACACCAGTTGGTGGCAAAACGTTATGCGGGTTGGAATGGCGAATTGGGCCAGCAAATCCTGCAAGGTAAGTTGTCACTTGCTGAGTTGGCACAGTACGCTGAACAACAGACCTTGGCCCCCCAGCATGCCAGTGGGCAGCAGGAAAAACTGGAGAACCTGGTGAACCGTTACTTGTTCGGCTAATTCACTGTTGCGCGGTGGCCTCAATCGCCTCGCCTTAAAGGACTTGTGCTTATGTATATTGGTATCGATCTCGGCACTTCCGGCGTAAAAATCATCCTGCTCGGGGAACAAGGCCAGTTGCTGGCCAGCCATAGTGAACCCTTACCTATTTCACGCCCTCACCCCTTATGGTCTGAACAATCCCCTGAAGATTGGTGGCAGGCCACTGACCGCGCCATGCTGGCATTAGGCAAGCAACATAATCTGCAAGCAGTTAAAGCCATTGGCCTGACCGGCCAAATGCATGGCGCCACCTTATTAGATAAGCAACAACAGGTACTGCGTCCGGCGATCCTGTGGAACGATGGCCGTAGCTTTACCCAATGCCAAACTCTGGAGCAAGCGGTTCCTAATTCGCGCGACATTACCGGTAATTTGATGATGCCGGGGTTTACCGCTCCAAAGCTCCTATGGGTAAAAGAAAACGAGCCACAACTCTTCAACCAAATCGACAAGGTGTTATTGCCGAAAGACTATCTGCGTTGGTGCATCACTGGCGAGTTTGCCAGCGATATGTCCGATGCGGCTGGCACCCTGTGGTTGAACGTCGCCCAACGTGACTGGGACGATACGCTGCTCAATGCCTGTGGGTTAACCCGCAGACAAATGCCCATACTGTTTGAAGGTAACCAGATCACTGGCCGGGTACATTGCCAACTGGCTCAGCGTTGGGGCATACCATCGGTACCAGTGGTAGCGGGTGGCGGTGACAATGCGGCAGGTGCTGTGGGTGTCGGTTTATATCAAGCCGGGCAAGCCATGTTGTCACTGGGAACCTCTGGGGTTTATTTTGCCGTTAGTGACGGTTTTCTCAGTAACCCAGCGCGCGCAGTACACAGTTTTTGTCATGCCTTACCGCAAACCTGGCATCTGATGTCAGTGATACTCAGCGCCGCCGCTTGTCTGGATTGGGCTTGCCAGCTCACCAATGTGGACAGTGTCGCCACTTTACTACGCAACGTTGAGCAGGCGACACCAGCGGCCGCGCCACTGTGGTTCTTGCCCTATCTGTCCGGTGAACGTACCCCACATAACAACCCCAATGCCAAAGGTGCCTTCTGGGGGTTGACTCACCAACATGGCCCCAATGACTTGGCGCGTGCGGTGCTGGAAGGGGTGGGATTTGCCCTGGCTGACGGTATGGACGTGCTGCATGCCAGTGGTCTGCAGCCTTCATCAATTACCTTGATTGGTGGTGGGGCACGTAGCCCATTCTGGCGGCAGATGCTGGCGGATATCAGCGGTCAACAGTTGGAATACCGTACCGGGGGGGATGTCGGCCCAGCGTTAGGGGCCGCTCGCCTGGCCCAGATTGCCCTCAACCCCGAGCAGCCATTAAGCGCACTATTACCGCAATTACCACTGGAGCAGGTACATAAACCCAATGCAGAGCGACACCAGTACTATACCGAGCAACGGGCTACCTTCCGTGAGTTGTATCGCTGCCTGC
Organism: Serratia sp. DD3; assembly: GCF_000496755.2. Next base: position 47,073 of record NZ_AYKS02000100.1, read on the forward strand.
AACCGCTAATGTAATCTCTTACCGCTAAAACCCTTGGCGTTGTCACCACAACGCCAAGTTATTAACCTATCCGTCCGTTCCTGGCACATCACAATTGCGTTTCTATATTTTAATAACATATTGATTTTTATGTTAATTTCTTATTTTATTGATTTAAACTTACTGACTTTCTATAGTGAGCTCTGCTTTTCATGTGTTGTTTTTCCCATCGCCAACCGTTTCTCTTTGTTTTAGAAGGCATACCATGCTGACCACTTTGCGCTACACACTCACCACCGGCCTTGTTTTACTGTGTCTGAATACCCCGGCGTTAGCCAATTATGACGAAGGGGCTGCCGCGTACAGTAGAGACGATTACAGCGAAGCATTGAAACAATGGTCGCCTTTAGCACAACAAGGCGATGCCAGAGCCCAATACCAGCTAGGTTTCATGTATAGCAATGCTCTGGGGGTAGAGCAAAATCTTGCGCAAGCGGCGAAGTGGTTTCGTAAAGCCGCAGAACAAGGGGATGTGAATGCTCAGTTTGAACTAGGCCAAGCATATGCAGGTGGCCAAGGTGTGGAAAAAGATAGTCAGCAAGCCATAGCTTGGTTGCGCAAAGCAGCGGAACAAGGGCATACCGAGGCCCAAAACTCACTGGGTAATATCTACTTGTTAGCGGGAGATTATACCCAAGGCCTCACTTGGTATCAAAAAGCAGCAGAGCAAGGGGATGTGCTTGCCCAAGGCAAGCTAGCTGACCTGTACAAGGTCGGTCAAGGGGTGGCAAAAGATCCCGCGCAAGCCATCCTGTGGTATCGCAAGGCTGCAGAGCAGAACGATAGAGTGGCTCAGTTCGAGCTGGGTCTGATGTACCAAACCGGCCAAGGTGTCGCAAAGAATGATGCGTTGGCGCTAGAGTGGCTGCGCAAAGCCGCTGACCAGGATTTAATGGATGCTCAGTACCAATTGGGCATCACTTACCTACAAGGCGTGAATGGCGTAAAAGATTATACTCAAGCCGCGCAGTGGTTTGAAAAAGCCGCCAACCATGGGTCGGGGGATGCGCAATACCAGCGCGGTATGATGTACTTACAAGGGCTGGGGGGAGAACAAGATGAGGGCAAGGCGTTGGTGTGGTTTAACATGGCCGCAGAATCATTAAATGTGGATGCTTACCTGCAACTCGCTTACCTATACGAACGTGGTAATGCCTTAGAATATGACTGCGAAGAATGCGACCTCATCGAACAAATAGAACAAGATGATAAAACCTCCTTAGCGTGGTTGCGCAAGGCAGAGGAGAGGGGTAATGCTGAGGCCCAACTACAACTCGGCTACCGATATGAAAGAGGCCAGGGGGTAAAAAAAGATCATCAATGGGCCATAACGTTGTTTCGTGCCGCGGCGGAAAAAGGTAATGCAGAAGCGAAACAGCAGCTTGAATATGAAGCCCAAGGCATCGGAGAGGAAAAAGCACAAGCGGCAGCCTGGTTTATGAAAGCAGCAGAAGAGGGCGATGTCTACAATCAAACTAAACTCGCCTATCGCTACCAACAAGGCCTAGGCGTACCACAAAGTGATACACAAGCTGTCATCTGGTTCCATAAAGCCGCAGAACTTGGTGTTGTTGAGGCCCAATATCGGTTAGGTTACCACTACTACCAAGGCCTAGGGGTAAAACAGGATAAAGCCCAAGCGGCGGTATGGTTTCGTAAAGCCGCAGAGCAGGATTATATCGACGCTCAAGTGAAGCTTGCCAATATGTATCGTCATGGTGATGGTGTGCCAGAAGACAATAAGCAAGGTTTTATATGGACTCAACGGGCCGCAGAACAGGGCGATGGCGATTCTCAATATGATTTGGCGTTCATGTACCTGGAAGGTAACGGGGTCGAAAAAAAGGAAGTGGAAGCAGCCAAATGGTTCCTTGCTGCCGCCGAGCAAGAGGACCCTTCCCCCTATGCTCAATATCAACTGGGAATTATGTACCGTGATGGCGTGGGTGTAAACCAAGATAAAGAACAGGCCCTTTTTTGGTTGCGGGCGGCTGCGGCCATTGAAGCCCCTAATGACCAGGCCGCAGAGGCCTTGAAAGCGCTGGAAAGTGATTCACCGAGCGCTAAAAAAAAAGCGAAGGGTCAGCAGTAACTGACAAAATCCGCATCACAACGCCTTAAACAATTATTGCCAAGGTGAATAATTGGCGGCAGAATAGCCGCCATAACTCGCTCTGATGGCTTATCCTTGCCTTGGCAGTTCCTAATTTCCCCTTGTTGTCAGTAAAATAAAAATGAAAAAGTCATTACCTTCTGCGGTGCGTCTTGGCCGACAGGCGCTGTTATTCCCACTCTGTCTGGTGCTGTTCGAATTCACCACCTATATTGCCAACGATATGATCCAACCGGGCATGTTGACGGTAGTTGCCGAGCTCAATGCCAGTGCTGAGTGGGTTCCCACGTCAATGACCGCTTATCTGGCTGGGGGTATTTTCCTGCAGTGGCTGCTTGGCCCGCTATCGGATCGCCGTGGTCGCCGCCCGGTAATGTTGGCTGGGATAGCGTTCTTTATCGTTGCCTGCCTGGCTATTTTGCTGGTCACCAACATCGAGCAGTTTCTTATTATGCGCTTCCTGCAAGGGATTGGGCTGTGCTTTATTGGTGCCGTCGGCTATGCCGCCATTCAGGAGTCATTTGAAGAGTCGGTCTGTATCAAAATCACCGCGCTAATGGCCAATGTGGCCTTGATAGCCCCGTTACTTGGGCCGTTAGCCGGTGCAGCATGGATCGATATCGCCCCTTGGCAAAGCATGTTTGTGCTCTTTGCCATCTTGGCGGCCATTGCCTTTGTTGGCTTGTGGAAAGCCATGCCGGAAACCGCCACCCTACTGGGAGAACGCTTTTCTGCCGCCAACCTGTGGCGCGATTATCGCCAAATCCTGGCGAATCGCCGTTTTCTCTGCGGTTCACTGGCGATTGGTTTTGCCAGTTTGCCGCTGTTGACCTGGATTGCGCAGTCGCCAGTGATCCTGATCAGTGGTGAGTCGCTTTCCACCTTAAATTATGCGCTATTACAGATCCCGATATTCGGCGCGCTGATCCTCGGTAACCTGACCCTGGCACGGTTGGCAGGCAAATACAGTATTGAACAGCCAATTAAACTCGGTGCTTGGCCGATGTTATTAGGGTTGTTGATTGCCGCATCAGCGACACTGTTTTCTGCTCATAGCTATCTCTGGATGACCGCCGGACTGAGCTTTTATGCATACGGTATTGGCCTGGCTAATGCCGGATTATACCGCCTGACGCTCTTCTCCAGCGATATCAGTAAAGGGTCGGTGTCCGCCGCGATGGGGATGTTGAGTATGGCGATATTCACCATCGGCATCGAACTGGCTAAATTCGCTTATGTCTGGGGAGGGAACGGGCTATTTAACCTGTTTAATCTGCTCAGCGGTTTGTGCTGGTTGCTGCTGGTTGTGCTGTTCCTCAAGAAACACCATGGGAGTAATACCGCTGTCTAAGCGAACACAGGGGCACGCGGTGCCCCTGTGTTCGAGATTAAAACAGACCGAGTGGTTTTTCCGAGTAACTCACTAGCAGACATTTGGTCTGCTGATAGTGTTCCAACATCATCTTGTGGGTTTCACGGCCAATTCCTGACTGTTTATACCCCCCAAACGCCGCATGGGCCGGATAGGCGTGATAACAGTTAGTCCAGACACGCCCGGCCTGGATATTGCGCCCCATATGGTAGGCAATATTACCATTACGGCTCCATACCCCAGCCCCCAGGCCGTAGTCAGTATCGTTTGCCAGCGCCAGCGCTTCATCCATATCCTTAAACGTGGTCACGGCCAATACCGGGCCAAAAATCTCCTCCTGGAATACCCGCATACTGTTTTTGCCGAACAAAATCGTTGGCTCCAGGTAATAGCCGGCACCCAGCCCGCCATCCAGTACTTTACGGCGGCCACCGGTTAGCACCTTCGCCCCCTCTTGTTTGCCAATATCAATATAATTAAGGATGGTCTTCATCTGCCCTTCAGAGACTTGCGCCCCCATCTGAGTAGCGGCATCCAGCGGATTACCGGTACGGATGCTCTCTACGCGTTTGATCGCCCGCTCCATAAAGCGCTCATAGATCGACTCCTGCACCAAAGCACGGCTCGGGCAAGTACAAACCTCCCCCTGATTGAAGGCAAACAGCGCGAATCCTTCCAGCGCCTTATCAAAATAGGCATCTTCTTTATCCATCACGTCGGCAAAGAAAATGTTAGGGGATTTGCCCCCCAGCTCTAACGTCACGGGGATGATATTCTGGGTCGCATAGCCCATAATTTGGCGCCCCACCTCCGTGGAACCGGTAAAGGCGACTTTGGCGATACGTTTAGAGGTTGCCAGATACTCGCCGATCTCGCCTCCGGCCCCATTAACCACGTTGATCACGCCCGGCGGTAAAATATCCTGAATCAGTTCCATTAACACCAGCACCGACAGTGGGGTCAGTTTGGCCGGTTTAAGCACAATGCAGTTACCTGCCGCCAACGCCGGGGCCATCTTCCAACAAGCCATCAGCAGCGGGAAGTTCCAAGGGATAATTTGCGCCACTACCCCAAGTGGCTCATGGAAATGGTACGCGACCGTTTCAGAATCTATCTCACTGATGCCGCCCTCCTGCGCACGCACACAGGCAGCAAAATAGCGGAAATGGTCAATCGCCAGCGGCACATCGGCATTCTCGGTTTCGCGAATCGGTTTTCCGTTGTCCCAGGTTTCTGCGGTGGCCAGCAAATGGAGGTTCTGCTCCATACGGTCAGCCACCCGGTTGAGTAAATTAGCGCGCCCCTGTACCGACATTTTGCCCCAGGCTGCTTTGGCATCGTGAGCCGCATCCAGTGCCAGTTCAATATCTTGCGCAGAAGAGCTTGCCACCTCACACAATGGCTGCCCGGTGACCGGTGTCAGGTTGGTGTAATACTCCCCCTGCACGGGTGCTACCCAGGCCCCCCCGATAAAGTTGTCATAACGTTTTTTTAATTTCAGCGGGGAACCGGTATTTTCAGGTGTGATGTGACTTGTCTTCGTGGTATCTGCCATTTCTATCTCCTTAATACGCAGCAATGACCTTACCGCCCACAGACAGTAAGCTCGTTCACGGCCAATTGACCGCTAATTGAATGTGCATACCCAAGTTCATTCCGGTTGCAGGCAGTAAAGGTACCGATACCCTGCAACCTGGATGACGAAGGGAAATATAAAAAGCAGAATTTGGGAGAAGATCTCTATCTTAAGGATAGGTGAAGAGCACCGAGCATGACGAAATTAGCATCAAAGGCGCGAAGAAGGTCACAGTTTAAATTCGCTGCCGGATGGGTTCACCCGCCAAACAAACCGCTATCGCGCAGTAAATGCTGGTCCCCTTTGCGGCGCGTAAAGCCACTGCGATCGAAGAATTCCAACACCTGGATCGCCAGCTTACGCCCCACGCCCAATTGATCACGGAAATCAGCGGCGGTGGCCCCGCCTTGAGCAGTATTCAGCTCACGAATTAAGGCGGCAAACTGTTCAATACGTTGGCTTGGATAGTAGCGGTCCACCACCACGGCGGCCACATGGCCAAGCTGGGCCGCTTTACGTAATGTAGTGCGGATCTGGCTCTCATCTTCACCCAATGAGGATGCCAAATCCCGCACCCACCAAGGGTCTTCACCCAGCAGGGGGACAATTCGGGCCCAAAGTGCTTGCTGCTCACTACTGAACGCTAAACCATGCTCAGGGAGATGCAACCAACCACGCGTATTACGCAGTGCACCCGCAGCCAGCAACCGATCAATAATCATAAATACCAGCGCTTCATCCAGCGTCGGTAATGCCATACGGCGCAAGCGGGCACGCCCCAAACCTAATTGGTCACTATGTTGTTGATGGTATTCAGCCAATACCTGCAGCAATTTCTGTTCTTTTTCCTGCACAATGGCAGGAGCCAATGCCATTTGACCGGCGATCAACAATTCTGAATTCGCCAACAACCCGCGTAAGCCGTCATCAGTCAATTGCCGAGCCCAGGCGAAGGCAGCCAAATCCAACGCCCCACCAGGCAGATGCAAACGCAATACTTGCTCATCGCTTGGCGCTTGAGCCAGTTCGGCCAGCCAAGCCAGATACGCGGGCTGGCGTTTGCCCCGTTTCGGGGATGAGAGCAACAACACCCGAGCCGCAGCCAAGGTTTGCCGGGCACCGATATCACGCAGTACCAGACGATCGTTTTCCACCATCCAGAGTGGACGATCAAGGATCAATTCCGCCAGATTGCCGGTTAACAGCGCAATACGCCCCGTGATATGGCTGGCAGCATGATGAATATGCAGTGGTTGCCAATGTTGTAACGGCACATCAGCGTCAATCTCCACCAGAATACGCTCGGCTGGCATAGTGGGGCGTTGTTCCAGCAACCAATCACCGCGCGTTAGCTGCTCTTTGCTGACATCACCGCTGATATTCAACGCAATACGTTGCCCAGCAAATGCCTGCTCCACCACTTGATTCTGTGCGTGTAACCCGCGCACCCGAACTGGCGCTTCTGCACCGGTCAACCATAAGCTGTCACCTAACGCGACACGCCCCCCCAGTGCCGTACCGGTGACCACCAACCCGGCCCCTTTGACACTGAACGCCCGATCCACCGCCAAACGAAAACGGCGGCTTCGCCAATGTTCGGTGGGTTGTAGTGCCAACAGGTGCTGACGCAAGGCATCGATACCCTCATTCTGCGTCGCCGCAGTAATAAACAGCGGGGTATCATGCCAGCCCTGTTGTGCCAGCTCAGCCTGCACCTGGGCCTGTACTTGTGCGACTTGCTGCGGTTCTACTCGGTCAGCCTTGGTCAAAACCACCGTTAATTGCACCCTGCCGCTTAAACGCAGGATCGCCAAGTGTTCGCGAGTTTGCGCCATCACGCCATCGTCACAAGCCACCACCAGCAGGGCATGATCAATCCCACCAATACCTGCCAACATATTGGCAAGAAACTTCTCATGGCCGGGAACATCAATAAAACCGAGTACCTGACCATCTGGCTGTGGCCAATAGGCGTAGCCAAGGTCAATTGTCATACCTCGGCGTTTTTCTTCCGGCAGGCGGTCGGCATTAATGCCGGTGATCGCCTGTAGCAGGGTAGTTTTGCCATGGTCAACGTGACCAGCGGTAGCAATAATCATCAGTTCAAGGCCTCAAGTAGTGCCTCTTCCTGTTCCAGGCAACGCAGATCAAGCCATAGCTTGCCATCCTTTAAGCGACCAATCACCGGTTGTGGCAGGCTGCGCCACTGCTGTGCCAGGCTTTCCAAGGTTGCTCCCCGACCATCAAGTGGGGTAAAGGTCAAGGCATAGCTCGGCAAACGATCCACCGGCAAGGAGCCACTGCCAATCTGTGACCAGCAGGGTTCGCAGCGTAATTCAAAACGGCCAGCAAACCGTGGCGCCAATTGCTTCTGCAATCGTTCAGCGATTTGCTGTATCGCCGGTTGTGGGCGGGTAAGCAGACGCAAGGTCGGCAGATGTGCTGCCAATAACTCCGGCTGCAGATACAGGCGCAGCGTCGCTTCCAATGCCGCCAAGGTTATTTTACCAACGCGCAATGCACGCTTGAGCGGATGCTGCTGTAAACGGTCAATTAATGCCTTCTTACCAATGATAATTCCAGCTTGTGGCCCTCCCAACAGCTTGTCACCAGAAAAAGAGACCAAATCAACGCCGTCGGCAATCAACCGTTGTGGCATCGGCTCGGCGGGCAAGCCATATTGCACCATATCGATCAGCGAACCACTCCCCAGATCCGTGGCAGTAGGAATACCCTGTTCGCGCCCCAACGCCACCAGCTCACTTTCCTCCACCGCTGCAGTAAACCCTTGAATACAGTAATTACTGGTGTGTACTTTCATCAGCAAACCGGTTTGCTCATTGATAGCGGCACGATAGTCTTTCAAATGTGTGCGATTGGTGGTGCCCACTTCCACCAGTTGGCAACCCGCCTGACGCATCACATCTGGGATACGGAACGCGCCGCCAATTTCCACCAATTCACCGCGCGACACTATCACCTGTTGCCCTGGCGCCACTGCGGCCAACATCAATAGCACCGCAGCCGCGTTATTATTGACAATACAGGCATCTTCCGCCCCGGTAAGCTGGCAGAGCAAATCGGCAATAGCGCGATCACGGTGCCCACGACCAGCATCATCTAAATCATACTCCAGCGTCACCGCGTTCCCCATGGCGCTCACTACCGCATCCATCGCCACCTGAGGGAGCAATGCGCGCCCCAGATTGGTATGCAGTACGGTACCACTGAGATTAAACACCGGTTGCAACGCCAAACGCAGTTGTTGGTTCAGGCGCACCTGTAATGCCTGTGGCCAATCCTGACACCATGCCGGCATCTGCTGTTGTATCTTGATGGTGTCACGCGCCTGTGCTTGCATTTGGCGCAATAATTCGCTGATCAGCGTCTGGCCATGTTTAGCGACAACAGGTTCAATAGCGGGATCGCGTAATAAGCGATCGATAGCGGGTAACTGGCTATAGAGTTGCTGGGTTTCAGTGCTCATGCTCACTCGGTTGTTAAGTTTGCCAAGAGGGTTTGAATCCTCTTCTCGCCCACACATTTGCTGCATGGGGAGAAGAACCGCCGTTTATTCCCCTGGGAACAGGAATGGATTGATGCTGCTACGTGCAAACCCCTCTTCTTCCATTCTGGCATCCAGCACCAGCGAGGCCAAATCATCAGCTACTGCCTCTACTTTTGGGTCCTTTTCCTGATAGAGAAGTTTCAGGTAGGTTCCACAATCGCCACAGCTTTCGGCTTTCACTGCGGCCTGTTCACTCTCTAATGACCAGTAGTTGAGATCGCGCGTTTGCTCGCAATTACTGCATTTCACCCGCACCACATGCCACTCACTTTCACACAGGTTGCAGTGCAGATAACGCAAACCATTCACAGTACCAATATGCACCATACTGGACACCGGCATACTGCCGCAAACCGGGCAGAACTGACGCTGTTCACCATATTCGGCTCTGGCCTTACCCGGGATCAGGCTGGCCATTTGTGCCCAGTATAACGACAAAGCCGCCCAAAGGAACGGCGCTTTATCACTACCCACTTTGCCAAATTCCCCTTTTAGCAAGTGGTCGGCCATCTGTTCCAACTCATGGGATGAGGATTTTTCCAGGTTCTCCAGCACGGTCAAGACATGATCTTGCGCCTGTGGACGTAACTCGGCAATCAACGAAGTCAGGAGATGGTGCCAGTGTTCACTGCGTGGATAAACGCTGATATCCAATGGCGGCTTGCCGCTGTTGGCGCTCTGCGTCAATGCCTGGTTAAGATCCAGTACCAATGGATTATCGTGGCAAGCATTGTGCTGCGCCTGCGCGATACCGGCGGCAAAGTTAAGATAGTCGCCCAGAGGATGGTCTGTTGCCAGTTGGCGCAAACGCTCCGCTCGGCGAGTATAAAGGCTCTTCAAATTAGCGAAAAGTAACGGCGGAATAGTTTCCGCCGTTTTTGACTTCTCGCATGATGCTCCTAATTGATCTTTAGGAACGATGCGAATACTCATCTGGGTTTATCTTCCTGTTGTTTTTCGCGGACCTCACGGTACCAGCGCGGATGATGTTTCTTGGCCCAGGCGGCAGGTACCCAACCCTCGACCATGGCAGTAATGGTGCCTTTTACCCATAGCGCGGCGTAAATATGCACCATGATGACCATAATCAACGCCACAGCAGACAGCGAATGCACCAACAGTGCAATGCGGATCAACGGGATAGGGAACGATGGGGCAAAGTAAGGCCGCCAGATCACCACTCCCGTGGCCAGCAATAGCACCAGAAAGGTTATTGCTGCCCAGAACACACACTTCTGGCCGAAATTATAGCGCCCGACATCACCCACTTCCTCATTCATCGCGATTTTGTGGATGTTTTTTGCCCAAACGATATCTTCCCGGTTGAACAGGTTATGTCGCCAGTAACGCCGGAACATCAGCAAGAATGCCACGAACATAATCACCCCGACGAAAGGGTGAAGGATCCGTGCCAACTGCGGGGTACCGAAGATATTCATCAGCCAGTTAAAGGAGGGAAACATAAACCCCAACCCGCTGATGGCGGCAAAAATAAAGCAGAACGCCACAATCCAGTGGTTAATCCGCTCCGGCGCACTATAGCGCTGAATTGGCTTTTCCTTCCTCATTTGCGCGTCTCCTCATCATGCGGTTGCTCTGGCTCTTCCTCTTCGACGCGGTTTGGCCCTACGCCGACATAGTGGAAGATACTGGCGGCAAAGGTAACAGCAAAGCCGACAGCAGCCAGCGGCTTCCATACCCCTTTCCAGAATTTAACCGCCGAGCTGATACTCGGGTCCTCTGGCAGGCCATGATACAACTGCGGCTTGTCAGCGTGATGCAAAACATACATCACATGCGTGCCGCCAACCCCTTGAGGATCGTACAGGCCCGCATTCTCGAAGCCGCGAGTTTTCAGCTCCTGAACACGTTCAGCCGCAATATCATGCATCGCCGCTTTGGTGCCGAAGTGAATCGCCCCGGTAGGACAGGTTTTCACACAGGCTGGCTCCTGGCCCACAACAACACGGTCAACACACAGGGTACATTTGTACACCCGGTTGTCTTCCGGATTCATGCGCGGCACATCGAACGGACAACCCGCGATACAATAACCACAACCGATACAGTGTTCAGACTGGAAATCGACGATGCCATTCGCGTACTGGATGATCGCCCCTTCTGCCGGACAGGACTTCAGGCAACCCGGATCGGCACAGTGCATGCAGCCATCCTTACGGATTAACCACTCCAACTTGCCGTGCTCCTCTACTTCAGAGAAGCGCATCACCGTCCAGGATTTAGCCGTCAAATCGGCGGGGTTATCGTAAACCCCGACGTTATGACCGACCTCATCACGAATATCGTTCCATTCAGAACAAGCTACCTGACAGGCTTTACAACCAATACAGGTGGTCACATCAATCAGCTTGCCCACTTCTTCCTGGTAATCACGCACCTGCGGAGCTGGTGTGAGGCCATTGGTCGCGGATTTACGAATGATGTCTTGAGATTGCATTGCCATAATTCGTCTCCGTTACACCTTTTCCACGTTAACCAGGAACGCCTTGAATTCCGGCGTTTGCGTGTTGGCATCACCGACAAACGGCGTCAGTGTGTTGGCAAGGAAGCCCTTCTTCGCCACCCCTTCGTAACCCCAGTGAATAGGGATACCGATGGTGTCCACATCCTGCCCATTCACCTGCAGTGTCCGGATACGTTTGGTCACCACCGCCTTGGCTTTGATATAGCCCCGGTTGGAACTGACTTTTACCGTATCGCCATTCTTGATGCCTTTCTTCCCTGCCAGTTTCTCGCCAATTTCCACAAACTGTTCCGGCTGAGTAATCGCATTAATCAGTGAATGTTTGGTCCAGTAGTGGAAATGCTCGGTCAGACGATAGGTGGTACCGACATACGGGAACTTGTCAGATTTACCCATGGCCGCCAAGTCATCTTTAAACACCCGCGCAGCAGGGTTAGAGACCACGTTCGGGTGCAGCGGGTTAGTACCCAGTGGTGTTTCAAAGGGTTCATAGTGTTCAGGGAATGGCCCTTCCGCCATTTTGTCGATGGCAAACAGGCGGCCCATCCCTTCCGGCTGCATGATAAATGGCCCAACATCGCTACCCGGTGCCGCAGCACTATAGTCAGGAATATCTATCCCGCTCCATTTGGCACCATCCCACTCGATCAGTTGGCGCTTGGCATCCCACGGTTTACCAGCAGGATCGGCGGAGGCACGGTTATACAGAATGCGACGGTTGAGTGGCCAAGCCCAGGCCCAGCCCAAGGTATTACCGAGACCGGAAGGATCAGCATTATCGCGACGAGCCATCTGGTTACCCGCAGGGGTCCAACTACCGGTAAAGATCCAGCAACCACTGGCAGTAGAACCATCATCACGCAAGTGTGCGAAGGTGCTCAGTTGCTCACCCTTCTTCGCTAACACTTTACCATCAGGATCGAGCACATCGGCCAACGCACGGCCATTGCTCTCCATTGCCACTTCTTCCGGCTCTGGATTTTCTGGCGTGAGATAATCCCAGCTCATGTTCAGCACTTGCTCTGGTACGGCCCCGCCCTCACTCTGGTACATTTCGCGCAGGCGTGTAAACAACCCAGCCAAAATTTGACCATCGTTCAGTGCTTGCCCCGGGGCATCAGCCCCTTTCCAGTGCCACTGTAACCAGCGACCTGAGTTAACAATCGAACCTCTTTCCTCTGCAAAGCAGGTTGATGGCAAGCGGAACACCTCGGTCTGAATCTTGGACGGATCCACATCATTAAATTCGCCGTGATTCTGCCAGAAGTTGGCGGTTTCAGTATTCAGCGGATCAATGGTGACCAGGTACTTCAATTTAGCCAGCGAAGAGACGATTTTGTGCTTGTTCGGGAAGGACGCCACCGGGTTGAAGCCTTGGCAAATATAACCGTTGACCAACCCTTTCGACATCATTTCAAAGTACTGCAGTACGTCGTAGCCTTTGTCCCATTTGGGCAACCAGTCAAAGCCCCAGTTGTTCTCCTTCTGCGCTTTATCGCCATAGAAGCTCTTCATCAGGCTGACAAAGAATTTGGGATAGTTGCCCCAATAGTTTACTTGACCAGGCAGCAGCGCCTTCGGCGTGTTGGCTTTCAGATAGCTGTCGAGGTCAGTGTGTTTTTCAGAAGGCAGGCTCAAATAACCCGGTAGGCTTTGTGACAACAGGCCCAGATCCGTCAACCCCTGAATATTGGAGTGACCACGCAGTGCGTTCACACCGCCACCCGCCATACCCATATTGCCGAGCAGCAATTGGATCATCGCCATGGTACGGATGTTCTGCGACCCCACGGAGTGCTGTGTCCAACCCAAGGCGTACAGGAACGAAGCGGTTTTATTCGGGCTACTGGTTTCTGCGATATATTCACAAACCTTAAGGAAATCCTCGGTTGGCGTTCCGCAGATATTGGTCACCACCTCAGGCGTATAACGGCTGACGTGCTGTTTCAGCATATTCCATACGCAACGTGGATCTTGCAATGTGATATCACGCTTGGCAAAACCGTTCTCGTCGAGTTGGTAGTTCCAAGTGGTTTTATCGTACTTGCGATGTTCCGCGTCATAACCACTAAACAAACCGTCGTCAAAGCTGAAATCTTCCCGCACCAGCAAGCTGGCATTGGTATAAGCATTAACGTATTCACGGTTAATTTTGTTGTTATTGATCAGGTACAACAACACCCCTGACAAGAAGGCAATGTCAGTACCGGAACGAATCGGCGTGTAGAAATCCGCTACGGATGCGGTACGGGTAAAGCGCGGATCAATGACGATCAGCTTGGCTTTATTATGAATCTTGGCTTCCATTGCCCAGCGGAACCCCACTGGATGCGCTTCTGCCGCGTTCCCCCCCATAACGATAATTAAGTCGGCGTTCTTGATATCAACCCAGTGGTTGGTCATCGCACCGCGACCAAATGTTGGAGCAAGACTTGCTACCGTTGGTCCGTGTCAAACACGCGCTTGATTATCTACGGCAAGCATGCCGAGAGAGCGACTAAATTTTTGTGTCAGGTATCCGGTTTCATTGCTGGAAGCCGAAGCGCACAGCATGCCCGTGGTCAACCAGCGGTTAACCGTTACCCCTTGGTCATTGGTTTTAACGAAGTTGGCGTCCCGGTCTGCTTTCATCAATTTGGCGATGCGGGTGAAGGCATCATCCCAACTGATACGTTGCCATTTATCAGAGCCAGCAGCGCGATATTCCGGGTATTGGAGACGGCTTTCGCTGTGGATAAAATCCACCAGCCCTGCACCTTTCGGGCAAAGTGCCCCACGGTTTACCGGGTGGTCCGGATCCCCTTCGATATGGAAGATACTCTCTTTGGCGTTTTTAGCGCCATCACCTAGGCTGTACATCAACAGCCCGCAGCCGACGGAACAATACGTACAGGTATTACGGGTTTCACGGGCGCGCAGCAGTTTGTACTGCCGAGTCTCCGCTAACGCCGCTGCCGGGCTAAAGCCCAACGCAGCAACCGTCGTTCCTGCCATACCGCCAGCGCAGATCTTAAAGAACTGCCTTCTGCTGACCTGCATGGGGGTCTCCTTTCACTCGTGTTGTCACATTGTTTCAAATGGCGCTTCCTCTCCCAAAGCGGGAAGCGCTAGAATCACTACCTGTTATGTTTGGCTTGGCCTGAAACGCTGGGATAATACCATAGCGTTCATCGGGTTGTTACAAACAGGTGCTAATTAAGTGAACAATTCAGAACAAGAACAACCCACAAATGAGAGCACTCTCACAGGCTTGTCCCAAGTCCCGGTCTATCAACGGGGGCAACTCAGCACAATGCAGCAAGATTGGCTGGCGGAAGAGGTGCCGGTTGCACTGGTCTATAACGGTATTTCTCACGTAGTCATGATGTGCACCCCAAAAGATCTGGAGGCATTCGCTCTGGGTTTTTCCCTGTCAGAAGGCATTATCGATTCACCACGGGATATCTACAGTATAGAGATTAATCCCACCTGCAGTGGTCTAGAAGTGCAAATAGAGCTCTCCAGCCGCCGTTTTGCTGGCTTGAAAGAACGGCGGCGCGCCATGGCGGGTCGTACCGGTTGCGGGGTTTGTGGCATCGAGCAGTTAGCAGATATCTTCCGCCCCGTCACACCGCTGCCCTTCACGCAAACCTTCTCCTTGGCTAATCTCGACCATGCCCTTGGGCAACTGCGCCAGGTGCAAAACGTTGGGCAACTGACCGGTTGTACCCATGCCGCCAGTTGGATCTCGCCACAGGGTGAATTGTTGGGAGGGTGCGAAGACGTTGGCCGCCATGTGGCGCTGGACAAGATGCTCGGTATGCGCGCCAGACAAGGGTGGCAACAAGGGGCGATCCTGGTTTCCAGCCGAGCAAGCTATGAAATGGTGCAAAAATCTGCCATATGTGGTGCCGAGATTTTATTTGTCGTCTCTGCCGCCACGTCACTGGCGGTGGAAATAGCAGAACGCAGCAATCTAACTCTGGTTGGCTTTAGTAAGCCTGGTCGGGCCACGGTGTTTACTCATCCGCAGCGCCTCACCGATTAATTGGAAGACTTTTCACGACGATGACGGAGGCCATCATGTATCACCCAGACGTTTACCTTGGTCCTATACAACCCTATGAAGGTCGAACCAGTGCCATTGCTAAACGGCTGGTGGAAGGCGTAATAAATCTCACGCCATTAGGCCTGGAAGGGGATGAACAGGCAGAAAAAATTCACCATGGTGGCCCTGATCGTGCGCTATGCCACTACCCAAGAGAGCATTACGCCCATTGGCGTGATCAGTTCCCCGCTCAGGCGGAGCAGTTCTGCGCACCCGCCTTTGGCGAAAATATTTCTACTCTTGGTTTAACCGAACAAAACGTGTTTATGGGGGATATTTTCCGGTGGGGTAAAGCATTGATTCAGGTGACGCAGCCACGTTCCCCTTGCTTCAAGCTCAACGACCATTTGGCTATCAATGATATCTCCGTGTTAATGCAGCAAACTGGCCGCTGTGGTTGGCTATACCGTGTGGTTTCTGCGGGTACCGTCAGTGGTGATCAGCCACTGGAACTGGTCGTGCGCAATAGCGATGTTTCCGTCGCGCAAGCCACCGGCATTGCCTGGCATATGCCATTTGACGAAGAGCAGTATCGTCGCCTACTGGCAGTGTCGGGGCTTTCCGCCAGTTGGAGCAAAACCCTAGTGGCACGCATCACCCGCGGAGCAATAGAAGATTTTAACTACCGTCTATTAGGTCACTCAGCAAACCAAAATATTGCCGTCTAATGGACAACCTGGCTCTGCTACGCAGAGCCAGTCAAATTCAAAACGCTTTTTGGGCGTAGCCAGTAACCACTTTCAGCCCCATCTCACGGCCTAATGCCGTCATGGGATGCACCACGATCAGGCCTCGGGCACTTTTCTTCAATGCCCCCATATCAGCTTGCTCTTTCTTGGTAATTTCGCGGCTGAATGGTAACTGGCTCAACTTCTGCGCTTCTGTGCTCAGTTTTTCAACACGCACATTTTTCAAGCGCTCAATCTCTGCTGCCAGTTTCTCTTTTTCTTTGCTGTGTTGTGCAATCAGCTCTGGATTACCTCGTTGGATCACCAGGGTGTCTTTATGGTTCAAAGCATCCAGTTGGTCACTCAGGCGCTTAATCTCTGCCTTTTCTTTCTCTTTCATCTCGTTGGCCTGTTTTGTGTTATACCCAGGTTCATTCAAGTTGCTGGCCAGCATCTACTCCAAAGATTCTGAGTAGAATGCAGGATCACCAGCAACAGTCTCGAAGCCATTTATATTATGCTGTTGCAATAGTAGCACGAGTGCCAAAAATGCCGAAGAGTGGAGAAAACTCTCTATATCCTGGGCCTTTTTAGCCCCAATGCCGGCCAGTTTCTGCCATTGTGTCTGGGTCATCTGTTGCACCTGAGACCAACTTTGCAAATGCGTTATTTGGGATGAGGAAACGGGCATACCCAGCGCCATTAACCAACGGTGAAAAGGTTGCTGCCGAGCCAGACGGAATTGCTGGTAAAGAGCCTGTGCACGTTTCTCCCCCCAGCCGGGAACCTGATTGAGCAATTCGGGGGTTAAATCGAGCCAACTCAGCAAGCCATCCACCCGCCCCTGATCGATTAACGCCTGCCACCCCGCTTTACTCATCCCCCTGATATTCAGCCCATTTTCACTCCCTAGCCACACCAGGCGTGCCAGAAATTGCTGGTGACAACCGGGCTGCAAGCTAAAGCAACTCAATAGATGGTAATCCTGCTGCTTTGGCACCACCACGGTGGCCCTTTCTACCGTGCGCCAAACCACACGGTTCACATGAGGGATACCATGCCCCATTAAACTGATAGCAACCTGATCGCCCGGCACAATATGCCACTTTTGCCACAGGGATAGAGAACCGACATTAACCCGCCGGATCAATTTATCGTCCATACGTAGCGGTTCTAACTGCAATACCACCGCGATTTTACCGGTGCGCCCCACCGCAAACTCCACGCCCTTAACCCTGGCCACTTGCTGTAGCGGAGGATATTTCCAGGCCGCGGCCCAATGACCGGGTTTGGCCTGCCAATAACGGCCCTGTGGTACTTTCCCCTGATGAATAACCACGCCGTCAGTCACAAAGGGTAACGGGGCTTGATGCCAGAATGCCCGCCAGTGTTCTACTTCGTTAAATGAATTAACGGGTTTTGAATATTGTTGAGGGAGTACAAACCCCAGAGCAGTAAGTTGATCTAAACGTTCTGCCATGGTTGCTGGGCCATCTGGCCACGCCCAAACGAACAAACCGAGCTGCTTCAATTGCTCATCAGCTGCGTTACGCATCAGCATCGCCGCCACCTTGGTGCGAGCATTGATCCCCCCTTGTGAATGCTGGCGATGCGCATTCATCTTTAAAAACAGCTCCCCTTGTAGTACCAGATCAACAGGAGCACCCGGTAAAACAGAGGGGACAGCGGGGATCGCCTTGACCTTTTCCAGCCAGTTCTCTCCCTTTTCGCCATTCCCTCGGCTAATGGCGCTAACCAGTCTACCTTGCTGATAGACTAGCGTAACCGCCACACCATCAATTTTGGGTTGTACCCAGACATCATGACGATCTTGCAGCCACTCCCTGACCGCCAAAGGATCAGATAATTTGCGCAGACCGGTTTGCGCCACCGGATGCCCTATTTTGCCTTCGGGTAACGGGAGTTTATGGTCTTCGGGTATGACCAAACCGGCGCAGTGCTGCCAGTTTTTCCATTGCTGTTGTAAACCATCGTAGATTTCATCGTCGATAAGGCTATAGCCTTGTTGGTAATAAGCCTCATCCCAGAGTGCGAGTTGGTTATCCAACGCCTTTATTTCCAATTGCAACCGCTCTGGCGGCCATTCTGGACAGGGAGTTGCCCAGGCAATGGGGCACCCAACCGCCATCACTAGTAACATCCGGGTAATATAACGCCACATCCTGCACCTCCCGACGCCATTCAAGCCATGGTTGAACCTGCATCACCTTGAGTAGAGAGGGGAGTAAATACTCAATCATCTGTGTTAGCGAATCAGGAAAGTTCAGGATGCGAAGTGGTATCCAAAGAGAAGGGGTCCTTGCTGAAAACGGCGAAAATTTCTCGATCCCGCACGCGACTCGGTCATTTTCCCCTGTTTTCATCAGAAAGCTGTCGTCAAAATGACGACTGGCACTGCACAGGGCACATTAGCCGTGTATACTAAGCAGATAATTTATACTCATCGCACTCAAGTGAGTGAATCTGAGTATGCACATCCGCTGTAACTGGCTTATCAACCGCAATCAACGAACATCATCATGGCTCAAGGCATGCTTTATATTGTCTCTGCCCCCAGTGGCGCAGGGAAATCAAGTCTGATTCAGGCTTTGTTAAAAACGCAACCGCTCTATGACACGCAGGTTTCGGTTTCACACACTACGCGCGATAGTCGCCCGGGTGAAAATCACGGTGAACATTACTTTTTCGTCTCTAAAGACGAATTCCACCGTATGATTGAGCAGGATGCGTTTCTTGAACACGCACAAGTGTTCGGCAACTATTATGGCACCTCTCGTGCGGCCATTGAGCAAGTGTTGTCAACAGGGGTGGATGTCTTTCTGGATATTGACTGGCAAGGTGCTCAGCAGGTTCGCGCCAAAATGCCCCAGGCACGCAGCATCTTTATTCTGCCTCCATCCAAGGAGGAGTTGGGGAGACGTCTGCGCGGGCGCGGGCAGGATGCCGATGATGTCATCGCCAGGCGGATGGCACAAGCCGTTGCAGAAATGACGCATTATGCAGAGTATGATTATTTAATTGTGAATGACGATTTCGATCTGGCGCTATCGGATCTGAAAAACATTATTCGCGCCGAACGTCTGCGTTTAGGCCGCCAAATACTGCGGCATGACGCTTTAATCAGCAAATTATTGGCAGACTGAAGACAGTTTCAGTATTATGCCCAATCTTTTCGTCACCTGTGGAGTAGCACAAATATGGCACGCGTAACTGTTCAAGACGCTGTAGAGAAAATTGGTAACCGTTTTGACCTGGTATTGGTCGCTGCTCGTCGGGCGCGTCAAATCCAGACCGGTGGTAAAGATGCTCTGGTACCTGAAGAGAATGATAAGTACACCGTTATCGCTCTGCGCGAAATCGAAGAAGGTCTGATCAACAATAAGATCCTTGATGTCCGTGAGCGCCAGGAGCAGCAAGAACAAGAAGCCGCAGAGATCCAAGCGGTGACCGCAATTGCTGAAGGTCGTCGTTAATTAGACTGCGAGTCTGCCTTGTATCTGTTTGAAAGCCTGAATCAACTGATTCAACGTTACTTGCCTGAGGAGCAGATTAAGCAGCTCGGGCAGGCCTATCTGGTTGCACGTGATGCTCACGAGGGGCAGACACGCTCCAGTGGTGAGCCCTATATCACCCACCCTGTTGCTGTGGCCTGTATTCTGGCAGAAATGCGCCTCGACCATGAGACGCTAATGGCCGCGCTATTGCACGATGTCATTGAAGATACCTCTGCCACTTATCAGGACATGGAACAACTGTTCGGCAAAAGCGTTGCCGAACTGGTTGAAGGGGTGTCCAAACTGGATAAGTTAAAATTCCAGAACAAGAAAGAAGCGCAGGCGGAAAACTTCCGCAAAATGATCATGGCGATGGTGCAGGATATTCGTGTCGTGCTGATCAAGCTGGCAGACCGTACCCACAACATGCGCACCCTGGGTTCACTACGCCCAGACAAACGGCGGCGCATCGCCCGTGAAACACTGGAAATTTATAGTCCTCTGGCTCACCGCCTGGGGATCCACCACCTGAAAACCGAACTGGAAGAGTTGGGTTTTGAAGCGCTGTACCCGAACCGCTATCGGGTCATCAAAGAAGTGGTGAAATCCGCCCGGGGTAACCGTAAAGAGATGATCCAGAAAATCCTCTCTGAAATCGAAGGGCGTTTGACTGAAGCTGGTATTCCCTGCCGGGTTAGTGGGCGGGAAAAACACCTCTACTCCATCTACTGCAAGATGCACCTGAAAGAGCAGCGGTTCCATTCCATTATGGATATCTATGCTTTCCGGGTGATCGTGAAAGAAGTAGACACCTGTTACCGGGTGCTAGGGCAGGCACATAGCCTGTATAAACCGCGCCCTGGTCGGGTCAAAGACTATATCGCCATCCCCAAGGCTAACGGCTATCAATCACTGCATACTTCATTAATCGGCCCACATGGTGTGCCGGTTGAGGTGCAAATCCGTACCGAAGATATGGAGCAGATGGCTGAGATGGGGGTTGCTGCGCACTGGGCTTATAAGGAAAAAGGCGAATCTACCGGCACGACGGCGCAAATCCGTGCCCAACGCTGGATGCAGAGCTTACTTGAGCTACAACAGAGTGCAGGCAGTTCGTTTGAATTTATTGAAAGTGTAAAATCCGATCTGTTCCCAGATGAAATTTACGTTTTCACGCCAGAAGGCCGCATTGTTGAATTACCCGCCGGAGCGACCCCGGTAGATTTTGCCTACGCAGTGCATACCGATATCGGTCATGCTTGTGTCGGTGCACGGGTTGATCGCCAGCCCTATCCATTATCGCAATCCCTGCACAGTGGTCAGACCGTCGAGGTGATTACCGCGCCCGGTGCTCGGCCTAATGCCGCTTGGTTGAATTTTGTTGTCAGTTCAAAAGCGCGGGCGAAAATCCGCCAGATGCTGAAAAACCTCAAGCGCGATGATTCCGTCAGTCTGGGGCGTCGTTTGCTTAACCATGCGCTCGGTGGCAGTCGCAAACTGGCTGAAGTGCCACAAGAAAATATCCAGCATGAACTGGAGCGCATGAAACTGGCCACCCTGGACGATCTCCTGGCTGAAATTGGCCTCGGTAATGCTATGAGCGTGGTAGTGGCAAAGAATCTGCAAGGGGATCACTCCAGCTTGGGCATTTTTTCCAATAACGTGCGCAATCTATCCATTAAAGGTGCCGATGGCGTCTTGATCACCTTTGCCAAATGCTGCCGACCGATTCCTGGTGATCCAATTATTGCTCATGTCAGCCCAGGCAAAGGTTTGGTGATCCACCATGAATCCTGCCGCAATATCCGTGGCTACCAGAAAGAACCGGAAAAGTTCATGGCGGTAGAGTGGGATATGAAGGCTGAGCAGGAGTTTATTGCAGAAATCAAGGTAGACATGTTCAACCATCAAGGTGCATTGGCCAGCCTGACCGCCGCTATCAATGCTGCCGGCTCGAACATTCAAAGCCTGAATACTGAAGAGCGAGATGGCCGGGTCTACAGCGCTTTTATCCGTTTAACCACGCGTGATCGCGTCCATTTGGCAAATATTATGCGCAAGATCCGTATTATGCCGGATGTGATTAAAGTTACCCGTAATAGAAACTAGCGCTTATGAGCCCTGAACGCTATGCGCGGATTCGTCAAATGCTGGCTACTCGGCAGCCTGATCTGACCATCTGCCTGGAACAGGTTCACAAACCCCATAACGTCTCCGCAATTATACGGACTGCCGATGCCGTTGGCGTGCACCAGTTGCATGCCATCTGGCCTACCCCGCGCATGCGAACCCTGGTTTCCTCAGCCGCTGGCAGTAACAGTTGGGTCAATATAAAAACGCACCCCTCGATTAACCAGGCCGTTTCACACCTAAAAGATCAGGGGATGCAAATCCTGGCAACTCACCTGTCAGACCGTGCTGTTGATTTCCGTGAAATAGACTATACACGCCCAACCTGCATACTGCTGGGGCAGGAAAAAACCGGCATTACTGAACAGGCGCTGGCCTTGGCTGATCAGGACATCATCATCCCCATGATCGGTATGGTGCAGTCTTTAAATGTTTCTGTGGCTGCAGCATTGATTCTGTATGAAGCGCAGCGACAACGGCAAAATGCCGGTTTGTATCACCGTGAACAGAGTGCATTGGATGCGCAAGAGCAACAACGCTTGCTGTTTGAGGGCGGTTATCCCGTGTTGGCCAATGTGGCTAAACGCAAAGGGCTACCACGCCCACATATTGACGAACAGGGCCAGGTGGTTGCCAGCGCTGAATGGTGGGCAACCATGCAGGCGACAACGGTACGCCGATGAAAGGCCAACTGCTGGATACCATCCCTATTACCACCCTCTCTGGTGTGGGAGCCAGTCAGGCAAAAAAGCTCGCCAAAATTGGCTTGCACACCCTTCAGGACTTGCTACTCCATCTGCCATTACGCTATGAAGACCGTACCCGACTCTATCTGATTAACGCGCTGCTGCCGGGTCTTTTTGCCACGGTGGAAGGGGAGATCCTGCGTTGTGATATCAGTTTTGGTCGACGCCGTATGTTGGTTTGCCAGATCAGTGATGGCAGCGGCATCCTGACCATGCGCTTTTTCAATTTCAATGCGGCAATGAAGAACAGCCTGGCGATTGGTCGCCGCATAACCGCCTACGGTGAAGTAAAACGCGGCGCTCATGGGGCAGAAATCATTCATCCGGAATACCGTATTCAAGGTGAAAAAAGTGACGTTGAACTGCAAGAGGCACTGACACCGGTTTATTCCACTACGGAAGGTGTTCGCCAGGCCACACTACGGAAGTTAACTGATCAGGCATTGGAACAACTGGATACCTGCGCCATTGCTGAGCTGTTACCGGCAGAATTGAGTCACGGTTTAGTCAGTCTGCCGCAGGCGCTACATACTCTGCACCGCCCACCACCTGATATTCAACTAATCGATTTGGAACAGGGTAAACACCCCGCACAAAAACGCCTGATCCTCGAAGAGTTATTGGCACACAACCTTAGCATGCTGGCAGTACGTGCCGGGGCACAAAGTTACCTGGCCCCCTCACTGGCACCAGATGACCGGTTGAAACAAGCGTTCCTCGCCAAACTCCCCTTTTCACCGACCAATGCACAAAACAGAGTCGTGGCAGATATCGAAGCCGATATGCAAAAAGGCTTCCCGATGATGCGTTTGGTACAAGGTGATGTCGGTTCAGGCAAAACGCTGGTTGCCGCGCTGGCGGCCTTGCGAGCCATCGTCCATGGTAAACAAGTGGCACTGATGGCCCCGACGGAATTGCTGGCTGAACAACATGCCAATAATTTTCGCCAATGGTTTGAACCATTAGGCATCGAAGTCGGCTGGCTGGCAGGAAAGCAGAAAGGCAAGGCACGTCTTGCTCAACAACAAGCCATTGCCAGCGGTCAGGTAATGATGGTGGTCGGTACCCATGCCATTTTTCAGCAGCAGGTGCAGTTTAATGGCCTGGCCTTGGTGATTATTGATGAACAACACCGCTTTGGTGTACACCAGCGGCTGGCATTGTGGGAAAAGGGCGAAGAGCAAGGGTTCCACGCCCATCAGTTGATTATGACGGCCACCCCCATCCCACGCACGCTGGCGATGACGGCCTATGCCGACCTCGATACCTCAATCATTGATGAACTCCCCCCAGGCCGTACCCCGGTAACCACCGTGGCCATCCCTGATACGCGCCGCGCTGATATTATCGAGCGGGTAAAAAACGCCTGTATCAAGGAAGGCCGCCAAGCCTATTGGGTCTGTACACTGATTGAAGAGTCAGACTTACTGGAAGCCCAGGCGGCAGAGGCCACTTGGCAAGAGTTGCAAACTGCCCTGCCAGAACTGAAAGTTGCACTGGTACATGGCCGGATGAAAGCCCAAGAAAAGCAAGCGGTGATGCAGGCATTCAAACAGGGTGAATTACAGCTCTTAGTAGCCACCACCGTGATTGAAGTTGGTGTCGATGTTCCCAACGCCAGTTTGATGATTATTGAAAATCCGGAAAGGCTGGGTTTGGCACAGCTTCACCAATTACGTGGCCGTGTTGGTCGTGGCGCTATCGCCTCACACTGTGTGCTGCTTTATAAAACCCCACTGAGCAAAACTGCCCAGAAACGCCTACAAGTCCTGCGCGACAGTAATGATGGGTTTGTCATTGCTCAGCAAGATTTAGAAATTCGCGGGCCTGGTGAATTACTCGGCACCCGTCAAACCGGGAGTATGGCGTTCAAAGTCGCCGAGTTGTTGCGTGATCAGCACATGATCCCGGAAGTTCAACGCGTTGCGCGCCATATTCACCAACACTATCCACAGCATGCTCTCGCCCTGATTGAACGCTGGCTACCGGAAACCACCCGTTATTCCAATGCCTAGTAATAACAGGATGCCGTGGGCCCGACGCCAGTAATAAATACCCAATACCCTTCAAATTGCCGTAGTCCAACGGCAACTCGAGCACATTTAGGCGCTGTTATGACAGGCGTTACCATAACAGCGTAACTAGGGTTATGGCTGTTCCGGTAATGGCTGTTCCGGCAATGGCTGTTCCGGCAATGGCTGTCCCGGTAATGGCTGTCCCGGTAATGGCTGTCCCGGTAATGGCTGTCCCGGCAATGGTTGTTCCGGCAATGGCTGTTCCGGTAATGGTTGTTCCGGCAATGGTTGTTCCGGTAATGGCTGTCCCGGCAATGGCTGTTCCGGTAATGATTGCTCCAGGGTTTGCCCTTCTTTATTGAGCGCCTGTAAATGCCCCTGTAATGAAGCCTTGAATGGCCCATCGCCGTTAAGTAACCCTTTCAACTCTAATTGCAGATTACCATCACCTTCCAATGGAACCGGTTGCCATCCCCATTGCTGTAACGTATTTAAAGGCACTGAACGGCCATTAAAGGAGAGGGTAAACGGCTTACCAGGGAGCTGACTGATGCTGGCCTTAGCCTCTAACAAACCCTCCGGCATAAAGGCGCTCAACTCAGTCACATTGATTTGTTGAGCATCAGCCTGCAGCGTCAAAGAGGGGCGTCGAATATCGACCTTATTGAAAGTGGCATCACTCCCATTGAGTTGTAACGAGCCAGACCAGATTCCCCACTGGTGATCACGGGCTAATAGCAAGTTGTTACCAGAACCATCCAATGCCGTGATCTGGAAAGGAAAATCAGGATTGATATCAATGAGCAGATTACGATTAGTGGTCATCTTGCCGACATAGACTTCAGCTAACCAATCGGGTAATGGCCGCAACCACAACCCACGCCAGTTAATCGGCAAGGTATATTCTAGTGCCGCTACCGCCAACTCATCCAACTGCAAACGTTTATTCGCCCGTAACCAGTTGCCGGAGGTACGCAATAATCCCCCCTCCCAACGGGTGGTGAACTGTTGAATGGTAATACCCGCCGTAGAGAGAGTCATGCTCATAATCGGGTCGATTAAATGAAACTTGCCATTAATAATATCCCCCGCATTAAAGTTGAGCGAACCCTCTTGGCTACTCCAGTCACCTTGCTTAAAAGTGATATTTTGTAACGATAGGTCGAGATCGTTAACCGCCCACTCTTTCCCTTCCAAACGTGCATCGATTAAATCAAAGCGCTTCACTGTCACCGGAGGCAGCACCTTGAAATGCTCGCCGAACTGTTTCAATGTTAACGGGACTTGCAGGCGTACATTGCTTAGGCGCAAACTCTCCACCAACCAACTGCCATCGGCGGCACGGCTAGCCACCCCGGTGAGGTCGCCTTGGGACAGATCGGCACCAAAATTATTCAGCATCAACTGATTTTGCCTGATTTCACCCTGTACCAATACCCGTGAGGCAGGAATACCGTTCAATACCATTGAACCCGCGCTAACCTGAAATTGGTTATTTTCACCGAATAAATAGCCGGTTTTAGGTTGCCATGGATTGATACCGCCATTGACCGCCTGGGCGTTAAACTGCCAGCTATTATGGTTGAATTGCAGTGCCATATTGCTTAATTGCAATACCTCCGCCTGAATGGGTAATGAGACCCCCTGTTGCGGCAATACATTGAGGGAACCATCCCGTAGTGTCACACTGGCAAAAAAACCAGGCTCAGTGATTTGTCGTGAGCTAAATACCAGATCCACCTGCTTGGCCACCAGCGTCTGTGGTTGGTTGGCTTGAGCGAAGGTCACACCTTCCAAGCTGATTTGCCCCGGATGATTCCAGGAGTGCGAGATTTTCTCTACCGACAGGCGATACCCGCTGTTATCACTGACCCAACGGCTCAACCAGCCTGCAGCCCAATGAGTTTGGCCCAAAAGGTAAATCACTACCACGGCAAGCACAATCAGTAGCAGGAAAGTCAGCAACAGTTTTCTGATAAATTTCATCGTGCGGATCCGTAGAGGTGAGAAAAGATACCCTGTTTATGCCGCAATTAGCTCGTCAGCTCAAGAGTCGTGATGAAAAGGGTAATAAAAAACGGCCGCAAGTAAAGTACTTGCGGCCGTTTTATACCAGATTGCCGTATTTATTTCTCTGGTGGGAACAGCAAATTCAGCGTAATCGCCGTTAGACCACCGGCGGCAATACCGGAAGAAAGTAGGGTTTTCAACCAGTCAGGTGCAAATTGCAGAATCAATGGCTGTTGGGAAACCCCCATACCGACGGCGAGTGATAGCGCCATAATCATCACCGCCCGACGATTCAGGGGTTCACGAGAAACGATACGAACACCGGAAGCAGCAATGGTGCCAAACATCACAATGGTCGCGCCACCCAGCACAGGTTCAGGAATATTCTGCACAAAACCGGCAACGGCCGGGAATAACCCCAAGCCAATCAGCATCAGTGCCACAAAAAAGCCGACATAGCGGCTGGCGACACCCGTCAGTTGGATCACGCCATTATTCTGACCAAAACAGGAATTAGGGAAAGTATTGAATACCGCCGATAACATTGAATTCAAGCCATTGGCCAACACGCCCCCTTTCAGGCGCTTCATATAAAGTGGGCCACTAACCGGTTGTTCAGAAACGTCAGAGGTGGCGGTAATATCCCCAATGGTTTCCAGTGACGTCACCATAAAAATCAACATCAATGGTAACAGCAGGTTCCAATCAAATCCCAAACCGTAATAGAGCGGTGTCGGAATGGAAATGACGGCGGTTTGAGCGACCGGCTGAGTTTCCGGTAGCATACCCATGGCCCAGGCCAGCAGATAACCTACCACCATCGCAATCACCAAAGCAGCGATACGCAGATAAGCATTACGTTGACGGTTAAGTAGAATAATCACCGCCAGTACCGAACCCGCCAGCAACAGATTCTTTGGCTCACCGAAGGTATTCGCTTCCATCGCTGCGTAGCCACCGCCAATAGAGGTTAAACCGACCTGAATCAACGATAGGCCGATGATCATCACCACAATGCCAGAAACTAACGGGGTAATGATACGGCGCGCCAAATGCAGCACCCGGGACAGTAGGATTTCGGTACATGATGCCACCATCAAGGTACCAAACAGGGCTGCCATCATGGTGGGGATATCTGCCCCACCATTTTTCAACGCCAAGCCACCCATAATCAGTGGCGAGACAAAGTTAAAGCTGGTGCCCTGAATAGATAACAAGCCAGAACCGATTGGCCCCCAGGTTTTGATTTGTAAAATAGAAGCCAACCCGGAAGCAAACAGTGACATGCTGACAATATGCTGAGTATCTTGTGCTGGCAGGCCAAGTGCCTGGCAGATCAACAACGCTGGGGTGATCACCGCCACAAACATGGCTAGCAGATGTTGGCCGGCAGCAAACAACGTTTGTGGCAGGGGGGGACGATCTTCCAGGTGATAAATCAGCTCACTAGTGCGTGGGCCGTTTGTCGATGCGGTTGCTGTAGCATCAAGTTCGGCAGAGTGGGTGGTCATGGTGTCGCATTCCAAGAAACGGAAAAGAACGTATTTTAATGATCCTTGTCACAAAAGCAAACGGTTGCGCTATTCTATTTTTATACCAATAATTTTATTGATGTCGCATTTTTATTCATTTTTCCTTGTATTATTAGGCGTTTTTACTTCTAATCCTGCACTCGTTAAGTTAAAAAGCTGTTCGAATTTTATAACTTATTATTTTATTGTATCTATTTTATTACACGGGGTACCTAGATGTTTCATCTCGATACTTATGGCACATTAGTCGCGGCCACGTTGGTTCTGCTCCTAGGTGGCAAATGCGTACGCTCTATTCCTCTACTTAGACAATACACGATACCTGCCCCCGTCGCTGGTGGTCTGCTGGTAGCAGTAGCGCTACTGGTGATGAAGAAAGTAGCCAACTGGGAAATCAGCTTTGATATGTCGCTGAAAGACCCCCTGATGCTGGCCTTTTTTGCCACTATCGGTTTGAATGCCAACCTGGCTCGATTGCGAGCGGGGGGCAAGGCGTTAGTCATATTCTTGTTCGTCGTGATTGGGTTGCTAGTGGTACAAAATGCCATCGGTATCGGTATGGCGACAATGTTGGGCTTGGATCCATTGATGGGTCTGATTGCTGGTTCAATTACCCTTTCTGGTGGCCATGGTACCGGTGCAGCCTGGAGTAAAGTGTTCATTGAACGCTATGGGTTTGAGAATGCGACTGAAGTAGCGATGGCTTGCGCCACCTTCGGTTTGGTTCTGGGCGGGCTGATTGGTGGCCCAGTGGCCCGTTATCTGGTTAAAAACTCCGCAACCCCAGAGGGAACGCCAGAAGACAGTGCACAGCCGAGTGGGTTTGAAAAGCCGGAAAGTGCTCGCTTGATTACCTCACTGGTGATGGTGGAAACCATCGCCATGATTGCTATCTGTTTAACCGCCGGGAATTTTGTCGCTGGTTTATTGAAAGGTACCGCGTTTGAACTTCCCATCTTCGTTTGCGTTCTGTTTATTGGTGTGATCCTCAGTAACACCCTGTCAGCCACTGGCTTCTACACGGTCTTTGAGCGGGCGGTATCGGTATTAGGCAACGTTAGCCTGTCGTTGTTCCTGGCGATGGCACTGATGAGTCTACGTCTCTGGGAATTGGCCTCATTGGCCTTGCCGATGCTGGCCATTCTGGCAGTACAGACGTTGGTGATGGCGCTGTATGCCATCTTTGTCACCTACCGCGTGATGGGTAAAAACTACGATGCTGCGGTGCTGGCTGCCGGTCACTGTGGTTTTGGTATGGGGGCGACCCCAACGGCCATCGCCAACATGCAGGCGATTACTGACCGTTTCGGTCCTTCACATCTGGCATTCTTAGTGGTACCGATGGTTGGAGCGTTCTTTATCGATATCGTCAATGCCATCATGATTAAGCTGTATCTGACGTTGCCGATGTTCTCTGCGGTTAGCTAAATCCCCTTGGTCGGTTACCCGTCGTCCCTTGATTGGCGACGGGTAAATATCAGCAAGTCCTTGGCTGTTAACTTATTTCTTCAATCTTCTGCCAAAACATCTTTATCCAAAGTGACGTTTGATTCTGCAGGCAATACCATAAAAGTCCCTTCGAACACCGCACCCTTATCATCGCCACCGAATAAGTGTACCTCTGCCTGCACCCGCGCCCGACGGCCTTGTGCCAAACGAGCCAGGTCACCGCTCAGCGAACTGAGATCAGCCACTGCCCGGGGGCGACCTGAGATGGGTTTGCTATAACGAATATGGGCATCTGCCAGAATAATGGTTCCACCCAGTTGACGTTCACGCAGTAGCAACCAGATTAGCCCCCAGCCAGTCAAGGTTGCCAAAGAAAATAAGCTCCCGGCAAACAGGGTATGGTGCGGATTCTGATTGCCAATCTCTGGCATCGTGGTGACAAAACGTTGACCCGTATACTGGCTGATACGCACACCCATTTTTTCACTGAGAGGAATATGTTGATACCAGGCTTGTTGTAACTGCCCGCACCAATCGGGGCGATGTAAAATATCATCCAGTGTCGCCACGGGCTTAATCATCAGGTAATGGCGGAGAGGCGTGGTTTGTGGCGTGGTAATTTCACCTTGATTAACAAACCCCAATTTGGCAAAAAAGTCGACGGCATCTTCGCGAGCACTACAAACCACCCGCTTAACCCCTTCCTGACGCGCTACCGACTCCAGCGTCATCGCCACCAAGGTTCCCAGCCCCTTATCTCGCACCGTGGAATCCACCGCCAGGAAACGAATCGCCGCTTCATTATCAGCATTGATAGATAAACGCCCTATCGCCACAATACGGTCATTCTCGTCCACCACCATTTGGTGATGTGCCATCGCATCGTAGGCATCCTTTTCTGACCCCATTGGCTGGTGCAATGGCTTACGCAACATTTCCCAACGAAACTGGTAATAGTCTTTCAGTTCTTGCTCTGTCACAGGAACGCGCAAGTGATACATAGCGGTCTTCTCTCTCATCATGCTTAAACTTGCAACCAGAACGTCACCGGCCCATCGTTTACCAACGCCACTTTCATATCGGCGGCAAACTCGCCAGTCTGTGTGTCCACACCACGTTCACGGCACAGACCAACAAAATAGTGATATAACTGCTCGGCATCGCCGGGTGCTGCGCCACGGGAGAAGCTGGGGCGCATACCTTTTTGAGTATCTGCCGCCAAAGTAAACTGCGATACCACCAGCACACTGCCTCCCACTTGCTGCACATTGAGATTCATCTTGTCATTCTCATCAGCAAAAATACGGTATCCCAACACCCGCTCACACAAACGCTGTGCTTTCTGTGGGTTATCATCTTGCTCAACCCCTAGTAACACCAACAAACCGCCATCGATCTTAGCGATAACTTCCCCTTCTACCGTAACACTGGCATTTAATACTCGTTGAATTAACGCAATCATAAAGCCCCTTCCTGCTGTTATTTTGGCTCTAGTTCTACTCTTTGCTGGCGGTATTGACGATACTCACCCAAGGTTACGGTGATTTCAGCACCGAGTAAAACGATACACCAGCTCCAATAAACCCACAGGAATAAAATCGGGATCACGGCCAACACACCATAGATCAGTTGGTATGAGGGAAACATCGTGACATAAAACGCAAACCCTTTTTTGCCCAGTTCAAACAACACCCCAGCGACCAGCGCCCCAACCAGTGCATCTTTAGGGGGGACGCGCAGGGTGGGCACGATACTGTATAGCAACCAGAAAGAGACCCATGACAGAAGCAAGGGGAAAACACGCAGTACTTCATCCACCAAGCTATTGACCCCGGTTTGCACTAACCAGGTCTGCGAAAGCAGATAAGAGCTGATGGCCATACTGGCCCCCACCAGCAGCGGCCCCAACGTCAGCACCATCCAGTAAACCGCAAAAGAAAACACCATTGAACGTTTGTTCTTACTGCGCCAAATGGTATTTAACACCGTATCTACCGAAGAGATCAGCAATAACGCAGTGATAATCAGACCACAAATCCCCACTGCGGTCATCTTGTTGGAGTTGGCAACAAACTGTTCAAGGTAACGCTGAATTACATGACCGGCAGCAGGCATAAAATTGGAAAAAATAAAATTTTTCAGTTGAATACTGATATCAGCAAACATGGGGAAAACAGCAAACAAAGCGAACACCACGGTAATAAGTGGCACCAATGAAAGCAGAGAAACAAAGGCCAGATGTCCCGCCAACATGCTCAGGCCATCAGCATCAATACGCTTAATCAGTAATCGCCCAAAGGTCACACTTGGTTTAAGCGCCGATGGGAGCTTTTTGCGGCGGAAAAATGACATATACACTCCTGATGTCAGCCTCTACCCGATGGATTTCAAGTTGCAGCCAGACAGGCAGCCAACTCATCACCTAGAGTTTACTACCAAAAATAGGGGACATAGTGGCTTCGCAGGGAGAACCTCGCACGTGGCAGGCAATCTCTGCGCATAAAAGACGGTTAGGTATACCTTGAGCTTAACCGATGGTCATCATTGCGCAAAATACGCTGGAATAATCTGACGATCTGTCACTTGCACCCCCTCAATACCCAGTGCTTTGGCTGCCGCCACATTGGCCGCGACATCATCAAAAAAGACCGCCTGATCCGCTGGGGTATTTTCCGCCTTGAGCACATATTGATAGATATTGGCATCAGGTTTACGCATACCGATATCCTGCGAAAGGTAAAGATGGTCAGCCGCTTCTGCCACCTCAGGGTAGTGTTGTGGCCAGTAATCACAGTGTAGGCGATTGGTGTTCGATAACACCACCACGCGGTGCCCTTCACTACGCAAACGGTGCATGATGTCGATCACTTCTGGTCGCAAGGAAACAAATACTGCCTGCCAACCCGCAGCAAACTGCTCGAAACTGAGTCCAATGCCCATTTCTGCGCACAGTTTTTCCGCAAACTCTTCATCACTGACTTCACCACGTTCGTGCTGCTGAAATATTTCACCCATGCTAAAACGATCAGACAACGTGGCCAAGGGTACGCCACTTAAGTTGCTCCATACGCCCAGTACACGCTTGAAATCGATATCGACAATCACATTACCTAAATCAAAGATATACAGCATAGTCCTCTCCTGGTGAGTGGGTAATATTTTACTCTAACGGGAAAAGTTGAAGCTGAACAGGGAGAAAAAAGGAAAAGCACAGATCATGCGGCAGAAATAGGAAAATAACTCAGGGCGCAATATGCGCCCTAAGCATCGGAGGTTAAACCTCTTTAGAAGTGCGGCTCGCGCGTCTGCGATCGTTTTCCGTCAAGTGACGCTTACGGATACGAATTGAGGTAGGTGTCACTTCGACCAGTTCATCATCATCAATGAACTCCAGTGCTTGCTCCAGAGACATCTTGATAGCAGGAACCAGTGTCGTCGCTTCATCCGTACCAGAAGCACGCATGTTGGTCAGTTTTTTACCGGTCAGGCAGTTAACCGTCAAGTCGTTAGAGCGTGAGTGAATACCGATGATCTGGCCTTCGTACACTTCAGCACCATGACCCAGGAACAGCTTGCCACGATCTTGCAGGCTGTACAGGGCAAAGGCGACAGCTTTACCTTGACCATTGGAAATCAATACACCGTTCTGACGCTGACCCACTTCACCTGGACGCACATCGTCGTAGTGGCTGAAGGTGGAATACAGCAGACCGGTACCCGAGGTCATGGTCATAAACTCGTTACGGAAACCGATCAAACCACGGCTTGGGATCACATAGTCCAGACGTACACGGCCTTTACCATCGGGATCCATATTTTTCAGGTCAGCTTTACGCTCACCCATCGCCTGCATCACCGAACCTTGATGCTGCTCTTCAATATCCAGTGTGACGTTTTCGAACGGCTCTTGTTTGCGACCATCGATTTCACGGAAGATAACTTTCGGACGTGAAACCGCCAGTTCAAAACCTTCACGACGCATATTTTCGATCAACACCGATAAGTGCAGCTCACCACGGCCTGAAACACGGAATGCATCCGCATCTTCAGTTTCTTCAACACGCAGCGCAACGTTATGTACCAGCTCTTTCTGCAGGCGCTCAAGGATTTGACGAGAAGTAACGTACTTACCTTCTTTACCACAGAATGGAGAGGTGTTGACGTTAAAGAACATGGTGACGGTAGGCTCATCAACAGACAATGCTGGCAACGCTTCAACCGCATTCACATCACAAATGGTGTCGGAGATATTCAACTCACCCAGACCGGTGATCGCAATAATGTCACCTGCTTCAGCAACACTCGCTTCGATACGCTCCAAGCCCATATGAGTCAGCACTTTACCAACTTTACCACTACGGGTTTTGCCATCACTGTCGATAACGGTGATTTGCTGGTTAGGCTTCACTTTGCCGCGCTTGATACGGCCGATGCCGATAACACCCACGTAGTTGTTATAATCCAGTTGAGAGATTTGCATCTGGAATGGGGCATCCTGCTCAACCTGAGGAGCAGCTACGTGATCAACAATGGCCTGATACAACGGGGTCATATCTTCAGACATCTCGTTATAGTCAGTACCTGCGATCCCCAGCAATGCTGATGCATAGATAATCGGGAAATCGAGTTGTTCGTCGGTTGCATCCAGATTAACGAACAGATCAAAAACCTGATCCACCACCCAATCAGGGCGCGCACCAGGACGATCGACCTTATTAATCACCACGATCGGTTTCAGACCATTGGCGAAGGCTTTCTTGGTCACAAAACGGGTTTGCGGCATTGGGCCATCCATTGCATCCACAACCAGCAGCACCGAGTCAACCATCGACATCACACGCTCAACCTCACCGCCAAAGTCGGCGTGCCCTGGGGTATCGACGATATTGATACGATAGTCTTTCCAATTAATGGCGGTATTTTTTGCGAGAATGGTAATCCCACGCTCTTTCTCCAAATCGTTGGAGTCCATTACTCGTTCAGTTGCTTCCTCACGCTCTCCGAAGGTACCGGATTGTTGTAGCAGCTTGTCAACCAGGGTAGTTTTCCCATGGTCAACGTGGGCAATAATGGCGATATTACGCAAATTTTCGATCACAGCTTTGCCTCAGGCATTA
Organism: Serratia sp. DD3; assembly: GCF_000496755.2. Next base: position 81,495 of record NZ_AYKS02000100.1, read on the forward strand.
GAAATAGCGCGCTATTGTACACGTATTAAGCGAGGGACTAAACAAGATCACAACACTCTCTTATAAACAACTGTGTCTAGACTGGTTTGTGATCACATTCACGATGAAAAATTCAACAATTGGATACATTTCGCCCCGTTGTAGTGCCCCATTTCACCTTTTTTGCACCACATTAGTGCATCCCATCACTAATGGTGCATACTGCAGAGAGGCAAAAACCGCGCTAACAGGCGATTATTGCGCCATTAAAAAGTTGGCACGGTTTTCGCTTAATCTAGATCATCGAGCGAAATCCGTCAGGTTACACAGATTCGTTCCACCACGACAATGATAAATCCGGGAGAGTTAAGTATGTCCGCTGAACACGTTTTGACGATGCTGAATGAGCATGAAGTGAAATTCGTAGACCTGCGTTTCACTGATACCAAAGGTAAAGAACAGCACGTTACCATCCCTGCTCATCAGGTAAATGCCGACTTCTTCGAAGAAGGTAAAATGTTTGACGGCTCCTCAATCGGTGGTTGGAAAGGTATCAACGAATCTGACATGGTGCTGATGCCGGATGCCAGCACCGCCGTTTTAGATCCTTTCTTTGAGGAGTCCACGCTGATCATTCGCTGTGACATCCTTGAACCTGGCACCATGCAAGGCTACGACCGCGACCCACGTTCCATTTCTAAGCGTGCAGAAGACTTCCTGCGCTCTTCTGGTATTGCTGATACCGTGCTCTTTGGGCCAGAACCAGAGTTCTTCCTGTTCGATGATGTTCGTTTCGGTAGCAGCATCCGCGGTTCCCATGTCAGCATCGACGACATTGAAGGTGCCTGGAACACCAGCACCAAATACGAAGGCGGCAACAAAGGTCATCGCCCAGCAGTTAAAGGCGGTTACTTCCCAGTGCCCCCAGTTGACTCGTCACAGGACATCCGTTCTACCATGTGTTTGACCATGGAGGAGATGGGGCTGGTAGTTGAAGCACATCACCACGAAGTGGCAACTGCTGGTCAGAATGAAGTGGCTACCCGCTTCAATACCATGACCAAGAAAGCTGACGAAATCCAAATCTACAAATATGTCGTACACAACGTGGCTCACGCCTTTGGCAAAACCGCGACATTTATGCCAAAACCGATGTTCGGCGATAACGGCTCTGGGATGCACTGCCACATGTCGTTGGCCAAGAACGGTAATAACCTGTTCGCTGGCGACAAATACGGCGGTTTGTCTGAAATTGCACTGTTCTATATTGGTGGCATTATCAAGCATGCTAAAGCGATTAACGCCTTGGCTAACCCAACCACCAACTCTTACAAGCGTCTGGTCCCTGGCTATGAAGCACCGGTGATGCTGGCTTACTCTGCCCGTAACCGTTCTGCCTCCATCCGTATCCCGGTGGTAGCCAGCCCGAAAGCACGCCGTATCGAAGCGCGTTTCCCAGATCCAGCGGCTAACCCTTACCTGTGCTTTGCCGCACTGCTGATGGCCGGCCTGGATGGCATTATCAACAAGATCCATCCTGGCGATGCCATGGACAAAAACCTGTATGACCTGCCACCAGAAGAAGAAGCTGAAATTCCAAAAGTTGCAGGTTCACTGGATGAAGCCATGGCTGCACTGAATGAAGACCGTGAATTCCTGACCCGTGGTGGGGTATTCACTGACGACGCTATCGATGCCTACATCGAACTGCGTAAAGAAGAGATGGATCGTGTTCGTATGACGCCACACCCAGTTGAATTTGAACTGTACTACAGCGTTTAAGTCATACACGCGCGATCTATGGATCGCGCGTCTTACTCTATTTTTCCGTTTTTTTGTTGCCGTGGAAACTTTTCGCCCATCTTCTGATGGGCTTTTTTCGCCACGCTATGTTCTGCAAAACGGTTTCATACCCCAACAGTCAGAAATAATGTAGGATTAAGTGCACTAAAAAAGTGCAGAAAAGTGCTTTACCCGATAGATTCTAAGCTGCAACTCAATAGTAATCAGACAACAGATTGACTAACTGCTGATTTAAACAGCACTTGCGCTGGCCCCAAGGGTGAGCATCAATAATCAGATTCACCATCCTCTGGAATTTGCTCTGCCAGGTAACAGAGGGGCAAGGATATGTATGGCAACTGATAAGCTACCCGATGCAGGGCAAATCCTTAACTCTCTTATCAACAGTATTCTGCTGTTGGATGACCGATTAGCCATTCGTTACGCCAATCCCGCAGCACAACAGTTACTGGCGCAAAGTTCTCGTAAACTGTTCGGTACCCCATTACCGGATTTACTGAGCTATTTCTCACTAAACATCGAGACGATGCGTGAGAACCTCAATAGTGGCCAGGGTTTTACCGATAACGAAGTCACCCTGGTTATCGACAGTCGCGCACATATTCTCTCCTTAACGGCGCAGGTTTTACCTGAGGGTTTTATCCTGATGGAGCTGGCACCCATGGATAATCAACGCCGCCTAAGCCAGGAGCAATTGCAGCATGCCCAACAGGTCGCCGCGCGTGATTTAGTCCGCGGGTTGGCCCATGAAATCAAAAATCCATTGGGTGGCCTGCGCGGTGCAGCACAGTTGCTAGCCAAGGCTCTGCCCGACCCGGTATTGACGGAATACACCAAGGTGATCATTGAACAAGCTGACCGGCTGCGTAACCTGGTGGATCGCCTGCTTGGGCCACAACGCCCAGGACAATACGTTACCCAAAGTATTCACCAGGTGGTGGAGAGAGTTTGTCAGTTGGTGTCATTGGAAAAGCCAGATAATGTCGCATTGGTACGGGATTACGACCCCAGTCTGCCAGAGCTGGCACATGACCCAGAACAAATTGAGCAAGTACTGCTCAATATCACCCGTAATGCCCTGCAGGCGCTAAGTGAACGCGGTGGCACCATTACGCTGCGCACCCGTACTGGATTTCAAACAACGCTGCATGGCAACCGCCACCGATTAGTGGCTCGCATCGATATTGAAGATAACGGCCCCGGTGTCCCGGCACAACTGCAGGATACCCTGTTCTATCCCATGGTGAGTGGTCGTGAAGGGGGTACCGGCCTGGGACTCTCCATTGCCCGTAGTCTTATCGATCAACATGGCGGGAAAATTGAATTTAACAGTTGGCCAGGGCATACCGAATTCTCGGTTTACCTGCCTATTTGTAAGTAGAGGTCTGTATGCAACAAGGGATAGCCTGGATTGTCGATGATGATAGCGCCATCCGCTGGGTGCTTGAACGGGCGCTAACAGGAACCGGTATCAGTTGTACCACTTTCGACAATGGCAACGCAGTATTGAGCGCATTGGCAACACAAACCCCAGATGTGTTGTTGTCGGATATCCGCATGCCAGGGATGAATGGCCTGGCCCTGCTCAAGCAGATAAAACTGCACCATCCCCTGCTTCCTGTCATCATCATGACAGCGCATTCAGATCTGGATGCAGCAGTCAGTGCCTATCAGGAAGGCGCGTTTGATTATCTGCCAAAACCCTTTGATATTGATGAAGCGGTAGCGTTGGTAGAACGAGCCATCAGCCACTATCAGGAACAACAACAGCCTGTCCGCCCGCCACCCACCAGCGATCCCGTGGCGGATATTATTGGTGAAGCACCTGCCATGCAGGATGTATTCCGTATTATTGGCCGCCTATCACGCTCATCCATCAGTGTCCTGATTAATGGTGAGTCAGGTACCGGTAAAGAGCTGGTCGCCCATGCGTTGCATCGCCATAGTCCGCGAGCTAAGTTGCCCTTTATCGCCCTCAATATGGCTGCCATCCCGAAAGACCTCATTGAATCAGAGCTATTCGGTCACGAAAAAGGGGCATTTACCGGTGCCAATCAGATCCGTCAGGGGCGTTTTGAGCAGGCGGATGGTGGGACGCTGTTCCTGGATGAAATCGGTGATATGCCACTGGATGTGCAAACTCGCCTGTTACGCGTATTAGCTGATGGCCAATTTTACCGTGTAGGTGGTTATGCACCGGTAAAGGTGGATGTTCGTATCATTGCCGCGACCCACCAAAACCTGGAACTGCGCGTGCAGGAAGGTCGGTTTCGCGAGGATCTGTTTCACCGCCTGAATGTGATCCGCGTACATCTGCCACCATTACGGGAACGCCGTGAGGATATCCCACGCCTGGCTCGCTATTTTCTGCAAGTTGCCGCGAAGGAGCTGGGGGTTGAGGTAAAAAACCTGCACCCGGAAACTGAAGCCGCTCTCACTCGCCTGCCTTGGCCTGGTAATGTTCGTCAGCTAGAAAACACCTGCCGCTGGCTGACGGTGATGGCCGCTGGGCAAGAGGTATTGGTTCAGGATCTGCCCAGTGAACTCTTTGACACCACGCCCGCTGAATCCGCTAATCATAACCAGCCGGTCAACTGGGTAACGCTGTTGGCGCAATGGGCCGACCACGCGCTACGTTCGGGTCATCAAAACCTGTTATCTGAAGCACAACCAGAAATGGAACGTGCGCTACTCACTACCGCCCTGCGATACACCCAAGGACATAAGCAGGAAGCGGCTCGCTTACTGGGATGGGGTAGAAATACCTTAACGCGTAAGCTGAAAGAGTTGGGAATGGAATAAGGGCCCACGATGCATGATTAAAAACACCATAGATGATTAAAAACGCAATCAAGCGCACAAAAAATCGGCAAAAATAGTCTTTACAGGACCAGTGACAGCAGTATGATCGGGTCACAAATTCCGGAGGCTTGTGATGCTGGATTCATTTATCGTTTTTATTACTCAAGGGGCAGACGTCAGTTCTGCCGTCAGCCATACACCGCTGACCGCCGTGGCCGCCTTACTGTGTGCCACCCTGATCAATTTCTTCAGTTAAAAAACAGCCACCATGGCAGCGGTTGTTTTATACCTGTAGCCATTCAAGCGGCAGAAAGATTAACTGCAGCTTGAATAAGCTTGGGTTGAAACATTAGATAACGCGTGAAAACTGTTGAGCACGCGCCTGTTTGCGCAGATAAATATCAAAGCACATGCAAATATTTCTGATCAACAAGCGCCCACGTGGTGTTACCCGAATTCCTTGATCATTGCGCTCCACCAGGCCATCACGTTCAAAGGGGGCCAGTAATAACAAGTCAGGCGCAAAATAATCAGCAAACTCGATGCCATGTAATTGCTCAATGGGTTGATAATCGAGCTGGAAATTACAGATCAGTGTTTTAATCACATCACGGCGCAAACAGTCGTCCGGTGTCATTGTCAGGCCACGCCATAAAGCATTACCGCTCTCTTCCACCTGCGCGTAATACGTTTTCAGCTCTTTTTGGTTCTGCGCGTAACTATCGCCCAGCATACTGATGGCGGAAACCCCCAACCCCAGGAGATCGCTTTCTCCTTGTGTGGTGTATCCCTGGAAATTACGATGCAATTTGCCTTCACGTTGGGCGATAGCCAGCTCATCATTGGGTCGAGCAAAGTGATCCATACCAATAAACTGGTAGCCTGACTCGGTCAGTGAAGTGATAGTTTGTTGCAGAATATCCAGCTTTTGTTGCGCACTCGGCAAGTCAGCATCTTTTATTTTGCGTTGAGCAGGGAACAGATTAGGTAAATGGGCGTAATTAAACACACTCAAACGATCCGGATTCAACTCTGCTACGCGCTGTAAAGTAAAGGCAAAACTCTCTGGGGTCTGCTTTGGCAGGCCATAGATCAGATCGATATTGGTGGAATTGAACCCTAGCGACTTGGCGCGAGCGATCAGGGCAAAAATAAACGCTTCATCCTGCTCACGGTTAACCAGACGTTGCACTTCCTTGTTAAAATCCTGTACCCCCATACTCAAACGGTTAAAACCTTCATCACGCAGGTGGTCCAGCACATCCAGTTCAATCTCTCGCGGATCTATCTCAATCGACATTTCCACATCTGGCTGAACATCAAAGTGCTGACGCAGCATGGCCACCAGCCGGCTAATTTGCCGCTTATCAAGATAAGTGGGCGTACCGCCACCCCAATGTATCTGGCTCACTTTGCGGCCAGTAAACAGCGGGGCACGAGCAATAATCTCCTGCTCCAGCACCGTCAGATATTCATCCGCTTTATGGGTCTGGCGTGTCACCAGTTTGTTACAGCCACAGAAGTAACAGAGCTTATGGCAAAATGGAATATGCACATAAAGCGAAAGCGGGCGCTCAGGATAACGCACAGCAGCATGTTGGAACGCAGTTTCATCATAGCTCTGATTAAACTCCAACGCTGTAGGGTAGGAGGTGTAACGGGGGCCTGAATAGTTATATTTTTGTATTAAGGCTAAATCCCAGACTATTGTCTGTTCTGACATGCTTACTCCTTTCGATATTTTTTTCTACCGAGCCGGGAAATGGGCAACTGCGTGCGTTGTCTGACCGCAGAAGCACGGCGAAAGCGCGCCTGACGTTTCGATAGCCGCCACAGTTTACCGGATAACCACAGTAGATAACATGTCAATAACAAGGCTATCACTGGGATCAGCCACATACAGGATTAACTACCCTTCAATAGTTTCAGGATATCTTCCTGTTTCTCGTCATCTTCGTCTTCATCACCCAATTCAATGCCCAACTGTTGCATCAGTTCATCAATACGATCCAGAGTCTGATCGACATACTGCTGATCTTCAGCGCTTAGGGTTGCACCGATATCGAGACGATCAAGCAATGCATCCAGACGCTCATCATTTTCCAGTTTGCTGAGTTCTTCCTCGGGAGAGAGACGGGGTTTGTCTTCTACTTTCTGCTTGGGCTGAGGTTTTACCTTCGCTTTAGCTTCAACCACTAACGCTACTGGCACTTTACTGCCAATACGGGGATCTTTGGGTTGGGCCCCAGTCTTATTTTTTTGGTTAGCAGACTCAACCTGAGTCCGCGAACCAGAAGCATTGCCACGACGTTTTTTCACATGCTTACGCTCACGAGCTTCTTGATCAAGCTCCATACGGCTTTTCTTTTTACTTTTTGACGTCGCCACACTGCTACGTGGAGCGCGAGGGGCTTTTGATGGCTGATTCATGGTTTATGCTCTCAGGGGATCTGGATTCAGTATATACCCAAGTTTACTGTTGCCGGCTACGGCTACTTGAATGAACCTGAATAAAGTAATGCGATACGATTGTGGCGGAATCTAGCAGAAAGCCAACAAAGAAAAAAGGCAGCAGGTATAACCTGCTGCCTTTTCCCCACCTTCAACTGAAGGATATACTGATTATGCACTCCATGCATACACTCAACATCCCGGTCTTTCCATTTGCAAAAACGCATTCCCTGCAACAATATTCTTCATCCTGAAGAAAGAATCGTCCATAGCGAAATCCGTTTACAACCACTCGTCCTGAGTGCGCTTCCTGCGGGCATCCTGATTGCCGTTACTGGGCCATCCCTAAGCTATTCATACCTCTGGTACAAACAATCGCACTCCTTGCGACAATGTTCTTCATCCTGAAGAAATAACGTCCATGACAAAATCCGTTTACAACCACTCGTCCTAAGTGCGCTTCCTGCGGGCATCCTGAAGAACTAATCATCCATGACGAAATCCGTTTACAACCACTCATCCT
>NZ_AYKS02000101.1 GCF_000496755.2 Serratia sp. DD3
AGTTTCCGGGACATCAAGGACTATAAATTTGGCATGGGAATGGGTCAGGTTCGGATCAAAAATCCGGCAAGACGCGATCGATTATTTCTGTTCAGTGCGCTGGCGATAGTCCTGTTGACGCTGCTGGGCAAGGCAGGAGACAGCGCGGGTCTGGAGCGAACGATCAAGGTCAATACCAGCAAAAGCCGAACATATTCATTTTTCCGACAAGGTGTTATCTACTATCAATTACTGCCTAAAATGAAAGAAGCCTACGCGATATTGTTGATGGAGAAGTTTACTTATTACCTGAGGCAGCATCGGTTATATACCCGCACACTTGGCATTATTTGAGTCTCTAAAAATGAGGGGATCTCTGAGAGCAATAACCCAACGCAGAATGGTAATTTTATGTAGTGATACCATTACTCGGTTGTTGTAAAAGGCTCTTGAAAAGCCCACCTGTTGACGCAGGTGGGCTGTTTCACTTACGTGTTTTACAGTTTCTACATTCAAATATCAAACTGCGTCAAGGGAAGTGCCTCCCATCCCCCATCTAAACCCACAATTCCTGTTCTAACAACTCGCGTAAGCTATCAATATCCTGATCAATGTACTCCAGCGTAGAGCGCAAACTGGAATGCCCCAACGGGCGTTTGACGGCCTGCAGATTACGATCTGGTGATTTCATCAAGTTAGTGGCCACAGTGTGCCGAAAACGGTGGGGGCTGACCGCAAAGCGGCATTCCCGGGAAAGACGATGGAAAAAAGAGCGCAGCGGGTACACACCCATCGGCTCAGGCGACGCATTCCCCTGTTGTGCTTTACGTCGTAGCTCAAAACGGTTCACATTAAACAGTTGTTCAGTGGGCGATGCGTCTGCCTCCTGCGTACGCATCACCAACATCTCCAACCGTGGCCGCAAGCGTGAGGTAATAGGGACACGAAATTCCCGGTGATTTTTAGAGCCCGCAGCAATCACATCAATCCAGTGTTCCTCCAGATTCACATCGCACAGCCGCACATGCAGCAGTTGATTCTGGCGCATCCCGGTATAACTTAATGTGTCTAATACTGTCAGCCAAAACCAGGCCGGATAACAGGCATTAGCGCGCCCGTTCAACACATGGGATTGTGCGCCCGATTGTTCTTTTTCATGGTGTTGTTCCATCAGTGCAAAATGGCGTCTGAATCGATCACAGTTTGGCATTCGAATCGATCATGATTTGGCATGCATCTCCGATCGCGATTTGGCATCACAATCGATCACGGTTTGGCACGCATCTCCGATCATGGTTTGGCATCCTGCCGATCACTCCGGGAATTAACTCTTTCTTACACGGTCTCCATGGCTGATTTTTACGCCAATGGAGACATCGATGTCTAAAAATCTATGGTCACCCCCGTTTTTGCAACACAGATTTTGATTTATGATGGGCTTGCGTAAATCTATTCGGCGTCTAGTGAGTATTCATGCTCGCGCCACGATGAGTTTCGCGCCTGCCGAACCTTAAAAGAGAGTCGGCTTCATAGAGCCACTTTTTAGATCAGGTTCATCAGCAGGCCGATATGCCGTTCATGTCATCAATTATCTGTCTTCGCAAAACCAGAAAGTAACGTGTTAACTCACTGAGCTGAAGAGTTTTTCGTTGGCTCTTTTATTTGCTGAACGCCGCCTGATGTGCCGTAACCGCCCAGGCTATACGTGCCAGTTTGTTTGCCAGCGCGCACGCCACCACGTTAGAGTGATGGCTGGCAAGCTGCTTTTTAACCCACTCTGCCAGACGCCCTGGGTTGTTCTCCAGCCGCAGCATAAACACGCGTGCACACTGCACCAGCAGCCGTCGCAGATTCTTATCACCTCGCTTGCTGATGCCCATCAGTGTCGTTTTTCCACCTGTACTGTACTGGCGGGGAACCAGCCCGGTTGACGCCGCAAAGTCACGGCTGCTGGCATAGTTTTTCCCGTCACCCAGTCGTGCGGCTAACAGGCTTGCTGTTACCGGCCCGACGCCGGGAATGGTCAGCAGTCGCTGTGCGGTTTCATCCTCCGCAAGGTGGGTTTTCAGTTCCATATCGATTTCATCAATTTCCCCGCAAAGGTAAATATACTGGCTGTGGAGCCTGTTCAGAACCCTTACCAGGTAAGGCGGGAAGTCATTTTCTTCCAGCACGGCGGCCAGACGCCGAATTACGGCAATACCGCGCGGCATGCTGATGCCAAACTCCAGCAAAAATGCGTGCATCTGATTGGTGGTTTTAACGCGTTGGCGTATCAGTGAATCTCTGACCCGATGCAGTGCAGACATTGCCTGCTGGTCTTCAGTTCTGGGTGAAACAAAGCGCATTGAGGGGCGGGAAGCCGCCTCGCAGATAGCCTCAGCATCGACAAAATCGTTTTTGTTGCTCTTAACGAAAGGGCGGACGAACTGTGGAGAAATCAGCTTTGCCTCATGACCTAAATCAGCAATCCGACGCGCCATAAAATGGGCTCCCGCACAGGCTTCCATCACAACAGTCGCTGATTGGCAACTGGCTAAAAACTCCATCAGTCTGGTTCGGGTAAACTTTTTGCGCAGAAGGGCATTACCCATTTCGTCCTGACAGTGTACGTGGAAGGAGTGTTTACCGAGATCGATACCAATAAGCGTAACGTTTTTCATGTTGGTTTCCTCTGAAATAAAACACCCAGCCAGCGTACCGCACACAAGGAGGGGGTGACCATCTCATTAGAGAAAAGCCAGGAGTTCTATGGAAACCTGTTTTAAGATCCTTCAGCTCAAGTTCGATCAGAAGCTGACCAACCGTTGCATCGGGCTGACGATGAAAATCAGTTCATCAACGGTTTTTGAGGTCCTTGCTCGCTTTAAAGCCACGTCTCTGCCATGGCCTCTCCCCGCAGCGATGTCCCATGATGTCCTTGAAAAACGCCTTTTCCCGGTAAAAAGCACGCCGCTGTCAGGGCGGGTGACGCCGGATCTGCTTCACTTCGACACTGAGATGAGAAAGCCCGGCGTGACGCGGCAACTGCTGTGGATGGAGTACAAGGCTCAGGCCGGGGAGCTGGCGATGGGATACTCCCACTTCTGCCGTTGCTACCGTGAGTGGAAAAAAACACGGCGTCTCTCAATGCGCCAGGAGCACCGTGCCGGGGAAAAGCTCTTTATCGACTTCTGCGGTCCGACGATCCCCATCATCAACCCGGATACCGGGGAGGTTCGCCGAGTGGCCATCTTCGTGGCGGTGATGGGGGCCTCTAACTACACCTACGTCGAGGCCTGTGAAGGTCAGGATATGATGTCCTGGTTGAACGCCAACAGCCGCTGCCTGACCTTCCTGGGTGGCGTACCGAAGTTGCTGATCCCCGATAACCTCAAAAGTGCGGTGAAAAAGGCAGATCGCTATGAACCGGTCATCAATGACAGTTATCAGGCGTTGGCGGAGCACTACGGCACCGTCATCATCCCGGCTCGTCCCTATAAACCGAAAGATAAATCCAAAGCGGAAAACGGTGTCCTTATCGTGGAAAGATGGCTGCTTGCCCGGATCCGCAACGAAACCTTCCACACGCTCAGGGCGCTGAATACCCGCCTTCGTGAGCTGCTGACGGACCTGAATAACCGCCCGATGAAAGGGTACGGCAACCAGAGCCGCGCAGAGCGCTTCCGCGTGCTGGATGCCCCGGCGCTCTCGCCGCTGCCTCTGGCACTGTATGAATACACCGAGTACAAAGCGGTGAAAGTCGGCCCAGACTACCACGTTGAGTATGCCCGCCACTGGTACTCGGTCCCGCATGAGCTGGTTGGTGAACGCCTGTCGCTGAAAGCGGGTCAGTCGGTGGTTCAGATCTGGCACAAGGGACAGTGCGTGGCACAGCATCCGTGTAGCCCGCATGAATATAAACACACCACCAATCCGTTACACATGCCGGCTCAGCACCGGGGACATGGGACCTGGACACCAGAGAGTCTGGTCGAGATGGGAAGCCGCATCGGCCCGTTCACCGGCAAGGTGGTTGACGCCATGCTGAAAGCGAAAACTCACCCGGAGCTGGCCTACCGTGCGGTACTTGGTCTGACCGCGCTGCAGAAAAAATACGGAAAAGAGAGGCTGGAAAAAGCTTGCTACATCGCCTGGCATTATAACGCACCAGACAGACGGTTCATCGACAACCTGCTGCGCCACCATCGCGAGAACCAGGAAATACCGTGTTCCGACCGTAATGAACAGCGCTCACTACTCTCGCCGGAACATGAAAACCTGCGCGGTCCGGGCTACTACCACTAACTGATGAACCGAGGAACACCGTCATGAGCGATAACCTGCTAAATAAACTGACCCAGTTGAAGCTGCCGGCAATGGCCGGGAGCCTGATACGCCAGCGTGAAACCCCACAAACTTACGATGAGCTATCGTTCGAGGAGCGACTGGCCCTGCTGGTCGATGACGAGCTGCTGAACAGAGAAAATAGTCGTGTCGCGCGTCTGAGAAAAAGCGCCAACCTGAAGTACCAGGCAGCCCCGGAGGGGCTGCATTACCCGGTATCACGAGGGCTGAGAAGCGAACAGATGCGGGAACTGCTGAATGGTCATTACATCACCCACAAGAAAAGCCTGCTGATAACCGGCCCGACGGGGTGCGGAAAAAGCTGGATAGCCAACGCGCTAGGTGAGCAGGCATGCCGGCAGAAACACAGCGTCCAGTACTGGCGTATCGGTCGGTTACTGGAAATGCTGGCGCAGGGCCGAGTTGACGGCAGCTGGCTGAAACACCTGAAACAGCTGCAAAAAACGCAGGTGCTTATCCTGGACGATCTGGGTCTGGAGCCACTGACCAACGCGCAATGTAACGATCTGCTGGAAATAGTGGAAGACCGGTACGGGCAAAGCAGCACCCTGGTGGTGAGCCAGTTCCCGGTGGATAAGTGGCACGGGCTGATGGAGAACCCAACCACAGCAGATGCCATCCTGGACAGACTGGTGCATAACGCCCACAGGCTGGTCCTGAAGGGTGAATCGATGAGGAAAAGCAAAACGGCAGTGGAAAGTGAGGAAAAAAGAGGTTAAAAAGCAGTAGAAAAAGTTAAAGCATCCCGGGTGATCGAATGGATGCGAAACACTGATCGAACTTCGATGCCAATCCGTGATCGAACAGAGCGGAATACGCAGAGTAGGCGGTAAATATGCCATCTGGTGGCGTTTACAAGGTCAAATAACTGTTTACAAGGTCAGACAACTGAGGGAATAAGTTGGCAGATAACCCACTTGCATGCGGTAAAGCAGCAACACTATAAGGTGATTCAAGACAATAAGGTGATTCAAAACAATAAGGGGATTCAAGACAATAAGGGGATTCAAGGATGATGGTTCTAATTTGAACACTGCTTGAGTTATTCCAATAGATCATCGATAAATCAAATGACTACGTGTTCCCTTATAGCTTGGATGGTGGCTAGAGTTGTATGGTAGCGGGGAGTTGGATGGTGGTGGGAGTCTGTTGCTCTCAGGATTTCAAATAGGACTCGCTAAAAAGCCGCTTATCTCTTTATCCATCGCTGAAAAGAGAGATAAAAAAAAACCCTTTGCCTAAGCAAAGGGTTTTAAATTTATGGCAGGGGCGGAGAGACTCGAACTCCCAACACCCGGTTTTGGAGACCGGTGCTCTACCAATTGAACTACGCCCCTAAATAAGGGTGGCGGAACGGACGGGGCTCGAACCCGCGACCCCCTGCGTGACAGGCAGGTATTCTAACCAACTGAACTACCGCTCCACCGATTCTTTCACGTTGCATCGCTTATCGCTTGATGCAGGCAAAACTGCAATTTTGCAGTCTTGCTCATTATCAGATGTCACCCTGATAACGTTATTTGGATGCCTGGCAGTGTCCTACTCTCACATGGGGAGACCCCACACTACCATCGGCGCTACGGCGTTTCACTTCTGAGTTCGGCATGGGATCAGGTGGGACCACCGCGCTAAGGCCGCCAGGCAAATCAGGTTTCAGGTCACAGGAAACAGGTTTCAGTTAATCCACCTTACCCCTATGCACCTCAAAATCTTTGTTGCTCTAATCTTCAATCTGTAGAACAAGCTGATTATCGCTATCTCTCTACCCGATATCCTGGTATCAGGTCAAAACACCTTCGGTGTTGTAAGGTTAAGCCTCACGGTTCATTAGTACTGGTTAGCTCAATACATCGCTGCACTTACACACCCAGCCTATCAACGTCTTAGTCTTAAACGTTCCTTCAGGGACTTTAAAGGCCCAGGGAAGACTCATCTCGAGGCAAGTTTCGCGCTTAGATGCTTTCAGCGCTTATCTTTTCCGCACTTAGCTACCGGGCAGTGCCATTGGCATGACAACCCGAACACCAGGGGTGCGTTCACTCCGGTCCTCTCGTACTAGGAGCAAACCCTCTCAATCTTCCAACGCCCACGGCAGATAGGGACCGAACTGTCTCACGACGTTCTAAACCCAGCTCGCGTACC
>NZ_AYKS02000102.1 GCF_000496755.2 Serratia sp. DD3
TACCAGCATTCCCTGGTTCGAATCCAGGTCCCCCAGCCATACAACACCATTGATTTATAGCACCAGATAGTCTCCTCATACCCCAAACTGCACCAAATTGGCGACATCATTCGCACCAGTAATATCGTTTTTCACTACATTTGGTGACTTTCGATTTAATTACCAATAGGCAGGCAGTTAAAGTATGTGGATATGGCTACGTAGCTCAGTTGGTTAGAGCACATCACTCATAATGATGGGGTCACAGGTTCAAATCCCGTCGTAGCCACCATTCAAAAAATGATAATTGGGGTATCGCCAAGCGGTAAGGCACTGGTTTTTGATACCAGCATTCCCTGGTTCGAATCCAGGTACCCCAGCCATACAACACCATTGATTTATAGCACCAGATAGTCTCCTCATACCCCAAACTGCACCAAATTGGCGACATCATTCGCACCAGTAATATCGTTTTTCACTACATTTGGTGACTTTCGATTTAATTACCAATAGGCAGGCAGTTAAAGTATGTGGATATGGCTACGTAGCTCAGTTGGTTAGAGCACATCACTCATAATGATGGGGTCACAGGTTCAAATCCCGTCGTAGCCACCATTCAAAAAATGATAATTGGGGTATCGCCAAGCGGTAAGGCACTGGTTTTTGATACCAGCATTCCCTGGTTCGAATCCAGGTACCCCAGCCAAATTTAGAACAGCTCGCTACGGCGAGCTGTTTGCTTTTCAGTGTTCTCAGGCAGGAAATCATAAACCTAACGCATACTTCAGCGCTTGTTCCTTCAACTTGCCCGCCTGTTGTGCGGCCATCAAGGCCAGATTGCGTGCCACCCGCAGCGGGGGAAGATCGTTGCTGAAGGTGGAGTAAAACAGATCCATACCATTTTGCATCATCAGGTTATCCCGACGACGACGGCGTTGATAGCGCATCAGCACTGCTTCACTCGCCCAATCCTCGCCCTGAGCCACCGCATCCGCCACCACCGCCAACAGCGCGCCGACATCACGGTAGCCCAGATTCACCCCCTGCCCAGCCAGCGGATTGATGGTATGTGCCGCATCACCGAGTAATGCCAACCCCGGTTTGACATAACGTTGTGCATGGCGGCGTACCAGAGGAAAAGCGCCCACGCCATGAACCTTCACCGCCCCTAGACGGGATGGAAACGCGGCGGCGATTTCCCGTTCAAGCGCCGCCAGCGGCAAGCCTTGCAATTGCCGGATACGCTCTGGGCTGTCATACCAAGCCAGCGACGCCCAGTGATCATACAGCGGCAAAAATGCGCGCGGCCCAGAAGGGAAAAATTGCTGCCAGGTGACATCCTGCTGTGGCGCGCCAGTTTCAACGCTAATCAGCATACAGCTCTGGCGATAATGCCAACCATTGATACCAATACCGGCCAGCTTACGCACCGGTGAGTCAGCACCATCTGCCCCCACCAGCAAACGCGCCTGTATCGTCTGTGACGAGTTTAAGGTCACTTGCCAAGTGTCATCGATACGTTGCATTGATTGCAGCATGGCGGGGCAATAGAGCTGCAAATTTTCGCATTGTGCCAATTGCTGCCACAACGCGAGTTGCAAAATACGGTTCTCAACCATAAAGCCAAGTTCAGGCAAGCCGAGTGAGGCGGCATCAAACACCACACGGGACGCATCCCATTCCCAGGTTTCTAACCGGCGGTAAGGTGCCGACCTCATTTGTTGAACTAACGGCCAGGCATCCAATTGCTGCAACAGTTCAACCGAGGTACAACTGATAGCCGAAACACGTAGATCCGGAGGGCTTTGTGCATCGAAGGCCTCAGGGGTGTGCGCCTCCAGTAAGGCGACCGATAACCCGGTTCGTGCCAGCCCTAGAGCGGCCGCCGCCCCTACCATGCCGCCCCCCACCACCAGGAC
>NZ_AYKS02000103.1 GCF_000496755.2 Serratia sp. DD3
TGGTCAGCAGAAATTGAAGCATTATGCCCGGTGGCTGCGGATGATCCTTATAGGGTCACGGCAGAGAATAACCATAAAACACCGTGGCGAGATATTTTTAAGGACAAGCGTAAAGATAAAAAATAAGTCAATACTCAGGTGAAAGAGGGAGAAGAATTTTTGGCTGGTGCTAATAAACATGATATCCAGAAATGGTTGGCGTAGAACCTATGGCATAGGTGTCGATTAATAAAAAGGATGGTGTGTTGGATCAATAAGATAAAATAAGCCAGGGAGCGGCAGAACGGTTGATTTGCCCAAATGTGCAAATGGAAATAAGTGACTTTAAATTGGCATTGGGCGAAGGATAATTTTATGGTTTATTCATATAGATATACGCCGCGAAAGAAACGGATAATAGCAACATCATTTGTGTTTGCATTTTTGTTATTAATGTTTATCAGTATTGGGTCTCTTGTTTATATAAGTTATTTTATAAAAAATTTAGAGGCTTGGATGATTATTGTTTCTGTGGTCGTGTTAGGTATAATTATGATACCATTGATGACTATGATTTCAAATTATATTGAGAGGAATTCATTATGGGATAAAGTAACTCTAGATAATGAAAAGCTATCATCAGAAAGATTTGGGGAGATAAAGGTTAAAGATATAACCATATTTAAGGTTAATGACCTTAACAAGATATTTAGCTTTAAAATTTATACAGAGAAGAAAAAATTAAATTTTTCAGGTTTAGATATTCTAGGTGATAGCGGCGGAAAGGAGTATCAAGGGGATATCGTAGCTCTAAAAGCGATGGCGAATGAGATAGAGCGCATCATCAGTGAACAAGGGCTTAATGTTAGATCCAGTAAAGAATCAAGTTCAACAGCCTTATTCGTAGTGCTCTGTTTAGCTATGGTGATGCTGATCCCTGGGCTTATCTTTGCCCCGCAACGGATGATTTTCGTTATTCCTTTTGTCGTGCCGCTGTTCTTTTATGCATTGAAAAAAAGAAAAGAGCAAAATCAGGTAGATAAAAAATAATATGGATTATTACGGGCTGTTTCCAAAGTTTAAATTCAATCGTCCATTGAATGAGCAAGAAAGACAATATCAACTTAAGCAACATGAACAGATTGATTTAAAAAATCAATCTCTAGCACCGGAAGTGAGTGTTATTAATTTAAACTCTAACTATATGGAATTGGTAGATAAATACTACTCACCTAAGGGAATAGGTAGTCTTGTGAGTTTTGTTGGGTTTTCTATGTTTTCTATTTTTTTAATATCGGTAATTTTTATATTCCTTAATCGAAACTTTAATTTGACTGCCTTTTTTACCATTATATTTTTTACAGTAGTGTCAGTACCAGCAATTTACTGGATGTTAAAGTTGCTTAAAACCGAATGGTTTGCCTGGACGCACTACCCAATTCGCTTTGATAGAAAAAACCGTATGGTGCATGCCCACCGTATTGATGGCTCTAGCTACTCAGTGCCTTGGGGCAAGGTATTTTTTACTCTCGGTTTGAGCCATGGAAAAGGTGCGAGTAAAGATTACTATATCAGTGGCCATGTATTGGCAGAGGATAATATCACAGTGGTCGATACTTTCTGCCTGCCAGCAACCCACGGTGATCGTGAACCGCTGAAACACCATTGGGAATTTGTGCGCCGCTATATGGAAGAGGGGCCACAGGCAGTGATATCGGTGGTGGATTTTTGTCTGCCGATTGAACATAAACGGGAAAGCTATAACTTTGGTCTATTGTATTTAATCTCACAATATGATGGTATACCGCTATTCCTGTTACCGATATTGTTCCCGTTTATATTTTTATTAAGTTTTATTTTTAGCATTCCCCGTTATATTGCCATTATCACCAGCAAACGACCTATTTGGTCAGCAGAAATTGAAGCATTATGCCCGGTGGCTGCGGATGATCCTTATAGGGTCACGGCAGAGAATAACCATAAAACACCGTGGCGAGATATTTTTAAGGACAAGCGTAAAGATAAAAAATAAGTCAATACTCAGGGGAAAGAGGGAGAAGAATTCATATCCAGAAATGGTTGGCGTAGAACCTATGGCATAGGTTGTCGATTAATAAAAAGGATGGTGTGTTGGATCAATAAGATAAAATAAGCCAGGGAGCGGCAGAACGGTTGATTTTGCCAACTATAGGAATGAGTGAATTAGAGTTAGTGAGGGGTAATATGTTCTATTCATATAGATATGTGCCGAGAAAAGTCAGAATTATGTCAATATTTCTTTCGTTGATTTTTTACATTGGCTTAACTTTGGTTCTCATATGGTTTTTTTATAAATATGACTTGTTGAACGTATTGAATGGGTGGGCTATTGCTGGTTGTGTGGTGGTATTCTTTATAATTACGACGCCACTAGGTTTTTTGATTGAACGTTACATAAAAATAAATTCTCACTTGGATAAAGTAAAGATAGATGACGATGGAATATCATCATCTAGATATGGTGATATAAAGTTTAAAGAAATAAAGAAATTTAAAGTTGACGATCTTAATAAAATATTTAGTTTTAAGATTATCACCAGCAATGAAACGTTTAAGTTTTCATGTCTGGAAATTTTAGGTGATGATGGTGGTAATGAATATAAAGATGATAAGATAGCTTTAAAAAAATGGTTGATAGGTTGGAAAGTGTTATTTTAGAAGGGGAGGGTAATATTAAGCTCATTAAAGATTCTAACTCGAATATTTTATTTTTACTGCTCTGTTTAGCTATGGTGATGCTGATCCCGGGTCTTATCTTTGCCCCGCAACGGATGATTTTTGTTATTCCTTTTGTAGTGCCGCTGTTCTTTTATGCTTTGAAAAAAAGAGCGCGCGGATAAATGTAAATTTATATGGTAAATAATAGTCTTTATGTTTTTTTAATTTAAATCTATGGATAATACTGGAGTCCTAAAGTGAAAAAAATAAGTAAAATTGTCTGGTTTGGGTTGCTATTGAATGCTGCTTTAGTGACTTTCTTATGGCTTTTGTCTTCATTTGTGGGTTCTGGCCTTAATTATGGGGACTATGATCTCACCTATTCAGAAATAAAATCATTAAATATAATGTCATATATGGCGCTCCCTTTTACTATTGCTTTTCTTATACAGCTCATTAGTTTGCCTATATTGTTTAAACTGCCTAAGCTAGGATTAGTGCTGGCGTTTGTTGGTGGACTGGTAATGATACCATTAGGTTTGGTTTTTTTAGTAGGGTTTATGCTTAGTTATGAGAAATGTATCAATAATAACCTGGTGATTTTTAGTAAAGATATAGCAAATGACGTGTCATTGGCGTTTCATTACAAAGTCGCCTCTCTGGCAATTCAAAGTATTGTGTTTATTATATTAGGTGTGTTTGTCTGTTCTCTGGGGGTTCAGACTGGCTGGCTAGTCATTGGGGCTGGTTTGGCATCATTATTCCTCTCTTTTCGTTTAAAAGGCCGTATTGTTATTGGTTTATCGCAGGATCAACTGATTGTTACTCCAGCTAACTACGCAGAAACCTATCTTGTTCCTCTGGCCGATGTTACATTAATAGAAGAAAATGAAAAGCTCTTTAAACTACATATTAAATCTTCAGGAGTAGATAGGAAATGTACGTTACGTTATGCCAGCATCATAGAACAAGATTACCAAGAAGGAGTAAAGAAAATTCTTGCAAAGCTTAATAAAACCTCTGTATTAGTTGATTACTAATATCAGTTTGATAAGGTACATTCCTGTGATGGTGACAGAGAAAACGGAGTTGTTTTTTTGTTATGCGAATAAAAATGAATCCTCTTGATATATCCCCCAAATAATTCGAGTTGCAGGAAGGCAGTGGCGCAGAGACTAATCGGTCAGGAAACGATTTGAATGCCGTTTTCGACGGCCCCGCAAGGGGCGAGGTCCACGGACGGGCACCGTAATAAAGCCAACGCACATACTGCTTGAAGTATCAGGGTATATTCATATGAATAAAGTGATGGAATAAATGAAAGGTATAATCCGTATCGGAGATAAAACCACAGGAGGCGGCCAAGTGCTTTCTGGTTCTGGAAAAATGACGTTTCAGGGGATTGGGGTCGCTCGGCTGAATGATCCCGTCAGTTGCCCGATAACTGGGCATAGCCCTTCTTATATTGCCGAAGGGCACCCAACGATGAAAGATAATGGGGTACCGGTGGCTTTTGATGGGTATAAATGTAGTTGCGGTTGTACATTAATATCCTCCTTGACCAATGCGACGACGAGTAAATAATGCCAGTTGATCTCTCCACTATTCCTCCGGTTGCTAAACGAAAGCAACGGCCCTCTGTAAAACGTTGGTTACTCTTGTTGCTGATTTTTCTACTCGGTGGCGGGTTTACTACGCTTAAATTATGGCCAGCGGAAAGTGCAACACGCGGGGCGCTTTTTTGGCACTGTTTGATCAGTATTCCTTGTGTGCTATGGCTATTTGCATTTACTGCCCGCTGGGTAAGTTGGCTGGTTTCAGAGTGGTTAGCTGATGGTTGGGATGCCGAGCGGGAGCGGGATTTGATGGAGGAGATCCAACATGGGCAAAATTTTCTCCTGCTGGGGGCTGAATGTGTGCATTTGCCGCATGTCGCCAGCGCTAATACGTTAACAGAACAATTTATGCTGCCTCAAGGGGTAGTATTGCCCGCTTTGGTCGATGAAGCCACACAGGAAGTCCGCTATCAGGCTCAATTTAATGATGCCACAATGCAGCTTTCCGATAGAGTTACCCGCAGACTGAGCTCGCTTTTGCAAGATGTTGCTCTGCAGGCTGCATTGACTCGACTTAAATTACCCCATTCATTGGCAGTGGTTATACAAGTGGACAGTGATGCCCCATTGAGTGTTGAAGAGAGTGCGGCTATCCAGCAAAATCTTATGCCGTGGCTACCCGCATCCGCTGTCGTACAATTCTTACCGCAGTTTGCACTGGTGGATATTGACCATTGGTTGGATAAACCCGATATGATGGATTCACTGCTGATTCTGTCGGTCAGGTTAATGTCAAATTTAGCAGATGGCGAAAGCGAGATAGCCGTTGCACTCCTTCTACATGCCAAAAATACTGTTGCAGACAGCGCTATGGCTCATGTTCATCGGCCCGAACTTTCGCAGGAAACTGCAATGATCCATGCATCGGCGATGCAGTCTTTACAGTGGGGAAATACTCAGGTGGAAGATGTCGCTTACTTATGGCTTGCAGGAATGGGAACCGAAAATAAAGCACAGGCGCTGCTGATGAGTCATCACCTCAATTTTCCTTGTGTTGAGGCTAAAGGGCAGTTTACAGATATAGATATCAAGAGTGGCTATACCGGTGGGGTGTCCCCCTGGCTTGCCATTGCTTTGGCAGCAGGGAATTCCCGGCAGCCGCTTGCTGCGCAATTAATCATGAGTACCACAGGGGCGGCTGGCTTGCCGTGGTGGTTGGTTGTCTATCCAACCGCAGAGTCATAAGGGCAGGATGTGGCCCCGACCATTCAAAAGTCAGAAATCTGGCAGGGTAACCGTGGCATATAGTTTGGCTAGCCGGGTACTACTGCAAGCAGTGTTCAAATCGTTTTTAGCCGATTTGTCCCTAAATAGTTTTCTGACTGCCACTTCAATAAAGTTGATTATATTATCCATATCGCATTGAATTCATCAGCGATTACTGGCACTAGCGTGTCCAGCCGGTTTGTGTTGGGAGATACAGGTGAAAGGCATATTACAGGGGTTAAGAAATACCACGTTTCAGTTATGGTCTATTTTGTTTATTTTTCTATTTCTGGGGATTGCTGTTTGCTTGATACTCAGAAATGACCCCGCTCAATTGGGGGTTTCACCAGATTCCGTCTGGCAGGAGCGGCTATTCTTCTTATCTCTGGTCTTAACAGGGGGGTTGTTGCTATTTATTGTGCTCTTTTTCGTTTCGACCTATCTGTTCGGTAAGAAAGCCTATCGTAACGCGAAGTCTATCTCTGGTGGGAATAAGCCTGTCACTGAGCATACCCGTTCAGAAATAGAGTCATCGGCCTTGATGAGTATCACCCAACTCAAAAACCACCTCGCCCGCCGTTATGGCCTGTTCTGGCGGCGTAAAGTGCGTCTGCTGCTGGTCACTGGGGATGAGAGCGAACTGGCACTGCTGGCGCCGGGCCTGAAAGAGAACCAGTGGCAGGAAGGCAGCCGCACGGTGCTGATTTACGGCGGCAGCCTGACCACCCAGGTTGATAGCGAAAAATACACCGCGCTGCGCAAATTGCGCCGGGGTCGCCCGCTGGATGGCATTATCCGGGTACTGGGCCCGCAGCAGAATCTGACACCGCAAGTCAGTGACAACGACCTGCGCGGGCTGGAGAAAATCGGCGAACTGTTGCGTTACCAACCCCCGGTGTGGTTATGGCAACTGTGTGACAGCTCCTGGTCACAAGCCGGGCGTATCGAACAGACCGTGGGGGCCTCCTTCCCCTGGCGTGCCATGCCTGATGATGTTGCCCGTCAACTGAATAAACTGCTGCCGCAACTGCGCCAGCAGGGGGTAGAGCAGGTGCTGGAGTATCAGCAGCATGACTTTCTGTTGCGTCTGGGGCAGCAACTGCAAGCCGGTGGTATCGAGCGCTGGCAAGTTCAACTCACCCCCTGGCTGTTTGCCACGCAGCAACGAGTGCCGTTACGTGGCCTGATGTTCAGCCTGCCGCAGCCCAACAGTGCCGAGCGCGCAGGACTGGGCACGCCGAACGCCGTTCCCCATGCACTGACCCTGCCGGCCATCTGGCAAGGGGTGATTGACGAGTGTGGCAAGGTGCGTGGTCGCCGGGTGGGGATGGCCTGGGAGCGCACCCTGGTCTGGTCGCTGATGACCGTGATAGGGCTCTGGTGGGCGGGTTTGTTGCTGTCGTTTGTGCTTAACCGCCAGCAGATGATCACCATTGCCGAGAAAGCCCACACCCTGGTGGCGCAACCGGCGGTCTCTGATGAGCAGTTGACCGCATTGCACGACCTGCGTAACGACGCCGGGCGGCTGCAGTACCGTGTTCAGCAAGGGACGCCGTGGTACTTGCGCTTCGGCCTGGACCACAATGCCTCGCTGCTGGCGGCGATGATGCCCTGGTACGGTGAAGCCAATAATCGCCTGATCCGTGACCCCGCCAGCCTGGCCCTTAAACAGCAACTGACCACCCTGGCCAACTCGGCCCCCAACACGCCAGAGCGTGCGGAGCTGGCCAAATCCGGTTATGACGCGTTGAAAGCCTGGTTGATGATGGCACGCCCCGATAAGGTGGATGCCAGCTTCTATGCCGATACCCTGAAAACGGTGCAACCCACCCGTCAGGGGCTCTCCCCCGGGTTATGGCAGAGCCTGGCACCGGATTTATGGGCATTTTATATTGCCGAGCTGCCGCGCCAGCCTGAGTGGAAAATCACCCCGGAGGCACCGCTGGTCAATCAGAGCCGCCAGGTATTGTTGCAACAGATTGGTCGGCGTAATGCCGAAGGGACCCTGTATGAAAACATGCTTAAATCGGTACGTCGCAATTTTGCCGATGTGACGCTGGAGGACATGACCAGCGGTACCGATGCTCGCCGCCTGTTCAACACTGATGAAGTGGTGCCGGGCATGTTTACCCGTCAGGCCTGGGAAGGGGGCATTCAACCGGCCATTGAAAAGGCCGCCAATTCCCGCCGCGATGAAATCGACTGGGTGCTTAGCGACAGCGGTCATAACATCACGACGGATATTTCCCCCGAGGCGCTGAAAGCCCGCCTGACCCAACGTTATTTTGCCGATTTTGCCGGTAGCTGGCTCAGTTTCCTCAACAGCTTGCGCCTTAACCCCACCAATAATATTGCTGATGTCACCGACCAATTGACGCTGATGAGTGATGTCCGCCAATCACCGATGATTGCGTTGATGAATACCCTGTCCTGGCAGGGGCAGACCGGGCAGCAGAGTGAAGGGTTGTCGGATTCCCTTATCAAGTCCGCCAAGGACCTGATCAATAACAAGGAGAAACCCACCATCGATCAGAATGCCGCCGGGCCTCAGGGCCCACTGGATGACACCTTCGGCCCGTTGTTGACCCTGATGGGGAAAAACAAGGCCGGTAACGTGATGTCTGCGGATAACAGCCTCAGCCTGCAGACTTACCTGACGCGCATCACCCGCGTGCGACTACGTTTGCAGCAGGTGGCCAGCAGTTCAGATCCGCAGGAGATGATGCAGACCCTGGCCCAAACGGTGTTTCAGGGGAAAAGTGTCGACCTCACCGACACCCAGCAATACGGCAGCCTGGTGGCCGCCAGCCTGGGGGAAGAGTGGAGCAGCTTTGGCCGCACCCTGTTTGTGCAACCGCTGGCCCAGGCATGGCAAACCGTGTTGCAACCCTCGGCCGCCAGCCTTAATGACCGCTGGAGCCGGGCGGTGGTGGCCAATTGGCATACCGCCTTTGATGGGCGTTATCCGTTTGCTGCCAGCAAGAGTGATGCCTCGCTGCCGATGCTGGCAGAGTTTATCCGCAAGGACAGTGGCCGCCTTGAGCGCTTCCTCACCAGCGAACTGGGCGGGGTGCTGCATAAGGAAGGCAGTGTCTGGGTCGTGGACACGGCGCACAGCCAGGGGTTGACCTTTAACCCTGCGTTCCTTAAGTCTATCAACCAGTTAAGCCAGTTGTCCGATATTTTGTTTACTGATGGTAGCCAGGGGATCAGCTTTGAACTGCAGGCCCGCCCAGCAGCGCAGGTCACGGAAACCCAACTGACCATTGATGGGCAGAAACTGCACTACTTTAACCAGATGGCAGACTGGCAGAGCTTCCGCTGGCCGGGTGATACCTATAAACCGGGTACCATGCTCACCTGGAGCACCACCAATGCCGGGGCGCGGTTGTTTGGTGATTACAGCGGCACCTGGGGCTTTATCCGCTGGTTGGAGCAAGGTAAACGCCAGCAACTGGATCACAGCCAGTGGATGATGAGCTTTACCACCCCAGACGGCCAGCCCCTGCAATGGGCACTGCGTTCACAACTGGGCAATGGCCCGCTGGCGTTGTTGCAGCTACGCAACTTTACCCTGCCGGATCAAATTTTCAGTGTCGACGCCGGGGTGGCGGAGAACGCCCTATCTGGAAACAGTAGCGGTAACAGTAATATTGCCCTGATGGAGGGGGAACAATAATGGCCGACCTGCAAAGTTTAATGGCGTCCCTGCTCTCCGGGCTTATCAGCCCCGACCCAGTGCGTGCGGCGATATTGTGCGGTTAACCCGTTACGCTGAAACTCAGAGAAATAGAACCCTTATGGACGACTTAACCCTGCGTTATTACGACGCCGAAATGCGCTACCTGCTTGAAGCCGGTGAAGAATTTGCCCAGGCCCACCCGGACCGTGCGGCGATGCTGAATCTTGATAAAGCGGATGCGCGCGACCCTTACGTTGAACGCCTGTTTGAGGGCTTTGCCTTTCTGATGGGGCGGTTGCGTGAAAAGCTCGATGACGACCTGCCGGAACTCACCGAAGGGCTGGTCAGCCTGCTGTGGCCCCATTATTTACGCACCATACCTTCCCTGTCAGTGGTGGAGTTCACACCCGACTGGCAGGAAATGAAAGAGATGATGCGCATCACCAAAGGCTTTGAGGTGCTCTCCCGCCCGATTGGGGAGAAAAAGACCCGCTGCCGGTATACCACTACCCAGGAAATCAGCCTGCAGCCGTTAGCGCTGGAGCATGCCAGGCTGACCACCGACCCAGATGGTCGCTCGGTGGTCAACCTGCGCTTTAACTGCAGCAATCTGGCGGACTGGAGCCGTATCGACCTCAGTCGCATTCCGTTCTACTTCAATGCGGATGCACCGCTGGCGTGTGCCATGCACCAGGCCTTTACCCTCAATGTGGCGCGGCTATGGCTGCGTTTGCCCGGCGAGATGGACCGCCGCCCGCTGGAGGGGCATTTCACCACCCTGGGGTTTGGTAACGAGGATAACCTGTGGCCAAAAGGCAACAGCAGCTTCAGTGGTTATCAGTTGCTGCTGGAATATTTTACCTTCCGGGAAAAGTTTATGTTCACCGCCCTGCGTGGGCTGGAAAATGTCGCTTTCCCGGCGGAGTTGCCGTGGTTTGAAGTGGACGTGGTGCTGGCGGAGCGCTGGGAGCATGATTTCAGCTTTAACGAAAAGCACCTGCGGCTCAATTGTGTGCCGGTGATTAACCTGTTCCCGCTGGAATCCGACCCGCTGACTCTCGATTCGCTGCAGACCGAATACCTGCTGCGGCCGATGCGCGTGCAGGATGGGCATACCGAGATTTACTCCGTGGATTCGGTGATGTCGTCGGGGGGCCATACCTATGTGCCGTTTTCCAGCTTCCGCCACAAAGGGGGCATGATGCGCCATGAGGCCCCGGAGTATTATTACCATACCCGCATGCGCCGTGGCCCCTCCGGGTTGTATAACACCTGGCTGATTCTCGGTGGTGAGGCCTTTGACCAGCATACGGTGCCAGCCGATGAGAGCCTGTCACTGACCCTGACCGGCACCAACGGCCAGTTGCCGCGCCGGGCGTTGCAAAGCACGGTGCTAGATACGGTGATGAAGACCACCTCCGCCAGTATCCGGGTGCGTAACCTGTGTGCGCCGACACTCCCGTGTTATCCCCCTGACCGTGACCGCTTTCACTGGCGGGTGTTAAGCCACCTGGGCAGCAACTTTTTGTCGATGATGGACAATGCCGAAGTGTTGCGCGGTACGCTGGCCCTGTATGAGTGGACCCATAGCGAGATGAACCGCCGTCGCCTGGAAGCGATTGTCGAGGTGCGGCACAGTGAAACCGAACGCTTTGAGCAGGGTTACCTGCTACGTGGCGTGCAGATAGAGGTGACGCTGGACAGCCAGGGGTTTGCCGGGCGGGGGGATATCAGCCTGTTTGGCGAGATGTTGAGCCGCTTCTTTGCCCTGTATACTGATATCTACCTGTTTAACCGCCTGATTATCATTCTGCAACCGACCGGAGAACGACTGGAATGGGAAGAGAAACACAACCGCCGTATTCCCGGTTAACCCCCCGGCTGGAAGCCGAGCTGACGCGGATGAACTTTTACCGCTTCTGCCAGTTGCTGGAAAAGCAGTACCCGGCGCGGCCACCGTTAGGCAGCAGTAGCCACCCGACGGATGACCCGGTGCGCTTGACGCCCTGGCCGGGGATGGGCTTTCCCGCCAGTGAGTTCAAGTTGGTGGAATACAATGAAGAGGATGACGCCGCGCTGCCGGTGATACGCACCACCTTTATGGGGCTGTATGGGGTGGACTCGCCCCTGCCCACCACCTACCTGGATGATATTGCCCAGCACCGGGAAGGGCACGAGGCGTTGCAAGGTTTTCTTGATATCTTCAGCCACCGTATTTTGACCCAGTTCTACCGTATCTGGCGCAAATACTCCTACCCGGCCACCTTTGCGCCGGGGGGCACCGACAACATTTCGCAATCGCTGTTGGGGTTGGTGGGGCTGGGTATTCCGGGGACCGCCAACCATATTGCCACCCCGGTGTCGCGCTTTCTGGCGTTGCTCGGTGTGCTGCGCCAACCGGGCAAGACCGAAGAGGGGATGCAGGCGCTGGTGCAACTGCTGGCCCCGGCCACCCGGGTGCGTGTTCACCCTTATTGCCTGCGGCCCATCGCCATCACCACCCCGTTGATGTTCACCGACGAAGGGGGCTTTGTGCTGGATGGCAACACCCCGTTGGGGGATGAGGTGATGGATACCAGCAGCCAACTGCTGATTGAATTAAGTACCGACGACCAGGATGAAGCCCACGGCTGGATGCCCGATGGGCAGTTGTATCAGGACTTTCTGGTGATGCTGCGTGTCTATCTGGGCTGGCGCTTCAAGGCCAAAATACGCTTGACGGTCAATACGCGCTTGCTCAGTGTACCGCCGTTGGGGGAAGCCCCCTTCTGGCTGGGGATGAGCGGCGTACTGGGGGTCGAAGGGGAGTGTGTCCCTGACGATATCCCCACCACTTTCACCATGGAGCTGGGTGGTTACCAAGGTTTATGCCCGGCAATCGAGACAAAAGGAAACCAACGTGTTACGTACCCGTTTGACTAAATCTGCAGGCTGGCTGCTGTTGCCGGTTCTGGTGGGCACGCTGTCAGGGTGTGGCCTGACCCAGAGTGTCAGTGATGGCACCAAATCCGCCGTATCGTCGATTTTTTATAAGAAGATAAAGGTGTTGCGCCTGGACTTCACGGCGCGTGAAGCACTCAATACCGATGCCCATGAAAATAACTCCCTGTCAGAGTCGGTGGTTATCCGGGTCTATCAGCTTAAAGACCGTAAAGCTTTCGATAAACTGGTTTACCAACAGTTATTGAAGGACGGGGAGACGCTGTTGGCGGCGGAGTTGATTGCCAGCCGTGAGGTGGTGTTGAAGCCCGGGGGCGATGCCTCGCTGGATGCACCGATGGACCCCGATACCCAGTTTGTGGCGGTGGTGGGGATGTTCCGTCACCCGGATATGGCCAAAAACAACTGGAAGCTGGTGCTGCAGCGTGAAGAGCTCGACCCGGACAAGCCACGGGTGATTGAAGCGGGCAGTAACCACCTGACCCTGCTCCCGGTCAAGGAGTAACCCATGCCCCGTCCCTCATTATATGAAACCCTCTACGGCAACTTTGCCGGGGGGCTGGATTTACACCAAATCAGTGAAGAGAACCAGCTGATTATGTCGGTGCTGGACAATATGCAGCGTATACTCAACTGCCGTGCGGGGACCTTGTCGCATTTACCGGACTACGGTCTGCCGGATATGAGCAAAATCCTGCAGGGGATGCCCGGTACGGCTCACCAGTTAATCACTACCCTGTCTGACGTGTTGCTGAAATATGAGCCGCGCCTGAAGAGGATTGATGTGCTGATGCTGGAACAGAGCACCCCCGG
>NZ_AYKS02000104.1 GCF_000496755.2 Serratia sp. DD3
GTAACCGCCGTTAAATCGACGTATTTGTCCTATTCATATTGCGGCACATTTTTTGAAAAAGGAGCCAGGTCAACATTCCACGGTAACAGTGCTTCTATCTTTTCCACCGTATCGGCTTCACCAATGCGTTCCAGCACATGTTGGATATAGGCCGCTGGCTCCAGATTGTTGGCTTTCGCTGTTTCAATCAGGGAATAACAGCAGGCACTGGCTCGGGCCCCTTGAGAACTGTCGGCAAACAACCACGCTTTTCTGCCCACCGCAAACGGGCGTATCGCATTCTCCGCCAACACATTGCTGATATTCAGATAACCGTGTTCGCAGTAGCCGATCAGCGATGCCCAATGGTTGAGCGTGTACTCCATCGCCCGGCGTGTCAGTGAGCCTTTCATCACTGAACCAACATTTTTCTCCAGCCACACTTTGAAGGTGGCAAGCAAAGGCACGCTGTGTTGCTGGCGAGCCTGATACTTATCCTGTTCGGCAAGCCCCTGAATGGCGCGTTCTATCCCGTACAGTTTGCCAATGTACCCTAATGCCACATCGGCCTTGGTGGGCGCAGTGTTTGATGTTTTTTTCCCTTTGGGTACCGCCTTGCCCGCTTCAACATATTTGCGCCGAGCATGATCCCAACAACCAATACGCACCAGTTGGTTTTCACGACATACCTCGGCATAGCCGGCATAACCATCGGTTTGCAAAATACCCGTAAAGTCCTGCAACAGACGCACGGGAACGCTCCCCGCACGACTCGGGTCATAATCAAACAAGACCGACGGTTTATCCGGTGGTCCCCCACGTACCACCCACATCCATTTGTCCGATTGGGCCGTTTTACCGTCTTCTTTCAGCACTTGAATGCGTGTTTCATCCATTTGCAGATAGCGACTGCTGTTTTGCACTTCACGCATTAAGTTAAGCAGCGGTTGAAATACCTCGGCTAGTCGGATGATCCAGTGAGCCATATTGGTGCGGGCTACCGAGTGGCCACTGCGGGCCACGATACTTTCCAGGCGGTACAGCGGCAAGCCATCGGCATACTTGGCCACGATGATATAGGCCAACAACGAGACGGTGGCAAAACACTTACCCAGCGGATGAACCGGGCGCTGAGCCGCGACGATAACCTCGTTACCATCGCGCTCAAATACCGCTTTTTCCTGCCAGTATTCGATAACTTTCATTTGGGCGGGAATATAGGCCAACTCTTCTTTGACCTTGCTGAAGAAAGTGCGACTGGCCCCGGCTTTTTCTTCGTCGGACAGGCACAACTCCACCCGCTCACGCAGTAAGTTATCGGAAAAACCTCGCTGCCGGGTGGTCTTTTTCGGCGAGGACGGCGTGGCCTCTTCCTCGGGCAGTTGTGCTGATAAAGCCTCAATCGCCACTTCCAGTTCTGCTTCATCGAACAGAGAAATCTGGTCGGCGTTGCGCTCGCTGCTGGCAGCAAACTGTTGGGCTCTTTTGAGCCGGAGTTGTTCTTCCAGCAACGCGACATAACGTTCCAGATGCTGGATAGCGTCATCTTTTGATTGGATGACTTCATCTTTAGACTGAAGCTGTTGACGTAATTCCACCACCAACTCAACCGCAGATAAACTGCGGTTGTCAGGTTGTTTGCTTGATGGGGGAGCAGGCTTTTTCATGAGGGAAATAATAACAAAAACAGCCGGATAATGCACGTTCACGGCTTAATTTACCCTGTCATAATGCAGTTTTTTATGTCCATTGAGCAGACGGATATCGTAACCATCCAGCAGCCAATTAATCTGTTCACCGGTCAGCGGCAACAGGTCATCAGCCAGGCTGGGCCACTTAAACTTCTCCTCGGCCAGTGCCTTATAATAGAGAACAAAGCCATTATCCTCCCACATCAGACATTTGATTTTATTGCGCTGACGGTTGGTAAAGGCATACAGTGCCCCGGTAAAGGGATTATGGCCCAGTTCCTGTTCAATCAGTGCCGCCAGACCATTCACCTGCTTACGAAAATCGATGGGGGCGCGATAAAGATAAATGTGCGGCATCGCCAGCGCGGGGCGTAAGTGATGGTTACGCATCAGAGTTGCCTGAGAATAGCGCCCAGCAAAGTGACATTGCTGTCATTGAGGCCAGTGATCACCAGCCCATTGGGCAATGAGAGCCCTCAGTGTCAGCATAGTTGTCACCCCCTTCTAAACATAGATCCAGAGGGCGATGGAGTGACAAGTGAAACGTATTTCTTCAGAACGTAAAGTCAGCGTGTTGGCAAAATTGCTACCCCCTTACAATATGACCGTCGCGGCAGTTGCACAGATGGAAGGGATATCGGAAGCTACTCTCTACAATTGGCGTAATCAGGCTAAAACAGAGGGGAAACCGGTGCCCGGTGCAGAGAAAAACAGTGAACAGTGGCCTGCAGAAGCGCGGCTGGCGGTTATCGTGGAAACGGCAACATTAAGTGAAGCGGAAATCGCAGAATACTGCCGTAAAAAGGGGCTTTACCCCGCACAGATAGCGCAATGGAAACAGGCCTTTTTACAAGTGCCTTCCCTTGATGATAAAGCCGCCCTCAAGCAAAGCCAGAAAGAAAACAAGCAGTTGAAAAAGGAACTGCTCCGTAAAGAAAAGGCTCTGGCGGAGGCGGCAGCGATCCTGGTGTTAAGAAAAAAGCTCAGGGACTACTACGGGGAAACGGACGAGGACGACTGACATCCAGCGAGGAACGGCAGCAGTTTATCGCCTGGATAAATGAGGCCGTCGCTGCCGGTGCACGGCGTGCGGTGGCCTGCCGCGAAGTTGAGCTCAGTGTACGTACCTGGCAACGGTGGCAAAAATCACCGGAAGACCAAAGGACAATAGTGGTTCGCCCGGTGCCAGCCAATCGCCTGAGTGTGGAAGAAGAGCAGCAGATACGGGTTGTTTGCCATCAACCGGCATATGCCAGTCTGCCGCCGTCACAAATCGTGCCACGGCTGGCGGATAAGGGAATTTATCTGGCCAGTGAATCGACCTTTTACCGGGTTCTGCGGCGTCACGGGGAAGTTCATCACCGAGGCCGTCGTCTCAAGCCAAGCCGGGTAAAAGCGCCCACCACGTTTACGGCCACCGGGCCCTGCCAGGTATGGACTTGGGACATTACCTGGCTTCCTTCAGTGGTACGCGGTCGCTGGTATTATCTGTACCTGGTGGAGGATGTGTTCAGCCGTAAAATCACCGGTGCTGAAGTGCATGAAATCGAAAGTGGTGAGTTGGCAGCCATACTGATACAACGCACGGTTCTGCGGGAGCACTGTTATCGCCAGCCACTGGTGCTGCATGCAGATAATGGTGCAGCGATGAAGTCACAGACACTACAGGTCAAGTTGACAGAGCTGAATATCTCGCCTTCGCACAGCCGACCGCGTGTAAGCAATGATAATGCGTATGTGGAGTCGTTGTTCCGCACGTTGAAATATGTACCGAATTGGCCCTCATCAGGCTTTAAAACGCTGGAAGAAGCACGAGTCTGGGTGGATAAGTTTACCGGTTGGTATAACGAAGAGCACCGGCACAGTGGTATAGGCTATGTGACGCCATTACAGCGGCATACAGGTGAGGACAAGGTGTTGTTGGCCCAACGAGACAAGGTGTATCAAGCTGCGAGAGCCGCGAACCCCAAACGTTGGTCAGGGCAAACGCGAAACTGGCAACGGCAGGATAGCGTCACGCTCAACCCAGAGCGGGAAAAACAGGCCGCATAAATTAACTCAGGACGACAACTACCTTGACACTTACCGAGAGTGTCAGCTCGGCAGAATTGACCGGTACCGTGGCGGTGACTTTGGCAAACCCGGGTGAAAGGGGATCTTCGGGCATGCGATATTTTTGCCGCCAGTAAACAAACTGGTGGTAAGTGAGTTGATGTTGCTGGCAAAAAATCTGACCAGAAAGGCCGGATGCCTGCCAGAGAGTAATTTGTTCACGCCAATAGTCGGCACGCTGTTGAGACTTCATGATGGCACCTCTGTATTAAATAAATGCAGAGGCAGTGTTGCGCAGCCAGTGGTTAAAAAACAGATGCTGATTTAAGGGCGCATACGTTTCAAGTTCACCCACCTTCACCCGGCATAGCCTGTTTTCCCGGCCCACCTTCGTGACAATGCCGACGCGGAGCAGGTTGGTGATTAGGCGCATAATTTCGGTAAGTTGTGCGTTCATGGGGAAAGAGTGCCACCCCGCAAGAGAAAGCGGCACTGTGTTACGTTGTGAGGTGTTTGGTACAAGGGTTATTTTTAGGTTGAGTTGGTTACGCGCCGCTTTTAAGCTAACGCGTATACTTCATCTGCTTTATAATTATATATTTATAATAATAATCTCACCACTTCACGGTTTAGATGTTTCACTTTTCAATTTAAGCACCTTACTTATAAGTTCAACAATTGAATCCGCACCATCTAAAACTGAAGGTATTTTATCTTCTCGTATTTGTATTGGGCTAAAAACCAGTGATTCAAAAGCATTCCAAGTACTAATTTCCTCGCTATTTTTTTTCTTATCTTCAATATAACCACTTACAAATTCACAGATACTCAATCTAAAATCAATTTGCAACAATTGAGCCATGATTGATTTTTTTTGCGTATAAAACAAGCGGAGAAAATAGAGAAGCATTATTTCTATTGTTACAATAGGTAGGATGTAAATTAATTTATTCCAATCTTTAAATTTATCCAAATCAGTATTAAGGTTAAAATATAACAAACAAGCAGGTATTATCAGCAAAAGAAACATTCCGAAATAAAAAAATCTATTGACACTCCTTAGCTCATTATGCTTTATATTTCTTATGTTATGAAATGAATTTGATAGATTAACAAAATTATAATCAGTTTTTAATTTATTTATTTTCTTATCATAACCTTCAATTTGTTCAATTAAATCACTTTGATTTTTTATTTTACCTTCAAGCTCCCCAGCATCATTTAAAAATTTATTTATCCCTACCCATTCATTGCTAGTTGTAACACTATTCATTTGTTCTTTAAAATTAGATAATTTTGATTCTACTTCATTTAAACAAACCTTTATTTTATTATTATATATGATAGACGGAATAATGGAAATAGTCATATCTGATTTCCACTTATAGGAAATAGAATCTATTCTAGTCATCATATGTTGAATTTCACCAACAAAATTTATATATTCTACTGCATCACCTCGGACAGTTACACCCGGATAATTAATTATAGCTTCTTGTGTAGCAAGAACAATGTAAAAAAGAAAGGCGCTAGGCTTTAGTTTTAATAAGTCATAGTTTAAAATTAATTTATCTTCCGCTAATAATTTTTGCGTACATTTCAACTCTAGATTATATTCCTGCTTAAAATAAATTTTTATCAAATAATTCCAACAATACAAAAAATATGAATAATATATTTCTTCGTCTGTTGTAGTACTTTTATCATCAAACTTTTCGAATAGTTTCTTAACATCAAATGGTTCAGGAAGGTGTTGTTCAAACCATGCAACAACATCCTTGTTAATCGAAACCAAATCATCTAGACCACGTGTGTTTCGTTCCATTATTTTTCCTTGTCAGCAATGTGATTAAATATTTTATTTTATTGGATTTTCTAAGTAATCTTCATCCCACGTTGTACACTTGAATTCGTTTTTAACGCAAATTTCGCCATCGGAAAGAGCTCATATAGCTATAGCAATAAGTAAACGTTAAGAAAAAAGGCCTGCTACAGCAGGCCTTACCTACTAATCCTAAATAGTAACC
The DNA here is from genome assembly GCF_000496755.2 of Serratia sp. DD3. Next base: position 5,750 of record NZ_AYKS02000104.1, read on the forward strand.
AGCTCAGCAATTTTTGTTGCGACAACTGCTAACGTATCTTCGCCAGTATCCAGACCGCTTCGTGAGGCAAGTAAAGGGCTGACATTACGGAGAGCTTCATACGTCGTGTTATGCACAATAGGAACAAGCTGGTTACCCGCTAGAAGTGCCGAGAGTTCTTTATCAGCAACGCCTTCTTTGGGAATACGATTCAACAAAGCTGGGGTTACCAATACCAACCCTATTCGCGAATTTGCTAAACCCTTGTCGATAGCACGCATCATAGGAACTCCCAGAGCAAGATCCTTCTCGCTAAACCATACTTTGACACCAACTGCCTCAAGTAAGTCGTGCAGCTCTTTAGCTACCCCCTGCCGATCATCCCATGCATGGCAAAGGAATACGTCACGAAGGTCTGGTTGCTCCACTACTCGTTTCTCAACCGTCTGCCTAATTGGCTCAAGTGATTGCACTTGGGTAGATGTATACGACACAGATGAACCCGACTTCGTCCAGCGAGGCCTTGAACTGTTGCTAGAGCTAGAGCCTCCACCACTACTTCTCGGAAAAGAATAAGGTGAACTATAACTATCATAGCGGTAGCTACTACGATTACGACATGCTGGACAGGCTGCGGCTGCGGCTGCTGAGTGATGTCCACGAACTGGAGCGGTGCATATTGCCATTGTAATACCTCTTTTTAGTCTTCATGTAGCTCATTGATTTTTTATGAATCCCTATGTTTTTTATGAGAAATCTCCATAAAATTTTATCCCATAGGGAATCAATAAGTTTTGCAACGTCCATCAATACCGTCTACAATCCAACTGTCTAGGGTAAGAAAGTAGAGGTTGATGCTAAGCTTAGAATTTATACACTCTAAGCAACGCTGCTTCTCAATCAGCCGAATTCACTGTACACAGTGCATTCGGCTTTCTTTTGTCCATGAAATAAAGAACAACCATATATAGTGTCAATAATTCAAGACAACAACAAGATAGTGTGATGATGTGAAATTTGCAAGTGAACAACAAAGGCCGGTTATGTGGATAACCTGGGTGTGGAATGTTAAGGATTGCTCAAAAGCCGCACTGGGGCTGGTTCTATAAATTGTCAATAACTATTCAAAATGCAATAAAATTATGACTATTTGCCGCTTTATTAAACGTTAGAAGAAAACGATATATTGATCTATTTTTTAGGTACTATTGTTCTTTATTGGTGGATTATTAGGTAGGGTGTGGGAATGGTCGAATTACTTTCGACAAAAACTAACCACGACAGCCAAACATACCAATAACGGTATTAACAGATTAACACTGCTCAAAGCTAATCCGCTTGATGCTGAGAACAGTGATCGTCTATGACAAGCCGGAATTCAGCCAATCCAACAAAATCCCTTGAGTAGTTACCTCAGCCTCCCCATTCACCCCCAACAACCTACGCTCGGCATACTTTACCTTTGGGCCTTTGCGACTAACGAGGTCCCGTAGGCCGTAGTGGTGAACTCGGGCGATGCGCTGTACCTGGCCGACAAATTGCACACTGGCGGAGTTGGCGCTGGCGGTGGTTTTAAAATATTTGGTGGGGCGTAGCCAGGCAACATCTGACGCTTGATACGCCCTTGTTTGCTGCGTGCTGTGGCTTTTCTTGCCTAGTAGGCACTGCCATCGGGGTAGCGTTGTAGGCGGATGTTGCTTTGCTGGACCTGGCGGAGTTGTTGTGCCAGTTGGTGCATCATACGTTGGCGGGCTGCCAATTCAAGGTTCGCCAGTAATACGGTTACCTATTGGTTTGTGCAATATGGCATCACCACCCTGCTGAACGAGTTGGCCACCTTGTTTCGCCGCAAGTATTACATCAACGGCAGCCGTGCGGGCTTTATCATGTACATGACCGACGCCGCGCAAAATCAGGAGGATGTGAACAACATCCGCCAAGCAATGAAAAGCGTCAAAGGGCCGGGCAACTTCCGTAACCTGTTTATGTACTCCCCCAATGGCAAAAAAACACAATATGTTTCATATAAACGTGGCGCATTTCCCGGTGGCCCCTCATAGTCGCCATAGAAATTAACCCCACAAACATCAAATGTTATTTTATTTGAGTTACACCTAGGGCAATTGCCAACTAAAAATGCCATTTAACACTTCATACCCATAATAACATTAATTAGTTGAGTAATTTATTTTTAAAAATATACATATTAATATGCTTCTTGAAAAAACCATCACATTTCTCTGTTAATTCGCATCTAAATTACGGCTATTTATTTGTAAATGCAGTCTTCTCCCACCATGCCGACTGAACGTCCAAGTAGATTCGACATTCCGGAATATGAATTTTCTTAGCTTTCCACTCGGATTTTATTTTATGTGTAAAATCTCTCGCTATATTTACACTTTGACCTGCCAAAGGTTTTCTATAACGCTTTGAATCTTTGTGATATCCACCCGCACTTCTTTCATCTCCGCACGATACATGCCATGTTTTCTCTGGGACGTATAATTTATATTCAGAAAAATGATACGGGATAATATCCAATCCAGAAACCCAATAATATACTCTGCCGTAATATGCTGCATGGCACCATTTTTCCCATGCAGACGGACTAAAACGGTCCTTTAATAGGCGCTCATCGAATAGTGATAGCCAAAGAACACACACTTCTAATTTATTATACTGTTCGGTCCGCCTAGTTATTTCGTTCACGGTAAGAGAGCTATGCTGTACTTCAATAGCCACTGGAATATTATTTATCACAGCATATACATCAGCAACCGCACCACCTAGATCATGTTCTATGTCAACATCTCTAACATTCGACATGGTAAGCAACATATTATAAATAGATTCTTTGCATTCTCGATGCTTTTCCGTCTCTCCCTGACCTCTGGTGCAGGAGGACGGGGGCTTATGGGCGAAGTGGTGAACCTTAATCATTCCCTTTTTGAGAACCAATTCCTTTTGGCAGCCAATACAAAAGAAGGGTCCATCTTTTTTTTCACAATTTTTCGCAAAAACCTTTCCGTTCGTTGCACTCCGCATACCAGTCAACATGTCAGCATCCTGAAAAATGAACACAGTACCCTTAATACTTCTTGAGCATGAACTCGTCAATAATAATAGCTTGATAGTTATCATTGATTCTGCGCGCCACAGTCGCACTATGGGAAGGCGCTTCTTTCTTACCACTATTCTCCTTAACTTTCACAGATTGAAGCAGCCAACATCGAAATCAGACCAAATTAATATCATGTTTCCCCCTGGCGCGCACTCATAGCCCCGCCACGCCTGCCCGGTTTATGGAGTGGTTTTCATGCATCTGCATGACAGGCGGTTTCTCACGCCGTAGCTGGCCTGAGTAGCAAAAAGCGTGGTGCATTTTCATGCAGCATAGACATTCACTCATCAGGCGAGTGGCAAGCCAGAAAAAGATGCAAAAAAACCGACCTGATAGCCAGTGTGGACTATTGAAATAAAATCAGACTAGGATCTGCTGCCGAGATGGCAGCTTACAGGCTGTAATCATATTAAAAATCAAGCCAAGAAATTGAATATAAAGTAAATTTTCAGCCTGACGACACCTGATATCCTCTGGCAAGAAACATGTAAAATTTGTGCCGCATCTGCCTGCTTATACCCTTTATCTTTCATCCATAGACGGATTTCAGCCATTAATTGTTTTTTATTTCAATTACCTGCGAGATATCCTCATTAGATTGCGCTAATAAAGCTACAGCTACTTCTTCTGAAAAACCTAGATCAGTAAATATATTGTCATCAGCTTGCGTGATATGGCGAGATTCCGTATCAATTTTCTCTGCCATCAGTGCCAATGCCCGTTCTTTCCTTTCATCAAACGTCATGGTCGCGCTCCCTCAGTAGAAACAGATTCTTTTTTATCAGATCCAACTAACCATTGAAAACTATCAGCATAAAATTTGTACATGCCCTTACCTCAGTACAACGATAAGCCATCCAAATTGCAAATGACTTTACGGCATCTGTAAATCCGCTATATTTTCCGTACGGAAATTTGCCGGAATGGATGTCAGGAGGAATGATGGCAACAACAGCAAGATTGGAAGCCCGTATTTCTACCGAACTGCACACCTTGATCAAGCGTGCGGCAGAGCTTCAAGGGCGCACAATAACTGACTTTATCATTACTGCCACACAAGAAGCAGCCAAACGGGCAATTGAAGAAACCACACTATTGAAGCTGGCTATTGAAGATCAGCAACAGTTTGCAGATTCTTTGTTGCAGGAATCCGCAACCCCACCAAGCTTGCTTCGCGCCATGGCAAGTCGTAAGGAGTTGGGGAAATAATTTTAGCCGTTGATCAGCAATACTCAGGCAAAGGGCTTGGCGGCTCACTGCTCGTTGACGCCATTCTTAACGTTGCACGTTCTACCACCGGTATCTGGGCCATTTATGTTGACGCGAAAGATCAACAAGCCGAATCATTCTACTTAAAATATGGCTTTACCCGCTTCAACCACAAAACCGACTCCCTCTACCTGCCACTAACTCGCACCCTATTGAAAGACCTCGACTCTTTTAACCTCATTTCCACCGCCAGCTCTGCCCCAGCCAGCCGGTAAAAATAAAGTTTCTATCAGCGAATAATGCGATTTAGTTGACAACTATTAGGAAATTTAACATAACTTCCTAGTGCTGTTTAAACTAGCTCAGCGACTTACAACAGAGAGAGGAGAATTGATGATGCCAAAAATTATCAAGTATGGTGCTGCAATCCTGCTGTTTACCATTACCGCCCCCACCTTTGCCTGTGTCTCTATGGGAGCCAGTCATACCTGTAACAAAGATTGCGACAGTTACTCGGGTTTTTGGTATGTCGCCTGTATCTACGGGGGAGAAAGGCACCAGTGAAACAGCCAGCATCCTATTGCTGTTGTCTTTTCCCTACTAAACCAATGGATTTAGGCAGGGGCTGTATTGCGCCCTGTCATCTCATCATCTATCCTTGAGTACGGCGAACCTAGTCCCCCTCTGCTTTTGGCATTTCTGGACTCCGTTTTTTTATTGTTTTCAATATCAATTCAATCTGTACATTAAAAAAATTACATCGTTTATATATTGGGAGAGCTTATGGATGATCGTTACGCCAAGTCACAAATCCTTTTTCACTGGCTAACGTTAGTGATGGTGATTTTGACCTACAGCGCCATGTTGTTGAAAGATTCGGTGCCTGATGAGTATGTTGCGCTAGTAAAGCAGTTGCACTATAACTTTGGTATTTCAGTTTTTGTGCTGATGTTTATCCGCCTTGGTTTACGGCATCTCCACAAAGCCCCACCCATCACGCCGCCATTGGAACCCATGCAAGCACGCGGTGCGGCACTTTTCCACTGGCTACTTTATCTGTTGTTTTTAGTTTTGCCATTGTTGGGCATGCTCAGCGTGGTTTATGGTGGCAAAAATTTCATTCTATTGGGCTGGCAAGTACCGGAGTTGGTCTCACCAGATCCGCAAACAGGCCACTTCCTTAAAGAAATCCACGAAGTGTTGGCAAATACCGGTTATTTCATTATTGGTATTCATGCTCTGGCAGCGCTTTACCATCATTATTTCCGTGGTGACAATACGCTGCGCCGTATGATGCCGGGTAAATAATTGATCACTCCGGTATCCACCAAGGTACCGGAATTAATCTATACTCGTCGCCAATGAGGCTGCAGCGGTGTTGGCTGCCTTTACTCACCCCAGTCACTTGGTCGGCCAAGCTCCTGGGGCTTCGCTCAGTTGCCGCCTACCTGCAACTTCATTGAACTTGAGTATAGCAACAGTCCACTGATCAAGACCGCGCAAATTGCTCCAGTACTTTTCCTTCCATGCGGTAACGGACCCATTCATCTTGTGATGCAGCACCAATGCTGAGATAAAAATCAATTGCTGGCTGGTTCCAGTCCAACACGCTCCACTCCAAGCGCCCACAACCGCGTTCACAAGCAAGCTGCGCAATATGGCGTAACAGCGCTTTACCACTGCCCGCCCCACGGAACTGAGGGGCAATGTACAAGTCTTCCAGGTAAATACCGCTTTTACCCAGCCAGGTGGAATAACTCATAAAAAACACCGCGTAACCCGCGGGTTTGCCATCCACACTGCAAATAAGGGCTTCAGCACTGGCATGTTCGCCAAACAGGCTTTCTTCAATCTCACTTTGTGACGTGCGCACTTCATCTCGCGCCTTTTCATACACTGCCAGCTCAATGATCATATCCAGAATCAACTTGGCATCACCTCTTTCCGCCCGGCGAATTTCAACTGTCATTACAAACTTCCTGTTACCAGTAAATAGTACCGGACAATATATACCTAAGTTTCGTTATGTTGCAGGGCGGAATACCGATAAGCCCCCGGTAAAACCGATGCGCAAACAGCTTGAATGGCACGCACATAAAAAAGGCCGACAATTTGTCGGCCTGGTGTTCCACTTGGTTGATAATAATCGGCTTAATTCTACCGTTTTAACGCATAGTGGATGGAATCCAATATTGGCTGGTAGCCAGTGCAGCGGCAAATGTTCCCTTCCAGCGCATCCATCAACTGCTCCTCACTGGGGTCCGGATGTTTCGCCAACAGTGCAGTGGTACTCACCAGCACGCCTGGGGTGCAAAACCCGCACTGTACACCACCACGCTCAACAAACGCATGTTGCAGCTCCTGGGTGATGGGGTTGTCTGCCAACCCTTCCAGGGTGGTGATTTCGGCATCTTCGCACTGCTGTGCTAAAACCAGGCACGAACAGACCGCATTGCCATTCATCATCACTGTACATGCGCCACATTCGCCAATGGCGCATCCTTCCTTCGTCGCCGTAAGCTGAAGTTTATCGCGCAGCATGTCCAACAAACGCATATTACCTGTCACCTGCGCTTCAACTAACTCACCGTTTACCTTAACTTTTATCGTACTCATAATCTCTCTTCCACGGTATGGCGTGTAGGGCATCTTGATACTTTATGGCCAACGACACGCCTGTCCAGATAGTTACCCAGTAATACGGGTGAGCCCACTTACTTGCCAAGTTGCCGCTGCACATCCGCCATCATATCGCGGAACATATTGACGAATACCGGCTGTTTGTATGCTGCAGACCAGCGTTTACCGATTGCCGCGTAGATCAATTTGTCCAGGATCTGGCTCGCGCTGTTGATGACATCGTCAGACAGCTTCTTGCCAGTCAGGCAGGCTTCAATGTCTATTAGGCGCTGAGGCTTGCTGAACAAGGCGCCGTCAACCAACCGGCAATAATCAATCACGCCATTGGCATCACAGTCCACCAGGCACGTCAGGCTCTGACGCGTGATGTTCAGTGCATTACGTCGCCCCAGTTGATGATAAAAACTCAAGGCAGCGGGTCTGGCCAACGGCGGCAGAATCACTTGCGTCAACAGTTCATCCGGCTGGCGCTGAGTTTTGTATCCTGACAGTAAAAATTCGCTTAAAGACATCCGCCGCATCGCCTGACGAGATCGCAGTTCAATAACAGCATCGTAAATAATCGCTGGCGGGAGCGAATCCCCACAGGGGGCCGCATTGACCATATTGCCGCCAATGGTTGCCCGGTTACGGATCTGGTTGGAACCCACCGTGCGGCACGCCTGCGCCAATAACGGATAACGTTCACGAATCACTGGGTGCTCAACAATACGGTTAAATGTCACCGCACCACCGATAAATAGCTCCCCGGTCGCGCTGTGCTCGGTTATCTGCGTCAACTCTGGCAGGTGGGAAATATCGATTAAGTTTATCGGCTTGGTTTGCAGACGAGCCTGAACGATAACATCAGTACCACCAGCAATGGCACTGACGCCCTCGGTCTTCAACAGCTCCAACGCCTGTTCCAGCGTTTGCGGGCGGGTCACCGTGACGTCGGTCAGGCGCAACACCTGTTTCCTGCTGGATGGTTCAATCATCAACTCACTCTGTCGGGCTGGTTTTTTCAGGTTATAACCCAAAATGACCTGCTCCAGTGTCAGAGGCAGTTTGTTAAAACGCGTGCCCAACGCCGAGCTGACTGCGTTATTAATCGCCGCTGCCGCCAGTTCCGTTGCTGGCTCACCAATACCTTTGGCACCGAGTGGCCCTGCGGCATCTGGGTTCTCCACACCGATCACCGTGATAGGTGGAATATCTTTGATGGTCGGCAGCAAGTAGCTGTCGAAGTTCTCCGATTTAACTTCCCCACCTTCAATGTTGAAGTCCTCCAGCAGGGCATAGCCGAAGCCCTGTGCCACACCACCACTCACCTGCCCTTCAAAGCCGACAGGGTTAATTACATGGCCGACATCATGTACTGCCGTAACATGTAACAGCTCGGTTTTCCCGGTGCTGGTGTTGGTGCGGGTTTCGGCGACCTGGCAACCATATACCCAGGTAAAATAGGGGCTACCGCATCCTTTCTCTTCGTCCCAATGGATGGGGGGCGGCACAAACCAACCATACTCCGTCAGGCTGACACTCGCCCACTTGGTCTTGTTCACCGCTGTTTTGAAATCGATACGTTTTTGTTCATTGAATCGGTTGATAATCCAGCCATCCTGCCACAAGGTATCAGCCAGGTTTGGGCTACCCACCGTTTCAGCAACCACGCTCAGAATACGTTGTTTGATCTTCTCTGCCGCATCAAGAATCGCTCCACCACCCACCAGGGTTCCGCGCGTCGCCGCTGTTGAACCACCGTCACCAATCACCGATGTAGGCGGTTCACTAAAACGGATTTCAGCTAATGGAATACCAAAGGCTCCTGCGGCAATCAGTGACATGGCGGTCTGTAGCCCCTGCCCATTTTCCGACACGGAAGTGGCGATATTCACGCTGCCATCTTCGTTCACCTGAACCAGTGCCGTTGAGGTATCCACCCCTTCCGCACCGATGGAGCAACCACGGTAGCTGAGCGCCAGGCCGATGCCATAACGGTGCACACCACCACGCTGATTCAGTTGTTCATAATGTTGGCGTTTGGCTTCAAACTCGGTGGCCGTCACCGCTTTATCCAGAACCTCCAGCGCCGAGACTGTATGCTGGTCAAACACCTGGCCGGTAATTGAAGTGTCGCCCTGACGCAACGCATTAATCCGGCGGATCTCCACCGGTGACATATTTAACTGGGCAGCAATCTCATCCATCAGTGATTCATTGGCATAAACCACTTGCGGTGAACCAAACCCGCGCATCGCAGAGGTGTAACTGTTGTTGGTATAAACCCCGGTAACATCGATACGCACATTGGGAATGTTATAGGGGCCAGCGGCTTGTACCGAGCTACGCCAAGTCACAAACGGCGTGGAGGCGGCATAGCCACCACTGTCGGCCAGCACATCGACTTTCATTGCCAGAATATGGCCGGCATCATCCAAGCCGACTTTGTACTTCATCTTATAAGGGTGACGCTTGCAGCTTTCCAGAATGGACTGTTCACGCGTGTAGGTGAATTTGACTGGGCGACCGGTCAGCGTGGTCAGTAGCGCCGAACGGCAAGAGAGGTGATCGATAATGTCATCCTTGCCGCCAAACGAACCGCCCATCACCGCGCGCTTAATATTGATGTGGCTTTGTGGGCACCCCATAAAGCGCGCCACAAAACTGCGTACCCGGTGCGGGTTTTGGATCGATCCTGAAATCACTAAATGGCGTTCCGTCGGGTCCAACCAGGTCAGCACCACTTCCGGTTCAATGTAAGCATGCTCCTGAAAACCCACTTCATACTCACGTTCAATAATATGCTTGGCGCGGGCAAAGCCAGCATCAATATCCCCTTTCACCGTATGATGATGGGCGGCAATATTGTTTTCCCGCTCTGGGTGGACCAAGCGGGCATCTTTCTTCAGCGCCTGTTCAACATCGGTCACTGGGGTGTAGGGGGTATAACGCACCCGGATTTTATCTGCTGCAGCACAGGCGGCTTCATAGGTTTTCGCCGCCACCACCGCTATCACATCCCCGTGGAAAACCACTTCATCTTTGATGATCGGCAGGTAATCTTTAACCATGATGCCAACTACAGGTTCACCGGGGATATCCTTATAAGTGGCAATTTTGACCACACCATCAATTTTCAGTGCTTCGCTGAGATCAATCTCCTCAACTTTACCTGCGGGAATATCTGCATAACGGCAAACACCGTACAACATACCCGGTAACGTCATGTCATTACCGTAAACAGCAGTACCTGTGACTTTCGCCAGTCCATCCACTCGCCGTACAGGCGTTGAACCTGAAGCACCCATTGCATTCTCCTTCATTATTTTTATCAGAGGCGAACACCCTCACGTTCGCCAATACATTTGGAAAAAGATCCAAGAGATATGCCAACAAATAGCGCAGGCCCTTCGGCGTAACATCCTTGTGATACCATTCACATATTTTAGCTAAATAATTAATTTTTTTGATGAATACCCCCAAATAAACTCAGGGTTTTATCACGTTAAAACTCGCGCCTATCTCAAATTGATAATAGGCGGCGTATCAGGATGATAATCATTGTTTTAACAAAGGAATCAAAGTGATAAATCAAACAACAATCAACACTATCAACAGATTGATAATCGGCACAATCTGAGCGGTGTAGACAGCAAAGCAGCCGGTCATTAATCCGCAATGACAGCGATAACCCCAGCAAACCGCAAGTTGAGTGCGCGATGGAATTACACAACTTAAAGGATGTAGATATACTCTTCATACTTCAAGTTGCTTGGGTGTTGACTGCCTTCGTTCACCCCAGTCACATAGTTAGCTATGCTCCCGGGGATTCCCTTAGTTGTCGCCTACAGGCAACTCGAATTATTTTGCGTATAGACGTTATTTAAATTTGTTCTAATCTTTAAATAGTAACGCCCATTCATCGTGATTAAGGGGTTCACCATGAACGAAACTTTAAAAGACAGCACCATTCTGCTGTCAAGAATTCTGTTGATGATGCTGTTTCTTGTTTTCGGTTGGATGAAATTAACCAACTTTGGGGCCACCGTTAGCGCGATGGAAGGTTATGGCACACCGCTGCCCTATCTGGCAGCATTGATATCCATACTGGTTGAATTTGTTTTCGGTATCGCCATTGTCGTGGGGTTCTACACCCGTCCCTTGGCCATCATTTATGCCATCTACGTATTGGGTACAGCTTTGATTGGTCACCCATTCTGGCGGATGAGTGGGTTAGAAATGCTCGGGAATGAGATTAATTTCTTTAAAAACATCAGTATTGTCGCCGGGCTACTGCTGCTGTCGGTTACTGGAGCCGGGCGTTTCTCTCTGGACTATAAATTTCGTAAACAGTAACTTTTCCCTGATGGCGGCGTAACGCTACGCCGCCATTTATTACCTAAAGATATCAACGGCTACGTTTAGCATGGCGTTCAAAGTTATCTATTTTCGCCGTCAGCGATTTGCGTAGCGTGACATAGCAAGCCCCCTATTCCCTATTTGAGATAGACAATTAGTTACGATACATATTTGGTTTTACCTTGCGTTAAAAAGCTCGTTAAAACGAGCTTAATGTGTATTAACTTATTGTTTTCATGTTTTTTTTGTATACTTAGGTTTACTTTTTATTGTTCTGCTCTTCGCAAAATACTCACATAGAATCATCTTCACTGACTAATGCTGCTGTTGCCTTGTTGACGCTTTAAAAACGACAGCTATGCCTTCCCAACCCTCCACTGGTATGCTTTTCTATATTAGGCATAAGTTGCTGCTGGTAGTTTTTAAACGAATGGGACATAGTAACTTAACGCAGCATTAGTTCAAATCGACATTCCGTGATTGGACTGGTGAAACAACCAACTACCCGCATGAGGTTATTAACCATGTGTTAACTCACCGCTTGGCATATAAGGGTGAAGCTGCATATCAACGTGGGATGTTGTGGCCTAAATGCGTTGCGTTGATGGATGACAAGACAATGTACTTTACTGCTTTGATTAAGCATTGAAAGCATGCAAAACATATGGAGTCAAGAATGACTAAATTCGTAGCTATAAAAATTCATTACGACCATAGAAAATCACTCATGCCATATCTAAAATATTCTAAGGTACCAACACCTGAAGAGTATCAAGAATATTTAGACTTATTTCACGATGAAGGTATCGGCGGCGCGGGATTTCATGAGTGCCTAAATTTTTCTATCCGTGAATATGAAAACACTAAAATTTATTTGCCACCGACATGCATCCCCAGTAGTAAATATACAGATGACGAATTTGTATTCTTTTCCTTTACTTATAAAGATGATAAAGAAATGCCATCTAGCATAATCGGCATTCATGCGGCAACAAGATTTAAAACTATTGGAAAGGAATCAATTCTACGCAATGATATAGAATCAATAGAAGGAGCAGAGCCATTCCATTATTGTGCAGAATCCCCAAGCGAATTAACAACATTAATCACCCCAACCATTAAATATGATTATAAAGATGGTATTTTTACACCAAAATATTCACGATGGGGTTATGGACTAAGATATATAAATGAAAAGCATGCTACTAACATCATTACCGCTGCGCTTGAAGAAGCCAAGAAACGCCTGCCTAGCGCAAGCATATCTGAGGAAATCATCATACAGCGTGAAATTATAGTATTAGAGTCCATACAAAAAAGATATGGACTATTTTCAAAGAAAACATCACTAAACATAAAAAAATCATTACCAAATGACGATAGTGTTCCAGATAGAGAAATTGGTTTTCTAGGAGAAAAGATTGTATATGAAGAGGAAGTTAATTATGCCATTAAACATAAAATCCCTGTCAGCGATATTGAGTGGATATCTCAGTCCGATCCACAGTCCCCATATGATATAAAGACCATTAGAATTATTAATAATGAAAAAATAGAACATTTTATTGAGGTAAAATCGAGTCGCGTCCTAGACGAAAGTAATATTTACCTATCATCTCGACAAGTTAAATTCTTTCAAGAAAATGAACCTTCATCAACATTTAAATTCGTTACATTTACATCAAAAAACACTGTTAATAGCATACGAGAACTAAATTTTAATCAGCTATCCAATGAATTTGAACTGGTTCCAATAAAGTTTAAATTAAAGCATAAGTAATAATTTTTGTAAATTTAATTAACAAAGGGCCTCTCAGGCCCTTTTCCATCCTATCCATAGGGGAGAATACTACTTTAATATCCCCATACTTGGTAAACATCCTGTAGTCTCACCTTGCTGAGTCTAATAATCCATTTCATTATTCTCGACATTGAATAATCTGCCGAGAACACACCATGCAACACAGTAACAATGAAAAATTCAACATATTGATATCTATAAGGAAAGTAGGCTTTCCCGAACTGCTTACTGTCGGGAAAATAATCTTTAGTTCGGCAATTTTCATTACTGAAAAATTCAGGCCGATAAAGAAATTAAAAGCACCATCGATCCTTTTATTACCTAAAGATATCAACGGCTACGTTTTGCATGGCGTTCAAAGTTATCTATTTTAGCTGTCAGCGATTTGCGTAGCGTGACATAGCAAGCTCCCTCACCGCCATCCCGTGGTAGCGCCCGGCAAAAAGCCTGTACCTGTTCAAACTGCCCCAGCCATTTGGCCACATAACTGCGGATGATATTCGGGTGGCTTTGATCTGTCCGTCCATGACCATGGACAATCAACAGCGAACGCAGGCTATCTTGCTCTGCCCGAGCCATAAAACGGAATAGTGCCTGACGGCAATTTTCTACTGGCTGACGCAGTAAATTGAGGCTGGCCTGTGGGGGATAGCGCCCAGTGCGCAACTTGTCCAAGACGCCTTGCTGAATGCCTTCGCCTTTATATTCCAATGGGGTATCACACGGAATGATCTCCAGGAATCCGGTACTGAGAAAGTTTTCCTGTTGCAACGCCTGCGCTTCACGGCGCGCAAGTTTATCCACCACGTCCTGTGGCTTAAGGTAGAGCGTTTGTTGCCCCTTGGGTAGCGGGGTCACATCAGCCATGGCTTGCGTAAAAAAACCTTGGTCATCGTCGTTCATTTCACATCACTCAAAAAGATGGCCTGACGGTATCCTTTAATGGCTCCCACACGGCTCAAACCCTGCAAAAAAACCAGATAGGCGCACAGGGAAGCGACTGTTTGGGGCCAGTCAAACCCATTGTAAAGTGCTGTCGCAAGGTTGCAAATCAGTAATACGCAGCAACAAGTGAGCTTATGAGCGGTTTTAGTTATACTATCGCCCATTATTGAGTGCCGCAAAGGATCGAATCTATGACTATGCGTGAGCTGGAACTCCATTTTCACCATGCAATGAACGAGTTGCAAGCCAGCTTCGAAAAGCAGCACCGTGAATGGCAACACAGCTATCAGGCTTTGCAACAGCAGTTAGAAGAAGCCAAGCAGCGTGAAATCATCTTGCGTATGCAAAACGAACAGCTAGTACGCAAACTGAGTACCGCTAATTCAGTGCCGGAGCAACATGTTCTGATCAAGCAGATCAAAATATTAAGTGTCCATTTGGAGGCACTGGCACAAGATGCTGCCAACTTCAATTGCCAGGTGAATCATCAACAACCATCTGCAGACAATTTCAATAGTGAACAACACTGACGTCATTCTCTGGCGCAGCAAAAAGGTAATACACCATCAATGATCTGGATCATCATCGCCGCCCTGTGCGCCACATTTATCATTGGTTATCTTGTTTTGACTTCCGATACCCGCAAGGCCATCGCTTCATTGGCACGTTTCCTGAAGGTAAAACCGATGCTGATTGAATCAATGATGCAGGAAATGGGTAGCCGCAACAGCCAGGCCTTTATCCGGATGTTGAATAATGGCTATACCGAAGAGATGCATCAAGCGGCGTATCTGTTGTTTATCTACCTGACGTTTATCAAACAGGCGGATGACCAACAGATTGATCTCTGGCGAGAAACACTGTTACGTGCCGGGCTGCCAGCGGTGTTGTATGCCGAGCACACTGAAGCGGCACTGTTTTACTTTGCAGAACTGGATCTGGATGCGTTCGAATTGGCTCAGTTTCGCCGCGCCTATAACGAGCGCTATAACCGGATATCAATTGCTAGCGAATAAAATCCACGCTAACAGCATGTTCAAAGAAAAGAACCTGGCAGAAACAATGCCCAAGCCACCAACCACCAGACCACATAAGGCTACAGCACTGAAGATCTCTTCAAACAGGTAGCGATTAAGCATGATGGTTTACCTCAAAAAAACACCCGGTAACCGAAATAGAGGCCCCATAATCACCCATGCGTATAACACTCTCTTTTCACATCAAACTTTTTCTTTGCCTGGTCGCCTGTTCAAGTGTGCTGCTCACGCTGATTGGCGTTTACACCTACTATAATCTGAATACCCAGTTGCACCGTGATCTGGGTGCCCGCGCTCAAGTCCAGGCCCGTGAAATAGCGCTGATCCCGACACTGATCACCGCAGTAGAGCAGAACAATACGCAAGATATCGCCAATCTGATGAAACAAATCCGCGCCGCCAGCGATGCCAGTTATATTGTGGTTGGCGATCAGCACACCCTGCACCTTTACCATTCCGAACACCCCAAACAACTGGGGAAACCGATGGTGGGGGGTGACAATAAAGAAGTGTTGGAAGGTAAAAGTATTATTTCCATCCGCGAAGGCGGCATCGGCATTTCATTACGTAGCAAGGCACCGATCCTTAATGCGGATGATCAGGTCATTGGTATTGTTTCTGTCGGTTATCTTAAGAGCCATATCGACCGCTTAAATGCCCGAACACTCACTCAAATTGTTTTTTCAGTTCTCCTGCTGTTAACGGCGTTGTTTCTTTTTTCCTGGTTATTGTCGAAAAACTTAAAGCGCCAAATGTTCTCGCTGGAACCCAAAGAAATCGCCCTGTTGGTACGCCAACAGAAAGCCTTGCTGGAAGCGATTTATGAAGGCGTGATCGCTATCGATCCACAGTTACGCATTATCACCATCAACTATGCCGCCCGTGAGTTACTTGACCTAAAACAGCCGATGAGCAGCCTGCTGGGGCAGAAAATCGGTGACCTTATCCAGTCACAACCGAATTTCTTTTCCGCCAGCCAATTGGAACAGGATACTCATGATGAGATCTGCCGTTTCAACCATATACAGGTGATTGCCAACCGGGTACGTATTATGCAGGAGAATGAATTACAGGGTTGGGTGATCACTTTCCGCGACAAAAACGATATCAATACCCTGAGTAGCCAGCTTAGCCAGGTAAAACGTTATGCCGACAATCTACGCATCATGCGCCATGAGCAGTTGAACTGGACGGCCACGCTCGCGGGTTTGTTACATATGCAGCGCTATGATGAAGCTATCCGCTATATAGAAGCACAATCAGAAGGTGCGCAGGAAATCCTCGATTTTATCTCTCAACGTTTCAGTTCCGCCACGATCTGTGGGCTACTGTTGGGTAAATACGCCAGCGCACGTGAAAAAGGTATCACGTTGCAGTTTGATCCCGCTTGCCAATTGCGCCAACTCCCGGCGGCATTAAATGAAACCGAATTAATGTCGATTATCGGCAATCTGTTGGATAATGCGGTGGATGCCACACTGCGTTGTGCGCCGCCTTATCAAGCCGTAGAACTGTATATTAATGACAGCAGTAACGAATTGGTGATTGAAGTGGCTGACCATGGCACCGGTATTGCCGCCGAAGTGCGTGATACGCTGTTTGAACAGGGGGTTACCACTAAACACCGAGGCGACCACGGTATTGGTCTGCACTTGGTGGCCAGCTATGTCAGCCAGGCACATGGCAGCATCGAGATTTCGGATAATGACCCTTGTGGTACCATTTTCTCGCTATTTATCCCCAAGGCCTATCAAGAACCGCCCCAGCAATAAGTAACAAGTAACAAGTAACAAGCCTAGCGGTTGAATAGACCTAGGTATCGGTTATGGCCCCCATTAGGGTGCCATAACACCTATTTGGTTGTTACTCGCCCGGCAACATAAAGTACGCTTTGGCATTGTGGTAGCAAATATCTTCAACCATCTTGCCTAACATGCGCATATCACGGGGTACTTCGCCATTTTCCGCCCATTGCCCAATCATGTTGCAAAGAATACGACGGAAGTATTCGTGACGAGTATAAGAAAGGAAGCTGCGCGAGTCTGTCAGCATACCCACAAACTGGCTTAACAAACCGAGCTGAGACAACTGTTGCATCTGGCGTTCCATGCCATCTTTCTGATCATTGAACCACCAGCCAGAACCAAATTGAATCTTGCCCGCGATACTGCCATCCTGGAAATTCCCCATCATGGTTGCCAGCATTTCGTTATCACGTGGGTTCAAACAATACAGAATGGTCTTGGGTAATTCGTTGGTTGTCTCCATCGCATCCATCAAGCAAGCAAGTTGCAGCGCATATGAACGATCACCTATCGAATCGAAGCCGCAATCCGCCCCCAGTAAACGGAACATCCGCGTGTTGTTATTACGCTGAGCCCCCACGTGTAGTTGCATGACCCAGCCGCGTTTGGCGTACTGCTGGCCAAGCCAGACCTGTACTGCCGTAGTGAACTGGTCAATTTCAAGTTCAGTCAGCGTTTCACCTGCCAAACGACGCGTTAAAATAGCATCTAACGTGCTTTCTGCCGGAACTGCCGCAAAGCGCACCACCTCGATGCCATGGTCAGCCGCGCGACAGCCGTGGGCACTGAAGTGCTCCAGGCGGCGTTCCAGCGCCGTCAGCAAATCAGCAAAGCGCGTAATCTCCACATCGGCCACCGCCCCAAGTTGAGCCATATAGGCGGAAAAACCGTCTAACTCAATTTTAAATGCGCGATCTGGACGCCAGCTTGGTGCCACTTCAATAGCAAAACTTTGGTCGTCCGCGATCGCTTTGTGGGCTTCGAGCGAATGAATAGGGTCATCGGTGGTCCCGGCCATCACCACATTCATTTGCTTCATAATGCCGCGAGCAGAGAATTCAGGCGTCGCCAGCAGTTCATTACAGTGGTGCCAGATATCCTCTGCGGTTTCAGGGCCAAACAGTTTGCCCGTTACACCAAATGGACGGCGTAACTCCAAATGAGTCCAGTGATAAAGCGGGTTACCTAAAGTTTTGGGAACAGTTTGCGCCCATGCCTGGTACTTCTCATAGTCCGAGGTTTCTTTACCGGTAATCAGTGACTCGGGTACCCCCGCAGAGCGCATACCACGCCATTTGTAATGGTCACCCTCAAGCCAAATTTGGCCCAGGTTAGCAAACTGCCGGTTCTCAGCCACTTCTTTGGGGTTGAGATGACAGTGGTAATCATAGATTGGCATCGCCTTCGCGTAGTCATGATAGAGCTCGCGGGCGGTATCGTTCGACAATAAGAAGTCTTCGCACAAAAAATTTTTCATTTTCTCTTTCACTAACACGATTCATATTCGCGCTTGAGGGGGATGTGAAAACAATGCCCACGCAATCGGCGCAGGCATTGAGTGTTAAATTACAGTGATGCTACGGCAGCGCGCGCACCCTGGTCCAGAATCCGTTGGTAAGCCTCGGTCACTGCGGTGACAAAGGTGTCATTGGCAATAAGGTCGGTACCAAATATCGCTTCAATGGACAGCAACGCTTTCACCACCGAAACGTTAAGGCCCTGCTCAGCATAAATTGCCTGGAACTGTGCCACCATCGGGTCACGAACATCAATGGCTTCACCGCGTTCATCAACTCCCGCCACATAACGCATCCAACCGGCAATCCCCATTGCCAACCATTTAAAATCGGAACCGCGAGCAAGGTGATAACGCAAAGACCCGCCCATCCGTTGTGGGATTTTCTGGCTACCATCCATGGCAATTTGCCAGGTCTGGTGTTTTAGGCTGGGGTTGGTAAACCGCTCAATCAAGAGGTTGGCGTACCCTTCCAAGTCGGTACCTTGTGGCATTTTCAATGTTGGCGCTTGCGCTTTCATCATCATGTCGAATGCCGCTTTACGGTAGTCAGCATTGGTCATGGTATCGGAAATATGTGCGTATCCCCCCAGGTAACCGAGATAAGCCAGGAAGGAGTGGCTGCCGTTCAGCATACGCAGCTTCATTTCTTCAAAGGGCACCACATCGCTGACGAACTCAGCGCCGGCGACGTTCCAATCAGGGCGCCCCGCCACAAAGTTGTCTTCAATCACCCATTGGCGGAACGGCTCACAAGCGATACCACAAGGGTCGGCGACACCAACCAGGGCTTCGATCTCTTTCAGTGTCTCTTCTGTCGCGGCAGGCACAATACGGTCAACCATGGTGCATGGGAAAGTCACATGCTTTTCAATCCAGGTAGCCAAATCGGCATCAACCAGGTTGGCAAAGCCGAGTACTGCGGCTCGCGCCACATGGCCGTTCTCTTGTACGTTATCGCAAGACATCACGGTAAAGGGCGCTATTCCCTTCTCACGACGTTGACGCAGGGCTTCAACAATGTAGCCAATAGCCGAGTTTGGGTCGCGAGGATTGGCTAAATCAGCCACAATCAACGGATTGTTTTTATCCAGACGACCGGTTGCAGGATCAGCACAATAGCCTTTTTCGGTGATGGTCATGGAAACAATCGCTACTTGCGGTTCGGTCATTTTTGCCAGTACCGTGGCTTTGCCGTCAAGCGCTGGGTGCAACGATTCCGTCACCGACCCAATCATTTTAACTTGTGTCGCCTGCGCGCCCTTCTCTGCCACGGTGTAGAGATGGTCTTGCTCACGCAACTGCTTGATCAGCGCTTCACCTCCAACCAGGTTAACTTCACAAATCCCCCAGTCACTGTCTGTTTTCTCTAACATTTCGTTAGTAAACAACGCCTGGTGTGCGCGGTGGAAGGCACCGAACCCCAGATGCACAATACGCGACTTCAGTCGACTACGGTCATAGCTCGGCACAATAACGTTAGCGTTTAATTGGCTATCGCTGAGGTTTTTCATTTCAATAGTCCTTACAAAAGAAGGAGAGCCCCAAAGGGCTCATCCAATAATTTTTAATAACCGAGGAAGAACCGAGGAAGAGTCAAGCTGATTTGCGGTATAAAAGTAACCAGTAGCAGCGTTGCCACCAATACCACATAGAATGGCAGTAGTGGTTTGATAACTTTATCAATTTTCACGTTACCGACTGAACAACCGATAAACAGTGCGCTCCCCACTGGCGGCGTACAAATACCAATACACAGGTTAAACGTCATCATGATACCAAAGTGTACCGGATCCATTCCCAAGTCCATGGCGATTGGCAGGAAGATAGGGGTAAAAATCAGTAACGCAGGGGTCATATCCATAAAGATACCGACGATCAATAAAGCAACGTTGATGATCAATAGGATAATGATGGGGTTATCAGAAATCGCCAACAGAGCATCACTGATTAGGTAAGGGATATCAGCGTTAGCCATCGCCCAAGACATCCCCATTGATGTACCAATCAATAACAAGACGATAGAGGTGGTGACCACCGATTCAAGTACGATACGTGGCAACTGCTTGACACTGACTTCACGGTAGAACACCACCGCAAGAATCAGCGTGTAGACCACCGCAATGGCAGAGGCTTCTGTAGCGGTAAAGATCCCACTGATGATCCCCCCCATGATGACCACAACCAGGCTAAGGCTAGGCAGTGCATCCAGGGTTTTCTTGATAACTTCAGCGCGAGTCGGTTTTGGGGCAATGGCATAGCCGCGTTTTTTGGCAATAAAACCCGCCACCAGCATCAAACCCAGGCCCATCATAAGGCCGGGAATATAACCTGCCAGGAATAGCGCCCCGATTGAGGTCCCACCAGAAATCAGCGAGTAGACAATGAAAGTATTACTCGGCGGAATAAGCAGACCGGTTGGGCAGGAAGTAATGTTAACCGCTGCCGAATACGCCGGATCGTAACCTTCTTTCTTCTGCAGTGGCGCCATGGTGCCACCAACTGCTGCGGCTGATGCCACGGCTGAACCTGAAATGGCACCAAACATCATATTGGCGATAATGTTTACGTGCGCCAGTGAACCCGGTAGGCGGCCACCCAGAATTTTGGCAAATTCAATCAGGCGCATGGCGATACCGCCTTGGTTCATGATGTTACCCGCCAGGATAAAGAATGGGATGGCGAGTAACGCAAAGCTATCCAGACCAGAGGCCATTTTCTGCGAGATAACCGCAATAGCAGCATCAAAAGGCAACGACAGTGTTACTGCTAATAACGAAGCGAGACCGATAGAAAATGAAATTGGCACCCCGATACCAAGTAACAGAAAAAAGCTACCAAATAAGACAATAAGCACTTGCCATTCCACGGTATTATTCCTTATTCAATGAGTTATTGTTTTTATGATGGCTGTAATCAAGCCAACTTTTGACGCGCAGAAATGAGTTCCACCAGATCGCGAATGATGTACATCACCATAAACAGACCGCTCAATGGAATCGCTGCATAAACCAGGCCCATTTCAATGCCCAGAGCAGGGGAAATCTGGCCTGTCGCTATGGTTTTCAGCATCAAGTTGCCGCCACCGTAAATCATGATGATAAAAGCAAATGCCGCACTGAAAATATTAATGACTATGCTGAGTTGATTGTGTTTTCTTGGGCTGTGCTCAAGTTTCATTGGTAGCAGATCAATCGCCAGATGACGCTTTTGCCCCAAGGTGTATGCCGCCCCCATCAAACCTACCCATATGAAGAGGAAACGAGAAATTTCATCGGTGAATGTACTCGGATTATTCAGAACATAACGAGAAAATACCTGCCACGATACGGACAACACCAATACACTACTGAGCGAAATACAGAATAAAGAGAGCACCTTATTCATGATGTTGGTAAGTTTATTCATCAAAGTCTCCTAAGTGACCATTTATTCGCGTCCAATAATGTCGCAATCAACACCGACTCCTTGGCAGCGTTATCGTCCAACTAAATCCCTTGGTTTTGTCAGCTCACCGAGTGTTCTCAGCACTCACCTCCCCCGTGATGGTGACCAAAGGTGATATGAGTGCGCACATAACCAAGAGTGGGCGGCATTTAAGCACAGAGTAAAAGTCACTCTTGTGATAAGAGTCACAATAAAATTGGTCAGTCCACTTTTCTCAACCAGATCGTGATATTGGTCAACCAATTCACTTTTTTTAGTTGAAAATTGGTTTGCTTTGACTCAAGTTGTACAAGTAATTAGCTACCCCTGGTTAAGCACTGCAATTGGCTAACCAAAAACAGCAGAACATCTATACCCGGTTCATTGCAGTTTTCGCTTGCATCAACGGGGTATAACAGAACGATAAAACCTGGAGAACCTTATGCGTATTAGCAAAAAAGTGCTGGTGACATTCGTTACCTGTGCCCTGGCAGCCACCACCTCTTTCTCAACGCTTGCAGCAACCACGTTAAAGTTGAGCCACAACCAAGACCGTAACCACCCAGTGCACCAGTCAATGCAATACATGGCTGACAAAGTGAAGGAATACACCAACGACCAAGTACGCATCCGTATCTATCCAAACGGGCAACTGGGTACTCAGCGTGAATCCATGGAGCTGCTGCAAAATGGTGCTCTCGCCATCGTTAAATCAAACGCCAGTGAACTGGAAGCGTTTGAGCCTGCTTATGGCGCATTCAATATTCCTTATATCTTCCGTGACCGTGACCACTACTACCGGGCCATGGAAAGTGATGTGGGTGAGAAAATCCTGGCAGCATCTCACAAGAAGGGTTTTGTCGGCCTGACTTACTACGATGCCGGCGCTCGTAGCTTCTATGCCAACAAAGAGATCAAAACACCGGCTGACCTGAAAGGGATGAAAATCCGCGTGCAGCCAAGCCCAACGGCCGTTGAAATGATCAAAATGATGGGCGGCTCACCAACCCCACTCTCTTACGGCGAGTTATATACCGCATTACAACAAGGTGTGGTTGATGGTGCTGAGAACAACGAAACCGCACTGACCACTGCTCGTCACGGCGAAGTGGCTAAATTCTTCAGCAAAGATGAACACACGATGATCCCGGATGTGCTGGTCATCAGTTCTAAAGTTTGGGACGGGTTAAAAGAAGAAGAACGTCAAGCTATTAAGAAAGCGGCGAAAGAGTCAATGCAGTTCCATAAAACGCTATGGACCGAGATGACCGCCAAATCCATTGAGGAAGCTCAATCGACCATGAAAGTTAAGTTCATCGACGTTGAAAAACAACCTTTCGTTGATGCGGTGAAACCGATGCACGAAGCTGCGTTGCAAAACCCAGTGATTGCTGACTATGTGCGCGGTATTGATGCCCTCGCCAACACCCAGTAACAACCTGTCGCTATCCCGTACCCACAGATAGTCAATATAGAGAGCGCGAATCGCGCTCTCATATTTAGGAATAAATACAAATGTTAGAACGTTCTGAGCTTGCTGAAAACGCGATCAACTGCCTGCATGACGAACAATATGATCTGCCATTCAATCTGCAAAACCTGAATCACACCAACATGCTGTTTATGGGGGGACGGGCCAGCGAATCACTTAACGGTCATTGGAATTTTGCGGTTGATCTGCTCGATACCGGTCTGCGTCAACGTTGGCACGAAATGAAACCCATGCCAGCAGAAAAGCGTACCGAGCCTTGGGATTATGACCCTTATGTGGGGGAAACCATTCCTGTCCCTTCTTGCTGGCAGATGCAAAAAGAAAAATGGTACTTCTTTGAAGGGAGTGCCTGGTATACCAAGGCCTGGGATTACCAAGAAGCAGAAGCGGGTGAGCGTGTTTTCCTGCGGATTGGGGCCGCTCAGTACGATTGTAAAGTCTTTCTAAACGGCGAATTTATTGGTAACCACTACGGCGGTTCCACGCCATTCTTCGCCGAGTTTACCGGTAAATTGCAAGCAGGCCGTAATTGGATCATGTGTTGTGTCAACAATAACCGCACGCTGGATCGTGTCCCGATGCGCAATACAGACTGGTTCAACTACGGTGGCATCTATCGTGACATTGAAATCGTGCGTACCCCTAAAGCGATTATCCGCGACCTGCATGTTTACCTGGTACCCAACAGCCAGTACAACCTGATCCATATTGATGTTGCTGTTGAAGGGAGCGAAGACCATGTTGAAATTGCCATCCCTGAACTCAATCTGCACAGTACCATCACCATCACCGACGGCAAAGGCACGGTTGAGCTCGCTGCCCAGCCAGAATTGTGGTCACCAGAAAACCCAAAACTTTACGATGTCACGGCCACGTTCGGCCAAGACCAAGTATCAGATCGCGTTGGTTTCCGCCAGATCGAAGTTAAAGGGACTGAGATTTTCTTGAATGGTGTCAACACCTTCCTGCGTGGTATTAGCGTACACGAAGATGACCAAGTCCTGGGGAAAGTGGTGACCCCGGAAGATCTAAAGCGCCGTTTCCAGCATGCGAAAGAGCTGAACTGTAACTATATGCGTTTTGCTCATTACACCCACCACGAGATGGCAACCCGGATGGCTGACGAACTTGGCTTTCTGATTTGGGCCGAGATCCCAGTTTACTGGGCGATTGATTTCGACAATCCAGCGACTTACAGTGATGCAGAAAACCAGCTTATCGAAATGATAAAGCGTGATCGTAACCGTGCCTCTGTGATTATGTGGTCGGTAGGTAATGAAAATGCGGACACCGATGCTCGCCTCACCTTCATGGCTAACCTGGTTAAAGCTGCCCGCGATAACGATCCGTGCCGCCTGGTTTCCGCCGCTTGTCTGGTTAACCACGCTAAGAACAAGATTGAAGATCGTCTTGCGGATCACCTGGATATCATTGGTATCAATGAATATTACGGTTGGTACGAGGAAGTTTTTGATGACTTGATTGAGATTGGTGAAAACTCAAACCCGGGTAAACCGGTGGTGATTTCAGAAACGGGTGCAGATGGCTTCATTGGTGAAGGCGCACCGAAAACCGGGTTCTTCAGTGAATCTTACATGACCGACGTGTATCGCAAGCAAATCGATTATCTGGCAAAACTGGACTACATCAAAGGTATCTCCCCTTGGATCCTGTACGAATTCCGTGTTGAGCGGCGTCAGAATATGTTCCAAAAAGGATGGAACCGTAAAGGATTAATTTCTAATGATAAATTTACCAAAAAAGAGTCATTCCAGTTACTTGCGGACTTCTACGCAACATTGAAGCCGTAAACGGTATGGTAGCATGCTTAATTGGTTGACCAGTTGGTTGACCAATTTAACCAGGGTGATATAATCCCCCAAAGAAACTGGCGAGAGTATTAATGAGTACCACCATGTCAGAACCCAAAAGACTGTATCAAGAAATTGGATTTTTGCTGCAAGAGCGTGTTGCCAAAGGTGAATTCAAAGTGGGTGACCGCTTGCCACCAGAGCGTGACATCGCAGAAAAAATGGACGTCAGTCGCTCCGTTGTGCGCGAGGCGATCATCATGCTGGAACTCAAAGGTTTGGTGGAAGTGCGCAAGGGTTCCGGTGTGTATGTGATTAACCAGCCAAGTGAAGAAAACCCATTGACGCACTCATCTGCATCAGGAACGAGTAGCGATATCGGCCCTTTTGAACTGCTACAAGCACGCCAATTGATTGAAAGTGAAATCGCCAGCTTTGCCGCACGGTATATCACCAAAAGTGACATTCAACGCCTGCGTGAGGCATTAAACACTGAAAAGCGCAATCTTGAAGCTGGTTGTGATGATTACGATAGCGATGAGCTATTTCACCTTACCATTGCCGCCGCCTCGCAAAACAGCATACTCGCTGACGTAGTCAATGACCTGTGGCTACGCCGTCATGAGAGCTCAATGTGGCGCCAGTTACATTCGCATATCGTTAATCATGATTACCGCAAAGCCTGGCTGCTGGATCATGAGCAGATCCTGATCGCGCTGCAAAAACGTGACCCAGAAGGCGCACGCAAAGCAATGTGGGAACACTTGGAAAACGTTAAACAAGTGCTGTTTGCACTTTCAGACGTTGATGACCCGAAGTTTGACGGCTACCTGTTCCCTTAACCCTATTTCCCGCAGAGGAGCCAGCTCCTCTTATTCGTATACGGTCGTGACTTTTGCTCAAGGTGAAAGTCCACAATGATAGAAGGTAGATTAACCATGGAACAAACCTGGCGCTGGTACGGCCCCAATGACTCAGTTTCACTCGATGATATCCGTCAAGCAGGCGCGACGGGAATTGTTAACGCGCTTCACCATATCCCGAATGGTCAGGTTTGGACCAAAGAAGAAATTCTTGCTCGCAAAGCCATCATCGAAGCAAAGGGCCTCACCTGGTCTGTGGTTGAAAGTGTCCCGGTACATGAAGAAATCAAGACACAAACAGGCAACTACCAACAGTGGATTGATAACTACAAGCAGACCCTGCGTAACCTGGCACAATGTGGTATCGATACGGTGTGCTACAACTTTATGCCGGTGCTGGACTGGACACGTACTGACCTTGAATATCAAATGCCTGATGGCTCTAAAGCGTTACGCTTTGACCAGATCGCCTTTGCGGCATTTGAACTGTACATCCTAAAGCGCCCAGGTGCCCAAGCAGACTACGCCAAGCAAGAACAAGAGCAAGCGCTTGAGTACTTCAACAACATGTCCCCAGAGCAGATCAAGCAATTAACCAGCAATATTATTGCCGGTTTGCCAGGTGCAGAAGAAGGCTACACGCTGGAAGAGTTCCAGGCACAGTTAGACCGCTACGCTGGTATTACCAAGGATCAATTACGTCAAAACATGGCGTACTTCCTGTCAGAACTGATGCCGGTGTGCGAGGAAGAAAACATCAAGATGGCAGTGCACCCTGATGATCCTCCGCGCCCAATCCTCGGGTTGCCACGCATCGTCTCAACTATCGAAGACATTGATTGGTTAACCGAGAAAGTGCCCAGCAAGATGAACGGTATCACTATGTGTACCGGTTCTTACGGGGTGCGTGGTGACAACGATCTGGTCAAGATGATCAAAAAGCATGGTGAACGTGTTTACTTCACTCATCTGCGCTCGACCCAACGTGAAGAACAAAACCCGCTAACTTTCCACGAAGCTGCACACCTGGAAGGCGACGTCGATATGTATAGCGTGGTGATGGCGATCCTGGAAGAAGAGCAGCGCCGCGAAAAAGCGGGCGATCAGCGTAAAATCCCAATGCGTCCTGACCATGGTCATCAAATGTTGGATGACCTGAAGAAGAAAACCAACCCAGGCTATTCGGCCATTGGTCGTCTAAAAGGTCTGGCGGAAGTGCGTGGTTTAGAGTTGGCGCTAAAACGTGCATTTTTTAGCTAAGACAATTAAATAGCAATAACGCGGTTAAACCGCGTTATTGCCCATCAAACTATACCTATCAAACTATACCTATCAAACAAAGCGCGTTAGAAGGTATAACGCACCCCTACACGAATACGGTACTGTTCCTGATTATAATAGTTCCAGCGATCTAACCATTGTAGGTCGAGATAAGGCATCCAGTTATTATCTATTTTATAACGGAATGTATTCGTGATCTCCCAATGATGGCTCTTGCCATTTTTACTATAGAAATCATTGGTCCGAATAAAATAATGTGGCTCGAATGTATAATTAAATTGTTCGGAGATTTTAAAGTTCCAGTAATTGGCAATTTCATGCGTGTCGTTGCGTGATGGGTTACCATTAAAATCGATGGTGTCATAATTGCTACGATTATAACGATAACGCACCGTCAGGTTGAACGATGGCAGAAACTTGTAATTATTATCCAGATAAACAGAACCCCCTGACCCGGCACTATTTGAGTTCACCAACCCACCGGTAGTAATAGTCCATTTGTCTGTTGGACGAAAAATCGGGTACCACCCTTCTAATTCATTATAACTATGCTTTACTTGATCAAACTTTCCGACATTATAAGCGTTGGTCGCCATCAGGCCCTGTCCGCCATCAAAATGATAACCACCACGCAGAATGACTTCGCTTAAGTCTGACGCGGTATTATAAGCGGTACGTGTTTCCAGATAAGCTCGCCCAGCTTCAGCACCGGCTGAAATGACCAGCGTCGTCATTAATAATGCCAACTTGGTGTTACGCACAATAGAACCACAACTCCTAGACATGGTTTACATTTCCTTGTGATAAAAGAATAAAGGGCTCCGCTATACCTGAAGGTATAGCGAGTAAGTATTATTACTGATGGTATAGCGAGTTAAACCTCTTCAATAATCTCTTTTTTTATTTCCGGATAAACTTCCCGACTCTCTTCTCGTTTCTCTTTTCTGATATTAATTTCTGCTATTATCTTCATAAATAGCTGTTCATTGAGTTTATAGAAGGTGGCCATCATAATGGCGGCCCCCATCGCCAAGATACAAGGATAAATAAAGATTAACTGGCGAAATCCTTCCAGCACTGCTGGCGACTGCTCAATATTCGGTATATAACCAATTTGCGTTAACATAATACCCGGTAAAAATCCGGCCAAGGCAGCAGATATCTTACGCGAGAAAGTATACCCGGTGTAAACCGACCCTTCGGCACGAATACCGGTTTTCCATTCGCCGTAATCGACAGTATCGGGCACTAACGCCCAATTCAGGCTATTAACGAAAGCGGTACCAAAAAAGGCCATGCAGGAAAATGCCACAAAAGAGAAAGAAGTACCGCCCCAGGCATAGTTAAATAAGTCCCCCAGGCACCATAGCAGTAGCCCGCCCAGATAGACGTTCTTTTTGCCAAAGCGTTTTACTGCGGCGGGCACCATCAGCACACCAATCAAAATGCAGCCCATGCTAAAGAAGCCCATATAAGAGAGCAATTTGATATCGTGCAATACGTATTGGGTGTAATAAACCTGGATTGCCAACTTGATATTAAATGCCGCTAGCGTACATAAATTGGCAAGACACAATACTAACAACGGTGGGTTTTCAAAAATAGCGCGGAACGATTTTAAAATACCGGGTTTATGATGGGCTGGCACCATTTCAACATAACGCTCTTTAACCCCGGCATAGCACCACCACATGCAAAATACACCGCAAGTTGCAAAGACGACCGCAGCAATCAGATAACCGATTCCTGGTTGCTCAGTAAATAACATTTGGATAGGAATAAATCCGACGGTGCACAGCAGTAATCCTAAGGTCGCCCCCCCTTGCCGCCAAGCCGCCAGTTGAGCTCGCTCTTGAGGGTTTTTAGTGATCGCAGGCACCATTGCACCATAAGAACAATTCATCAAACTGTAAAACAGGCCAAACAACATAAACAGTACCGTTGCCAATACTGTCTTAATATTCAAACTGAAGCCGCTATTGGTAAAGTTTGCCACTGCCAGTAATCCGACTGGCAACGAAGCATAAAGAATAAATGGTCTGAACTTACCTTTAACACCAATATTACGCCGAGAATCTAACAAGACACCGGTCAACATATCAGTAAAAGCAGTAAAAAATTTAGCGATCAGAAAGATCACACCACCATAAATTGCAGGTATCCCTAAAATATCGGTATAGAACTTCAGTAAATAAAGTGTACCGATACACAACATTAGGTTAGAGCCAAAATCCCCCATGCCGTAAGCGAATTTTTCACGCAGTGGCAAGCGTAATGTGACGGAGTCTGAATAGGATGTCGCGTTGGGCATCTAAATGGTCCTTATTATTGTCTTATTTTTTATTTTTCAGGCGTTAGCACTGTTGGCTTTATGTACATAGCGGTATCGCTAACCTAAGCAATTGCCTGGCAATGATGAGCCTCATCCTTGAGGCTCGACACAGGACCGGTGCAAAGGCAATGCAAATCTGTGGTAACCCATTTGCCTTACTTTCGCCGTCTGGCTGTCATCTGAAATCCAGTGGGAATATCTGCTGACACCTTAAATCCATTGCCCCTTGGATGCATCTATCCCCAACCTCTCAACTCATACCGCTGGACTGACCTGACGCTTTCTCTCTTCCAGCTCGCCGATAATTTTGAGGTAATTTTTCTCTGTCAAATGGTAGAACAGCCCCATGGTTAACGCCGTCAACACCGCCAAGCCGCAAGGGTAGAGGAAGATCAACTGACGCAATCCTTCGAGAGTCCCCGCTGCCTGTTGCACATTAGGAACATAACCAATGTAGGCCAGCATCACACCCGGGAAAAAGCCCGCCAATCCCTGATAGACCTTACGGAAGAAGGTAAACCCGGTATAAACCGTACCTTCTGACCGCCGCCGGGCTAATATCAAACACGCTCAGCCGGTGCCCCAGCTTAAGCAGGTTGCTGGCCATGGGTGCCCCCATTTGGCCTGGCCCGATAAATGTGATCTATGCCATGGTTATTTCCTGTTGATTACAAGTGTCATCTTTGTGTCAACTCAATGCGCACAATTCAGACCGCTTCTGTCTGTTTTTGATCGTATTTGTAATTTATGATTGAAAAATTGACATTCATCACTCTTTTAACATTTGAGAGAATTAAAATGATGGCATCGTGATCGGTAGCCAATTTTTGGCTGATAACTGTTTTACTCACAGCAAATTAATAACCAAGGATCCTGACAATGACTCGAATCGCATGTGTAGGTATTACGGTGCAAGACCGTTTGTATTACATCGAACAACTGCCCACTGGCGGTGGAAAATATGTCGCCAATGACTATCGTGAAATTGGGGGGGGCCCGGCGGCAACCGCCGCTGTCGCCGCTGCC
>NZ_AYKS02000105.1 GCF_000496755.2 Serratia sp. DD3
TAAGACCAGAAGGAACAGCGTACTCTGGACGCCGGATGAAATTGAATTTCTTAAGGCATCTCATGCCAAGTTACTTCCCACCCAGATAGCGGTCAGGCTGGGGCGTACGCTTGGCGCGTTGAGGACGATGGCGCATCGGTTAGGGCTTGAGCTTCAAAAACCCGATCCCAAGACCGCGGTGAGTATAGAATCGCCCCCGAGAAATGGCCGCTCACGCTGGACGATAACCGAGTTAAATTATGTCGAAGCCCACTACGGCAAAACATCGACCCGGGAGATGGCGGCGACGTTGGGCCGGGGGATCAGTGCGGTGAGGTCGGCGGCCCAGTCATTGGGGCTTTGCAAAAAACAATCGGGTGCGTGGTCGGAGCAGGAGCTCGATATCCTGCGCAAATACTATGGCGATGGTAGAAGCCTTGATGATATGCAAACCTTATTGGCGGGTCGGGGGAAAAGCGCCATAGAGGCCATGGCAAGCCAGATAGGGGTAACCCGGGTACGCAGTTGGCATGCCGATGAAGAACGCATTTTACGCGAATTTTACCCCACGTTAGGTACCAAGGTGGCCAAAAAACTCCCCCTCAGAAGTCGTGAGGCGGTTAAAATCAGGGCCAGTGAGTTAGGGCTGAAATACCATAAAGTAAAACCCCGAGAAGCACCGCCCCTGCGTTGGAGCGACGCCGAATGGCGTTTGTTGGATAAACATTTGGCCTGGCCTTACGACGAACTAAGGGCGTTGTTTCCTGGGCGCACCAAATTGGCGTTGGAAAAAGCCAAAGAACGATTAAGGGCACGGAAAAAGTACGGGAAATGAGCTATCCCGGACTATCATTTTTATGGCGATAACTTTTTTATCCCAGCGGTGTGAGATGATTACGGTTACTCCAGTTGGAGAGCGACGAGCCTACTCAGCAAGGATCGCTGGTCAACCTGCAATATACCGGTGAAAATATGCGCGCAGTCTATTTTTGGGAGCTGAAATAATGAGGAGCATTATTATTATTTTTAGTATTTTATTTTATTCATGGGGCGTTAGTGCTGGTGAGAAAAATCAAGTCAGTCTTGATAAGACTATAAAAGAATACAGAGTTTACTCTCTTGCCCGATGCATCGGTAATAACTATAAAAAAATGGGTGTTGATTTTAATAAATTACCACTTACAGATAATACAGTAGGTTTTATTGACATAGATATGGGTTTGGCTTTTAGTGCTGAGCGAAATAATGAACTGGATAAGTTTATTGAAGTTAACACAGGCTATTTTTATCAACCTAAGCAACAAAGTGGCGATCTGGCATCCATCAATCTGGTCGTTTATGACTGTGTGGATTTTTATCATTCGATAGAACTAAAAAGATTTCTTAAAGAGTTAATCCAGAAATCTGAAACTGATTTATAAACACCGTGAAAAAGAACAGTCATACGCGCAATCCCATGGGTGGAACGGGCGCGCTAATACCTGCAAGCGCGGTTGGGAGGGATAGAGGTGTTGAGGGAGATTCTCTGTTACATGCACGATCTGGTGATGCAACTTTTCACTCGCTACAGGGTGGTATTTTTAAATATAATCAATAAATTATAAAAATACATTTAGCGCTGATTCTTTTTAATCCACAGCAGGTTTCGCCCTCGATGCACGCTTTTCTTCCAGCAGCTTATTCATCTCAACCATCACCTCATCATGGGGAATGGCTGGGCGCGGATCGTCCAATGCTGCCTGCACTTTGGCACGGAACCAGCGGTCATAGCTGTCTGCCTGCTCCTGAGGTTCAAACTCGGACAGGATGGGGGACAGTTTGGTTACCATGTTGACTCACTCCTTTCTTTGCTGCTCTTTTGGCCAGTATGGCCTGTTACGCGGTTCAGACCAAGCCGTGAGACACAGGCGCAATAGCAAGCCTTATCCTTGTGCTGTTGGCGCTTTCAGTCGCTGTTTTTCAAGATAAATGAGAGAGACGGCTGGAGAAAGTGATTGCGTACCTGTGATGACATAGCCATTTTTTTCGTACAACCGGATATTTCCACTACTTTTACTCCCTGTAAACAGCTCAAATCGGGTTGCCAGAGGAAAACACATTTCTATGTGATGCAGCAGTGAGGAACCCAGCCCTTGTCTCTGATAATCAGGATGGACGATCAGTTTTCCTATCATGCAGAGGGTGCCGTCTGATTTGGCTCTCACTGAGCCGATGATACGATCGTCATCAACGGCTTTGAGGATAATATAATCTGTAAATTCTGCTGTTAGAGATGCCAGTGACTGGGTGAGGGGGGGCAGGGTCCAGTCGTTATAAATCCTGGCTTCTGACTGATACGCTGTTTTTTGTAATGCCAGAATCTTCTCCGCATCAACAACACTTGCCTGAGTAATGTTATACATAATGCATCATCCTTATTGATCGAAATTGGCGTCCAGAACATAAATGCCACTTATTACGATAAATCACAATGGCGCGAACCGCACCAGGCTGTGGAACCCCAGATAAATTTTCACCATCCCCCTTCTAGTTGTTTGCTGACCCCCGTTGGCGATTGTCGCCGACGAGGGCAACCACAATAGTTGATTTGGCGCTATCTTGGTTCTTCACTCCATTGCAGAGTGGAGAGTTAGGGATTTCCGCGATAAGGGCCAAGTTCATTTCATTTGACCTCACACTTTATTTAATCATTCCCCCACGTGATGTTAAATTCAATGGGAGCAGTAACTTGAATGTCTTGTGGTATGCTTGCTGGTATCGAAATAATCCATAAGATCTCGCCCGCATAATGGGCGAACAACAGGTGCGTATTGTCAATATTGCCAGTGAAACGGCCTTAAGCCGTGCAGCGCTGACGTTATTCTGCAAAGAGACCGCGCAGCAGTGGGATCTGGCAGCAATTGATAGGCTATGTGAACGGTTTGATTGCCAATTGGTTCTCTTTTAGCGCAGGTGCCAGGCAACACCATGAACAGTGTTGCTCGATAGATAAAATGGAGTATCTGAGTCATGACATCATCCAGCCAGACCAGTAATTTTGGATTTCTTGCAGAACATGATCCTCTTTTCATCGAACTGGCGCTCTCCGCCGAACGGGCTTTCGCGAGTGACCCGAATACTACGCTCATCAAGCTGCGTCAGTTAGGCGAAGCCTTAGCCCAGCATATCGCGGTTCTGGTCGGTATCACCTTTGACGCACAAACCTCGCAGGCCGACCTACTCTACAGAGTCAATCGTGAGCTGAAACTGGAACCGGTGGTAAGAGAACTGTTCCATACGCTCAGGGTTGAGGGCAACAAAGCCACTCATCAATTTAGAACGCAGCATAAAGAAGCCATCAACGGCCTGGTGGTCGCGCGTAAACTCGCCATCTGGTTTCATCAGTCTTTTGGCAAGGCAGGTACCCAGTTCAAACCTGGCCCTTTTATCCCGCCTGCAGACCCCAGTGAGCAACTGCGTAAACTGCAAACCGAAATCACCAAGCTTAAGAATGAATTGCAGCAGGCTAACATTAACCTTGATTCCAGCCAGCAACTCAATACGCTGATTGCCCAAGAAAAAGATGAGTACGCCGCGCTCGCTCATGCAATGGATGAAGAGTCTCGTGCGTTGGCACAACAAGCGGCCGCCCATGAAAAAGCACTCACCCAGCAACAGCAGGAATATGAGCAAAGAATTAAAGCACTTCAGGCACAACTGGCCGCGCAAGATGAAAAAGCCCAAGCTTCACAACGTCAGCAGCTAAACCGCAATACACAGGCGGCTACACAGCACATTGTGTTAGATGAAGCCTTAACCCGGATCTTGATTGATCAGCAGTTAAAAGATGTAGGCTGGCTGGTGGACAGTGAGGCCTTGACCTTCCAAAAAGGAATAAGGCCAGAAAAGGGCAAAAACATCGCCATTGCTGAGTGGCCCACTGAGCACAAAGGTAAAAAAGGCAGGGCTGATTACCTCTTGTTTGCAGGCCTGACGCCTATTGCGGTGATTGAGGCCAAAAAAGAGAACATCAATGTCGCCGGTAAGATCCCACAGGCCGAACGTTACAGTAAAGGGTTACAAATCACGCCGCCAATGCAGGGCGCATGGGAGTTGGCCGGCATGACCGTTGCCTGGCCCGATGACGAGGAGGGCCACTACAAAGTGCCGTTTGTTTACTCCTGCAATGGTCGCCCCTATGTGCCGCAACTTGCCGAGCAGTCGGGTATTTGGTTTCGCGATGTGCGCGCCCCCTCTAACACTAAACGAGCCTTGCCCGGTTTTCATACCCCGGCAGGTTTAATCGACCAGCTCAAACGCAGCA
This sequence comes from Serratia sp. DD3, assembly GCF_000496755.2. The sequence goes on from NZ_AYKS02000105.1 coordinate 4,283, forward strand.
AGGTGGCAGCGGAGCAAAAGCTCAAAGCAGAACCCTTTGGCTATCTGAAATTGCGTGATTATCAACAACACGCCATTATCGCCGTTGAAAACACCCTTGCTAGAGAAGTGCGCCATGCATTGCTGGCGATGGCGACAGGTACCGGAAAGACCCGCACTATCATTGGTTTGATGTATCGTTTTTTAAAAGCCGAACGCTTTAAGCGTATTTTGTTTCTGGTTGATCGCACAGCGCTTGGCCAGCAGGCCATTGATGTGTTTAACGAAGCCCCGCTGGAACAAAGCCGTACACTCTCGAAAATTTACAATATCGCCGAGCTGGGTGATATGGCCGCCGCAGCGGAAACCCGCGTGCAGGTCGCCACCGTACAGGCGATGGTGAAGCGCATCTTCAATAGCGACTACCCACCACCGGTAGACCAATTTGACTGCATTATTATCGACGAAGCGCACCGTGGTTATACCCTCGATCAGGAAATGACCGAAGGCGAACTGGCAACCCGTGACGCCAGCCAATATCTCTCCAGTTACCGCCGAGTGCTGGATTATTTTGATGCGGTAAAAATCGGTTTAACCGCCACCCCGGCGAAGCACACTAGCGAAATTTTTGGCTCGCCGGTGTTTACTTATTCTTATCGTGAGGCTGTGGCTGATGATTGGCTGGTGGATCACGAACCGCCGATTCGCTACCAAACCCTGCTGACTCAAAACGGCATCACGTTTACCAAAGGGGAAAAGGTCAGCGCCATCAATATTCAAACGGGCGAAGTGGACAGTGCTGAGCTGGATGACGAACTGAGTTTTGATGTTGATGCCTTTAACCGCAGGGTGATTACCGAAAACTTTAATCGTGTTATCTGCCAACAACTGGTGCATGAGCTTGACCCCTTTGGTGACGAGAAGACCTTGATCTTCTGTGCTACCGATCTACACGCTGATATGGTTAAACGCCTGCTGGATGATGCCTTTAAAGACCTTTACAACGGCGAATATAACCAGGCGGCAGTGGCCAAAATTACCGGCCAAAGCGATAAGGTTGAGCAGTTGATCCGCCAGTATAAAAACGAACGTTACCCGAATATCGCCATTACAGTAGACCTGCTCACCACCGGCATTGATGTACCCACCATCTGCAACCTGGTGTTTATGCGCCGGGTGAAATCACGCATTTTGTACGAGCAGATGATTGGCCGTGCTACACGGCGCTGCGATGATATTGGCAAAACGGTGTTCCGCATTTACGACCCTGTGGATATTTACGCTGCTCTGGCTGACGTGAACACCATGAAGCCGCTGGTGAAAGACCCCAACATCACGCTGGAACAGTTGCTTGACGAAATCACCCACCCCGAGCAACTGGAGCGCGCATTGAATGCACCGGGTGATGCCGATGGGCAAAGCCATGCAGATGTGGTACTCAGCCAGCTTAGCCAAAAAGTGATGCGCATCCTGCGTAAGGCTGAAAAGAAGGCGGAACACAAATCTGCGCTTAAACAAAAACTCGATGAACTGCAAGGTTTGTGGGGGGTAGAGCCTAAAAGCCTGCATAGACATTTGTCCGCACTGGGCCCCAAGCAAGCCGCTGCCTTTATGACGCAACACAGCGGCCTGTTAAACCAGTTGGCAGAAGTCAATAGCCTGTTGGGCAGTGATCGCCAACCGGTTATCTCTGAGCATCACGACGAACTCCTGGAGCGTACCCAAAGCTACGGCGTGCATCACAAACCGGGAGATTACCTGGATAGCTTTAATCAGTTCATCAAAGAGCGGTTGAACCAAAGCGCCGCACTGGCGGTGGTGATTAACAAACCCCGAGATCTTACCCGTGAGCAACTCAAAGAGATCAGGCTGCTGCTTGATGGTGCGGGTTACTCAGAAGCCAAGCTACAAAGTGCCGTGCGTAATCAAACCAACCAGGATATTGCCGCCAGTATTATCGGCCATATCCGCCGCGCCGCCTTGGGGGAGCCCTTGGTACCCTTTGAACAACGGGTCGCTCAGGCCATGCAGCATATCTACCAAAGCCACAACTGGTTACCCACCCAACGCAAATGGCTGGAGCGCCTGTCTAACCAACTGGTACACGAAGTGATTATTGACCGCGATTTTGTCAACCAGCGCTTTGCCGAGCAGGGTGGGGCCAAGCAACTGGACAAAGTCCTTGGCAATCAATTGAGTAGCGTATTGGATGAGCTCAGTGATGCCATTTGGCAAACCAAAAGTGCCTGAGATGCATGGGCGATAGGGTGATTTTATGTATAGAAAATAGCAAAATCTATACATATTGGCGGCGATATGTATAATTTGCCCGGTTATTTATACCTATTTAAGCGCCATGAATCGGAACAAGGGAGAGATATAACTATGTCAGAGAATCTTACTCCGCTCCCACTGGCGAATATTGAACAATGGGAAACGCGAGCGGTACTCAAAAAGAGCGCAGAAGCTCACCGCCACTTGGCTGAGCTGAAAGGCGTGGCGGCCAGTATCCCAAATGAAGCCATATTGATTAACACCCTGTCACTGCAAGAGGCTAAAGACAGCTCTGAAGTGGAAAACATCGTCACCACCCACGATGAACTCTACAAAGCCAATTTGTTTCAGGAAGCGGTCACCAGTCCAGCGACCAAAGAAGTGCAGGTCTATGCCTTTGCTTTAAAGCAGGGCTTTCACACGGCACGTGAAAACAAGTTGATCCGCCTTGGTGACATTCTCGCGGTGCAACAGCAATTGGAGCACAATAATGCTGGCCTTCGCAGGCTGCCGGGAACAGAACTGAAGAATGCCCACACTGGCGAGGTTGTTTATACGCCACCGCAACATGCCGATGAAATTGCGGCGCTGATGGATAACCTCATCGCTTTTATCAATGACGACAGCCTGTGCGATGCAGATCCGCTGGTGAAAATGGCCATCATTCACCACCAGTTTGAAAGTATCCATCCGTTTTACGATGGTAATGGTAGAACTGGGCGTATTGTTAATATTCTTTATTTGGTGATCAAGGAATTGCTCAACCTACCGGTGTTGTACTTAAGCCGTTTTATCATTCGTCACAAAGCGGCCTATTATGCCAATTTGCAAGCGGTAAGAGACACCGGTGACTGGGAACCTTGGCTGCTGTTTATGCTTGATGGTGTGATTGATACCGCCAAAGATACCATTACCCTGATCATGGAGATGAAAAACCTAATGGTCAGCGTTAAACATGGCATCCGCGAGCAGTTGCCTAAAATTTATAGCCAGGATTTACTCAATAATCTGTTCAACCACCCCTACACGAAAATCGACTTTCTTGTTGAAGAGTTGGGCGTGACACGCATTACGGCCACCAAGTATCTGGAAAAACTGGTGGAATACGGCTTTTTAAGCAAACAGAAAGTTGGCCGAGCTAACTATTACATTAATCAGCCGCTGTGCAACTTACTGATCGCACATGGCTGAGATACGCAATCAAGAGACCATAATGACCAATAACGATATTGTACAAAAACTGTGGAACCTGTGTGACGTACTGCGTGACGACGGCATTAACTACAGCGACTATGTTACCGAGCTGGTATTGCTGCTGTTTATTAAAATGGTGCATGAAAATACCGAAGCGGAGATCCTGGATAAACATACCTTGCCGGAAGGGTGTCGCTGGAGTGATATCAACGGTAAATCCGGCATTAACCTGCTTAACGACTACAAACGTATTCTGCTGAGCCTGTCTACCGGTAAAGACGCCGAGGGCAATATGGTTCACCAAGACCCACTAATCAGCGCCATTTATGCCGATGCCCAAACCCGCCTGCGTGAGCCACGCCATTTGGAGCAGATGATTAAAACGCTGGACCAAATCGACTGGTTCAGTGCGCAGAAAGATGGCCTGGGGGATTTATACGAAGGCTTATTGGAGAAAAACGCCTCTGAGACCAAATCTGGTGCCGGCCAGTACTTCACCCCACGCGCGCTGATTAACAGCATGGTGCGTTGCATCAAGCCGCAAATAGGCGAAACCATCCAAGATCCGGCCGCAGGTACGGCGGGCTTTTTAGTGGCAGCCGACCAATATATGCGCGCCGAAACCGACGACTATACCCAACTGCCCGCCAAAGATGCCGCCTTCCAGAAAAACAAAGCCTTTGTTGGCATCGAGCTGGTGCCCAATACCCGCCGACTGGCACTGATGAACTGCCTGTTACACGGTATGGAAGGGGATGACGAAGGGGTGGTGCATTTGGGCAATGCCTTGGGTGAAGCGGGTAAGGGGATGAAACCCTGCGATATTATTCTCGCTAATCCGCCGTTTGGTACCAGCAAAGGTGGCGAAGCCAGCAACACCCGTGACGACCTGACCTATAAAACCAGCAACAAGCAACTGGCGTTTTTGCAGCATATCTACCGCAACCTCAAGCCCGGTGGCCGCGCGGCGGTGGTGTTGCCGGATAATGTGCTATTTGAAGCCGGTGTCGGCACCGAGGTGCGCCGCGACCTGATGAACAAGTGCAATCTACACACCATTTTGCGCCTGCCCACCGGTATTTTTTATGCCCAAGGGGTAAAAACCAATGTGCTGTTTTTTACCAAAGGTTCGGCAACAGACAAATTTCAGCAGGAAAACTGCACTGAAACGGTGTGGGTCTACGATCTACGCAGCAATATGCCGAGCTTTGGCAAACGCACGCCGTTTGGCGACAGCCACCTAGCGCCGTTTGAAGCGGTATATGGTGAAAATGCTGTTGGCACCAGCCCGCGTACAGCAGGTGAATACAGCTTTGGCGCTGAGGAAATCGCCGTTGATCATCAAGCCGCCGCAGAAAATAAAAATGTGGATGACAAGCTGTTACACAGCCGCTGGCGCTGCTTTAGCCGTGAATGGATCCGCGACCATAAAGGCGACTCGCTGGATATCAGTTGGCTAAAAGATAAAGACAGTGTGGATGCCGCCAGCCTGCCGGAGCCGGAGGTATTGGCACTGGAGGCAAAAGCGGAACTGGAAGCAGCGTTAAGTGAGTTGGATGAGTTATTGGCGGCGTTAGAAGGGGCGAATTGATGAGGGATATTAATTTGCCCGAAGGGTGGTCAACAACAAAATTAGAATTACTCACAACGGATATCTCTTATGGCTATACCGCTTCTTCGAGTTCAGCGGAAGTTGGTCCAAAAATGCTGCGTATTACAGATATACAAGACAACTCTGTTGTATGGTCAGATGTACCTTATTGCGAGATTGAAGAAGATAAACTCGAACAATATCTTCTTAAAAAAAATGATCTTGTTTTTGCAAGAACAGGAGCAACTGTTGGGAAAAGCTTTTTAATTAGAACTGAGCCACCAAAAGCGGTTTATGCTTCGTATCTAATCCGAGTAAGAACGGCTTCTGAAGAACTAATTTCGGTATTAAGTCATTTCTTCAATTCACAGCAGTATTGGCAGCAAATCACAGAGTTCAGTGCTGGAATTGGGCAACCTAATGTAAATGGTACAAAGCTTAAAGGGTTGGCTATTCCTCTCCCCCCTCTAGCTGAACAAAAAATAATCGCCGAAAAACTCGATACCCTGTTGGCACAGGTAGAAAATACCAAAGCCCGCCTTGAACGCATTCCCACTATCCTAAAAACATTCCGCCAATCGGTACTTGCTGCGGCGGTCAGTGGGAAATTGACGGAGGAGTGGCGGAAAGACAAAGAAATTGTATGGCAATTATTGGTAATAGATGATGTAGGCGAAGTAAAAGGCGGAAAAAGATTACCAAAAGGTGATGAACTGGTAGAGGAAAATACGGGCTTTCCATATATTAGAGCGGGCCAGTTGAAGCAAGGTACTGTTATCAATACATCTGATGCTCGCTCTAAACAATTATTCCTTACCCCAGAAGCTCAACAAAAAATATGCCGATACACCGTTAACTCCGGAGATTTATACATCACTATAGTTGGAGCTTCAATTGGTGATGCAGGTGTTGTTCCTGAACATTATGCTGGAGCAAATTTGACCGAAAATGCGGCGAAAATAACAGAGTTTAAGAAACCAGTTGAAAGTGAATTTTTATCCTATTGGCTTCGCTCACATGAATTACAAGATCTAATAAGGCTAGAAATAAAGTCTGGGGCACAAGGTAAATTGGCTCTTAAGCGAATAAAAGAACTTCCTATACCGTATACTGATATTAGCGAACAAACCGAAATTGTCCGCCGTGTCGAACAACTATTTGCCTTTGCCGATAGTATCGAGCAAAAAGCCAATGCGGGATTAGCGCGGGTTAATAACCTCACCCAATCCATTTTGGCTAAAGCCTTTCGTGGTGAACTCACCGCCGACTGGCGTGCCGCCAACCCCGGTTTAATCACTGGGGAAAATAGCGCTGAGGCACTGCTGGAAAAAATTAAGGCCGAGCGTGGGGCACTAAAACCTGCCAAACTAACCCGTGGGCGCAAGCAAGCCTGATGCGGGTGATGCGGTGTATTAGCTAAGGGTGCTGGTGGGGTGGTTGGGGTTCACGGTGGCTCACAGTTAAGCTATTCCTGTGTTTGATGACTATTTTCGCCAGCAATCTAGCGGAACGGCAGAAAGCAAAAAACCAGCCATCGGCTGGGTTCTCTGAATAACTGCTGCCGTTTCGGCTCGCTATTTGCCGTTATTCAGCGGGGGATGGAGGGGCCTTATATTTTAGCTTTAGGGATAGCGCGCCAATCAGTGGTATAGGCGGGGGAAAGCAGTTCGCGCTTCATTTTCCAACCCTGCTCGATGCCTTGGCCCGCAAACCAAATCTTACCCATGCCGGTGGTGTTAATACGATCAACCACTTTCATCAGGTGTTCACTGTTGGGCCGGGGGGGTGTTTCATCGAACATGTCTATTTGCCCAGGGCGGTGGCAGAAATCGTTCAAAATAACGCCCGCTTTTTGATAGCGGTAGCCGTTACGCCAAATCTTCTCTAGTGCCTTCATCGCGGCAGCGATAATGTCTCGCGTATCTTGCGTTCCTAGCATCAGTACATGGTTGGCATTGTTAGCGTAATAGGGCTGATTGGCATGGGGGCTGGTGCGCAGAAATACGTTGATATGGCGGCAATACTGGTGTTGTTGGCGCAGCCTTTCAGCCGCACGTTCTGCATATTGGCAGATTGCCTGGCGCATATCCTGTAACTGTGTGATCGGTTCACCAAAGCTACGGCTGCAAATGATCTGCTGTTTCGCAGGCAGAGAATCGATGGTGATAGAGGGTATGCCATTCAGTTCACGTACCGTTCGTTCAACCACCACGCCAAATGTTCTTTTAATTAACTGTATGTTTGCATCGGCCAACTTCAGCGCGGTGGTGATCCCCATTGCATTGAGCTTGGCTGAAAGCCGGTAGCCAATTCCCCATACCTGTTTGACCGGGAGCAACGCCATTAATTTCCGCTGACGCTGCGGGTTACTCAGTTCTACAACGCCACCGGTTGCTGGCCAGGTTTTTGCTGCGTGGTTGGCCAGCTTGGCTAATGTGCGTGTTTGCGCAATCCCGATACCACATATCAGCCCGGTTTGTTGTGCCACCGTGGCGCGGACTCGTTGGCCAAACGCGAGAAAGGGTTCGCAAGCATCAATGCCAGTGATATTCAGGAATGCTTCATCAATCGAGTAAATTTCAAGTTTGGGGGCCAGGGCTTCTAATGTGGTCATGACCCGTGCGCTCATATCGCCATAGAGCGCATAGTTGGAACTGAAACAGGCTATTTGGTAGCGCTGGATCAGGTTTTTGGCTTGAAAATAGGGGGCGCCGGCCTTGATGCCTAGCATTTTGGCTTGTCGATTGGCAGCGACAATACAACCATCATTGTTGCTTAACACGATAACCGGTTTTCCTTTCAGGTCCGGCCGAAACAGTTGCTCGCAACTGGCATACATTGAATTGACATCGCACAGCAGATACATAGTCGATTACGACAAGGTGTGGATGGCGTGCGTGACCACACCAAAAATATCCAGGTCATCAGGTTCAACATAAATCGGGCTGTAGGCCGGATTCATCGGCTGAAGGCAAAGGCGAGGCTGTATACACAGCTTTTTCACCGTGAATTCCCCCGCCACTGCGGCGATGACAATATCACCATGCTTTGGCATCAGCGCCTTATCAACAATCAACAAATCACCGGAAAGAATACCCGCCTCGACCATTGATTCACCTTCCGCGCGGACAAAGTAAGTGGCAGAGGGATGCAGGATTAAATAGTGGTTGAGATCCAACTGCGCCTCGATGTAGTCCTGCGCGGGGGATGGAAAACCCGCCGGGCAGGTCTCCCCAAACAGCGGGATCTGCTGGTGAGTATCAGTAAATGCGGAGGTGGTTGTTGCTTTCATGCCGATGTACGCCTGTAAAAAACTGTATAAATAAACAGTATTATGACTGACGATTTTACTGACTGGCAAGCAGCAAGCAGCAACGTTTTGCTAGGGTGATGTTTTGCTGGGGAAAATAGTTTTGCACAAATTGGCAAATTGCAGCGGGCCGAGGTAATTGGTGGTGTCGTGTCAGCAACACCAACACCAACAACACCAATACCGACAGGCCCCCCGTTTATCGGTGAGCCGATGAGGGGCTCCCGGTGGTTAGACCAACTGCGATACTAGGCTCTTTACTGCGGCTTCCGCCTGCTGGATGGAGTCAACCAGCCGATGATCTGCAAATTCATCGTACTCAATAGCCGCCTCATACACATCGGTTACGCCGATATAGGCGAAAGCGGTGCGAACTGAGGCTTCCACATGGTTTTGAGTTCCGATGCGACCGCCGGGTTGATACCCATAGTCCCCCCGCGAAGAGAGGATCACCAGACGTTTGCCAGAATCCGACAGCAGGGGCCAATAAGGTTCCCCCTCTCGGCTGCGGTCAAATCCGAAGGTACGCCCCACTCGAACGATATTGTCAATGTATGCCTTGAACTGTGCGGGTGGCCCGAAGTTATACATCGGTACGCCAGCAACGATGAGGTCAGCCTGGAGTATCTCATCGACCAAAGTATCACTGACGCGAAGCACATCCCGCATCCAGGCTTCACGCTTGTTTTCAGGGGTAAAGGCCGCATGTATCCATTGCCCCGTGATATACGGTGGTGGCTCCTGACCGACATCGCGGTAGATCACCTTTGTCTCGGGACGCATTGCGGTCCATTGTTGTACGAAATGAGCGGTTAAACGGCGAGTGTGCGATCCGTGAGAAATCTCGTCAGAGCGTCCAAAACGTGCGCTGGCATCAATATGCAGTAACGTGGTCATATGAATCCTTATAGATGATTTTAATTCAAACAAAGCAAGTTTCTACGTAATATGGATGGCCAACAAACGATAAAATCTCAGCTAATAGATGATATAAGGTCAGGTGTTTATGGCTATAAAACTCCCTTCGCTGACTGCTCTTCGTGCTTTTGAGGCTGCCGCACGTTTGGGGAGCTTCAAGAAAGCTGCCGAAGAGTTAGCCGTCACGGCCACGGCCATCAGCCACCGTATTCGTGTCTTGGAAGAATATCTCGAACACCCTCTGTTCTTGCGCAAGGTACGAGCGGTTGAGCTGACCCAGAACGGCGAGGCGCTTTTCACTGCGGTTCATAGCAGTTTTGAGACTATCGCTCTGGCAATTGAACGCATACGCAAGCCATCTCGTTCATTGGTAACATTATCTACGACGCCCGCATTTGCCACTAAATGGCTGGTTCCTCGGCTAGCAGACTTTCATGAAGCACATCCCGATATTGATCTGCATATTCATGCTTCCAATACGCCCGTCGATCTCAATGCAGGCACAATAGACCTGGCGATTCGCTACGGACAAGGCCAGTATGGCGGCGTAATTTCGACGTTGCTTCTGGAGGATAATTTCGCGCCTGTCGCCAGCAAGATGCTTCAAACGACGACAAACCAAGATGTGTCAAAATGGCCTTTGATCCATTTCGATTGGCATCGCCCATTGCCTGTAGACCTGACATGGGCAGAGTGGGCGCGGGCTACCGGGCGAAAGCCATCCGATCTGTCCGCAGGTAGTCGGTATTCCGAAGAAAGCCACGCCATTCAGGCGACGATTGCTGGCCAGGGAGTGGCACTCTTGAGTCTGCTCTTGATAGAGGAAGAGCTGCGTCTGGGCGTTCTAGAGATTGTTGGCGAACCTGCGCTCAAGGGGATGTCTTACCACCTGCTTAAGAGCAATCAGCGACCAGCCTCTGAGGCTATTGCCACCGTTGAGAACTGGCTGTTGCGTGTCGCTCGCCAGGTTAAACCGGCGTAACTTCTTTTGCCTCTTAACTTGACACCACACTGGCTTATACTCGCTCAGGTAGTACGCATGGGTCATGTTTGGCAATAATATCGTTCATCTTATTCATCAATGCCGGAATGCTGGCTTCTTAAATGTCAGATGTATTGATCCCTTCATAAAGTATTTTCATGCCGATGTACGCCCGCAAAAACTATATAAATAAACAGTTTTATAACTGACGGTTTTACTGGCTGGCAAGTAGCAACGTTTTGCTAGGGTGATGTTTTGCTGGGAAAATAGTTTTAAGGGGAGGGAAGGTGTTTGTTCAGTTCTCGAGCCAGGCGATAACCTTTCTTGAATCACTCCGTGCTTCTTCGATGACTCACTTTAGCGTCAGCGAACACCACTTGAGGGTGGGTTGGGATGGCGCTCACGATCACGACCAAATTATTGTTGGATAATCTCCCCGTCCGCAGTGAGGTTTCATGCGACAGATAGGTTTTACCTATTTAAACTGTTTTATGGAGGCGTCAGATGGTCAAAGATCCTATGAGAGTTCCACACCTATCCAAGGAGCAAAAAGGTCATGCCAGGAAAGAATTTTTTGTCCTGGCGTTTCTATGGGTACCCCTTGTCTTCACTATTCCGGCCGGTGCGGCCAGCGCACCTATATTTACCTACTATGGCGACCCGGGCTTTGTCGCCACTAGCCCGGGAGAAATGGCCAGCGCGAAAGCCAGTTGGGAAACGGCGGAATATGGTTTTTATACCGGCCATAACCCTGCTACTGATGGCTCGGCGGTCAATGGTCCATGGCAGCTCAGCGCGGTAAACGCATCCACCGCCTATGCCCTAGGGTACTTCGGGCAAGGCGTCACGCTCGGCATGATGGATTCTGGCTACAGGGCCACACACGAAGCATTTCAAACCGATTTGATCAAGTCGGTTACCGCGGAGGGCGTCTACGGCACGTCCGGCTACGGGTATCGTGGCGCAATCCCAAATAACCCGTTTTACGCGGGCGATAAGTTCACTGTGGCTGGTGATCAGGCGTTAACCAGCGATTACTCGCACGGCACCGGTATGCTCGGGGTTACCTCCGGCATCCGAGACGGTAAAAACCAGCACGGTATCGCCTTTGGATCGATGATGTATGTCGCCAAGACCGGCGGTTCCGATGGTCAATCCCACGGTCCGTTCCACGATTACGAGTACTGGTATACAGCCAATAAGGCGCTGGTCGACGCGGGTGCCCAGGTCATCAATAGCAGTTGGGGGTCCTACGTCCAGACCCTTGACAGAGCCCGCTATGATGGTTACGGAAACGATCTCGGCGCCGATGGCAACCTCGCCAACGCTTACGAGCTAGCCGGCAGAGACAGCGCCAGCAGCACGGCAATGGCGATTATTCTCCCAAGCCAGAACCTGAAGGATCTCGAGTACCAGTATTTCCTCTTCAAAAAAAGCTATTCGGAAGGTGGCATTCAATACGATAAGAACCACCCAGGGCTTTCCTTTATGGACGCCATATGGGACGCCATCAAAGACAGCGGTACCGTCAACGTACGTTCGGCGGGCAACAACGACTGGGACAATCCCTATTACCGTCCGGCCTATCCCATCTTCAATCCCTGGGCGGAAAACCAGTGGGTCGTCGTCGGTGGGGTGATACCACCCACTGATGCCAATCCAGAATATACCAAGCAGTCCAGGTTTAACGAGGCGGGGCTCGCCAAATGGTGGACCGTGTCTACCCCTTCAAACAGCATTTGGACCTCGGGCAGCGGTAGCGACACTAGCTATTCAGGCTCAAGCGGTACGTCACCAGCAACGCCCGTTGCGACAGCGGTGATGGGGGTTCTGCTCTCCCGCTATCCAAACATGAACGCCATGCAGGTGCGCGAACTGATGTTCACCACGGCGAACAACAAGATGTCTGATGGTGTGAGATTCCTCGGTACTGGGCAAACCTCTGCCACCGGGGAATCCATCGCCTGGACTGCTCCCGAAGGCCTTCCGGACCAACGCTGGGGCTGGGGGATACCCGATCTGGCCAAGGGCATGTACGGCCCCGGCCAATTCCTGAGCCCGATGGTATACACCATGAATAAGGCATCCCTGGACGTCTGGTCGAATAATATTAGCCAGACTGCGATCAAAGAAAGGGAAAGGGAAGACCTGGCGTGGCTGGCGGGCTACAAGGCGCAGGGCATTGCCTACGCCGGTGACTACGGCCCCAACGTGCTGAACCCGGATGGCACTCTTAACGAGCAAGCGTTCATGACTCAGGGCATTTTGAATGATCCTTACATACAGGCGATCACTAACGGCCACCCCGAGATGTACGACAAGATCGCCTATGAGGACGCTGTCAAGTGGCGCAAGGAATGGATGGATGGGAACGCAGCCTACATCGAGCACAAGATCGCCAACGGCCTCTACACGGCTTCGCTGACCAAGCAGGGGCCTGGGATGCTGGTCATGACCGGTAGCAATACCTACGAAGGCGGCACGATGGTTGAGGCTGGCACGCTGTACGGCTTCACCGAATCCTTCGGCACCGCGCCGGTCAACATTAACGGCGGCTATTTCGGCGTGCTTTCACACTACAACGATCTTTTCACGATGAAAGGCCTGCTGACTACCACGGAAAGCCGTCTGGCCAACGTCAACGTCAATAGCGGCGGTACGTATGTCATCGTGACGGGAAATGATGTCAATGTGGGTACACTGACCTTCAACAAAGGTTCCAAGCTTACGATTGCGGCCGCCGATACTGATATTCTGCGAGATGTGTTCAACAACCACAACCTCGTCGCAACGGGTAGCGTAGCCGCTGACACCTTGGCTGGCAGCGAATACATGGTGGTGAATCCAGACTATGCGTTCTTTAATATGGATGTGCTCACCACCAGGAGTGCTAGCGGTCCCTCCACCATCACAGGAACTCTTAGTTGGAATGACGCCGGCCTCGCCAGTTATGCGGCCAATAGCAACGGTCGCACTGTCGCGAACGTGATTTCGACCCAGGTTCCTAATATGTTTATGGATCAACTTCTTTGGTCAACCAAGGATCAAGTTCACTCCACCCTTGATTCGCTGGGCAATGATATGTACCTCAATGTCGACAATGCGAGCATTGTCAATTCACTGACTCTGTCCCGCACGCTCGAAAACCAGGCATCGGGTTTTGGCCACGACAAAAGCATCCAAATCAGTGACACGGCCCGCGTATGGGCCACGGGTGTCGGCAGTTGGTCCAGTGTAGATTTTGGTCGCTCCGATCTGGACGGTGAATTCTACGCCGCTCTTGTCGGCATGGAAGCCGACATCACCTCCAACCACAAGGCTGGTCTCTTCTTTGGCGCGGGTGAGAGCAAGTTCAAGGGCGGCCAGTACGGGAGAGTGGACAGCAACGACCTGCACGTTGGGGTTTACGGCGTTTCCGATATCCCTGAGATCGCAAAGTTCACCTACGGCACCATGTACACCAACCAGGACCGGGAGTCGAGCCGCCAACTGACTGTTATTGACCAGTCGCAGCTCAATAACGTTACCACCACTACGGATATCACCCAAGTCTTCGCCGATGCGGCGTACACGGGGTTCAACAAGGATAAGTACTCCATTGAACCCTATCTTGGCATGAACATGTTGTGGCTTAAATCAGACGGTTTCGATGAAAGCGTCGGTGATTATAAGTTCCATACTGACGGCAATTCGCAGACGCTTGGTGCGGCGACCCTAGGTGTTCGCGGAAGCGCTCCGCTTCTTACGGCCAGTACCGTGAAGCTTGCGGCACGGGGCTATATCTCCGGAACCACGTTCATGGGCGACACCACTCCAGAGGCCTATCTGCAGATTATGGATCTCGGCAAGGCCAGAATTGAGGGCGGAAAGATGGACAACCCGATGCTCAATCTCGGCGCTGGTGTTGATGCGACTCTTAGCGAATCGGTGAAACTCAGCCTGTCTTACGTAGGTTCTTTTAACAGCGACATTCAATCAAATGGCGTTGCGGCCAATGTCCGCATAGCGTTCTAAGGAAACGCTGATTTAACCCTCACAAGGTTCTGTCGCATTAGCGTAGTGAAGTTAGCAACCGTTGCGCTGCCGGTTATTTAGGCAGCCAACAGACTACAACCGGAGGCGGTTTAATCTATTTTTCTCGATATTCTACGGGTATTCCTGTCGCGCATGTAACACCTGCAAAATCTCTATTTGCAACTCATCAATATGATAAATAACGAGATAGTTAGGGTGAACGACGATTTCCCGTGTGCCGGGAACCCTACCGGGGCGGTAAAGATAGGGATGTTGAGGGAGATTCTCTGTTACATGCACGATCTGTCGATATAACTTATCACTCGCTACAGGATTGTATTGTTCAATATAATCAATTAGTTCCGCTAAGTCATAGAGCGCAGATTCTTTCCATTTAACCCACTGCACGCTTTGCCCTCAATGCACGTTTTTCTTCCAGCAGCTTATCTAGCTTTGCCATGGCTTCATCATGGGGAATACCTGGGCGCGGATCGTCCAATGCTGCTTGCACTCTGGCACGGAACCAGCGGTCATAGCTGTCAGCCTGCTCCTGAGTCTCAAACTCGGATACGATGGGGGACAGTTTGGTTACCATATTGACTCACTCCTTTATTTGCTGCTCTTTTGACCAGTATAGCTTGTTACGCTGTTCAGACCAAGTGGATGGCGTGGTCTGCTGTTGTCGCTTACCAAAATTTTCAACATCCCCCCTCTCGTTGTTTGCTGCTACCTAGTGGTAGTGGGTTGTCAGCTCTCGGCGAAGCCAGTTCAGGGCAGCGAGAAAGACGAGTTGGCGCTGGCCCTAAAGCATTTGAGCGGGGTCTGGAGCAGTCGAGAGATGGGGGGCAGGGGTAAAGCTGTGGCATAGGTGGTAAGAACGACCAGCAATCTACCTACCGGAGCGCCAGAGAGCAAAAACCCAGCCATAGGCTGGGTTCTCTGAATAAGTGGTGCCCGGACTCGGAATAACCCAATAACCCAATAACCCAATAACCCAATAACCCAATAACCCAACAACCCAATAACCCAATAACCAATTGTTATTTAACGATATTATTGTGTTCGATAATTCAAGGAGCCACCAATAGGGCCCCCGGGTGGTTTGGCATAAAAAAGGGAATAGGTTCGATACTGTTTTCTCCTGTCGAGGTATTGAATGTGTTCGGGGTGGTTCCGAAATAAGGACCCACATCAAACATCAGTTATAGTGTAATCTGAGGGTGTTTAATACCACACGCGTTGGCATATCTGACCAGGGTGTCGAGGCTTGCTTTAACGATATTGGACTCCATACGTGAAACGGTGGGCGGCGTTACCCCCATTCGCTCAGCAACCTGTGCACGCGTTAACCCTGCATGGCTACGCCATTCTGCCAACATGGCCTGCAAACGCTCTTTACGTTCTTCGGCTTCATAAGCAGCTTGTACTTCTGGGTCAGACATTAAATCGGTTCTGACTGTCTCCCAGGCAACGCCTTTAGCTTTTTTCATTTAGCATCTCCTCTAATCGTTCAAAAGCGAGCGTTATCTCCCCTGACGGTGTTTTCTGTGTTTTCTTGATAAACACTCGTAATAGATAGATATTTTTCCCTTTCTGATAAACATACAACCCTCGGGCGATATTCGTTCCCATTGTTCTGATCTCAAATAAGCCATCTTTGAGTGGTTTGCTATCAGGCTCTCTCAGGGCAGTTGCATTTATCTTAAGTTTATCAATCAGTCGGATCATTTTAGCTTTGATGACTGGCGGTAAACTTGCGAGTTCTTCGGGTACTTCATCATGCAAAATCACGTTAAACACGCTCACTCCTCCATAGAGTAATGTTGCTCTATAAGCTAAGTTGCGTCAAATGCTAATTTAGAAGCAGCCTTATATGAACCTACTCACTCTGTCATTTGAGTAAATCCTTTCAATAAAGCCGTCGTTCGGGTTGGCAAAAAGAAGAAGAAAACGTTGTCACCTACCCAAGTAAAAACCGTGTATCGCCTGATGGTGCGTATTCCGCTCTGTTCGATCACGGATTGGCATCGAAGTTCGATCAGTGTTTCGCATCCATTCGATCACCCGGGATGCTTTAACTTTTTCTACTGCTTTTTAACCTCTTTTTTCCTCACTTTCCACTGCCGTTTTGCTTTTCCTCATCGATTCACCCTTCAGGACCAGCCTGTGGGCGTTATGCACCAGTCTGTCCAGGATGGCATCTGCTGTGGTTGGGTTCTCCATCAGCCCGTGCCACTTATCCACCGGGAACTGGCTCACCACCAGGGTGCTGCTTTGCCCGTACCGGTCTTCCACTATTTCCAGCAGATCGTTACATTGCGCGTTGGTCAGTGGCTCCAGACCCAGATCGTCCAGGATAAGCACCTGCGTTTTTTGCAGCTGTTTCAGG
>NZ_AYKS02000106.1 GCF_000496755.2 Serratia sp. DD3
AACGGCGAGTTGGTGATCGCTGGCGACTGGCTGACCGAGAGCGGCATTACCAACGCTGAACAACTGGAGGTTACCGCTGCACCGGGGGTGATCCGGGTGCAGCGGCGGGAAGAGGGAGGATTTAGGGCTTAGATGTAGGAACCCCGGCTAAGGCCGGGGTTATAACCTTAACTTTGTTGATAACGCTCATCTTGTTGAATAATAGGTTCCATATATTCCTCCCATGCTAGCTTTTGGGAAGTTTGTCCTCGTGTCAACTCCGTTCGATTATTAATACACTCACGAACAGCTTTTATAGCCACATTAAATTCTTCCTTCTCTAATTCAGCTAGTACGATTTGATCTAGTGGTAAATACAACATTATCTTTTCATGTAGTTCGGGATAATGTTCCTGGAACGCATCATCAAACAACGCTTCCAAGGCATTCGAAGATGATCGGTCAAGCCCTACAGTGAGACTTCTGTCACTATAGTTATTGCTGCATGGTTTCCGACCAATATTAAAAAAAGAACCCATAATCACCTCATAATGATAATTTTATCTGTCTGATTTTTAGGTAATTTAATTATAAAATCCATAAAAATCTTCTGATTCAACGGAGTTAACACAGTAAAATCAACAGGAACTATGTCTGCCTTTTCTAAGTGTTCAAGAATTTGCTTTTGTCCACCTGGAATGTTCTGCCCCTGGGGCGTCACTGTCATGTTTTTCTCAAAAAACTTATTCATTCCATCTATTTCTTTCTGAGATAAATTCTTGGTTGTATACATCAAATCAACAGTTTTCCCCGCATTAGGGCCTGAAGTGATAATAAAATCAGTTGCCTTTTGGCCAGTATTAGGCGCTCTTTCCAATGGTCCAAGAACACCTTCTAACCTTGCCGCAGCCTCTGCTGGGTTATATTTCCCATTACCGGTTACATCAGGTGTATTTAAGCGTTGCTGCCCCTCTAAAGGAGTCGCATTACTTTTAACTTCATAAATTCCATCTGCATTCTTTGTTAGTACAGGTGCTTTGTTGCCCGTAGCCCCATTCGCAGCCAACTTCTCCAGACTGACACCCGCTGCCTTGGCACCATAAACCATCCCCACCGTATCCTGGATGGTCACCGCTATCTTGGCCCATCCAGGTACCTCATCAATGGCTTTCTGATATTTGGCTGCGTAGGCCGCATCTTGCGCCAGCTTAGTTTGGGCTTGCTCTTTTGTATAGCCTTGCTCAATCAGCTTTACCAGATCGTGCGTGTAGTCACCAATGAGATCACCGAACTTCGCCATTTCATCTGGGTACTGGTCACGTAAGTCGTAATAGGTCTGGTACTCGGCATAACCTAGATAGCTGTCTTTGGCAGCAAGCGCCAGTTTCATCTCCTTGATACAGCCCGGACTGGCTCCATCAGCACAGGCATCCTTCAGATTGGCATCACTGGTAATATTCTTTAGCGTCAGATCAGCCAGATCTTTCACTTCACTATCAGTGATCGTGCCATTGGCCAGTTTGGCTTTCAGTTTGTCTTGGCGGATCCTATCACTGGCGTCGAGATAGTTATTCTCCACAACAACTTGCTCTGTCGTGAAGTTGGCTGTCGAACTTACTTTTTCCCTGTTCTATCAGTCAGTTAAAACCGTTTTTTGCCAGTGCATTTTGCTACAGGCAACTTTTTGCCCAGACGCGCGTTTTCGGCCTGTTACGCCATTTCCCCAACATTGTTAAAGAGCAACTGCCGCAACATCATAAGTCAGAACCCGCCACACCCCAAGCCCGCAAGAGTATTGTCGGCTACCGCCCCAACGGTGGCAGGCCGAACCCGTTACCGCAACTGACCATCAAGGGCCGCTGGCTGGAAGCGCTGGGGTTTAACAAGGGCCAACCCGTGAGCATTATTGCGGAACAGGGCCAACTGATTATCCGCACCGCAACCACCACGGAGGGGAACCCATGAAC
This sequence comes from Serratia sp. DD3, assembly GCF_000496755.2. The sequence continues at coordinate 1,947 of NZ_AYKS02000106.1, forward strand.
ATCACCTTTACCCCTGAGCCGATCCCCGAGTTAACGCTAACGGGTAGACAACTGGCCGCACTGGGTTTTACCAGTGGCACCCCGTTACAAGTGATCTTGAGGAACCGCACGCTGTGGGTCACCACCGTCACCGATGAGGCCACTTGGGACAAATCTGCCGGAAGCAGATTTGAACGCTGCTTGCAGCGGCCCCGAAGGGGCGAGGCCCACGGATGGGCCGAGTAGCACACTGTGCGCAGTCAGCCAACAGCGGCAAGATTTGGGGGCGGATTGGGTGCGGGATAACGGCGAGTTGGTGATTGGTGGTGACTGGCTCACCGAGTCCGGCATTACCAGCGCGGAACAACTGGTCCTCACCGCCGCACCGGGGATCATTCGGGTGCAGCGGCGGGAAGAGGGAGGATTTAGGGCTTAAAAGCAAAACTCCCGGCCAACTGGCCGGGAGTTCGTGTTACTCATTATTTTTAATTATATCAATGTCATATAAAGGTGATGCTTGCATTTTTGGTTTTATCTCATCGTACCAGGCTTTAAACATCCACTCCTGCGGACGACTATTCATTACTGGGTTAGCTTTCAGATCGACCTCTATAGCTTTTTTTATCTGCTCATAACATTGCATATAAGTAGCTTGCGGCAATTTAGAAAAATCTAATGTTTGATCATATAGATCATAAGTTTCATAGATTTCCTCCATCACATCCTTACTCACCTGAGTGATATAAGGACGTAAATAATCGGCAATAATATCTATTGCTGAAGAACCCAATGACACCCCATTCTTTTGGGAAAAATAAAGAAAACCAGCCATGTTTACCTCATAATAACAACTTTGGCTTTATCTGCCGGAGATAACGTATTGATATAGGACAACAATCTTTGCTGGTTTTCAGCGTTAAGATTTCTGAAATCCAGAGGTACTATATCAGCCTTATTCAGGTGAGTATGTAACTGTGCAACGTTTTTATCCCAGTTGTTATTAAAGAACTTATTCATTCCTTCAATTTCTTTGGCCGTTCCTTTAGCCGTTGTAAACATAAAGTCAACAGTCTTCCCTTTGTTCGGGCCACTCGTAAATATAAAGTCAGCACCACTTATATCAGGGTCAACGCGTTCCAGATTTCCCCCCATACTATTCTGTAACTCACTAGCGGCAGACCCTTCAGCTAGCTTGTTTTTACCTGCATGAGGGTCATATTTTAATCGGTTAACTTCATCAAGATTAACAGCCCCCCCTGTATTAACAACAGACCCAGCAATTTCATCACTAGCCTGGTTAATCAGCCTGGACGCTTCAGCAAGGTCACCCTTATTCAGTGCTGCTTCTGCTGCCTTGATTGCCTTACTCGCTGCATCACCTAAACCAGGCAGCACTCCTATTATGGTTGCAACATAGTCCAGCGCACTCTGTGCTTCGGCAAGGCTCTTGAGATCCCCAAAAATCGGCACTAAATCTATCCCAAAATCCGCACCAGTTGACAGGATATCTATTAGCTCTTCCCGGCGTTGTTCATACATCTTCACCGAACAGACTTCTGCGCTCATCCCAGCACAGTTTTCCTGCCTGTACCGTTCATTTTGTTCTTCAACGCGCTCTTTAGCCTGTTGTTCTAGTGTCTTCCCAGCGGCCTGCGCATTATAAACATCACTCAGCGCGTTATTCTCCACAACAACTTGCTCCGTCGTGAAGTTGGCTGCCGAACTCACTTTTTCCTTGTGCCATCAGCCAGTTACAACATTTTTTTGTCAGTGCATTTTGCTACAGACAACTTTTTGCCCAGACGCGCGTTTTCAGCCTGTTACGCCATTTCCCCCAACATTGTTAAAGAGCAACTGCCGCAACATCATAAGTCAGAACCCGCCACACCCCAAGCCCGTAAGAGCATTGTCGGTTACCGCCCCAACGGTGGCAGGCCGAACCCGTTACCGCAACTGACCATCAAGGGCCGCTGGCTGGAAGCGCTGGGGTTTAACAAGGGCCAACCCGTGAGCATTATTGCGGAGCAGGGCCAACTGATTATCCGCACCGCAACCACCACGGAGGGGAACGCATGAACATCATCTTTACCCCTGAGCCGACACCTAAGTTAACGTTGTCCGGCAAGCCACTGGTCGCACTCGGTTTTACCACCGGAACACCGTTGCAACTGACCTTAAGGAACCGCACATTGTGGGGCACCACCGTTACCGATGAAGCCACTTGGCAACAACTCTGTGAGGTCAGCCAACAACGGCAAGATTTGGGGGCGGATTGGGTGCGGGATAATGGTGAACTGGTGATTGGTGGCGACTGGCTCACCGAGTCCGGCATTACCAACGCTGAACAACTGGAGGTTACCGCTGCACCGGGGGTGATCCGGGTGCAGCGGCGGGAAGAGGGAGGATTTAGGGCTTAGATGTAGGAACCCCGGCTAAGGCCGGGGTTATAACCTTAACTTTGTTGATAACGCTCATCTTGTTGAATAATAGGTTCCATATATTCCTCCCATGCTAGCTTTTGGGAAGTTTGTCCTCGTGTCAACTCCGTTCGATTATTAATACACTCACGAACAGCTTTTATAGCCACATTAAATTCTTCCTTCTCTAATTCAGCTAGTACGATTTGATCTAGTGGTAAATACAACATTATCTTTTCATGTAGTTCGGGATAATGTTCCTGGAACGCATCATCAAACAACGCTTCCAAGGCATTCGAAGATGATCGGTCAAGCCCTACAGTGAGACTTCTGTCACTATAGTTATTGCTGCATGGTTTCCGACCAATATTAAAAAAAGAACCCATAATCACCTCATAATGATAATTTTATCTGTCTGATTTTTAGGTAATTTAATTATAAAATCCATAAAAATCTTCTGATTCAACGGAGTTAACACAGTAAAATCAACAGGAACTATGTCTGCCTTTTCTAAGTGTTCAAGAATTTGCTTTTGTCCACCTGGAATGTTCTGCCCCTGGGGCGTCACTGTCATGTTTTTCTCAAAAAACTTATTCATTCCATCTATTTCTTTCTGAGATAAATTCTTGGTTGTATACATCAAATCAACAGTTTTCCCCGCATTAGGGCCTGAAGTGATAATAAAATCAGTTGCCTTTTGGCCAGTATTAGGCGCTCTTTCCAATGGTCCAAGAACACCTTCTAACCTTGCCGCAGCCTCTGCTGGGTTATATTTCCCATTACCGGTTACATCAGGTGTATTTAAGCGTTGCTGCCCCTCTAAAGGAGTCGCATTACTTTTAACTTCAT
>NZ_AYKS02000107.1 GCF_000496755.2 Serratia sp. DD3
TGGATACGGAGAAAATTGCGGTGCCTGATATGGCGGAACAAGAAAAGGCCGTATGCCCGAGCGAGAATGTTGATGAGAAATGGACTACTGGAGAAAAGAGCCTGGTTATCGGCGACGAACCAACGCGGTCCGTGGTGGAACGCAGGGGCAAGTCACATGAACCAAGCCTTCCGGAAGAAGTGGTTCACAGATGCGGGATTATTCTCATTACTGGATTTACAGCGGCAGTTCCCGTGTTAACAATGAACCGCCGTATACGGAACCGTACGTACGGTGGTGTGAGAGGACGGCGGGAGCGATCCCGCCTCCTACTCGATAGCTGATCTTACCCAGCAATAGTGGACACGGCACTAAGTGAGCAAACTCTTAACCCAGATATGACTCATGACTAAAACATCAACAACGAAAAACAAGCCCCGTAAACAACACAGGCCCGCCTTTCGTGAAAAAGCACTTAAGCTCACTCAACGTATTGGCGTGTCCGCCACTGCGCGCACAGGCCAGCATCCCGATAAGGCAAGGTTCCAACTGCATAACGCAAGGCACGAATTTTTATCGAGTCAGTTTTTTCTTCAGGAGCGTATTGCCATTGTGATCAACGCCATGAAGCTGGAAAACATTTTTTGCCAAGTCGATACCAAGAGTAGATACTTCCGTTTGGATGCTGCTTCTTTTGAGTTCTTACGCTCACATTTTGGCACTTTGATGCCGTAAAAGTTGGAGCGTCCATCTCATTATTTATGTGCGGGGCGGTCAGCTAACCTATATCATACCCATCTGTAGCACGATTAGGCGCAGCTATCTAGAATGCGTTATTTTTCAAGGGAATTGTTTATGCCTGGTGTGGAACAGCCATAATGACTATTGATAACAATAAGGTGACTCCGGTGGTGAAACCGCGCCGCAGTAAATACGGATTTTTGGCAGTAGGCGTTATTGTGGTAATTTCTGCTGCTGCATGGGGTATTCATCATTTTTTAATCGCGCCTCATCAAATTACCCCGCCTAAAGAATTGGTCTGGCATAATGATCTGCAGATCGATCTAGTCCATCCTGATGTATTAATCGAAAGCCAATCCCTGAGTCAGTTGCCGAAAGATCTGCTGGCTATCCCGTTTTTGCGCAATACTCTGACGGAAGATTTGGTGTTCTACTACCAGAATAATGCGGATCGCCTGGGTATTACCGGTAGTCTGCGGCGCATTATTTTTGAACATGAGTTGACACTGCGTGACAACCTGTTGGAAATGCTACTTGACCAACCAGCCAATATTGCTCTCTGGCATGACCAACGTGGCAGGCTGGATCACTATATGGCGGTGTTTAAGTTAAGTGGTTTGGCGCGCCTGCTGGAGCCCTTGGCCAAGGTGGCTGCGGATGATACACAACTTGAGCGTATGGATTTTGCTCCGTTCAAAATAGGCAATGACACCATCTCGGTTTATCAATTGCAGTATCATGGTAGCAAACCCCTGTTTTTTGCCAGCCATGGCGATAACCTGCTGCTGTTTTCCGATATTGCCATGCTGTATGACCAGCAATCTCCTTCGCAAGATTCCACCCAGACCGCCAGCGCATTGCTGAGTGGAACGCCGCTTTGGTCGCAGAGCTTTGGTTTGAAAGCGCGTGATGGCAGTGGGGATGAGAAGGCGACAGCAGCGGATAAGATCCCTCATCGAATTTCAGTCAGTGCCAATTATCTCGGTTTTGGCTATCAGCGCTTTGTTCCAGCTTTTGCCGGTGTGCGTTTTGAGATGCAACCCCAGGGCTGGGCCAGCTACATTGCCCTGAATGGTTCATCAACAGCGGAAAATGCCTCTTTTGATTTCAGGCCAGTGTGGAAAAGTATGCCCATGGGGGCCAGTTTCTGTCTGGCGTTGCCGGTTTCGCAAAGTGTGCCGGAATACCTGCTGCAACGGGTAGCGGCTATCAGCGAGCAAACCGAGGTTGTTAGCAAAACGGATACTCAACCTTTGGCTATCAGTGGTAACAGCGGCTTGTGCTGGTATCCTGACTCCCATCTCTATACCCCACTGGTTGTCAGCAGTCTGGAGAACAGCGCAGGTGCCGAGATAGATGGCAAGCTTGGGGTGCTGTTTGACACTACCATCAGAGCCAAAGAGCGTGAGCCGGTAGAGATAGTTTCTCGTGCTATCCCGCAAGGGACCGTCTGGCAACGGGAAGTGAGCTCGCGCTATGGTCAATACCCAGTCAGTGACTCCTCGGCGCCGCAACGTCTGCTGGGTAGCAATTTCTTCCGGGTCAGTCTGGCACGTCATGGTCAAACGGTACTGTTTTCTCTGGATGATAAATTGGTTGATAAAGCATTAAAAACGCTGGATAAGAACTTTCCCCCCATCGCGGATGTGTTGCCTGCAGACGCGATAGTTCCGCTTTATATGGCACCGGATGCCTTGTCTGGGCTATTTAAGCAGGAAGCGTTCGCCAGCTTGCCTAAAAACCAGGAGCCGATCTTCTATAATGCGGCGCAAACACTGTTGCTGCCCAAGTTGACCGCTTTAGCGGGCCAACAGCCCTATGCGTTAGTCTTGCCCGCGAATATTGAAGTAAAAGAAGACTGGCAGTGGTTGCCACTGAAATGGCAGGGGCTATGACAATAGCCGGGATCCGTACCGGGTTACTGGCTGTTCTGCTGTTGTTGCTGGTTGGGCGGGGGCAGGCAGAAGTGACAGTGCCCCCCCTTGATCCGCAACAATCTGCGGTATTCCGCGCCTGGTTTTTGCGTATTGCGCAAGAGCAGTTGGACCGGGGGCCAAGTGCCCGTTGGTATCAACAAGATTGTGCAGGCTTAGTGCGTTTTGCTGCCAATGAAGCCCTGAAAGTTCATGACAGTAAATGGTTGCGCGCCAATGGGATATCTAACCGCTATCTACCACCCGAATTAGTGATTAGCCCGCAGCAGCGTCAATTTGCTCAGCGCTGGCAACAAGGTGGCGGCAAGCAGGGCCCTTATGTGGACGCCATCAAGCTGATTCAATTTAATAGCCAACTGGTGGGTCGCAATATCAACCAGGCCCAAGCTGGTGATTTACTGTTTTTTGATCAGGGTGATGAACAGCATCTTATGATCTGGATGGGGCGTTATATCGCCTATCACACTGGCACGACCACCCCAACCGACAACGGGATGCGTTCAGTGAGTATGCAACAATTGATGAAATGGAAGGATACCCGATGGATACCCGACGAATCGAACCCCAACTTTATTGGCATTTATCGCCTGGGTTTTCTGTCACGATGAATAAGCTTCGACGCCAATGTCGGCAATATTTGTTGGGGGTGGCGCTGTTACTCCCGTTCAGCCAGCTACAGGCTGAAGAAAGCCTGCCAGACAGTAACTATTCGATTCCCAAGCAATCCTTTTTTCTGCTTTCTGACAGTACTTTTGCCAGTAATGAAATGGCCACTGTGCGTCTGGAGGCCCCTGGCCGTGACTACCGGCGGTTTGAGGCCGAGCAGTATGGCGGGGTGGATATCCGCTTATACCGCATCGAACGGCCGATGGAGTTTTTAAAGAAACAGAAGAATCTGCATCGCATCGTGCTGGAAGGCCAATATCAGGGGGAGGGGCTTTCCAACACCTTGACCTATCTTTGGGATAACTGGTATGGCAAATCCCGTCGTGTGATGCAACGGGTCTTTTCCTATGATGCCCGCCAGGAAGTGACCACCGCCTTACCAGAACTGAAAGTGGGCAATGTTTTGACTGCGCCCTCTCGGTTCACGGTTCAACCGCAATTTGCGCCACTGAAAAATTTGCCACTAATTAGCCAGTTCCGTTATCCGCTGTGGGATGCCAAGCCGATCCAGCCACCGGAGCAGGTGAGCATGGAGGGTTCATCTAGCGGTTTTGTTGAGCCGCGACCCGGCAATGTTTACATCCCATTGGGCAAGTTACAGCCAGGGTTGTATCTGGTGGAGGCGTTGATTGGCAGTTATCGCGCCACCACGGTGGTTTTTGTTGCCAATACCGTGGCGGTGAGCAAAATTTCGGGTAATGACTTGTTGGTGTGGACGGCCAACCGGCAGAACGGCCAGGCTGCAGGAGGGAGCCAGATTCTGTGGACCGATGGGGTCGGTATTCTGACCAGTGGCGAAACAGATAGTGATGGCCTGCTGAAATTGAGCCATATCTCGCCAGAACGCTCTTATTTGCTGGGGCAAGATAGTGAAGGCGGGGTATTTGTTTCTGAAAACTTCTATTACGACAGCGAAATCTATGACACCAAACTCTACGCCTTTACTGACCGGCCACTCTACCGGCCGGGGGATTGGGTTGAGGTCAAACTATTAGGGCGTGAGTTTAAGAACGCGTTGGACTCTGTTGCCATCAAATCGGCCCCCATGACCTTGACGGTAGTGGATGCCAATGGTTCGCCATTGCAGACCTTAAACCTGTCGATTGATAGCCAGTCTGGGGCGCAGGCACGTTTTCAGTTGCCGGAAAATGCAGTAGCAGGGGGATATGAAATTCGCTCTGCCTATAACAACCAGATCTACAGCAGCTCATTCCGTGTCGCCAGTTACCAGAAGCCGCATTTTGAAATCTCCTTGGCGATGGAGAAGAATGATTTCCGCACCAATGAGCCGGTGGTGGGTGACATCGTGCTGCTCTACCCGGACGGCAAACCGGTGGTTAACGCGCGTCTTGATCTCAGCCTGTATAGCCAACAACTGTCGATGGTGAGTAACGACCTGCAGTATCAGGGTAAATTCCCGGTTGAGCTTAAAACGGCACAACTGACCACTGATGATAAAGGCCATGCCAGATTAGAGCTGCCTGCGGTAGATAAACCGAGCCGCTATCTATTAACCATTTTTGCCAGCGATGGTGCCGCATTCCGGGTGAAGACCACCCGCGAGATCCTGGTGGAACGCGGGGCATCACGTTATGAAGTCACTACGCCTAAGCGTTTTAGCCAGGTTGGCGATGAAGTCACCTTCAGTTATCGCAATATCCAAGGTGGTGAGTCAACGGCAGCCAGTTATGAATGGCTCCGTTTAGAGGATCGTCAACTGACCTCGGCACCGTTATCGGCGGTGGGGCAGCCATTTGCCATCACGTTCCAGAAACCGGGTACTTATACCGTCACCTTGCGCAGTGCTCAGGGCATGATCCTCGGGGCGACCAGCCATACCGTCAGTGGCCCGGGTGAGAAAGCGGTGCCAGGCAGTGTCGACATCGTGATGGACAAAGGCCAATACCAGATAGGGGAAGTGGCTCAGGCGTTAATCACCTTCCCGGAGCCGGTGGAACAGGCCTTACTGACCCTGGAGCGTGATCAGGTGGAGAAGACCGCTCTGCTTTCTAAGGGAGCGGATTGGATAAAATTAGAACGCCTGAATGAGACCCAATATCTGGCGCGCATTGCGGTGCAGAAAAACTTTGCCCCTAATCTCACTTTTTCCGTGCTGTACAGTAAAGGTGGGCAATACAGTTTCCAAAATGCCGGTATCAAGGTAGCGATGCCCAGCATTGATATTGGTATCAAGACCGATAAAGCGGTTTATCAGCCGGGGGATCAAGTGCAGGTGATGCTCGATACCCGCTTTGACGGGAAGCCAGTGCCTGCGCATCTGACCGTCAGCGTGGTGGATGAGATGATCTATGCTTTGCAGCCAGAGATCGCCCCAACGATTGACCAGTTCTTCTATCACCCGCGGCGTAACAATGTGCGTACCAGCGCCAGTCTGTCCTTTATTGCTTATGATCTGGCACTGTCTGGTTCAGTCACCGCCCCAGGGCGCGCTAACCGTAGTGATCGCAGTGTGAAAGTGTTGGAGCGGCCACGGCGTGAGGATGTGGATACCGCCGCTTGGCAGCCCGATATCGTCACGGATGCCAACGGTAAGGCTTCTTTCAGCTTCCGGATGCCAGACTCACTGACGCGTTGGCGCATTACCGTACGTGCACAGAATCAGCAAGGGCAGGTGGGGCAGAAGCAGGCCTTTACCCGCTCAGAAAAACCGCTGTATCTGAAATGGAGTGGCGCCACACAATTCCGCCAAGGGGATCGCCCACAGCCGGGGTTATTTATCTTTAGCCAGAGCAAAGAGCCGACCACGGTGGAGTTGCGCACCGGTTACGGTGATCAACAACTGACCCAGACCGTCACGTTGCATGAAGGGGCCAACTACGTCAGCCAACCGATAGATGCACTACATTCTGGCCCTTGGATTTCTGAGGTAGTCAAAAATGGTCGGGTACTGGATACCCTGAGCGTTGACTTGAACGTCGTGGCGGATAACTGGTCAGTACCGCAACAGCGGGATATCCGTTTGCATGCTGGCAGCAATAACCTCAACCTGCCGGCAGGGGCTTATGATATCCGCTTGCGCCTCAATGGTGATGCCCCAGCACTGTTCCGCAGTAGCCTGGACTCTCTGCTTAATGAACCCTTTGGTGGCGTTATCAATACCGCCAGCCGGTTGTTACCTTTGAGCGTGGCTTACAACACCTTGGCTAAGGGCAATGGTCAGTTAGCCGATACCATGCGGCAGATTATGCAGAATAACCGCCAACGCCTGATGCAACTGGCGGGGCCTGGAGCCAAATTCACTTGGTGGGGGGGCGAGGGCGACCCGGATGCCTTCCTGACGGCGTATGCCTATTATGCGGATTGGTATGCCAGCCAGGCGCTGGGGGTGGCGTTGCCAGCAGACCATTGGCAACGATTGCTGGATATCTATGCTGAACAGGCAGATCAGATGCCTGCGCTACATCGTGCCTTGGTGCTGTCATTTGCCCAGGAGATGCATCTGCCGGTCACCAGCCTGCTGCAAGGGTTAGCAGATTCCCTGCCGAATACTCAACCGACAGAAGGCAGTGCGCTGACTGAAGATGACAGCCTGATTATGTCTGCCCCGAATTCAAAACTGGGGTTAGCGGTGGCACGGGTGCTGACCTATTCGCTGTTACAGCAAACACCTGGATATCGGTTGCAGGAGTGGGAGTTGCAGGCATTAAAGCAAAGCCAGCAATTTATCGCCCAGAGCCAGCACCCGTTTGCGTATGCGGCAATTTGGCGGACCAGTGGGGCGGATGCGGCGCAAGTCGCTTGGTTACTGCCGCAATTGCTGCCATCACAAGCGGGCCCGGAGCGCGCCTTGGCGTTGACCTGGCTCTATAATTCACTGGGGAATACCTTACCACCGGTGGAATTTAACCCCGGAGAAGGATGGGCTGAATTACAAGGCACCCTGGGTGAGCGCTATTGGCAATGGCATGGCAAGCAACCGGTGTCGACCCTTGAGCTACCCGCTGAATTATCTCAACCCATAGAAGTATCGGTTAACTTTAGCTTGCCCGTTAATGCCACGGGGGCTGATATGGCCAAACAACCGCTGCCAGTCAGCATCAGCCATCGTTTATTGAAATTGGTCCCTGGGGATAAAGCCTTTGAGTTCAGTGCGCTGCCTGTAGCCCCGAATGAACCTCTTTCCAGCGACCTGCTCTATTTGGATGAAGTGACACTGACCAACAAAAGTGACACGCCACAACATTATATGCAGCTTGAGGTGCCATTACCGCCAGGGGCAGATGTTGAGCGAACCACTTGGGGCATCAGCGTCTCCGGTTTGGCGGGTAATAACGCAATACCGCTGGAAAAGGCCCGCAATGAGATGGGGCAGCTTTCCTATATGGTGCCGGTAGATGAGTTGGTGGAGAGCAAGGTTTATCGGCATCTGGTGCGTTTCTCGCAGAAAGGGGAGTTCTTGCTGCCGCCAATACGTTATTCGCGCATGTATGCCCCACAGGATGCGGCGTTGGAAAATAGCCGTGGTCTGAAGAAAGTGACGGTGGAATAGATGTGGCGCTGGTGCTGGTTGCTACTGTTGCCGTTTGTTGCGCTTGGGGCTGAGCCACGGTTGCAACTGGCACTGCAGCAGGATCAGCAGGGGCAACTGCTGCTGCTTAACCAGCAACAGCAGCTTGCCCGGCAGCCGTTATCTACCACAGTCACCACACCACTGGGGAGTATCTGGAAGCTTTTTGTCTATGCGTATCTGGTGGATACCCAGCAACATGAGCCAGATTACCGCTGTGACGGTAGCCAGCCACAGGAAGAGATTTATTGCTGTGACCTAGGTAAAAAAGTGACCCGCGACCAGGCGTTAGTGCGCTCCTGCAGTCTCTATTTTGCGCCTCAGCGTTTGCAACTTGATGCGCAAAAATGGGCGAATTATTGGCAAACACAACATAGCCCGGCCTGGTTACAGGATTTGGCCCAGTTGCAGCCCGATACTCGGGTCACGGTGGTTGAATTATTACAGGTTTTAGCCACCTTGCCGGCTCAGCAGCAGGCACGCAATCTGTTGTTGGATGTCCTCCTCAATCAGGAGGATCCACTGATTGGTGCTTTGGGAAGCCGCTTACGGATAAAAACCTGGAGCTGGCGGGATGAGCATGATCCACAACTGCGCCAAGGGGGATTTGCTGGCTGGTTGATCGATGGAACCCCAGTATGGGCGCAAGCTCCGGGTACCAGTAAGACGGTGCTGAAAAATTACGCCACGGTGCTGAATAATGTTTTGCCGCAGGCACAACCGATAGACTCGCAAGGTTGTGTTGAAGTCAACATGTTTGAGCGTTATCCCATAGCGGCGATACGCAGAAGTGGTGAGCAAGCTGCGGTGGCACCTGGCAGGTTGCAAGGGCGCTATCAGGTTGAATTTAGTAATGGTAATCGCCTCGCTATTGAGAGCCAGGGGGAACTTTACCTACATACAGAACAGGGGAAATTGACCTTACTGGCCCACCTGGAGCGGGAGGAGTATGTCGCCAGGGTGCTGCAGCGTGAGGCAGCGGCGCAACCGGTTGAGGCGGCAAAAGCGTTGGCGGTAGTGATCCGCAGTTACCTGCTGCAAAACGCCAGCCGTAGCGGAGAGTGCCTGGCCATCAGTGACAGCAGTGCCAGCCAGCGTGTTGCGCCACAACCAGCCACCGCAGCAATGCGTGACGTGGTCGGCTGGAGTAACGATTTGATACTGGTGGGAGCACCGGTCACTTATCATCTCGATCAACCGGGCAAGAACCGTTTGTCGTGGCAACAGGCGGTGGCTCAGGCACAGCAGGGGATGCGTTATGATGCCATTTTGGCTCACGCCTACCCACGTGCCAATCTGGCACGTTGGGATAAACCGGAAGTAGTCTGTCAACCGATGCCGCAAGCCGAAGCCTGGTTGGCAACGCAACAGAAACGCTGGCGTGAGGCGCTTGATAGCCAGCCGGGTTACACACCGTTGACACAGTTCACCGTCTGTCGGCTGGTTTCTGGCAAGCCCCATGTTGATCGCATGTATGGCCGTATCTATGTTCGTGATCTTTACTCGTTGCAAGATCGGTTGGATTTGGCTCATGAATACTTACATTTGGCCTTTGCGGCACACCCTAATGGGCAGAGTGAAGAGTTTGTAGAGCAGTTGGCTCGGCATCTGTTACTGGAATAGGGAAATGGTCGCTAGGGTTTGCTTAATGGTTTATATGTTTTTCAGGATATCACTATGATGATTCATCGGTTGTGCCAGGCAGGCGCGTTATTGTTAATGGTCACCGCGACGGCAGTGGTGGCCCAGCAGCGTGTTGAAATTGATAGCCCACTGGCGGGATGGCATAGCACTTCTGGTGAGGGGGCGGATTTCTCACAACAGGTTAATTATCCCGCGTCATCGGTCAACTCACCGGTGACGCAATCGTCACAAGCGCTGATTAAAGGGCAGATTAAAGATTTCCCTAAACCGGCCAGTAACACGACAACCCCACCGGGGCGTTTGATCGTCAATGGCATCAGTATGCCGATAAAAATTCAGGATGATGGCAGCTTTAGTCGCCCGTATATCTTTCCGCAGGGCAGTAATGGTGTTGAACTGCGCAGCCCCGACCGAACCGCCAGCCACCGCACGCAATTCTATGCACAAAGAGAGCATGGCGCGATCCCGGCGCGTTTGCGGGTGGTACTCTCATGGGATAGCGATAATACCGACCTTGACCTTCATGTGGTGACTCCTGATGGGGGGCATGCCTGGTATGGCGGTCGCGATTTAACCAATGGCGGTGCATTGGATGTTGATGTCACCACCGGCTACGGCCCAGAAATCTTCTCTTCACCCACGCCACAAAGCGGCCAGTATCTGGTCTATGTCAACTATTATGGTGGTGCGGGTGACCAAATACTGACCACCGCGCAGATCACCATAGTGACAGAAGAAGGCACCACCAATGAGAAACAGGAAACGGTGATTGTGCCAATGCGTAATCCGGGCGAACTGACATTGGTGAAAAAATTCAGTTATGGCAGTGGGGGTTAGAACTGACCAGATAGTTCTGGCGACGGGTATCAACTCAGGCTGACGCCATGGGTGTTATATGGGACAATAGCGCCATCATTTTGTTTAGATAAGTGTTGAATGGCGCTCACCTCCGCAATTAAAGATCAGATTAGCCAGTGGTACAAAGCCCTGCAGCAGCAAATACCGGATTTTATTTCCCGTGCACCTCAACGGCAGATGATTGCGGAAGTCGCTAAAACACTGGCAGGTGATTATCCGCGTCACTTGGCTATTGAAGCGCCAACAGGGGTGGGTAAAACCCTCTCCTACCTGATCCCTGGCATCGCCATTAGCCGAGCACAAAGCAAACCGCTGGTGGTCAGCACCGCGAATGTGGCCCTGCAGGATCAGATATACAGTAAAGACCTTCCCTTACTGAAAAAGATCATTCCCGACCTGAAATTTACCGGGGCATTTGGCCGTGGGCGCTATGTTTGCCCGCGCAATCTGGCCGCCATGAGCACCGATGTGGCCCAACAAGGCGATCTGATGCTGTACCTGGATGACAATGAACGGGCTCCTTCCAATGGGGAAGAACTGGCCTTATGCCAGAAATTGTCGCAGGCCCTGAGTCGTCATGAGTGGGATGGTTTACGCGACCACTATCAACAATCTATAGATGATCTGCTGTGGGCTAAGCTGAATACCGATAAGGCCAACTGCCTGGGGCGTAATTGTTACTACATTCGAGAATGCCCGTTCTATATTGCCCGTAAAGAGATTGAAACTGCGGATGTCGTGGTGGCTAACCATGCGTTGGTGATGGCTGCGCTGGAAACCGAGTCAGTATTACCCCCCGCAAAAGAGTTGCTGCTGGTGTTGGATGAAGGTCACCACTTACCGGAGGTGGCGCGGGATGCACTGGAAATTGATGGCGAAATCACCGCACTGTGGAATAACTCGCAGTTGGATATGATAATGCGCCAGGTGGAACAGTGCATTGCCCAATACCAACCCAAGAACCCACCAGGATTAGCCAATAGCGAGCGCTTGAAGAATCACTGTGAAGAGTTGCGCGAACTGATTCAGAACGTTGAGCATCAGGTCAGTGCGTTTCTGCCGCCAGACAGCAGCAATGCCGAGTATCGTTTTGAGATGGGGCAACTCCCCGCACCGCTGGTGGAGCTTTGTGCACGCCTATTTAAATTGACCGATGGATTGTGTGGGTTAGCAGAGTTTATGCTTAACGACCTCACCGAACAGACCGGTAAGCACGATATTGTGCGGTTGCATCGAGCCATTATTCAAATGAGCCGTACCCACGGTTATCTGGAAGCGATGAGTAAATTGTGGCGCTTGGCGGCGATGGAGAAATCGTCCAATGCGCCGATCTCTAAATGGGTGACCCGTGAACTGCGAGATAATGTCACACATCTGTATCTGCACTGCGTGGGGATCCGCGTCAGTGACCAACTGGAAAAGTTACTGTGGCGCAAGGTCCCTCATGTGGTGGTTACCTCCGCCACATTACGTTCACTCAATAGCTTTTCGCGCCTACAGGAGATGAGTGGCTTGAGCGAAGCCGCTGGGGATCGTTTTGAACTGCTGACATCGCCTTTCAATCATATTGAGCAGGGCAAAATTGTTATTCCCACCATGCGTTTTGAACCTGCAATCGCCAATGAAGCAGAGCATCTGGAAGAGATGGCGCGGTTTTTCCGTGGTGAGCAGGCCAGTGGGAAACACAAAGGGATGCTGATCCTGTTCAGCAGCCACCGTGCGATGCAGACATTCCTCAGCTATGTGACTGACCTGCGCCTGATGTTGTTGGTTCAGGGGGATCAACCGCGTTACCGATTGGTGGAGGAACACCGTAAGCGGGTAGCGCAAGGCACAGCCAGTGTGTTGGTCGGGTTACAGTCATTTGCTGAAGGGCTGGATCTAAAGGGGGAACTGCTGACTCAGGTACATATTCATAAAATCGCTTTTCCACCTATCGACAGCCCGGTGATCCTCACCGAAGGGGAGTGGTTGAAGTCACTTAACCGTTACCCGTTTGAAGTACAAAGCTTACCTAGTGCCTCGTTTAACCTGATCCAACAGGTGGGGCGTTTGATCCGCAGTAATCAGTGCCATGGGGAAATTGTGATTTATGATCGTCGTTTGCTGACCAAAAACTACGGTCCACGACTGTTAGCGGCACTCCCGGTGTTCCCCATCGAACAGCGTGAAGTGCCACCGGCGGATAAAGCGCATCAGGCAGCACTGAAGTCTGCTGCGGCAGCGGCGAAGAAAGAGAGTAAGCGTAAAAACCCGTTTGCTCGCCGCCGCCGTTAAGTCGTGATGACATAACGGCTGTTACCCGCCACCACCCGATTCGCCACCTGAAGAATATGAGCCACGATAGCGGGATCCTGATAAGATCGATCTGCAACTTGGGAACATTCCCCAATTATTTTAATCATTTAACGTATTGCCGTCACGGGTATGATTAGTCACCGCCACCATCACCGCCACC
>NZ_AYKS02000108.1 GCF_000496755.2 Serratia sp. DD3
GCCCTCAGTGTCAGCATAGTTGTCACCCCCTTCTAAACATAGATCCAGAGGGCGATGGAGTGACAAGTGAAACGTATTTCTTCAGAACGTAAAGTCAGCGTGTTGGCAAAATTGCTACCCCCTTACAATATGACCGTCGCGGCAGTTGCACAGATGGAAGGGATATCGGAAGCTACTCTCTACAATTGGCGTAATCAGGCTAAAACAGAGGGGAAACCGGTGCCCGGTGCAGAGAAAAACAGTGAACAGTGGCCTGCAGAAGCGCGGCTGGCGGTTATCGTGGAAACGGCAACATTAAGTGAAGCGGAAATCGCAGAATACTGCCGTAAAAAGGGGCTTTACCCCGCACAGATAGCGCAATGGAAACAGGCCTTTTTACAAGTGCCTTCCCTTGATGATAAAGCCGCCCTCAAGCAAAGCCAGAAAGAAAACAAGCAGTTGAAAAAGGAACTGCTCCGTAAAGAAAAGGCTCTGGCGGAGGCGGCAGCGATCCTGGTGTTAAGAAAAAAGCTCAGGGACTACTACGGGGAAACGGACGAGGACGACTGACATCCAGCGAGGAACGGCAGCAGTTTATCGCCTGGATAAATGAGGCCGTCGCTGCCGGTGCACGGCGTGCGGTGGCCTGCCGCGAAGTTGAGCTCAGTGTACGTACCTGGCAACGGTGGCAAAAATCACCGGAAGACCAAAGGACAATAGTGGTTCGCCCGGTGCCAGCCAATCGCCTGAGTGTGGAAGAAGAGCAGCAGATACGGGTTGTTTGCCATCAACCGGCATATGCCAGTCTGCCGCCGTCACAAATCGTGCCACGGCTGGCGGATAAGGGAATTTATCTGGCCAGTGAATCGACCTTTTACCGGGTTCTGCGGCGTCACGGGGAAGTTCATCACCGAGGCCGTCGTCTCAAGCCAAGCCGGGTAAAAGCGCCCACCACGTTTACGGCCACCGGGCCCTGCCAGGTATGGACTTGGGACATTACCTGGCTTCCTTCAGTGGTACGCGGTCGCTGGTATTATCTGTACCTGGTGGAGGATGTGTTCAGCCGTAAAATCACCGGTGCTGAAGTGCATGAAATCGAAAGTGGTGAGTTGGCAGCCATACTGATACAACGCACGGTTCTGCGGGAGCACTGTTATCGCCAGCCACTGGTGCTGCATGCAGATAATGGTGCAGCGATGAAGTCACAGACACTACAGGTCAAGTTGACAGAGCTGAATATCTCGCCTTCGCACAGCCGACCGCGTGTAAGCAATGATAATGCGTATGTGGAGTCGTTGTTCCGCACGTTGAAATATGTACCGAATTGGCCCTCATCAGGCTTTAAAACGCTGGAAGAAGCACGAGTCTGGGTGGATAAGTTTACCGGTTGGTATAACGAAGAGCACCGGCACAGTGGTATAGGCTATGTGACGCCATTACAGCGGCATACAGGTGAGGACAAGGTGTTGTTGGCCCAACGAGACAAGGTGTATCAAGCTGCGAGAGCCGCGAACCCCAAACGTTGGTCAGGGCAAACGCGAAACTGGCAACGGCAGGATAGCGTCACGCTCAACCCAGAGCGGGAAAAACAGGCCGCATAAATTAACTCAGGACGACAACTACCTTGACACTTACCGCAGCGTTTTAAAGCCTGATGAGGGCCAATTCGGTACATATTTCAACATGCCGAACAACGACTCCACATACGCATTATCGTTGCTTACACGCGGTCGGCTGTGCGAAGGCGAGATATTCAGCTCTGTCAACTTGACCTGTAGTGTCTGTGACTTCATCGCCGCACCATTATCTGCATGCAGCACCAGTGGCTGGCGATAACAGTGCTCCCGCAGAACAGGTTCTGCGGCGTCACGGGGAAGTTCATCACCGAGGCCGTCACCTCAACGGATATGCGAAGTCGTGATAATAATAAACATTATTTATTGTTGCCATTTTGTTTCTATTTTGCTCCAATATGTAAAATTTTTTAAACTGGTTGCTAACATGTTTTTTCAGAAAGGCTCACTAGACGATTCGATAAAATCTGTTAAGCATACCTATGTGCACGGAATAGAAGAACCTGTTCATTCACACCAAGTGGTTCAGCTACTACACATCATTAGTGGGGTTATCCGTGTTTACACAGACACCAACTGCTGGGTAATTCCACCATCACGAGGTCTTTGGATTCCAGCAGGCACTCCTCACAGTCTAATAGCAGTTGGTACTGTAGAGATAAGAACATTATTCATTGAACCTTTAGCTAGAGCAGACTTAACTAATGTGTGTGGCATATTTCAGGTCGGTTCTTTGTTAAGAGAGTTGATTATAGCTGCATCTGAATTCAAAGAAGAGGTTGCAAGAGGGAGTCGTGAAGAGCGAATCCAAGAACTTATCCTAGATGAGTTGCGTCTTTTGCATTTTACTGATTTTAATGTGCCGATGCCAAAAGATAAGATACTCCTTAACTTTTGCAATCGTGTTTCAGATAGGCTAGATCATCCTTGGGAATTACCTGATGCAGCACAACTCCTTAGTGTTTCAGAGAAAACCATTTCCAGAAAATTTCATAGCGAAACGGGCTTAAGTTTCGGTGAATGGCTCCGTCGTTTCCGCATTCTAAAAAGTATGGAACTGTTGGCAAGTGGCTATACTGTCCTAGATACAGCGATTGCTGTAGGCTATGATAGCCACAGCTCATTTAGTACCATGTTTAAAAAGCGAGTAGGTATTTCCCCAAATAACTTTGTAGCCAATAAAGTTGAAAGCACGGTTTAAATATCGTTAACTACTTCACATGTGCCTATTGGATAGGTGCAACAAGCTAGCCTGTTACCGTCGAGTATACTTTGAGACGATAATACCTCAGTACAACCTCCTGTAGTTTCTCCTTTAACTCGAACAATACAGGCTCCACACAGGCCATTCCGACAGACTGATGGAATATATAACCCACTAGACTCTGCTAGCTCTAACAGAGTTTTATCTCCATTTGCTTGAACTACAGTCCCTGAGTCATTGAATACGACATCAAAAATACTATCTTTATAATGATCTGGGGCATTGACAGAGAATATCTCACTAATTATATTTTCGGTAAGAATACCGATATCCGCTAGAATAGACGTGAGACTTTCGACATAACCTCCCGGGCCGCATATAAACACTTTCCTAGCTACAATATCGGGACACTTAATTAGTATTTCTTGAACAGCTATTCGTCCATAAGAATAAACCTTACTTTTTGAGGGCATTCTAGAAAAATTAACATTCACATCAATGTTTTGATAACTGTTCTGCAATTTTAAAATCTCATCTTGAAAAAGGAAATCTTTAGGCTCTTTAAAACTCAAAAATACCTGAGAATGAAATGAAGCATGCTCCTTTGCCAAAAGTGTCAAGATAGGCATAATAGGTGTCATTCCACTTCCAGCTGAAAAAAAAGCAAAATTTCTATTTTTTTTCCAGTCTTCTGATAAAAGATGGAAACTTCCCATGGGCTCTGAAATTTGGCAAGGCATACCTAAAAAAGAATTATCAAAAAGCCAGTTAGATACAAAACCTGAGTCAACTTTTTGAATAGTTAATCGATAGTAATTCTCATTGCTAACTAAGGCAGAGATCGAGTAGTAACGACTATAAGAAACATTATTGATCTCCAGAGTAAATAAAACATATTGTCCTGGTATTGGGTTCTTTATTTCACCTTCTAAAGGTTCTACAGTAAGAGATATCGCCCTATGACTCTCTTTAAGGACTTGTATGACTCTAAAAGAATAAGAGTTATTATTCCTAATAGCTAATTGAGGAGATAATTTCAATTTCAAAAAATACCTATATGAATTTGTATAAATGGAAGCTGTAAGAAACTCTCAGCTTCCCCAAATAAATTAAAAAATTATTGATCAGTAACTATAACACTCCTCCTTCCTTTGAGTGTAACTAGTTTATTACTGTATTGGATGATTGCTATACCCCCAATAGTAATTACAGCTCCGATCCAGTTTACGATTGTGACTTTCTCATCTAGGATAATAATGCTTCCCATCATTGCAAAGAATGGCATTAATAGACTGAATGGAGAAATCTGATCAACACTGAATTTAATTAGTAGCTTATACCAAAGTATAAATGCTAATACTCCACCAAATATCGCTGTATAAAAAAGTGCTCCCCACGCTTCTAAGCTAGCTGTGCGCAGAGATTCTAGTTGACCTTTCTCGGTCAAGAAAGAGATAAACAATAGAGCAGGGAATGCAATAAGGGATACAGTGGCATTGAGACCGACCGGGTCAAATGGGCCAAATTTTCGCACACAAATGTTACCGAGAGCAAACATCAAAGCTGAACATGCAATAATAAATAAACCAGTGATGTTAGTATTCTCTTGTGGCATGCCAAGTATAAGAGATACACCGATGAGACAAATGGCGGTACCACTCATGGCATATTTCGTCATTTTTTCACCCAGCAAGATCGAGCCTAATAGCAGGGTGAAGATTGCGTTCGTCTGATATACAATCATACCAGAGGTTACGTCCGCGTATTTAAAACCTATATATAGCAAAGCAAAGTGAGCAACTCCCTGAGTAAACCCAACCGTCGCTGCAAGCCTAAATTGTCCCTTCAACCTACTTAAAAATGGCATCAATAGAATAAACATGAATAAAAAACGTAATGAAACCATAAATATTGGAGGAAATTGACCAATACCGAATTTCAGCATTACGGCTTGAATACCCCAAATGAAAGGAACTCCTATTGCCACTATAAACCAAATAGTGCTCATATGCTATTCCTCTTAGTCAACAATATACTCTCGAACGCTACATATTTTCGCGACGTTAGATAAAGCAGATTTCGCAAAAGTTGATAAGAACGTGTCTAGATCGTCTTGAGAACCTATTTTTGGCTCACCCGCCATCTCCCAGATGATCTTGCTACGGTCTCCAGGCAATTGCTCAACCTGCATATATTCCCACAGATTGCGTATATTGAGCGAGGTAGAAATAATATTGAAATGCATTTTCATGTTGACTGGATCATAAGCAGATATCTGGTCAACTACATAGTCCCCAGAATTAAAACTTTTAACTCTGACTTGTCCAATACCCTCCCCAATTATTTGACATCTATCTAGACCATCAGTGAAACGGTCAAAACGGGAGAAGTCACCTACAATACTCCATACCAAACTTGCAGTGGCGTTTAACTCAAGTTCAGTTCTAACTGTTTGAGTTTTAGAAATACTCGGAAAAATACGGCGAAATGATAAATTGATATTCACTTTATAGTCCTTATAAAAGTGGACATAAGTGCCCACTACATACAATTAAAATCAAGCTGCTTTAGCTGTCTCAATAATTTGCTTCACATTTTTTAAAGCAGCTTGAGCAAAACCTGCTACAAATGCTTCAAAGTCTTGTTGGGTTGTCGTTTCGTGCCATGGCTCTCCTGCAATGTCCCATATGGCTTCACAGTGTTCAGCATCTAACTGGTTAACCCGCATGGATGACCATAAATTACCAATGTCCATATTTGTGTAGACTAAACTCCATTCCATCAACATTTCTTTATCGTCTCGATAGTTCAGTTGTTCCAATACGACGTGACCATCAGCGAAGAATTTTTTACGCACTGAACGCACACCTTCTCCTGTCATCTCAATACGTTCTAAACTATCAATAAATTTATTAAATCCAGAAAAATCACCAACGATTGACCATATTTCACTTGGCGAACCCTTGATAGTTATCGGCGTGCTTATTGTTCTCACTGCTGGAACATTAATGAGAGTCGAACGTTTTTCTTCATAGTGCTTACCCATATATTATCTCCTTAAAATGTTTTTCTATTAATAATTTACTACCCTTTCAACTTCGTTTTTTTGGATGAAACCACTTGAAATCAGAAAACCTAAATTTGCATCAACTAATTTTTGGTCCTTTTCTGGATAATCTATTCCGGATAGCTGTAGTCTATTCATTGTCTGAGAATATTCTATATTAGATATATCACCAATATCTTCATTTTTATCATCAAGATAGAACGATACTACCTGATACAAAGCATTTGATGGATCAAGGGTTAATAGATTTTTCCGCCACTCAGTATCTGGAATGAATTCAATTTCTATCCCATGATGTTGAAGCCTTCCAACATACTCTTTCCAAGATAAAGGCTTTGGATTATGGAAGTGCAGCACGGAAACATGCTTTAATTTATCTAGTGTTCCTTCAACAACTCCTTCCGCTATAAAGTCCACCGGACACAGATCAAATTGAATATCCCAATCTGGAGCCACTCCCATTTGGGCTGCACCTTTAAGTAATAGAAGAATTCGGTTTTGATCCGGGAAGCAATGGCCAGTCTTAGAATGTCCGCAGATGTTCCCCGGACGTACAAGGGTAACTGGTAAACCTCGTTCATGGGCTTGCCATACTAATTGCTCTGAAACCCACTTAGTCAAGTTGTACCCGTTATTTACAAAGGCTGGCAATTGTCCAGCAGGACCATCCTCTACGATACGGCCTGATTCGTCGATGTTACTTGCTGCTGACAGAGTTGATATAAATACCATCTGTTTCTGTATAGAGGTACAGGCGAGTTGCAACAAGTCAATCGTTGAGCGTACATTTTCATTGAACAAATACTTGTAGTCATAGATATGATTTACTTGAGCTCCATTATGATAGATTACATCTATTTCATTCTTTAAGAATTCATAATCTTCGTTATTAATACCTAACCTAGACTCAGCGAGGTTACCACAAATTACTTTAATCTTGGGATTGTTATTTAGGCTTTTGATCCCAAATTTTTTTGAGGAGTCGGATAGTTTATTGAAAGCATGATCTCGTGAACTAGCTCTAATAAGACAATAAACTGTCGCTTCAGTTTTATTGATTAATTGCTCTAAAATATGAGCACCTAAAAAACCTGTAGCACCAGTTAGAAGTACGTTTCGAGGTCTGAAAGCAAAGGGGTTTTCATCACTCAAAGGCCTGATATTATGCTGAAGAACCATATCGGCGTAGATATGATCAGATATCTGTGCCCCCTTTGTCATATCTTGTTCTGTTAACAAATTGCTTAATGCATCAATCGTAGGGTTTTCCATGAAACGTGCCAATGTAAAGTTTCCTACGTAGGTATTTTTTACTACGAGCAACATTTTGGAGACTAATAGTGAGTGCCCCCCTAAATCAAAGAAAGATGATTTTAGAGATATTTCTTCCTCAGTGATATCCAAAATTTCAGCCCAGATTTTTCTAAGTTCGGACTGGAGCTCTACCCAGACTTCAGATACGTCACTAGAGGTGTTTTTAATTTTAAATTCGATTAATTTTCTTCTGTCGACTTTACCGTTTTCGGTGTATGGAAAATCATCAACCTCAATTATATATGTAGGCATCATGTAATTAGGTAAAAAAGCCTCTAACTTCATTCTAAGAGACTCTATACTTGCTTTTGGCTCAGGCCCTTTGACAAAGGCTCTTACCTGTCTTTTATCATCTGATACAACAATACATCCCGAATACATATTTAGTCTCAGAATTGAGTTTTCTATTTCGCCTAGTTCAACTCTAAATCCACGAATTTTTACCTGATTATCTTTCCTACCAACGAAATTGATTTCACCATTACTATCCCAGAAGCAAATATCACCAGTGCGGTACATTTTACAGCACGAAGCTAGGGTATTCATTTGAACAAATCTCTCGTTGGTTTGTTTTTCATCGTTCACATAGCCTGGTCCTACTCCTGGTCCTGATATATAAAGCTCTCCTTGCTCTAGAGTCTGGCAAGGATGACCGAACTCATTAACAAGATAAATCTTGGTATTCTGAATCGGTTTACCGATGATTTTGTTATTACATTTAGGATCGAATCTTTTGCTGGTAGCCAATACTGTACATTCAGTTGGACCATAAATGTTGACTAGATTGCATTGTTGAGACCAATGATCAATAGTTGCACTATCACAGACATCGCCACCAGTAACAATGTATTCCATAGTCGACCATTCGTATTTTGGTAGTGCGGAAAGCATTGCTGGTGGAATAAAGCAGTGTGTTACCTGTTCAGCTTGCACGAGTTCATCTAATTTACTAAAGTCATGCCGCTGCTCCTGAGTAGGGACAACAAGTGTAGACCCAGTAATTAATGCAGGGAAAATATCCAGTAATGATGCATCGAACGAAACCGTAGTAAATTGTAAGCATTTCGAATTATTAGTAAGGTTGGTTTCATTACAGTACCAATTGATAAAGTGGCTGATATTTTCATGAGTTAGTTGCACACCTTTAGGCGTACCAGTCGATCCTGAAGTGTAGATCGTTGTTGCTCTAGATTTTCCTGACACCGGGATACCGGATCTCTGCCAAGTACGAGTTCCTTCAGTTTCCAACTCCTCGAGACAATAATGCTTAATTGTATTGCTTGTTTGTAATGAACAACCTATCAATATATCGGGGGCTGATTTCTCCAGAATGTTTCGGATCCGGTCTTCTGGATACTCAGGGTCAATAGGGATATAGCATCCATCAATTTTAAGAATTGCTAGAATTACTGCATATAACTCTATTGATTTGGGTAAAGCCACCGCAATGGTTGGTTGCCGGTCTGAATCGATAACATCTAATTTTTCAACCAATCTGTTGGAATAATTTTCGACCTTAACCTTTAACTCATTGTAGGTTATAGACTGGTTATTAAATTTGATAGCCGTTTTAGTAGGTACGCGAGTCGAAGTATACTCAAAAGCTGCATAGAGATCCTTTTCATAGGAAATATTTCCTTTGAACGTATCGTTAGATTTGTGCCATGATCTTAATTTATCCAAATCTAACT
Source organism: Serratia sp. DD3 (assembly GCF_000496755.2). Next base: position 8,830 of record NZ_AYKS02000108.1, read on the forward strand.
GAGGTAGTTTGAGTATAGAATCAGATAAAGTCTCATCTGAAATTATAATACCCTGTGCAAGGAGTATTATAGTCATAGAGATGCACTCTTCTAATTCAGACACGATCTCCTGATATATGTCTGCACCATTCAGAGTATATTCACCTTGAATATTTGCTTTGCAAATGATCTGCAGTTTGCCTTGATTGTTAATAATTGTCGCAACAGTATACTGTTCTGAGTTAGCATCTTTCGTTATGCTGATATAGATACTTTTATTTTCAGAAAAATTAATTGTATCTACTGTAAAACGCTTAAAAATATAGTCGATAAATTCAGTTAAGCTAGAGGATTTTTCATTAATTAAGGGTGAAGCGGCTCCTTTAGAGAGTTTATAGATGTTATGACCGATATCGTAAATATGACTACTCAGTTCTTCCTGACACGGGCAGTCAGCTCCCAGAGCAATGGAGAATAATTTCATAGTCGTCCTTTTTTATAAATATTGCTTCATTAGTGAGCGAGTAGGCGCGTGTTCTAACAGACCTGATGCGATAAGGAATCGACGAATATTAGAAATCATCGGGTGCTGTGCAGTAATAGGATAAGCCTCTACCAGATTATCAATAATCTTTCGTTTAACAATTTCTGGAAGTGTTAATTGATCTATTAATGCACGATCGAATTCGTTTTGTATGTCATTAGTCAGATATTCCTCTAAAAATTTAGGGATACTACTGCTAATAGCTAGCCTAGATTCCTCATCAATTCCAGACCAGTAAATTCTTACTAGGCAGTCCAAAATTTTGAATGTCTCCCTTCATCTGCTAAATGATCAGCCATTATTCCCTTTATAGAACGTTTTACAGTAGAATCACTGGCAAAAGCTGCAACATCCGATGTCACAGTATTCTCAGAAATAGCCACTGCGATGAGCTCCATGCCTGCCTTATGCTTCGAGTCGTTCAAAGACTCAATCGCACGCGGAATTGCCCTGCTTAATTCAATCTCGTCAAATACTTTAAATGGCTTAATACCTGTTTCCTTTTCAAGCTGATTTTGAAAATCCATCGCTACAAAAGCATGATAATCTTCATCAACAACTACTGACATTGCATCATAGCGAGCTTCGAATGAAAAATCGAATGGGAAGCGACCTTTAGCAATATCTAAAGCGACCTTATTAACGATTTCTGTTTCGAAAATAATAATATCGTTTATGTATTTATATAGACTCTGAAGAAGAATAGTGTCCCTAACTTCATCGCCAAGCTTTTCAATTATGGGGTCAAAGCACAGTGGTTGTCTTTCGATAGGGTAAAAGGAGAGTTCATCATTTTCAATAAATCGACGAGGACGGGTTCGAATCGTAGCACGTTGTTCCCATGTATCTGCATGCGTTTTATAAGACATTTGATTCCCTTTTAATGGCTCGAAAAAAATTAGTAATAATGAATCTCTAGCAACACACACCCTTTTTCGCTGCTAAAGGGTCCATGATTCGTTCCTGCTGGACGAATGAAGTACTCACCTTCCTTATATTGATGTTTTGGTTTTAGTGTTTCTTTATCCAGAAGAACTTGATCACCAGAAATAATATAAACCTCTTCATGATAATCATGAATGAAAACAACTTTAGTTTTTGCTCCAGGATTAAACCGTACAAAGCGTGTTCTAATCCCTGTTTTATCTTGCTCATCAAGGGTATTTTCAATCAAAATTTGTTCAATACCTATATCAAAACCATCTGGGCTTTCCCATGTTTCACTAGGAATATTGATATTTTTTTCCATTATTATACATCCTTATGATAGAATTTAATTCAATCTACTGAGTGTTTTTTATCACCGGACTCAATGAAATTATAAACAGCATTCAATGTAGCTTGTAAGAGTGCCTTTAATGAATCTGTATCTATTGCCACACCAAAATAGCTATTTTGATTTACAGAATGGATCTCAACGTAGGTAACTGCCTTACTTTGCGTATTAACACCCAACGTGTGCTCAGAATAGTCTTTAATGTTGATATCAATATCAAAGTTATTTTTTATTCCGTCAATAAGTGCACTTAGAACTCCTGAGCCTATACCTTTAATCATTAACTCCTCATTTAGGTAATTTAAACGAGCACTAATCTCTTGAACCTGTTCAATTGATTTGCTTTGGTAATTAATCAATTGAAGGCCTGGTTTATTAACTACGCCATATGAGTCTCTAAATAACTGCCAAATTTCTTTTAAACTCATCTCACATCCCGAACGATTGGTATAATTCTTAACCTTGTCAATGAAATTTATTTGCAAAGCTCTAGGAATTTTTAATCCATGATTTTGTTCAATGAGCCATGCAGCGCCACTTTTCCCTGACTGACTGTTTACACGTATGACCTCATCGTAAGTGCAACCAAGATCGTTTGGATCTATTGGCAAGTAGGGCACGCTCCATATCTCTTCATTGTTTTCAAAGCGATATGCGAATCCTTTTTTAATAGCATCTTGATGCGACCCTGAGAACGCTGTAAATACCAGGGAACCTGCATATGGATGCCTTTGGTGGACAGGTAACCGATTACAATATTCCGCAATTTCAACCGTCTTCTTGATATTCTGGAACTCCAGCTTAGGAGAAACACCTTGGCTATACATATTCATAGCTAAGGTAACCAAATCTACATTTCCCGTTCGTTCACCATTCCCAAATAAGCATCCTTCGACTCTTTGTGCTCCAGCTAATAAAGCAAGCTCTGCCGTTGCTACACCTGTTCCCCGATCATTATGTGGATGAATACTGATAGTCGTGTAAGATAGGTCACTAAACTTTCTGATAAATAATTCAATCTGATCAGCGAATACATTTGGAGTGTTTACTTCGACAGTCGTAGGTAAATTCAGAATTAGAGGCCTAGATTCCGTTGGGCACCATAAATCCTTCACTGCCTCACATATCTGAAGGGCAAAATTTAATTCAGTAAAGCAAAACGTCTCCGGAGAATATTCGAGACACCATTTAGTCTCTGGATGCTCATCACAAAGGTCTTTTATCAGTTTAACTGAGTTCAAGGCCAATTCAATGGTTTCTTCCTTACTATTTTTGAATACAATTTCTCTAAAAATGGGGGCCGTAGCATTATAAACATGAACAATTGCCTGCTTAGCTCCCTCCAAGGCGCTAATAGTTGTCCGGATCAAATCTGGACGAGCTTGAGTCATCACCTGTATCCATACATCATTTGGTATGTGCGCATGAGTAATTAAATCACGCACAAAATCATATTCAGTTTCGGAAGATGATGGAAAAGCCACTTCTATTTCCTTAAATCCACATTGCACAAGATGCTTGAAATACATCAGCTTTCTTTCGTGGTCCATCGGATTAATTAAAGCTTGATTGCCATCTCTCAGATCTGTTGAACACCATCTAGGAGCTACAGTTATTTGATTGTTTGGCCATTTTCTTTCTGGATTTGAAATAACATGGGCTGGACGATATTTTTGTGATGGTTCTGAAATCATTTTCACATTTCCTTTATAAGTGTAGTACCAGTGTAAGCGTCTGAACATTGGTGTCTTGTTCAGACTGGACAACTATGTTAGCCAAACGGACTTTGCTTAAAGATGTGAGCGATGTTAGAGCTCACTTATTCAGCCACGCTATCCCATACAGTGAGGAAGCTATTCGTGTTGAAGATGAGTTTATTAATGTTGATAGGGCGATCTACTATTGAATCGATGTCTGACGGTTACACTTCGGAAACCACATAACTCACTGAAAAGATTTAGGAAGTGGTGCAACTACAATATATAGAAACCACAAAGTAGCAGACCGCTTTTAGTAGAATAGTATGCATGTATCGTTTTTTATACCAACGCCACTCTGCTCATGACCTACGGTCTTTGCAGATAAGAGAGTTTACCATCCAGTCAGCCAAGCAGGTTGAGACCATTGTGTGTCTGAAACTGTGCACCAATCGCCGCTACCCATAATCGTCAAGGTAAGGAATTCCTGGTTGATCACGGACATCCGGTCAACCGCCTTGGTGAGGTTTAGGATTCGCTTTTTAAATGCCAATAAATCGCCTTTTGGCTGCACCGAGCAACGGTTTGGATAACGCACGCTGTTGTTCTTGCGCTTCCCTTGTTGTTAACTAGACTAATTGAATATCAATGACATTCTCTCTACCGAGGAGGTCATCAAGCTAGGCCCTCGCCAATCGCCGCACTGTGAGTTCTGGTGGAATTATCTTGGTCGCAGGGTGAAAATCGCAAGAGAGAAGCCCGTGAGCACAAATTACGAAGCCTTGTTCAATAACAGTTATGACCGGATCACCAGCAAAGATCGCGGAGATCAGTTTTTCTCTCATTTCTACAAATTGTTCGTTGAGAGTACCCAAGGGCTGAGTATCTTTCCGGTGTCTGATGATCAGCAGCAACAAAAAATTATTTATAAATCATTTTTTTATATGCTTTCCGTTGCCACCACACATATCGTCTCTGACTATCTGGAGCGTGTTGCCCGTGAACAGAGTGCCCAGGGCCTGAACCTGCCCGCTGCGGTCTTCGCTTATTGGCGCCGTGCCGTTTTGCAAACCGTGCGGGATCTCGACCCGTTATGGGATGAGGATGTTATCACTGCGTGGGCTATTTTTATGGCACCAGGGCTAGAGTTTATGCGGCGTCAGGCAGAGTTGCACCATGATGCGAATAAAGGCAACCACCATGAATCCTAACCTGTTATTACCCGCACTGGATGCCACCCATGCTGCACTGCTGGTTTATGATGCCGATGAGCGGCTATGTTATTGGAATAGCAAGGTCACTGATTATTATCCGGTGCTGGCAGGCAAATTACAGCAAGGTGTTACACTGCAAGACATTGTCGGTGTGATGATCAATACCCGCCATCAGGCAGCAAATCAGCAGAAAAGCGCCAGCCTGGCCAAAACACTGCTTCATCATTATCGGCAAGAATCACACTATGAAATTCGTGAGATTGCCAACCATACCTTTTATATACAACATAACCGTATTGCCACGGGTGGAATTATCAGTCTGCATACGGATATTAGCCACTTCGCTGATATTGCCAGTAGCCGACAAACTCAGAACAATAATTTTATTCTGGCCGCAGAAGCCTCGCGTATCGGTATTTGGGACTGGGAATACACCCAGGATCGGTTACATGTTAATGATGCTTTATTATCGTTGCTCGGTATCAGCCATAATGAAAATGAGTATACCTCGGCACTTTGGCAGCAAGTCATTCACCCCGATGACTTACCTTTGTTATTGCAAGGTGTTGACCAAGCCAATAAAGAACTATCACCGCTATTTTCCTGTGAAGTGCGCATTAAACACCACTGTGGTGATGAGCGTTGGGTATTGATTCAAGGGCAAATTATCTCTCCAGATATTAACGGCGAATTGATGCGAGCGGTGGGGACCCTACAAGATATCACCGAGCGGAAAGAGGCAGAAACCTCCTCTCAGCAAGCGGTAGAGCTGGCCCACGCCGCCAACCAGGCCAAGAGTGAGTTTCTGGCCAATATGAGCCATGAAATCCGTACCCCAATGAATGGTATTCTGGGGATGACCCAATTATGCCTGGAAACCAATCTCAATAAAGAACAACGCGATTATATCAATATGGTGTACTCTTCAGCCCGCGCCTTATTGAAAATAATCGATGATATTCTCGACTTTTCCAAAATAGAAGCAGGTAAAATTATCTTTGAACTGGAAGATTTTGCCCTGCGCCCGTTGATCCATGAAATTACACGCCCATTAACGCCCAAGTTTTCCGAAAAGGGGCTGGAGTTAATCGTTGATATTCACCCCAATACCCCGGCAATCGTACACAGTGATGCACTGCGCTTGCGGCAGGTGATTACCAACCTGATTGGTAATGCACTCAAGTTCACCCACACAGGCGAAGTGGTATTACAAATTACCCCAGCGCCAACCCCGGACGATAGGCTAACGTTTAGTATCATTGACACCGGAATAGGCATTCCTGCTGAAAAGCAGGCGGTGATCTTTGAGTCATTCAGTCAGGCAGACAGCTCCACCACGCGCAAATATGGTGGTACCGGGTTGGGATTAACCATTTCAGCGCGACTGGTGGAAATGATGGGGGGCAAATTGCAGGTTTCCAGCCAGCCTGAGCAGGGTAGCTGCTTCTATTTTTCGCTGCCGATTAATGCCAACGAAACGGCCCCAACCCGTGCGACGGTGGTGCTACCAAGTTGGTTAAAAGGAATGGATGTTTTAGTGGTGGATGACAACGCCACTAACCTGCGCTTGCTGTTTGATATGCTACGCAATAACGGGTTTAAACCCCAGACGGTGAATTCCGGGCGAGCAGCACTGGAATTGTTAAATGAAGGCCAGCGTTTCCCACTGATTCTGCTCGATTCCCAAATGCCAGAAATGGACGGTATGGCACTGGCGCTGGAAATTATGTCCACCCCCAGCTTACGCCAGTGCAAATTGATTATGCTCAGTTCCATGAGTAACCAGCTAGATACCGGGGTGCTGCGTAAAGTTGGGGTTTCCAGTTTTCTAACCAAGCCCATTGATGTTACCGAACTTCTGGAAGCCATCATCGATACCTTTAATCCTGAGGAAGTTGCGATCCCACCGCCCGCCTCCACCATTGCGCCGACACCGCCCCCGGTAGTCAATAGTCATGCTCTACATCTGCTGGTGGCGGAAGATAATCTTATCAATCAACAACTGGTGATTAATTTTATCCGCAAACTGGGGCATACCTGTGATGTGGTAGGTAATGGCAAGCTGGCCCTGCAGAAGTTACAACAGAATCATTATGATGTGGTTTTAATGGACTTGCAGATGCCCGAAATGGATGGCACCGAGGCAGTACAACAACTGCGCGCCAGTGAATCATTACAAGCTGGCAAGCATCAGCCGATTATCGCCATGACCGCTCATGCGATGAAAGGTGACCGTGAAAGATGTCTGGCCCAAGGGTTTGATGGCTATATCAGTAAACCCATTTTGCTGGACAACCTGGGAAGCGAAATTAAGCGGATGCTTACCGGTGACCCAGCTGCACCAGCTGCACCAGCCACACCAGTCGCCCCCAAAAAAAATATCTTTGATTATGAGCAGAGCATCGCTCAATTAGGTGATGATAGAACCTTATTCAGCGAATTAGCGGCGATCTTTATTGAAGAGATCCCTACCCTCCAGCAAGCCCTGGCCAATGCCATAGAAAAACAGGATATTGAAGCTATTCGCCGTAGTGCCCATCAGCTAAAAGGGGAATGTCTGCATTTTGCCTGCCCCCCGTTGGAAAGCAAGCTGAGCCAGATTGAACAGGCTGCCGCAGCAGGTAATATGGCGGTAATTACCAAGCAATATCATGGTGTTGATGAGTTATGCCAACAATTACAAGCGGAATTACTCGCCTGTAAAGATCAGCTTTAAACAGCGTTGATACCCAGCAGGCTTAGGGATAAGCCCGCCATGATAGGTATTCGCAGCCATCAGGCTTGCTTACTTCCGTGAATCAAATAGTTACTCTTACCTGCTGATTTGGCACGATACATCGCTTGATCTGCCTGTAATAACAGCATTTTAATGGTGGTGTCGTCACCGGTATAAATAGAGGCCCCTATACTGGCGGATACGTTTATCGCATGCCCAGCAATAAACGCCAACTCAGCCAGTTGAGCCAAGACCTGCTGACAAAAAGCCCGGATTTGTGCCTCAGGATCAGTTAATTGCCCAAGTACAGCGGTAAATTCATCCCCTGCCAATCTGGCTACAAACCCCCTGTTTTGGATACAATCGCTCAGTAAATTGGCGAATATTTTCAACACGTTATCACCAAATTCATGCCCCAGATTATCGTTTATCTGCTTGAAACCATCCAGATCAATAAACAATACCGCCATCGGTAACCCAGTCGCCAGGCATTCGGCCCTGGATAATTCCAAATGATGAATAAATGCCCTGCGGTTAGGTAAGCCAGTTAACATATCGTGAGTGACGTCATATTCCAGACGTTGCTGCAATCTTTTTAGCTCACTGATATTCATCGAAAGGATATAGAACCCCTGAGTTTCACAAGGTACCAGCGTGGTATGAACCGCCAATAAGCCCGCCTGAGTCTTAAGTTCATTCTCAAAACTGACCGTTTCCCCTTGCAACGCTTTTTCAATCATCGGTTTGGCGACAAGATAAGCCTGCTCACCCATAAATTGCCGCAAGGTCATGGTCTTTAGTGACGCCTCATCAATACCAAACCAACGCTGATAAGCACTATTGGCAAACTGATAGACTTCATCTGTACCCACTTGGCTAATCAAGGCTGGCATATTATCGGTAATGGCCCGCAAACGTTCTTTTTCTGCATTCAGTTGATACTGGGCATTTACCCGGCTTTCAATCTCCAGATTCAGTTTGTTGACTACCGTATTTAATTCTTGGGTGCGTGATATCACCCGCTCCTCCAGCTCCTGCTGCAAGATACGCAAATTATTTTCAGCTAATTTACGTTCACTGATATCAACCAGCACGGAGATCAAATGATGCGGTGAGCCATCAGACAAACGGTTAAGTGCGACGGTCAATTCGACCCAAACCAGCGTGCCGTCGAAGCGGAAATAACGTTTCTCCATCGAATAGGTGGAGATTTCATTTGCCAGTAGCTGCCTCAGCAACTCCAGGTCATTATCCAGATCATCCGGGTGTGTAATGTCCTGGAATGTCCGCGCCATCAACTCCGGCTCACTGTAACCCAGAATGTCACATATACGCGGATTAACCCGTAACCAGTAACCCTCTAATGAAACCAGCGCCATCCCCACAGCCGCCTGAGAGAATGTCTGCTCAAACAGCGCTTCGGAACGTTCCAAATTCAATTTCAAACTTTCGGTATAAAAATCCCGCTCTATATTGTGTAAATACTCTTCGATAACTGCAGCAAAATCCTGCAAGTCGGTAGATTGTTTTGTTGAGAAATCATGCGGTTGCTGGTCGATAATACAAAGCGTACCTAACGGTAAACCATCAAGCGACAACAGAGGTTGCCCGGCATAAAAACCGATATGGGGGGGGCCCTGAACTAACGGATTATCAGCAAAACGCAGATCCAGAGCGGTATTGGGGACAATAAAGGTTCCCCTTTGTAAAATGGTATGTCCACAAAATGAGATATTTCTTGGTGTTTGCGGCGCATCCAGACCAAAGCGCGACAGAAACCACTGCCGATCCCGGTCGATCAAAGAAATTAAGGCAATCGGTACGCCAAAATAACTGGCCGCCAGGCGAGTGATCCTGTCGAGCTTTTCTGTTGCCCGACTATCCAGAATATGCAATGAATCCAATACACATTGACGCAATGGCTCATTAGCTGGCATGCAAGGTTCGATCATAATTCCCCCAATGCTTCGTTAGCTGGGCAACGAAAGAATCTCATGTTGGATCAACGGATAAACTTTTCATCAAGGTCAGCAGATTGTGCCCATCTGCAGTTTGGTAGGTCACCTCATCCATCACCGATTGAATCAACATCAACCCCATCCCCCCTTCCGGCCAACTGGCGGGATCAAGGGGGTCCGGTGAAAGCGTGGGTGATGTTACCCATCGCTGCAGAATGCCATCAGATATGGGCACACCCGAATCTGAGAATGTTAAGATTAGCCGCTGGTCATCATGGGCTAACGTGATAGTTACATTTTGATGGTCATCGTAATTCACGGCATGTTTAACAATATTGGTAAATGCTTCGCATGAGGCCAAATCAACCTGATAAACGAGCGCCGGGTCCAACGAACAAGGAGCAACAAATTCATATAATGCATCGCTCAGCTTCGCCAGACTCTCCAAGGATGCCGGTAAACAGAGTGTAGTCTTGGCACTAGCCATATGGCCTCTCCTTCATACGCCACCAGTTAGTCTCAACGGTTTATCAGTTTAAGCGCCGATTCACGATCGCTGCTAATGGTAAAAATCCGATCCATTCTCGTGAGTTTAAACATGTTCTGGATATTGCTATTCAATGAGCAAAGTGCCAAATCACCCCGGTTATTGAGCGTCTTAAGCATTGAAACCAGCGCGCCAAGGCAACTACTGTCGATAAAATCCACCTGGCTGAAATCCAGCAGCAGGCAATTTTTACCTTGCTCAATCATAGAGAGAATTTCTTGCTTAAAAACGACAGCGACGGAGGCATCAAGACGACGGACCAGAGGCGAAATAATTTCAACACCATTCTCAGACTGGATTTCAAAGTTCATAACTGCTCCTTTATTCATTCACTGTATCAAACTGATCACTCTTCAAGCATTATCCGGCACGACAATGCGCTCAATCGCCATCAGCGAAATATCATCAGTAAACAACTGATGTGATACCGCCGCCGGTTGCCGACTATTTTCATGTTCACTGCTGCGCCATAGACTCAGCGCATGTTCAACTTTTGCAAAAATCTCTGCTTTCGCCAGGCCACGACATTCCGTCAGTAATGCCTGCAAACGCTGCTCACCATAAAGTTCCTGATGCTTATTCTCACACTCAGTCACTCCATCGCTATAAAGATAGAGCCGATCCCCGGCTTGCAGGTTAAAATAAGTGTCTTGGTATTCCGCAGTATCAAATAGCCCGATGGGCATGCCCCCATCGCCCACAGAACACAATTCGCCATCAGCACGGACAATAAAGGGCGTAGGATGCCCCGCCTGACAAAGCACCGCGTCACCATTACAGGTATTGATGACACCATAAATCAGCGTGTAGTAGCTGGTTACCTGATCATTATCCAGGCAAAAACGTTGATTCAGCGCCTCAACCACGCGATGTGGCGCGGCTGGGACCTGCTCCCCACTGGCTGTTTGGTGCAGCAACAACTGGCTACTGATGCGCCCTGCCAGAAACTCCCGTGAAACCGCCAGTGAAAGCATCGCCGCACTGATACCATGCCCGGCAACATCAACACTGAAAAAAGCAATATGTTGTTCTCCCAAGGGGAAATAATTCAATAAGTCCCCAGAGACATAAGCGGAAGGTAAAAACATCCAATCAAACTCAAACCCAGACAACAACAGATTGTGACTGGGCAAAAAACTATGTTGCAGTTTAGCGGCAGCCTGGAGATCGGATTCTATTTGATGATAAGCATAAGAGAGCTTCTCATTGCGTGCTTCTAGGGTACTTTCGAGTAACAGTACCCGCTCTGCCGCATGCAACCGAGCACGAAGTTGATTTTGATTAACCGGCTTCGACAAAAAATCATCCGCTCCCGCCTCCATGCCGGTCAATAAATCTTCCATGGATTGCCGAGCCGTCAGCAGAATAACGTAGATATAATGACCAAAATCATCATTGCGGATAGCTTGGCATAAAGCGACGCCATCCATTACCGGCATTTCCCAGTCACTGATCACGATATTAATCGGTTGTTCAGCCAACTTTTGTAACGCTTGCTGCCCATCCTCGGCTTCACAGACGTTAAACCCCCATTTGAGTAACGTCGCCGCCATCAGGTGCCGATAACTTTTTGAATCATCTACAATCATTATGGTGACCTGCAGATCGGCTGCAGGTTGGCCATTGGTAATCAGTTCCATAGGTTCCATAAAATGATGACCCTTTACCCCAAAAAAATCATTCAGCGCGAGTTGATAATAGTCCTGCTAGCCCATGGTCTTTGCTATGGGCCAGCAGCTTCAATGGTGACGGTTGATAAACCACATCAACAAGGGATCCCCCAAATTTCTGTCGCATACCCTTTGATGGTACGGTCACTGGAGAAGAGCCCCATACCCGCGATATTTAATAGTGCCCGCCGATGCCACTGTTGCTGATGGGCGAAATCATGCAACACCTGCTCTTGAGCCACACAATAGCTGTCAAAATCGAGCAGATGGCAATAATGATCGCCTTCGGTCAACATGCGGTAAATCGGCAGGAAAAGTGATTTATCCAGATTAAAACGCCCAGAAACCAAGGCGTCAACCGCCTCCCTAGTCACCGGATTATTGCTATAGACATGATTATGGGACCCCGCAAACCGATGAGCATTGATTTCCGCCGCATTGGCCCCAAAAAGATAAAAATTGTCTGCGCCCACGGCATCACGGATTTCAATATTAGCGCCATCCATAGTACCGATGGTCAAAGCACCATTCATCGCAAACTTCATATTACTGGTGCCCGATGCCTCGGTTCCCGCCGTCGAGATCTGTTCAGAAAGATCCGTCGCGGGAATAATATGCTCAGCCAAGGAGACCTTATAATCCTCAAGAAATAGGACATTCAGTTGCCCCTTGGCACGAGGATCGTTATTAATGGTTCTCGCGACTTCATTAATCAACTGAATAATCAGTTTAGCCATCGCATAGCCAGGGGCGGCTTTTCCTGAAAACAGATGCACTTTAGGCTGTAGGGTATTGCCAGACTCTACAATGCCTAAATACAGATGTATCACATGCAAAATGTTCAGTAGTTGCCTTTTGTATTCATGAATACGCTTTACCTGGCTGTCAAATAGAGCTTGGGGATCAAGTTTCACCCCCTGCCGAGTGGCAACCAGTTGGCACAGAGCCCGCTTGTTATGCAGCTTAATCGTCTGCAACTCCTCCAATACCCCACTGTCATTCGCCAGTTTTTTCAACCCTTGCAGTTTATCCAGGTCGGTAACCCAACCAGGGCCTAATTCACGCGTCAGAAAGGTGGCCAGCCTTGGGTTAGCTTGTTGGATCCAGCGCCTTGGCGTGACACCGTTAGTCTGATTGGTGAACTTCTCCGGCGAGATAAAATAAAAGTTGGGCACTAATTCTTGTTTAATCAGTTCAGAGTGCAACTTGGCCACACCATTCACCTTATGGCTACCAACAATAGCCAGGTTGGCCATGCGTACTTTCTTCTCGCCCCCTTCTTCAAACAGTGACAATGAAGCCAGCAGTTCTGGTCTGTCAGGCCATTTTTCTGCCACTTCGCTCAGGTGACGGTGATTAATTTCGTAGATAATTTGCAAATGGCGCGGTAACAGTTTTTCAAACAAGGTCACTGGCCAGGTTTCAAGTGCTTCGGGCATCAGAGTATGGTTGGTAAACGCACAGGTTTTTTGCGTGATCCCCCAAGCAATATCCCAATCCAACCGGTGCTCATCCACCAGAATTCGCATCATTTCGACAATCGCTAACGCCGGGTGCGTATCATTAAGCTGTATGGCAACCGCATCAGGCAGTGTAGTGATATCCTCTGAACGGGTAGCAAATTCCTGGAAAATATCACGTAAGGTACAAGCAACCAGAAAGTATTCCTGTGTCAGGCGTAACTCTTTTCCCGATTGTATTTCATCAGCCGGATAAAGAATTTTTGAGATATTTTCCGAGGCTATTTTTTGGCTAACGGCGCGTAGATAATCCCCACGGTTAAAAATATGTACATCAAACGAATCAGATGCACTGGCGCTGTATAAGCGCAATTTGTTAACGGTTTTACCCCCATAGCCAGTGACAAAATAGTCGTGAGGAACCCCGACAATCACCTTCCAATCCATCCACATCGGGTTGTAATTACCATCTATATCTTCGGTAACTTCAATATGCCCGCCAACAGGAATTAACATCAGTTGCGAATGATGATCAATTAGCCAAGGGGAGTGGGTGGCATGCCAATCATCCGGCTGTTCAACCTGTTTACCATTCTGAATCGACTGCTTAAATAACCCATACTCATATTTAATGCCGTGACCCGATGCGGCAATATCCAGGGTAGCCATTGAGTCGATAAAACAGGCCGCCAAGCGCCCTAACCCGCCATTGCCTAATGCAGCATCAGGCTCTTGGCCGACGATAGCGTCAAAATCAAAACCCAACTCGCCAATGGCTTGGCTGGCAGCCGATAACAACCCGACATTCATCAAATTATTACGCAGCGACTGACCCAGCAAAAACTCCATGGACAGATAATAGAGTCGTTTTGATTTTGCGGCTTCCTGATAACCTTTGGTTTCGAAGAAACCGTCTAATTGGTAATCTCTTATTGTTAATGCCAGTGCATTAAAGATATCAGCATCAGTGGCATCCTGCAGTTCAAGGCATAAACTGTACCTCAACTTGCTGATTATATTATTTTTAATCTCGTCAACCCCAGGCAATTCAACACGTGTCTGCTTTGTATTCATTTTCATCCCTACCCAAGCCGTGTATCTGAGTGTTCTCTTCGATATGAGCAGATATTTACCCGCTCAAAGTAATCCGATAAGTATAGACGGCTTTCAACTATTCAAAGGGAAATTGCAAGGTAGTAGATTGGTATTATTAAAAGTAATTTAAGTGATTATGGAAGTCTGCGCCTATTAGGCGGACTCGTTCGACACTTGATGTTGAACTTTCTCCTTGTGAAGTATCCACCACATGTAGATACCGTGAAATTGCACTTCAACCCTGGACTGGATATTCACTCATAACAGACTCAATGCGTTCTGCACCTGCGGGCTTTCAAAGGCGGGTGCAAGTGACCTGATATCTTTCGCCGTCATTCCCAGCTCAGTTGCGAGAGGACGCCATCTTTCGCTGATGATCTCTGCCATAACCCTAAGTGCATCGCGGGCCTCGCTAGGGTCAATATTGAAGAGTGGTGCCGCGTCCAAGACAGCCAAAATGTCGAGTTCGTTGCCATGGATCTCGCTGATCGCAGTTTTTAGGGTACCGCCTACTGTGGGGACAGGATTAATATCATAGGCAGGGGAAAGAGCCCAGCGATCGACTGTCCGAATAAAACCGTGATTACGTAAATGATCGTCTGTATTCTGAATCATCACAGAGTAGGCCATGCGTGTCCAAAGTTCGACCAGATCATCACCAGCGCCATTGATCATCATCTGCTCTGCTATCGAAACGTAGTTTGATGGCTCTGTGCCTGGTAACCCCATAAATGTCTGTGCCGTGATGAAGTGGATCCGCCGAGGGTCCCCTACATCCTCGTAAGAGCGATCAAAACGCTTGATTAAGGCAACCGGAAATTGCCCAGATACGACGAATAACTTAGCTTCTGCCACCGTCATGCCTATTTCTCCTGCAAGATGCAGTGTAAGCACCTCGGCCCGCGCCATATCATATTCATCATCCATCTTTGGTAGCTTCGCTATCCAGATTGCTTGGTCTTCATCACGCACATTCACCTTTGGCCGTGCACCGCCTAGCGAACCAGCGGCATCACGCAATATTTGTCCTGCAAGGAGCTTGGCCCGGTTTTCACGATAATGAATTGGGTCGGCTTCGAAGGCGCGGACCTCATGAATCATCGCTTCGAGTTCGATGAGCCGCGGTATGGAAAAAGCATTTTCGCCTGTACGAGGTTGAGCCAATGGCAACGCCCCCGGCGCATCACTGTCGTAAAAGCGAAGTGCCCCCGAGCGCAGAAAGTCATCGACCCCAGTTAGATACTCGAAATCATTCATAGTGCGCCCGCCATTTGCCGCGCGCATAATAGCGCGGCCCCATGAGTCAGGCGCGCTGTCGGCAATAGGCAAAACAAGCGGGGATGAATTTCCATGAAGACTAGCCGAAGCGACTATTTGGCTGCGCGGCATCGCTGGAGAGAGATCAAAACCTTCTGGATTATCAATCCAGCTCTGCGCATAAGTGAAAACGGAGTTCTGACGAGCGCCATCGATGTTGAAATCCAACTGACCGACCAATTCTTCACCATCCATCCATACGTAAAGTCGTTGTTTCATGTCATTTCTCTGATCTGGAGCCTGAACCATCCCGCTTGGCTTTTAGGCGAGTGAGTAGTGATGATGCACGTCCAGATGAACTCATAACTAATCCCTCTTTATCGCGCTGATCACTCACTTTTTCGCCAGACAATGTGGATTTGATAGTGATCGCTATACCAGCAGGAGGTTTACCCGACTTGACCCTCGCACCCTTTGTAGCACGTTTCTCGGTGCTAACCTTGACGCTTTTAGGCGTAGACTTTGTACCTTGCATGACATTCTCACGCAGCATAGACAGGCCGATATCATCATTGCGTATGTCGATCAAATTGCTCAGAAGATCCAGCTTGCCAAGAATAGTAAGCACCATCGCAAGTGTGTTGAGTGAAATGCCTGCGCCATTACCGTTCTCAAGCCTATGCAAAGTAGAGCGCGAGATTCCCGCTGATTTTGCAAACGTATCAGCGGACATGCCCCGTACACGGCGCGCGAATTCAATGTCCTTGCCAAGCTTGACCAAGACTGATTCGGTTGAAGGCCGTACAACGGAACCTTTTGTCCGCCGAAGTTTACTCATATAATTTTCTTCGGGCATCTTAACCTCGCTCAACTACGTTTCATTTGTGATACATATAAGCATAACATCGACAGTATAAACCTTCCAATATAAGGTAAGTCTATTTTCTATTGTCTCATCTGTGAGTATGTTGCTGTCATTTTTAGCACCGCTCTAGAAATTGATTTCAACACGATACAGTATTCTTGCAGTCCCCTGAATGCCCATCATGGTTTCCATCAAACGGCCTCGTACCTTATTCCGTATTTTTCTGCAAACCACAGCTTCCCCCCGCTAAACGCCAAACCTCACCCTTCACTTTTATCAGACCATGCACAGCTTTGAGATTCTCTGTAAGAGAACAATAAAAACGGGTGTAAAACCCACCAGTACTTTATATACTGACGACGTATGTACGTTATCAGTACCTATGTAGAGGGGGGGTATATGACAAAACAAGCTGTTTTTACTATGAAAATTGAGCCTGAATTACGCTCGGAATTTATGGCGGCAACAAACGCTATTCATCGCCCTGCTTCACAAGTCATGCGTGAGCTGATGCGAGAATTTATTAAAAAACAAAAAGATATGCAGGAATATAATCAATTTTTACAAGCCAAGGTTGATGCAGGGCGAGCCTCTATGCAGGCTGGAAAGGGGCGTTCTAATGATGACGTTGAAGCTAAATTTTCCGCACTGCGTAACCAACTCAAAAGCAAATCATGAAAGTAATTTGGGCACCTGAAGCAGAACAGGATCGTGAAGATATTTGGTATTACATTGCTGAAGATAATCCAGAGGCTGCTCTTCGGATGGATACCCTGTTCAGTGAGGCCGCTGATAGATTATCTCGCCACCCAGAAATTGGGCGCCAAGGAACTATCGCTGGCACACGGGAACTGATTGTTCATGAAAGTTATCGGTTAGTGTATCAAATCGAAGATGACGCAGTATGGATTATAGCCTTGGTGCACACCGCTCAACGATGGCCGCCATTAGTGAAATAGCAAGTAATGATGATGATTGCGTTCAGTCTATCCAGTAAGGCAAACTTGATACCATCTCGTTTACAGTCTCACGCAAAAATAGTTATCCCGACAGGGTATCAATGCACTTCTTACTGGCTGATTTTCTATCAACCATAAAAAATGCCATTAATGATATAAAAAATCATCAATGGCATTAATTTTATTAAATCAATACGTTAAGTAGACTGTTTATTCCCACTCAATTGTCGCTGGTGGTTTACCACTGATATCGTAAACCACACGGGAAATGCCGTTGACTTCGTTAATGATACGGTTGGAGACCCGGCCGAGGAATTCGTACGGCAGGTGTGCCCAATGCGCAGTCATAAAGTCGATGGTTTCTACTGCCCGCAGGGAAACTACCCAATCATATTTACGACCATCCCCCATGACCCCTACCGAACGCACGGGTAGGAACACGGTGAATGCCTGGCTGACCTTGTTATAGAGATCCGCTTTGTGCAGTTCTTCGATAAAAATTGCATCGGCACGGCGCAGCAGGTCGCAGTATTCTTTTTTCACTTCACCCAACACGCGCACCCCTAAACCTGGGCCAGGGAATGGGTGGCGATAAAGCATGTTGTATGGCAGACCCAGCTCCAGGCCAATCTTGCGCACTTCGTCTTTGAACAGTTCTTTCAACGGTTCAACCAGACCCAGTTTCATCTCTTTCGGCAGGCCACCCACGTTGTGGTGCGATTTGATCACATGAGCCTTGCCAGTCAGAGAAGCGGCAGATTCAATCACATCCGGGTAGATGGTGCCCTGTGCCAGCCACTTCACCTGGCTTTGTTTGCAGGCTTCTTCATCGAACAGTTCAACAAACACCCGGCCAATAATCTTACGTTTGGCTTCTGGCTCATCAACGCCAGCCAACGCGCTCAGGAAGCGTTGTTCTGCCTGAACATGGACAATATTCAGGCCAAAATGGTCGCCGAACATTTCCAACACCTGCTCCGCTTCGTTCAAACGCAGTAGGCCGTTATCCACAAACACACAAGTCAGGCGTTTGCCGATAGCGCGGTGTAGCAGCATGGCGGTAACCGAAGAATCCACACCACCGGACAAGCCGAGGATCACATGCTGGTCTCCTACCTGCTGGCGAATACGCTCAATGGCATCGTCAATAATGCTGGCAGGTGTCCATAACGCTTCACAACCGCAAATGTCCAATACAAAACGTTCCAGCAGGCGCTGGCCCTGGCGGGTATGGGTCACTTCCGGGTGGAACTGCACGCCATAAAAACGTTTTTCTTCATTGGCCATAATGGCAAATGGGCAGGTATCGGTACTGGCAACAGTGACAAAATCAGACGGGATAGCCGTCACTTTGTCGCCATGGCTCATCCATACATCCAGCAATGGGTTGCCTGCCGGGCTGATGGCGTCTTCAATACCGCGAGTCAAGGCGCTGGTGCTGGTCATTTCTACCTGTGCATAGCCAAACTCACGTTCGTTTGAACCCTGTACATGGCCACCTAACTGTATCGCCATGGTCTGCATACCATAGCAAACCCCCAGTACCGGGACTCCAGCAGTAAAAACATATTCTGGTGCGCGCGGGCTATTAAATTCAGTGGTACTTTCCGGGCCGCCAGAGAGAATAATGCCGCTCGGGTTGAATGAACGGATCTGTTCTTCGCTCACATCCCAGGCCCACAATTCACAGTAAACGCCAATTTCACGCACACGGCGTGCTATCAACTGGGTATATTGCGAACCGAAGTCCAGGATGAGAATGCGATGCTTATGAATATTTTTTGTCATGTGAGGCAAATTCCAGCAACAGAAAAAAGGGCAAAAAGCACATTGAGGATGAGGAAGGAACTCCCTCCCCCCTAGGCGCTTCTTGCACGAATGGGCGAAATATTAGCCCATGCGGTAATTAGGAGCTTCCTTGGTAATGGTCACATCATGCACATGGCTTTCCTGAATACCTGCACCGCTGATGCGCACAAACTCAGCTTTGGTACGCAGTTCATCAATGGTGGCGCAACCGGTCAATCCCATACAGGAACGCAAGCCTCCCATCTGTTGGTGCACGATAGCCTTCAACATACCTTTGTAAGCCACACGGCCTTCAATACCTTCCGGTACCAGTTTATCAGCAGCGTTATCAGTCTGGAAGTAACGGTCGGAAGAACCTTTCGACATCGCCCCCAAAGAGCCCATGCCACGGTAAGATTTGAATGAACGCCCCTGATAGAGTTCGATTTCCCCTGGCGACTCTTCTGTCCCCGCCAACATGGAACCGACCATCACGCAAGATGCGCCGGCAGCAATCGCCTTGGCAATATCACCCGAGAAGCGGATCCCGCCATCAGCAATCACCGGGATACCACTGCCTTGCAACGCCTCTACCGCATCAGCAATCGCGGTGATCTGTGGAACCCCTACGCCAGTCACAATACGTGTGGTACAGATAGAACCTGGGCCAATCCCCACTTTTACCGCGCTAACACCGGCATCCATCAATGCTTTGGCCCCAGCGGATGTCGCCACGTTGCCGCCAACAATTTGTAGCTCTGGGTATTTGGCGCGAGTTTCACGAATGCGTTGCAATACTCCCTCGGAATGACCATGGGAAGAGTCAATCAGCAGTACATCCACCCCGGCAGCAACCAGCGCATCAATACGTTCCTCATTGCCTGCACCGGCACCCACCGCAGCACCGACACGTAAGCGGCCATGCTCGTCTTTACAGGCATTCGGTTTACGCTCTGCTTTCTGGAAGTCTTTTACCGTGATCATACCCAGCAGACGGAAGTTATCATCCACCACGAGGGCTTTCTCGACACGCTTTTCATGCATTTTCTGCAGAACGACGTCACGTGCTTCCCCCTCTTTGACGGTCACCAAACGTTCCTTCGGTGTCATCACCGCCGTCACCGGTTGGGTCAAATCGGTAACAAAGCGGACATCCCGGCCAGTAATAATACCAACCAGTTGATTACCGTCCGTCACCACCGGATAACCGGCAAAACCGTTACGTGCGGTCAGGGCTTTCACTTCCTCCAGCGTGGTATTCGGTGTAACGGTTTGTGGGTCAGTCACCACACCGCTTTCATGCTTTTTCACGCGGCGAACTTCTTCCGCCTGACGCTCGATAGACATATTTTTGTGAATAAAACCCAGGCCACCTTCCTGTGCCAATGCAATGGCCAGGCTGGATTCGGTAACCGTATCCATCGCTGCTGACAGCATAGGGATATTTAGGCGGATAGATTGAGTCAGTTGGGTACCAAGATCGGCAGTATTAGGCAGAACTGTGGAATGGGCTGGAACCAGGAGAACGTCGTCAAACGTCAGAGCTTCTTTAGCGATACGTAGCATGGGCAATATCTCACCAAGGTGGTTGGGGAAAAGATAAAATATTGCCGCTGCATTATACAGAACGTAACCGATTGCCTCCAGCATTTTCTGATAAAAACTCTTGATTACCCTGCAATGCAAGGTAGTATCAACCGATTAAGTCTCTGTTTTGAAATTTGATCTGGCTCACATGTCGCTACCTACTGCACCCTCAATTTTTACCGTAAGCCGCCTTAATCAGACGGTTCGGCAACTATTGGAAATGGAAATGGGCCAGATTTGGCTCTCCGCCGAGATCTCCAACTTCTCTCAGCCCGCCTCTGGTCACTGGTATTTCACGTTGAAAGATGAGCGTGCCCAGGTGCGTTGTGCCATGTTCCGCAACAGCAACCGCCGTACTACCTTCCGCCCGCAAAATGGCCAACAGGTTCTGGTGCGTGCCAGCATTACGTTGTATGAACCCCGTGGGGATTATCAACTGATTGCCGAAAGTATGCAGCCCGCAGGGGATGGCTTGTTACAGCAGCAATTCGAGCAGTTGAAACAGCGCCTGTCTGAAGAGGGGCTGTTTGAGCAGCAGTTTAAGCAAGCATTACCCAGCCCGGCCAAATGTGTTGGGGTGATCACGTCAGCCAGTGGTGCTGCGCTCCATGATATCCTGCAAGTATTGCAACGCCGCGATCCGTCTTTACCGGTTATCATTTACCCCACCTCGGTACAGGGCGCGGAAGCCCCATTGCAGATTGTGAATGCCATTGAAACCGCTAACCGCCGCAACGAATGTGATGTGTTGATCGTCGGCCGTGGGGGCGGATCACTGGAGGACTTGTGGAGCTTTAACGACGAACGTGTCGCACGGGCGATCTTTGCCAGCCATATTCCCATTGTCAGTGCGGTTGGGCACGAAACCGACATCACTATCGCCGATTTTGTCGCTGATTTACGCGCTCCCACCCCTTCCGCCGCCGCCGAGTTGATCAGCCGCAATCAGTTGGAGCTATTACGCCAATGGCAATCACAGCAGCAACGGCTGGAAATGGCTCTAGACTACTATCTGGCACAACGACAGCAGCAGTTCACCCGCCTTCATCATCGGTTGCAGCAGCAACACCCGCATTTGCGTCTGGCACGGCAACAAACGCGACTCTTTAAATTACAACAGCGCTTGCAAGAAGCCATGCAGTGGCAGTTGCGCGGCTGTTCACGCCGCAGTGAACAATTGCAACAGCGTCTGCGGCAACAACAGCCAACGGGTAGCATACACCGGTTACAGCAACGTATTCAGCAGCAGACCTATCAGTTACAGCAAGGCATGGCGCAGCAGCTTAATGCTTATCGTCAACGGTTTGGTATTGCTTGCAGCCAGTTGGAAGCCGTCAGCCCACTGGCCACTTTGTCTCGTGGCTATAGCGTAACGCAAACACCGGGTGGTGATTTACTGAAAACCACCAAGCAGGCGCAAGTGGGTGAGTTAGTGAAAACACAGTTGCAGGATGGTTGGCTGGAAAGCGAGATAAAAACCATCAACGTCACCAAGAAGCAACGTGGTAAAGGTAGCGAGCGGCGTGAATAGCAGTAGCCCCTGCCGTTTTTAAATAACGGCAGGGGCTAACATCAATTACAACGTATAGCTATTACAGCGAGCGCCATTAACCCACAGCTCACGGGTTTCACCCGCAGGCAAAACAATATTCAGCGTTTGCCATGTTGGCTTGAACTGGCCTTCAGTGGTAAAGGTCAACTCAATACGTTGGTTATCAGTCACTGCCTGCCAACGCAGCCACAACGCATTGCCTTGCTGCCAACCATGGCTCTCGCCATCATCTTCAAATAGCAGCCCCGCAGAACGCCCGGTGCCCTTGGTTGGGAACAGCCGCAGTTCACGGTAATTATCGGCAGCAATATCCACATGGCCCAAGTAGTGAGAAATCGGTAATCCGGCCCCAGCACGTACCAGCAACGGTAAGCGTTCCAAAGGCGCATCCACCACAATAGTCTGACCACCGCTATACCACTGACCGCTGTAGAAGCAGTACCAGCCATCGGTGTTATCCGGTAGATACACCTCACGCTGACGTTGCCCAGGTTCAACCACACTAGCTACCAGCAGGTCACGGCCCATTAAGAAGTCATCCGTCTCACGCAGTGTATTCTGGTCATGTTCATGGTCGAGGAAGGTGGGACGTAACATCGGTTCATCATCTGCGCTAGCCTGCCACAACAGGGTGTAGAAGTACGGCATCAGTTGATAACGCAGATTAATCGCGTCACGAATCATCGGCGTTGACGTTGGGTACATCCATGGCTCGTTCACCGTCGCATCATCATTCCATGAATGGATGGTGAAACGGGGATGCATCACACCATTTTGTACCCAGCGTACAAACAGTTCTGCATCGGGTTTATCACCAGAGAACCCGCCCACATCGTGCCCAACGTTATATAACCCGGATAAACTCATGCCCACCCCCATACGGATGTTGTAACGCAGAGTTTGCCAATTGGTACGGTTATCACCACTCCAGGTCTGCACGTAGCGTTGCATCCCCGCACAACCAGAACGGGAAATCAGGTAAGGACGCAAGTTTGGTGCGAACTGTTGCTGTGCTTCCATTGACGCGCGCATCATCAGTAACGGCATCACCGGGCGAATATGTTTGATGGCAATCGGTTTGCCAAAACCGTAGCAGCGTGCCTCACCATCCCACACTTCATATTCGTTGTTATCGTTCCAGGTGGAGTCGATGCCCATTTCCAGCAACTGTTCGGTAACCCCTTTCTGCCACCAGCGCACCGTTTCAGGATTGGTAAAGTCCAGGTGTGAACCTTCATCATCCCAGAACACTGAACGTTCAGGCGTGTCGCTTTGCGAGTCACGGATAAACAAGCCCTGGTCAGCCACCTGCTGATATTGCGGGTGATCCTGTAGCAAGCAAGGTTTGATATTGGCCGCCAGTTTTAACCCAGCATCATGGAATGCTTTGCTAAGCATTTTCGGCTGCGGCACTTTGTCGTAGTTCCAGTTAAAGACATAACGCTTGTTATTAATCGAGGTATAACCGGAAGAGAGCTGGAACGAATCACAAGGGATCGCATGTTCACGGCATAACTTAATAAACTGCTGCAGCTGATGTTGAGCATCTGGGGCATCGGTGTAATGCATGGTGGAACCGCTGTAACCCAAACTCCACTTCGGCCCAAACAGGGTTTTACCGGTCAAGCGGACAAAGGCTTTGGTGACATCCAATACTTTAGGCCCGAGGAACATATAATAATCCAGGTCCCCAGCTTCAGCCTGATAACGGCGATAAGCCAAGTGATAGTTGTCGAGCTCATTACCTAAATCCAACCAGCAACTGCTCAGGTTGTCATAGAACAAACCAAAGCTGACATCATCACGGCGAGTAATGGTGAAGGGAATATGTTTGTACAGTGGGTCGGTACTGGCTGCGTTATAACCCATCGCATCCAGATTGCGCATCTCAAAACGGCGCCCTGTCCGCTCCAAGTCCCCAGCTTTTTCCCCAAGCCCGTAGTAACGCTCATTTTTGTAACGGCGCTGATAATGCGCGACACCGTCACCATGAGCGTTGAGCAGATAAGCGCTGGTTGGGCGGTCAGCCGCCAACGGTTGCCACTCACCGGCATCATTGCAATATTCCCACTCCAGCCACAGTGGCTGGTGTACCGTAACACGCAGTTTCGCGGTGGCGACGGTCAGGCTTTCCTTATGCTGTTGCAACTGATAACCCGGTAAGTTAAAGCCGTCCACACTCTGGCGATCACGCCCTTGCCAAGGGACATCTTGTTGCGGTGCAATGCTCCAGGTACGATCCAGCGCCAGCTCACCGTGGCGCTTAATCAGTACGCGAAATAGATTGTTTTCCAGTACATACAGACACAACAGATGCTGTTTATCGACCAGCAGTTCAATACGGTCGGCATATTGCCCGGCTAGCGTCCAAGTTTTTAACGTTTTCATATCAATCCAACTTAGAGAGTAGGTGAAGGTTTTTTGCCACGTTCCGCGATCAAACCAACCAGGTCAAAAAGCCCATGGCAACAATGCGTTTTTCCGCTGCAGTCACGGTTAATTTCACCGGTACTGGCAGCATTTTTGTGGCGAATCGCAAAGAGATAGCACCACTTTTTCTACCAGGCTTTGATTTAATCGCATTTAAAATGCCATTCAGTCTCAAAACCCGGGCTGAGAAATTTAGCCTTCCAAATAGACTAACCAGTGAGGTCTATGAGTGAAATAGTAATTTTTGCAAAAATTCTCACAAATCAAGTAAAGTATTGCCATCGTGCTTATAACCCACTTTTTTATAATGAATTATTTTTGTGAAAATATTTTCATCAACTAATTTGAGCGGAATCACAAAATGAATGGAAAATTAAAAATACAAGAAATCGCCCGGCAAACTGGGCTTTCCATCAGTACCGTGTCACGTGTATTGGCAGGGAAATCCAATACCAGCCCTAAAGCTCGGCAACAGGTGCTGGCCTGTGCCCAACAAAATGGTATTTTGCAGGGGATCTCCAACGGCAGGTTGATGTTGAATAACCTGGCGGTGTTTGCCCCACAACGTGCTTTTGATGTGCGTAGCGACATTTTCTACTACAAAGTGATCCAGGGAATAGCTAGCGCACTGGCTGAACATGATGTCAGGATCCGCTATTACGGGTTGGAGGAGGAACAAAGCAACAGTGCTCTATTTCTAGAGAAAATGAACGATCCGCAAACGGAAGCGGTGTTACTGATCGGTATTGATGATGAACATATCCATACGCTGGCGGCCGATCTGAATAAACCCTGTATTCTGATCAATTGCAGTGACCACCAGATGCGCCTGGATAGTGTTTCCCCTGATCATCAATTAATTGGCGAGTACTCTGCCAACTATCTGTTCCAGCAAGGGCATAGCCGCATTCTCAATCTGCAATGCTTGCGGCGTAATACCATGGAACTCCGTCTGGTAGGGATCAAGCAGGCTTATGCGCGGCATAATGTTCCCTTTATTGATAGTCAGCATCTGGTCACCACCTCTGGCTTTGGTAGTGAAGAGGCGGAACAGGCAGTAACCACATTTATCAATGGGATTAGCGACCCGGCACAATTGCCCACAGCCATTCTGGTGGGTGGTGACTATATGGCGGTGGGCGCAGTAAACGCGATCGAAAAGATGAATATCAATGTGCCGAGAAAAATTTCCGTTATGAGTACCGACGGTTTCAACCTGGCTGAGGTCCATAATATTGCGCTGACCTCGGTCCATGTTCCTCGCGATGAACTGGGTGCTGAAGCGATTGCACTATTACAGCGGCGGATGTTACGCCCAAATGCTCCCCCCTGCAATTTGTTACTGCACGGGCGTTTGGTGGTGCGGGATTCGGTAAAACGCCTGAGCCCGAATAAAGTATCACCTGCAGTGAGTACCCACCATAATCGGCTCTACGATGACTAATATACCCGTCGCCAATCAAACTACAGCGGTGTTGGCTGCAGTTACTCGCTTCATCCATGAGGCTCGCCCCTTTCGGGGCCGCTGCAAGCAGCGTTCAAATCCGCTCCAGGCGGATTTGTCGCTCACCCGAATCACTTACTCTAGTAAGCTCATCGGGATTCGTTCAGTGGCCGCCTACCTGCAAATTGATTGAACTTGGGTATATTCTCAGCGGGGTTGGTAGCTGAACTTCACGCGCTTTTTTGAAATCAAGCCATGGCCCTGTTGGCATAAGTAGTCCACCGCCCCACACGCCTTCAATTGCTGCAACGGTTGCCCGCAGTCGGGGCATTCAGCAATCTGCCGATAGTGACGTTGGCAGATTTGACAATGATAATCGCCGTCGACCCAATTCATCGGCTGGCCACAAGCGGGGCATAAAGCGTCCATTTTTCCTCCTGGTTTACCAATACATCACCACGCCAGCAATCACCGCAAGACTCATGGTGTCGTTCAACGCAACGCTATCAGGCTAAAAGTTAAATCAGCCCCCAAGAGCGTAAAAAATAGATCCCCAAGGCGGTAGTAAAGAATGAACCCACCGTGGTGATGGCAATAATATTTGCTGCCAGGGTGGCATTGCCCCCCATCGCTCGGGTCATTACATAGCTAGCAGCGGCGGTGGGAGAAGCCGAAAACATAAAGATAATGCCCAATGTTGCCCCACGGAAACCACATAGCCACCCACCAGCGGTCATCAGTAATGGTATCAAAAACAGTTTCGCTGACGATGAAAGCACTGCGACATTGGAAGTGCGGAACATGGCTCGTAGATCAAGGCTGGCCCCGGTGCATAACAGCGCCAGTGGCAATGAAAGACCAGAAATATAGCTGCCGGTTTGTTGAATAAATTGCGGCATACCCAGCCCAGTCTGTGCATAGGCCACCCCACTGAGCAGGCCTAAGATCAGCGGATTCTTCACAATGCTGCGCAACAGTGCCAGGGGATTGATCTTCTGCCCTGGCCCCCCCTGCAAACTGCGCGTCAGGGTAATAACCGACAGGACGTTATACAAAACAACAGTGACCGTAAGATACATCGGGGCAATGGCCTTCCCCTGCTCTCCATAGGCGGTTATGGCATAAGCCAGGCCAATAATCGCGTTATTGGCACGGAACCCGCCCTGTACAAACACGCCACGCTCACGAGGGTTTTTCACCAGCCACTTGGCAGAAAATTCCAGTAACAGGAAGGTCCCGGTGGTTCCCACCGCACCAAAAATCACCAGGGTCAAATTATCACGTAGCTGAGGATGGTTATTGGCGATACTAAAAAACAGCAGGCAGGGTAACGCCAAGTTGAATACCAGCTTGGTTGCCCCATCGATAAAAAAATCATCCATTATTCGCCGATGACGCAGCCAGATACCTAGCAATAACATCAACAGATTCGGTACGGTAACACCAAATGCAAAACTCCATATTTCCCAAGACATGGCGTTCCTTAGCTAAGTCAGCAAGAAAAACTCATTGGCAAATGATATACCTGTCACTCTTCAAGCAGCAGCAATCTCAGGTGTTGATGCCTTAAGATTGCTGCTCTACTGTCTTATTTTGATTTTTTCAAGTGACTCATCAAGCGTTTACGTTTGCGCATCTGATTAGGGGTCAAGGTATTACGCTTACCAGCAAATGGGTTATCCCCCTCTTTGAACTGGATGCGGATTGGTGTGCCCATCACTTTCAATGAACGGCGGAAGTAATTCATCAGATAGCGTTTGTAGGAGTCCGCCAATTCGCTGACCTGATTACCGTGGATCACCACAATCGGTGGGTTATATCCACCCGCATGGGCATATTTCAGTTTCACCCTACGGCCACGTACCAACGGTGGCTGGTGGTCATCAACCGCCATCTGCATTATCTTGGTCAGCATTGAGGTATTAACCCGATGGGTAGCACACTCGTAAGCCTCCTGTACCGATTCGAACAGGTTGCCTACACCGCTACCATGCAGGGCAGAGATAAAGTGCACCCGGGCAAAGTCGACAAAGCCCAGACGCAAATCAAGCATCTCTTTAACATGTTCCCGGTCTTCCTCACTCATGCCGTCCCATTTATTGACGGCAATCACCAGCGAACGCCCGCTATTGAGGATAAAACCAAGTAGTGATAAATCCTGATCGGAAATACCTTCGCGGGCATCAATAACCAACAGCACCACGTTGGCATCTTCGATCGCTTGCAGTGTCTTGATTACCGAAAATTTCTCGACGGTTTCAGTCACCTTGCCACGCTTTCGCACCCCGGCAGTATCAATCAACACATATTCACGCTCATCACGTACCATCGGGATATAGATACTGTCACGGGTGGTACCGGGCATGTCATATACCACCACACGCTCCTCACCCAGGATGCGGTTGGTTAGCGTAGACTTACCGACGTTAGGGCGGCCAACAATCGCCAGCTTGATCGGCAAATCTTGCGGGTTGAAATCATCTTCCGGCTCTTCACCTTCGTCATCGGTCAGCTCGCCATTTTGCTCTGCCCAATAAGCCGCATTGGCCTCTTCTTCACTCAGCTCAACGAGTTCCGGTTTTGGCGGAACAAAGGGCACCATGACGTGTTCAATCAGTTGTGTCACCCCACGGCCATGAGAGGCCGCAATCGGATAAACCTCCCCCAACCCCAACGAATAGAAATCTGCCGTGGCACTATCGGGATCCAAACCATCGGTTTTGTTGGCAACCAGGAAGGTGGCTTTCTGACGACTACGCAAATGCTGAGCAATCCCCTGGTCTGCTGGCATCAACCCGGCACGGGCATCCACCATGAACAGCACGATGTCTGCCTCTTCGATAGCCAGCAACGACTGACTAGCCATATGGGTTTCTACACCATCTTCGGTTCCGTCAATACCCCCGGTATCAACAACAATAAATTCGTTACCCTCTACTTCAGCACGACCATACTTACGGTCTCGCGTTAGCCCAGGGAAATCCGCCACCAACGCATCGCGAGTATGCGTTAAACGGTTAAACAAGGTGGATTTACCCACATTCGGGCGCCCGACCAGCGCGATGACAGGTATCATGGTTGAAGCCTCATTACTTAATAATCAATGTGTTACTGTAAAACCGAATAGATATTGGCAGCACAGTTTAAAAATACGAAACGGCCCCTGACATCAGGAGCCGTTATTCACGTCATCTTTCAGACTGCCGCGTGATTAAACTTGGCGATAGACGGCTTAACGCGTAAAAGCGTAAACCTTGCCACCACGCGCCTGGATCAACAACCGGCCATCAGCGTTGATTGGCGCTGACAAGAAGCCTGAACTATCCACTTCAAGTTGCGATACAAAACGGCCGTCAGTGGTATTAATCCAATGCAGGTAACCTTCTGCATCACCCACCACCAGATAACCATTAATCAGTGCCGGCGATGTGAGATTGCGGTGCAACAAGTCACTCTGACGCCACAGGTTGGTACCGCCTTGAGTACTCAGTGCAACCACGGCATCATTCTGATCGACGACATAGATACGGCCTGCATCAACGATAAAATCATTCACCGAGCCCATATCACGTTTCCACAGGATCTGACCTGAACGCAGATCCAGCGCTGACAGGCTACCATTGTAACCCAATGCGTACACCACGTTTTCAATAATCACCGGGGTGGTATCCACATCGTTCAAGCGGTCGATCTCTGTCGCCCCCATGGGCTGGGATATACGCTGTTGCCAAATCAGTTGCCCTTGTTGCATCAACACGGCGCTCACTCGGCCACTGTCACCACCCACAATGGCGGCACCAAATGCGGTTGCTGGCGCTGACTCCCCCCGCAGTGATAATGAAGGAACATCCAGGTTAACCGTCCACTTGATGGTGCCATCCGCTTCGTTCAATGCTTGCAGTTGGCCATTGCTGGTATGGATCAGCACCAAACCATCGGCAACCACCGGGCGGGAAAGTGCCTCACCGGCCACCTTCGCTTGCCATGCAACTTGACCATCACTGGTATTCAGCGCATAAACCACGGCTTTCTCACTGCCGACATAAATCTTGGAACCAGAAACCGTCAGGCCCCCGGACAACAGCGCAGGCTGATTGCGGGTGTAGAACTTGGTTTTCTCGGAAAGATCAACCTTCCACTTTTCTTTACCATCAGCCAGATCCAGCGCTTTGACCGTACCACGACGATCAGCCGCATAAACGGTACTGTCCTGATAAGCAGGACGCAGATGGGAGTAATAATCACCGATACCACTACCTACAGAAGTGCTCCAGGTCTTGGTTGGTGTGAATTGATTTTCAACCTTTGGCAATGGTGACATGACGACAACATCTTCTTCACCACCAAACAGTGAACAGCCACTCAGCAAGGCGACGGAAACCAGCCCGACCAAGAGTGTTTTACGCAATTGCATGGGAATTCCCCTTAGCTGGACAAATTATTCAACTTCATGCGCATTATTGGCACAAGCGCCTGAGAATCATTTGATTCAATACCTTTACTATAAGCTTCCTGTGCACCCTTGCTATCACCTTTTGCCAACAGCACATCACCGCGCACATCTTGCATCATAGTCACCCAACCCGCACCTTTCACACTTTCCAGTGTTTTCAGTGCTTCATCCAGCTTTTTCTGCTGCAACTGCACGCGAGCCAGGCGCAAGTTAACTAACGCCTGCAGGTTTTCATCTTTCGCCTGCCCTTGTGCCAGAACCAATTGTTGTTCTGCTTTAGCAAAATCACCTTGCTCGGCAAAATTCCTTGCCAGTTGCAGTGCCGCAAAGACACCATAATTATTGCTGTTAGCCTGGATAAACTTTTCTGCTCCCGCCACTTCTTCCGCTTTACCGGAAGCGAGTACCGTCATAGCCTGCTCATAAGACTCAGAAGCCGCCATCATGTTGGTGTTTTGGTGATTCTGCCAGTAGCGCCAACCAACCAGGGCACCAATACCGAGCACAACCCCCACAGCCAACGCTTTGCCGTTTTCAACAAAAAAACGTCGTAAAGCATCAACCTGTTCGTTTTCATTGGAATAGACTTCCACGGCGACCCTCTCTTTAACTTAACATCGAAGCCAGGCGCATCGCGACTTCGCTTTGCCCCAGCGTTTCTTGTTCACCACTTTGCAGGTCTTTTACCACCACCTGCTGTGCCGCCACTTCATTCTCCCCCAGGATCAGGGCAATGCGCGCACCCCATTTATCAGCACGGGTGATCTGCTTTTTGAAGTTGCCACCGCCGTAGTTGGTCATCAGTTTAATCTGCGGTATGGCATCACGCACTTGCTCTGCCAACAACATCGCTGCACTCTGTGTGCCGACACCACTTGAGATGACATAGACATCAATGGTGGCAGGCGCCTTGAAATCCGGGTTCACCGCTTGAACCAGCAACACCAGACGTTCCATTCCCATGGCAAAACCAACAGCCGGGGTGGCCCGTCCGCCCAGTTGTTCCACCAGTCCATCATAGCGACCACCTGCACAAACCGTACCTTGGGCACCCAAACTGTTGGTGACCCACTCAAACACCGTACGATTATAATAATCTAAACCCCGTACCAGACGTTGGTTTACTGTATAGGGAATACCCGCCTGCTGTAGATGCTCACACAATCCAGCAAAATGAATTCTCGACTCTTCATCCAGATAGTCACCCAAAGAGGGTGCATCATTAAGCAGGGCTTGCACCTGCGGATTTTTTGAGTCCAACACACGCAGTGGGTTGCTATACATGCGACGTTTGCAGTCTTCGTCCAATTGATCCTGATGTTGCTCAAGGAAAGCCACCAGCGCATCACGGTAATTAGCCCGCGCTTCCAGCGAACCAATCGAGTTCAGCTCCAGTTTGACGTGTTCAGCAATCCCCAACGCCTTCCACCAACGGGCGGTCAGCAAAATCAGCTCGGCATCAATATCCGGCCCAGGTAAACCAAAAACCTCAACCCCTAACTGGTGAAACTGGCGATAACGCCCTTTTTGCGGACGCTCGTAGCGAAACATCGGCCCGACGTACCACAAGCGCTGCTCTTGATTATACAGCAGCCCATGTTCAATACCGGCACGAACACAGCCCGCGGTTCCTTCAGGTCGCAATGTCAGGCTTTCACCGTTGCGATCCTCGAAGGTATACATCTCTTTTTCTACAACATCGGTCACTTCACCAATGGCGCGTTTAAATAGCGGAGTCTGCTCAACAATAGGGATACGAATTTCGCTATATCCATAGCTGGCCAGCACTTGCTTGAGTGTGCCTTCAATTCGCTGCCATAATGCCGTTTCTTCCGGCAGGTAATCGTTCATGCCGCGAATGGCTTGAATGCTTTTTGCCACGTGAGTTCTCTGTCTGTTTAGATCAAAATAAACCTGATTATAGGGACTTTACCATCTACTGTTCAACGCGGATGAAAACCCCGTATCACTTATCTACTCATCCAACTGGTTGACAACTATACGATTGGCGTTATCCAGCATCGCTGCCTTGGCACGAATTTTCGCTTCCAATTGGTCAATCATCTGTTCATTATCAAAGCGCTCTTTCTGACGCACGCCATCTTCGTAGAAACCACTCTTATTGTGCCCCCCGGTTACGCCTAGGGTAGACACCAGCGCTTCGCCGGGACCATTGACGACACAACCGATAATCGAGACATCCATCGGCGTAATGATATCCTCCAGACGTTGCTCCAGCGCATTAACCGTCGCAATAACATCAAACTCCTGACGGGAACAGGTTGGGCAAGCAATGAAGTTAATACCACGCGCACGGATACGTAATGATTTCAGAATATCAAAACCCACTTTCACTTCTTCTATCGGATCAGCCGCCAGGGAAATACGCAGAGTATCGCCAATGCCTTCCGACAACAGCATCCCCAGGCCAATGGCCGACTTCACCGAACCACTGCGGGCACCACCGGCTTCAGTTATGCCCAAGTGTAGCGGTTGAGCAATACGACCAGCCAGCAAGCGATAAGACTGTACCGCCAAAAAGACATCGGATGCCTTTACACTGACTTTGAACTGATCAAAATTGAGGCGTTGAAGAATATCCACATGACGCATGGCAGATTCCACCAAGGCCTCCGGCGTGGGCTCACCGTATTTTTCCTGAATGTCTTTCTCCAGCGAACCGCCATTAACACCAATACGGATCGGGATATTTTTGTCACGAGCGCAATCCACTACGGCACGAATACGCGACTCATTACCAATATTGCCAGGGTTGATACGCAAGCAGTCAACACCGTATTCGGCCACCTGCAAGGCAATGCGGTAATCAAAATGGATATCAGCCACCAGCGGTACGTTAACCTGCTGCTTAATCAGGCGAAATGCCTCTGCTGCATCCATGGTAGGAACTGAAACGCGGACGATATCAACGCCAACGCGCTCCAGCGCTTTGATCTGAGCCACTGTCGCGGCAACATCAGTCGTCCTGGTATTGGTCATCGATTGCACGGCAATCGGTGCACCATCGCCAATAGGCACATTACCAACGTAAATACGCGTAGATTTACGGCGGTTAATGGGCGTTTGGTTATGCATCACTCACTCTCCACTGCGGCGAATTTCTAACAACAATAACCGCGTAATTACTGCTCTGGAACCGTCAGACGAGCAACACGGTTTGCCTTAACAAACCGGCTTAAATCCACCGGATTACCTTGGAATTGGATCTGTACCGCAGCCGGGATACCAATAGTCAATTTATACGGTGGTGTACCCACCAGATTTAGACTGGTACCGCTTTTCTGGACGCCGCTGAATAATGACTTACCGGTAGCGTCAATCACCTGCAACCAGCAATCACCAGAAAAATCCATCACCAACGCATTGGCATCTGCTACTGATTCAGTCGCCGCTCCAGTAGGTAGTGGATTGGTGGTAGCAGAGGTCGCTGTGGTTGCATCCGGAGCTGTGGTTACATCCGGAATAGTTGCCTGGCCCGGAATAGTTGCTTGGCTTGGCGCAACCACATTACTCGGTTGTGGTGCCACAGCCTGAGGGCTAGCCGTCTCAGGGGTAGTCACCAAAGGAGCCGTCACCGGCGCCACTGCGGGTTGAGAGGTTGCCGTATCGGTTGCTGATGCTGCATGACTATCGGGATCGAGTGCTGAAGCGCCATTATCCACATTACCGTCAACCGAAGCAGCAGATTGGCTTTCATTATCGCGCTGAGAAAGTTGCGCCGTAGAGTGATCAACCATGGCGGCGATCTCTTCCTGCTGCGCCTTATGATTTTGCCACCACCAGGCAAACGTCAATCCCACCACCACACACACCACCAGCCAAGTAAAGCTCATCAACCAACCATCACGTTTCTTGCGACGCTTGTTCATTGAGAGCCCTGGCATATGAGGCAATTTAGTGACTTTGGATGACGCCTGTTTACCTAGCGCGAGTAACAGTTCATCTTCTGGTAAATGCACCAACTTGGCATAGGAACGGATATAACCACGCACAAACGTCGAAGCCAGATCGGCTGAGAGGTTATCCTCTTCGATGTCGCGCACGGTAGAGTTTTTTAGACACAGGCGATCTGCAACCGCCTGTTGGCTCAGGCCAAGTTGTTCACGGGCCTGACGCAAACGCTGGCCTGTCGTCATAGGTACAGTTTTATCTTGAGAGTCTTCAGTATTCATTAGCTAAGAACTGCTGGTGCTGTTTGGATTGTGGAAAACTTCGCGCTAACTGTTTGCCATAGCGTTGAACGCTATCCTGACGGTCTGCTAACGCGGCGAAACGAATCTGTAACCATAAACTGTCGGCACTGGCCGGCAAAACATGTTGATAACTATCTAATAAAATTTGCGCCTGTGCACGATTCCCTTCTCCAAATTGTTTCTCGGCTTCCACCAACAGTGGAACACCTTTATCGGGATCAATCTTTAATGCTCGAGTTAATAATTTACGAGCTTCATCCGTTTGCCCAGCCTTGAGGAAACAATAACCCGCGTTCTCAAGGCTATCAGCAACCTGTCCATCATCGGGTGCCTGCATCGCTGCGCTAAACTGCTGTTGAGCCTGTACATACTGCCCTAAACTACAGAGAAACGCACCGTAATTATTCAATACTGTGCCATTGCCTGGTGCGAGCTTGAGCGCTTGCTGATAATAGTGCTGCGCAGCAGCATTATCTGCTACCCGCTGATTATAGAGTGCCATACCCAACTGGGTACGATAATCTTGCGGTGCCACATCGAGCGCTTTTTGCAGATTTTTTCTCGCCGACGGCATATCACCCTGATGGAGATACGCCAGCCCCAGTTGTAAACGGGTCTGACCGGCTGCCGAGTCAGGCTCGTCTTGATCCGGTTGCGAGCTTGAGCAACCCACCAACAAACTGGTTGCCAATAACACACTCCACAATTTCAGCTTCATGCTTGTACTTATCCCCTTACCTGATGCCATCTGTTCCCCCGCTAGATTAGTACAAACATAGCAGGCTATTAGATAACAAAAAATAATGTGACAAGGGTCAGACCGTTCGTATGTTGATAGGTTCCCCGGCTATTTTCTTTTTCAGGGTACGCTTGGTGCGATCGATCACTTCCCCCGCTAACTGACCACAGGCCGCATCGATATCATCGCCACGGGTTTTACGAACAATAGTCGTAAAACCGTATTCCATCAATACTTTGGAGAAACGATCGACACGACTATTCGAGCTGCGTCCAAAAGGTGCCCCAGGGAATGGGTTCCAAGGGATCAAATTGATCTTGCATGGGGTATCTTTCAACACTTCCGCCAGTTGGTGCGCATCATCCGTACTGTCGTTGATCTGGTCCAACATTACATACTCTACAGTGACTCGCCCCTGGTTGGCATTGGATTTAGCCAAATAACGGCGAACGGCGGCCAGAAAAGCGTCGATATTGTATTTACGGTTAATCGGTACGATTTCATCACGGATAGTATCATTCGGCGCATGCAGCGAAATAGCCAACGCCACATCAATCATATCCCCAAGCTTGTCTAACGCGGGCACCACGCCTGAAGTGGACAACGTAACACGACGCTTGGACAGGCCAAAACCGAAGTCATCCAGCATGATTTCCATCGCTGGTACCACATTATTCAAGTTGAGCAGCGGTTCGCCCATCCCCATCATCACCACATTGGTAATGGGGCGCTGGCCGCTCACTTTCTGGGCACCAATGATTTTAGCTGCACGCCAAACCTGCCCGATGATTTCCGACACCCGCAGGTTACGGTTAAACCCTTGCTGCGCCGTTGAACAGAATTTGCACTCTAGTGCACAACCTACCTGGGAAGAGACGCACAACGTCGCGCGGTCGGCCTCTGGAATATAGACCGTTTCAACCTGCTGATCCCCTACCTTTAATGCCCATTTGATGGTGCCATCTGCTGAGCGCTGTTCCGCTGCCACCTCAGGTGCGCGGATTTCAGCCACACTCTGCAACTTATTACGCAAGACCTTGTTGATATCGGTCATTTGCTCAAAGTCATCGCTGCAATAGTGGTACATCCACTTCATCACCTGATCGGCACGAAAGGGCTTTTCACCCATATTGATAAAAAACTCACGCAGTTGCTGACGATTCAAATCCAGCAGATTAATTTTATTCGTTACTGGTTGTTCCGTTTGCACAGCAGGGTCTGCCAATAAATTATTTTCAGACAAGGTATATTCGGTCGCGGTAGGTTCTAACATAAAAGGTCTCTCAGCCTCGTTATTACACGTTATGGCTCTAAAGAAGAAAAAGCAGTCAATGTGTCTGCGGTTTACCGATTGCACCATGAACAATTACACCATGGATCAATTACACCATGTGCGGATTACACAATGACAGAAA
The DNA here is from genome assembly GCF_000496755.2 of Serratia sp. DD3. Next base: position 45,689 of record NZ_AYKS02000108.1, read on the forward strand.
AAATGCGCCCTGGGCAGTTCACTCCCAGGGCGCAGCATTGTACAAATATTAATAACTCATTTCCACGTCTGAACGGCTTTCCAGTCATTTTTATTGTATCTACCAGTTACCGTAAAGAGTCAATAATGTGAGTGACAACTCTTTTGCAACGAAACAATGACTCTCGATGCGGATTTATACGCTTTTAGCGTGGGCAGAGTTCACTTTCAGTAAAGAAATAAGCAATTTCACGCTGAGCAGATTCTACAGCGTCTGAGCCATGTACCGCATTGGCGGTAAAGCTGTCTGCATAATCGGCACGCAAGGTACCCGCGAGCGCGTTGTCTGGGTTGGTTGCCCCCATGATATCACGGTTACGTTGTACGGCATTTTCCGCTTCTAGTACCTGAACCATAACTGGCCCGGAAGTCATAAACTCTACCAAGCCATTGAAGAATGGACGGTCTTTATGCTCGGCGTAGAAACCTTCCGCCTGTTCACGGGTCATACGCAACATTTTAGATGCAATAATTTTGAAACCTGCACGCTCAAAGCGAGCGTAAATTGCGCCAATATCATTGTTAGCTACAGCGTTAGGTTTAATAATGGAAAAGGTACGTTCTACGGTCATGATGGCCTCTATTATAGTTTCCAAAACAGGCCGTACATCGAAGATACGGCCCTATCGAGTGGCGCAGATTATATGTCCACCGTTAACAATTTCCTATGCAAAAATATACATTTCTTTAAAAATAAATGATCGTAATCACTCAATATCGTGATGTTTTTCAAACAGAACTGGAGACATCCGTTGACGGAATAGCGTTTCGTAACCAGCTTCCCCAACGACGCTGATAAAATGGCTGGGTATGATTGACCAAGTAGTGACTCACGCCACGCGCATTCTCTTCTACCAGACAAAAATCGACAGGGTCATCATTCGGTGCTGTTTCACTGGCCACCATGCCGGCTTCACTGATAAGTGCATCAATATCTGCCTGCTCACCTTTCACATCTAACCCAATCAGCAGATTGGGCTGCTCATCAACCTCTCGGTCATGTATCAACGCCAGAAAAGCTCGCCGAACCAGCTTACGTTGACTAAATAAGGTGGTAAGTGCATCGATCATTGCCGCTGGATATTCAGTAGGTTGCCCCAACAGCAGTTGAGTTTCTTGTTCAATATCACGCTCAACGGGTTTCACTACCCCACCCGTGGCTAACAGCATGGCAACTTCATCTGGGAAAAACTCTTTGCTGTATTCCGCTTTGGGGTTGAGAAACAGATGGTCTCCTTGGGTGATTTCAAACAGTACCCGCGTAGGCATAGCAATAAAAGGGTGTTCCTCCTCCGCCACTGCCTGTTGTAACAACGCCAACGAGGAGAAGAAAGGCACCACACTGCTGCCATCTTGCTTTTCCCAGTGCTGAATATTCACCGGTGTTTCTGCATCCAGCGTGATTTCACCTTGCAGTTGCACCTGCTCACTGTCACCCAAAATATAGACCGTGGCATCCAGCAATTGGCGAAAAAATGCCGGACGATACGCCGGTTGTGATGCCGCTAATTTCAGCAGTTGTTCAAGCTCATCAGAGCCCGACATGGCATCATGCTCATTATGATGATGGTGGGTATTCATCGCCAACTCCAATGTATTAAGGGTTCAGCACCGCTGAACCCTTATAAAATGTCATATCTGTGCACGTCAATTCACAAGGATGAGTGCGCCCCAGCCTGCCCTGCGGTTATTTAGCCTTACGCAGCAACAGATTTGCCAGCGTGCGCACCCCTAAGCCCGTCGCACCCGCCGACCACTGCTCGACCGCACCTTTGCGATAAGTGGCAGAACAGTCAATATGCAACCACCCTTGCTGGTAGTTCTTCACAAAATGCGATAGGAACGCCGCTGCGGTACTGGCACCTGCACTATGTGCTGCCCCTGCAATATTATTAAGATCGGCGAAGTTTGACGGCAATTGACCACGGTGGAATTCTGCCAATGGCAGGCGCCAGAATGGCTCTTGCTCCAGTTCAGCACTGACCAGCACCTCTTGCGCCAGTGCATCATCAAAGCTGAACAGCGCGTGATAGTCGTTACCTAATGCGGTTTTCGCCGCCCCGGTCAAGGTGGCACAATCGATAATCAGTGCGGACTGTTGCTCACTGGCATCAATCAAACCATCTGCCAGCACCAAGCGCCCTTCGGCATCGGTATTCATCACTTCAACGGTTTTACCGTTACGGTAGCGAATAATGTCACCCAACTTGAATGCATTACCACTGACCAGATTATCGGCACAACACAAGAACAATTTGACGCGTTGCTGCAAACCACGCAATACCGCCAACGCCAGTGCACCGGTGATGGTCGCAGCGCCCCCCATATCGGACTTCATGGAGTCCATAAAGGCGCTTTGTTTGAGGCTGTAGCCCCCTGAATCAAAAGTAATCCCTTTCCCTACCAAGCATGCAAACACCGAAGCATCCGGGTTACCTGTCGGGTTAAAATCCAGCGCTAATAGCACTGGCGGGCGCTCAGAACCGCGGCCAACACTATACAGGCCAGCATAGTTCTGCTCACGCAGATCTTCACCTTTGGTAATGCGATAGCTGATGGATTCACCCGCCACTTCACACATCAGATCAACGGCACGGGCAGCCAGTTGCTCTGGCCCCAACTCTTCCGCTGGCATATTGATGGTGTCACGTACCCAGTCAACCACCATTAGGCGTTGTTGCAGTTCCTGAGATTCCGCTGCGGGTAAAACAGCCCATTCAACACGGCGCTGCCCTTTCGGCCCGCGGAACCCCTGCCAGAATGCCCAGCTTTGCTCAAGGCCCCAACCATCACCGGCCAGCTTCACGTTTCTGATACCTTGACCATCTATTTTGCGTGCCGCCCGTTGAATCGCCCCGAGCTTGCTACCCGCAGCCAGATGGATAGTCATCCCTTGGTCATTGGTGCTCAACAACGCCTTGTCACCCCAGCGGGCATCTGCTGGCTGTTGTGATAGTGTGATCTGCATGATTTCAGTGGTCATCGCGTTAACTCCGGATCATTCTTTGCTATACCTTGTACCCCCTGGCGTATTCAAGTTGCCAGGGAGTTAAGGGCTATTTGGCTGATGGTGCTCTTTATTGCGCTTCATCCAGCCAAACCAACAGGATCGCTTCCAGTATTTTTTCGTTGGATGCCTGTGGGTTGTCATCAAATTCTTCCAGTTGGCAGATCCATTGGTGCATATCGGTAAAGCGTACCGTGGTTGGATCGGTATCAGGGTAGGCGTCATACAACGCCTCACCAATTTCACGACTATCTGTCCATTTCAGGCCCATTGTTATCTCCAGGCATTAAAATTACCGGTCACAAAACGGTTGTTTGAATAACGACTCAATTTAAATGACGGTTAAGTTTAAATCACGGCTACGTTTGAATGACGATCAATGCTCACGTGCATGGTTGATGGTATAGCGTGGTATTTCCACCACCAGATCTTCATCGCTGACACGTGCCTGACAACTCAAACGACTCTCGGGCTCCAGCCCCCAGGCTTTATCCAGCATGTCGTCCTCCAGCTCACTGCTTTCGTCGAGGGAATCAAACCCTTCGCGCACAATGCAATGGCAGGTGGTGCAAGCACAGGATTTCTCACAAGCATGCTCAATTTCAATGCCATTGCGCAATGCGACATCAAGGATGGTTTCCCCCACCTCGGCGTCCAACACCGCGCCCTCAGGACAATGATCTTGATTAGGTAAAAAAACAATTTTAGGCATGGTTAAACCTCATCCACAGAATGGCCTGCCAACGCACGACGAATCGAATTGTCCATACGGCGCGCGGCAAAATCTTGAGTTGTTGCATCAACGTCTTTAATAGCGGCTTCAATAGCAGCAGGATCGGTACCTTGCATCACTTGCCGCAGGTTTGCTACCGCCTGGTTGATAGCCTGGCTTTCTGCTTCACTGAGTAACGCGGCATCGCTGGCCAACGCCCCTTGCAAGCTTTCCAGTACCCGAGAAGCTTCAACCTGCTGCTCTGCCAGTTTGCGGGCGCCAATATCGCTTTGCGCATTGGCCATGGAATCTTTGATCATCCCGGCAATTTCCGCATCAGACAAACCATAGGAAGGCTTCACCTGAATAGAGGCTTCAACCCCCGTGGATTTCTCCATCGCCGTGACACTCAACAGACCATCGGCATCGACCTGAAAAGTTACCCGAATATGCGCGCCACCCGCAGCTAGCGGAGGTAAACCACGTAGCGTAAAACGCGCCAGCGAGCGGCAATCGGCCACCAGTTCGCGCTCCCCCTGCAGGACATGAATCATCATGGCGCTCTGACCATCTTTGAAGGTGGTGAACTCTTGCGCACGGGCCACTGGGATGGTGGTATTACGGGGGATCACTTTCTCAACCAGGCCCCCCATGGTTTCCAACCCCAGCGATAATGGGATCACATCCAGCAGCAGCATTTCGCTGTCTGGCTTGTTACCCACCAGAATATCGGCCTGAATAGCCGCACCGATAGCCACCACTTGATCCGGATCGATGGATGTCAGTGGGGTACGGCCAAAAAATGCCCCCACCTGCTCACGCACCAGCGGAACACGAGTGGACCCACCGACCATCACCACCGCCAAGACCTCATCTATTGTAACTTCAGCATCTTTAAGTGCACGACGGCACGCCAACAGCGTGCGTTTCACCAAAGCAGCAATCAGCGTTTCAAACTGTTCACGGGTCACTTCCCCTTGCCAACCCGCCACATTGACCTGTGTGCTTGGTGCTTCACTGAGCGCAATTTTGGCCGCAATGGCGGCATCCAGCAATTGACGCTGCACCCCGTGGTCACTGCGATCAGCAACACCGGCTTGCTCACGCAACCAATCTGCCAGCAAATGATCGAAATCGTCACCACCAAGCGCTGAATCACCGCCGGTAGCTAAAACTTCAAACACACCACGGCTGAGGCGCAGAATCGAAATATCGAAGGTGCCGCCCCCCAGATCGTAGACAGCAATCACCCCTTCCTGCCCAGAATCCAACCCGTAGGCAATCGCCGCCGCAGTGGGTTCGTTCAACAAGCGCAACACATGCAGACCAGCCAAGCGCGCCGCATCTTTAGTCCCTTGCCGTTGAGCATCATCAAAATAGGCAGGAACGGTGATCACCACACCATCGAGCTCGCCGTCTAATGCCTCTTTGGCACGTTCAGTCAATGCTTTGAGAATATCCGCAGAGACGCCCACCGGGTTAACCACGCCAGCGGGGGTGACCATCATCGGTAGACCATTGTCACTGGGCTGGAACTGATACGGCAGGTTGGGATAGCGTTGCAGCACATCAACCAGAGAGCGCCCCATCATGCGTTTGACAGAACTGATGGTATTGACCGGATCCTGTGCCGCTTGGGCACGAGCAGCCCAACCGACATGGTATTCGTCCGCCTGGTAATGGACAACTGAAGGTAACAGATAGCGCCCTTGCGCATCAGGCAATACTTCTGCCTGCCCACTGCGAACCGTAGCCACCAACGAGTTGGTGGTGCCCAAGTCAATACCTGCAGCCAGACGGCGCTGGTGCGGCGCAGCACTAAGGCCAGGTTCACTAATTTGTAATAAGGCCATATATCAAAGCTTCCACAATCAAAAATATCTCCCCTCTCTTGCAAGCCACCGCATGGTGCATGGTGGCGATAGCGCCAAACCCTTGTTGCCAGATTAACGCTTGCAAAGTATCAGGTGATTACTCAAACCCCAGCAGTTTTTCTTCTAGTTGTTCAACCTGTTGCTGTAGTTTGTCCAAAAAACGTAGTTTCCGCACGCTGTCGGCCGCCACTTCCCATTGCTGGTTATCCAACTCCTGTACCATCTGCCTACTACGTTGTTGGCAACTGGTATTCAGACGCGCAGTAAAAGCAGCCAGCGCCTCCGAAGCATCGGGTTGATGTGCAATGGCATCAAGCTCTTCACGTAACTCCAACTGCTCCATCAAGAATGCAGGATCACGCAGAGTATGTTGCTCATTACGCAGATCAAAGCCGTGCAAAGATAACATATACTCGGCCCGTTTTAACGGATGCTTGAGTGATTGATAGGCTTCATTAATGGTTGCCGCCTGCTGCAATGCCATCAGGCGTTCACGTTCTGGTTGGGTAGCGAAACGGTCGGGGTGAAATTGGCGCTGCAGATCCTGATAGCGCGAAGTCAACAAGCTGCCGTCCACACTGTAACAAACTGGCAGCCCGAATAAAGTAAAGTAATCCATAATATGCTCTGGGCATTGAATTCTAAATAATTCAAGCTGCGATAGGTCGGTGAACCCTCGAAAACCCGCTATCTAGCTCACTCAAGCAGCAGGGAATTTACTGCTGCTTGAAAAAACCGAGCCGTAACGGAGAACGCCATCAATGATCAGACGTTAAAACTTTCGCCGCAGCCACATTCACTAGTAACGTTCGGGTTGTTGAACTTGAAACCTTCGTTCAAACCTTCTTTGACGAAATCAAGTTCGGTCCCATCAAGATAGACCAGGCTCTTGCTGTCAATAATCACTTTGACGCCTTTGTTTTCAAAAACGATGTCGTCATCGTTTTTTTCATCAACAAATTCGAGCACATACGCCATTCCAGAACAGCCAGAAGTTCGCACTCCCAAGCGCAATCCAAGACCTTTGCCACGGTGGTTCAAAAATGCCTGAACGCGCTGCGCAGCGCTGTCACTCATGGTTATTGACATAGCAACCTCATTCGAAGCCAGGCCCGACTACGCGGGCCAAATAACAAGTTATATACCCAAATTCAATCAAGTTACAGGTAGGCGGCAATTGAGCAAATCCCTAGCAACATAGCCAACTATGTGACTAGGGTGAACGAAAGCAGCCAACAACCCTGTGGTTTGATTGCCGACGGGTAAAACTACTTAGTGCCGTGCTTGCTCTTATAGTCAGCAATCGCTGCTTTAATGGCATCTTCTGCCAGAATTGAGCAGTGAATCTTAACGGGGGGCAACTCCAGTTCCTCAGCAATCTGGGTATTTTTAATCGCTTCGGCCTGATCAAGAGATTTACCCTTCATCCACTCGGTCACCAAGGAACTTGAGGCAATGGCAGAACCACAACCGTAGGTCTTGAAACGGGCATCTTCAATAATGCCTTCATCGTTAACTTTGATCTGCAGTTTCATCACATCACCACAGGCCGGTGCACCTACCATCCCACTACCGACGGTTGGATCTTCATTATCAAACGATCCCACGTTACGTGGATTTTCGTAATGGTCTATTACTTTTTCGCTGTATGCCATGACGTTGCTCCTAAATCCTGAGAATTAATGATGTGCCCATTCGATGCTGTTGATATCCACACCCTGCTTGTACATGTCCCACAATGGGGAGAGTTCACGCAGACGGCCAATGGATTTACGTACCAGCGAAATGGTGTAATCGATCTCTTCTTCGGTCGTGAAACGCCCAAGAGAAAAACGAATCGAGCTGTGTGCCAACTCATCACTCATCCCCAGCGCGCGCAGCACATAGGAAGGTTCCAGGCTGGCAGAAGTACAGGCAGAACCGGATGAAACAGCCAAATCTTTCAGCGCCATGATCAACGACTCGCCTTCAACATAGTTGAAGCTGACGTTGAGAATGTTTGGCGCCCCATGCTCTAAATCACCGTTCAGATAGACTTCTTCCATATCTTTCACACCATTCCACAAACGATCACGCAAGCTACTCAAGCGTGCCATTTCAGTGGACATTTCTTCCTTGGCGATACGATAGGCTTCACCCATGCCAACAATCTGGTGGACTGGCAATGTACCGGAGCGCATACCACGCTCATGCCCACCACCGTGAATTTGCGCTTCAATACGGATACGTGGCTTACGGCGCACATACAGGGCACCAATACCTTTAGGACCATAAGTTTTATGACCAGTGAAGGACATCAAATCCACTTTCAATTTACTCAGGTCGATAGGCAATTTGCCCACGCTCTGCGTCGCATCAACATGGTAGATAATACCACGGGCACGACACATTTCGCCGATGGTTTCAATATCCTGCACCACACCAATTTCGTTGTTCACATGCATAATGGAAACCAGAATGGTGTCTTCGCGCATCGCCGCAGCAAGGGTATCGAGATCGATAATGCCGTTGCTCTGAGGGGCCAGATAAGTGACCTCAAAGCCTTCACGTTCGAGTTGGCGACAAGTATCCAGCACCGCTTTATGCTCGGTTTTACTGGTAATAATGTGCTTGCCTTTCTTGTGATAGAAATTAGCTACACCCTTGATCGCCAGGTTATTAGACTCGGTAGCCCCAGAAGTGAACACAATCTCACGCGGGTCTGCGCCAACCAGTTCAGCTATTTGATTACGGGCGATATCGACAGCCTCTTCCGCCTGCCACCCGAAACGGTGGGAGCGAGATGCCGGGTTACCGAAAGTACCGTCGAGGGTTAAAAACTGCATCATCTTCTGCGCAACTCGCGGGTCGACCGGTGTGGTTGCCGAGTAGTCCAGATAAATCGGTAATTTCATTGCTCTTTTACTCCGTACATCACTTCCAAAAACAGATAAATGAGTCACTGACTGCTTATGCACGCAGATTCACGTTGATCTTTTCTTGCTGACGCTCATCAAGAGTACGGCGCTGACGATTTGCCACCTCCAGCACATCCTGATCATTAACCAGTTCAGCCAACGTGATGCCATTCAGAAACCCGCTAATACGATCACTCAGGTCACTCCATAAGGAGTGGGTCAGACAGCGGCCCCCCCCTTGGCAACCCTCTTTGCCTTGGCAGCGGGTGGCATCTACTGACTCATCCACTGCAGAGATCACTGCACCAACGGCGATATCACCCATATCCTTGCCCAGCAGATAACCACCACCTGGACCACGCACACTGGCCACCAGGCCATTCTTGCGCAGACGGGAAAAAAGTTGTTCCAGATAAGAGAGTGAAATACCCTGACGTTCGGAAATATCCGCCAGTGGTACTGGCCCTTTCTGGGAGTGTAATGCCACATCAAGCATCGCTGTCACGGCATAACGCCCTTTAGATGTCAGTCTCATAGCTAGTGATTACCTATTGGTCGAACATGTAGTAGAGTCTGACATTCCTGACTAAAACAGTCAACTATTTAACCGCACTATTTACTCAACTATTGAGCCTTTTTATACGACTTGTCTCTGGCTGTGAACCTGTTGCCTGGGTCACTCAAACTTCTTACCTAGGGCATTCAAGCTAATTACCAAGAACATTCAAACTTCTTACCAGGAACATTCAAACAACGGTCGCCAAACCCGACCCGGTAACGCGGCCCGACCCTGCATGTTACCAAGATTAATTGCCTTGATTTTTATCCTGTTTTTCGATCGATGCCAGCATCCCGCGCAAAATATTCAGTTCCTGCTCTTCTGGCCGCGCCCGAGCAAATAAACGCCGCAAGCGCCCCATCACCTGGCCGGGATTCGCCGCACGGATAAAGCCGGTATGTACCAAGGTCTGCTCCAGATGCTGATAAAACCGTTCAAGATCGTCCACCAGCGGATAGAGCGTTTCTGCCGGTACTGGCGCGCCTTCCTGTTGGCGGTCGAGGTAAGCGACACGCACTTCATAGGCCAGGATCTGTACTGCCATCGCCAGGTTCAACGAGCTGTAATCGGGATTGGCCGGGATCGCCACATGATAGTGACACTTCTGCAATTCATCATTAGTTAGGCCAACACGTTCACGGCCAAAGACTAATGCCACCGGCCCCTGTTCGCTTTCCTGTACGGCTCGCACCCCACAGGTTCGAGGCTCTAACATCGGCCAGGGTAAAGTTCTTGAGCGCGCGCTAGTGCCTACCACCAGACGGCAACCCGCAATGGCGGCATCAAAAGTATCAACCAGCGTGGCATTACCAATAACGTCGCTGGCACCTGCAGCCAAGGCGATAGCCTGTGAATCAGGTTTTACCAGCGGATTAACCAGATAGAGGTTGGTTAAGCCCATGGTTTTCATGGCGCGGGCGGTGGAGCCCATATTACCGGTATGGGAAGTCTCAACCAAAACAATGCGGATGTTGTGCAGCATACAAACTCTGAATAGTAGAAGAAAATCGCCATATCCTAACACAGGCATCTCACCAAGTTCATGCAAGTTTCCGCCTCTTGTCTAGCCACATGGATTCAATTTGCATCAACTCAGGCATAGGTATTTTGCCAAACACCTGCTATAATCCGCGCGTTTCTCGTTCTTTAACATCCTGTGGAAAATGCCCATGCATCCGATGCTGACTATCGCTGTGCGCGCTGCGCGTAAAGCGGGTAACTTGATTGCCAAAAATTACGAAACGCCTGACTCTGTAGAAACAACGCAGAAAGGTTCAAATGACTTTGTTACTAACGTTGATCGTGAAGCTGAACGTCAGATCATTGAAATTATCCGTAAGTCTTACCCCAAACACACCATAATCGGTGAAGAATGTGGTGAGTTAGCGGGTGAAGATCAAGATGTACAATGGGTAATTGATCCATTGGATGGCACCACCAACTTTGTCAAACGCTTCCCACACTTCTCCGTCTCCATTGCTGTACGCATTAAAGGCCGTACCGAAGTGGCGGTGGTTTATGACCCGATGCGCAACGAACTGTTCACCGCAACCCGTGGTCAAGGTGCGCAACTCAACGGTTACCGTCTACGCGGCACCAATGCCAAAGACCTGGATGGCACCATCCTGGCCACCGGCTTCCCCTTCAAAGCCAAACAACATGCTCCCTCTTATATTAATCTGATCGGTAAACTGTTTACCCAGTGTGCGGATTTCCGCCGTACCGGTTCCGCAGCACTTGATCTGGCCTATGTCGCCGCTGGCCGTGTTGATGGCTATTTTGAAATCGGCCTAAAACCTTGGGACTTCGCGGCAGGTGAATTGCTGGTCCGTGAATCTGGCGGGGTAGTCACCGATTTTGTGGGCGGTCATAATCACTTGAACTCTGGCAATCTGGTTGCCGGTAACCCACGGGTGGTGAAATCGCTGCTATCAGTGATGCGTGAAGAACTGAGTGAAGCGCTGAAGCGTTAATGTTTTAATTTCTGCGATAACCAAGGTAACTGCCAGAGCGTTACCTTGGTCTCTCCTTGCTGTTCAAAATAATAACTTGTACTTAAAATAAGCAAAGGTTAGCGGGAAAATGGACGAACTCCGCCCCCTAGCTCAGGCTGCGCACTCATATACAGCACTATCCCCGCAAACAGTAAAGTTAAACCGCCAACCAATGCCAAGGTTCCCCAAGCTACGCGACTCCAAGCTGCGGAGGCACGCTGTCGGCTGATGCGGATCGCCAGTTTACGGCTGTAGTGCACAAACAGTGCCAGTAAAGAGATGGTCATTGACGTTCCCAACGCCATCGCCAAGGCAGAAAAAATACCCCAGGTAAAAACACCGATCACTTTGGAGAACAGCAACACCAGGATTGCACCTGAACAAGGGCGCATCCCCATCGCCAGTACAATCGCCGCTGTTGTTCGCCAATCTTTTCCCGCTTGCAACTCAGCATCATTAGGTAAATGGCGATGTCCACAGCCACAATCAATACCATGGGTATGTGTATCGGGTAACGGTTGTAAACGGTTAATACGCAGTGCGGGCACTGGACGCAGGGATTTAATCGCCAAATAGAGCCGTTTTAGCGCACGCCAGCTTAGCAATACCCCCAATAATATCACCAAAATATAGCTACCTCGCTCCAGCCAGAAACTACTCTGATGCAGTTGACTGGATGAGAGTTGCAGTACCACCAACACCAGTGTCACCAAGCCAATAGCCACCCCACCCTGTAACAATGAGGCAGCAAAGGTCAGTTTCAGGCTGGTTTTTAAACGTGTTGGATGAGTAGCCAGATAAGTCGCAATCACCACTTTGCCATGCCCTGGCCCCAAAGCATGTAAGACGCCATAACCAAGACTGAACAGCATCAGTGCCATACCCGCTTGCTGTGGTGCCGCCTTGACTTGTTGTAACAGTAGCGCCATTTCCTGATTTAACTTTTTCTGCCACACCACCGTGTGCATCAATATCTGCGGCCAATAGTGCCAAGCCTGCTGGATCACCAGCGCCAGCAAAATCAAAAACAGCAGCAGTGGCCATAACCCGAGCATCCAATGATATTTCTTTCCCGCAGGTTGCCTGATCTTTATTTGCATGTCAGCGTCACTCGCTGGGCAAATTGTTGCCCTAATGCCAGGTCTTCAGGGGGGGAATCACTCTTGTCCAGGGACATGGCATAGGTTTTCAATGATAAATCCGGCTTGGGTGTCATCAGATGTAACTCACAGTGTTTGGCCATCTCTGGTGGCAACTGTAATGCTTTTTGATCCTGGTAGGACATATCAACAAAATAGGTGGGATCATAGGTGGAAATCTTAAAAGGTTTACCCACCAACGGTTGTGCTTCCGACAGTGGTAATACAAACTCCAATACCGCCTTATTTCCCTGGCGCGAAAGCTGGTATTCCGTGGGCAGATTCAAGTATTTCACCGGTTTACCATCACGGTAAATATCGGTGAAATAGTGCTGCGCCAATACATTAGCCATCACCTCCGCCGCCAATTGTTTCCAGATTTCGGAATCACTTTTAGCGTTTTCAGCATCATACAACAGATCTGCTGAGGTCATTTCATCCATAACCCAAACCATTTTCAACCCAACCAGTTTCTGGTCTTTGGCGATAAACGTGGTATTCATATCAATAAAACTGTGTGGGTGGGCAATGGTTGCCATGCTGAACAACATTAACAGGCCAGCCAGCACCCTCGGGCCGCAGTGTTTCATCATAAAAATCGACTCATTGTTGTTGTCTACCCAATCATGCCCGTTACCGTTCGCCCGCAACTGAAATGGTTTTGGCTATAAACAGTACCGGCACCACGATTGCCGCCATTACCCAAAATACATCCTGCTGTAGATGTTCAAACAGAAAGCCAGCGACCACCGTCATCACGGCGATACCGCCCCCCATTGCCAGAGCAGAATAGACGGCCTGTAAGCGAATCACTTCTGCGCCTTGGCGTGCCGCGATAAAACGCATTGCTGCCAGATGACAGACCGTAAAGGTGCCGCAATGTAGCACTTGTATCAATAGCAGCATGGAGAGTTCCGTCGTAGAAGCCATCAACCCCCAGCGCAGCAAACCACATACCGCCGATAACAACAGTAAACTCCCTGCATTCCAACGACGGAACAGGAAATTGCTGCAGGCAAAGAGTATCACCTCTGCCACCACCCCTAATGACCACAGGTAACCCACGCTAGCAGCGGAATAACCGGCTTCTTGCCAATAGATAGAAGCAAAGCTGTAATAGCCGGCATGGGCCCCTTGCAATAGCGTCACGCACAATAGAAACCGCCATACCGGGCCTTCACTCAGCAATTCACGCCAGGAGCGGTTGCTGTTATGTTGTGCACGCAGCCCTCCGGTGGGCATGACACTGGGCTTGAGTAGCATACCCAGCCACACCGCCAATAGGCTGATTAACAAACTGAACAAGATGGCATTATGGCCCCAGACAGAAACCAGTTTGCCGGTCAGTGCAGAGCCCACCACAAAGGCCAGCGACCCCCATAAACGTACCCGGCCATAATCCAGCGCTATTTGCCGCTGCCAGGTTGCTGCCAACGCATCAGTCAACGGCACTAACGGAGAGGAAAGCAGGTTGAAACCTACCAGCACCAACATCAACCAAGCCCAGCCGTTACCAAAACAAAACCCGACAGCAGAAACCAGGGAAAGCAGTGCCAAAAGGCGTAATGCACTAATTAAACGCGAGGGATCTTTAACACGAGGGGCAATCAACAAGCTACCGAGAAAACGGGCCACCAAACCGGCGCCGAGCAAGATACCAATGGTTTCTGGTGCCAGCCCTTCCTCTTTCAGCCATACACTCCAGAATGGCAGGTAAATACCAAAAGAAAAAAAATAAGTGAAATAACTCAGAGCAAGCCAATGCGTTGATTGCAGAACCATATTCCCTCCAGCCAGAGCCAAGGGCATACTTTGACAGAGATCACATCTTGCAGCAATGCTCACTGATGTTTAAACCACAAGGGTGCAATCTAGCTCACGGTTTATTGCAATAGTGTTAAAAAAAACCCGCCGTAGCGGGTTTCGTCAGTCTATAGCGCAATCACTATAACTAGGCATACACCGGCAGACGAGCACAAATCTCCAGCACTTTTTTCTTGGTGCGTTCAATAGTGGATTCGTCGTTAATGTTATCCAATACGTCACAGATCCAGCCAGCCAGTTCACGCACGTCAGCTTCTTTAAAGCCACGGCGAGTCACTGCTGGCGTACCGATACGCACACCTGAAGTCACAAACGGGCTCTTCGGATCGTTTGGCACGCTGTTCTTGTTAACGGTGATATTGGCACGGCCCAGTGCGGCGTCGGCCTCTTTACCGGTCAGATTCTTATCTACCAGATCCAGCAGGAACAGGTGGTTGTGAGTGCCACCAGAAACTACCTTGTAACCACGCTTGAGGAATACATCGACCATCGCTTTAGCGTTGATTGCCACTTGTTGTTGGTAAACTTTGAACTCGGGCTCCATCGCTTCTTTTAATGCTACCGCTTTACCAGCGATCACATGCATCAATGGGCCACCCTGACCACCAGGGAAAACAGCTGAGTTCAGTTTTTTATACAACTCTTCATCGCCGCCCTTAGCCAGGATCAAGCCGCCGCGCGGACCTGCCAGGGTTTTGTGCGTCGTGGTGGTAACGATATGAGCATGGGGCAGCGGATTCGGGTAAACACCTGCTGCGATCAGACCAGCAACGTGCGCCATATCCACAAACAGGTAAGCACCGATGCTGTCGGCTATTTCACGCATTTTTGCCCAATCAACAACTCCGGAATAGGCAGAAAAACCACCGATAATCATTTTTGGCTGATGGAGCTGCGCTTGTTTAGCCAAATCGTCATAGTCAATCTGACCTGTTTCATCAATGCCGTAAGGCACCACGTTATATAACTTACCCGACAGGTTCACCGGTGAACCATGAGTCAAGTGGCCACCATGTGCCAGGTTCATCCCCAGGATGGTGTCACCTGGTTGCAGCAGTGCAGTATAGACAGCAAAGTTCGCTTGAGAACCAGAGTGTGGCTGCACGTTGGCATAGTCGGCACCGAACAGCTCTTTAGCACGATCGATAGCCAGTTGCTCAACGATATCCACATACTCGCAACCACCGTAATAACGCTTGCCAGGATAGCCTTCCGCATATTTATTAGTCAGTTGAGAACCTTGGGCCTGCATAACACGCGGGCTGGTGTAGTTCTCTGAGGCAATCAGTTCGATGTGCTCTTCCTGACGCACCACTTCTTGCTCCATTGCACGCCACAATTCGGCATCATAATCTGCAATGTTCATTTCACGCTTTAACATCCGGCATCTCCTGGCTTTAATTCAGCTGACATACCCTATCGGTTTCAAGTTACCAGCTTATTGGCGGTGTGAATTCACGCAGCCACCTCGTTCGCGAATCGCCTGGGAAGTGGCTGATTTGCCCCCTAGCGGTAACTTGGACCAAGCAAGGTATAAAAATCCCCCTTTGGGCTCTGGGCAACAGTGTAAACCGTTTTACCCTATTGAGGATAGGCCTTGACAGAGGTTTTTACGCAAACGATTGGCTTAAGGTGGCACAAGGCTTTGATCCATTTACCACTCAATGATTGGCACTGGATTTTTGCTCATGATGATCATGCAGACTTTTCATTTTCTCTCTCCGCTGATTTACAAAGACGCACGAATTTAATAACATGTATTTAAAATGCAACTTATGAGCTGTTTCTATGCCCACGTCACGAAGCACTGTTGGGCTGAATTACTTGGAAACGGAGATATCTTTGCAACACAAGGAGCTATGTGATCAGGGGGAACAGAAACAGCTCACGAAAGCAACGATAACATCATAAGTAAAGCCGTTAACACAGGAGTTCACCATGCTAGATAGCCAGACTATCGCCACAATCAAATCCACCCTGCCGTTATTGATGGAAACAGGCCCTAAACTCACCGCCCATTTCTATGACCGCATGTTCACCCATCATCCTGAATTAAAAAATATTTTTAATATGAGCCATCAGCAAAACGGTGATCAGCGCCAAGCCTTATTCAATGCTATCTGTGCTTATGCCAATAATCTGGAAAATCTAGCCGCACTGCTGCCTGCCGTAGAACGTATTGCCCAGAAACATGCCAGCTTTAATATTCAACCCGAACAGTATCAAATCGTCGGCCATCACTTATTAGCCACTCTCGATGAGTTGTTCAGCCCGGGCCAACAAGTGCTGGATGCCTGGGGAAAAGCCTATGGTGTATTGGCAGATGTTTTTATCCAGCGTGAAGATCAGATCTATCAGAAAAGTGAACTCCAACAAGGGGGTTGGCGTGATTTACGCCCGTTCCATATTGTGAAAAAACAGCAACAAAGTGAGGTGATTACCAGCTTTACGCTAGCGCCTGTCGATGGAAAGACCATCTCTGGCTACCTACCAGGGCAGTATTTATCGCTCCACATTGATGATGATCGCTTACCCCATCAGGCAATTCGGCAGTATTCACTCACCACCACGGCGAATAACAAGTTTTACCGTATTGCGGTGAAGCGCGAGGAACAAGGCTACATTTCACGTTTTCTGCATCAGACCATACAAGAAGGGGATGTTATTCATTTGGCTCCCCCTCGTGGTGATTTCTTTATGCAGGTAGATACGACGACTCCCGTAGCCCTGATTTCTGCTGGTGTGGGGCAAACGCCGATGTTAAGTATGCTGAACACCCTGCATGACAATCAGCATCAAGCGGAAATCTATTGGTTACATGCTGCTGAAAATGGCAACGTGCACGCCTTCGCCAACGAATTAGAGCATATCGCCAAAGAAAGACACAATATGAAAACGCATATTTGGTATCGCGAACCCACAGCTGAAGATATCAAAGACACGCATTATCATCGTCAGGGGCTGATGGACCTTGGCTATTTAGCGCACACCTTGCAACATCCCAAAATGCATTACTATTTCTGTGGTCCGGTAGCATTTATGCAAAGTATTAACGAACAATTACTGGGATTGGGCATAGACGCCGAACGTATCCATTACGAATGTTTCGGCCCGCATCAAGTACTCTGATCTCTACGCCATCATCAATGGGTCTGGCTCGATAAAGTAATCCCCTGAGGCCTAGACAGCAAAACGCCGCTTATCGCGGCGTTTGAATGGATGTCGCACTAAATCGCTTCTTCATCCTGTTCGCCAGTGCGAATACGCACTACACGAGCAACATCAAAAACAAAGATTTTTCCATCGCCAATCTTACCGGTTTGCGCCGTTTGCATGATGGTTTCTACACAAGTATCCACAATGTCATCAGGCACGACGATTTCAATTTTAACTTTCGGCAAGAAGTCGACCATATACTCCGCACCACGATATAACTCGGTATGTCCTTTCTGGCGGCCAAAGCCTTTAACTTCCGTTACCGTCATCCCGGTAATGCCCACTTCGGCTAATGCTTCACGCACATCATCCAATTTAAACGGCTTGATAATCGCGTCGATTTTTTTCATCTTATTTCCTCGCGCCTATCCACTAGGCTCTTAAATTACCAATTTTTACGGCCAAAGCCTGAAGTGATCGGATAACGACGATCTTTGCCGAAGTTGCGAGCCGTGATACGCGGGCCCACCGCAGCCTGACGGCGCTTATATTCGTTAATATCCACCAGGCGAATCACCTTACGTACCACTGACTCTTCAAAGCCCTCTGCCACCAGATCAGCTACTGACTTGTCATGCTCAACGTAACCTTCCAAGATAGCGTCCAGAATATCATAGGGTGGCAGACTGTCTTGGTCGCATTGGTCCGGTGCCAGTTCGGCTGAAGGTGGGCGATCAATCACCCGTTGCGGAATCACGTAAGAGAGCGTATTGCGGTACTCAGACAGTTTGAATACCAGTGTCTTGGGGACGTCCTTCAATACATCAAAACCACCAGCCATATCACCATACAACGTGGCATAGCCCACCGCCATTTCGCTTTTATTGCCGGTGGTCAATACAATACTGCGGCGTTTATTAGACAGGGCCATCAGCACCACACCACGACAACGCGCCTGCAGATTCTCTTCAGTGGTATCTTGCTGTGTGCCAGAAAACATCGGTGTCAGTTGCCCCATAAAAGCATCAAACATCGGTTCGATCGAGACAATATCAAATTCCACACCGAGGATTTCAGCTTCTTCTTTGGCATCCGCAATACTGATATCCGCCGTGTAGCGAAACGGCATCATTAACGCCTGCACCCGCTCTTTTCCTAGCGCATCAACGGCGATCGCCAAGGTCAACGCTGAGTCGATCCCCCCAGACAACCCAAGCACCGCACCTTTAAAACCATTTTTGGTCACGTAGTCACGTACCGCCAGCACCAAGGCAGCATAGATCTGCGCCAACTGCGGCATTTCTGCCGCTGGCGACACCATTGGCACCACATTCAGCTCATTAAATTCCAGCCGAGTAACCTGTTCACTAAAGGCCGCCAAGCGGTGAGAGATATTACCGGCCGCATCAAAAACCTTGGAACAACCGTCAAAAATCAGTTCATCCTGCCCACCCACCTGATTAAGGTAGACTAATGGCAAACCACTACGCTGGCAGTGCCCCTCTATCAGCGTGTTGCGGATATAAGGTTTTTCTCGGCTATAGGGGGAGGCATTAATTGACAGTATGATTTCTGCGCCTGCCGCTTTCGCGGCGTCAACCGGCTCTGGAAACCATAAATCTTCACAAATCAACAGCCCGAGGCGATAGCCTTTCAGGCTCACCACACAACTTTTATTGCCAGGTTGGAAATAGCGTTTTTCGTCGAAAACACCATAATTCGGCAGTTGTTGCTTGAAATAGCGCGCCTGTAAACGGCCGGCAGAAAACAGCGACAGGGCATTATACAGTTTGCCCTCTTCACGCCACGGGTGCCCCAGCAGAATAGCCACATCGCCGGAGGCCTGCCGTAAACGTTCCAACTGGATATCACAACGCTGATAGAAATCATCGCGATACAGCAAGTCTTCTGGCGGATAACCGGACAACGCCAGTTCCGTGAACATCACCAGATCGACACCCGCTTGTTGCTGCTCGTGCACCGTTTGTAACATGCGTTCGCAGTTGCCTTCAATATCGCCCACCAGCAAATTCAGCTGGGCCAACGCAATGGAAAGTGATCTACTCATATCTCTATCATCTGCCCTACCGCAACAAAGAAAGCGAAGTGTAAAGCATTCCGCCTCATTTGTTGAGAACCTGCATTTTCAGGTTCAGAAAAGGAAACATCATTCTTTGAAATCGTTGGCATCCAGCTCGTGGCGCGACAACAATTTATAGAACTCAGTACGATTACGGCCTGCCATACGGGCAGCCTGAGTTACATTACCCTTGGTGATTTGCAACAACTTGCGCAAATAGTGTAATTCAAACTGATTTCGCGCTTCGACAAAGGTTGGCAACACCGTGTTTTCACCCTCCAACGCCTGCTCCACCAGCGCGTCGCTGATCACCGGAGCCGTTGTCAGAGCCACACACTGTTCGATAACGTTCACCAATTGGCGAACATTGCCAGGCCAGTTGGCGGTCATCAGGCGTTTCATGGCATCAGAGGAAAAACTACGGACAAACGGCTTATGCCGTTGCGCGGACTCACGTAATAAATGGTTTGCCAACAGCGGAATATCTTCTGCCCGTTCATTAAGTGCAGGTATTTTCAGGTTAACCACATTCAGGCGGTAGTAAAGATCTTCACGGAATTCTTTCTTCGCCATCGCCTTGGGTAAATCCCGGTGAGTGGCAGAAATGATACGAACATCAATATCAAGATCGCGGTTACTGCCCAATGGCCGGACTTTACGCTCCTGCAAAACACGCAGCAGCTTGACCTGTAAAGAGAGGGGCATATCACCAATTTCATCCAGGAACAGTGTGCCACCCGCAGCAGCCTGAAACAGCCCCTCACGGTTGCTTACCGCGCCGGTAAATGCCCCTTTGGCATGCCCAAACAATTCCGACTCCAGCAATTGTTCTGGTAATGCACCACAGTTGATCGCAATAAACTCTTTTTTACCCCGTGGACTGGCGCGGTGGATCGCTTGCGCCAATACTTCTTTACCAGTACCACTCTGGCCGTTGATCAAGACACTGACATCTGACTGAGCAACCATCTTCGCCTGTTCAATCAACCTCAGCATCAGTGGACTGCGGGTGACAATCTCCTCTCGCCAACTGTCATCCCCTGCGGGGGCAGCCAAGGACAACGCTTCATCAATGGCTTTGTACAGTGCCTCACGATCAACCGGCTTGGTTAGAAAACTGAAAACACCTTGTTGAGTGGCGGCCACTGCGTCAGGAATCGAACCATGTGCGGTCAGAATAATCACTGGCATCCCTGGCTGATATTTTTGGATTTCAGTAAACAGCGCCATGCCGTCCATCTCATCCATACGCAAATCACTGATAACCAAGTCAATACTTTGACGTGACAGCAAGCGTAACGCTTCCTGGCCACTTTCTGCCGTCGTGACCTGAAACCCCTCGCTAGTCAGGCGCATCCCTAATAGTTTAAGCAGGCTGGGATCATCATCCACCAACAACAGATTAGCCGGTTTGCGAACAGTCATTGGGTAGCTTCCCTCTTATGCACCGGGGCTGGACCATCAATATCTTCCGTCTCTACCGGTTGGGCTGGGATAGCCGTACCCATTGCTGGTGCCGGCTCAGGCTCAGTTGCTTTTGCTGGTGCATTCGATGCCGCTGGCTTGGTTGAGGGCGCGGTCACTTTAGCGGGTGCAGTGGCGGCAGCTGGCTTGTCTGAGGGTTCGGCCACTTTAGCCGGTGCGGTATGCTCAGGTTGCGCGGCATTCTTAGTTTCAGTTGAATGTTCAGGTTCCACGGCTTTAGCCGGTGTTGCGTGCTTATCTACTTCGACTTTAGATTGTGTGCTCGTGCTGTCGGGAATTTCGCCCTGTAATTGCTTACGTGATGAGAGTTGACGCTCGATATCAGTCAAGTTCTCTAACTTACGCGCAGTAACCTGCAACTGGTTCTGTAAACGAAGCTGGTTCTGATGTAATGACTCAATCTGGCTATCGGTACTCTGTTGCAATTGCTGGTAGCGTGTTCGTTCATCGACCAACGAAACTTGTAAAACCTGTTGTTTCCGCCATAGCTGCAATAATGGACGCACTGAATCAGGAAACTCGAGATGATAGCTATCCAGACGAGCAATGATTTGGCGGCGTTCAGCGGCTGTTGGCTCTGCGCTGGCCAACAACATACCTTGCTTGACAGCATTAGACCAGTTGCTGGCTGGCAAGGTTTTGGCCAACGAGCGCGCCTGGGGAGAACCGAGACGATCGGCACAATCCAACGCCCGTAACCAGTAAAGTGAATTCGCCAAAAACTCTTTTTCATCAAGTTGCAACAAGCTATCACAGGATGCAGTACGGAAATCTACCACTTTGGGATGCGTAATGGTCTCATATTGCTGTTGCACCTCCGTATTACTGGCAGAATGCGGGGTACAACCTATCAAAAGAACAGGGGCTATCAAAATAACAGGGGTCAAAAAGAGCGAGCCCAAAAAAGAAAAGGAGTTTTTACCAAGGGATAAGCAGCGGGATACACGCGATAAACCTTCAGTATGCGTAAGATGAGCGCAGTTAGACCCTGTGTACATTATTTATTCACTCTCTGCGATTAGTGGCAATTCAATTCGGAAACAAACATCGGCGTCAGATAGGTTAACCAGTTTCAGTTCACCACGCATACGGCGAATACAGTCCTGCGCAATACTCAGCCCCAGCCCACTTCCTTTGACCGCCCCTTTTCGCTGGTGACTCCCTTGGAAAAAAGGCTCAAAAATCATGGCTTGCTCAGCTTCCGGAATGGGTGTACCCGTATTAGCGACATCAATTTGTACTCGTTGGTCCACCTGACGGCTACGGATCCAAATGTTACCGGATTCCTTGCCGTAGTGCACCGCATTGGAATAAAGATTATCCAGAACGCGCATTAATAGTGTAGGTTCAGCCCAACAATATTTCGCCTCAAGTCTCACTTCAGTACGGATCATCTTGGCTCGAGCAGGTAAACTATGGGCAGCGACCACCATATCCACCAGTTCCTCCAACTCGACATTCTCATGTTCTGACGGCCCATCAGCCAGCTTACGGTTGTAATCCAGCAGTTGTTCGATCAGTTGTTGCAGATGTCGGCTGCTCTGATCGAGGATCGCCACCACCTCTTTTTGGTCGGTGGTCAGTGCCCCCACTACTTCATCGGCCAGCAACTCAGTCCCTTCACGCATGCTGGCCAAGGGGGTTTTCAACTCATGGGAGATATGGCGTAAAAACTCATGGCGCTGTGACTCCAACCACGCCAAACGTTCACTTAGCCAGATAATGCGTTGTGCCAGCGAGCGCAACTCACGAGGCCCTTTAAAAGAGGCCATCATGCCAATAGGCCGCCCTTCCCCAAGACGGTTAATCATCCGCTCTACCGCCTTGACCGGCCCGATGATCATGCGGGTAAACAGCACCACCAACAGTACACTCACCAGGAACAGTAACAGTGCCTGCCAACCAAAATATTGACCGCGCTCAGCTATCGCTTGTTGTAACTGTTGACCGCGGGAAAAGATAACACTGCGGGTCGCTTGGACCATTTCTGCATTAGAACGTGAAAATGACTCCAGCAGCAGCGAGGCATCCTTATCGGGGCCACTGCCCTGGCATTTGATGGTAGCGAGTTGTGTCAGCAAGTCACGTAAGGTCTGGTAGTAACGTTCATCCGGCAAAATAGGTGCGTGGGCATCCAGTAGCTGTGAATACTGTTTACGCTGGTTTTGGTATAAGCGTTCCAGAGTGGGTTCCACCAGCACACAATACTGCCGATAACTGCGCTCCATTTCTAACGCCATGCTGGTCATCGCTTCACTGCGCCGAGCATCAGTCAGCGTGGTACGGTTAATATCCGCCGCCTGGGCACTCAGGTTATTCAGGCTCTGATAAGCCTGATAAGCCAGGATCAGCAGCGGCAGCAGCACCAATAGAAATGCCATCACCACCAATTGACGCAGCGAGCGTGGGAATAGACGCCATCTTTTCAAGGAAATCATTTCGTTATCTATACCAGGTTCATTCTAACTGTAGGATAACACAACCCGTGTCTATTGGGTTTCAGCCCTGCGGTGCTTCCACAAAGATTGTCATATTGTCGCCACCAAGTAGCAAATGAATTGGCACTAACTGAATTGGCACTAACCAAGGAATTAACGAAGAGAGGTATTGGTCTTGAACGCTGGGGCAATGCTGCCCCAGAGCAAGAAAGCGTGGATGCTGACTTCGCGTCCCCAGGTGATGTAGTACGTATAATATAATACAGAACTGGCATCGAATCAGGACGAAAACATCCATAAGTATCCGGGATTGATGAACACTTCATCACAGTTGGATACAAGGCGGTGCCTCACTCAACGTGTCGCCCGATGCTTGATAAAGCCACTTGCGCAGCAATTATCGGTTTGGTTGGACGATAGGCACCATTACTTTGGCATCATTCGGCGGCTTATGAGGCGCTGTTCCGCTAATACGGGGCCGGTCATAAAAAATTGAATGAGCAACTGGGCATTATAATGCACGACTTGTGCCAAGTTTGAATAATCATTTTTAATTGACTGATTATAATGAATAAATTATTTAACCTGGCTTTGTAAGAGAGTGCCCCACCCACAAAAGATGAGTAAGTTTTCTTCTTACCGTCGCTAAATCCCGACAGCTTAATACCAGTAAAATAACCATCATTAAAATCAATGTGTTACATGTCGCTTTTTAGAGACAGTCAATATAGCGGTTGTCTCTAAAAACCGACAGCTGCCTGCTAAAAATAAAAGGGCACCATCAAATGTGCCCTTAGACCAACAAAATCAACCCGTTATTCGCACCAGTAGGCCATCGGCAACCTAACCCAACTGTTTACGGGCATTGCGGAACATCCGCATCCAGGGGCTATCTTCACCCCACTCATCTGGGTGCCAGGAGTGACTGACCGTACGGAACACCCGCTCAGGATGCGGCATCATCACCGTGGCCCGGCCACTGCTGCTCGTCACGGCAGTGATGCCATTCGGTGAACCGTTCGGATTAGCCGGATAAGCTTCGGTGACCTGGCCATAGTTATCGACAAAACGTAATGCCACCAAACCATGCTGCTCCAGTGCCGCCAAATGCTCCGCATCTCGCACCTCAACATGCCCCTCGCCATGAGAAACAGCAATTGGCATGCGCGAACCCACCATCCCCTGCATAAACAGTGATGGGCTGTCTGCCACTTCCACCAAGCTGAAACGAGCTTCAAAACGGTCTGACAAATTGCGTACAAAACGCGGCCAATGTTCCGCACCCGGGATTAACTCCCGCAGGTTGGACATCATCTGACAACCGTTGCAAACCCCCAGAGCCAAAGTCTGAGGACGATGGAAAAACTCGGCAAACTCATCGCGCACACGGTCATTAAACAGAATTGATTTAGCCCAGCCCTCTCCTGCTCCCAACACATCGCCATAGGAGAAGCCGCCACAAGCCACCAATGCCTGGAACGTTTGTAAATCACGACGGCCTGACAGCAAATCACTCATATGCACATCAACGGCATCGAAACCGGCACGGTGGAAGGCTGCCGCCATCTCGACATGGGAGTTAACCCCCTGCTCACGCAATACCGCCACTTTCGGGCGCAGGCCCTTGGCGATATAAGGTGCAGCGATATCTTCATCAGGTGTGAATGTCAGTTTGACGTTGAGGCCCGGATCGCCATCATCTTGCTTAGCCTGATGTTCCTGGTCAGCGCAGTGCGGATTATCTCGCAAACGTTGCATCTGCCATGTGGTTTCAGCCCACCAGGTACGCAGGGTACTGCGTTTTTCGCTATATACCGGTTTGCCTGCACAGGTAATGACAAAATCGTCGCCACTCAATACCTGACCGAGGTAATGCACATTATCGGCCAGGCCATGCTGTGCAAACACCTGTTGCACTGCAGCCAACTGTGTTGCTGGTACCTGGAGCACCGCCCCCAGTTCTTCATTGAACAGTGCAGCCAGCGTATCCTCACCTAATGGCTGTATATCCACATTCATACCGCAATGGCCTGCAAACGCCATTTCTGCCAACGTGACCAACAGGCCGCCATCAGAACGGTCGTGATAAGCCAGCAGCGCACGCTCCGCCACCAACTGCTGCATCGCGTTGAAGAAACCGGCCAATTGCTTGGCATCACGAACATCCGCAGGTTTATCACCCAACTGGCGATAAACCTGAGCCAGAGCGGTTGCCCCCAGCGCATTGTGGCCGTTGCCCAGGTCAACCAGCAATAAAGCGCTATCGCCTTTATCGGTACGCAGTTGAGGTGTCACGGTATGGCGCACATCTTCAACGCGGGCAAATGCGGTGATCACCAACGACAGCGGTGATGTCATTTCACGCTGTTCATTATCCTGCTGCCAGCGGGTTTTCATCGACATGGAGTCTTTCCCCACCGGGATAGTGATCCCCAACGCCGGGCACAGCTCTTCACCCACTGCTTTTACCGCATCATAAAGACCGGCATCTTCTCCTGGGTGACCCGCCGCAGCCATCCAGTTAGCAGAAAGTTTCACTCGCTTGAGTGAGCCAATCTCAGTCGCCGCCAGATTGGTCAGTGCCTCCCCGACTGCCAAACGGCCGGAAGCGGCAAAATCCAATAGCGCCACAGGTGCACGCTCACCAATGGACATCGCCTCACCGTAATAACTGTCCAGACTGGCGCTAGTGACCGCACAATCAGCCACTGGGATTTGCCATGGCCCCACCATTTGGTCCCGGGCAACCATCCCGGTCACGCTACGGTCACCAATGGTGATTAAAAAGGTTTTCTCTGCCACCGCAGGCAAATGCAGTACGCGCTTTACCGCATCAGCCAGGGTGATCCCAGCACGCTGCAATGTTTCACCCGTTGCCTGCAAACGTGTCACATCACGGGTCATTTTAGGTGTTTTACCCAGCAACACGTCCAGCGGCATATCGATCGGCTGATTGTTGAAGTGGCTGTCATGGAGTGTTAAATGGCGTTCTTCGGTGGCTTCGCCAATGACGGCATAAGGTGCGCGCTCACGGCGGCAAATTTGGTCAAACTGTGCCATCTGCGCTGGCGCGATGGCCAATACATAACGCTCTTGGGATTCGTTACACCACACTTCCAGTGGGCTCATACCCGGTTCGTCATTGAGAATATCGCGCAGCTCAAAACGCCCACCCCGGCCACCATCGCTGACCAGTTCCGGCATCGCATTTGACAGACCACCCGCCCCGACATCATGAATAAACAGGATAGGGTTACTGGCCCCCAACTGCCAGCAGCGGTCAATCACTTCCTGGCAACGGCGTTCCATTTCCGGGTTATCACGCTGTACTGAGGCAAAATCCAGGTCGGCATCCGATTGCCCCGACGCCATCGAGGAAGCGGCACCACCACCCAAACCGATATTCATTGCCGGGCCACCCAGTACCACCAGCTTGGCACCTACGCTGATCTCGCCTTTTTGCACATGATCAGCACGGATATTACCCAAACCGCCAGCCAGCATAATCGGCTTGTGGTAACCACGGAGTTCAACACCATTATGGCTGTTAACACGCTCTTCATAAGTACGGAAGTAACCCACCAATGCCGGGCGGCCAAATTCATTATTAAATGCCGCCCCGCCCAATGGGCCTTCGGTCATAATATCCAGTGCCGTGACGATCCGCTCTGGCTTACCAAAATCCTGCTCCCAGGGTTGTTCAAACCCAGGGATACGCAAGTTGGATACAGAAAAACCCACTAAACCTGCTTTCGGTTTTGCTCCGCGCCCTGTGGCACCTTCGTCACGGATCTCTCCGCCAGAACCGGTAGCTGCTCCCGGCCAAGGGGAAATGGCGGTTGGGTGGTTATGGGTCTCAACTTTCATCAAGATATGCGCGGCTTCCTGATGATAGTCATACTGGTCACTACCCGCTGCCGCAAAGAAACGCCCTACCTGTGACCCTTCCATTACCGCCGCATTGTCTTTATAAGCGGACAAAACATAATCCGGCGTCTGCTCGAAGGTATTTTTGATCATTTTGAACAAGGACTTCGGCTGCGGTTTGCCATCAATCACCCAGTCGGCATTAAAAATTTTATGACGACAATGTTCAGAGTTGGCCTGGGCAAACATGTACAACTCAATATCGCTAGGATTACGCCCCAACTGGGTAAAGGCATTCAGCAAATAATCAATTTCATCCGGTGCCAATGCCAAACCCAGTTTGATATTGGCCTGGTCCAACGCACTACGGCCTTGCCCCAATAGGTCAATCACCTGATAGGGAGCCGGTTGGTGGTGAGAGAACAGTTTTTCTGCCTGCTGGAGTTCAGTGAATACCGTTTCCATCATGCGGTCATGCAGCAAGCTGGTGAGTATTTGCTTCTGAGTCTCATTCAGTGCTGGGGCTATAACATAAAATGCCAAGCCACGCTCCAGACGAACCACCTTTGTCAAACCACAGTTATGGGCAATGTCAGTGGCTTTAGATGACCATGGAGAAATCGTACCCGGACGCGGCGTCACCAGTAGCAGTTGCCCCTCAGGGGTGTGTTCTGCAAGTGAAGGACCATACTTGAGCAACCGCTGCAGTTTGGCGTGGTCCTCAGCACTTAATGGCGCACTCACATCAGCAAAGTGGACATATTCGGCATAGATATCACTGATCGGAAGTTGAGCTTCCTGGCAGCGTGACAGCAATTTGGTAACACGAAAAGCCGACAAAGCGGGCGAACCACGCAGTATTTCCATAATCAAAGTTCTCTCGTCTTCGAAGCAACTGGATCCAGCACTTCATTGGGCGCAACAGGGGAAAACGCGCGTCATTATAGAGAATCCACGCCGACAACGAAACCGTTTGCGTAGCTATTATTGACAAAAGATATACTCACCATTGAATTGTCATAATCCGTCAATAAAGTTGCACACTGGCCTTTTCTTACGCAAAATGATCCGGTACTGGTCATTTAACCATGATAATTGCAGCGTCACACAATCAATGGCAAGCAGACGCTTAAATGAGATAATTGTTTGAAAATACTAAAAATAAACTACATTTCAATCAGTATTGTCGCCCTATTGCTGGCGTTGGCTCTATGGCCAAATATTCGCTGGCCTGGGGAGTTCGGTAGCCAACTTGACGCCATCAAGTCACGCGGTGAACTGCGGGTCAGTACCTTAAGTTCACCATTGAGCTATGTCACCACGCCTGAAGGGCCGAAAGGCCTTGATTATGAGTTGGCAAAAAGTTTTGCCAACTATCTCGGGGTAAAACTGGTGATGATCCCGCATAAAAATATCAACGAATTGTTTGAGGACCTGCATAGCGGTCGTGCTGACCTGTTGGCCGCTGGTCTGATCTATCATCCTGACCGCCTCAGCCGCACCAGCGCTGGTCCCGCTTATTATTCCGTTTCACAACAAGTGGTTTACCGGTTGGGCGCACCACGGCCCAAAATGTTTGCGGATATGACCGGCAAGCTGGTGGTTGCTTCTGGTTCAGCCCATGACAGCACACTAAAGCAACTCAGGCAGAAGCAATATCCTAATCTCAGTTGGGAAACCTCTGGCAACCTCTCGGCTAAAGAACTGCTGGAACAGGTGGCTGAGGGGAAGTTGGACTACACCATCAGTGACTCGGTGACCGTTGCGCTGCTGCAGCGTATCCACCCGCAACTGGCGGTAGCCTTTGATGTGACAGAAGAAAAACCGGTAACCTGGTACTTGAAGCGCAGCGGTGACCAAAGCTTGTATGCCGCGCTGCTGGATTTCTCTAGCCAACGAATAGAAGACGGCACCTTAGCTCGCCTGGCAGAAAAATATCTCGGTCATGTGGGTAGCTTCGACTACGTCGATACCCGAACTTTCCTCTCGGCTATCGATTCAGTATTACCGACCTTCCAGTCATTGTTTGAAAAACATGCCAATGACATTGATTGGAAGTTGTTGGCTGCTGTCGCCTATCAAGAATCTCATTGGGACCCACTGGCGACCTCTCGCACCGGTGTACGTGGGCTGATGATGCTAACCAGAGCAACCGCCGAAGGATTAGGCGTCAACGACAGGCTCGACCCGGAAGAGAGCATTCAAGGTGGGGCGCTTTATCTACAAAACCTGATGGCAAAAGTACCAGAGACGGTACCGGAAGATGAGCGTATCTGGTTCGCGTTGGCCGCCTACAATATGGGCTGGGGCCATATGCTGGATGCGCGCAAACTGACAAAAAGCCAGCGAGGTAACCCCGATAGCTGGGTTGATGTGAAACAGCGCCTGCCCATGTTGAGCCAAAAGCGCTACTACCCGTCACTCACCTACGGTTACGCCCGAGGCTATGAAGCCTATAGCTATGTGGAGAATATTCGCCGCTATCAAGTCAGCCTGGTAGGTTATCTGCAGGAAAAAGAAAAAAAGATAGCACAGCGGAGCGAATTGACCCGCGGATATCCCGCGGTAGAGACCCGGCTAGCGATCAAGCACTAACTATCCCCGCCTTTAGCCGCTTGCTGTGCCAGTTTCAGGGCTTTTTTCTGCTCACGACGCAAACGAAAGAAGTTACTGAGCATGGTGGTACACTCTGGTGCCAACACCCCTGGCACGATTTCCACCTGATGGTTCATCCCTGGGTGGCGTAGAATATCCACCAGTGAACCTGCTGCCCCGGTTTTTTCGTCATTTGCGCCATACACCAGGCGGCGGATACGGCTATGCACCATCGCCCCTGCACACATTACACAGGGCTCTAAGGTGATATAGAGTGTGGTATTCAATAATCGGTAGTTTTGTAACGTCACGCCCCCTTGCCTTAATGCCATAATCTCAGCATGCGCGGTAGGGTCGTGGCGACCAATAGGCTGATTCCAACCTTCCCCAATCACCTGATTGTCGAGCACCAGCAGCGCCCCCACAGGCACTTCCCCCTCAGCTTGAGCACGCAAGGCCAAGCTTAACGCCTGACGCATCCAATACTCATCGCTATACCCGTTCATTAATTTTAACCCTCATGCACTATGACAGTCAGCATTATATACCCGCCATCATTCAAGCTGCCAAATCTGCTTCTACCACCCGAGGATATGGCTATTATTTCAACGGCAACAGTTCACCTTGCTTATTGATTCGCCAACGATGTTGGCAAAAAGAGAGCAGTGGATCATCTTGTTTACTGTCGCTATAGCCACTAAACAGTTGAAGTGGTGCCCCTAAACGTTGTTCCAACTGCACCACCTTCTGCCTGCCCAAACAGCGTACCGGTAATACCCAGCCACCGTAACGACGCGCCATCTGGCTACCCACCAGACAAACCTGCGGTAAGAATTCAGCGTCGTGATAAACCTGTGTAACCAACTGTTCTGGTGAGCCCGTAATCAACCAAACCTGGGTATCAGGTGCCTCAAGATAGTGACGCAAGCGCATTTGCACCGCCGGAAAGGCAGTCACTGTATGACGAAAATCAGTGACAAACTGCGACTCAACTTCTTTCAGGCTGGCTTCTGAACGACCAAAAGTCATCGACCAGAGCAATAAACTCATTGGCCATCGTCGTGCCCGCCCCCCCATCAGCAACCCCAAGGCAACAATGGGTAATAACGGTATCACCAGCAATAGATTCAATGGCATACGTTTCAGCAAAAAACGCAAAAAACTGCCAAACATATCCTCTCGATGTAAAGTGCCATCCAGATCAAAAAAAACGATACGCCGAACTGTATTAGCTGGCTGGCTAGGTTTGCTGCTCAAATGCGACTCCTCAAGGGCGCTAATTTTAATCACTACAGTGAATATATACCCAAGATTGATTCCGACTTTAGACTGTAGTTTAAATGCTGTAGTTTAAATGATGTAGTTTAAATGCTGCGGAAATATTTATCTGCTATCGAGCCAAGCCTACTCACCAGCGCTCACATCACTTGGGTTATCTAAATCCACCAAACCAAACCGCTTATTGGTTGAGAGACCGCCACGAGCCAGCGTATAATCGCGCTCCACGAATTATCCGCTACATAATGAGAGAATTGCCATGGCCTTGCTAATTACGCACAAATGTATCAATTGCGATATGTGCGAACCAGAGTGCCCGAATCAGGCAATTTCAATGGGGGATAATATTTACCAGATCGACCCTGACCGCTGTACCGAGTGTGTCGGGCATTACGACACCCCGACCTGTCAGCAAGTCTGCCCAATCGATAACACTATCATTATCGACCCGCTGCACGTTGAAAACCAGGAACAACTGTGGGAAAAGTTTGTGGTACTACATCACTCGGACCAACTGTAAAAGGTAACAAAGCGCCTTAGCGCCATTATTACCCTTCAACATTACCCTTCAACAATGACCGTCGCACAAGCGTAGTGATGCTCGTCCGCCAGTGAAACATGAATCGACTTCACGCCCATTTGCTGCGCCAATTCAGTGGCGCGGCCATGTAGGCGAATACTCGGTTTACCGAGCGGGTCGTTAAATACTTCAAACTGCTCAAACGCCAGACCATGACGAATACCGGTGCCAAACGCCTTGGCCGCCGCCTCTTTCACCGCAAAACGCTTAGCCAGAAAACGTACCGGTTGCTGATGCTGTTGGTATAGTTGCCACTCCGCAGGGCTTAATATGCGGCGAGCCAAACGGTCACCGCTACGTTCGACCACCGCTTCGATACGGACTATCTCAACGATGTCGATTCCCAAGCCAAGTATCGCCATCAGCGACGAGCTTCACGCATCAGCAGTTTCATCTCTGCCACCGCAGCCGGTAACCCGCTCATCACTGCCTGACCAATGATCGAGTGCCCGATATTCAGTTCATGCATCTCGGGTAGGGCAGCGATTGGCTGTACGTTATGATAGGTCAAGCCATGACCGGCATTCACTTTCAGCCCTTTGCTGGCCGCGTAGGTCGCCGCTTTAGCGATACGCTGTAACTCAGCCTGAACCGCTAACTCCCCTTCTGCTTCCGCATAGTGACCGGTATGAATTTCAATATAAGGTGCGCCTACAGCTACCGCGGCATCAATCTGGCGATGATCGGCATCAATAAACAGGGAAACCAGTATCCCGGCCCGGGATAAACGTTCTATCGCAATGGTCAATTTGTCTTGTTGCCCGGCGACATCTAACCCACCTTCGGTAGTCACCTCTTGGCGTTTTTCCGGCACCAGGCAGCAGAAATGGGGTTTCAATTCAATCGCAATATCAAGCATTTCATCGGTGACCGCCATTTCCAGATTCATGCGCGTTTGAATGGTCTGACGCAAAATACGCACGTCACGATCGGTGATATGACGGCGATCTTCCCGTAGATGAACGGTAATACCATCGGCACCCGCCTGCTCGGCAATAAATGCCGCTTGAACCGGATCTGGATAGTTGGTTCCACGTGCATTACGTAAGGTGGCGATATGATCGATATTAACACCCAGCAGCAAATCAGCCATGACAACCCTCTAAATAATGATGTTCAGTAGCAGCAGTTTACACGTGGGTGCCAAGCGGAAAAAGCAGAAAGCGATAAATATGTCCGTCGCCATTCACACTATAAGTAAAGATATCGTTACTGAATCAGCAGCTAAACATCATCAATTGGCATCGTGGTTTTTTTGTGCCCCCACTGACGGAATAGCTCACGACTTTTTAGCGGTTTACTGCCGAGATAGGGTTTTAGGGCGATGCGGGTAAAGCGTTTGGCTGCGCGTAAGGTTTGCGGATCAGGAAATTGACGCTCGGCCAGTGACCGCAGTTCACGGCCGGTAAAACTGTAATGGTCCACTACCAGGCTGGCAATAAACCCTTTCTCTTCACGATAACGATAGGTCATACGGTCATCAATGGGTTCGCCACTACCAGCACAGTGCAGAAAATCCAATCCGTAGCCAAGATGAGCCAGCAATGCCAATTCAAACTGGCGCAAAGCCTGTTCTGGCGAGCTCTCTTCTGCTGCCAGGGCTTGCAGACACTGTAAATAGTCAAGGAATAGAACTGAATAGTTACCTTCATGCTCCAGCACACGAGACAATAGCTCATTCACATACAAGCCGCTGTAAAGCATCATGCCGCTAAGGGGTAAGGCAAGGGAGATAGATTCGGCGTTGCGTAGCGTCTTGACTTCGCCACGCCCACTCCAGCGTACCAGTAAGGGAGTAAAGGGCTGCAAGCAACCCTTTAAATGAGAACGGCGACTGCGCGCACCTTTTGCCAGTAAGCGCACCCGCCCATGGTCTTGCGTAAACAAGTCCAGCATCAGGCTGGTTTCACTGTACGGCCGCCCATGCAAGACGAAAGCGCGCTCCCAGCCTTCCATTGAGGATTACTTCAGATCGTCGACATAACCCAGGCTACGCAGCGCACGTTCGTCGTCCGCCCAGCCGGATTTTACTTTAACCCACAGTTCCAGATGCACTTTGGCTTCAAACATCTGTTCCATATCTTGGCGAGCTTCAATGCCAATAGTTTTGATCTTGGCACCTTTATTGCCGATGACCATCTTCTTCTGGCCTTCACGTTCAACCAGGATCAGGCCATGAATATTGAAGCCACCACGCTCATTGGCAACAAACTGTTCAATTTCTACCGTGACTGAATAGGGCAGCTCTTCACCCAGAAAACGCATCAGCTTTTCACGGATAATTTCAGAAGCCATAAAACGTTGTGAACGATCAGTAATATAGTCTTCCGGGAAATGGTGTTCCGCTTCTGGCAATATTTTACGCACAATAGCGGCGATAGCATCCAGATTGGTTCCTTTTTCCGCAGAAATCGGCACCACATCGAGGAAATTCATCTGTTGGCTGATAAATGAAATATGTGGCAACAATATGGATTTGTCATTAACGTTATCCACTTTGTTAATCGCCAATAGCACCGGGCACTTGAGGCTGCGCAGTTTATTGAGCACCATCTCGTCATCTGGCGTCCAGTGCGTGCCTTCTACCACAAAGATCACCAACTCCACATCACCAATCGAACTACTGGCCGCGCGGTTCATCAAACGGTTAATGGCGCGTTTTTCTTCAATATGCAACCCAGGTGTATCCACATAGATAGCCTGATATGGCCCTTCAGTATGGATGCCCATAATGCGGTGACGTGTTGTCTGTGGTTTCCGTGAGGTAATAGAAACTTTTTGCCCCAACAGTTGATTAAGCAGTGTGGACTTACCTACGTTAGGACGCCCGACAATGGCAATAAAACCACAGTATTGTTTTTCTTCGCTCATTCAAGCTCCAGCTTTTTCAGCGCTTGTTCCGCTGCGGCCTGTTCGGCTTTACGGCGACTTGAGCCATTGCCCACCATCGGCTCGCTCAAACCACTCACCTGACAGTGGATGGTAAATTCCTGATCGTGCGCTTCACCGCGAACCTGCACCACCAAATAAGAAGGTAACGGCAAATGACGACCCTGTAAAAACTCCTGTAAACGGGTTTTAGGATCTTTTTGCTTATCACCGGGGCTGATCTCGTCCAAGCGGCTACGATACCACTCCAAAATCAGTCGTTCGACAGTTTGAATATTACTATCCAGGAACACACCACCGATTAACGCTTCCACCGTATCTGCAAGAATCGATTCGCGGCGGAAACCTCCACTTTTCAGTTCACCCGGCCCCAGGCGCAAACATTCGCCCAGATCAAATTCGCGGGCCATCTCTGCAAGGGTATTGCCCCGTACCAATGTGGCACGCATACGGCTCATGTCACCCTCATCGACACGAGGGAAACGGTGATAAAGCTCATTGGCGATGACAAAACTGAGAATGGAGTCACCGAGGAACTCAAGCCGTTCATTGTGTTTACTACTGGCGCTACGGTGAGTTAACGCTTGTAGTAAGAGCTCCTGTTGTTGAAAAGTATAGCCCAGCTTTCGCTGCAATCTATTTATTACGATGGGGTTCATGGGTTACCAATAGATCCAGAATACGTCAAAAAACCTACCGCATACGGAACAGTCCTGTTTTGCCAAAAACCAATCCAAAGCTGTTTCGTTTGCCGTGGCCCCCGAAGGGAAGCCAACTGTTTATCAATCGGGAGTTATTCTACAACGAGAGTGAATATAATGCTGCGATTATATATCTCTGCTGTAGTTTAAATGCGTTTTTTAGCGGCTTTTGGCCTTATTCTGTCGCCATTAGCCGATAATTTGAATTAACAGCAGTAAACTGCAGCCAATGCGGCTGCAGTTTCAAGGATGAAGAAGGTATTAATGAATACCACCGATCCGGCTCAATCTGACGCCTGTCGGCCACTCACCTTCCTGTTTTTCAAAACTCATCCAGATACCGGTAGCTTTACCCACCAGGTTCCTCTCTGGGACAAAACCCCAATAACGGCTATCAGCACTGTTATCACGGTTATCACCCATCATAAAGTAATGACCAGCAGGAACGACCCACTCTGCTAATTGTTGACCGGGTTGCCTCTTATAGGCACCTAATTGATCCTGTGCCCCTGGCACGTTCAAAATGCGGTGAGTTACCGTGCCCAGCGTTTCGTCACGTTCCCCTAAACGAATACCACCCAGTGGGGCATTTTCATTCAGCGGGATCTGGAAGAAACCACTACTGCTTTCCCCTGTACCACCACGGCTAAACATCTGCACAAAGTCACTTGGCCGCATGTCACTATAGGTCACCGCCAATGCCTCATCGCATGGCTGCCCATTGCTACAGGTAGGCCATATTGTCACCTGCTTATTCAGCGGATCATAGGTGACACGATCACCCGGCAAGCCAATAACACGTTTGATATAATCCAGGCGCGTATCCAGTGGGTATTTAAATACGGCTATATCACCACGTTTAGGCTGGCCGGTTTTAATCAAAGTGGTTTGGGTAATCGGGTCTTTAATGCCATAAGCAAACTTTTCCACCAGAATGAAATCACCAATCAACAGTGTTGGCATCATTGAACCTGAAGGGATCTGGAACGGCTCGTAAATAAACGAACGCACCACAAATACCAACAGTAACACCGGGAAAACAGAAGAACCGGTCTCAACCCAACCTGGCTGCTTACCGACTTTCGCCAGCGTTTCTTGATCGATGGTACCTGCAGTTTGTGCATTAACTGCCGCGATCTTCGCCCGACGTGCTGGCGCCCACCTAAAGCGCTCAAAGCACCAAATGATCCCGGTCACCAGCGTTGCAATTGCCAGGATCAGGGCAAACATATTCGCCATGCAAACTCCCTAGTTAGCTGAGCTCTCGCTCTTACTTATCTTTACCAACATGCAGAATAGCCAAAAACGCTTCTTGCGGTAACTCAACATTACCGACCTGCTTCATGCGTTTCTTACCATCTTTCTGCTTTTGTAACAGCTTTTTCTTACGGCTGACGTCGCCGCCATAGCACTTCGCCAGAACGTTTTTACGTAGTTGCTTCACGGTGGAGCGTGCAATGATATGGGTGCCGATCGCAGCCTGGATCGCAATGTCAAATTGCTGGCGTGGGATCAATTCCTTCATTTTCTCCACCAGCTCACGGCCACGATACTGTGAATTATCACGGTGAGTGATGAGTGCCAGGGCATCGACACGTTCGTTGTTGATCAACACATCCACACGCACCATGTCGGACGTTTGGAAACGCTTAAAGTTATAATCAAGCGAGGCATAACCACGGGAAGTCGATTTCAGACGGTCAAAGAAATCAAGCACCACTTCGGCCATCGGGATTTCATAAGTCAACGCCACCTGGTTACCGTGGTAAACCATGTTGGTTTGGATGCCACGCTTTTCAATACAAAGCGTAATCACGTTCCCCAGATATTCCTGCGGCATCAGCATATGACACTCAGCAATCGGCTCACGCAACTCATTGACGTTATTCAGTGGTGGCAGCTTGGCAGGGCTATCGACATAAATAGTCTCCTGACTGGTGGTAACAACCTCATACACCACCGTAGGCGCTGTGGTGATCAGTTCCAGATCGTATTCACGTTCCAGACGCTCCTGAATGATCTCCATATGCAACAGGCCAAGGAAGCCACAACGGAAACCAAAACCAAGTGCAGTAGAACTTTCTGGCTCATAGAACAAGGACGCATCGTTCAGGCTCAGTTTGCCCAACGCATCACGGAAAGCCTCATAGTCGTCGGAACTGATGGGGAACAACCCAGCATACACCTGCGGTTTCACTTTTTTGAAACCTGGCAACATTTTATCTGCTGGCTGACGGGCCAACGTCAAGGTATCCCCTACTGGAGCACCCAAAATATCTTTAATGGCACAGACTAACCAACCCACTTCGCCGCAGTTCAACACCTCGCGGTCAACACGCTTTGGTGTGAAAATACCCAGACGGTCAGCGTTATAGGTTTGGCCGGTGCTCATTACCTTGATTTTGTCACCTTTACGCAAAGTACCGTTCTTCACACGGATCAGGGAAACAACACCAAGGTAGTTATCGAACCATGAATCAATAATCAACGCCTGCAGCGGTGCATCTGCATCACCTTTCGGTGGCGGAATATCACGCACCAGGCGTTCAAGCACATCAGGCACACCCACGCCGGTTTTTGCCGAGCAACGGACAGCATCTGTGGCATCAATGCCGACAATATCTTCAATTTCCTGCGCCGCACGATCAGGATCAGCCGCTGGCAGGTCAATCTTGTTCAACACCGGGACCACTTCCAGGTCCATATCCAACGCCGTATAGCAGTTGGCCAAGGTCTGAGCTTCTACGCCCTGCCCAGCATCCACCACCAACAGAGCGCCTTCACAGGCAGCCAGCGAACGGGAAACCTCATAGGAAAAGTCAACGTGCCCAGGGGTATCAATAAAGTTAAGTTGATAAACCTGACCATCAGCCGCTTTATAATCGAGCGTTACACTCTGAGCTTTGATGGTAATGCCCCGCTCACGCTCCAGATCCATTGAATCCAGCACCTGTGCAGCCATTTCACGTTCAGTCAAACCACCACAGATTTGAATAATACGGTCAGACAGCGTCGACTTACCGTGGTCAATATGGGCAATGATGGAAAAATTTCTTATCTGTTTCATTTAATTCGTTTTTTCTCAGATTAAGCGCTTACGTTTTTAATCGGTAGGTACAGTGATGGACACAAAACCAAAACTACCCACATAGCATGGCCCGCATCTTACACTGTCTATGCGTTTGACGAAAGCAGGCAGGCACCACCTTAGGTAGTGCTTGATATCGATAAATACCACTAACGGTGGTGTAAAGAGCAAACATCACTTAAATACTCAAATGAACCTGGATAGGGAACACTAGTTACTGACACAGGGTATCGGAGGCAAACCGATTTGCAGGATAACCGGCTGATAGCCAGTTTGTTGATTAAGCTGTTTAGCCAAGAAACGCGAAACCCCAAAAGCGGCACAGCCACCTAAAATAGCCCCCAATACCGCAGCAAGATTACTCTCAAACCACCATTGCAATAAGCCACCACCCAACATCAGCCCCAACAAAGGTGTCATGTAAACCAACATGGCTGAACGCAATAGGCTACCTTCGGCAATACCAATTTCAACACGTTGGCCAGGATGGAGTGGTTGTGATACCGACAACTGTAAATAGTGTTGGTTTTCCGGCAGCAACTCGTTGAGCGCGCGAGCACCACAACCAGAACGAGCGCTACAACTGCCACAACCTGCTTTTGGCTCACAACGCAACAGCGCTACACCCTGTTGCCATGAGACAACCGTCGCCCACTCTTTCATCATGATTTAGCCCCCTTGAATGCAATGCTTTCTGCAATCCGTTTGGCGGTTGTTGGGGGTAATTCGCCAACCACCGTAATCTCATAACCATCGCGAATTTCGGTCTGGATGGTACGACGCCCCTGGCGGTAAAACTGCTGGCTGGTATCGCTGCCAGAAGGCGTAATATTGACCGAGAAACTGAACAGACCATCACTATAAAGACGTGACTCCACCTGATCAGTCATATTCGGTAACTTGCGGCGATTACTCGCCACTTCTTTGACGCCCGCAGGCAACCAGCCGGTAGTCCAATTAAAGGTGAGTTTTTTCGCTGCGGGTAACGACAGCAAAGGAGGCAGGTTAGCGTCGAGTAAACCTTGCATCACACTCATCACCTGTTCACCCACCACGACAGAAATAACCCGGTACTGCTCCAGCATTTCACCATCACGATCCAACAAGTCCACTCGCAACGGCAACCTGTTTTCAGTATCGATCCAGATGACATAGCTAAAACGCGAACCATCTCGCGCTACAATACGGAAAACATCACAGGGGCGATCAGAAATACGTGTATGACCAACAGAGATAAAATCGTAGTATTTCTGCAAAGTGCTAAAATCAGCAAAAACGATGGCTGGCAATGCATCGACGATATGCTCACCAGAGAGTGTGAAAGGTTCCAGGCCAGGCTCAAAATAGCTGATCCCGCCGCCACGTTGTAATACTTCCCGGCGGGGACCATCCATATGCAGCAGTTGCCCTAAGGGCTGTTTATCAACCACCGCATGGCGGTAGCGTAACGACTCTATCCCTTGATTACTGACGCTGATATAGGCGAGTTCATAATTAAGTGAACGGCTGGCACTGCTCATCTGTTGCAATATCGCCCCGGCGTCAGGAGGCTGCGCCGAGGCGATATTCGCATTGAGCAGGCTGCCCGTCAAAAGACAGACGGATAACCAATATTGCTTCATTACTGCTGTTGCATTCCTAAAGACTGAGTACCAGGAACCTGAATGCCGGCCTGTTGTGGGCTACGCTGCCCAGCCTGCATTTGATCAGAGTGCAAACGGCGTTGCAGTTCGTAATCCTGCAACATGGCATTGATACGCTTACGCTGTTCTTGTACCTGCTGCCGCTGGCCACTACCGGTAGAGAAATTGTCTGCAGGCACCCCCAGACTCACTGGCGAAACCTGCCCCATGATCGGTAACGTGTTAAACGCAGGTGACTCAAAGCCACCAGGTTGTTCAGTGGGTTGATTGTAATGCTGAACACCGACAATCACCGCCAAAGAAACACAAGCCGCCACACCGACTTGCGTCAGTTGGCTAGCCCAAGGGCGCACCTTGTGCCAGAACGGCAACTTTTCCCAAGTGTGGGACTGTGGCTGAG
Source organism: Serratia sp. DD3 (assembly GCF_000496755.2). The sequence goes on from NZ_AYKS02000108.1 coordinate 85,933, forward strand.
ACTCAAGAACTGCCGAAGGAACCAGACGTACAGGTTCTTTTTCCAGCGCAGCGGCAACGCGATCTGCAATATCGAGATACACGACTTGCCCCATATCACCCCGTAATGTGTCACGTATTAGGTGATAGCTCTGCCAGCTTTGTTGAAGAGCTCTATCTTTGCCCAATGAATTTAATAGTTCATTGTCGAGCATTTCACCGTCCATCAGAGAGGAAAGCTTTTCTTTCTGCATGCCTAGGTACCCTTTCCTGTGTCCGCTATCGCTAACGTTGGATCAGCGGTTGAACTTTATTGTCAATAGCCTCCCGGGCACGAAAAATACGCGAACGTACAGTTCCAACCGGGCAATCCATAATATCAGCTATCTCTTCATAGCTTAGACCATCCAACTCCCGCAGAGTAATTGCCATGCGCAGATCCTCTGGGAGTGACTCAATAGTACGGAAAACGATCTGTTTCAGTTCTTCTGACAACATTAAGTTCTCAGGGTTCGAAATTTCTTTCAGTGCACCGGCACTTTCGTAATTTTCGGCATCATTGGCATCTACATCATTCGATGGTGGACGCCGCCCCTGAGCAACCAGATAATTCTTTGCCGTATTGACAGCGATTCGATAAAGCCAGGTGTAAAAAGCACTATCACCACGGAATGATTCCAATGCACGATAGGCTTTAATAAACGACTCCTGCACCACATCCGGCACATCGGCCTGTGGCACATAGCGTGAAACCAGGCTCGCCACTTTATGCTGGTAACGAACCACCAGTAAATTGAACGATTTCTGATCACCTTTCTGGACCCGCTCAACCAGAACCTGATCCGTTAACTGCTCACTCATCCGAGGTAAATTCTCCTCAAATCCGTTTCCACGGGTAAAATTGTACCGCCAGCCATAACATTAGTTTTCCTGAGCAAGCGCTTGGTTTGAGTTCATATAGAACATAAAGTTCCATATCGCCACTGTTTTTTCTATAAATGTCGTCTTATCCGTGCATTTGCCCGGAAGAGTAGGCTAACATGAATTTCACTCTTCTTCTGCACACATCATACGTTATGCAACCATCATCTGAACATGTTAGCGATGTCTTGATCATTGGCAGCGGTGCTGCTGGCCTGTCACTGGCGCTACGTCTGGCAGATCATTGCAAGATTACGGTCCTTTGCAAGGGCCTGCTTAATGAAGGTGCCACCTTTTATGCCCAAGGTGGGATCGCCGCCGTCTTTGATGAAACAGACAGCATCGCCTCACACGTTAATGACACACTGATCGCCGGGGCAGGCTTGTGTGATAAAGAGGCCGTCGAGTTTATTGCCGGAAATGCACGCCACTGTGTGCAATGGCTGATCGACCAAGGTGTCTTGTTCGATACTGAAACCGACCGACATGGCGAAGAACGCTATCACCTGACACGTGAGGGCGGACATAGCCACCGCCGTATTCTGCATGCCGCTGATGCAACAGGTAAAGAAGTAGAAACTACCCTGATAGGGAAAGCAAGCACACACCCGAATATTTGCGTGATGGAACGCCAAAATGCCGTAGACCTGATTACTTCTGACAAAATTGGGCTACCGGGTACCAAGCGCGTCGTCGGTGCTTACGTTTGGAACCGTGAATTGGAACAGGTGGAAACCCACCGAGCCAAAACGGTGGTGCTGGCGACGGGAGGAGCCGCCAAAGTTTACCAATATACCACCAACCCGGATATCTCCTCCGGCGATGGGATCGCCATGGCTTGGCGTGCTGGCTGCCGGGTCGCCAATCTGGAGTTTAACCAGTTCCATCCAACCTGTCTGTTTCACCCACAAGCCCGAAACTTCTTGCTGACCGAGGCATTGCGTGGCGAAGGCGCCCACTTAAAACGCCCAGATGGTAGCCGCTTTATGCCAGACTTTGACTCACGTGGCGAGTTAGCCCCACGTGACATTGTTGCCCGAGCGATTGACCATGAGATGAAACGCCTGGGTGCCGACTGCATGTACTTGGACATTAGCCATAAACCTGCGGAATTCATCACTCAGCACTTCCCGATGATCTATGAAAAGCTCTTGACGCTAGGCATTGATCTCACTCAACAACCGATCCCTATCGTCCCTGCGGCTCATTACACCTGTGGTGGCGTGATGGTGGACCAATATGGCCGAACCGATTTAGACGGACTCTATGCGATTGGTGAAGTCAGCTACACCGGCCTGCATGGCGCCAACCGAATGGCATCCAACTCACTCCTCGAATGCCTGGTTTATGGCTGGTCCGCCGCCGAAGATCTGCTGATGCGCCTGCCCACCATCAAACTGGCCAAGCAACTGCCGCAGTGGGATGAAAGCCGTGTGGATGACTCCGATGAGCGCGTGGTGATCCAGCATAACTGGCACGAATTACGGCTGTTTATGTGGGACTATGTGGGTATTGTGCGCACCACAAAACGCCTGGAGCGCGCGCTGCGACGTATCAATACCCTACAACAGGAGATTGACGAATATTATGCCAATTTCCGTATCTCCAACAATCTGCTGGAGTTGCGTAACCTGGTGCTGGTTGCCGAACTGATGGTACGCAGCGCAATGGAACGCAAGGAGAGCCGTGGGTTGCATTACACATTGGACTATCCGGACCTGTTGCCTGATCCGCAGACGACTATTCTGCAACCTTAAGGGATTCTCTCCCCCGATTCAGTAATTCAGATAAAAATCGGTAATTAACTGGCGGAAATCAGCCGTATAGCTGCCATCCGCCAACTTTATCGCCAACGCCCTCTCTTCTGTTACTGCCGCCTGGCGGGTTAAGGCAACGATAATCCGGTGCTTGGCGGTATCAGCCCGATCGCTAATGTTCAACCGGCGTGCGGTATACCAACCGCGCTGATGGGCGTTCAGTTCAAAAGCGATGCCAATGTCATAAGGTAATATCACGCAGAAATGACCGCTCGCCGTGATGAGCCGTTCAGCACAATCGAGCAAAGCATCATGGGTCAGTGTTTCGGTATAGCGGGCATTGGCACGGGCAAGATCACGGCAAGCTACGGCGGGCTCAAAATAGGGGGGATTACTGACTATCAGATCATAATAATCAGCCCGCTGCTGGGCGAAATGATGAATATCTTGGCTATGTACTTCAATTTTTTGCCGCCAGGGGGAAGCCTGAACATTGTCGTTGGCCTGAGTTGCCGCCTCATTATCCAGTTCCACCGCATCAATGGTGACGTCAGCAGGCGTTCGTTGTGCCAGCATCAGTGCAATTAGCCCACTGCCACAACCGATGTCCAGTATCCGCTGTTTATGCGCCACCGCGACCCAGGCCCCCAGCAGCACCGCATCCGTTCCCACTTTCATGGCACAACGATCATGCGCAACAAAAAACTGCTTAAAGGTAAAACCACCGCGACGCGGGGATAATTTAGCTTTAGATTGATTACTCACCATGGCCACCCACCAACAAAACTGGCGTAGCATAAGGTAATCTGAGTCAGGGTAAAAGAGATGCTTTTTTTAAAAAGGGTGAACCCGGCAACTATCCCGTCTATAATCGGCGCCCCAAGTAGAGGTAGACCATGACAGCAACCCAATTTTCCGAACTCGAACTCGATGAGCGCCTGATTAGCGCGCTCCGTGATAAAGGCTATAGTCGTCCTACCGCCATTCAGGCCGAAGCGATCCCCCCAGCGATGGACGGCCGCGATGTATTAGGCTCGGCGCCGACTGGCACGGGCAAAACAGCCGCATTCCTGTTACCCGTTTTGCAGCATCTGCTGGATTTCCCGCGTAAAAAATCTGGCCCGCCGCGCGTACTGATCCTCACCCCCACCCGTGAACTGGCCATGCAGGTGGCCGACCAGGCACGTGAGTTAGCTGCCCATACCTCACTGGATATTGCCACCATCACCGGTGGTGTCGCCTATATGAACCATGCCGAGGTATTCAGTGAAAACCAGGACCTGGTCGTGGCGACCACGGGCCGTTTACTGCAATACATCAAAGAAGAAAACTTTGATTGCCGGGCCGTAGAGACGCTGATCCTTGATGAAGCGGACCGCATGCTTGATATGGGTTTTGCCCAGGATATTGAGACTATTTCTGCTGAAACACGCTGGCGCACTCAGACGCTGCTGTTTTCCGCTACGCTGGAAGGCGAGGCTATTCGTGAATTTGCCGAGCGTATTCTGAAAGAGCCGGTAGAAGTAGAAGCTGATCCGTCCCGCCGTGAGCGTAAAAAAATTCTGCAATGGTATTACCGGGCTGACGATATCAAGCATAAAACCGCCCTGCTGATTCACCTGTTGCAACAACCTGACGTGCAAAAGTCAGTGATTTTTGTGCGCAAACGTGAGCGCGTGCATGAACTGGCAGCCTGGTTACGTGAAGCCGGTATCAATACCTGTTATCTCGAAGGTGAAATGGTCCAGGCCAAGCGCAATGAAGCGGTAAAGCGCATGATGGATGGCCGGGTCAATGTTCTGATCGCCACCGATATCGCCGCACGCGGGTTGGATATTCTGGATATCACCCATGTGTTCAACTTTGATATGCCACTCACTGCCGATATCTATCTACACCGCATCGGCCGTACTGGTCGTGCCGGGCGCAAAGGCACTGCGATTTCACTGGTTGAAGCCCATGACCATCTACTGTTAGGGAAAGTAGGCCGTTATCTCAATGAACCGCTGAAAGCCCGCATCATTGATGAACTGCGCCCCACCAGTAGAGTACCCAGTGAAAAAAATAGCGGTAAGCCGTCCAAAAAGGTGTTGGCTAAACGTGCAGAAAGCAAGTTGAAGACTCAGGAAAAGGCTAAAGTGAAGGTACGCCATCGTGATGCCAAAAACGTGGGTAAGCGCCGCCAGCCAGCGGCGAAACCGGGCACCGAGTAACTCCCCTATTCCCTTCACTCACTGACAGATGCGCAAAAAAATGAACCCCATAAAATGGGGTTCATTAATATCACTTAGCGGGTCGCAACACCCCTATCACTCAAACTGAGATTACAGACTTTCAGTAAAAGTACGAGCAATAACGTCACGTTGTTGTTCTGGAGTCAGTGAGTTGAAACGCACTGCATAGCCAGAAACACGGATGGTCAACTGTGGGTATTTCTCAGGATGCTTGACGGCATCTTCCAGCGTTTCGCGACGTAATACGTTCACATTCAGATGCTGGCCACCTTCAACGCGTACCGTTGGTTGCATTTCCATTGGTACTTCACGATATTCGATCTGGCCCAATTCGCTCACAGGAACGACCTGATCTTCTACATAGTCTGCTTTGGCACATACGCAACGCGCTTGTGCATTCTCTTCATCCAGCAACCAGAAAGAGTTAACCAATGCCTGATTGTTAGCTTTAGTGATTTGAATACCAGTAATCATTTTGTTGCCTCCGTAGTGGGGAGAAAAATTCTACTTCGCCGAAAAATCTGAATTCCGGCTATTTGGTAAAACCAATGTTGTCTTGTTGTTCTATATACCAGCCTGACGAGGGACTTACCTTGATTTAAATCAATTTTTGTCAGGCGCCAAAATGACAGTGAGCGGCAAATTTATGTTTTATATCAATTTTACTCTTTTTTGCTTTTAAAATTATTTTTGTAAAATATCAAAAAAATTTGCATCACTCCTCATCTGGCAATCAAATCATCAACCTGCCAACTCACCAAAAAACTCCCCTCCTCAGCAAGTTGAATCACGCCACGCAGAAAAGCCAGTTTCAGCCAATGAAAGTTAACGGTAAGCTATAGGCTATAATTCGTTAACGAAAACAAAGGAGAGTGTAGATGTCTACCCCCCTCACTTGGCATGACGTGATTGGCAAAGAGAAAGAGCTGCCCTATTTTCTTGAAACACTCGACTTTGTGGCCAACGAGCGCCAATCTGGTAAGACCATTTATCCGCCACAGAAAGATGTGTTTAATGCTTTCCGTTTTACTGAGTTAGCAGATGTCAAAGTGGTGATCCTCGGCCAGGACCCTTACCACGGCCCCAATCAAGCGCACGGCTTGTCATTTTCTGTGCAGCCAGGCATTCCGGCACCGCCTTCATTAGTCAATATGTATAAGGAACTGATGACGGATATTCCCGGCTTCGAACGCCCCACACATGGTTGCCTGCAAAGCTGGGCAGAACAAGGCGTGTTGTTACTCAATACCGTATTAACGGTAGAAGCAGGACGTGCCCATTCTCATGCCAATTTAGGATGGGAAACTTTTACTGACCGGGTAATTGCTGCTTTAAATGAAAACCGCGAAGGGGTGGTATTTCTACTGTGGGGAGCACATGCGCAAAAGAAAGGGAATATTATTGACCGCCAACGCCATCATGTGTTGAAAGCGCCCCATCCTTCGCCGCTTTCTGCTCACCGCGGCTTTTTGGGTTGCCACCACTTCTCGCAGACCAACCAGTTGCTGCAACAGCAAGGCTTGACGCCCATTGACTGGGTACCGGTTCTGCCGCAGGTATAATCGTAAACTCGAAAAAAATGGCACTAGCAACTGACTCAAGGCACCTTAAGGTGCCTTAAGGTGCCTTGATTTACTAAACCAGATCAAGACTTGGCTTTGGAAACCGCCACCATCGCCGGGCGCAGCAGACGGCCATTCAGCGTATAACCTTTCTGCATTACCATCATCACGTGATTCGGTTGGTGGTCCGCAGACTCCAGCAGGGTCATTGCCTGATGGACATCCGGGTTGAATGGCACATTGATGTCACCCACCACTTCGATGCCGTACTTGCGTACCGCATCCAACATGGATTTGAGTGTCAACTCAATCCCTTCGATCATCGGCACCAGCTCGGCATTATTTTTATCTGCCAGTTCCAATGCACGCTCCAGGCTGTCGATCACTGGCAACAAGTCACCAGAAAACTTCTCCAGGGCGAATTTGTGCGCCTTCTCGACATCGAGTTCACTACGACGGCGGATATTTTCCATCTCAGCCTTGGCACGTAGCAGACTTTCACGCTCATGTTGATGGGCTTCGGCCAATTGGGTTTCCAATTCAGCAATACGTTCAGCGCGTAGATCAACACCTTCCATCATATCCAGCATGGTTTCATCGTGTTGTGCTTGCTGTTCCATTTCGTCCGAAACTTGCTCGTTTGGCGTTTTCTGTTCTTTACTACTCATGAATATCTCCGCGTTTTAGCATTAATCCCGCAACTTCGTTTATTATGGGGATCAAAAATGGGCTTTCAAGTCAACCAGTCACAATGTGGGACATAAACAACCCCAGGTGAGGAAAAGCACCGCCATGAATAAAAAATTTACCTGTATTGGCATTGTTGGACATCCGCGTCACCCTTCTGCTCTGGCAACCCACGAGATGCTATTTCAATGGTTAACCTCGTTAGGCTACCCGGTGATGATTGAAAGCCAGATTGCGCAGGATCTCAAGCTGAAAAACGCGGTAACTGGCAGCTTGGCGGATATTGGGCAACACGCCGACCTTGCCGTGGTGGTTGGTGGGGATGGCAATATGCTGGGGGCGGCACGGGTCTTGGCACGTTATGACATCAAAGTGATTGGGGTTAACCGGGGGAATCTCGGCTTCCTGACCGATCTTGATCCTGATAATGCGCTCCAGCAACTGGCCGACGTGCTAGAAGGCGAATATATCGACGAGCAACGTTTTCTGCTGGAAGCTATCGTTCATAAAGATCACCAGCAATGCCGCATCAGCACCGCCATTAACGAAGTGGTGCTACACCCCGGCAAAGTTGCCCACATGATCGAATTCGAAGTTTACATTGATGACCGCTTTGCTTTCTCGCAACGTTCCGATGGCCTGATTATCGCCACGCCAACCGGCTCTACTGCTTATTCGCTTTCTGCGGGAGGGCCAATATTAACCCCGTCGTTAGAAGCCATTGCGCTGGTTCCCATGTTCCCGCATACCCTTTCGGCTCGGCCATTGGTCATTAATGGCAACAGCACCATCAGGCTAAAATTTTCCCATACCGGTAGTGATCTGGAAATCAGTTGTGACAGCCAGATAGCCCTGCCGATTCAGGAGAGTGAAGAAGTATTAATCCGCCGCAGTGATTTCCACCTGAATTTGATTCACCCAAAGGATTACAACTACTTCAATACCCTGAGCACCAAACTGGGCTGGTCAAAAAAATTGTTCTAAAAAATAATTGTTCTAAAAAATGCCCGGGCCTCTTTACTGTATATAAAACCAGTTTATACTGTATGAAATCACAGTTGTGAATTTATACACGGGAGAGGCCCTATGTTAGCCCAATTGACCATCAACAATTTTGCTATCGTTCGCGAACTGGAAATCGACTTCCAATCGGGTATGACTGCTATCACCGGTGAAACCGGTGCCGGTAAATCAATTGCCATTGATGCATTAGGTCTCTGCCTGGGTAACCGTGCTGACGGTAACGTTGTCCGCCAGGGGGCGGCTCGTGCCGATATCTGCGCACGTTTTTCGTTGGCTGACACCCCCTCTGCCCGTGAATGGCTGGAACAAAATCAACTGGATGACAGCAATGAGTGCCTATTACGCCGCGTAATCAGTGCGGATGGGCGCTCACGTGGCTTTATTAATGGCACTGCGGTGCCGCTCTCGCAATTGCGCGATCTCGGCCAGCACCTGATCCAGATCCACGGTCAACATGCTCACCAATTGCTATTGAAACCTGAACACCAAAAGCTGTTGTTGGATGCCTATGCCAGCGAACCTGAGCTATTGGCCGCCATGCGCCAGGCTTACCAACAATGGCACCAAAGCTGCCGCGAACTGGCACACCATCAACAGCAGTCCATTGAACGTGATGCGCGCATACAACTGCTGCAGTATCAGTTGAAAGAGCTGAATGAGTTTGCCCCGCAAGGCGGTGAGTTTGAACAGATCGATACCGAATATAAACGCCTGGCCAACAGTGGCCAGTTATTGACCCTCAGCCAGCAAGCGCTGCAACTGTTGGCTGATGATGATGAGCATAATATGCTCAGCCAACTCCACAGCACCAAGCATCTGTTAGCTGAACTGACCAGCATGGACGATAAATTAAGCGGTTTGCTCAACATGCTGGAAGAAGCCTCAATTCAAATCAGCGAAGCCAGCGACGAGTTACGCCATTATGCCGACAGCATGGACCTTGACCCCAACCGGCTACATGAACTTGAACAGCGGCTTTCCCAACAAATGAGCCTGGCACGCAAACACCATGTCTCGCCAGAAGAGTTGCCCAATCTGCATCAGCAACTGTTGGCAGAACAACAACAACTGGCACAACAGGAAAGCTGCCAGCAACAACTTAGCCAGGCCGTCAGCCTGCATCATCAGCACGCATTGGATCTGGCTCAGCAACTGCATCAGAAACGCCAGCACTATGCCACTGAACTGAACCTGTTGATTACCGAAAGCATGAACACGCTCTCTATGCCACACGGTCAATTCAATATTGAGGTCAATTTTGAACCTGAATACCTGGGTAGTGAAGGGGCAAGCCGTATTGAATTCTTTGTTTCTACCAACCCTGGGCAACCGCTGCAAGCTCTGGCAAAAGTCGCCTCAGGCGGTGAGCTTTCCCGTATTGCGCTGGCAATCCAGGTGATTACGGCACGTAAAATGGAAACCCCAGCGCTGATATTCGATGAAGTTGATGTGGGGATCAGTGGTCCAACTGCGGCGATCGTTGGTCGCCTGTTACGTCAGCTAGGGGAATCGACTCAAGTGATGTGTGTCACACACTTGCCGCAGGTTGCTGGTTGTGGTCATCAACATTTCTTTGTCAGCAAACAAACAGACGGTACCGAGACCGAAACACAGATGCTGCAACTAGATAAACGGGCCCGGTTACAAGAGCTGGCACGCCTGCTGGGGGGGAGTGAAGTCACCAAAAATACCTTGGCAAATGCAAAAGAACTGCTAGCCGCATAACTTTTTTACGTTTCCGAGGTCATATAGAAGCCCTGTAAAGGTTCCCAACTGCTGCAAGGTCTATTATCATCAGTATCCTATGCCCTAAAGGAATGTAATTACTATGCGTTGTAAAATGCTGACAGCTGCCGCTGTAGTTCTTGTGATGCTGACTGCAGGCTGTTCTACTTTTCAAAAGTTGGTCTATCGGCCTGATATCAACCAGGGTAACTACCTGACACCGGCCTCTGTGGCAAAAATCCACAAGGGGATGACACAACAACAGGTTGCTTACACATTGGGCACACCAATGGTACAGGATCCGTTTGGTAGCCAAACGTGGTTCTACGTGTTCCGTCAACACCCTAGCCATGAACCAGTAACTCAGAAAACGCTGACACTGACCTTCGATAGCGCAGGTATCTTGACGGATATACAGAACAAGCCAGCGTTGGCTAAATAAGCAAGAGTGCGTTGTCTCTATTCGTATCGGGACAACACTGAGAGCACACAGTCTGAAGATGAAGATAAGGCACAGCCGTGCCTTGTCTTATTTTTTTGCTTTTTCGGCTTTTTCAGCCCGTTGGCGGCGTAATTCTTTCGGGTCGGCAAGCAAAGGGCGATAAATCTCCACCCGATCACCCTCATTAAGTACATCCTGCAATTTGGCGGGTCGACTATAAATGCCCACTTTATTGCTGGCTAGATCGATATCATGGCGTAATTCCAACAGCCCTGAAGCCTGAATGGCCTGTTCAACCGTAGCCCCTGCTGGCAACGTAACCTGGCGCAGATACTGGCGTTCTGGCAATGCATAAACCACTTCAACGCATATTTCAGACACGATAGACCTCTTTGGCACGCTGAGTGAACGCCTGCACCATATTCCCCGTCAGCTCCTTGAACACCTTACCAAAGGCCAGCTCAACCAGCTTATTGGTGAACTCAAACTCCAGATGCAACTCAACTTTACACGCTTCTGGGCTTAATGCGGTGAACTGCCAGCCCCCCATCAGCTTACGGAATGGACCATCAACCAATTGCATATTAATGCGTTGATTATCCAACAAAGTATTACGTGTGGTGAACGTCTTACTAATACCCGCCTTTGCAACCTCAACTGCAGCCGTCATCTCATTAGGGGAAGCAGCAATCACCCGGCTGCCGACACAACCTGGCAGAAATTCGGGGTAAGAAGAGACATCATTAACCAACTGGTACATCTGCTCGGCACTAAAAGGCACCAATGCAGAGCGACTGATCTGAGGCATATCATTTCCTGTAAGGCACAAAACGTGCGAATAGTACCATTTATCTGTGGCCAGACAAAAATCTGCTACCATTTGAGGCGTTCAAAAAGAAGAAATAGCGCAGGTACAGAGCGTTAAGGGATTTCTTTCGTGGTTTCATCCAGTATAATGAGCAGACTATGACAAAGAAAAAAGCCCACAAACCCGGTTCCGCAACTATTGCGCAGAACAAGCGAGCACGTTTCGAGTACTCCATTGAAGAGGAGATCGAGGCGGGCTTGTCGCTGCAAGGTTGGGAAGTAAAATCACTACGTGCTGGCAAAGCTAACATCAGCGATAGCTATGTGATATTTCGTAACGGTGAAGCCTATCTATTCGGTGCCACCATTTCCCCACTGAATGTCGCATCAACTCATGTGGTCTGCGATCCAACACGTTCCCGAAAACTGTTACTGAAAAAGCGTGAGCTAGATTCATTAATTGGCCGCGTTACCCGTGACGGGTATACCGTTGTTGCCCTCTCCATGTATTGGAAAAATGCCTGGAGCAAAGTAAAAATTGGTGTAGCCAAGGGTAAAAAAGAACACGATAAGCGCGATGATATTAAAGATCGTGAATGGCAGACGGCGAAAGCCCGTATCATGAAGCATGCCAATCGTTAAGTCTCTGGCTTAACCGGAATGATTTCTGATATACTGCTGACAGTTACTTGGGGCTGATTCTGGATTCGACGGGATTTGCGAAGCCCAAGGAGCATGCCGAGGGGCGGTTTGCCTCGTAAAAAGCCGCAAAAAAATAGTCGCAAACGACGAAAACTACGCACTAGCAGCTTAATACCCTGCCTAGAGCCCTCTCTCCCTAGCTTCCGCTCTTAAGACGGGGATCAAGAGAGGTCAAACCCAAAAGAGATCGTGTGGAGACCTTGCCTGGGGTTGAAGCACTAAATTTAATCAGGCTAGTTTGTTAGTGGCGTGTCCATCCGCAGCTGACCGGCGAATGTAAAGATTGACTAAGCATGTAGTGCCGACGGCGTAGTAATTTCGGACGGGGGTTCAAATCCCCCCAGCTCCACCAAATAATGATCCGGGTATCACCAGATAAGCCCGGAGAAGTACGAAAAGCCCGCATGGTGTAAGCCTTGCGGGCTTTTTTGTGTCTTTAACTTTCTAACCATATCCGGGGGAATCTGGGATTTATAGACGTACGTTTAGGTAAGTGCGACCAGTTTTTCTATAAATCTTTTTTTCTTGGCCGCTTTACCGTAACTTACTACTAATGACAATCCCCAAGGATTGATGATGACAGCACGAATACCAAGCACAGTTTTTACTGTCTGTGTCTCTATGACTGACTGGACATGTTGCCCTGACGAGTACGGCCCTTTCTGCCCCAATACAGATTTAAAAGCAGCGCTGGAAGCTATGCATATCAATCTCAATATTTGCAATCTAAACGATTACTATTTTGACGATATTACGGTAGGAACAGGTGACATTCTGGTGTTCAAATCATCACAACTTACAAATACCTACTTTATTGCAGATCTGTATCGTGAAATAACCGACCAACTAGACATTGTCGCCTTTTATGTAAGTAGCCCTCACCAAGAGGTTTTTGAGCAGGCAAAACCTTATCTACGGCACTTCTTCGATAATGCAAAGTGTCAAATAGCCTATGAGGAAAGCTGTTCATCGATGGTGGTCAATAACATTGTGAAAAGCAAATCAGGTGATGTGTATCGTGTCATAAAAGAAGCGCATTACAGGCAAAAAGTTATTTTTGAAACTGGACGTTTTGCTAATTAAAGGATTTAACAAGGCATAGATGAGACCACTCTTCCTGTCTTGCTCACAGTAGTTTGACCTGCTAGTTATGCATTGAAATATTTGCTTAAAAATCACTCAAAGAATGATCACTTTTTATAATTGGTACACGTTTAGGTACACGTGAAAAGTCTGAACTCGATTTTTATCAATAATTACAATAAATTAATCTAAAAATTCAGATTCGCCGGTGGCGGGTTCATATTCAAACCAGCCCCCATCGGGGTATTGCGTCCCGCAGCCCTCTGGAGAACTCGACGGCGGCGGGAACTGATTAGAGTTTATGGCCGGTAGCACAAAAGCGGTGGCCAGATTGCCACCCGTACTGAGCACCACCTCCTGCTCATCGGGTGATGGACACCACCAAGTACGAGCACTGCCGGCGTGGAAGGTCAACCAGTTGATCCAGTTGGTTTCAAGGTAACCGCCGTTAAATCGACGTATTTGTCCTATTCATATTGCGGCACATTTTTTGAAAAAGGAGCCAGGTCAACATTCCACGGTAACAGTGCTTCTATCTTTTCCACCGTATCGGCTTCACCAATGCGTTCCAGCACATGTTGGATATAGGCCGCTGGCTCCAGATTGTTGGCTTTCGCTGTTTCAATCAGGGAATAACAGCAGGCACTGGCTCGGGCCCCTTGAGAACTGTCGGCAAACAACCACGCTTTTCTGCCCACCGCAAACGGGCGTATCGCATTCTCCGCCAACACATTGCTGATATTCAGATAACCGTGTTCGCAGTAGCCGATCAGCGATGCCCAATGGTTGAGCGTGTACTCCATCGCCCGGCGTGTCAGTGAGCCTTTCATCACTGAACCAACATTTTTCTCCAGCCACACTTTGAAGGTGGCAAGCAAAGGCTCGCTGTGTTGCTGGCGAGCCTGATACTTATCCTGTTCGGCAAGCCCCTGAATGGCGCGTTCTATCCCGTACAGTTTGCCAATGTACCCTAATGCCACATCGGCCTTGGTGGGCGCAGTGTTTGATGTTTTTTTCCCTTTGGGTACCGCCTTGCCCGCTTCAACATATTTGCGCCGAGCATGATCCCAACAACCAATACGCACCAGTTGGTTTTCACGACATACCTCGGCATAGCCGGCATAACCATCGGTTTGCAAAATACCCGTAAAGTCCTGCAACAGACGCACGGGAACGCTCCCCGCACGACTCGGGTCATAATCAAACAAGACCGACGGTTTATCCGGTGGTCCCCCACGTACCACCCACATCCATTTGTCCGATTGGGCCGTTTTACCGTCTTCTTTCAGCACTTGAATGCGTGTTTCATCCATTTGCAGATAGCGACTGCTGTTTTGCACTTCACGCATTAAGTTAAGCAGCGGTTGAAATACCTCGGCTAGTCGGATGATCCAGTGAGCCATATTGGTGCGGGCTACCGAGTGGCCACTGCGGGCCACGATACTTTCCAGGCGGTACAGCGGCAAGCCATCGGCATACTTGGCCACGATGATATAGGCCAACAACGAGACGGTGGCAAAACACTTACCCAGCGGATGAACCGGGCGCTGAGCCGCGACGATAACCTCGTTACCATCGCGCTCAAATACCGCTTTTTCCTGCCAGTATTCGATAACTTTCATTTGGGCGGGAATATAGGCCAACTCTTCTTTGACCTTGCTGAAGAAAGTGCGACTGGCCCCGGCTTTTTCTTCGTCGGACAGGCACAACTCCACCCGCTCACGCAGTAAGTTATCGGAAAAACCTCGCTGCCGGGTGGTCTTTTTCGGCGAGGACGGCGTGGCCTCTTCCTCGGGCAGTTGTGCTGATAAAGCCTCAATCGCCACTTCCAGTTCTGCTTCATCGAACAGAGAAATCTGGTCGGCGTTGCGCTCGCTGCTGGCAGCAAACTGTTGGGCTCTTTTGAGCCGGAGTTGTTCTTCCAGCAACGCGACATAACGTTCCAGATGCTGGATAGCGTCATCTTTTGATTGGATGACTTCATCTTTAGACTGAAGCTGTTGACGTAATTCCACCACCAACTCAACCGCAGATAAACTGCGGTTGTCAGGTTGTTTGCTTGATGGGGGAGCAGGCTTTTTCATGAGGGAAATAATAACAAAAACAGCCGGATAATGCACGTTCACGGCTTAATTTACCCTGTCATAATGCAGTTTTTTATGTCCATTGAGCAGACGGATATCGTAACCATCCAGCAGCCAATTAATCTGTTCACCGGTCAGCGGCAACAGGTCATCAGCCAGGCTGGGCCACTTAAACTTCTCCTCGGCCAGTGCCTTATAATAGAGAACAAAGCCATTATCCTCCCACATCAGACATTTGATTTTATTGCGCTGACGGTTGGTAAAGGCATACAGTGCCCCGGTAAAGGGATTATGGCCCAGTTCCTGTTCAATCAGTGCCGCCAGACCATTCACCTGCTTACGAAAATCGATGGGGGCGCGATAAAGATAAATGTGCGGCATCGCCAGCGCGGGGCGTAAGTGATGGTTACGCATCAGAGTTGCCTGAGAATAGCGCCCAGCAAAGTGACATTGCTGTCATTGAGGCCAGTGATCACCAGCCCATTGGGCAATGAGAG
>NZ_AYKS02000109.1 GCF_000496755.2 Serratia sp. DD3
CCCCTGCACCGCAAAACAGCTTTCCGGCACATCACCGGTATCACGCATCCAGTTACGCACCGCTTCGGCCCGTTGCAAGGAGAGCGTCTGGTTCTGCTTGGCATTGCCGGTGTTGTCGGTATGCCCGCTGACCACTATCAGCCAGCCCGGTCTGGCCTTGATGCCCACCAGGGAATTCACCAGCATTTTGGTGGAATCGGGCTTCAGTACCGCCTTGCCGGAATCAAACAGCGACAGGCTGTCGAGGCGAACGATTTGGGCTTGCTCCTTCTCCTTGACTGCAATGGCTGCCGGTTTAGGTGGCACCCAGTCACTGAGAGCCAACTGCACCGGGGGATGCAAGACCTGCCCCTGGTATAAGCCCAACCCCAGTGACAACGGCGCACCCTGGCGCTGATAACGCGCCAGCAGTTGCTCATCATGGCGTAACTGTTGCTGCGCCTGTATCTTCGGCTCCGGCGGTGTGCCAGTGAGGCGATGATAAAAGGCCAGGTCATCCCCCACACTGCGGATAAGGCGATGGTTATTGGCAAAGCTCGCCAGCAAGGCCGCCACACCAAACACCCACACCAGTGCCCCGGCCCGCAGCCCCACACGTTGCGCGGGCGTCAGGCCACGGCGACCCGGCAAGCCCGGCACCAGGCAATCAGGGTACGGTAAGCTGTGAGCCGCCACAGCGTCTGCGCTCGCTGTCACCGGCGGCAAGGTCGTCTGTTCACCAATCGCCCGCTGCCACAGGTTGTTCTCCACCGCATGCAGCGGCGTAAAACGCAGGGCTACGGCACTGAGCGGAATGGCCGACACCCCGGTCTGCGGTTGATGCAGTTCGTCAATCACCACCGCCTTCAACCACGCCATGGCACTGTCCAGCCACAACAGCTGAGCCATCCGCGAGGAAGCCTGGTCCTGTTGTGACCAGCGTGCCAGGGTGAGGCCATGCCCATCCTCGGTATACACGCTCATCCCGGACAACCGGCTGTCACCGTCATGCACAAACCAGTCATTCGCCGTCGGGTCATCCGCAGGTATCAGCCCGTTGAGGTAACCACACAGCACCACCGTCGGCAGGCGAGACAGCCGACGACGGGCGCGGATGAACTGCATGCGCCACTGGTGAATTTCACCACGCAGCAGCGCCTCATCCTGGTGACGCTCCGGGGCCACACATAACGCCACTGACACCTGACCCAGCAGCATCGGGTCGCTGGCAGCAATCCACTCCACCGCCAGGGTAAACGCCTCGGGGGTCGGGGTGGCGAGATACCAGCCCTGATGAGTCTGGCGATATTCGCTGCCCTCAGTAAACATCGTGTCGCTGTCGCCACACACCAACACCAGCGCGCCATCAAACCCGGCGTCCGGTAAGCGCCAGGGGGATGCTTGCCCGACCCGGCTCTGTAATTGAGCGGCTTGCCGGCGCAGCCACAGAACCATGGCAATCACCAGAAGTAGCACCACCACGGTCAGCACCACCCGGTGCCCGGTACTCAGCGGCAGAAACCCCCAGACCAGCAGCAGGGCCAGCAGCCCGGCCCATAACCACAATCCACCTTTTGCGTTGCTCGGCATCCGTTATTCCTTTGGTAACAGCTGCTGCAGGGTCTGATGCAGTGACGCATCCAGCCCCCACCACAGTAAACCCAGCAACACCAGACCCGCCAGCCACCAGTACCAGACCGCACGACGCCCACGGCGCCCACGCCCGGCGGGCAGTACCACCGGTAAATC
>NZ_AYKS02000110.1 GCF_000496755.2 Serratia sp. DD3
CCAGCCATGCGGCCATTTTTACCTAGGGAAGGTATTTGTTTCCCGCCTCATGATTTTCATTCTGTAACGCCAGTGCGCGGTTAAAAACAAAACGACAAGCCCCAGAGAAGCGCCGCATATCACGCTCTTGCTGACCATTGGGTCTTAACTGGAATTTAAAGGCTTGCAGTCGCTTCATTCCCACAATTATACTTTTGGCCTATGACAAAAGAAATTGATATTCGTCGAGGAAGACATTGTACTTTCCTGATGCATGTTCACTTGGTCTTTATTACCAAGTATCGACGCAGAGTATTTGATCAGGATGCTATCGAGAAGCTACGAAATTACTTTGCCAGTGTATGCGCTGATTTCGAGGTTGAACTGGTCGAGATGGACGGCGAAGGCGATCACGTTCACCTGCTGATTAACTACCTGTAACGGCTCGCGTTTGAAACCCTATGGGCTCGCATTTACCCACTTTTTGAGCTCACAATAATTGCAAATGAAAATCCCTCCAGGCTCACATTAAGTGACAATGAGCTCGCATTTATCTTTGTCGGCTCGCATTTCATCATCATCGGCTCACAATAACTGCAAATGAAAATTCCCCATTGCACTACCCTGCGTCTTTTATGAGTACACATCAAACTGACGTCAGGATAAAAGCAAAATACTGTCCAGTTGAAGCCTTTTCTTGATTTTCTAGACACTTCTCGCCGCATGTCTATGAACCTAACCTGACACTACTGTTCAAAAAATGCACTTAACGTACATTTCCGTACGGTTGGGCTTCAGACCCCTGTGCGACATTAGGCTGTATAAATCGTTGTTCTCCGATTTGAGAGAACCGCCTGTATCACCATGTGAACCTAGGATCCTGAATAAAGTAGCGAGTCTGACAACGTAACAAAACGCATTCTGATGCGTGGGATACAAATCGTGAGAGGCGTGTCTTCCTGGCAACCACAGTCGGGTAAGTGCAAGGTAGTCAGTACGGTGAACATAAGTGAATCTACGTAGAACGCGTCACGAGGTAAGCAGCGGAAGTGGTTAACACGCTGTGGCCAAAAGGCACCGAGGGTGGGTAGAAGACTATGGGGTTATCTTCTCGTGATCCATATGCCCTCCGCATTCAAGTAGGCACCTAACCTGACACACGAGATATACGGAACATGGTAAGCCCGTATCCGACTTAATGAACCTGGCCGTACCTTCTGGGCAAAAGTTAACGTGAAGTTCTGACGCTGTCTGAGACAATGGCAGTCGGCCATGATAGTTTCCAGGACCATAAAATTAAATACAAACAATGAATTATCTCCTTAGCGTGGTTTTTCATTGGCCTTCAAACCCCGTTACTCTCCGCCAAGGATCGGACGGAGGGGGCGTGATTGAGATTATGCATTTAGTTAATAAATATTTGTGTGTTTGATTACAAAGTGTTAACATTTCGCCACTTTGATTAGATTTGATATCCTTTATTTATTGTCACGGAATACACTGAATGGATAACCAAAATGTCTTTCAATTGATGGAGCAGGAGCGAAACAATTTATTTTCGGCATTAGATAAAATTGCTTACGATCCCGCCGGCGGTGATGCTTATATTCATGCGATACGATCGTCCATGATCACACATTTGCCACTTCGGATAAGCGCCGCTTTAAGTCAACAAAAAACTTCGATCAAACCAAGGCCATACCTTATTTTAAAAAATGCGCCGGTAGATAAAGAGGTCTTTTTCTCCCCTTGCCCCAATCAATATACGCCCTCGGCTAAATCGGGGAACATCAGTGAAAATTTTTTGGTCGGTTTATCTTCGTTAATTGGTGAACCCTATTCTATGTATAGAGTTAATTAATAACTTGATCCCAAAACGCGAAGCCAAAAATGAATATACCGGTCTGGGATTCGACGTTGAACTGGACTTCCATATTGAAAATGCGGCCCTGAAACACCTGGAGCAGTTCAACGTCTCACCTATGGGCCTGCTGTTGGCTGGCGTGCGCCGCGATCCGAACAGCCCGATGACGCGCATCTCCGATTCGCGTCTGGCCATCGCTCAGCTTAGTCGCGAGGATGTAGAAACGTTGGCCAGTCAGTTGTACAGCATCAAGCTGCCGTACCGCAGGCGCCAATCTACGCAGGTCGGGCGTGAAGAGACCGAGTTGGTACCGCTGATTTCGCAAAACCACGTGTTGCCGGATGTTAGCGCAGTCTTCTATCCCGGCATGATTGTGGCCAGCACGCCGCGAGCGGAAGCTGCGCTGGAACGTTTCTATAGTCTGGTGAAAGAAAACGCCATCGGTATCGATATTTGCCCGGGTGATTTGGTTTATATCGATAATCGCTTTGTGCTGCATTCGCGCGATAAATTTACACCTTCTTTTGATGAGAAAGATACGCCGTTACGCTGGGTGCAACGTGTCTTCGTTTCGGCAAATTTGTGGAATCACCGTAACCTCAATCAGGTTGAAGGGCGTATTTTCTCGATTTAAGGCCATCATTCATGTTAAACGTTTTTCTTTCTATACTGCCCATTTTTTTGTTAATCGTATTGGGCTATTTGTCCAAGCTATATGTTAAAGATGTTGCCGTATTCTGGGGCTTCTCTGACAAGTTTGTTTATTACCTTTTTTTTCCGGCACTATTGATATTAGATATCAGTGAGGCGGATTTTAGCGGTGCGGACAGTTTTTATCCCGTCGTGGCGACCATTATTTCCACTCTGGTTGTTGCGCTGATTATTTTCGTTGGGAAGCTGTTCTTCAATACTTCATCCGCTCTGTTTACCTCCATTTTTCAGGGCGGAGTAAGATACAACTCTTATGTATTCATCGCACTCTCACAATCGCTGTTTGGCAGTGAGGGGGTGGCGCTGTCCGGCTTCTTTGTGGCATATATGATCATTCTGACCAATATCATGAGTGTGTTGGTGATGAACCACTACGGCACCGGTAGCAAGAAAAGCCTGAGTGGCGCGCTGCTGGCACTGACGAAAAACCCACTGATCATCGGCGCGCTGTTGGGGGTGCTGATGAACCTGTGCAACCTACACATTACCGGCGCGATAAAACAGCTATTCGTGTATTTGTCCAACGCTGCAACGCCACTGAGCCTGATGTCGGTGGGCGCGGGGCTGATCGTCAGCATGAATATCCGCAAGCTGGTTTCCATCTCTTATGCGACCATGCTTAAATTGGTGGCAATGCCTTTGATTACCATTGCACTGGTTCACTATTTCGGCGCCACCGGCGTGCCGGCCAACATCGCGATTCTCTACTCCGCCGTCCCTTGCGCCGGCAACGCTTATATTTTGGCGCGGCAAATGGGCGGCGATCATGAAGCGATGGCCTCCATCATCACCTCGACGACGCTGCTGTCGGTCATCACCGTCACCTTCATCCTAGGCAGCGTAGCCCTTTAACACTGGCGCCGGGCGGCAATAGCTGACCCGGCGTTTTCGGTTCATGGTTTGTCTATGGTGTATGTGCATGTATTTACTGTTACTGAACTTCATGGCGTTTTCAGAGGCTTCAGCCGCTTTGTTACCGCCACGACTGCTTTGATTACTACCTGTAGCGGCTCGCATTTCATCATCATCAGCTCACAATAACTGCAAATGAAAAACGTCATATTGGCAACCCCACCGCCAGCATCCGATCACGTAGTTCTGTCGTTCGCGCAGGATCGAGTTGATTATTGAACAAGGCTCTGATTTCTGCAGGTTTGGCATCAAATTGCTCCACCATATCTTTCAAGCGATAACCATGGCGTGTTAACGTCGGCTCCAGGTCGTCAAGCTGGCGCGAGAGTACCGATTCGATCAGAGCTGCAGTTATTGGCTTTTCTCCCGTCTGATAACCCGCCTCCAGGGCCAGCGTCAGATGCAACTGAACCTGAAGCGGGGTCCGAAGTTTCATCGCCAATAAATCAATGGCGTCAGTAGTGAGAACCTCTTCCGACTTCCCTTTTCCTATACTGGTTTTTAGCAGCCATTGAATGTATTCCCGTTGGCTACCGGCTATGCCGTCCAGCGTGAAAATATCAGTCCGATATCCAATCTCTTCCATCGTGGGACGTCTCGGGTCATTACGTAGTTTTGGGTGGCCAGCTAAAACGACTGATAGCCGCCCACCACCGTCTTCCACGACTTCCAAGTGGGTAAATGCGAGCCTGACTGATTTCAAATGCGAGCCGCTACAACTACCCACCAAAGTTAGCGGTATCAAATCTTGTTAACAGCCTCAAGGGTGTGTCTAGCCGATTACTTCGTCGTGATCGCCCTGACATTGCAGCTCGGTATTACTACAAAGGTGTTCTGTGGACGCCGAGCTACTTTGCCAGTAGCTCGGCGGATCGCCAATATCCATCATCAGGCAATACATTGAGCAACAGCAAACACCAAGTTAGGTAGAAAACCGTGCCTTATATCCTCGCCCTGAAGGACGGGGTTTTACGGCACACCGGATAAAAGATTAATTTCCCAATTGGCAGTTTTTTACTGCCAATATACTCGTCATACTTGAAGTTAGATGTCTGTTGGCTTTACATGGGCAGTGCAGATATCCTCCCCCCGGATCCTCCCTGCCCAGCTCCCTGTATGGATGAGTTTTTTTGTATAAAACAGGCGCATACTGCACAAAACGCAACCACAGGTGGTCAGGATGAAACGTGCAGTTTTCGCTACTCTTTTTCTGCCAGCAATGGCACTTGCCTCATGGACTGCGGCCGATTTCCCTGCTTTTACGCCTGCAGGTAGCGGTCAATGGATTAGCCAGCAATCACTCCCCAAAGGGACCCGCCCATTAACAATCCATTTTGATCAACAGTGTTGGCAACCTGCCGCCGCCATTAAGCTCAATCAGAGCTTACCACTTGAATCCTGCCACGACGCCACACCGCAGTGGCACATTTTCCGTGATGGCCACTACCAGCTCAAAATAGACACCCAAGCCAGTACGCCGACACTGGTGTTGAGTGTCGCCAGCCAGGACAACGCGACACCACAAGTCTTGGCCCGTCAGTGCCCACGTTGGGACGGTAAACCGTTAACCATCGAGGTGGGCCATACCTTTGCTCAGGGCAGCCATGTCCGGGAATTTTACAGTGGGCAAATCGCTCAGGTACAAAATGGGAAAATTACGCTGCAACCGGCAGCCGACAGCAATGGTCTGCTGCTACTTGAGCAGGCTGACACCGCCAGCCCTGCACCCTTTAACTGGCATAATGCCACGATATACTTCGTGCTAACTGATCGCTACGTCAACGGCAACTCGGACAACGACAACAGCTATGGTCGCCATAAAGATGGCATGCAAGAAATTGCCACCTTCCATGGTGGCGATCTACAGGGTCTTGCCAGTAAGCTCGATTATTTACAACAGTTGGGTGTTAATGCGCTGTGGATCAGCTCACCACTTGAGCAAATTCACGGCTGGATAGGGGGTGGCAGTCAGGGAGATTTCCCCCATTACGCTTATCATGGGTATTACCCCATGGACTGGACGCGTCTTGACGCCAATATGGGCAGTGAGACTGATCTGCGCAACCTGGTGGATGAAGCACACAAACGTGGCATCCGTATTCTGTTTGATGTGGTGATGAACCATACTGGCTATGCCACCCTTGCGGATATGCAGCAATATCAGTTCGGTGCACTCTATCTGCAAGGTGACGGGCTGAAAAAAACCTTAGGTACACACTGGAATGACTGGAAGCCAGGCACAGGACAAACCTGGCACAGCTTTAATGATTACATCAATTTCAATGATCCGCATGCCTGGCAAAAATGGTGGGGAAGCGCGTGGGTTCGTGCCGATATTGGCGATTACGACAGGCCTGGCTTCGATGACTTGACGATGTCCGTTTCCTTTTTACCCGACCTGAAAACGGAATCTACTGAGCCTTCCGGCCTGCCCGTGTTTTATCAGCACAAACACGATAGCCAGGCTGCAACCATTGCCGGGTATACGCCACGCGATTATTTGATTCACTGGCTTAGCCGATGGGTACGGGAATACGGTATTGATGGTTTCCGTATCGATACCGCGAAACATGTGGAGCTGGCTGCGTGGCAGCAACTGAAAAACCAAGCCAGCAGCGCGCTGGCAGTATGGAAACGCGATAACCCAGGAAAATCGCCAGACTCTGGAAACTTCTGGATGACAGGTGAGGCTTGGGGACATGGGGTGATGGAAAGCAAATACTATCATGCTGGCTTTGACGCGATGATTAACTTTGATTATCAGGATCAGGCTGCAAAAGCCGTCGACTGCTTGGCGGATATTGATGATACCTGGCAGACCATGGCAGACAAACTCCAGCAGTTCAATGTGCTGAGTTACCTTTCCTCTCACGATACCCGCCTTTTTCGCGAGGGTGGGAGCTCAGCCGCAGAACTACTGCTACTGGCACCCGGTGCGGTGCAAATTTTTTATGGTGATGAATCAGCCCGCCCCTTTGGCCCCACTGGCTCCGATCCTCTGCAAGGCACACGCTCAGAGATGAACTGGCAGGATGTTGGCGGTAACGCCGCCGCCAATGTAGCGCACTGGCAGAAACTGGGCCAATTCCGTGCCCGCCATCCGGCGATTGGCATGGGTAAACAAACCACCGTGACACTCTCCCAAGGTTATGGCTTTGTGCGTGAGTGGGGTAATGACAAGGTGATGGTGGTGTGGGCCGGGAAACAGTGACTTGGGTTGTTGCTAACAACGACTTCAAGGCGATAAGCACCAGTTATTGTCGCGGTTTATCCCCGCTGGTGCGGGGAATACTGTCTCAGGCACTGGCAAACGATCTGGTTTTCCAACGTCACGAAAGTATTACCAGAGCAGGAAGTGTGGACAGTGATAGCTTTATCAGTAAAGTTCAATCTGCTGTTTTGTCATAGCAGCACCACACTACCTGTTCTCGGAAGTGACAGTAACAATGACCTCTTCAGGTAAAGCCACTCCCCAGCGGTGCATGGCTTCCAATACCTCACGTAAGCTTTGTCCAAGCGGAGTCAACTCGTAAACAACCCGTGGTGGTGTTTCAGCAAAGGCATTACGCGTGAGCAAGCCGTATTGCTCGAACTGTCTAAGCCGGTGGGTAAGCGTATGCGCACTGATACCCGGTAAAGCTTTACGCAATTCGGTAAATCGATGTGGCCCATGTAATAGCTCACGTATGATCAGCGTGGCCCAAGGACCGTCTAAAAGAATGAGAAATCGGGCTACGCCGCAACGCGGAAATTCAGATCGAAACATGAAAAATTTCCTATTAGTGCAGTTGATGTAACTGGTGCAGTATATGCAACAATGGAGTTTCAGTATATTACTTCACCCTACTTTATTTCACTTAGGATAATTCTTATGACTTACATTGTTCATGGCGCAACAGGGGCTCAAGGGGCTCCACTGTTTAAACGACTTCAGCAGTCAGGCAAGCAGGCGATTGCCGCAGTACGAAACACAGACAAACTTTCCGGTATGCCGAGCATACAAATTGATAATGCGTCTATCGACTCCTTGGTTACTGCCTACCGTGGAGCGGAGGGTGTATTTATTCATTTGCCGCTAGCTGCTGAAGCAGACCGTGTTACTTATGCACACAATATTGCTCAGGCCGTCAAATTAGCCAGACCAAAACGTGTCGTTATTTCGACCAGTGGTATCATTATTGACGAGCCAGGCTCACCACTTCAGGCTCCCGATGACTCGGCGATAGCTATCCTGATCGACGGAGTGCAGAAGACTGGCATTTCTACCGCGGTTGTAGCTCCTCGCTTGTATCTGGAAAATCTGCTACTACCGATGGTCTTCGGTCCAGCGCAATCCGAGGGTGCATTACGTTATCCTCTTCGGTCCGATTTCCCGGTGTCCTGGAGTTCGCATCTTGATGTGGCGGAAGTTGCAGAGCGTCTATTTAATCAGCCGGAGATAACGGGCGTTGTTGGCGTTGGTCAGTTGCCTGGAATGCAGGGGGCTGATCTGGCGCTTGGCATGGCTAAATATCTTGGCCGTGATGTCATATTCGAAAGTATGGAACCCCAAGATTTCGGTAAATTAGTCGAACCATTGATCGGACCTGCCGCTAACGCCGTGGTTGGTCTGTACCAGGCGCTATGGCAAGCACCCGGCAATACTATCTCACCCGCCACTAGCGCACAGCAGTTACTGAACATCATTCCGAGAAATGTCGAAAGATGGCTGACTGAAACACTGAGCTAACTGAGGTAGTTCATCCCCGCAGACGCGGGGAATAAATGCTCAACGACAATGAACCGCCTTGGGGATCCTGAAGACTATTTTCTATCGGTTGAAAGGAGATTCTCACGTCATTAAATCGTTACTCACCTGAGCTCGTCATGCCTGCTGGCCACTACGTTTACGTCAAGATTTACATTAGCGAAACTGCTTGGACGTGATATGTTTTTTAAACCGGTCCCTTATGTGCATCAAAGCGACTCTATGGCAGGTCGCTTCGAACAAATTTATGGAAATTAGGGGGTTAACGGACTTAAATCCGTCATAAAGCTTCAGGCAGCCAGAGAAGAAGCCGCGCGCGGAACTGGATTACACCATTACATTGGCACTAACACTATGAAACCACGTATTTTTATAGACGGTGAGGCAGGAACTACAGGTTTGCAGATACACTCTCAGCTCAGCAACCGTGATGACATTGAGTTGCTTGAGCTGCCGCGTGCAGAACGCAAGGATCCGCAGAAACGTAGCCAGGCGCTTAACGAATGTGACATTGCGATTCTATGCCTGCCTGACGATGCAGCACGTGAATCCGTGTCATTGGTTAAAAATCCTCGGGTGCGAATTCTGGATGCAAGCTCGGCTCATCGTTCTACCCCTGGTTGGGTTTACGGTCTGCCAGAACTGACCTCCGGCCAAGCGGCGTTGATTGCTGAGGCCAACAGAGTCACTAACCCCGGCTGCTATCCTACAGGGGCTATTGCTTTGCTGCGTCCTCTTACTGAACGGGGCATGGTTCCACGTGATTACCCTGTTAATGTACATGCCATTTCCGGCTATTCCGGTTCCGGACGTTCATTGATTGAAGCCTATGAAGATCCAAACCATCCCGAGCCGATCAGCGCGGCTTTTCGTGGATATGGTTTGAGTCTGAAGCATAAGCACGTTCCGGAAATGCAACAACAAGCATTATTAACCTATCCCCCCTTATTCACGCCTTCTTACGGAAAATACCGGCAAGGAATTGTTCTGTATGTGCCTCTGCATGTAAGACTTTTGCAGGCCGGTATCAGCGCGAAACAGATCCATGACTGCCTGTCTGAATTTTATTCAGACGCTAAGCACATCAATGTTATTCCAGTGGAACAGGCTGCAAAGGTGACGCAGTTAGACCCAGAATATTTAAATGGCACAAATTCTCTCGATATTTATGTGTTCGCCAATGAAGAGGCCGGACAAATTCTTTTGGCCGCGGTATTCGATAACCTCGGAAAAGGAGCCTCCCGCGCTGCAATACAGAATTTAAATATCATGTTAAATAATGTAAGCCAGTAAACACAGCACCAATTCCCCTCTCGTTTTTTTACGGAGGGGAATTGATGAAATATCAGCTTTGGAGAGACTGTTCGGCAACCATCTAGATCCAGCGTCCCGCTTCGCTTAGGTGGCTTTTTTATGTATTGAGGGGGGGGCAGAACAGCCACACTCAGTGGCCTATTCCGGCTGTTCCCTCAGCGACCACTCTTATTTGGTCAATTTAGCTGTCATATGGACGCCGTTATTGAAATGAGCGCTAGTGATTTTGTATGACGCACCCTGTTTAGCTGCCTGTGCTGCAATTTTAACTTCTGCGCTATCAAGAGTGGAAGCTGTAACACTGACGCTCTGAGCAAAAGCACCGAAAGACATCATGGAGATGGCAGCAACAGCAACTAAAGTTTTGATGGATTTCATGGTCGTATTCCTTAAGTTATTTTGTTTGGTTTAGGGGGTTTTCCCTGATGTGATAAATGATATGACAACCATGAGATAATTAAAATCGAAACGATTTGCGTATTTCATTCAAAAAAAATGAACAATAATAGCGAGCGAAAGTGCAGTGCAGAGAGCGGGTGTTATGTTCAATCCTGCGGGGTGGTACAAAAGAAAAAAGCCCCGGAGGACTTTGAGTTACGCCGTTGGACGTTCGCTCCAGGAGTCATGAGCTAACAGATTGCCGTTTTTGTACAGGTGAGTGATTTTCTCATAGTTCAGGGCAACTTCTTCCATATGGCCTGTGCCTGGACAGCCCTGTGTATCGTGCATCACCGGACTGACTGAAATCACCTTCACATTCTCCAGTGAGATCCGGTAATACTCCACTTCTTGTCCGGCATCGTTGATGTTGTAGAACCGGAACTCAGCAGATTTTAGCGTTTGGTCTGTCGCAGCTGCCTTAAAGGCGCAAAAACACCCCCACGTGCGTGGGGAAGACGTAACCCGAGCTGATAACCCATGAGTTAATAGGGAAACACCCCCACGTGCGTGGGGAAGACAAACGCGTACTCAACCTGTGCGGCGGCCTGCTGGAAACACCCCCACGTGCGTGAGGAAGACCGTTATAAGACGTGATGTCCACCTTTTGATTAAGAAACACCCCCACGTGCGTGGGGAAGACACTTGCACGGAGCGGGAAACAGGTATCACTTTAGAAACACCCCCACGTGCGTGGGGAAGACTGTATTCACGCTGCTCAAGGCCATCGGGTAGGAGAAACACCCCCACGTGCGTGGGGAAGACCTACGGGGCTTTTTTATTTCCACTCATCTTGCAGAAACACCCCCACGTGCGTGGGGAAGACCTGAATGATGTTGTTAATGACGCTCAAAAAGAAGAAACACCCCCACGTGCGTGGGGAAGACTTTGAGTTATGGCTCACCGCGCCACCCCTGTTTCGAAACACCCCCACGTGCGTGGGGAAGACGAAAGAACATCGGCAAAATGGTAAACACTGGCGGAAACACCCCCACGTGCGTGGGGAAGACCTCAGCTTGAGCCAGTACCATCGCCGCATCTGGGAAACACCCCCACGTGCGTGGGGAAGACATCGACCAGCGATTCAACGGCAACCGGGCCGAGGAAACACCCCCACGTGCGTGGGGAAGACTGTGTATGCGCTGGTAAATCAGTTCTGGGTAAAGAAACACCCCCACGTGCGTGGGGAAGACTGTCTTTGACGGAGGCGATGAGAAAAAACCAGAGAAACACCCCCACGTGCGTGGGGAAGACACACAGCGCAAAGCCAGGCACAGCGCCAGGCGAGAAACACCCCCACGTGCGTGGGGAAGACCCGAGGGCGATTTTAAATAGGATAAAATTATGAGAAACACCCCCACGTGCGTGGGGAAGACATATTGAAACCATCCCATCCCAAGACGAAGATGGAAACACCCCCACGTGCGTGGGGAAGACTAGACCTAAACTATGAGCTGCAAAAGCTGGACAGAAACACCCCCACGTGCGTGGGGAAGACATGAAGGACTTGCTATTAGCAACGTAAATAATGGAAACACCCCCACGTGCGTGGGGAAGACGACACCTGAGGGGATTGGTCGATATATGAAAGAGAAACACCCCCACGTGCGTGGGGAAGACCGCGATGAGACATAACTACCTCGCTGCTACAGGGAAACACCCCCACGTGCGTGGGGAAGACTCGGAGTCGTTCATTATGATCAATCGTGAACAAGAAACACCCCCACGTGCGTGGGGAAGACGCACCCCGCCAGGTCCGCCCATCGTCACTGTAGGAAACACCCCCACGTGCGTGGGGAAGACCAGCATGATCGCGACGATGAACGAGCAAAAGATAGAAACACCCCCACGTGCGTGGGGAAGACATCCTGTTTCATGGTCTGAGTGGGTTCAGTTCAGAAACACCCCCACGTGCGTGGGGAAGACTTTAGCGGTAGGCTGTCTATGTACTGCTTGATAGAAACACCCCCACGTGCGTGGGGAAGACA
>NZ_AYKS02000111.1 GCF_000496755.2 Serratia sp. DD3
TTGCTGGTGCTCAGGTTGCTGCTGTCCGCCGTTAGCGTTACGCTGGCCGCATTGACCGCTAAGGCCGAACCCCCTACTTTGACGGTAATATCAGCCTGACCGGCGGTAGTACCCGTCAACAGCGCAGTGTAAGTGCCATCCTGGTGATCAATGGGGGTACCAATCTGGCTATTGGTCAAGCTGCTGATAAAAGTAACATTCTGGCCTGCCACTGAGTTACCGTTGGCATCCTTGAGGTTAAGCGTCAGGGTCGATGCACTGTTGTTATCCGCCACGATAGTGGACGGGCTCGCAACCAGCGTCGAGTTGCTGGCACTAATCGCTCCAGTTTTTAATGTAATACTGGTGCTGAGATCACTCAGGATGGTACCACCGACAGTAACCGTGGTATTCGCCTGCCCCACCACCATACCTGCGGTCAATGTCGCACTGTAGACCCCGTTGCCAATCTCGCTCACCGCACTGAGAGTACCCAGTGTCGTGGCAAAGTTGACCGTCTGGCCGTAAGCAAGATTGTTGTTAGCATCACGCAGCGTTAAGGTCACAACCGAAGTGGCGCTGCCATTAGCCTCAATCGTCGAGGGACTGGCTACCAAACTCGAGGTGGATGCCCTCAGGTTATTGATATCAGCAGTCAGCATCACCTTGGCTGGGGCTATAGCAATCTCAATCCCACCGACACTGGCCGTGATATTGGCCTGCCCGGCCGCCGTACCCGCCATCAAGCTCGCACTGTACACGCCGCGGCTGGTCTCAGTGACCGCACCAACGGTACCCAGCGTTGAAGAAAAGGTCACAACCTGACCACTTACTGGATTGTTGTTACCGTCCCGCAACGTTAAGGTTACCTGCGAGGTATCGCTACCGTTGGCGAGCATATGAGTCTGGTCAGCCATCAAAGTCGATAACTGAGTATTGAAACTGGGTGGCATCACCTTTATCAGTACTGTCGCGCGGTTAGAGGCATTACCTTGCGTATCGTAGGCAACGGCGCCAAAAAGGTAACTATGTTCAGTCTGGTCATTAGGCAGGGTAATGGCTAATGTCTGGGTAGCTGTTTGTTGTATCTTTCCCCCTGCTGCTATCAGTGCCCCACTGTCCCAGTCAATATGCGCTAAACCATATTTAGCGGTAACCTGTGCGCTTAGCATCAGCGTTGAACCGGCATCAGCGACCAACTCTTCTGGCATGGACAGATGGATCACTTCCTGCTTCTGATAGTCCAGCACAATATCATTATTACGCTCAACCAGGTCAAGGCGGCTACCTGCCAGTGTCCGGCTAGTGCCTACGGCTGACGGATCAATATGGGAACGCCAGTTCTCTCCTAGATGATAATTAAACTGCAAGCTGATGCTGTCATCTGAATTCCCACTGCTCCCCATGCGATGTTCCGCCCCCACAGTGAGCAACGGGATAGGGGTATAATCGATACCCGCAGTCACTGCATAGGGATCTTTCTGGAGGTGATCTTTACCAAATAGCGCGACGTTATCGCCATAGTATTGCTCATACATCAACTTACCACCCAGTTGTGGGTAAGCAGGCAAATAGGCTTCGGCTCGCACATCGTAGCCATCGGCCGGGCGTTCATTGTAGTCGGCAAAATCGCGCGACTGATGCCAGTCGCTCAGAGCAAAATAGCTGTTAGCAGACAATTTCAGATAGTCGGTCCAGACTTCAGCCCCCACGCCGACCCGCTGATTATCTCCGGTGATATCATCGTCAAAGAAGGTATTGATGCCGTACATCCAGTGATCATTGAAAGTACGAAATCCCATCCCCGCATTCACGGTATTACGGCTGTCTTTATTACGAACGCCCAGTTGAGTGAATAGCATGTTGCGCTGGTTGTCGTACAACGGTACCAACACATCCACAGCACTGCCATCAAGATGAGCATGGTCATCGACGTTCAACTGAACACGGGCAGTACCAAACTGACTCAACCACTGCTGGGCCGAATCATTGAGTTTATTGCTAGCCGCAGAACGGGCCATTGCCTCTGCCGATTTGGTGGCATTCTCACTGGCCAGCGCCTTACCACCGGTCATGGCGTAATCTGCCAGTTTATTGTCTGTCAGATCAGGCTGTTGTGTGCCTGCTTCAACCAGGGAAGACTTGCGCGGCACATCAATTTCATCCCCAACCGTTAATGTATTAAAAGGCTTGGAGAACGTACGATAGCGGTTAAGTTTTTTTAACTCATCAACGGAAATACCGTACTTTTTGGCTACCGTCGTGACACTTTCACCCACCCCTAGCGTATAGGCATCCGTCGCTGCCGACGTTAACGTGGTGTGCTCAGAAGAAGCTGCTGCAATCGCCGGAGTAAACGACAAGCTTACAGGTAACAGCAACTGAACGAGAATATTAATCCAGGTAATGATTTTCATTTTCCGTGGCGGAGCCCCAATCACCGGCCCCTCCGGTTCTGATGCATTACCATAGTTTTTTTTATCAACTTTATGTGGCATTACGCAGTTATCCTATTTAATAACGGGCAAGGCAAAATCTCTCAAATTTGCCCAATTTCCACCCTATTTTCTAAAAAGCATTAAAGATGCTCACTGACTCAATCTGGTATCAAGCCGTGAAGTGGTAATAGGGTTCATGATAAAAATCGTGTAATCGTAATGGGGAAAATGGGGAAGCAATATAACGTGAAGTCAACGCCGCCTTATCCCTGATTGGCATCTACTAAAAAAAGAACAAATATGGAACAGTCGTTCTCGTTTCAACCTATATACTCGTCATCCTTCAAGCCGCTTGGGTGTTAGCTGCACTCTGTCACCCCAGTCATATAGTCAGCTATGCTCCTGGGAACTCCATCGTTGACTGCCTACAAGCAACTCGAATTATTTAGTGTATAAATAATGATAGCCCTCCCTAATTATGCGTATTACGCCATTCATCCTAAAAT
>NZ_AYKS02000112.1 GCF_000496755.2 Serratia sp. DD3
CTACCATGCCGCCCCCCACCACCAGGACATCAACCTGTTTTTGCGAAGTTTTCATTTTCGTTATGCTTATTGATTCGTTGAGTGCCATGCCGCCCAAAATCCCCCGCATCATGCTGTCTAGCTGAGTATTGCTGGGGCTGCGTCATCGCGGTACGCGAACTTTAGTGTACCGGATCTGGCTTCGGGCCGCATGCTGCTTTCACGTCACTGGTCACAGCCGCATCAAATGATTACAATACCCCACCTATATACTCTGATTTATTGAGATCGCAGCCAGCACGGCTGTAGATTGAAGCAATCTGAGTATCTATGGCACATAACACATTTTTCTCTCTCCACGGGTAATGACAAGTCAATGACGAAAAAACTACATATCAAAACCTGGGGCTGCCAGATGAATGAGTATGACTCATCAAAAATGGCGGATTTACTGGGTAGCACACTGGGTTACCAACCAACCGAAAACGTTGAAGAGGCGGACCTGTTGCTGCTGAATACCTGTTCTATTCGCGAAAAGGCACAGGAGAAAGTTTTCGATATGTTAGGCCGCTGGAAGCGACTGAAAGAGAAGAAACCTGACCTGATTATTGGCGTGGGTGGCTGTGTTGCTTCACAAGAAGGCGCGCATATCCGCCAACGCGCACCCTGTGTCGATATTATCTTTGGCCCGCAGACCTTGCATCGTCTACCAGAGATGATCGCACAGGTGACTGGCACCCGTAGCCCGGTTATCGACATCAGCTTCCCGGAAATCGAAAAGTTCGATCGGTTACCCGAACCCCGCGCTGACGGCCCCACGGCGTTTGTTTCAATCATGGAAGGCTGCAATAAATACTGCACTTTTTGTGTTGTGCCTTATACCCGTGGTGAAGAAGTCAGCCGCCCATGCGATGACATCCTGTTCGAAATCGCCCAACTTGCGGCCCAAGGGGTACGCGAAGTCAACCTGCTGGGGCAGAACGTGAATGCTTATCGTGGTGCGACTTACGATGGCGATATCTGTTCGTTTGCTGAATTGCTGCGTCTGGTGGCGGCCATTGACGGTATTGACCGTCTGCGTTTTACCACCAGCCACCCAATAGAATTCACCGACGATATTATTGCGGTGTATGAAGATACCCCTGAGCTGGTGAGCTTCCTGCACCTGCCGGTACAAAGTGGTTCAGACCGCATCTTGACCATGATGAAACGTGCTCACACCGCGTTGGAATATAAGTCTATTATTCGCAAGCTGCGTAAAGCCCGGCCCAACATACAGATCAGTTCTGATTTCATCGTTGGCTTCCCAGGGGAGACTGCAGCCGACTTTGAACAAACCATGAACCTGATTGCCGACGTCAATTTTGATCTCAGCTACAGCTTTATCTACTCCTCACGCCCCGGAACACCGGCCGCGGATATGGTTGACGATGTCACCCTGGAAGAGAAAAAGCAGCGGCTCTATATTCTGCAAGAGCGCATTAACCAACAGGCGTTGCAGTTCAGCCGCCGTATGCTTGGCACTGAGCAACGCATTCTGGTGGAGGGAGTTTCCCGCAAGAGCGTGATGGATCTGGCTGGCCGCACCGAATGTAACCGGGTGGTCAACTTTGAGGGAACACCGGATTTAATTGGCCAGTTTGTTGATGTGGAAATTACCGAGGTACGCAGTAACTCGCTGCGCGGCGCGTTGGTCCGTACTGAACAACAGATGGCGTTACGGGTACATGAATCGCCGCAATCGGTGATCGCTCGTACCCGTAAAGAAGATGCTCTGGGTGTGGGCAGCTATCAGCCTTGATGCGGATTGGCGTCTATAGCCTCGCCGATTCAAGTTGCCGTTAGGCGGCCAAATGCGCCAGCAACTTGAATGGCAGTGAAACGAATAGACAACCTAGACGCTGCTGCCCAATACCGTCACTTTGCTATTTTTTACCAGGCAGATATTGCCTGGTCATTTTTTTTATTTTAATAAAGAGGCAATAATCTAATGCAACTGCCACACTGCCCGAAGTGCAACTCCGAATATACCTACCAGGATAACGACCTGTTCATCTGCCCCGAGTGCGCCTATGAGTGGAGCGACAACGCCAGCGCTGAAGATGCCGATACCCTGATTGTCAAAGATGCCAATGGCAATCTGCTCGCTGATGGTGATGCTGTGACGGTCATTAAAGACCTGAAAGTGAAAGGCAGCTCTTCCATGCTGAAAATTGGCACCAAAGTGAAAAACATCCGTCTGGTGGAGGGTGATCACAACATCGATTGTAAAATTGACGGTTTTGGCCCAATGAAGCTGAAATCGGAATTTGTGAAAAAGAACTAATCTGCTCTTCTGGGCCGAACGATTTGCCCGGATTGCATGTGTCACAGGTGTAAGGACTTGCACCTGTGCCACACGGCATGAATAATTCAAGGTATTCCCATCAAAGGGGATATACACTGAAATTAGATTAGATGACATTAACCAGGCCCAGAATGAGCCTTGAGGAATCGTTTGAACGTCGCAACACAAGAAATCCTGTTAGAGCCTGCAGATAACCAACGCTTGTTGAGCCTCTGTGGCCCGTTTGATGACAATATCAAACAACTCGAACGTCGGTTGGGGATTGAAATCAACCGGCGGGATAATCGCTTCAAGTTGGTCGGTAAAAACCTTTGTGTTGCTGCCGCAGCGGATATTCTGCGCCATCTGTATGTGGATACCGCACCGATTCGTGGCGTGACCCCAGATATCGATCCAGAGCAGATCCACTTGGCTATCAAAGAGAGCCGGGTACTGGAGCAGGTTGCCGAAAGCGTCCCAGATTATGGTAAAGCGGTTACCATCAAGACCAAACGTGGCATGGTAAAGCCCCGTACCCCCAATCAGGCGCAATATGTCGCCAATATTTTCGCTCATGACATCACTTTTGGTATTGGCCCTGCCGGTACCGGGAAGACCTATCTGGCGGTTGCCGCTGCGGTAGATGCCCTAGAGCGTCAAGAGATCCGCCGTATCCTGCTTACTCGCCCAGCAGTGGAAGCGGGTGAAAAACTTGGCTTCCTGCCTGGGGATCTCAGCCAGAAAGTTGATCCCTACCTGCGCCCCCTGTATGACGCCCTATTCGAAATGCTCGGCTTTGAACGAGTGGAAAAACTGATCGAACGGAATGTGATCGAAGTGGCCCCATTAGCTTATATGCGTGGCCGCACATTGAATGATGCCTTTATCATTCTGGATGAAAGCCAGAACACCAGCATCGAACAGATGAAAATGTTCCTGACGCGTATCGGTTTCAACTCGAAAGCGGTAATTACCGGTGATGTGACGCAAATCGATCTGCCACGTAACCAGAAATCTGGCCTGCGCCATGCGGTGGAAGTGCTCTCTGAAGTGGAAGAGATCAGTTTCAACTTTTTCCACAGTGAAGATGTGGTACGGCACCCGGTGGTCGCCCGCGTGGTGATCGCCTATGAAGCTTGGGAAGCCGCCGAACAGAAACGCAAAGATGCCCTCGCCGAGCAACGCAAACGTGATGCGTTAACCGCCCCCGGGCAGGAGATGCCATGAGCCCAGTGATCCTCGATTTACAACTGGCCTGTGACAACAGTGAAGGGCTACCCCTTGAAAACCAATTCCAGCGTTGGCTGGACGCGGTCTTGCCACAGTTTCAGGAACAGTCGGAAGTCACTATCCGCCTGGTGGATGAAGCGGAAAGCCAGCAGTTGAATCTCACTTATCGCGGCAAAGACCAACCCACCAATGTGCTGTCATTCCCGTTTGAAGCCCCGGCGGGAATCGAATTACCGCTGTTGGGGGACTTGGTTATTTGCCGTCAGGTGGTGGAACGGGAAGCCGTTGAACAACAAAAAACGCTGGAGGCCCATTGGGCACATATGGTTGTTCACGGTAGCCTTCATCTGCTAGGGTATGACCATATTGAAGATGAGCAAGCCGAAGAAATGGAATCTTTGGAAACCGAGATTATGCAGGAGATGGGCTACCCAGACCCTTACCTGGCGGAAAAAGATCCCATCTGATGTTAGCAAACAGCCCTTGCCCTGCATGGGAACTGTACTCAAAATAATTCGAGTTGCTTGCAGGCGGCAAGTCCGAAAGTCGCCAGGAGCATAGATAACTATGTGACTGGTGCGAACGAACGCAGCCAACACCCAATCAACTTGAAGAATGAAGAGTATGTTGCTAATTTTGATCCCTCTGACCTGAGTGATATTAACTAAAACGCCATGAGCGACGACCATTCACAAAGCAATGACAGCCCCAGTCCCAAAAAGGGGTTCTTTACTCTTATCCTTAACCATTTGTTCCATGGTGAACCTAAAAATCGTGACGATTTGGTTGAGCTGATCCGCGACTCTGAGCAAAACGAGCTGATTGATCCCGATACCCGTGACATGCTCGAAGGGGTGATGGATATCGCCGGGCAACGGGTACGTGACATCATGATCCCGCGTTCCCAGATGGTCACCGTAAAGCGTAACCAGACCCTTGAAGAGTGCCTGGACGTGATTATTGAATCTGCACACTCCCGCTTCCCGGTAGTCAGTGAAGACAAGGATCACATCGAAGGTATTCTGATGGCTAAGGATTTATTGCCGTTTATGCGCGCAGATTCCGAGCCATTCAGCATCGACAAGGTGTTGCGCCCTGCCGTTGTGGTCCCTGAGAGCAAACGGGTTGACCGGATGCTGAAAGAGTTCCGCTCCCAGCGTTATCATATGGCGATTGTCATTGATGAATTCGGTGGTGTTTCTGGCCTGGTCACCATTGAAGATATTCTGGAACTGATTGTGGGTGAAATCGAAGATGAATACGACGATGAGGAAGATCTCGATGTTCGCCAACTGAATCGCCACATGTTTACCGTGCGCGCTCTGGCCCCTATCGAAGATTTTAACGAAACATTTGGTACTCACTTCAGTGATGAGGAAGTTGACACCATTGGTGGTCTGGTGATGCAAGCCTTCGGTCACCTGCCTGCGCGGGGGGAAACCATCGAAATCGAAGGTTACTTGTTTAAAGTGACCATGGCCGACAGTCGACGTATCATCCAGGTTCATGTCAAAATTCCGGACGACTCGCCACCACCGAAACTGGAAGAATAAATCATTTATGGCTAAAGCCCCCTTACTTGAACGCCAGTGGGTTCGTACCCTGCTGGCGCTGTTGTCCGGTGCCTGCGGCACATTAGCATTCTCACCTTACGATATCTGGCCAGCGGCGATTGTTTCCCTGGTCGGTCTGTTAGCGATTACGCTTAATCGCACCACGAAACAGTCTGTTATGCTGGGCTTCTTCTGGGGCATGGGGCTGTTTGGCACTGGCGTGAACTGGGTCTATGTCAGCATTGCTGATTTCGGTGGTATGCCCTTTGCCATCAATCTCTTTCTGGTGGTACTGCTGGCCGCCTATCTCTCACTCTACACCGGGCTATTCGCTGGGCTCTTGACCCGTATCTGGCCACAGACCAGTTGGTGGAAACTGGCCATTGCCGCCCCAGCCGTATGGCAACTGACCGAGTTCCTGCGCGGTTGGGTGCTCACTGGCTTCCCCTGGTTGCAATTTGGCTATAGCCAGATTGATGGTCCGCTGCAAGGTATCGCGCCATTGCTGGGCGTGGATGCCATCACCTTAATTTTAATGTCTCTCAGTGGGCTACTGGTTTTTGCCATTAACCAGCGGCGCATTACCCCTGGGGTGATTGCGCTGGCAATGTTACTGCTGCCCTGGCCACTGCGCCAGTTGCAGTGGTTTACCCCACTGCCGGAGAAGGCGGTGAATATCGCCATGGTGCAAGGCAATATCGAACAATCGCTGAAATGGGACCCCAGTGCGTTGCAAAATACGCTGCAAACCTATCTGGATGAGAGCAGGCCCTATATCGGTAAAGCCCCCATTATCATCTGGCCGGAGTCCGCCATTCCGGATGTGGAAAGCAACCAACATGGCTTTCTGACCATGCTTGATGAGATGATGCGAGCTAACAACAGCAGCCTGATCACCGGGATTGTCGATGTCCGCGCCACACCACAGGGCAGAGAGATCTTCAACAGTGTGATCGTCCTTGGGGAAGAGGAACCCTACCGTTACCCCGCCAGCAATCGTTACGACAAACACCATCTGGTGCCCTTTGGTGAATTTGTACCGCTGGAAACTCTGCTGCGGCCATTAGCGCCACTTTTTGATTTGCCAATGTCCTCATTCAGCCGTGGTAATTATGTGCAGCCACCGTTGAGTGTGCGCGGTTACAACCTGACTGCGGCCATCTGCTATGAAATTGTGCTGGGTCAACAAGTACGGGATAATTTGCATCCAGATACCCATTTCCTGCTGACCATCTCGAATGATGCCTGGTTCGGCAACTCTATTGGCCCATGGCAGCACTTCCAAATGGCGCGGATGCGAGCACTGGAATTAGGCCGGCCGTTGCTACGCGCCACCAATAACGGCATTACTGCAGCGATTGGGCCGACAGGTGAAGTACAGGCTTCCATCCCACAATTCACCCGAAGCGTGCTGGAAGTGACGGTCACCCCCACCAGCGGGATCACCCCTTACGCGCGTTTTGGTTCAGCCCCCATTTGGCTGATCAGTGCGCTGTTAGGTGCTATTGCCCTGGTCGCTCGTTGGCGCCGCAAATAACCTTCCACTCTTAAGCACGGCGCCTTGCCGTGCTTTTCTCACCACGCCTTAACATTTCATGGCGCCGATTTTTGGCATGTTCCTTGCTTTAATAAAATCATATCCAAATCCAGGTTATCGCCAGTTAGCCGCTAAGGTCCGGCAGCACAGCCCCCTGAATAGCCCGAAAGAACGTGGATATATGCACAACTCCAGCGTATTACGCGCACTTTACTGGTGTGCAGTGGGTTTATTGCATTAATTTGGTGCGTGTGATGTCGCAAAAAACAAAACAATTTAATTACATTATATTTACATTGAGCTATTTTTTAGCGGTTTCATACGCTAAATAACTCAAACCTCGAATAGTCGCTTTAGCTCAACACTCCCTGAGTACAGACTATTACAACAACAAAGGAGTTAAACCATGCAACTACGTAAATTGGCGTTATCGTTACTGTTTATCGGTATGGCGGGTAGCGTAGCCCATGCGGAAGAATTGACCGGTACACTAAAGAAAATCAACGATAACGGCGTGATTGTTGTCGGCCACCGTGAGTCTTCGGTCCCCTTCTCTTACTATGATAATCAACAGCAAGTGGTCGGCTACTCCCAGGACTATTCCAACCAAATTATTGATGCCATCAAGAAGAAATTGAACCAACCCAATCTGCAGGTGAAAATGATCCCCATCACCTCGCAGAATCGTATCCCATTGTTACAAAACGGGACTTACGACTTTGAGTGTGGTTCGACGACCAACAACCTTGAGCGCCAACAACAAGCCACATTCTCCAACACCATTTTTATTGTCGGCACTCGTCTGCTAGCGAAGAAAGACTCCGATATCAAAGACTTTAAAGACCTGGCGGGTAAAACCGTGGTGGTCACTTCGGGGACAACGTCTGAAGTCCTGCTCAACAAACTCAATGACAACGGGCAGATGAAAATGCGCATCATCAGTGCCAAAGATCATGGTGACTCTTTCCGTACCTTGGAAAGCGGCCGTGCAGTGGCATTCATGATGGACGACGCCCTACTTGCAGGCGAACGGGCCAAAGCCAAGCAGCCTGACCAGTGGGAAATCACCGGCACTGCGCAATCCAGAGAAGCCTATGGCTGTATGATGCGCAAAGATGACCCGCAATTTAAACAATTGATTGATGAGACCATCAGCCAAGTTCAAACCTCGGGTCAGGCTATACAATGGTTTGATACCTGGTTCAAACAACCTATCCCACCGAAAAACCTCAACTTGAACTTCGCACTGTCTGATGACATGAAGCAATTGTTCAAAGAGCCGAATGACAAAGCATTAAATTAATAATAATAAGGCCAGTATCACTGGCCATGTTGATGGCTGACTGAGGGCAGACAGAAATGCGGGGGGTAGTTCCCCTCCCGCATTGCTCCAGACAAGTTCAGGGTCTCATACGCAAAAAACAACCTGACCCGTGCGTGTGAGCTACCGCCGAACCCCCATCATGCTCGATGTTTAATGGAGTTTGTTATGTCAATTGATTGGAACTGGGGTATCTTCTTGCAGCCGGCCCCCTTCGGCAATACCACCTATCTGGGCTGGATGTGGTCCGGTTTTCAGGTCACGATCGCCCTCTCCCTGTGTGCCTGGATGATTGCTTTCTTTGTGGGATCACTGTTTGGCATCTTGCGCACCGTGCCTAACCGTTTCCTTTCCTCGCTGGGTACCTGTTATGTAGAGCTATTTCGTAACGTACCGCTGATCGTCCAATTTTTCACCTGGTATCTGGTGATCCCCGAACTGCTGCCGACAGAGATCGGTATGTGGTTCAAAATGGAGCTGGATCCCAACGTTCAGTTCTTTGTCTCCTCCATGCTGTGCCTTGGCTTGTTTACTGCGGCACGCGTCTGTGAACAAGTACGTGCAGCCATTCAATCACTGCCCCGTGGTCAGCAGGCTGCAGGGTTAGCCATGGGGCTGACATTGCCACAAACCTATCGCTATGTGCTATTGCCCAATGCTTACCGGATCATTGTGCCGCCGATGACCTCCGAAATGTTGAACCTGGTAAAAAACTCTGCCATCGCCTCCACTATCGGTTTGGTGGATATGGCGGCGCAAGCAGGCAAACTGCTCGATTACTCAGCTCATGCGTATGAATCATTTACTGCTATCACCTTGGCCTATGTCGCTATCAACGCTGTCATTATGCTGTTGATGCGTCTGGTGGAGAAGAGAGTGCAGTTACCTGGCAATATGGGGAGCAAGTAATGTATCAATTTGATTGGGGATCGATTGTCCCAAACCTCCCTTACCTGCTGCAGGGCCTGGGGATCACGCTGAAAATCACCGTGGTCGCCATCGTATTTGGCATTCTCTGGGGTACCGTGCTCGCGGTTATGCGCTTGTCACCGATCAAACCCCTCAGTTGGTTTGCGGCGCTGTATGTCAACCTGTTTCGCTCTGTCCCGCTAGTGATGGTATTGCTGTGGTTCTACCTGGTGGTTCCCAGCTTCTTACAACAGGTCCTTGGTTTATCACCAAAAAACGATATTCGCCTGATCTCGGCGATGGTCGCCTTTTCGTTGTTTGAAGCGGCTTATTACTCGGAAATTATTCGGGCAGGTATCGAAAGCGTTTCACGCGGCCAATCTGCTGCTTCACTGGCGTTGGGGATGACCCGCTGGCAATCAATGCAACTGGTGATCTTGCCACAAGCTTTCCGTGCCATGGTCCCCCTACTCTTGACGCAAGGAATTGTACTTTTCCAGGATACCTCACTGGTTTATGTGTTGAGCCTGGCTGACTTCTTCCGCACGGCCACCAATATTGGTGAGCGTGACGGTACGCGGGTAGAAATGGTGCTGTTCGCCGGTTTTGTCTATTTTATTATCAGTCTGGCCGCTTCGGCACTGGTAAGCTATTTGAAGAAAAGGACAGTTTGATGATATCCCTGAAAAATGTTTCCAAGTGGTACGGTCAGTTTCGGGTGTTGACCGATTGCACCACTGAAGTCAAAAAAGGTGAAGTGGTGGTGGTTTGTGGTCCTTCTGGTTCAGGCAAATCCACCCTGATTAAAACAGTTAACGGGCTAGAACTGATCCAACAAGGGGATATTCTGGTTAATGGCATACAAGTTAACGACAAGAAGACCAATCTGGCACAATTACGTTCCAAGGTGGGCATGGTATTCCAGCATTTCGAACTGTTCCCCCACTTATCGATCATTGAAAACCTGACACTGGCACAAGTCAAAGTTCTCAAGCGAGACAAAGCTGCATCGCGGGAAAAAGGCCTGAAATTACTGGAGCGAGTCGGCCTGTCCGCCCATGCCAATAAGTTCCCTGGTCAACTTTCCGGTGGTCAACAACAGCGCGTGGCCATTGCTCGCGCACTATGTATGGACCCTATCGCCATGCTGTTTGATGAACCGACCTCGGCCCTTGATCCTGAAATGATCAATGAAGTGCTGGATGTAATGGTGGAACTGGCGCAAGAAGGGATGACCATGATGGTGGTTACCCACGAGATGGGCTTTGCCCGTAAGGTGGCTCACCGGGTGATCTTTATGGATGAAGGCAAGATTGTCGAAGATCGCAATAAAGATGACTTCTTCAACAACCCCACCTCCGAACGCGCCAGAGACTTCCTGGCCAAAATTTTACATTAATGCGGCTACCCACCACTGCTGCAAGCCCGGCGTACCATCAAGGTTCAAAGGGCTTGCGCTGGAACTGGTCATGCCCACATTTAGGGCAGCGGGGTAAAATCTCCGGGGTATAGAAGGCAAGGTGATAGTGGCATTTTTCACAAACCAGATTGCCTAGCCCAACCACTTCACCACTGTGATAGACCCCATGGTGGCTGACATCCTTGAACACCTCACGCCATTCCAACTGCGTTTTGTCAGTGATATCGGCCAGTTCCTGCCATAGACTCTCTTTGATCACCCGCATAAAGACACTGTCAGTAAAGGCCTCACGACTCTCTTCATAACTACGGGCAAACTCCTCCAAGTCGCGTCGTACTGCCAGAACCAGTTGATCCACCTCATGACGGGTCAACTCCTCCACCTCATTGAGGTATTTTTCGGCACTGGCCACCAACTCATCAATATCACGTTCGCCATTCTTTAGGCGTTCTGTCAATGATGCAACCAACTCACGATAGTATTGAGTAACTTTGCTCATAGCCTCTCCCGGGTCAATGACTGTGACAAGCGTGTTCTCTTAAGCTACCTGTTATTATTCTAGCCGTAAATCACTGATTGCAATTTGACCTGCTGCGAGATCTGCAGATTGTGAGTGATATCATGGCAAGTAAAATAAACCCATCGTCATTGCGTGCTAGGGATACTATCTATCCCATCGCAGATACTTGAATCGGGAACGCTTAGTGTTGTTGTCAAGCAGCCTTATCAGCTATGCTATGCGGATCTATCAGATATGCCCGTTATCTTTCAAATTTCATCGAGCATAGACAAATAAATGCTACGGATGTAGCTGTTAAACACCTACAGGACCACTGGCCACCATGCAAGAGCAATATCGCCCCGAAGAGATAGAATCAACCGTACAACTTCACTGGCAACAGAAACAGACATTCAAGGTTACCGAAGACGCAAGCAAGGAAAAGTATTACTGCCTATCCATGTTGCCATACCCTTCGGGTCGTTTGCATATGGGCCATGTGCGTAACTACACCATCGGCGATGTGATCTCCCGTTACCAGCGGATGCTGGGTAAAAATGTGCTGCAGCCGATTGGCTGGGATGCCTTTGGTCTACCCGCGGAAGGGGCCGCAGTAAAAAATAATACCGCGCCTGCACCCTGGACCTATGACAACATCGAATATATGAAGAACCAGCTTAAATTGCTGGGCTTCGGCTATGACTGGGATCGTGAAATTGCCACCTGTAAGCCTGACTATTACCGTTGGGAACAGTGGTTCTTCACCAAACTGTATGAAAAAGGCATGGTTTATAAAAAAACCTCTGCGGTGAACTGGTGCCCACATGATCTCACCGTATTGGCCAACGAGCAGGTGATTGACGGCTGCTGCTGGCGCTGCGACACCAAAGTTGAACGTAAAGAGATCCCGCAATGGTTTATCAAGATCACCGCTTATGCTGATCAACTGCTCAACGACCTGGACACACTGGAAAGTTGGCCTGAGCAGGTAAAAACCATGCAGCGTAACTGGATTGGCCGTTCTGAAGGGGTGGAAATTACCTTTGACGTCACCGATAGCGATGAAAAAGTGACCGTCTATACCACCCGCCCGGATACGTTTATCGGGGCAACCTATTTGGCGGTGGCTGCTGGCCACCCGCTGGCACAGCTAGGTGCAACAAATAACCCCGCCCTGAACGCCTTTATTGATGAATGCCGTAATACCAAGGTTGCCGAAGCGGACATGGCGGTGATGGAGAAGAAAGGCATGGCCACGGGCCTGTTTGCCATCCATCCTCTCAACGGTGAAAAGCTGCCTATCTGGGTTGCCAACTTTGTGTTGATGGAATATGGCACCGGAGCGGTGATGGCAGTTCCCGCTCACGATCAACGCGACTGGGAATTTGCCACTAAATACCAATTGCCGATCAAGCCGGTGATA
This sequence comes from Serratia sp. DD3, assembly GCF_000496755.2. The sequence continues at coordinate 12,198 of NZ_AYKS02000112.1, forward strand.
CTGAATCTCGATGGCAGCCAGCCCGATATCAGCACCGAGGCAATGACCGAGAAAGGCGCTCTGTTCAATTCAGGTGAATTTGATGGTCTGGATCATCAAGCCGGGTTTAATGCCATTGCAGATAAACTGGTGATGCAGGGAGTCGGCCAACGTAAGGTCAACTACCGCCTGCGCGATTGGGGCGTTTCCCGCCAGCGTTACTGGGGAGCGCCGATCCCGATGGTCACACTGGAAGATGGTACAGTGATGCCAACCCCAGAAGACCAACTGCCGGTGATCCTGCCGGAAGATGTGGTGATGGATGGTATTACCAGCCCAATCAAAGCAGATCCGCAATGGGCGAAAACCACCGTTAACGGTCAACCCGCGTTGCGTGAAACCGATACCTTCGACACCTTTATGGAGTCTTCCTGGTATTACGCGCGTTATACCTGCCCACAATATGACCAAGGGATGTTAGATCCTGCCGCCGCCAACTACTGGCTGCCTGTGGATCAGTATGTGGGGGGGATCGAACATGCCATCATGCACCTGATGTATTTCCGTTTCTTCCACAAGTTGATGCGTGACGCCGGGCTGGTGGATTCAGACGAGCCAGCCAAGCGCCTCTTGTGCCAAGGTATGGTGCTGGCTGATGCCTTTTACTACAGCGGTAGTAATGGTGAGCGCATTTGGGTCTCCCCGGTTGACGCCATTGTTGAACGTGACGAAAAGGGGCGTATTGTCAACGCCACCGACTCACAAGGCCATCAATTGGTTTATGCTGGCATGAGCAAAATGTCGAAGTCGAAAAATAACGGCATCGACCCACAAGTCATGGTGGAAAAATACGGTGCGGATACCGTTCGTCTGTTTATGATGTTCGCTTCTCCGGCTGAAATGACCCTGGAATGGCAGGAGTCAGGTGTAGAAGGGGCGAATCGCTTCCTGAAGCGCGTATGGAAACTGGCTTACGATCACCTGGAGCAAGGTGCGGTTCAGCCACTGAATGTCGCTGCGCTGAATGAAGATCAGAAAGCGTTACGCCGTGATGTGCATAAAACCATCGCAAAAGTGACCGATGATATTGGCCGCCGCCAGACCTTTAACACCGCCATTGCCGCAGTAATGGAGTTAATGAATAAACTGGGCCGTGCACCACAAGAAACCGCGCAGGATCGTGCTTTGCTGCAGGAAGCGTTGCTGGCGGTAGTGCGGATGCTCTATCCATTTACCCCGCATATCTGCTTTACCTTGTGGCAAGCGTTAAACGGTACCGGTGATGTGGATACTGCACCCTGGCCGGTAGCAGAAGACGCCGCGATGGTAGAAGACTCCAAGTTGGTGGTGGTACAAGTTAACGGCAAAGTCCGTGCGAAAATTACCGTACCCGCTGACGCCACTGAAGATCAAGTCCGTGAACAGGCCGCAAAGGAACATTTGGTGGCCAAGTATCTGGAAGGGGTTACAGTGCGTAAAGTGGTTTATGTTCCAGGCAAATTGCTTAACCTGGTTGTGGGTTAACACAAGGAGACTTTGTGCAACATCGCATTCTAACGTTATTACTGGGGTTAGCGGTGCTGGTCACCGCCGGTTGTGGGTTTCATTTGCGTGGCAACACCCAGGTGCCCACGGAATTGCATACCCTGATCCTGGACAGCTACGATCCCTTTGGTCCACTGACTCGGGCAGTGCGTGAGCAATTACGTCTTAGCGGTACTAATGTGGTCAAATATGATCCGGCCCAAAAAGAGGTTCCTTCTTTACGTATCGTGAGTTCGACACAAAGCCAAGACACGGTGTCAATCTTTCAGGATGGTAAAACAGCGGAATTTCAAATGGTGATGACGGTTCAGGCGCAGGTGTTGCTGCCTGGGCATGACCTCTATCCGATCAACGTCAAGGTCTTCCGCACATTCTTTGATAACCCATTAACCGCACTGGCGAAAGATTCTGAGCAGGAGATAATCCTGCAGGAAATGCGCCGACAGGCCGCGCAACAAATTCTGCGTAAATTCCAGTCGGTGATCCAAGCCGCCCAATTAAGCGAGCAGCAAAAGGCCGTTGATATGAGTAAAAAAACGGCTATGGATAAAAAAACGGTAAGTGCTAACGCACCATGATGCGTATCTATCCTGAACAACTTGCCGCGCAACTCCGAGAGGGGTTGCGCGCTTGTTATTTATTGAGTGGCAATGAACCGTTGCTGCTGCAGGAAAGTCAGGATTTAGTCCGCCAGGCTGCCCAACAACAGCAGTTTAGCGAACATTACTCAATAACTCTGGATGCCCAAACCGATTGGGATGCCATCTTCAGCATCTGCCAAGCGATGAGTCTGTTTTCCAGCCGGCAAACCCTGCAATTGACCTTGCCAGACAACGGCCTAACCGCGGTGATGGCTGAACATTTAACCAAACTGGCCAGTTTGCTACATCAGGATATCCTGTTGGTACTGCGCGGCCCGCGTTTGACTAAAGCACAAGAAAACAGCGCCTGGTTCAAAGCCGTTAGCCCTAATGGGGTTTTAGTCAGTTGCCAGACGCCAGAGCAGGCACAACTCCCCCGTTGGGTAACACAGCGGGCCAAATCGATGTCGCTTGAGCTGGATGATGCCGCGAATCAACTGCTGTGCTACTGCTATGAAGGCAATCTTTTGGCACTCGCTCAAGCGTTGGAAAGACTGGCGTTACTGCACCCTGATGGCAAACTGACTTTGCCTCGAGTGGAGCAAGCCGTGAACGATGCGGCTCATTTCAGCCCATTCCACTGGCTGGATGCGCTGCTGGCGGGCAAAAGTAAACGTGCCTGGCATATTCTCCAGCAATTGCAACAAGAAGATATTGAGCCGGTGATCCTGCTGCGAACCTTGCAACGGGAGCTATTAACATTACTCACGTTGCAGCGTCGGATGGCAACCACTCCACTGCGTACCCTGTTTGATCAGCAAAAAGTCTGGCAAAACCGCCGTAACCTGATCACCCAAGCATTGCAACGCCTGTCTAGCCAGCAATTACAGCAGGCCGTGCACCTGCTGGCAAAAATCGAAGTTCTGCTTAAACAAGAGTACAGCCAATCGGTGTGGTCAGAGCTGGAAACCTTGTCGATGTTGCTGTGCGGTAAACCGTTACCCACGAGTTTCGCCGATGCCCACTAACCAGCCGTTACACGCACTGACCTTACATGCTCTGTTTGGTGGCACTTTTGACCCGATCCACTACGGCCATCTGCGCCCGGTGGAAGCCTTGGCAAACGAGGTGGGACTGCAGCAGGTGACTCTGCTACCCAATCATGTGCCGCCACATCGCCCACAGCCGGAAGCCAACCCGCAACAGCGGTTAGCCATGGTCAAGCTGGCGATAGCGGATCACCCGTTGTTCACCGTGGATGAGCGCGAATTACAGCGTACAACACCTTCTTACACCATCGATACGTTAGAAATGATACGTAAAGAACGTGGCGCTGCATTACCTCTGGCATTTATCATCGGTCAGGATTCATTGCTGTCTTTGCATAAGTGGCATCGCTGGCAAGATCTGCTGAATGTCTGCCATCTGTTAGTATTAGCTCGCCCTGGCTACCAGCAGCAAATGGACAGTACCGAGCTACAAGGCTGGTTGGAGCAACACCAGATTAGTGATCCGACCTTGCTCAGCCAGCAACCCAGTGGCTATATCTACCGGGCGAATACCCCATTACTGGAGATATCTGCCACCGAAATACGCCAACGTCTTCATCAGGGCATGGGTTGTGATGCTCTATTACCGCACTCGGTGCTGCGTTATATCGAGTTACAGGGTTTATATCGCTAGGCCGCATGCTATACTGCCCCGCTATTTTTCGGGTATCCACTGAAGCCTCCGCAGACCGTTGTCAAGGTCATGCTCAACCCGCTTTCAGTGAAATCCAGCCGACACCACCATGATTCGCGCTATTATTAAGCAGCCGGATAAACAGAACATCCTCAAGGGGGAACCTTTGCAAGGCAAAACGCTCCAAGATTTCGTGATTGATAAAATCGATGATCTAAAAGGTCAGGATATTATCTCCCTGGATGTCCAGGGCAAATCCAGTATCACCGACTGCATGATCATTTGCACGGGCACTTCTACCCGCCATGTCATGTCAATCGCCGAATATATCGTGCAGGAAGCTCGTGCTGCAGGTATAGAATTGTATGGTATGAAAGGCCGGGAAGCTTCCGACTGGGTCGTGGTCGATCTGGGTGAGGTGATCGTGCATGTGATGCAAGAAGAGAGCCGCCGCCTATACGAACTGGAAAAGCTCTGGAGTTAACTGGTGAAACTGCAATTGGTTGCAGTCGGTACTAAAATGCCAGACTGGGTGCAGATTGGTTTTATGGATTATCTGTCTCGCTTCCCGAAAGATATGCCACTTGAGCTGACCGAAATCCCGGCAGGTAAACGCGGAAAAAATGCGGATATCAAACGCATTTTGGACAAGGAAGGTGAGCAGATGCTAGCAGCAGTCGGTAAAGGTAACCGCATTGTCACGCTGGATATCCCAGGTTCGCCCTGGGAAACGCCTCAGTTGGCGCAACAGCTTGAACGATGGAAGCAGGATGGCCGTAACGTCAGCCTGTTAATCGGTGGTCCTGAGGGATTGTCACCGGCCTGTAAATCAGCGGCGGAACAAAGCTGGTCGCTCTCGCCATTGACGTTGCCACATCCTTTAGTGCGAATACTGGTTGCCGAAAGTCTCTACCGTGCCTGGAGTATTACGACCAATCATCCTTACCACCGCGAATGATCGCAGGTGGCTGTAACCGAGTAAAATGACCGCCATAGAGTGAAATAAAGCAACGGGATGAAAATAGAACGTAACCCTTTTCGCGACTATACTGCGGAAGCTGCCCTGTTTGTACGCCGTGCCCTGGTGGCACTGCTGGCTATTCTGATCATGACAGGCATCCTGATTGCCAATATGTATAACCTGCAAATCGTTCGCTTTGAGGATTATCGCACTCGCTCCAACGAAAACCGCATCAAGCTGGTCCCTATCGCTCCCAGTCGTGGCATGATTTATGACCGCAACGGTACTCCACTGGCACTGAACCGTACCATTTACCAGTTGGAGCTAATGCCAGAGAAAATCGACGATCTGAAAGCCACCTTGCAGGAATTACGTCCGGTGGTCGATCTGACCGATGAGGATATCGCCAACTTTGAAAAAGAGCGCAAGCGTTCACGTCGTTTCGTCTCCATTCCGGTAAAAACAGCGCTTAGCGAGGTTCAGGTCGCCCGTTTTGCGGTCAATCAATTCCGTTTCCCAGGGGTTGAAGTCAAAGGCTATCAACGCCGCTACTACCCTTATGGCTCCGCGCTCACTCATGTTATCGGTTACGTATCAAAAATTAATGACCGGGATGTCGAACGCCTGGATAAAGACGGCAAACTGGCTAACTATGCCGCCACCCATGATATCGGGAAATTGGGTATTGAACGTTTCTATGAGGATACCCTGCACGGCAAAACCGGCTATGAAGAAGTCGAGGTCAATAACCGTGGCCGAGTGATCCGTCAATTGCATGAACAACCGCCGGTTGCTGGTCAGGATATTTATCTGACACTGGATCTCAACCTGCAGCGCTATATTGAACAATTACTGGTAGGCAGCCGTGCTGCGGTGGTGGTTAGCGATCCACGTACCGGCAGTATTTTGGCGATGGTTTCCAACCCCAGCTATGATCCCAACCTGTTTGTGGATGGTATCTCCAGCAAGGATTACCAGGGGTTACTCGATGATCCAAACCGCCCACTGATCAACCGCACCACACAAGGTATCTACCCCCCTGCTTCGACAGTGAAACCTTATATTGCTGTCTCAGCGCTCAGCGCTGGGGTCATTACCAAAAATACCGTGGTTTTTGATCCTGGTTGGTGGCAATTACCGGGTTCAGAAAAACGTTTCCGTGACTGGAAAAAGTGGGGGCATGGCCGCCTTAATGTCACCAAAGCCATCGAAGAATCTGCGGATACCTTCTTCTACCAGGTGGCTTATGATATGGGCATTGATCGGTTATCGAGCTGGTTAAGCAAATTCGGTTACGGTGACTACACCGGCATTGATCTTGCTGAAGAGCGCGCCGGCCTGATGCCAACACGTGAGTGGAAACTCAAACGATTTAAAAAACCCTGGTATCAGGGTGACACCATTCCGGTGGGGATTGGTCAAGGTTACTGGACGGCAACCCCGATCCAGATGTCAAAAGCACTGAATACCCTGATTAACGATGGTAATGTCATTATTCCGCATCTGTTACAGAGCACCAGAGTCAATGGTGCATTAGTACCGTTCCGTCAGGAAGAACATAAACAGATCGGTGATGTTCGTTCTGGTTACTGGGAAATCGTCAAAGATGGTATGTATGGCGTCGCCAATCGGCCTAATGGTACGGCACGTAAATACTTTGAAGGCGCCCCCTATAAAGCGGCAGCAAAATCCGGTACGGCACAGGTATTCGGCTATGAAACCTATAATGCTCACAAGCTCGCGGAGCATCTACGTGACCATAAATTAATGACCGCCTTTGCGCCATTCGATAACCCAACCGTGTCGGTCGCCGTCATCCTAGAAAATGGAGGAGCTGGTCCAGCGGTGGGGACCATTACTCGCCAGATCCTCGACCACATTTTGTTGGGCGACAATAACACGCAATTACCCGATGCTGCGCCACTGCCACCGGGTGTAGAAGGTGATTAAGGTATAACATGACTGAAAGCCAACAAAAAAACTCTATCTGGACCAAAATCCATATTGACCCGCTAATGCTGTTATTTATTCTGGCCTTGCTGGTTTACAGTGCCTGTGTGATATGGAGTGCTAGTGGCCAGGACATGGGGATGATGGAGCGTAAAGTCGGTCAGATGCTGATGGGGTTGGTCATTATGGGCGTGATGGCCCAGATCCCACCACGAGTTTATGAAAATTGGGCGATTTATCTGTATATTTTCAGTGTGATCCTACTGGTACTAGTGGATGCGTTCGGTCAGATCAGTAAAGGTGCACAACGTTGGCTGGATCTCGGTTTTGTCCGTTTCCAACCCTCAGAGATTGCTAAAATTGCCGTGCCATTAATGGTGGCGCGCTTTATGAACCGCGATGTCTGCCCCCCTTCTTTAAAACATACCGCTATCGCGTTAGTGCTGATTTTCCTGCCTACCTTACTGGTTGCCGCACAACCCGATCTGGGAACGTCAATTTTGATTGCCGCTTCAGGTCTGTTTGTGCTGTTTTTATCCGGGATGAGCTGGAAGCTGATTGGCGTTGCAGTGATCCTGGTAGGCGCTTTTATTCCTGTACTGTGGTTTTTCCTGATGCATGACTATCAGCGGGACCGCGTGATGATGCTACTCGATCCAGAGAGCGACCCTCTCGGGGCCGGCTACCATATTATCCAATCGAAAATCGCCATTGGTTCTGGTGGTCTTTTCGGTAAAGGCTGGTTGCACGGTACCCAGTCCCAACTGGAGTTTCTGCCTGAACGCCATACTGATTTCATCTTCGCAGTCTTGGCCGAAGAACTTGGGCTAATGGGTGTTCTGCTACTGATAGGGCTGTATCTGCTGGTCATTATCCGTGGGCTGGTGATCGCCGCACAAGCACAGACCACCTTCGGCCGTGTAATGGTTGGTGGGCTGATGCTGATCTTGTTTGTCTATGTATTTGTTAACATTGGCATGGTGAGTGGTATTTTACCGGTAGTTGGCGTACCTTTGCCTTTAGTGAGTTATGGGGGGTCAGCACTGATTGTCCTTATGGCTGGGTTCGGCATTGTCATGTCGATCCACACACACCGAAAAATGCTGTCTAAAAATTTATAGGGGGTCGTTAATGCGTAAGGAGTGGCTTTGGGGTGGCGCTGTTGCCGTTGCAGTATTACTTTCAGCCTGTACCACCACAACAGAACCAACACAGGCGCCCTATAATGGCCAAGCAACTGAAATCGGTGGTGCCGAACCGCATTATGAGCCTTATAACCCGCGGAATATGCAAGATTATACGGTAAATGGCACCACCTATCAGATTATAAAAGATCCGCAAAATTTCTCACAAACCGGTCTGGCGGCCTGGTATGGTGAAGAAGCCAGTGGTAATACCACCGCCATTGGTGAGCAATTTGATCCCAATGCATTAACGGCAGCGCACCCTACATTGCCAATTCCGAGTTATGTCCGCGTCACCAATCTGGCTAATGGCCGGCAACTGGTGGTACGTGTTAATGATCGTGGCCCTTATACCCCAGGGCGCATTATCGATCTGTCGAAAGCCGCCGCCGACCGCCTCAACCTGTCGAATAAGACCAAAGTGCAAGTGGACTTTATCAGCGTGGCTCAGGATGGCACATTAAGCGGCCCGGGGACGGTAGGTACCACGGTGGCTAAACAGAGTTATGCACTCCCCGCACGCCCAGAGCTCAGCTCTGGTAGCATGGGCACCCCCATACAGAAGGATGTTTCCGTCCCCCCGGAGGCTAACGTCAGGCCCATTGACAACAGCAGCCTAAACATTGATGAGGCGAGTCCAACCCCATCGGCTGACAGCAGCCCCCGTCAGGGCGGTTTTATTGGTGCACCTAGCCCCTTGCCGACCGGCGTGCTGGAAGGTTCTGAACCTCAACCAGCAGCCCCTACTGCCAGTGTTTCCAACGTTGCCCCTGCAGTGGTAACCCACGCGGAAACGAGTGCCAGTGGCCACTTTGTCGTACAGGTTGGGGCACTGAGCAATGCGGAACGTGCACAGAGTTGGCAACAACAATTGAGCCAACAGTTTGGCGTTCCCGGCAAAGTCGAAGCCAATGGCAGTGTCTATCGTGTGCAATTAGGCCCATTCAGCAATCGCCAACAGGCCGAACAATTGCAACAACGTCTGACCGATGAGGCGCAACAGCAATCCTTTATTGCTGCCGTGCCTTAAGTCAATTGTCAGGTTCATTCCGGTTGCTGCCCTCAGTCAGCAGCTTTAATGAACCTGGATAGAGGCCCGCCGTACCGATGTCTGAAACATTTTCTTGCAGGTAAATGTGTGTAAACCCGCTGCTGTCAAATGAATGTCTAATGCCTGTCCGAGTCCCATCTGCTATAGTATGGCTCGTTTTATCACTTACTTTTACGGATGTTGTCGTCCTGATCATGAAACATGTAACTTCTTTCCGCTTAATCAAGAGCCTAACCCTCGGCGCAGTTATCGCGATAAGTGCAGCGCCAGTTGCCCAGGCTGATGATACTAATATTCAAACCATGATCCCCGGTGTACCGCAAATTGATGCGGAAGCTTACATCTTGATCGATTACAACTCCGGTAAAGTATTAGCGGAATCAAACGCTGACACTCGCCGTGATCCCGCCAGCCTGACCAAAATGATGACCAGCTATGTCATCGGGCAGGCATTGAAATCTGGCAAGATTGGCCAGGAAGATCTGGTTACTATCGGCCCAGATGCTTGGGCAACCGGCAACCCGGTGTTCAAAGGCTCCTCGCTGATGTTTCTGAAACCCGGTGATCGTGTGCCAGTTTCCAAACTGACGCGCGGCATCAACTTGCAGTCCGGTAATGATGCCTGCGTGGCGATGGCTAACTACGTCGCCGGTAGCCAGGATGCGTTCGTTAACCTGATGAATACCTACGTCAAACAATTCGGTCTGCAGAATACACATTTCCAGACAGTGCATGGCCTGGATGCCCAGGGGCAATACAGTTCAGCCCGCGATATGGCGTTGATCGGCCAAGCCTTGATCCGCGATGTTCCGGATGAATATGCCATTTACAAAGAAAAAGAGTTCACCTTTAACAATATTCGCCAATTAAACCGTAACGGTCTGTTGTGGGATACCAGCCTGAACGTTGATGGTATTAAAACCGGCCATACCGATGCCGCTGGTTATAACCTGGTCGCTTCGGCAACAGAAGGTGAAATGCGGCTGATTTCTGTCGTGCTGGGTGGGCGTACTTATAAAGGCCGTGAGGCCGAAAGTAAAAAATTGCTGACCTGGGGCTTCCGCTTCTTTGAAACGGTTGCACCATTAAAAGCAGGGAAAGAGTTTGCTTCAGAGCCGGTCTGGTTCGGTGATGCTGACCGCGTAGAGTTGGGTGTCGACAAAGATGCTTACCTGACCATCCCACGCGGCCGCATGAAAGACCTTAAAGCCAGCTATGTACTCAACACCCCGGAAATTCATGCTCCGCTGGCAAAAAACCAGGTGGTTGGCACTATCAACTTCCAGTTAGATGGCAAAACCATCGATCAGCGCCCCTTAGTGGTTCTGAAGGAAGTGAAAGAAGGGGGTATCTTCAGTCGTCTATTTGATTATATCCGCTTGATGTTCCATCACTGGTTCGGCTAACCCTTGAAACCGGGTATTACAGCCCCATATTTGATTTAACATCAGCTCCCGCTCCGGCGGGAGTTATGATTTATACAATAACCACACCTGGAGCGCCTTTCTAATGCAAAAGACTAAACTAAATGAACTACTCGAATTCCCCTGCTCCTTTACCTATAAGGTGATGGGGCTGGCCCAGCCTGAATTGGTCGACCAAGTGGTTGAAGTGGTACAACGCCATGCGCCGGGGGATTATAACCCGCAAGTTAAACCCAGCAGCAAAGGCAATTATCACTCGGTTTCTATCACCATTAACGCCACGCATATCGAGCAGGTAGAAACGTTATACGAAGAGTTGGGTAACATTGACATTGTTCGCATGGTGCTGTAACCCTTCGACTCCACCAGCCTTTACCGCACGCCTTATAGGTATAGGCAACCGTCCCCATGGGGATAACTGCTAGTCGCGGAGCGGTGTGCCCGCTATAATGCTCTACCACTTGTGTAACTTGATGATGCCACGTTTGCAACATAACAAGATCATTCTGCGCCAATTGGGGTTACAGCCCTATCAGCCGGTATCCCAAGCCATGCACTGCTTTACTGATAATCGCAGTGACACCACGCTGGACGAACTCTGGCTGGTTCAGCATCACCCGGTATTTACCCAAGGCCAGGCAGGTAAAACAGAACATCTCCTGACACCGGGTGACATTCTGGTGATTCAGAGTGACCGTGGTGGGCAGGTGACCTACCATGGCCCAGGCCAACAAGTGCTCTATGTAATGATCGATCTAAAACGCAATAAAATGGGCGTTCGACAATTGGTTACCGCGCTGGAACAAACGGTGATCAATACGCTGGCTCACTTCAACATTGAGTCACGTGCCCGACCTGATGCACCCGGTGTTTACGTTGGCGAAGAGAAAATTTGCTCACTGGGTTTACGCATCCGCAAAGGTTGCTCCTTTCATGGTCTGGCTTTGAACGTCGCCATGGATCTTTCCCCATTCCAACGCATTAACCCCTGTGGTTATGCGGGAATGAAAATGACACAAGTGAGCACACTTGCCCCAGGAATCGGCATCACCGATGTACACCCTATCCTGATACAACAATTTGTTCATTTACTCGGCTACCAGACAGTCGAGCTTGGTGACTGGAACCTGCACAATTATGAGTAAACCAATTCAGATGGAACGCGGCGTCAAATACCGCGATGCAGACAAAATGGCGTTGATCCCAGTGAAAACGGTGGTCGCCGAACGGCAGGAGCTGTTACGCAAACCCGAGTGGATGAGAATAAAACTCCCCGCCGACTCTACCCGTATTCAAGGTATCAAGGCGGCAATGCGTAAAAATGGTCTACATTCGGTATGTGAAGAGGCTTCTTGCCCCAACCTGGCTGAATGTTTTAACCACGGTACCGCCACCTTTATGATCCTCGGGGCAATCTGTACCCGCCGCTGTCCGTTCTGTGATGTTGCTCATGGCCGCCCTATGGCTCCCGATGCTAACGAACCAGAAAAACTGGCACAAACCATTGCTGACATGGCTCTGCGTTATGTGGTGATTACCTCGGTTGACCGTGATGACCTACGTGACGGTGGCGCACAACATTTTGCTGACTGCATTACTGCCATTCGTGCTAAAAGCCCAACCATCAGAATTGAAACCCTGGTACCTGATTTCCGTGGCCGGATGGATCGCGCACTGGAGATTCTTACCGCTACCCCACCTGATGTTTTTAACCACAACCTGGAAAACGTCCCGCGCCTTTATCGTCAGGTGCGTCCGGGGGCCGATTACGGATGGTCGCTGAAATTATTGGAGCGCTTTAAGCAAACCCATCCCGATATCCCCACCAAATCGGGCCTGATGGTTGGCTTGGGGGAAACCAATGCAGAGATCATCGAAGTAATGCACGACTTGCGCCGCCATGGGGTAACCATGCTGACGTTAGGGCAATATCTACAGCCCAGCCGCCACCATCTACCGGTACAACGCTATGTCAGCCCGGCAGAATTTGATGAAATGAAACAAGAAGCCATGGCGATGGGGTTCACTCATGCCGCCTGTGGTCCGTTTGTCCGCTCTTCCTACCATGCTGACTTGCAGGCCAAAGGGCTTGAAGTTAAATAAAAAATTACTTTTTGTTACGCTTCAACGAACAAATGCAAAAACGGGTGCCAAACAGCACCCGTTTTTATCAAACAGACTATCAACACCGTAATAACCAGTAGCTTGGTCATGCTGATACCTGCCATATTCGCCTTCATTATTTATCTATGGCAGCCAAGCACAGTCGGGTAATAAACCTTGCCTATTATTATAGATTGAATGCCACTTTAGCATTTTAAACACACCGCAAGTTTGTAACAGAGTAAGAAGTTGTCAGGATGTTCTATGCTAGATGATAGGAAAGATACTTTCCGCAACCGCATGACGCAAAGGGAGATACTTGATGGCCTATACCCCATTGATCATTGATAGCAAATTTGCAGGCCTTAGCTTCGCCAAGCGTACTTACCTGCCACGCATTGTTGGTCTGGGACTTGGGCTCTTTGGTCTATCCGCCACGATTTATCCCCTGCATTCATCGCCTTTCATTTGGGGCTTACTGATTATTTATACCTTGATCTGGCCACATATCGCCTATCAATGGTCAATCCATTCTGAAAAACCATTAGTAACTGAAACCCGTAATCTATTGATTGATTCCTTGCTAGCTGGCGTCTGGATAGCCGTGATGGGCTTCAGTGCACTACCCACTATCGTATTTCTGGCGATGATGGGCATGAACAATACTGCCGCTGGGAGTTATAGCCTGTTTCTCAAAGGGGTGGTTGCGCAGATTGTTGGGGCAATATTGACCAGTGCACTATTAGGGTTTCCTTTCACCCCGCAAACCACACCACTGCAACTCTACTTCTACCTGCCGGTACTGTTTATTTATCCGGTTCTGTTTGGTCTGGTGACCTATCGTGCCGCCAAACACCTAGTAGAAAAGAAACGCGAAGTGGTTCGTATCAGCATGCGTGATGGCTTGACGGGTGTTTATAACCGCCGCCATTGGGAACACCTGTTACGCAATCAGTTCGACAGCTGCCGACGTTATAATCACACCGCAACGCTGATCTTGATCGATATAGACCGCTTTAAGGCTATCAATGATACATTCGGCCATGCCCTCGGTGATGAAGCGCTCATTGTGCTTGCAGAGGAACTGGTGCTCGGGTTGCGCACCATGGATATTGTTGGCCGCTATGGGGGCGATGAATTTGGTGCATTGCTACCCAATACCCCTCCAGAGCAAGCCAGCCAGGCTTTAAGCCGGATCCAGGAGCACCTGAGGGAAGTCACCTTCCGTGATGCCCCTGACTTAAAGCTGTATATCAGCGCGGGAGTTGCCGATTACCAACCGGAAATGAAAAGTTATCAGGAGTGGCTGAAAGCCGCTGACAATGCCCTCTATCTGGCTAAAAGCCATGGTCGTAACCGCATGGAACGCGCGGTTCCTCAAAGTTAGCCGTTCCCTGTAACGTGAATGCACTTGGCTAGTGACAGCGGAGGAAATCAACGGTGAGACTACAAAATCAAATCGGTAAGGTGTAAAATTCCGCCGCACGCCAGGGATAAACTGGCTGACAAACGGAGATGACATGCCTCCATAACCGCCCCATTAGGCTGATGGTGTCTACGCTACCTCGCAGAGAGCAACGTAGCTTTATGCCTGTACCTTTCTGAGTCTTTACCCATTTTTATGAAAGGGTTTCATTGATGTTCAATTCTTTGCTGGCAGTGTTTATTGGTGGTGGCTTAGGTAGTGTGCTGCGTTGGGCAATCAGCCTACGGTTAAACCCACTGCACCCGCACATTCCTGTGGGTACTTTAGCGGTCAACCTGGTAGGGGGCTTTATTATCGGGCTCGCTCTGGCGCTATTAAGCCGCATGACGCAGCTTGATCCTACCTGGAAGATACTGATTACCACTGGGTTCTGTGGTGGGTTGACCACCTTCTCTACCTTTTCGTTTGAGGTAGTTTATCTGTTGCAAGATGGCCGCATTGCTTGGGCTCTCGCCAATATATTTCTCAACTTGGCGGGTTCACTGTCAATGACCCTGCTGGCCTTTATGCTGGTCTGGTGGTTCTGCGGGCAGTAACCGTCGCTCAACAGCGCATTTTCCCTGTACGACCCCGGATTAAAAACAGACAAAAAAACCCGCTCATAGAGCGGGTTTCAGAATTTAAGCTACTGTAGCTTAGATAGCAGTAACGTTTGCAGCAGATGGCCCTTTGGCACCATTGGTGATTTCAAACTCTACGCGCTGACCTTCAGCCAGAGTTTTAAAACCATTGCTGGTGATGGCAGAGAAGTGAACGAAAACATCTTTGCTACCATCTTCAGGAGTAATGAAACCGAAACCTTTAGATTCATTAAACCACTTAACGCTACCTTTAATCTTTGACATCAAACTTACCTTTAACGTGAATGTATGACACAAACTCTGTGTCATATACAGTACAGCAATTAGATGGAGTTTTGTCCATAGTCGAGATCACATAAAGGCGATAAAAAGTAAAAAAGTTTGCTGCTCAAACGTAATCACCGCTGACACCCGGCCAAACCTTAGCCTGCCAACCCGAACCACCGAGCTGAACTTTGGCTGCTCTTTCGCCCTGTCTGATTGACTTTGCCCTGTCACCGCAACGCATTCCACGCTATCATTAACACAGTAACCAAAGACTTAATGAGAATGACCATGAACGGCAAGATAACGACTTTTTTTGCAGACAAAGGCTTCGGCTTTATCACCGATGAAAACGGGGAAAATCGTTATTTTCACGTGATCAAAGTGCAAAACCCAGAACTGATTAAGAAAAATGCGCTGGTGACATTTGAGCCCACCAACAATACGAAAGGCCCTTCCGCTTATGCAGTAAAAGTACAAGCCATCAGTAAGCACATCATTATTGCCAATGAGAAAATCAAGATTACCAGCATCAAGTCTTACCAGACTTTCACTAAAGAAGTCCCACTCAAAACTGAAGTAGATAAAGAAAATACTGTGCTTTCCGTGGGGTTACTGATGAACCGCATCCGGCCACAAGTGGCGCAAACACCTGAGGCGACAGAAACACTCAACATGATATCGATCACCACTTTTCAAGGGCAGGTCTACACTTTCTCTGAACATGAGGTCGATATCACCAGTACCCTGCAAACCTTGAACTCCCTGCGCCCTAAATAAGTTAAGAAACTCTGGATATATCACCAGGGTTTCTACTTTCTATGATGCCACTGCAAAAAATCAAGCCACCGTGGGACAGATGTCCCACACAATCTTCTAATGTATGAAGCTGCTTACAGTTTTATACTATCTTTGATGTTGCCTCAGGACCGATGTCCTGTCCTTTCTTTACAGAGAACCTTATAGTTATCACTATGCAGAACGAACCAAACAACAGCGAATGGTTACGGATCGTTGAACTGATTACTGGCAACACCCTTCTGTATGACCTGCTGAAATACTGCCCATTGGCGATTTTACGTCAGTGGAAATTAGAGCAAGTCAAAGGTGGCTCATTGATTTGCCAGCAAAATGAAATTTGTCATCAGTTTCATTTGATCGTTCAAGGGAATGTAGATGTTTTTATCAATGCCAATGATGGGCGAAAATATCTACAGGCACGTTATCACGCAGGCGATATGCTCGGTGAGCTAGAAATTTTTGAACAACGGCCCTATATCTGTTCCGTTGAGGCAATTAGTGACGTCACGCTGTTGACGTTGTCACGCACCGACTTTTGCCATTGGTTGAGCGTAGATAACCACTTTAATCAGAAAATTATTAAAACGTTTAGCAGTCAGTATTATCAATTATCTAAAAAAGCAGGCGAAGATAATCTCTATTCCTTGCACCAGCGTGTTTGTCTGGTGCTCTGGGAAAGCTACCAACACCAGGGAGCCCAACATCACGGAGAGATTACCGTCAATAAACTACAGCTCAGTGAGCAATTTGCCGTAGCCCAACGCAGTATTAACCGTATTCTGTTTGACCTACGGGAACAGCAGATTATTACCGTCAATGGTGAGCAAATCAGGGTCATTGACCCTAGGCGTTTACAGCGACAGGCGGTATGTTAACGGTTCACCGCAATAGGTTAATAAAACAGGTTAGTAATATGAACTCACCTCAACCCCATATCCGTCTGAGCCGGCAGATGACCGACGCGTATTATGCACTATTACCCGGTGATCCACAGCGGGTGGAACATGTCGCGCGGTTTTTGCAACAAGTAGAAAACTTTGGGCAACACCGTGAGTATCGCGCCCTGCGGGGATGGTACCGCGGTATCGAAGTGTTGGTCGTATCCACCGGGATGGGAGGGCCTTCTACCGCTGTTGCTGCAGAAGAACTGCACCAAATCGGTGTCGACTGCCTAGTGCGCATTGGCAGTTGTGGTGCTTTACAGCCGTCAATGAAACTCGGCGATCTGGTGATTGCCAGTGCCGCAGTGCGGGATGACGGTACCGGTAAGGCTTATGTCCCCACCAGCTACCCCGCCAGTGCTGACAGTGATCTGGTCTATTTACTACGCCAACAGGCCAGGAAATTAGGCTACACTACTCACTGCGGTTATGTTCGCAGTCATGACAGCTTCTACACAGACCGGGAACAGGAAATCTGCAATTATTGGTCAGCCAAAGGTATTCTTGCCGCCGATATGGAGACAGCACCACTCATGGTGGTGGGTGCGTTGCGTAACATGCGTATCGCCTCCATCCTCAACGTCGTGGTAGAACATGAAGGTTGTCTGACGGAAAGCATTAACGATTATCAACAGCAAGAGCACTGTTGCCAACAAGGCGAGGAGCATGAAATTTTACTCGCACTGGAAGCCATGTATCAGGATCATCTTGAGAGGACGCAATAATGGATTTCTTCAGTATCAATAACGTTATGGTCAATATCCCTCTGGGTACCGGGGGTTATGCGCTCTCCTGGATTGAGGCCATCGGTACTATCTTTGGCCTGTTGTGCATCTGGTTCGCCAGCAAAGAAAAAATCATCAATTATCTGTTTGGGTTGATCAACGTTACCCTGTTTGCGGCTATCTTCTTCCAGATCCAGTTGTATGCCAGCCTGTTACTCCAGGTGTTCTTCTTTGTCGCCAACTTGTATGGCTGGTATGCCTGGAGCCGTCAAAACGAAAACCATGAAGCAGCACTAAAAATTCGCTGGTTGCCCCGGCAAAAAGCGTTCACGTTGCTGGCGGTCTGTGTGGTGGCTATCGCCTTGATGACCCAATTTATCGACCCAGTATTCTCGGTGCTGACCGGTATTGCTATTTCCATCATGCAGGCTATTGGGCTCTCAGTCGTCATGCCTGAATTACAACCGGATGCCTTCCCATTGTGGGATTCCACGATGCTGGTGCTCTCTATCGCTGCAATGATCTTGATGACCCGTAAATATGTCGAAAACTGGTTACTGTGGGTGGTGATCAATGTGATCAGTGTGGTGATTTATGCCATTCAAGGGGTCTATGCCATGTCGCTGGAGTACATTTTACTGCTGGCGATCGCCTTGATGGGGTCATTTGCCTGGATCAGCAGTGCACGCCAGAATGGCTCACAGCCCCTGGCTTAAGCAGATAATGTCAAAGCGCAGTCTTAATCGCCATAGAACATGAATTTGCCCCCACTGATGACCGTTGCCGCTCTGGCAATGGTCATCTGCCTGGGGGCTTTAACGTAATGTGGGGTAACTCCCATTTCTGGTAAGGGAACTGAGAATTCCCCTTTTCTCTCCTCTTGGTTTGGTTATTAATGGGTAATCAAATTACGCAGGGGGAAAGATGACATGGATCGGGCAGAGTTCTCTCAACGTATTAACGCATTAACTGGCCTGACCGCAACAGACCAACGAATCATCAACTACTTCAATAAGCATTTCGAATCCATCCCCTACAGTACCGTGATTGATATTTGCAATGAGATCAATATAGCCAAATCAACCCTGGGTAGATTTATGGTGAAGATAGGTTTCAGCGGTTTTCGTGATTTCAAAGAGTCAGCCATTGAACCGGATCTGCATAAAAACCGCTCCCCCATTGAACGTTTTCATAACCATAAAAGCAGAAACAGCAATATCGCGTTTATTGAGAAACATTGCAGCGATACCATTAGAAATATCAATAACACGCTAAAAAACCTCAATGTGGAAGAGCTGGAAAAAGCCATTGGACTCATTGGTGATCCCAAAAAGAAACTTTATGTTATCGGCAGTGCAACGGCACATGCCCTCGCGGAGTATTTTTATTTACTTGGCCGTTATATTAAGAAAGACATTGTATTACTGGATGCCAATATTGCTAACCTGCCCCATAAGTTAATTGACTCTCAACCCGGTGATGTCCTGCTGGCCATTTCTTATTATCGTTTTTCCAGTGTTACCACCCGGCTAATCAAATGGTTCTATCAAAACCGTGGCGATACCGTGGTTATCACTGACAATGCTGTTAATCCATTCAGCCATTTTGCCACTGCCATGCTGTTGATGGAAAGTCAAAACAGCGGACTTTTCAGCAGCCGTAGCGCAGGGTTTGTCTTAATTGAAGCCTTGGTTAATTATATGGGTGAAGTCAATGCGGATGAATTAAATGGTAACTTCCAGGTAATGGAATCTTTATTTGAGGCATTTAATGTCTTTAATAAATAATAATATCGCCATGTAATGGCTAACATTGAGTATTGGTGTTGTAAAGAGGTTTAATATGAGTAGTGAATCCCAGCTCGTCCCCGCCTGCCCAGAGCAACAAATAATGGCGACCACCCAAGGGAATTTATCATTCCGCACCAGTGGTGAAGGTGAAACCATTGTCTTTTTGCACGGTATCCTAGGCAGTTCCAAAGCCTGGGCATTCCAGTTTGCCGCCTTCTCACCGAGTCACCGCGTTATCGCCTGGGATGCCCCCGGTTATGCCAGCTCTGCCCTGGTTCCTGCGGATATCAGCGCCTATGAGCAGATGCTGCATGAACTGATTCAAACCAGTACCACTGGAAAAGTTATCCTGGTTGGGCATTCAATGGGCGGGACCATCGCCAGCCGCTATGCCGCTCGCCACCCGGATAAGGTCAAAACATTGGTACTCTCTTGTACCCACCCAGGCTATGGTGCACCAGAATCTGCCCCAAGCTCAGAAAAACTGGAAAAACGGCTGAAAGAGCTCGCCGAAATCGGCCGGGAAGCCTATGGCAAAAACCGTGCTCGTGATCTGTTACCCTTTGCCAATGTCCCTACAGCGGTATTAGATTATGCCGCAGAAATTGCGGCAGAAACCAATCTGGAAGGGTTAAGGCGCGCAACCCGTATGCTGCAACTGGCGGACAACCGCGCGCTACTGCCACAACTCAAAATGCCAACCTTGATCCTTACCGGCGAAGAAGACCGCGTGGTACAACCTCAGTTGAAAGCCGAGCTATTAGCGCTGGTGCCCTATAGCCGACATGTCGAAATGCCCGGCTTGGGCCATGCTCCTTATTTCCAGGCGCCGGATTATTACAATAGGCTGTTGCGCGAATTTATCGCTCAATAAATTCGACTTCACGTTAAGCCCAAGGGGTGAATGTGAAGTGAAACTCGATGACAGGTAGATAACCCCTAATGGGGTAAATTAAATGGACCTGAATAAAAGAGAGGCATGATGATTGAATTTATCATAGGCATGGTTATTACCGTGATAGCCGCCTGGTTTATTATCAAAAACTATCAACCACAGACCATTTTACTCTTGGCCGGGTTGAGTTTATTACTGATTACAGCACTCTTCTTCCCTGAAAAATCGATTTTGTACGGTAAAGCAAAATCCATTGGTTGGGTGGGTGGGGATATTTTTGCCTTTGTTAAAGAGTCTTTAACCACCCAAGTAGCGGGTATTGGTTTAATCATCATGGCCGCTGGTGGCTTTGCTGACTATATGGATCGTATCAAGGCATCCAATGCGATGGTCAACTTGTGTATCAAGCCACTGCAAATGTTCAAAGCCCCTTACCTGATCCTGGCGATTGGCTACATTTTATCTCAACTGCTGCATGTGGCGATTTCCAGTGCGGCGGGTCTGGCCATGCTGTTATTGGTGACGTTCTTCCCGGTGTTAGTCCGGCTAGGGGTGAGCAAAGCGGCTGCGGCTGCCATGATCGGGATGTCAGCATTTATGGATCTTGGCCCTGCGGTAGGTACTGCTAACTTGGCGGCGAAACATGCCAATATGGAGACCGCCATTTACTTTGCCCACTACCAGATGCCAGTAGCGATAGGTGTCATGCTGGTGGTATCAATCCTGATCTTTTTCAGCGCACGCTATTTTGATGCTAAAGATGGCCATCGCGTCACCCCAGTATCACCAGAGTCTCTCACCAGTGAAGATAATGCCAAGGTACCGGCATTTTATGCATTCTTGCCTATCTTCCCGGTAATATTGGTGATTGTCTTTAGTCCACTGGTGGTCAGCAGCATCAAGATGGATGTGGTGACCGCGATGATTATCGGTACCCTGCTGGCATTTTTCTGTGAATTACTGGTAAAGCGCGATTTCAAAGCGGCGTGTAAAGGCATCATGGCCTTTTTCCAAGGCATGGGCACCATGTTTACCAGTATTGTTTCACTGCTGGTTTGTGCCGATGTTTTTGCACAAGGCCTACAAATCATT
This sequence comes from Serratia sp. DD3, assembly GCF_000496755.2. Next base: position 33,234 of record NZ_AYKS02000112.1, read on the forward strand.
GGTGCCGTTGACTTTATCATCCAGACGGTGCAATCCGCCGGTTTTGGCTTTGGTAATATGACCGTGGTTATGGCACTGCTGGTTTGTGTAACCGCAGCGCTTACTGGCTCCGGTGTAGCCGCTTTCTTCTCTTTCTCAGGGTTGGCACCCGGCATTGCCGCCAAATTTGGTGAAAGTGCCGTCAGCATGCTCCTGCCAATGCAATTAATGGCGGGAATGGGAAGAGCCATTTCCCCAGTTTCGGGTGTGATCATTGCGGTGAGTAAAGCGGGTGAGTGCTCACCCTTTATGATCGTCCGCCGTACACTGATTCCGGCTGTCGGGGGGATGATTACCATGTTGGTGTTAAATGGTATGCTAAACTGATTCCAACCCTGGTTTACTCAAGTTGCCGCTTTTTTCGCGGCAGCTTGAAGGGCGACGGGTAGATATAATCAGGAGCATAGCGCGTGTCTACTACCACCTTTAACCTGTTAACCACCCTTCTCGACCAACAACAGGCTCGTTACCGTGTCGTTGAACACCCAATGGCGGGAAAGTCTGAAGAAGTCGCTAAAATCCGCGGCACCCAATTGGGGCAAGGCGCAAAAGCGTTGGTGTGCCATGTCAAGGGTAACGGCATCAAACAACATGTTCTGGCGGTATTACCTGCTGACCAGCAAGCAGACCTGGTGGCCTTGGCACAAGGCGTCGGTGGTAGCCGGGCCTCATTAGCCAGCCCTGTGGAAGTCACCCAACTGACCGATTGTGTTTTTGGGGCCATTCCCCCCTTCAGTTTCCATGCCGAATTAATGCTGGTTGCCGACCCATTGCTGTTCCAACGTTTTGATGAATTGGCCTTTAATGCGGGCACACTGGAGCGCTCATTAATCCTCAATACTCATGATTATCAGCGTATTGCCCAACCCAAGCTTGTGAGCTTTATTCGTCAGGGGTAGCGTTCTGGCAGTGGTTATTTTCGGAAGACGACTGAACCACTGCGGGAATTAACCTGTCATCAAATCGTATAAGGGGGATCATTCGATCTGGGCGATTATCACCCGGATATTTTTCAACAGGCAACAACGGGATCACCAGTCGGCGGTTTAACTGTCGGATAATATCGCTAGTTACATCAAGCAACAGCGGATAGTGCTGCTTTTTCCAGTATTACTGTATACGGTGAATAGCAGCGTTAAAACGTCCTGTACTCATCGCTAAAGCAACCGTGCTCATCATGAAAACCGTTTAACGCCTCAATAGCCTCTCGGTTCTCTTCCTGCCATTTTCTCGTTGCATGATGACGCTGTTCGGCATCAAGGGTGGCTGTGAGAGTGGTCATTATTTAGTTGACCCTCTGTGCCCTAAAAGCCATGGGCAGGCCCATTGGCCTGCCCATGATTATTCAAGCGACTTAAACCCTGATTACTCGTCAAAGAACCAATAACCCTGATTAACCAGCGCAGTTAACTCAGCCACGAAGGCCGGATTTTGTAGCGCCCCAGCTAACTCTTTTTTACCCAGTGTGGTGTATTGGCACAAAGCCTCCGCAGCAATCGGATCAACAGTGGCCAATCTTTCACTATTGATAAAGAAGCCATCTCCCACTTGCAGCACTCGTAGCCCGCTAAGACGCATCAAGTGTTCGCCATCCATCAATGCACCGAGGATCTCATCGGGTTGATAAGGAGGTTCTGCCGGGGCAATATCCAACTCATGGCGTGGCGTGGTGGCAAAGCGGCCAAACCACTGCTTAAAATCTTCCGGCTGATTAACCACATCGATCATCATGCGGCGCAGACGATCCAACTCGTAATCCTCAACCCGGCCCGGATGTTCGCGGCAGGTTAAATCTGGATCACTGTAATGCTCACTACCCAGGTCATTTTCCAGGGCATAGTCCGCAAAACTACTGATTAAATCCCTGCCATTCGGCCCACGGAAGCCAACAGAATAGTTGAAGGCGGTTGTGTGGGTTAAACCATCATGGGGGAAACCCGGTGGGATATACAAAATATCACCAGACTCAAGATCTTCATCAATAATCGGCTCGAAAGGCTCAACATGCAGTAAGGCGGGATGCGGGCAAAACTGCTTCAGCGGTAATTTATCGCCAACACGCCAGCGACGGCTCCCCATCCCCTGGATAATAAAGACATCATACTGGTCAATATGCGGCCCCACCCCGCCACCCGGCACGGAAAAAGAGATCATCAGATCATCCAACCGCCAATCCGGCAAGACACGAAACGGACGCACTAATTCGGCTGATGGAGCATGCCAATGATTCACTGCCTGCGCCAACAGAGACCAACCGGTTTCCCCCAGATGGTCAAATTGCTCAAACGGCCCATAACTCGCCTGCCACACCCCGTTGTGCTGACTCACCAGACGGCTATCAACTTCAGGCTCCATCGTCAGGCCAGCCAGTTCATCCGGCGTAATCGGGTCAATGAAGTTTGGAAAGGCATTCTTCAATACCACCGGCTTTTTCTGCCAATATTGTTCTAAAAATTCCGGCCAATTGAGGTTAAGTTGATAAGCCATGCTTGCATACCAGTGAAAAGAAAATGGGCTCAATTATAGTGAGGGTAAGCATTCAGTTACCTTGTCATTAATCAAAGGAGTCGATCTATACCCATCGCTATGTAAGTTGTAGCCGCGAGAGACGCTCTATTTCTTCGAGCTGATTCACAAATTTAACGCCCCTCCTGACACTGACCTTGATATCGCCATTGCTCGGTGATAATGCTGCTCCATCGATTGAGCTACACAATAAAAATTAACGCGACCTATCGCTATCCCCAAGTTCAATGAAGTTGCAGGTAGGCGGCAACTGAGCGAAGCCCCAGGAGCTTACAAGAGTAAGTGACTGGGGTGAGTAAAGGCAGCCAACACCGCTGCGGTTTCATTGGCGACGGGTATATATCGTTACCGAGGAACTGGGTTATGACTAATAACAATAAAACCATTATTGGTGTGGATGTGGGTTCAGGAAGTGTCCGAGCGGGTGTTTTTGACCTTGCAGGTACCTTACTGGCCCATGCTACCCAACCGATCACGCTATATCGCCATACAGGCCATATCGTCGAACAGTCAAGCCAGGAGATCTGGCAGGCGGTTTGCCACTGTATCAAACAAGCGGTGGCCACTTCCGGCATTGAGCCCTCTTCGGTAGCCGGGGTCGGCTTTGACGCCACCTGTTCTCTGGTGGTGGTGGGTGAAAATGGCACACCGTTGGCGGTCGGCCCTTCAGAAGAGGCTGAGCGTAATATCATCGTCTGGATGGATCACCGAGCCACTGAGCAAGCCGAACGCATTAACGCCACCCAGCATCCCGTGTTGCAATATGTCGGTGGCAAAATCTCCCCGGAGATGGAAACCCCGAAAATAGCCTGGCTGAAAGAACACCGCCGGGATATCTATGACCAGGCCTGGCAATTTTTTGATCTAGCAGATTATTTAACCTGGCGAGCCACTGGCGATCTGGCACGTTCTATCTGTACCGTCACCTGCAAATGGACCTATCTGGCGCATGAAAAACGCTGGGATGAAAGCTACTTCCGTACCATTGGGCTCGAAGAGTTGGCTGATGAACACTTCGCCCGCATCGGCCAGCATATCGTTGAACCCGGAACCCCTTGTGGTCAGGGCTTGTTGGCAGCAGCAGCCAAAGAAATGGGTTTGCCCGTAGGTACTCCCATTGCTGTAGGCATGATCGACGCACACGCAGGGGGCATTGGCACCGTTGGGGTTAATGCTGGCGCCACCAGCCATCTGGCCTATGTTTTCGGTACTTCTTCTTGCACCATGGCCACCACACAGGATCCTATTTTCGTCCCAGGGGTTTGGGGGCCTTATTATTCCGCAATGGTACCGGGTTATTGGCTAAACGAAGGGGGGCAAAGTGCCGCTGGTGCCGCCATCGACCAGTTGTTGACACTGCACCCGGCAACCCCGGAGGCATCAATACTGGCGAAAAATGCCGGGGTACCCTTGCCGGTATTCCTCGCCGACCTGGCATTGCAAAAAGTCACCTCGGCGTCCGAAGTGGTTAACCTGGCTGAGGGTATCCATGTTGTCCCAGAGTTTTTGGGCAACCGAGCCCCGTTTGCCGATCCTCATGCACGCGCCATTATTGCCGGTCTGGGCATGGAACGGGATCTGGATAGCCTGATCGCCCTGTATGTTGCTGGCCTTTGCGGAATCGGCTATGGCTTACGGCAAATTATTGATGCGCAGAGCAAACAGGGCCTGATGACTGAAAATGTGGTTATCAGTGGGGGTGCGGGTCAACATCCGCTGGTCAGGCAAATTCTGGCCGATACCTGTGACCGCCCGGTGTTGACCACCCAATGCAGCGAACCGGTTTTGCTCGGGTCAGCCATCCTGGGTGCGGTTGCCGGTAAAATATCCGCCTCGGTTGCCGAGGCCATGCAGCACTTTACCCATCTTGACCGTGAATATTATCCAGAAGAGCAGCTCAAACACTGTCATGCTGAGCGTTATCAAGCCTATCAACTGCTACAACAGTGCGCGAAATCAGTAAGAAAAGCACACTAATTGGCGTACCTCAGGGGTGCCGCGCCAAACTCAGCGGCATCCCCCTTCGTTGCACTTATTATCTGAATTCGCGCCCCCAATGATCACCCTAAGGTGGGTAACCGCTCTCAACATTTCACTACATTATCAGCGCCAATAGTGTATTGCTCAACCTGCTGTATAAATGTGTTTTTTAGCTGCAATTAGGGCATTGATGCTCAAAAACCGTCAAAACACCCAACAACTCGGTCACAATCGGTCATAAAAATATGCCCGATTATGACCGAAGCCGTTTTACCTCGATTTTTTGCAACATTAAAAACTGGATAATTTGAGATATTAATCACAAAAAAATGTACACGGACTGTAAGATAAGAGCATGAAGAAACGATCAGTCTCAAATGAAAGGGGATCAACATCATTGATATGATATTGTATGAGGCCAGTCACTTAACAGTATGGACAAAATTAGGTATTGTAGTCGTACACAAAATATAATAATCGAGAGCACTAATGCTGCAGGTTGAACGTCATATATTAATATTCAACCATATACAAAAAAATGGTTTTGCCCAGGTTAAAGAATTATCAAATATATTTAACGTTTCTATTGAGACTATTCGTAGAGATTTAACCGTATTAGCAGCCAATAAGAAAATTGTTCGTAGTTTCGGCGGAGCGGCACTCCCTGAAAATAATGCGTTTACTGTTGAAGGTGACCATCCAACAGGGCTTAAACATTTTGTTGATAAAGCCGAATCTTTTCTTAAACGGACCCATGAAGGAACTGATTTTAAAACTAAAATAGCTAAGGCCGCGCTGCAACTTATTAAAGAAAATGATTGTATCATGATGGATAACAGTACGACCTGCTGGTTTATCGCCCGACAGATGCCAGATATTGATATCACCGTGATCACTAACTCTTTGAATATCGTGCAGACATTGGCCTGTCGTAAGAAAGTCAGGATCATCAGCGTGGGTGGTGAGTACTCTGAACGACATGGTGATTTCCATGGGCCAGTGGCAGAAATGACAATTAAAAGTTTTAAAGTCAGTAAATTTTTCTTTTCCTGTCAGGGGATTGACTCTGAATATGCCATTAGAGATGGCAGTGAACTCAATGTCCGTTTAAAACAGGAAATGTTAAAAGTGACAGATAAAAAAATATTGCTCGCTGACTCCAGGAAATTTGACCAACACTCAATTTATAAAATTTGCAACTTGAGTGATATTGATGTGCTAATAACCAATAAACTACCAGCGGAAAAGTATCGATGTAAAGAAATTGAAACCATTGAAACAGATTAATCACTGAGCCAAAAAGATTAATTTACTTGTAGTCTAAATTGCAGTCTGAATAATTCGAGTAGCATATATTCGTAAGGATATGGTGTTACCCGCTATATAGCCCATTCATTCGCTAAATAAAATGTCATCTGTGGACAAGAGGCTTGCTATGGAAAAATTACCTGAAAATATGAAAGCGGTTGTATGTCATGGTCCAAAAGATTATCGCTTTGAAAAAATTAACCGCCCAGTGGCAAAAGAGAGAGAAGTGGTCATAAAAGTCGATGGCTGCGGGATTTGCGCCGGTGACTGTAAAGCCAATGATGGCGCACCGATGTTTTGGGGGGATGATCCTTGGGTAAAAACCCCGGTGGTGCCTGGCCACGAATTTTATGGTCGTGTGGCCGAATTAGGCCCGGGAGCCGCTGAAAAACATAAACTGAAAATTGGCGACCGTATTCTTGCTGAGCAGATTGTGCCTTGCAATGAGTGCCGTTTCTGTAAAACCGGCAAATATTGGATGTGTGAAGTTCATGATATTTACGGTTTCCAGAAAGACGTGGCAGACGGTGCGATGGCGGAATATATGCGCTTCTCTGAGCGGGCCATTATTCACCGCATTCCAGATAGCTTATCAGAAGCAGATGCGGCACTGATCGAACCGATGGCCTGCGCCATTCATACCGTGCGTCGCGGTGATATCGACCTGAACGACGTAGTGGTGATCGCCGGTGCCGGGCCACTGGGCCTGTGTATGGTACAGATCGCCCACCTGAAAACACCGAAAAAGCTGATCGTTATCGACACCATGGAAGACCGCCTGGCACTGGCGAAAAAGTTTGGTGCTGATGTGGTTATCAATGCAGCCAAAGAAGATGCCGTCAGCCTGGTCAAATCCATGACCGAAGGCTACGGCTGTGATGTCTATATTGAAGCCACTGGCGCCCCCATTGGTGTCACCCAAGGGCTGGAAATGATCCGCAAGTTAGGGCGTTTTGTTGAGTTCAGCGTATTTGGTAAAGAAACCACTGTTGACTGGTCAATTATCGGCGACCGTAAAGAGCTGGATATTCGTGGTGCTCACCTGGGCCCTTACAGCTATGACGTAGCGATTGACCTGTTCAGCCGTGGCTTGGCGACCGCTGAAGGCATTGTCACTCACTTCTACCCGATTGATGAATGGCAGCAAGCCTTTGATATGGCCAAATCACTTGATTCCATCAAAGTCGTTATAAACCCGTAAGTTGTTCAATCAGCCCAAGGAAGGGTACATAACCAAGCTCTCATTTATCGAGAGCGACAACAATAAACTCAATACCGCGTAGTGATATAAGGAGAAGTTACATGTTCAAGAAATTCAAATGCAAAACGTTATTGGTCGGCTTAATATCCCTGGGGTTAATGTCAGGGGTCAATGCCAAACAATTAACTGTGGGTATGTCATTTCAAGAATTAAACAACGAATACTTTGTCACCATGAAGCAGTCCCTTGAGGCAGCCACCAACGATATCAATGCCAAATTATATACGGCTGATGCGGCGCACGATGTCTCCAAGCAAATCAGTGATATCGAAGATATGATTCAGAAAAAAATCGATATCCTGTTAATTAACCCTGCCGACAGTGTTGGCGCTGAAGCAGCCGTCCTTGCCGCGAAAAAAGCCGGGGTAGTGGTCGTCGCCATTGATGCGCAAGCCAACGGCCCGATTGATTCCTTTGTCGGTTCAAAAAACTACGATGCTGGCTTTATTGCCGGTGAAAGCCTGGCTGCTGCATTAGGTAACAAAGGTAACGTCGCCATTCTGGATGGCATCCCGGTAGTACCGATCCTTGAGCGTGTGCGCGGGTTTGAAGCGGCGATGAAAAAGCATCCCGATATCAAAATCCTGACTAAGCTGAATGGCAAACAAGAACGTGATACCGCCATGAGTGTCACCGAAAACATGCTGCAATCCAACCCTACCCTGAACGGTATTTTCAGCGTGAACGATGTCGGCTCTCTGGGCGCATTGGCAGCGATTCAGTCTGCTGGCCGTGATGTGAAACTGGTGAGTGTTGACGGTTCACCAGAAGCCGTGGCTGAAATTGCCAAAGGTAACACGCCATTTATTGCCACCGCAGCGCAATTCCCACGTGATCAGGTGCGCATTGGTTTAGGCATTGCACTGGCTAAATATTGGGGTGCTAATATCCCAGCCACTATTCCCGTCGATGTTAAACTGATCGACAAAACCAATGCTAAAGATTTCCACTGGTAATTAATACATTGTCTGTCATACCCAATAAGGTTGCGAGCCACTCGCAGCCTTATATAAAAATATTAGATTAAGGCAATGCAATCTACACTCTGAATAATTCAAGTGAATAATATCGCCAACACCAGGGCAACTTAAAACTTGAATTATGAAGAGTATATTCTGACGGAGTGATATGTGTCATGAATTTACTGGAGATCAAGAACGTAAGTAAAGCGTTCCCCGGCGTAAAAGCGCTTGATAATATCAACATAACGCTAAAGCGTGGGGAAATTCATGCGCTGATCGGTGAAAATGGTGCCGGTAAATCAACGTTAATGAAAGTGCTTTGCGGTATCTATCAACCAGATAGTGGCGCTATTTTCATCAACGATGAAGAGCAACACTTTAAAAACTATCGTGATGCTATTCGCGCCGGGGTGGGGATTATTTTTCAGGAGTTCTCTTTAATTCCTTACTTGAATGCCTACGAAAATATATTCTTGAACCGCGAAATAACCAATAGTCTTGGTTTACTTGATCGTAAAAAAATGCGTCAGGAGGCGCTAAGAATTTTTAATGAGTTGGGTGTTACGCTCAATCCCGATGAGCAAATCTGTCATCTCAGTGTGGCCGAGCAGCAATTCGTTGAAATAGCCAAAGCCTTGTCACTGGAGGCACGCATTCTGGTACTTGACGAACCTACCGCCACCTTAACCCCCAGTGAAGCCGAACACCTGTTCCGCGTGATGCGAGATCTCAAAGCCAAAGGGGTGGGGATGTTCTTTATCTCACACCATCTGGAAGAGATTTATGAGATCTGCGACAACCTGAGTATCCTGCGTGACGGCCAATATATTGGTTCCGCTCAAGTAGATAATGTCGATATTGCCACCATGATTCAAATGATGGTGGGCCGTGAGGTGGAGAATATTTATCCAGAAAAACGCACCCTGGGGCCGCGGGAAGTGATCCTGGATGCGGCAATTCAACTCACCAATGACAGCCCACAGAACCGGCTGACGTTACGCAAAGGGGAAATATTAGGTCTGGCGGGGTTGGTCGGCTCAGGGCGTAGTGAAACTATTCTGGCGATGACCGGGGCCGATAAATGCTTTAATAAGAGCATTACCTTGTATGGTAAACCGACCACCATTAATTCCACCGCCCAGGCATTAAAACTGGGGATTGGTCTATTACCGGAAAGCCGTAAAACACAGGGGCTCATTCTGCCCTTTTCAGTTAAAGATAATATTTGGCTGAATAAACATTCGCTGCACCATTTACTGATTAACGACTCACAAGAGTTAGCAACCACCAATAAATTAATCTCACATGTGGGGGTAAAAACCCCCGATGCCTGGACCATGGTCGGCACATTAAGTGGTGGTAACCAGCAAAAAGTGGTGATCTCTCGCTGGCTCAATCATGACATTAACATTCTTGTTTTCGATGAACCCACACGGGGTATTGATGTTGGCGCCAAGTCAGAAATATATCAGATCATGCGCAAACTCACGGAGCAAGGGATTTCTATCATCATGATTTCGTCTGAGTTACCGGAAATTATTGGGGTCAGTGACCGGGTAATGGTTTTCCGTGATGGCAGTATCGCCGCTGAACTGGAAGGCGATGATATCAATTCGACATGCATCATGTTACATGCCGCCGGTAATATTATTTAGGGAGTAAAAATGAGTAATATCAATATTTCTACTGAGAATATCGTTAAACCCCATAAACAAATTGGGGTGATGGCTCGATTAATGAAAACCCCGGCCTTCTTACCTTTTATTGGCTTGGTGCTGTTATTCGGCTGCATGTCGATATTTAATGACTATTTCCTTACCATTGAAAACTTATCCACCGTTGCACGCCAAGTGTCGATTAACGCGATTATTGCTATTGGCATGACCTTCGCCATTTTAACTGGGGGGATTGACCTGTCAGTGGGTGCGGTGATGGCCTTATGCGGCACATTAATGGCTGGCTTAATGAAGTTCTATGGCCTTGACCCTTGGATGGCCATTTCACTTGGCTTATTGGCCGGTGTCGCATTTGGTTTCCTCAATGGCTTTTTAACTGCTTATGGGAAAATGCCCCCGATCATCGTTACCTTGGGGGCGATGATTATTGCCAAAGGGTTAGCACTGATTTACACCGGGGGTTATCCCATCGCCGGTCTGCCGGATTCCTTTGCCTTCTGGGGGCGGGAATATATTTTCGGTATCCAGGTTCCCATTGTGTTGATGGCACTGCTGTATATCATTTTCTATATCGTCCTCAACCATATGCCTTTCGGCCGTTATGTTTACTCACTGGGGGGCAACGAAGAAGCCGCCAGGCTGAGTGGCTTGCGGGTTAATTATTATAAATTGATGGTGTATGTCATCAGTGGTTTTACTGCCGGGTTCGCCGGGTTGATCTTTACCTCCCGCGTAATGAGTGGTCAGCCCAATGCTGGCGTTGGCTTTGAACTTGATGCGATTGCTGCCGTGGTATTAGGGGGAGCGTCCATTGCCGGTGGTCGGGGCATGATTATTGGTACTTTGATTGGTGCCATGATGCTTGGTGTACTGAACAACGGCCTTAATCTGTTAGGTATTTCACCTTATGTTCAATATTTGGTTAAAGGCCTGATTATTTGGGGTGCGACCTTTATTAGCTCCAGTCGGCGTTAATCACGCTTTTTCCTAACAGCATCCAATTAAGGAAAAAATAATGAATTTCATCGGGATCGACATTGGTGGCACGGTGACCAAAGCAGGCATCTATGACGAAAAAGGTAACGAGGTGCATGTGGTCGCACAGTACGCCGAGGTTCTGTCAGAACAACCTGGGTTTACCGAACGCAATATGGATGAACTGTGGCAAACGGTCTGCCATGTGGTAAGAAAAGTGATTGAACAAAGCCAGGTGGGTGCCGACAGTATTAAAGGCATTAGCTTTTCCTCACACGGTAAAGGGTTGTATGCCATTGATAAACATGGCGCGGCAGTGCGCAACGGTATTATCTCTTCCGATACTCGGGCACTTGATTATGTAAAAAAATGGTATCAAACCGGCATCGATAAACAGGCCTACCCTAAAGGTCTACAGCAGTTATGGACCGGGCACCCAGTCTCTTTACTGGCTTGGCTGAAAGATCGTGAACCCGCCAATTACGATAAAATAGATGCTGTTTTGATGGTGCATGATTATATCCGCTTTAAATTTACTGGCGAAGTTAATGCAGAAATCACCAATATTTCTGGCAGCAATTTTTATAATCAACTCACTTCGCGTTACGACAGCGACATGATGGCGTTATTTGGCATCCCTGAAGTGGTGGATAAAACCGCCCCGGTGGTCAACTCCACAGATTGTGTCGGCTATGTCACCCCAAGTGCGGCACAAGAGAGCGGGTTATGCCCCGGTACCGCAGTTTTTGGTGGCTTCTTTGATGTGGTTTCTTCAGCCATCGCCTCCGGCATTGATGATGATAAAACCTTAAGTGCGGTAGCCGGAACCTGGAGCATTGCCACCTCCGTTACCGACCGTATTGTCGAAAGTGACTACCCCTATATTTGGGGGAAATACTGTATCCCGGACAAATATTTTGTTCATGAAGGCAGCCCGACCTCTGCCAGCAATTTAAGCTGGTTTGTAAAACAATTCTTTAGCGACCAAGCCAACTGCTATCAAGAATTTGAACAGTGGATTGGGGAGAGCAGTGATAGCAACCTGGTCTTCCTGCCCTATCTGTTTGGTTCAAATTTAGCCATGGATCTGCAAGGTGGGTTAATTGGCTTAAGTGGTCATCACACCAAAAAAGATGTGCTCGCCGCTATTTATCGCGGCATTACCTTCTCTCATCTGGTGCACCAGGACCGGATTATCGCCCTCAATCCGGCTATCAATAAAATCCGTTTTACCGGTGGACCCAGCCAGTCGAAAAAATGGACGCAGATGTACGCTGATGCCGCCAATCTGCCTCTCGAAGTGGTGGATATCGAACAAGCTGGCTGCCGAGCTGCCGCGTTATGTGCCGCAGTGGGCAAAGGTGTCTATGCCAGCTTCAGTGAAGCGATCGCCCAAACTCAACCTGAAGTGGTGATATTTGAACCTGACCAGCAACACCACCAGCAATTGCGCGAAGGTTATAGCCGCTACTTGCAAGTGGCAGACGCTTTATCACAGGTAGGAGCGGTAAAATGACAGCCAAAATAGGTATTTATGAAAAAGCGCTCCCTGATGACCTGAGTTGGGCCGAGCGTTTTGACCAGGCTGCTAACCTCGGTTTTAATTTTGTTGAAATGTCAGTGGATGAAAAACCGCAGCGGCAAGCCCGATTGCACTGGAGCCGCAGTGAGCGGCTGGAATTTGTCGCAGCGAAAATCAATAGCGGCATGGATGTACCGAGCCTCTGTTTATCGGCCCATCGAGCCTACCCGTTCGGCAGTATCAACCCAGAAACACGTGAAAAAGCCCGTAGCTTAATGCTGGATGCACTGGCATTTGCCAGTCAGGTAGGTATCCGCAATATTCAGCTTGCAGGGTACGATGTCTATTATGAGCCCAGTAGCCCACAAACTCGTGAACTGTTTATTGAAGGGATCCACTGGGCAGTGGCTGAAGCGGCAAAAGCACAAATCATGCTTTCAGTAGAAATCATGGATACCGTGTTTATGAGTAATATTTCACGCTGGCTAGATTTAGAGAGCAAAATACGCAGCCCATGGTTTTGTGTCTACCCGGATGTCGGCAACTTAAGCGCATGGAATAATGATGTTGCCGCCGAATTAAGCAAAGGCATCGATAAAATTTCCGCTATTCATTTGAAAGATACCCAACAAGTTTCCCCTTTTTCTTTAGGGCAATTCCGCGATGTCCCTTTTGGTGAGGGTTGCGTCGATTTTGATCAGGTATTCCGCACACTCCATACGCTTAATTATCGCGGTGCCTGGCTAATTGAAATGTGGGCGAAAAATGACGGCACAGATTTTAATCGTATTAAACAAGCCAAAGCGTGGTTAGAGAATAAATATCACCGTGCTTTCTTAAATTAAAAATTTTATTTCTGGAATTTATCATGTTACCTGAACTTAAAAACGCTGTTTTTGAGGCAAACTTGGCTTTGCCAAAACATCACCTGGTCACTTTTACCTGGGGTAATGTGAGTGGTATTGATCGTCAACATGGGTTGGTCGTCATAAAACCTTCTGGGGTTGAATATTCGACAATGACGGTGGACGATATGGTTATTGTCGAGCTGGAAAGTGGCAACGTCGTTGAAGGGAAATATAAACCCTCATCAGATACCGCCACCCATTTGGCACTCTACCGCGCCTATCCTTCACTGGGGGGAATTGTCCATACCCATTCGCGGCACGCCACCATTTGGGCCCAGGCGGGGTTGCCATTGGCCGCCATGGGCACCACCCATGCCGACTATTTTTATGGTGACATCCCCTGCACGCGCCCGTTGACTGACCAAGAGATCGCTCAGGATTACGAGGCCAATACCGGGCAGGTAATTATTGAAACGCTACGCGAGATGAATATCGACCCATTAGCGATCCCCGCCGCGCTGGTGCAGGGTCATGGCCCTTTCGCCTGGGGTTCTGACCCGGATAACGCGGTGCATAATGCCGTAGTGCTGGAAGAGATCGCCTATATGAATATGTGGACGACTAAATTGGCCACTCAGCCAGTGTCATTTCCCCGTACCTTGCTGGATAAGCATTTCCTACGTAAACATGGGGCTAATGCTTATTATGGGCAGTGACAGCGATTGGGTGCATAAGCGGGTTCGCCCTACCCTGCAATGCCCTTAACACATAAAAACCAGCACCCACCCAATAAATCCATTGTCGAGGTGAACACGGTAGTTAACGCCATCGAAAACACTCAATAGCGACGCCTAATCGTGCTGCGGATGGGTATGATGCAGGTTAGCTGACCGTTGAGCGCATGGACGCGCGATACGAGCCCCCAGGGACGGGTTTACGGCGTGTCAGCGTTCCGCATCATGCCCACCAGCCAGATGCTAACGTGAAGCGGCTTTAGGCACGATGATTTAGCCAACCGAAACCGGCCATATAAAAATAGATAAACAGGTTTTTTATACTCTCCCTACTTCAAGTTGCCTCCTTTTCATTTTGCTGTCAGTCTACCTAACGCAAGTGAGCTAAAAAGAGAACACAGCGTGACGCAACGGGGAAAAAGCAAAAAAACCACTATTTATGATCTGGCTGAACTGCTGGGGGTATCGCCAACGGCGGTGAGTTCCGTGCTGAACGGCAACTGGAAAAAACGCCGTATCAGTGCCCAGTTGGCGGAAAAGATTACCCGTGCCGCTGAGGAACAAGGCTATGCGCTGAATAAACAAGCCAGCCTGCTGCGTAGCGAAAAATCAAAGATTATCGGCATGATCGTGCCCAAATACGATAACCGCTACTTCGGTTCTATTGCCGAACGCTTTGAAGTAATGGCCAGGAAACGCGGATTATTCCCGATCATCACCTGTACCCAACGCGACCCAGCATTAGAAATTGCCGCCGCTCGCACCATGCTCTCTTATCAGGTGGACTGGCTAATCGCCACCGGTGCCACTGACCCGGATAAGATCACCACACTCTGCGCATCCCTTGGTGTGCCCTCCATTAACCTCGATTTACCCGGTAAACTGGCTCCCTCGGTAATTTCTGATAACTATGCTGGGGCCAAGGAGCTGACACGCCGCACACTCACCCACTGCCGCAAGCGCTACGGTACAGCCAAACCGCTTATTTTTATTGGTGGCCGTGGCACTGATCACAACACTCAAGAGCGGCTCAGGGGATTCACCGATGCGCACCGGGAGTTAGGTCTGGAGGTCGATAAACAGCAGATTCTCACCTGTGGTTATGCGGCTGAAAAAGCGGAAAACGCCCTCAGCCAGTGGATGGCACAAAGCACCACGCCTATCTATGGTTTATTCGTCAACTCAACAATCTCGCTGGAAGGGGTGGTGAAATGGCTGGACGCATCAGACAGCAGTACGCCACACCCGCTAATTGGCTGCTTTGACTGGGACCCGTTTGTAGCACTGCTGGATCACGAAATTGAAATGGTCAGGCAAGATGTCCCGGCCATGTTGGATGCGGTATTTGAAATCATTGATAACAACCGTACCGCGATCACCTGCCAGCAAATTATGCCGCAGATCATCTAACTCATGATACTTAGAGGGAATGATGCAGGTTAGCTGACCGTGGAGCGCAGGGATGCGCGATACGAGCCCCCAGGGAGGGGTTCACGGCGTGTCGGCGTTCCGCATCACTCCCGTTTGGCTATAGCGTTAAGTGAGCTCGGTTCTTTGAGTATTGCCCGATATATCTAGATTATAGGGGCACAATTAGCGCCCCTATATATGGCATAGGGAATCTCAACTGGCGACTTGGCAACTCTCCTGCAGAATGCGAATAATGCTATCGGCACCACTGCGATTGGGGTTAATCCTGATCATCCGCTGTTCCAGTGTCGAGTCTGACTGGCGGAAAGTGCCAGAGACGCGATAAAACAGCGGCGGGATCTCATATTTGGATTCAGCCCCTACCGGATAAGGCAACGCCCCCAACTGCTGGGCATGTGACAGCACCGCTGCCGCAATGGGTTGGTGAAATTCCACCAGCAACACCTTGGATTGTGCATTAGCCAGAAATGCCTGTTTGACCTGGGGAATTTCACCCTGATTCAAACGGCGCACCAACTCCTCATTCACCCGCGCCTGAACCGCATGCATCACCGGGGCAAAGGTCAAGCCACGCAATACCGCCATCGCCTGATGCCCCTGGATTTGACTACCACCGGAGTACATGCTGTTACGGATAGCGGTGATCACCGATTGCTTACCCACCACCAC
Source organism: Serratia sp. DD3 (assembly GCF_000496755.2). The sequence goes on from NZ_AYKS02000112.1 coordinate 49,165, forward strand.
CCCTACCCCTTCCGGGCCAAACAGCTTAAAACTGGAGAAAGTGGACACCGTCGCCCCTAACTCACAGCCAATCTGTGCCACCTTCATCACCGCGTAGTTATCATCCACCAGCGTGGGAATGGCCAGTTGATCCAATTGACTGAGTACCGCCGCCAACTCATAGCTATCGTCAATTTTCTGACGAGTATGTTGCACCAATGCCGCCACTGGGCGGTGCTCGCACACCGCTGCCGCCAGTTGATCCGCTTGATTAAAATCAGCCCGAATCAGCCTTAACCCCATTTGTTCAGCAATCACCAAACTGGTGGGGTAAACCGGTGCATCATGAACTAACAGGCTATCACCGGTTTTCAGCAACGCCGCCAAGCCACAGCGAATCGCCCCAGTCCCCGCACCACTCACCAAGGCCGCCGCTTCGGCAGAAAAAAACTCGGCAATCACCGCTTCAACCTGCCGGGTAATCCGCGGCTGATTTAGCCCCGGAGCCAGCCCCAAATCACCCTGAGTTAAAAACTCAGCCCCTGGGAAATGCCGGCAAATGGTATCCACCAGCCGGAACTGAGCCTGCTGTGCCTGCTCCATATCCATACTGGTGAGCGGAAACGTTCTGATCATGATTCACCTCTGTGCACTGTCGTACTATCAGCCAACGTACTATCAGCCAAGACCGACAATATGAATAACATTCGCCAATATCCCGACGATAATGGTGGCAATCGGGCCGATCGCCATCTCAACCAGTGGCCGTTTCGAGGTGCGGTTCAGCAAGTACAGACCCGCTACCACCATAAAGCCCATTCCCGGCAGGATGGCATTTGAGGCAATCATCCCCCCCACCAACAATGACACTTCCAGCATCCGCGTGATGGCGGTACGAATATGGTCACCACAGGCTTTAACACCCGGGTATTTATCCAGGCCGATGGCGATTTTGGTCAGCAGTTGGATCTCCATCAACATAATGACGCAACCGGCAACAAAGGCGATCCACGGGTTATTAGTAGCAAGGCCGGCAACAAACACAAACTTCATACCATCCGGGCTGTAAACACCGGTGGCAATGGCCGTCATCCCCACCAACGGCACGAAACTGATAGCACGGGCCAATGCCACCAACATGGCACTGTGTTGTTCGCCATGGGCCATTAATTGCAACGACACCGGCCCTTCCGCCAACAGACTAAATGACATGGTGGCCGCCACTGCGGTCAAACCGCCACTGAGCACCAGCAACCATTTGTTCTTTTGAATACGGGCGATACGGCTGGAAAACAGCCCCACCAGCATCTCATTGGCACCGGGTTGCTGGGTGCCCCCTTCGGCCTGCGCCGGGCGCTCTTTCATGGCGAAATAGAACATCGCCAACATGGAAAGCAGCAACGCAGTGCCGTTAGGGTCCAGTTTCACCGGTTTTTCAATCAGGCCACCAAAGCTCAGGCTACCGATAGATTGTGTTGCCAGATACCCCACCAGCGTTGCCAGCAGCACCCAAATCCCTTTACGGTAACCATACTGATAACCCACCACAATGGCCGGGAATAGCGCAAAGCAGGCGACAATCGGGTCACCGACTTTGCCCAGGTTATCCATAAAGTTAACCGGCATATGGCTGAACAGCTCCACCACCGAACGCAACCCGGTCATCAGGGCGATAGCATAGAGTGCACCAATAATACCGGATGCTATCAATCCCTTGCGGCTATCCGCACACCAAACACCGATCACGTCAGTACCCAGCAGCAGGCTATGCACCAGAATAATCGGTGCCGCCAGGGAAAATGGCAGCCCGAAGCCAATAATCAGCCCGAAGCTCAGGGCAAAACTGGTGGCGGCAAGCGCTTTACGGCTCATACGCCCTTCCAGATATTCTGGTATCAGTGGGCGCAGACCATCATGGAATACCGCAATCCCGCGGTTAGCCATCATGGCGGAGATCGCACCAATCACTGCCAACAACCCCGCTTTCATCGGGTCGATCTCAATCAACCGCATTAAAAATGAGTGATCCATAGCTAAAACCTCAGTTAGGGAGCAGCGTGTTAATGATCACCGGCACCACCACATCAATATCCTGACCGGTAAAGCCGAAAGCGACTTTACCCGCCTTGATATGGGCGACAATTTCCGCTTCAGACAGGATCTTGCCGGGCATACCCACCGTGACACATTTATCCATCCCCGCAATGGCAATCGCCATCGCCAGTGCACCGCCACCGCCGGTATTACAGGCACCCAGATAGATATCCGCCTGCCCACTTTTGAGGCTCATCGCCGCTTCAATATCATTCATAATACTGACGGATGTTGCTTTATCGCCTGCCAGGCGGCGCACCGTATCAGCAATTTTTTCTTTTTCAATCTGGCCACCAATAACAAATTTCATCTGTTTTCCCTTTTTTTATTCAGCGTAAGTAGCGATCAGTTAAAAAACCGCGCCGGATTGTCACGTAACATCAAATCCACATCTCGTTGCGAAAAACCAGCCTCAAGCAACATCGGCACAAAGGTGTGCAGCAGGTAGGCAAAACCAATCCCACCATTACCTTTGAGATGCGAGCGCCGGGTAATATCCATAGACAGCATCACTTGCCCCAGTTGACCGCGTTCGGCAATAGCTTGCAGCATCGCCACCCGCTTACTGTCTGGGTAATAGTTATTTTTACCAATGGTGTCGAATTGCACCCAGGCACCTTGGTCAAGAATCGGCAAAATGGTGGCGAGATTGTCGCTCAGGTCGCAATGCCCAATCACAATATGCTGGGCGGCAACCCCCAAACTTTTCAGCAGTTGTAACTGCTCATAACCCATGGTGCTGAGGGTAGTATGAGTGGAGATCGGCCTGCCCGTCTGTTGGTGGGCCAATGCTGCGGCGGCAAACACCCGCCGCTCCTCATCAGTAATCTTCCCCCGGCTGGTGCCAATTTCAGCAATCACACCGGCTTTCATGCTAGTACCATCAATCCCCTGCTCAATCTCAGCGCACATCTCAGCGGCAATTTGCTCCACACTCAGTTGTGCCAGATGAGCAGGATAAAATGCCTGCTGGTAATAGCCGGTAGAGGCGACAATGTTCATGCCGCTATCACGCATCAACGCTTGGAGAAACGCGGCATCGCGCCCCATATAGCGGTTGGTCATTTCGACAATATTGCGCACCCCCAGGGCAAACAGTTCACGCATCTCCTGGCAAATCAGCTCATATTGATCCAACTTGCAGTCGATATCGTTTTTGCCACCAGAAAGGTCAATATGCAGATGCTCATGCACATAGGTGTAACCGCTACTATCAATCCAGGTTGTGCTGCTCATAAGGGGCTCCTGAGTGAATCATCGGTCTGGATCAGGGGTAAGAATGAGCTGCCATGTTGTGGTGCCGGGGCGTGAAAGAAATCGCACACCGTGGCACCAATATCAGCCAAGCTGCTACGCAAGCCAAAATCCCCCGTGGGGGCCCCTGGGGAATAAACCAGCAGCGGTACCCTTTCCCGGGTGTGTTTACTATGACCAATGGTCGGATCATTGCCATGATCGGCGGTCACTATCAGGCAGTCGCCCTCGCCAATGGCCGGTAAGATGTCCGCCAGATGACGATCCACCAGTTGTAAACGGTCAAGATAACGCTCGACACTCTGGGCATGCCCCGCAAGGTCGGTTTCCTGAATATTGGTGCAGATAAAACCATCCCCCGGCTTTTGCAGCTCCGCCAGCGTGATGGTTAAAATCGTCTGGCTATCCACCAGATCGAGATAGTTGGTGCCGTGAGGGTTTTCCACAATATCGGCGACTTTCCCAATCAATACTGTGCTGATACCTACTTGATGCAGTTTTTCTGGTACCTGTACCGCCGCATTGACGCCGTACCCCATATGCAGCACTTGGAAGCCGTTTTCATAGGCACCGGAGGCCGGAGCATTGATGCCGATATATTGACCCAGCTTGCTCTCCGCCGCCTGATGAATGCGCTGGTTATCGCCAATCAAGCCGCCAAAGGCAATCACCCGGGCAACCTTGACCTGCTCACGCACAATGCGGCCCATTTTTTTCACTTGATCAAACGGGATCAGCGTCAGGTTGGCGGTGAGATTAAATACCAGCCCCAGATCGGCTTCGATATTATCCCCCACGGCCACCGCATCATTCACCCACAGGTATTGCAGCGGGTTCCCCTTGCGCTCCACCTGATAGCCCGCCTGCTGCAGCGCCGCTTCAACCTGATCAATCACCGCTGAAAAAGGAATGCAGAGTGGTGCTTGTGGCCGGGTACCCATGATCTCCTGGTGCCCCATAAAGGTATCCCCCCCTTCATGCTGCAGGTTGGACCGGCCAAACAACGCACTGGCACTGGGTTGCATCACATTGGCTTGAAAACCCAATGCATTAATCAACCCCAAGCGCTCCAACATCGGCAGACGGACATCCGGGTTGGCCTGCAAAATATGCGCACAGGTATTGGCCCCCAGGTCCTCTGGCCGCTGCTGTGCCACATCGTCCATGGCACCAATACCGAAACTATCAATCACCAGCACCAGAAACTTAGCCACAGGCGTTCCCCTTCTTCATATTGCCCAGACTGTCGTAGATCCCTTCCAGCCTCAGTTCGCCGCTGGCAACACCGGACACCAGTGCCACATCGCTGCGGGTAACAAAAATTTGGGTACGGAAGCACATCACCACCGGGCTACCGATGGGGTAAACCCCGGATAAACCGATATGATAATCAATGCTTGAATCATCCGGCGGTTGCACTGTTGCCCGCTGCCATAAACCGTTTTCATCAGTGGTCACTAATGCCTGCTGGAGATGCCCACGGCGATAGTAGCCGCCACCATAGCAGTAGCTGTTACCAGCAAAATGGTGGGAAACCTCGGTGAGATAGAGCATGGCAATCTGCTCTGGCTGTTCCCCAGTAATATTGGCGGGGATGGTGCCAGTTAGCGCATGGCCCGGTTCGCTATGGGTCGCCCCCTGTTGTGCCAACAGCGGCAAGGTGGTGCAACTAGCGGCAGAAGGTGCGTTGATCTGCTTGATGTCCTCACCACTTTGCTGCAATTGCTGGCTGGCTCGCAGCAGCGTTTGCAGATTATGAGTGGGTAAGGTTTGCTGCAATTGTGGATCCCACAACAGACAAGGGAAGTGAGTCACCCCTTGCAATACTAACCCTGGCATCGCCGCGATTTGTGCCGCGACATCCGGCAATTGTTCCAATGCAAAACCCGCTTCCTGACCCGGATAGAGCAGATCTCCCTCGGCAAAGACCTTTAACATCACCGGCTGGACCATCCCTAACTGCTGGGCATGTGCCGAGATTTTGGCCGCTTTCTCCAGCGAGAACAGCGTTATCACCTCTGGGCGCTGCGCCAATATTTGCGGGATCAAGTTATCGGGGATCTGCACCAGGTGCCCAACGTGACACAGCGGCACACCGGCAGCAGCAAGCTGCTGTGCCTCACGGAAATCCACCGCCACCACGCCACGGTAACCCAATGCCACCAAGCGTTTCGCCAACCAAGGGTTACGGCCAATCTGTTTGGTCATTAGATAGAGTTCTATGCCACAGGCCTGAGCGGTTTGCAGCAGCAGACGGGCATTAGCCATAACCCTATCAACATCAATGATATAGGTATCAGGTGAAATCAGCCCCTGAGCCCATAACGCCCTGGCGGCATCAATCAGCCGGGGGTTTTGTTTTTGCAGTGCATTAATAAACATATTTTCCCTTCTGCAGCCCTGATGGTCGTCACTGTTTAATTTTCATTAATGTGAATATTTAAATCACAAAACAGTGCGCTAGTGCTCACCCTGCTCCTGCCGCTGCAATAAACTATGCTGTAATAAACTATAGAGATTAGCCAACAAGTAACCTTCTTCATTAGGGTGTACTTGATGACCGGAAACTTGTAACAGATCCTGATGGATTAACCGCAGTTGCGGATAACATTCTGCCTCGCGGATCTCTTGCAGCAGTTCTTCATCCAAGCCCTGAATCACCACATCTTGCTTGGAGCGCATTAACGCACTGGCCATATGGGTCAGCGCCATAATCCCCTGATCATTGCGCACCGTAATTGACCAGCGGTTCTCCAGCGCATCCAGCACCTTGAGCATGCCATCACGCACCTCACTATCAATCACCCCACCCAGACGGAGCAGTTGTAATCTTTGTTCCACGGTTATTCCTCAATAATGGTTATCTCTTACTCATTGTTATCTCTCAATACACAGGCCTGATATCGCCAGCAACCACATGCTGCTGGTGTTGTAACAGCCGGTGGCGATCCAACAGGGTGTGTAACAACTGCTGCATTTGCACATCATTTGGCCGGGTGAGGATCACCGCCTCTGACGCGCTGGTAAAACACTCATCACCACAGAGGGATTCAGTCACCAACCCCAGTGGGGTCAAATCATCATCATGGCCGACGTTCCAGATGGCAGCATCAATATCACCGCTAACAATCTGCTTCAGGCACTCATGGTAAGAGATCTCCACCAGCGTGATCGGCTGCCCGGCAAAAAAGGCGGCGGTCATGATTTTCTGGTCCGCAGAGGCGCTGTCTATCCCCACTTTGCGGATGGTGTCCCGTTCACCGCGCCGATAAATCAGTTGGTGCTGCTCGGTGTAACTGTGCTCCCCCAGAGACAACGCCACCTGCACCTGTTGCCGTTTAACGTAACTTTCTGCGGCTAATCGGGAGGTCACAGCCAAATCGTAAAGGCCATTCAGCAAACACTCGATACGGACATCCGAACCACGCATATGGGCAAAATAAAAAGAGATATCGGCAAACTGGGCTTTCAAACCGCTGGCCAACCCTTCATAAATGCGGGTATAAGGCAGCGGCATCGCACAAACCACATTACCGATATTGGCATGTTTCAGCAGCACCTTCTGGTCAGCGGTAACAATAAAGCTGCCATTGCGCCCACGGCGTTCAATGCCAATCGCCCCCGCCTGCTCCAGGCTCTTTAACGCCCCCTGCATCAGCCCGACCGATAAGTCGCTCTCTTTCGCCAGGGCATCGATGGTTTTCAGCCGGTTACCTGGCTGTTCGGTTAACAGATAACGGGCCAGAAACGACTGGGCAATGCCCTCTTTTTTTATAAATTTATGGTTCATTTTGTCATTTTTCTCGGTATTGATTTTATATTCATAAAAATGAATATAAAGGTCAACACTAGAATCCCCAAAGGGAGAGCGGGGTCACAATCGTGTTTGCTTTACCATTGATCATATAGTTACATAACCTAATTGCGGCATGTTACGAACCAATATTGCATAGATAGCCGGGTTCCCTCCCGGCATTATCATTACTCATCTTGATCAAAAATTGGGTCTGGCTCATCACTCGCGGGCATTTCTACGCGCAGGTCAATCCAGCGTCCGGATGGTATATCGAACGGTGTGCCGTCAGGCATTGGTACATAAATGGGGATATTGTTGTAAACCTCGCCACTGTCCATGGTTTCAATATTCCGTGCTGAATATGGGCCCGTATCGTATGTGCGATGATACGTGCGGATCTCTATGTCGCCGTCCGGCAGTATTCTTGATTCAATCCAAATTACTGGCCGTTTGTTATCATCAACAGGAATTTCGATGCCGTTCCCAGCCCCTCCCCATGCACCATCGCCGTTAAACCCGAGCACCCCGGAAACCCGGTAGATACCAGTATCAATGCGCTCAGTTGTCACACCCTGACTCTCATCATTTAGCTCGCTGGAACCATCACCGTACAACTTAACAATGGGGCTAGCGGCTTTGATAAAGCCGTTGGCGTCCACTGTGGTGTTGAAATCCGTCCATGTGCGCTTTTCAGAAATTGGAGTGTATCCACTGGGCTTTGTTGCTGTCCACACAAGCCCGTCTATTGGTGTTACACCGTTGAGCGTTCCTGTTTCAACGTTGCCAATCAGTGCAACGCGCGGAGAGTTGTATCCGTTACCGGATATCCATAATTCCCACATCCCAGTAGTGGTATTATATATTGCGCCGCAGTTTATATTATTTAGAGGGTTTGATGATGTCATGCCGTGCCTCATCATCTGTAACCCGTTGGACGCGAGGATAGTTGTGGTTGCTCCCCGCGCACTGAAATAGATATACGCAATATCCATTCCAATTTCACCGTATTGTCGCCCTTGGGTAATCATAAAAAGCATTCCGCGACTACTCCCCGCAGTAATGCTCTGCTGCGCGATTTTACAATAACGCTCACCGGATGATGCAGACGGAATCAGCGGCGGCGCAATTTGCACATCAACGCCTGCAACTACTGGCTTATTCCCGACAAACAAGCCGTTCAGAGCATATGTAATTCCTGTTCTCGCGTTAACATAGAAAACAGGCTTACCTTGGCTCACTCCGGGGCTAAGCCCTACACCAACTGTTGGCACAATAGCAAAGCCGTTCCACGTGCCTATATTTGTATTATTCGTATCCGTGAAAGACGCGGTGTCGTTACCTTTGAAAAATATCGGATAGTTCCCTAGTGTTGTGGAGAGAGTTCCAATATCAGCAGCCGTCATGTTAGTTGTTGAAATAAGACCTTTTGGTACGGATACAAGGCCATCGGCGCGGCCTTGTATAGAATAAGTAGTTCCATTCCAACGCATAGAGAGTGTTCCTGTGGAAGTATCAGCAAACACCGCTGATTTTTCTACAGCATTAACATCACGAAAACGTATCAAAACATTTGGCGTTAAAGGTGTGGCAACAATTTGATGATCTCCATTAAATATAAGATTACTTTTAAATTCAACGGGTCCTGCTACTGTTTGATTGGTATTCGTTGTCTTACTCAATGCATCTGCCATTGCAGCAACGGCGCTATTCTCGCTGGCTTTCGCTGATGCTGCTGATGCGGACGCGTCATTACTAAACATCCATGCACGATCAGCAGACGCGGCGGCGCTATCAGCGGCTTGACTACTTGATGCCGCGTTTGCTGCTGCTTGCGTATCCCGTGGTTGCAATTCGTCTTTCACGCCTACAATGTTGCTTGCTGGTAAACCGTTAGATGACATAATAATTCCCCTAAATTTTCATTGTGACCCGGGATCCCTCCCGGCATTTCAGATTATGGTGCTACTGGCCACTCAATATCCGGGGCGGTATAAATGTCTACCCGGCCCAGTAAGACCCGGTATTTTTTCCACTGCAAGAAAGCAGCGGATTCCGCCTCAGTTGCCATGTCCAATTCAACTGCATCAGTCAAGATAGCTACCTGCTCATTTGCAACCCGTTGACGTTGAGCTAGTTCAGCCTGCGCAGCGGCTACATCTGCGGCATGTTGCGCTGCCGTGTCAGTCACCCACTTTTCACCGTCCCATACATCATGGGGCGTTGATGGGGCCATCAGGGTTAACTCCGCTGCTAAAGGACCCAGCGTAGTGACTTGCACTGGCTGACCGGTTGCGGTGTGATAAACCGTTTGGCCGCGATAGTCCTGTACCATCTCCCATGCATTGACGCCTAAGTTCCGCACGATAGCAAAGCCAGTTTTCGGCGTCGGTGGTTCATCTGCGAAACTGTACGCAGGTAGGCCGACACCGACTGGCAAGTATTCGTGCAGCACCTGCTGATATTCCCGCTGTGTGGGTTCAATAGTGTAAATAGGCAACCATCCGGCAGTTATCGTCAAACCAGTTTCATCCAGAATTGCAATTGGTAATTTGTTACTCATTTTACGCGGCTCTCACTATGTAGTTGAAGGTAACGTTACGGGATCGGGTTTCAACAGCTCGTTTGTACCTCGCTCGCGACACTGACCTTATGGTTTCATCACCAAATGATTCTCCTAGCATAAATCCATCGATTGAATCGGTGGCTGGATACTGTGCGGCACGCGGGGTTGATACAAAAAACTCGTTTATAGCCATACCGTTCGTTGCAGTCATGAGACCAATTGCATCACTTTGCGTGCTCAGCATTACTCGCCCTGCATCTACCCCACGCCCATCATCCCAACCACGAATAAACTCACCGCGCAAATCGGGTAATACTCCGGATGGGTATGCCAGGGCCAACAGTGGATATAGTGATGTATTGAATGTCGAACCATTGCATTTTAGCCATCCCACCGGAGGCACGGACGTTGGCCACGGTATTGGTGTGCCGATCGGTAAAACTGATCCGTCACTGGACTGCAAATACAGCTTATTAAGCGCAGCACGTAAACTGCTCTGCACCACCGCCAGGTCACCATTATCCAGCACATCATTACCGCTGTTATCCGCGATAAACTGAGCTACAACGGAGGCAATGACTGACGACTGGCGCCATGCGGTGTTTAGCTCACGGGATTTTGCTACGCCAGACTGAAACCCAGTGCGGCGAGCGGCCAAAGACTGGTACTCGGTGTTGCTTAATACGTTGGCGTTACCAGCTGTGCCAAACGGTAAAAACTCATTTTTAGCCATGCTATTCTCATCCTAAATTAATACCCCAAAAGCCAGCGTCTAAGCCGACAATGAAGCTGTTATCAACATCGAAGCCGAATAGCTCCCCGGGTTCACTGACGATTGTGTAACTATTGATCCCCACTGTTGACGGCTTAACGTCTAAATAACCTTGGGCGATAATCGCTTTCATCACCGCTGAAATACCCTCTCCGGTGATGAAAATATCCATCGTCATATCGAAGTTATCGACAGCGAATATGCGCGTTTTACGGTCTGGGAATATCGCTTGATAAACATCGCTCAGGGTTTCGGTGGTGCCATCCCAGTGGTTGGCGGCTATCTTGGCGCGTAAAATGGTGCGGTAGGTGTCATCATCAAGTACGGTAATGCCGTCGCCTGCGTCGAACTCCCCTTTCCAAATTCCTTGGTCAGCACCAATGCCGTCGATGTCAAAACTAAAGAACACACCTTCAATCGGCGTTTTTACAGTGCGTCCGATGCCGATCCATAGACCAACCGCGTCGAGCTGCACACCAATCGCGGTATCCAAATCAAAATCAGCAACCAGGTTATTGGTTACATCCTGAATATTGATAAATGGTTGCGTGATTAAAGTGATGTGATCGAAAAACTTCGGTTTATGCCGATGATATGACGTTATCAGCCCCTGGTATCTGGTCATACCGTCACCACAGTCACGTTAGCCGGCGCGCAAGCCGCAGCCTCGTTAAAGCCAACAACAATATTTGACGGGGCTAATGTGCCAGGCGCGGTGCCGATCTGCAGGTCGATAATGTCGTACGTCGAGCCGTCAGCGCTGCCGTTAAGATTCGCTGGTAAAAACAAGCGGGTGATGAACACCGGCTCGCCGATCCGGATAGCGTTGATGTATTCAGAAACAGTTCGCTTGATTTCATCGCCAATTGCCGAGGTGTAGCCAACGAACGGCGTTAATCTAACTTCAACGAAAACATCTACAGCAGTCGGCCGGAAAAAGCTGATCGGATGCACGATACCGTAGTTGTCGGTTACTGGGATCGTTGTGGTACCGAATGTACCGCCGCCTGGCGTTTTCTTGGTTGCGATAGTTTGAGCGATAGCTGTAGCGTCGCCCCCATCAACCACTAGGGAAATTGAGTGCGCCGGTAACCCGTTAGCGTCCGTTGTAGCGGTGTCGTTCTCATAGCCCCTGTACCGCTCGACGCTGGGCAGTGTCGCCACGGCCCCCATAATGCCATCCAACACAGTCAGTGACGGCAGTGCCACTGAGCGCGTTTGACGCTGGCGTAGTTCCGCATCGGTTTCAACCGGTCTGCCGGGTGTTGCCGCTGCCGGGTTGGTGACTGACTGCCAACCCTGCGTAGGGGTGCCGATCACTGTGATAGTGCCCGGTGGTGCAACAATCGCCCCGTCTACCTGACACGTTGCTGTGACCGTAACGTCACCATCGGTACCGATTGTGACAACGGACGGTAATGACCACGAAATGCCGTTGCTATCGCGCACCACGCCGTTGGTGATTTGTCGCCCAACCTGCCCAACAATTAAAACGTCAGCGGTTGAACGGCTGGCAGGCGTTACCGCTATGCCGTTAATTTTAACGTTGGAAGCCAGCGCCCCGAACTGGGCCGTTGCCGGGCTGAATGAGTTGTACACCGCAATGGCGGTGTTGTTGGCGTCATGAATGCCCAGCGCGTAAATAGCCAGCATCTGACCGTCTTTGCTGTCTGGCTCCAGATAGACATCTTCACCATAAATCTGGCGGAAATAGTCGCTCAAAGTGTCGATGATGGTCTGGTAATCAGGCGCAGTAATGCCACTCGCGGTCACCGTGGCCGCAAGCCCGAGTGTTTTAAGATTTAACATTATGCCTCGCTGGTGACTGTGGTTTCGCCGTACAGCGTATTGATGGTGGCGGTAAAGGTGACCTGACGCGTTTCGCCATTCTGTTGAGTGTTAAACGTCTGGATCTCCGAGACCCCCGGTGTGGCGAGGATACGTTCACGCACCACCATGTTATAAGCCATTGACTGATGTTTGCCGAGTATCGCCTCACGGTAGGGAGTCCCCGCCGCCAAATCCAGAAACCATTCCCCCTGCCATAAGGCAAAACGCGTTTTTAGCGCCTGGGCTACGGTTGCTGGGCTGTTGGTCAGAAAGGTGCTATCCCCCTGGCCAAAGGTGTAATCCCCGTTGCTCTCTTCTCTACGGTATCTCATTGTGGTTTACCTGTGTTGCCACCGCCGGTCTGTACGCCGCCGTGGGTGTGGTTGACCAGGCTCTTGCCACTTGCAGTAACATCGTTGGTGACTTTTATCGGCCCCAACATAGTGGCACTGCCGCCGCTACTGCCCATCCCTTGTGACAGGTTGCCATTGATGGTGACATTGCCATTGAGCACAATTTGCGGCGAGGTGATTTCTGTCCCGCCTTGGGCGCTGGCGGTCAATTTGCCAGGAGTGGTGACAGTAACGGCATGGCTGCCAGGTTCCAACTCAATAAACGCCGCGCCATCGTCACTGCGTAGTTGCGCGCTACGGGTGCTGATGCCACTGAGTTTATAGCGCTGTGATTGTGGGCCTGGGATAACAAACGCGTCCGAAAGATCATGCATTCGTTGATCCACCCGTTCCTGCGTATCGCCGTTTTGCCACCAGAAATCGATACAGCGGTCAGCAAACACCACTAGGCATTCATCCCCGGCTTTAATCGGGAAGGTGAGCGTCACCCCACCACCACGGGGGAAGACCACCGGTAAATCCAGCAATAAAGGGTAATCTACCGACTTCATTTTGCGCCCTTGCTGCTCGCTATCCGGCATCACGGTTTTAATACCCAGTGAAACCACGCAGGTGACAGACTCCGGGTCGAAGGATTTAATGGTGCCTGGGGCGGCGGTGCGGGTGCGGGCAATCACCTCCTGTTGTATCTGTTGATAAATATCCTGCTCATCAATAGGTCGAGTGGTTCTCATTTGCCCCCCTGTGATTGAGTTGATACTGGTGCATGAGCGTCACAGACAAGGTCCATATACCAGTTTTGTCCCCGGGTATCCCCCAGGTAAGTGATACTGCGGACAATATAGAGACCATCGGAAGAGAGACGGGCTGATTGTGGTTTGCTTTCAGCGGGTTGGCTCGCCGCTGATTTACCGGTAGCTGATTTACCGGTAGAGGGTTTAGCTGCGGCTTGACTCTGCTCGGCAATAGCGGAATCCGGCGTTGAGCTCTTTAAGCTCTCGGCATCCACCTCAATCAAGCCATTGAGTTTGATATTGGGGTTAATCAGGCAACGCACATTGATGCCAACCTCAGAAGAACTACTCCCCCCACTGCCGGCGGTCTTTTGCGGCTGAACCATCAGGCCACTGCCCGCATTAAGTGTAATCGCCTGATGGGCGCTCATCTCTTTGGTGTAGATATCAAGCCGATCACCGACAAACTGCCATATCGCCCCACCGGGGAACTGTTTAACCAGTTCGGTGAGATAATCTCTGACAAAACCATGAAACACTTTGCCCCGGGGGAATACAGTGGTTGGGAAGGTGGGCAGCATCCCCGCCACCATGCCATAGGGTTTAAGTGCCTCCAGCAACAGATCATAAACATTTTTCAGCGTATAGCCTTTGGCCAGCGGGGTTTTGATAAACGCTTTATTATAGGCATCAAAACCGTCACTAGCCTGGATCACCAGCCAGCTATCGGTCACTGCCGTTTTCCCGGTGGCGGTGAAGCGGATGTCGCCACTAAACAGCAAACCAAAGTTCATATCATCATGTTGGCCCACCTGATCATCAGAGATGACTTTTACCTTGCCCACATCACTGGCAGCAACATCGGGGGCAATACCGTCATATCCGGCGATAATTTTCATTTTAGAAAACTGACGGCCAATAATTTTATTTTGTGTCTCTGTGGACAGATTATAAATAGTGACGGTGGCAACACTGGGGCTTGAGGCACTTTTCCATTCTATTTTAAAGGTCACTTTGAATTCACTGAGAAGTATGCCATTACCGTTATTATCGGTTAAGACCAATTCAAAGTGGCGCATCCAGTTTCGGCTCATGGCGACTCCGGAATAAAATAAAGGTGACTCGCCAAACCCAGGTTGGTTTTACTGGGGTATTGTTCTGCCGTATTTTCAACCGCCACCACTAACGCCCCTTTAATGCCCAGATGTTTATATTGTGCCAGCAGGTCGACCCCCGGCACTAAGGGTGCGCCAGAAATTAATACCTCATCAGCACTATTCATCAAATCCATCACCCAACCCGCCGCATCACGCCAAATAATACGCATATTCAGTAATTGCCCCGCTAGGGTAATACTAAAGTGCTGATTATTAGGCGTCAGGGGGATCTCCTGTAGATTCATTATTTTTTCCTCACTAAGGTATACGCCAATTTACGGTTTAAAACCGACATGCCATCAGACAAAAATATTGTCAAAGTGAGCACAGTAGTTAACCGCCATTGAAGGCGTTGAACGTAGATGAGGCACATAGGCAAAAACGCCAAGGATGGCGTTTTTAGGCGAGACAGACAGGGAGGTCTGTAGCAGCCGGCCGTTATGTGCCACAGCGTAGTGAAAGCAGTCGCGTAGCGACCGCCTGAGTTGGCGAAGGCGCGGGTTATCAGGGGCCACGCCTTTGGCCCCTGATTCGGTCGCAGGCACAACAAATTCATGGGATAAAAAACGTTAGGCGGCCGAAACCTGCCACGGTAAGGACAAATAACTAGGGTTGCCTTACTGCGGCTTAAGCCACTTAACCTTGAGGAGATATCGCTCTACTCACCGGTACCGGGGATTTGGTACCGGCATTCTGCACCCCGGCGGTACTCACCCCGTTGGACATATTGGCTTTATCTGTCACCTTTTGTGTTTCAGTGATAATCACCTGCTGTAATACCAGCTTGCAACTAAGCACATTTTCTGTGCTCGCATTGGTGGTTACGTCCATAGACTTGATCAGCATATTTTTGTATTGCCGCTTGCCAGTGATCACATCTAACGGAGTACGACTCTGTTGCTGATCCTGCAGTTTCTGGTAAACCACTTGCGGGCTTTCACCCAATGACAACCCGGTGTCGATATCAAAAATCTTGGTGGTATCAACCCCATCTAGCAACGAGCCTCCGCCAGCAAAACCCAATTCCATCGTCACACTGGCTGGCAGCATATAAGCATGGTCACTAATGGGGGCTCCATTTTCTACCGGATGTTGAGTGATTTGTAGGGTGTCACTATGTGCCTCTGAAATCACTACCGTTGGCACAATAATACCAATGCGCCGTCGGGACTGGGGAAACGAGAAAGCGAGAATATCCATCAGCAGTACCCCTCATCTGTGGTCAGTTGCTCATAAAGACGAGCATTGAGATTAAATTGGCCGTCAAGCACTGCCATCCCGGTTAAGGTCGGTTCAACAGCCCCATTAATAGTAATCACCGTATTTTGATTCAGTGTATTGCCACCCTTTGCCACATTGCCTGATAACCCCATAGCGGGGCTATAGAGCGTAGGGGAATAATTACTGGTTGTTGGCGGTAAGCTATTAATCATCCGCTGTGGATCAGACATTAATATCTTATCCGCTATGGGAGAATCTGGTGAAATAAAGCCTAATAGATTAGGTAATGACCAGTTATCAGGCAATTTTTTTGCTGACCCACCCATCCATTTAGGAAGATACTCATTAACTTTGTCATTGGCTGCAAAATAAAGGCTTTTAACACCTTGCCCGGCTGGACTTTCTATCGCTATCTTTCGGGCTTCGTTCAGCGATTCCCCTGCCCCAGTAATATCACCACTAATCAGTTTGCGTAATGCATCTACCAGCGCACCAACAAACTTGATACTGCTACGCACACTTTCGATAATCTGGTCAAACAGCCGTTTGCCGTCGAATTTTGAGAAATCGATTGTAATAAAATCGAACCATTTTTTGGCTGTATCACCAATAATAGTGCCTAGCTGGCTTATTTCTTCACCGAAACTTGAAGTATCTATGTCTAGCCATTGCTTGGCGGCATCGCCAATAGCACTACCGAGTTGCGTTATTTTGCCCCACAATTCACCAAAATCCGCCCCCAAGCTGCCGATAGCCTCCCTGACATACTCAAAAGCCTGAACAATGGGCCCCCAGTCAAACAGGCTCTCCCCACCCGCCTTCCAGGTTTGGAAATCGTCATACAGCGCCATCAGCGCGGTCGCCACCGCTAAAATGATGCCCAGTGGCGAAGTCATAAAGGCGCTACCCAACACACGCCAGGCCGTCAGAATGGCACCAAACACACCAATCACGGTTTGCGAGCTACTATCCAGGCTATCCCACCACTTAATCACTTCGCTAATGCCGACAAAGGCGTAATAGGCCAATTTACCCAGCTTTTCACCCACCCAGGCAGCAGCGCGCCCAACACCATTAATAAACGTTTCCAGCCGCGGGCCATCAGACATAATACGTTCAAATAACTGGTTCAGTGGGCCGCTCAAGCCCCCAGCAATCTCACTGCCTATCTTGTTACTCACCATGTCAGACAAGGTGCTTAATCTGCGCACTGAGGTCATATAGGCGTTGGACTGTTGTGCCGCTTTTTCCGCATTCAGCCCAGTGACTGCCAGCATCTGGCTATATTCTTCCATAGGCTGGCGCATGCTTTGCAGCGCGTGTTGATCAACACCTATCTGTTGCGCCAATGAACTGGCTTGACCCGCTGGCATTTGCGCCATACGGTCACCGAGATCCATCAAAATGGCCTGATTATCTCGTTGTTGCCCTTTGCCATCACGGGTCTTCACCCCGATGCCATTAAGTATCTGTTCTGCTTTGGGGTTGTTTTCCATAAACCCCGCCAAGCTATTCAGCGAATTAAGCGCATCGGCGGAATCGGCCCCGGTTTGTTCTGCAGCATAACCCAGTGCCAGGATCCCGCTAGCACTGCTGCCGACACGCTTGGCGCTGAAGTAGACTTTATCGAACTCTTCTGCCACCTGGGTGGTAAAAGTCACCACCTTGCCAGTGGTCTCTGCCAGTGTAGAGGCCACGTTCAACAGGCTGGATGCCATGCCTGCCAACCGGGTAGAAAGTTTCATCTCACTGGCGCTATCACCTAAAACTTGGGGGTTGGTCATTGTTTTAGCGTTGCTCATTGTCCCGCCTCCATTTCTCGATGCGGTGTTCATTTGCTATTTTTACATCGAGATAATCATTCATCAGGGCGATATCGAAGAGATCCAGCGATCCCCCCTTTAGTTCAGCCATTGAGCACATTCCGGCCTCAACCGGGCGCAGAAGATAATCTTCCCCGCCCGGTAAAGACTCCAGCATTAAGCCGCTGGAGCTGCTTCCTGTGCTTGTTTCTCTTGGAGACCGCCCCAGAAATTTCCCAATGAATCACCCACCACGCGGGCGACAATCTGCAGCATGCTCATCAGGTCGATATCATCAAACATCAGTTGCCCGTTGTTGAATATCGCCACGTAATTACTCCCCTGCTGGCGCAATACCACCGACAGGCTGGGGTGAATAATCGCATTGCTGTCCTCGTCACTCAGATCCGCCAGGGTCTGGGCAATGGCTGGGAGCGCTGTTTTGAAGGCATCATCAAGGGTGATCTGCCCGCTTTTTAACTGCTTGAGTACCTTAAGCTCCCCCAGTAACCCAGAAAGAACCGGCAACAGTTTGCGCGAGACCCGCAATTGATCGAACACATTCAGTTTATTGGCCCGGTATTGCTGGCCATTAATTTCAAACTCCATTCACGCCCCCTTAAAAGGTGCCAAGCAGTTGGTCAATTTTACCCGCCTCAAAAACCCAGTTGACGGTGCCGCCAGTGGCACCGTTCTGCCAATTGGGTTGTTGCTGGAAAGCCACGGCGCGCGCCACACAAACGTCGTTACTGGCACTATTCCGCAACACAATCACGTTTTTTCCCCAGGTGGCTGAAGAGAGTGATTGCGCGTTATACATCGCGCTCAACTTGGCATTTACCGGGCTGGTTTTAAGCAGGCTAACCGTCACCTTGCCGTTTTTACCCGGGTGCATGCTGTGCATCACTTCGCCATCTGCACCCAAGACCATGGTATTTTTCGCCGCAGCCATCTCTACGGTGATCCCCTCTTCGCCGTTGCCTGAGCCACTGCCCAGATCAAACGCACCACTTGGCCCCACAATAGAAGCTGAAAAATCCAAAAAACTGTAAGTAGACATGTTTTACCCTTATCGGTTTACATTGATGATAACGTCAGCGAAGTGCACAGCCCCGGCCAACTTGATTGCGCACTGGATCACCGGTGCTTTACGTGCTTCACGATCCGCCTGAGCCTGGCTGGCAACCGGTGGTGCATAGGTGTAGTAACCGGTGGTCAAGGTGTCGCCGCTCTTCAATTGCCCTACAGGATCGCCATTCCACACCCCAGGAGCGATCAGGCCGTTGGTCACACCCTGCTCCAGCGAACCCGTCACACTGGCCAACAGGCGGGTAATGCCCTGATCGGTCTGTGGCACTTTGCTGGTGCTGGTATAGAGCATGTTATAAAGGTTGTTCTGCACGTAGTTCTGCAGCCAATCCAGGCCGTGGCGCTCATCGAAGAAGTCACCGTTAGCCATCACCCCTTCTTGAATAATTGCGGTGTCGTTGTCGTAATTGACGAACACGTTGCAGTTTTTCTTTTGCAGTGTTCTGGCTTGGGTTTGAGTCAGGAATTCCGCTGCCACACCCGGTTGCTGCTTAAACTTCAAGGTGATGGTGGTGTTGTTACCCAGGAAGTTGACGGTAAAGGCACGGCCAAAAATCGAAGCACTGGCGTAAGGGCTGGCACTGGAGTACTGCACCAGCGTACGCCCATATTTTAGTGCTTTCAGTTGGCTGGCAATGTCGTCAGTGATGTCTGCATCAAGCACTGCGGTATTCTGGGTGGTATGCCCATAAATGCGCGCTGTGTCATCAGACTGAATAAATGCCGCGATGCTGAGCACATCGTCATTTTTAAGTGAAGTATCGGCAATCTGCAGCCCGTACCAGTCGGTAGACATATCCGCCAGTTTGAAAATACAAGACTGAATAGTTTCAGCGGCAACCCGCGCAATGGCTAACGCACCGTTGTTTTGTGCCGCCTTGATCATCAGCGAGATGTCAGTGCCGGTGGTGTTGGCAGCGCCGTAGCCAACCGATGACATTGTCCCGGTGGTTTTCGACGCGATGATAAAGCGGTTATTGGCCGCATCCCAACTGGCGGTCGCATCAATCAGCTTCTCGGTAATCCGTGCTGCCACCCCATTAAGGTTGGTTTCTGCGGCAAAACTCAAACCAGTGATCGCTTTTTCGCTGCCATCAATGGTGATTTTCATCGCGCCATTGGTGACCGCATTCCAGGTGCTGATGGCCATTTCAGCCGGGGTCAGCATACCGCAGCGCAGTAACGCCGCTTGGTCCGCCTTGACCCAGCGGCCAATCAATAGCGTTTGCGGCTGGGGCATTTGCTGATAATACATTTGTGCGGCCTGGTACTCAGGCGTTTCCATACCAAAATCTGCGCCGACTTGGGTAATGCTCGTGTAGCTGCGCATACGCTGACTACCGTCGATTACCGGAGAACCGCCAACAATCAGCAACGCCCCGAAGTTTCTCCCCTGCGCCGCGCGCAAGGCCATATTCACCGTAACAGATACGATGTTAGATACAGGTAAACCCTGTGACATAAGTTATTCTCCGAAGAAATTTACTGGTGCTGCCACCAGCGATTGGATGCCATATTCGCGAATCACTTTGCGAGATAGGCGGACAGTGATGTCGTGGCGACGAACCCATTGCTCATCAATTAATTCTGGGCTCGGGGTAATGTCGCCAACGCTGTGTAACGACAAGCCAACAGTTTTTAACTGCTCGTTGTTTTGGTTTAGCGTCACACCATCACGAAATTGCGCCGCAATACGTTGACTGCCTGGGCCGTAAAAGCTGACCAGGCACTCAATGGTTTCATGCCGCCAGAGTTCGGCACTGGCCGCTTGCTGGGTTTCGAACACCGTATCGGTGTCCCCCTGCAGCAGCGAGATACCAAATTCACACCCATTACCCGCCGCAAAAGATAATTGAGGTGGAATGGGTGCCCAGCGGGGGTGAACCGCCCCTTCAGGCAAGCCGGAAACGCCGACGATCCAGTAGCGAAGTAACTGCTCCAGTTCCTCGTCATATTCCGGCCCGGACGCAATAGGTGTTAAATAGCCAGTGTGGTTGCTCGTGTTATCGCTCAATAGACCTCCCTATGGCGGTAATGTGGATAAACCCGGCCGACGGTTGCTAGGCATAGCCGCCCGCCGCCGATGATCAAGCCGGTGATATCTCGTTTGGGTAGGGTGATTTGTTACAAAGTGGCTCTAAATAACGGTGCGTTAAGCCCTAAACGGCAAGGGGTGCGCAGAACGCCACAAATTCAGCACATCAATGCGATAGGCACAGAGTTCCAGCGCGGTTTGTAGCTGCAGCGCATAACTGCCAATATCCCCCCAGGTCGTGCCTTGCAATGCGGGCTTTTCACAGGGAGTAAAGACGGTTTCCGGCGGCATCAGGACCACCGGCTGCGGTACCGGGGGGAGCGGCGCTTTACTGCAAGAGCTCAATAACAGCACCAGGGGCAGCAGTAACAGCGCACTGATCGTTTTTAGTTGCATCACGGTACCTCCTTTGGTTGTCGCTGGCCTGTTGCCGCAGTTGCTGCTCTTTCTGCTGCTGCGCGGCGAGCAAAGCGCGATTTTGCGCATCTTGCGTTTGCAAAGTGCCAATTAGGGCGGCTTGTTGTGCCAGTGACTTGCTCTGCTCTGCCAACAATTCCTTGGCCGTATCCAGGCGGCTGGAAAGAATGGTGCTGTACCAACCCAGGCAGATGGCCACCAGCAACGCGCCGATCAGGCCGTATTGCCCTAGTTTCATGGGTACTCCTGGCGGCGCAGTTCAAAATGTGGGCCATCGTAGAACTTCTCATCATTGCTACGGCCGTTTTCATTCCAGTCACCGCCCCAACGAATCCTGACACCGAGCTCTTTTGCCGCCTGGAACATGGCATCAGACACCGCCTTGAATTTACTTTGGTCATTCCAGGGAATGGCGCTATTCACCAGTGGGGCGCAATCAACAGCATGGCCCGTAATGTGCCGACTATTGAGCGTTTGACTGGCACCATTGCGTACTAGCTGGCGCTGGCGTTCCTCGCTGCGGACCCCCTCAATCACTCTGAAGTCCACCGAAGTCAGTTCAATAGCGCGGCGTACTACGGCAACCAATTCCGGCCTGACTCCACGTAAGTTGGTTTCACTCACTTTTCCTAAAATAAATTTACTGGCCATTTTTCGTTCTCAGTCCGTTAAAAAGCTGCGCTAAATTGCCCCGCACCACAAAAACTGCGATGCAAAGTATCGAATTAATCACCGTTTCAGAGATGTCATGAGCGGGGTAATCCCCCATCAGTGCGCGGATCGGCACTGAGCCAGCCGCCACGATAAGCAGGTAGGCGGCGAAGGAGATAAAAGGTTTATGTGCTGAACCACTGCGACTGTAGAGCACCAATCTGAGCGCCAGTAGGCCGCAGGCAATGGAGTTGATAATCAGTAACAGTTGGTCGGCGTTCATTTGGGCCCCCTTAGACGATCAATCAAACCCGTCGGGTTACCCGCTTGATTGCTGATAAACATCAGTAAGCGGACCGCTACGGCTGATGCGACAATCGCCCCTAACGGCCTGGCGGCCATGACACTTTCGGGGGTGATTGAGGTAATAATCGAGGCGACAAAATCGGCCCCGAGGATGCCTGCGATCATCGAGACCACAAATAGCAACCCCTTAATGCGCCAAGTTAAATCTGTTGCTGAAACCACAAAAAGCACTGAACCGGCAAAGGCACCGACCATCGCCCCAGCATCAATACCTGATAGCAGCCCGATAAAAGTGACACTGGTGACGGCTGCTGTCGCCGCACCGGTGCTAATCGGCTCTGACATAATGATCTCCTGTTGTTCGCTTCGCTCAGCGAACGCCGGGCGATAGAAATAAAAAAGGCCCACCGAAGTGAGCCTGAAGTTGTATTGCAATTTTTATTAGTGCACGAAAATATCCTGCTGCTTATGGATAACTTCGCGCTTTGTCATCCCCACGCTTATTCTCAAGACCGTCTCTCTAGGTGCGGCTTGAATAAGAATGGGGATCTGCGGGACAAAAAAAAGCTGCCGGTGCGACTGGGTTGTCACTAACGGCAGCTTATGTGGTAATCATACCCTCGTGGCTAATGCCTTGTCAAGCCACTTGTCAGCAATATGTGAAACTTTAGCGACACGTTTACGACCGATAAAGGCATTTTGCAGTGGTTGGTAGAGAATAAACAGGCTGGCACTCAGGATCTGATCCACTTCATTGCGGCAGGTGCCAAATGACGGTTTGCGCCACTCTTCCCCTAAACGTCCGTTGAATTTGCGCGGTTTTGCTGTCTGATGATAGTAGGTGGCAATGGCTCGCTTGGATGAGCCATGGGCGTAATAACTCAGCAGGATGCCAAACGCTTTTTTATCAATCGACATCACTGAATCCACCACCTGGGAAATCAACATCCCGTCGTCGTCATTGCACTTCGGCCTGGCTCGGTATCCTGAGGGTTCCACGCTCTCCATATAGCGGGCGATCACATTACTTTGCCGCTTTTCCAACCGCCCAGAATAGACCCACGCCCCCCAGAGCTCCAGCCAACCATTAAGCCAATTATGTTGTTCTGTTGTCAGGCTCAATTCTTTAACTGCCATAGGATCTCCCCCATTTTGTAATGTTATTTTTGAATGTTGCTGTTTTTGTTCTGTGATAGGTGCCGCCGGGCACGGTGGATATCGCGGGTGTGCTATAGCGGCAAAGTCGGGTAAAAAATGGATGCGGATTCTGTTAGCGCCATATCCGGCTGATCATCGAGCGAGGTGTGGGTTTGAGATAACGCTGCTCATGCAGTTGTACGATCACATCCCACAATTTAGGGTCGGCATTTAAGGTTCTTTCTGCCTGTGCCCCCGTACGACGATAAGTTTCAAGCAGTTGGATCGATTCTTCGGTAGTGACTGCTTGGTGAATAAAGCTGGTTTTCATAGTTACACCTGTTATTTTCTGTTTTTTTGTTTCCTCTTCTGGTGGTTCACTCGCCGTGTTAAGCCCTCTGGCAGTGATGCCAGATAATCAATGGGTGACCTCTCCAGCAGGTGCAGAGAAGGTGGTTGGGGTTATGACCAAAGAGGGATTGGGATTGTGCCAAGCACTTATCGCTTGGATGAACCCGAAGAGAGATTGAATTTTTTGCGTATTGCAGCGATGTACTGTAACCCCTGTTCATTGCTGACCGGGGTGTGTATCCGGGTGATCATGGCCGCAGGAGCCGGGAGATCTTCACCCGCTTCAAGGCGCTGGATCATGGCTGCCAACACTTTAGTGCAATGCTTGCGTAGCTCAGACTCTGTCAGCCTGAGAGCACGCATCTCTGAATAGAGTTGGGTGACCATCAGCCAGCAGGCGTTGCTTTGCCAAGAATAGCTTGACCAAGAATAGCTTTGCCAAGGATAGTGCTCGGCACTTTGGTAGTAACCGCGTTCGGCGCTGTATTTCATTACCATGTCATACAGTTCGCGCTCATCAGGCAAGCCAAACAGGCGGCTGGCCCCCTGTTGGCACCAGGCAATAAATTGCCCCGGTGATGGCCAGAATGGCGATTCACAGGCTCTGGCATGTTGCATTCCGGCAGAAAGCTGTTCACGGCGGTGAATACCATTTTCAGCAAAAGCGGCAATCCACTGTTTTTTGGCTGCCGATTCATCCGCTTCGCTACGCAAGTTGGTTTGGCGGGCCGCCGGGAACACCTGTTTAAGTTGTTTAAATAGCGTATCAACCAGTTTTTCTGCATCCGGGTTGACGATACTCTGCACATTGGCGGGCTTTTGCCGATAGATTTCGGCCAGTGTCAGCGCATCACGTTTAGCGATGGCCGTCCTGAGTCGATGGGTCATAAGAATTCCTCCCATGATTCTTTGCTGTTCCAGTGGGGCACCGGCTCGGCATTCACCACCTGCTTGGCTCTTCCCCGCTGTTTTAACTGTTTGTTCTGGTAACTGAGTTTTTGGCTGGCGGTGATAAACCAGTTTTTGGGCTTCTGATGGCTGAATTCAATATCCAGCTTTTGCAGTTCGTAATTCAGATCGATCAACGGGTAGAGTTGCGCCCAGGCATTGAAGTCTTTGTGGTTGAGCCGGATCACCTGGCCTTCAAAGGCATAGCGCCCAGAGATGGGGTGAACTATTGCCTCGGTAGGTAAATTCATGGCCTCCACAGGGAAATCTGGCTCACAGCAGGTAACACCTGCAGGCTGGGAATGATAATTAATATCTTGATCCTCTCCCTTCCCTTCCGGATCCTTTCCGCCAGTGAAGGCTCCATGATCACTCACTGAGTGCTCAGTAAGTCGTGGCCTGGGGATGGTAGTTTTTGATGGTCGGTTTATTTTCTGATGTTTATTAAACCCCTTAATATTCAGATAGCTCGCCTCACTCACTGAGTACTCAGTGAGCAGCCCGTGAGTCATCAGTTCTGCTATCAGCGGTTCGCAATCCATACTGTCCGCAGGGAAGATCTGCATTTTGATCCGCTTTGGCGAATTGACCAGATTGCCGTTATCGTCAGCAAAATTAAACATGCCAATAAACAGCAGCCTCGCCGCTATTGAGCATTCCGCGACCTTTTCGTCAGTCCAAAGCTCAGGTTTAACCGTGCGTATTCTTGCCATGGCAACTCCAATAATTTCTTGTTACTCGCCGTTATTTACGCAGTAGTGGTATTGGTAACGAGCCCCGGTAAACGCAACGCCGGGGACTTGCTTGGTTATCGCCAACCGGCAGGCTGCACGGCGGCGATAGTTCCCCAGACCTTCCAGGGAGAGAGCCAGATATGTTAAAGAGCGAGGTGATAAGTTTGTTTATACAAATTCATAAACAATATAGTTTGTTTATTATTGTTAAAAAATTTTGTTTGTCAAATACCATTTTTCTGGTAAAAATCAGATCTAACAATCTGAGGGTCTTATGGGCATCGCTGAAAGAGTTAAATCAAGAAGGGCTGAGCTTGGCCTGACGCAGGCAGAACTTGCTGTGCGCGCCAAAACATCACAACAAGCCATACAACAACTTGAAGGGGGGGAGACACAACGGCCACGTTATCTCCCAGAACTTTCTGTGGCTTTAGGGTGCAGCGTAAAATGGCTTCTGACCGGCGATGAAGATAAACCACCGGCTTATCATCCCAACTCGACGATCCCCCCTGAGCATGAGTGGGCTGGCGTCACCACGTGGGATGATGACACGCCGCTAGATGATGATGAGGTTTATATCCCCTACTATAAAAATATAGAGCTGGCGGCAGGATATGGCTGTTCAACCAACGAAGACCATAACGGATTTAAGCTCAGATTTTCAAAGTCCACACTGCGGCGATATGGCGCAGAGCCCGCAAATGTTATTAGTTTTTCGGTACATGGCGATAGTATGGCCCCGGTGATCCCCAATAAATCTACCGTCACGGTGGATAAAGGGCACACAGGCATCACTGATGGCGGCATTTATGCCATTGAACAAGATGAGCTTTTCCGGATGAAAATGCTCTATCGCCTGCCCGGGCGCCGAATCAGCCTGCGTAGCTACAACAAAGAGGACTATCCCGATGAAGAAACCGACCTGGATAACATCAAAATTATCGGGCGGGTGATCAACTGGTCGGTGATGGCCTGGTAGTTTGCACCAAGCTTGGGTATCCCCATGCCCAAACTTATCTCCTCTGAAATCAATATAATCAATTGATTTAAAAAAGAAACAAGCCCTCCCATCAAGTAACACCATGACTTTATCCCCTTCCCCACCTGCCATCTCAAGAAATAAACCCCTTTAAAAACAAATAAATACCACAAATTACTTATTTATATACAAATTAATTTGTTTACCCGAGAACAATATTTCTTGTATCATTTATCGAAATCACTAACAAAGCATACAAATTACAAGATTTATCACTGGAGGCACAATGACCACCATCATCGTTAAGCCAGCAATAGACAATGCCAAGTCGCGCAAATACCAAAAAACCAAGGCGTTCTTCGCCAAGTAAGACGCAGACCGAGCGTTGGCAAGGAAAATTAACCAAGCTTGGACGAAGTTAACTCGCACCGAGTTACCACGGCGGAAGGAAGAATACAGCGGATCTTGCTGCTTACCCGAAGTCGCCAAGTTTGCTGCGGGTTACCGTCAATCTGTAAATATAACAGCTCAATAGGGGGCCCTATGAGCAATTACCAACGTATGATCGACCAGATGCTGGAACAGTATGAATCTATGTTGGAAAAATCCCCCGATGAGCAAAACCTGATTGGCGACCAGGTCGATCGGGAGATGAAAGGGCTGAAACTTCACGGCTTTCGTCATGCCGCCAGCGCTCTATTCCCCTGTGCCGATCAAAAACAGCTTGCTGCCGTGATGGATTCAGCCTGGATGGATGAACGCTTGTATGACGCTCAGTATGAAATTGTACAACGGATGGTGATGCTGGAACGCACCATGCTGTTATCACGAGAAAAATATCACCTGCGCGGCGCGGCCTGAGTGACAAACCATAAAAAAAAGTGCATGGTGTTCAGACGATGCAATTTATCGTCTACACTGAAAAACCGACCATAATAGTCACCATTCGCAGAAACTAAGTTGCTATACCACTTTTAATACTCAAACCTGCTGCATGTTCGCTTAAAAATAGGGATGCATATATGACGACAAAGAAAGTTGCTGAAATTATTGTTGAAGTGCTTGAAGAAGCTGGAGTCAAACACTGTTATGGCATAGTGGGTGATACACTCAATTATGTTACTGATGCCCTTTCACGCAGCACTATCGAATGGGTACATGTGCGGCATGAAGAGGCTGCCGCATTCGCTGCTGGGGCTGAATCTTATATCAGTGGCAGACTCACCGCTTGTGCTGGCTCTTGTGGACCAGGTAGCCTGCATTTTATCAATGGCATTTTTGAGGCCCAACGCAACAAAGCCCCGATGGTGCTGATCGCCAGTCAAATTGTTACAGAACAAATAGGTTTCGAGTTCCCACAGGAAGTGAACTTCAGCTCGGTCTATCAATCTTGTTCGGTATTTTGTGAAACCATCATCAACCCGGCATCCGCAAGGCGGATCATGACGCAAGCTTGCCAAGCGGCGCTCAACAAGCGTGGTGTTGCTATTGTGGTGGTGCCTGCAGATATCAGCCAGGCTGTTATCAAAGAAGAGTTACACTATTCAGTGCATCACCCGAATCCAGTCTTGTTACCTGCCGCTAATGAATTACAAGAAATTGCGGATCTACTTAATCAAGGTAAAAAAATTGGTATTTACGCAGGGGCGGGCTGTGAAGGTGCCCATGACCTGTTAATTAGCCTGGCCAAAACGCTTAACGCCCCCATCGCGCATACTTCTCGTGCCAAAAATTTTGTTGAGTATGACAACCCATTCAATATGGGCATGACCGGGATGTTAGGTGTCAAGTCCGGCTTTAACATGATGAATAGCTGTGAAACCCTGCTGTTACTGGGGGCTGATTTTGCCTGGTCGCAGTTTTATCCTGCCAATGCCAAGATAATCCAGGTAGATCGTGACGGTTGCCACCTTGGCCGTCGGCATCCAGTGGATATTGCCGTCGTCGGGGATATCGTGCCGACCTTGTCTGCACTTTTACCACTGCTGAAGCAAAATACCGATGACAAGTTTCTACAAGAATGTTTGAAACATCGTCAAAGTACGTTAGAGATCCTTCAAAAGGAAGAAAGTGCTGGTAAAGGCCCGCTGATCCATCCGCAACACCTAGTGCACCTGATCGACAAATACGCTGATGAAGATGCACTGTTCACTGCCGATGGGGGTTCAGCCATGGTGTGGTTGTTACGCCATGTTCACAGTAATGGCAAGCGGCGCACATTGACCAGTTTGTTACACGGCACCATGGCCAACGCTATGCCGCAGGCGCTGGGTTTGCAAAAAGCCTACCCTGGCCGTCAAGTGATCTCGCTTTCCGGTGATGGTGGGCTCAGTATGCTGATGGGCGATCTACTCACCGCGATACAGGAAAAACTGCCGATAAAAATCGTGGTCATCAATAATGGTTCCCTCAACTTTGTTGAACTGGAACAGAAAACAGACGGGCTATTAAATAATTACACTGACCTTCAGAACCCGAATTTTGCCAAAGTGGCTGAAGCGATTGGTTTTTATGGCCAGCAAGTGACCCAGTTGTCAGAGTTGGAATCGGCCGTGCAAGCGTTTCTCGCTCACACGGGCCCCGCATTATTGGATGTCCATACCAACCCCATGGAATTGGTCATGCCACCGACCATTGAAATCGGTCAAGCGGCAGGTATGGTGCTGTATGCCGCCAAGGCGACACTTCATGGGCGGATAAAAGATGTTGAGGAATTGGTGGTTAATAACCTGTTTAAATAATCCCTGCCAATATCATTAAAACTCAAGGGGCGAATCAGGCCCCTTGTTACTTAATAATAATTAATCGTAAATGTCATCTTGCCATCACCACGCCCTGGCGTCACTGTATTATCCGTCTGAATGTAACGGGCTGACAACGGAATCGTCAGTAGCCCTCTTCCTGTGGTAGTCAGTGTATATCTGACTTCACTGTTAAAATTAAACGGTGCCAGAGGTCTATCGGGATTTCCTTGACTAATTTGGATACCCACTCCGCTGGCTGCACTGTCTGCAGTCAGAGAGCTTACGGCCATAATCCCGTTATTCGTATCAATAATCGCATTCAAGGGGGTAAGCATGAGCCCTATCTCATTGTTGTCGGGGCCAGGCGCATTGACTGGGTTCACATCCACGGGATTATCACGACTATAATAACCCTGAAAGATAGGGCAATTGATTAATGTCAGGGTGGCATTTACCCAGGGCGTCGCAGAGCCAATACCATTAAAGTTGCTAACATCGTACGTTCCCAAGGAAACATTCACATCAGGCGTGATGCAAGTGGGTTGTGTAACCACCAACTGACCACTGAAACTGGTCTGAATGCTAGATGAGGGATAAATATTGGCACTGCCATCCTCCGAAGCAATGGAAACACCTATCGTGGGTAAATCCGCACCATTAATGGTGTAATTCCCTGGCGCTACATTCCCTATTTTGATCAAGCTGGAATCGAGAGATACCGAGGTCCCGGTCACATTAAGAGTTCCTTCTTGAGAAACAAGAAATGTGGCTAAAACAACGGGTGAACCATAAACGATCGGCCTACTGCCCTTCCAGGTAGCAACCCCCACACCAGCAACATCGGTGCTATAAACCGCCCCCGCATAGGGCGAACCATTCCATTGGGACAGTGGCCGCGGAGCAGAAAACACCTGCCCGATTATCTGTATTGGTACCGTGCTATTGACATCCCCACCACTACAGGTAATGGTTAATGGCGATGAAGACCAGCGAAAGCGATAGAGGACAGTCCCCAGCGGCAATTCTGACCCGCCGGATATAGATAAATTACCCGGTGCCAGCGGCGTTACATCAGCGCGTGGATTATTGATATTACAGGTGACAGCCGCTTGCACGGCTGTCGCCGAACCCAACAACAGGCACAAGACCAACGCCAATGTATGGCCTCCCCAAGGTAATCGTATCGGAGGAATACTTGATAACCATGCTAATTTCATTCTATCGCTCCCTATTGATTCTCTCTGGTACAGATGCGGGTCAAACGGACTAACTTGCTCGCTGGATTTCCGGCAGTTCCTGATGGTAGGCTATAGGCCACGCTACATTGCATCTCATTGCCATCACCCCATTTCACCTGCAGTCGCCCTGTATCTTCCGCTACACGCGCGTATAACTGCCCGCCTTGGCCTACCGAGCCCACACTATTGCCCTGATCATCAAAAACATTAGCGCCAAAGGGCAACGCTTCCCCTTGATAGGTAGCATTCACCAAAATAGGTGTCCCTTGCTTGGTGTTGTACTTCACCTTCACAACGGCCCCAAAATAAGGTGCCACTTGCTGGCTGGTATTCTCTAACTCGACATTATTTGACGTACCTTTAGGATCAATATTGATCTCATTCATCTGGTAGGGATTCAGGTAAGGCACCAAAGCGTAACCATGCGAATCCACAGTCACCCCCGGATACGAGGATACTTTGGCACCTTCCTCCCCTTTAGCCTCAATCAAGGCAAAAGTATCGGAGCTGTAAGGTGTAAAGGTCACGCCACCAGAATGGGCAACCATCGACCCATTTATCCCGGCGGAAGCACTATGGTAGCTTTTACCGGTACTGTAAGTCGCGCTCAGTGCGGTTGCCGGTGAACGGTAGTTGCCACTCAGTGAACCACTCGCTCCCATGCCTTGGTTAGCGTTCATCGCCGTCACACCGTAGCTGAACTGGTTGTCCGCTCCGCTAGTACCGGAGACACTGGCCTGCTGACCGTAACGACCACTACTGTCATGGGATAAATCCAGGCGCAGTTGCGGCGTGTGGATCTGGCTATAACTCCCCAACGGTATGCTGAAGCTCAAGAGATAGTTAGTTTGAGCCGCGCCGAGGCTGGAAAAACTACGGCTGATACTGAAACCATACGAAAGGTTTTTGTAACGGTTGTTGTATCCTACCTGGTACTGTTTATCGTTGCCGTCTTGGTTCCAGTAGTTCTGCACCGAACCGGTGATATACAACTGCCCCCATCCCTCTGGCAAGCCTTGGCTGGCAGTCGCTGTCAGCCGGTTTTTGGCTCTTGAAACTGAGTTTGGTGAATCCCCCTGTGCCACTGCATCACGAACTTGCATCGCGGTCATAAAATCCATATAGCCATCAGTGGAAAAGCGGTAGGCTGCCAGCGATAAGTTACTGTTGGTTTCGCTAATCAGTTTACTGTAGCTCACCTGATAACTTTGACCGTTGTAGTTATTACCCGATGAATATTGCCCACTGTCATTGCTATTACCCTCGAGACGTGTCTGCGCTTGAGTCACGTCGAAGGCTACCGCCCCAATCGGGGTGCCGGTCGCGACACCCAGTTGCAACGCGTAATAGTCTTTACTGGCCTGCAGGCCCCCATAACCCGTAATGATGTTAGTCAAGCCAAGCTGATAGGTAGCCTGGTACAGGGCTGGCTTTTCACGCAGATTATCACTGCGCAATTCCCCCGCAGTGATGGAATAGCGGGATGATCCGGGACGTAACAGTTGCGCCACCGAGGTATAGGGGACTCTGAAGGTTTGCACCGTCCCATCCGATTCACGCACCGTCACGTCAAGATCACCACCGAAACCGGTAGGGTACAAGTCATTAATCAGAAACTCTCCCGGCGGAACCGTGGTTTCATACAACACTTGGCCGCTTTGGCTCACGGTGACACGGGCATTGGTGCGCGCAATGCCGCGGATATCCGGGGCATAACCGCGTTGAGATTCCGGCAACATCCGTTCATCACTGGCCAGTTGAAGACCGAAAAACGGCAGGGTATCAAACAGTTGCCCAGTGGTATTTGACTGCCCTAATAATACCCGCCCCTTAAGTGATGGAATATCACGCTGTAGATAGGTATTAATATTACTGTATTGGTTTGAACCGTCACTTATCCGGTTATACGAACCATTATGGCGTAAATACCAGGCTCCGACATTCAGCCCCGCGTTTACCCCAGCAAACAGTGAGTTAAAGCTATCCCCCTGCGATTCGCTGGTGTAGCCATTTACGTTATAACCTAATAACAATGCGGGTACGCCGCTATCCCATAATTCCGGGCTAACGGTACCGCGGGCAGTGTTCAGCATATAGATTTGGGGGATCAGAATATCCAGACGCTGTTCATTACTGTCGAAGTTAACCTGTGCCTCTGGCAGTTTATGCTGTAAATCTAAGCATTGCTCTGCGTTGTCTAACGTATGCAAAAAATCTTTAGGTAATTTTTCGTAATTAAAAGCGATATTCTTAATCAGATCGCGGGTCAGGCAGGGATAAACCGATTTATCTGGCCGAGCTTTGAATTCAATATCGCTATTGCTAACCGCTTGATTATTAACATAGACAATGGTTTTATACACGCCGGGCAACACCGAAGCGCCATTGGCAAAGCGGCTGAGATCAACCGATTTATTATCATCAACATTCAGGAATGAGGGATCAAACTCAACATTCTTTGTGGTATTCACTGGCGCACTAGCATCGATGAGCTTATTTTCAGCCATGGCGCTACCTGCAAAAAGAGCAGATAGGATAGCCATAACCAAAGGAGATAACCTATATTGGATATTATAATACACATCTTTTGACATAAGACATCCCTTCAAAAACGCATCCCTTAAATAATAACGGTGCTATTTTTAATCAAAGATTACGGATTGATTGTCATTAATGAATAATGCTTTCGAAATTATTGATTGCGCCATAATCATCGACAAAATTGCCAGAAAGTGTACTTCCTGCCTGCCCCGATAAATTGAACGTCATGGTTGCACGAGGTTCTATCATCGCACCTTCAATTTTCTTACCATTCAGTGTCAGATTCACCAAAGAGACATGGTACGGCGTGAGGTTTGAAGCTTGAATACGATTACCCTGTGAACTCCAGGTTAGCGCTTTGGCGGCATCTCTGGCATTACCTTGTAGCCCGATCGGCCGGTAAAACAGCTTGATGCGTGAGCGAAAGGCCATCTGCAGGCGGTTTTCCGCCACCACGACACTATCTTTAGCGGGCACTTCCAACACATTGAGCCAGAATATGGATTCTTTATCCATGGGGAGAGGCTCCCCGGTATAGCTTATCCGTAGTGTCTGCCCTTTATTTGGGTCAACACGGTTCATCGGCGGGGTTAACACAAACGGCACTTGGATAGTTGATGGCTTGGCATTAGGGTCCCCTTTATCAATCCAGCTCTGCACCAGGACAGGAGCAGGGCCGACATTGTTAAGTTTAACGCTGACCTCCTTGGCATCAGAAGGATAGATTACGCGTGTTCCACTGATCACCACACTGGCCAGCGTGCTGGTGCTAAATAAAGCAACTACAGCCAGCCCACACCATTGACGAATACTGCACAAGGGAAATATCATGATATCTTCCTGAAGATTGGGAGAGGACACCGCCTCCCCCGAAGTTCTGTTACATATACTGAATTGAATAAACAACGCTGCTGACTACCGTACCAGCGGTAGTTAGCCCATTGGCGTAATATTCAACCTCGTACGGCAGAACTGCACTACCGCTTGCAACATCTAAATAAGTGGTATCTCTTCTCTGGCTGGAATTACCCACCTTAATCACGGCTTGAGAAGCACTTGAACCATCACGCAGTTGCAGAGCCACTAAAGTGGCAGTACCGGTGGTATTTTTCAGACGGCCAGTGGCCAAGTCAACAGAAGAACCAGCTTCAAAGTAGGCAGATGCGGTTTGCAACGTACCTGAACAATTAGTCAAAGCCATGTTGAAGTTAGTACGCCCAGCGGTTTGACCTGCAGCAGTCAACTGGTTAGTACCTACTGTTGGCAATACGACAGTTGCGTTTGCTCCCTGACCATTTACCGAAACATCACAGGTATTGGCGGTCAACTCACCATTAAAGGTAATGGTACCTGTAGAGACAGCCTGAGCAAGGTTAACAGAACCCAATACTGTGGCCAGGGAGACAGCAATTGCTAACTTTTTCATATATATTCCTACTACTCATCGTGTTATTAACCCATTCTAATATCCATTAGAATGATATGACGTATACCCATACAATATGGATACACGGTATCCACCCCGTTAAAACAGAGTAGAATTACCCGATAAACATTGGTAATACGCTGTAACTGCCTATAAAATATCCAACACCGTGGGCATTTGAAATAAAATCTTCTGGTAGCCCAATGGAGGCTAATTTATTTCTCAATACCTTTATTAAATACCATAGCCGCTGGCTAGAAGAGTAAGATTGACCCTCTTTCCATACATTTTCTATGATATCATTCTTGGAAATAATGGTTCCCGGTTCATTATCCAATAGTAATAACAATAATCTCAATTGCACGTCATTAAGTGTGACCACTTTAAAGAACATTGCATTTTCAGCAGTTTCAGCACGGTAACACACAAGCCTTTTATTAATAATATCGAGTTGAATGTCTTCTTTGAGCAAAAATCCATAAAGTCTACTTTCCATATATGTCTCGGAACACTGTCTCTCTTTGATCAAAAAAACACCAAAGCCGTCACTGACGGACGGATTATATAACTTGTTAATCCCTTGGCAATCAATTAAATTTTAATGTAAATCCATCAAAAAAAACCACAAAACAGAATTTTATTCTAAAAATGTAAGATTTACGGAATTTAAATTTAATTCATAACTATTATACATGAGTTAAGGGGTGTATTGGTATCGTTTACAGTGATGAGAGATTCATAGTTATATCTTTCGAATGTTAAAAGCTAACAGGATTAAATCACTAAAGAATATTTATTATCTTTAACAATCAAGTAATTACAACAATAATTTGAGTAAAAACATTCATTAGTAAAAAGTGAAAATTCACTTCAGATAATTAGCGTGATGTACGATTTGTTTGGATAAGGTGACACTGACTTGCTGGATTCAGCTTGCTTGAAGCCTGATTGTGGCACAGTGTCAAGGTGTTGATACGATTCATTCAAAACGGCCCCCTTTAGGGTTGCCTTATCCTGGATGCCTTATCCTGGGAGCATTTTCCGAGAACAATGGTACGGTCGCTGCCCCCACTTCGCTGAGACGGCTCCATATCATCGAGCTTGTTTAACGCTATCCTTTGACTCAGCCACTTACAATGCCAATGACTGCAATTTTTCCAACTCATCTGTATGATATATCGCGATAACGGTTAAGCATAAAATGAGAGGGATAGATGGATAGAATGGTAAAGACGGCTATTATGCTGCTCTTACTGGTATCGCCCCCCTTGGCGAACGCTAAGGGACTCGATACAAATATTGATGAAACATTGGCTAAGTGTACTGACAGCGTTCCGCAACGCTCGAGTGCAGAGATGGCTGCCTGCTATAATACTGCTGTAGATGCTTGGCAAGCGGAAATTGATAAACAACTTCAGCTTATGATGCAAGATCGGACCGAGAATGAACTGTCGGCACTAAAAAAAATGCAAACCGCTTGGGTTGAGTATAAAAAATCATCTTTTCAAGCTTTAGATGTTATTTTTTCCGATCAGCAACAATGGCCGGATGGGCCTGAAATAAACGCTTTTTTTAAAATGATTTTCCTTAGTAAACAAGCAAGGCAACTCAGCGAGAATTATTTTCGATAGCGCACCAGGCCCCTACTGTCTAGGGTTATGTACCCTATTATCTTTAATAAATACAATGTATTAAGTCATAAAACCGAGGGAGAGAATTGTGGTAAAAAAAATGATTATTATCGTTTTATTGATATTCATTAACACGGCCAGAGCCGCTGAACTCAGTGCAACATCTGATGACGAATTTGAGTTAAATTATCAAATTGAGGAAGAATTTGATAAATGTGTCAAGGATGATGCGAAAAATTATAGTACCAGGATGATGAACTGTTATTATGATGCCGCTGATGCATGGGAAAAGGAGATCGATAGACTCTTTAAACTTTCCCTTAAAGAACAAAAAGATGAAACAATAAAGTCTGCATTAATCATGAAACAAAAATCGTGGGTTAAATATAAAGAAGCCTACTTCAAGGCCTTAGATAAAATTTACACTCTGCAAGAAGTAGGAACCGCAGAATTAACCGTTAGCGCCAGTATTAAAATGAATTTTCTACTCAATAAAGCCGCGGAATTTACTGAATCCTATTGAACTAAAGTTGACTCCGGCGGTTGCCTGATTTATCAAACTGATCATACCAGAACTATGGAAACGCTTGCAGCGGCCCCGATAAGGGTCGAAGCGTAGGAAGAGCTAAGTATCTCGCGTCACTAATACCTCGGCAGCTTGAATGGCAACCAAGTAGATAACCGGTTAAATAATCCCTGTCAGCATCATTAAAACCCAAGGAGCGCCGCAGCGCCCCTTGGCGTTTGCTCAAAGCCCAGTGCGCTTGGCGCTGCCCTCCCAAGTATCTTGCTCACCGATCGGCCTTAGCACGCGGCATGGAACACCTACGGCAACCACGTCGGGGGGGACATCTCGGGTCACTACACTCCCTGCTCCAATCACGCTATTACGGCCAATGGTCACTCCAGGATTAATTATTACTCCACTGCCTATCCAAACATTATCCTCAATGGTGACGGTTAAAGAAAACTGCTGCCCGGTAATACGCACCGAGGGATCTATCGGATGCCCGGTGGTGGATATCGTGACATTCGGCGCAATCATCACGTTATCACCAATCAATACCTTTCCGTCATCCACCACCACCAGATTAAAGTTGGCATAAAAGTTATCGCCAACAATAATCTGGCTGCCATAAGCAACATGCAGTGGCGGCTCAATCCAAAAATTTTTGCCGATTTTCCCCATCAGTTGACGGATCAATGCTTCCCGTTTTATCTGCTCAGAAGGCCGCGAATGATTAAAATCATAAATTAACTCTTTTCCGCGTAAGCGCTCCTCTGCCATGCCCTCATCAAGATCAGTATATAAATACCCACCTGCTAATCTTTCTCGTTGCGTCATCATTACGTTATCCTGGCGCTTAATTACGCCATATCCCTGACTACGCTAGGTTCTGGTTTAAACGCTGATAGTGGCCCCCGCCCGCTCAGAGTAAACACCGATATCAGCGTAAACGACAGTGCAACCATCCCCAGAATAAGATAAGCCCCATGAAAACCGATTCTTTCATACATATTCCCGGCCAAGATCGACATAAAAATAGTGGCTAGTTGTTTAAAGAAACAGAAGCAAACCAGATAAATAGTGGCAGAGAAGCGCACTTCAAATACGGTGGTAATATATTTAAAACAACCGACAATCAGGAACGGCACTTCAAACATATGCAAGGTTTTCAGAATAATCACCTCTAATGGTGTAGAGGCAAATGAAGAACCGATAATACGTATCGACATAATGAAACCGGCTAGCAAGAGTGCATTTTTCCCGCCAATACGGTTCACAATAAGCGGAGCAAAAAACATGATCAATGCATTGAGCAATTCACCCATCGTGGTGACATAGCCAAAAACACGCGTCCCCTGCTCGGCTGAAGAGAAGAACGAGGTAAAGAAATTGGCGAACTGCTGATCAAACACATCATAAGTGCAGGAAACACCCACCACATACAGAGCCAAAAACCACAGTTTAGGGTTTTTCAGTAATTCGAATGCCAAGCGTAAACTGAACGGTTTACTGTTGGCACCCAATTTATCTGCAACTTGCGCAGAGCTAGCTGCTTCAGGTTTAGCAATAAATAACAGAATCGCCAATATCACTGCACAACCAGAGCCAAGCCAGAAGACAAATTCGTTGTTGATGGTAAACATAATGCCCACCACTGACGCACACAACGCCCAGCCCACACAACCAAATAAACGCGCACGACCGAACTCAAATGAGCTGCGACGGCTCACTTTCTCGATGTACGCCTCAATAGCCGGTGCACCGCCATTATAAATAAAACCGAGATAGATCCCACCAGCAATGGACCCCAAGATAATATTAGTGCGTAAAAGTGGGCCAAAAACATAGATAAAGAACGGCGCGAATAACACCAGCATCCCGGTGATAATCCACAGCAAATGCTTTTTCAGCCCCAACTTATCTGACAGCAAGCCAAAAACCGGCTGGAATAGCAATGAAAAGAAAGAGATAGTCGCAAAAATAATGCCAGTGTCCCCTTTGCTGATGTTATTAATATCATGCAGCCAAATGGGGAAGAAGGGGAAATAAGCACCCATGATAAAAAAGTAGAAGAAGAAAAACAGCCCAAACATCCAAAAATTAGTATTTTTCAAATAGTACATGGCGAATTCCTTACGCAACAACCCTACCGCGCGTTGAAGCTAACCTCAAATACACGGCAGGGTTTATCTATGAATAATGTTAGTGATAAATACTGTTTAGCCCTGCTGTATGTTATTCAGCGTACTGCCAAACCAACGAATAACGATAATGTTCGGCATCCAAGATAAAATCAGGGCTTACGCTCGGGCTCCACGAGTCATCGCCGCCAACCCCCATATGGAAGCCATCAATATTGACCCAAACCCCCTGCTCCTCCTGCAACAAATGCTGATGCGAGGTATCGGTTAATTGCTGTTGGCTATAACGGCTGAGGCCAAAGTGGAAATCCCCCAGCCACTGCCAGCGGCCAAAATTCAATTGGCGCGTATGGCAACGCAACCCGTTCTCGGTTGGGAAAATATATGGCGTATGTAACGCTGAAAGCGGTCGTGTCCAACGCCCATGTTGAGCAGAAAGCTGACGGTCAGGATAGTTTTCATGTGGGCCTAACCCCAACCAGGTTGCCTGTTCAGCAACTTCGGCAAGTTGACAGCTCAAGCCGATGCGCGCTGGTGATGGAATTCCGTAGCTAACATCAACGTTTACATCAAGATGCAGTTTACCCAGACGGTCAATTAAATAGGTCTTACGGCTAATAAACAGAATGCTGTTTTGGCCGCTATCACTATGAGCGCTATAACCATGGCCGCTATAACTATGACCGCTATAAGTATGACCACTATAACTATGCGTTGTGCAGATCTGCACACCTTGCGCAATCAAATCGACTTCACATTGCAGCAAGCTCGTTTCTAGCGCATACATCCCGGCTTTCTTCCAACGTTCAACCCAGGCATTAGGATCGATGCGGGTGGTCTCACTCACGCCAATATCATTATCCAGCGGTGCACGGGTAAAGTTGTCGCATAACGGCGTCAACAGTGTGGCTTTTTCATCCTGCCACCACTGCTCCAACAAACCAGTTTGCCGATTGAACTGCCAGCGTTGTGTGCCCCACTCAATGCTGAAGGTATTATTGGTCTGGTTCAGCCGTGGTAGTACCCCCTGGAGATGATTGTTTTCGTTTGGCAACATTAATGGCCGCGTTAAACGCCACTGGTCCCAGGCACAGCGGTGATGTCCTGCAGACCATGCTGTGGCCTTTATTTGGCGAACCTCCACATTCAACCACAGCTCACCGCCCCCATTCAGTTCGGGAATGTGACCCAGCACTATTTTCTGCCTGGCTTGTGCCGGTAATGCAAGTTCGACATCCCCCTCAGCAATCGGTTTGCCATCCAGGGTTAAGTGCCAATACAACCGTTCATTGTCACTGGCGCGGAACAAATACTCACTACTCACTTCAACCGTCAGCGGAGACTGCTCAAGCAACTGGAACTGGAAAAACTGCTGAGCGCGCTGCGCTTCGAACAGAGCCGGGTGTGGGCTGCGATCGGGAAATACCACACCGTTCAAACAAAATTGACGATCATTAGGGGTATCACCGAAGTCCCCCCCATAAGCCCAGTAAGGTTGGCCGTTATCATCAAGGCGCGTTAAGCCTTGGTCGACCCAATCCCAAATAAATCCCCCCTGCAAACGGGGATGTTGACGAAAAGCTTGCCAATAACGGTCAAAACCGCCAAAGCTGTTCCCCATGGCATGAGCATATTCACACAGGATCAACGGGCGAGGTTCATCAGGTAAACCGATCCATTTCTTGAGCGACCATTTCGGTACAGTTGGGAAGGGCTGATCCTGCTCCACTCGTGCATACATCGGGCAGAGAATATCCGTTGCTGCCGTGTTGGCCCCGCCACCTTCATATTGTACCGGGCGGGTTGGATCCTGGCTTTTCACCCAACGGTACAGTGCATCATGGGTGCAACCATGACCCGATTCGTTACCCAGTGACCAGATAATGATACAAGCATGGTTACGGTCGCGTTGCACCATACGCGTCACGCGTTCACTCATGGCTGGCAACCAAACCGGATCATCGGCAATCCGGCTCATCGGCTGCAAACCGTGGGTTTCAATGTTGGCTTCGTCCACCACATACAGGCCATAGTGATCGCAAAGCTGATACCAACGCGGATGATTCGGATAATGGGAACAGCGCACCGCATTGAAATTATGCTGTTTCATCAGCAAAATATCCTGGCGCATTGTGGCCTCATCCATCACCTGCCCTAGTTCGGGATGGTGTTCATGGCGATTGGTACCACGGATCAACAACGGCTGACCATTTAGCTTCAACAAGCCGTTGCTGATTTCAACCTGGCGGAAACCCACGTCATAAGCCTCTGCCTCTACCAGTTCTCCGGTGGGCGATAGCAGCACGATTACGGCACGATACAGTTCTGGCGTCTCCGCACTCCATAACGCCGGTTGCTCCACTGGCAAGCGCAGCGTAGTACGGTCGTCATAAGCGCCCCGCTCATCGATGATTTCGCTGCCGAAGCACTGGGTTTTCTCGGCAATCAGCTTCTCTTTACGCCACAGTTGTACCTGCACCCGGTGTTGCTGTGGTTGTTGGGCGACTACCGTTACAACCAACTCTCCCCGGCGGAAACTGTCACTTAATGGCGTAGTGATATGGACATCACTCAAATGGCTGGCTGGTTTATGTAATAGGCTAACATCGCGGAAAATCCCGCTCATGCGCCACATGTCCTGATCTTCCAGATAACTACCGTCGCACCAGCGTAATACCATCACCGCCAGGCGGTTTTCACCCGGTTGCAGCGCGTGGCTGATATCAAACTCGGCAGGTAAACGGCTGTCTTGTGAATAACCAATCCATTCACCGTTACACCAAAGATAAAAGGCCGAATTGACACCATCGAAAATAATCCGGGTTTGCCCCTGTGTTATCCACTCGTCATCAACACTGAATGTGAGCGAATAACACCCCGTAGGGTTTTGTTCAGGCACTAAAGGGGGGTTAACCGGAATAGGATAAGTGACATTGGTATAAATTGGTGCGTCATAGCCTGCCATTTGCCAGTTTGAAGGCACCCGCATTTCATCCGCACTGTGCAGATCGTCATATAGCCATGCTTCAGGCACCTGTTCTGGCTGGCTAAAGTAGCTAAACTGCCAAACACCATTCAATGAAATAGACTGTGATGAAGCCTGGTCATCTCGGGCATCTTGCTCATTACGCCAACTGCGAAATGGCGGATGTGCTGGCAAGCGATGGTAGTGTGTACAGGCAGGATTCTCCCAGTCTCGACGAGATAAAACAGCACTGAGTGATTTCCCTAACTGAGATGAACTCATACATTCCCCAAAATGTTATCCGCTCACAATTAATTTTAAAATGAATAACAAGCACAAAGGTGTAAAGCAAATATCATGGGGAAATAGATGTCGGTCACATATTCAGCAAAAGGAGTGAGGGTTGATCCCCTCAGATTGAATTTTATTTTTCGTCCAACGTGGCGATTTGACGAGCGATACGCAGCAACTCCTGAGATAAACTTTTCGGCGAGACATTTTTTTGATTCACTGCCGCTGTTGTATGCCTTTGCACCAGCGAGGTTGCCAAACGCAAAGAGCACCCACGAGACTGATGCTGCCCTTCCAGACACTGGACCAAACGTTTCACACTTTCCTGCCCTAACAAGCGGAAATCCTGCTTGATGGTGGTCAGCGGCGGGAAATAGTAAGCACTATCTTCGGTGTCATCGTAGCCAACCACCGACATTTGCGCCGGAACTTGCAACCCATACTCCTGTAATGCGCGCAGTACGCCTAACGCCATTTGGTCATTAGCCACCAATATTGCCGTCGGGTGTTTTGGCAAACTTAAAATCTGCCCAGCAAGCTGGTAACCGGAAGCCGCATCCCAATCGCCGTGAAACACAGAACAA
This sequence comes from Serratia sp. DD3, assembly GCF_000496755.2. Next base: position 91,436 of record NZ_AYKS02000112.1, read on the forward strand.
GGTACCAATTGATGTTCGGCTAACGTCGCTAACCAGCCCTGATAGCGTAAACGACCGGAAATAGAGATCAGAGGCCCGGTAATCAGCGCAATGTCGCGATGCCCAAGAGCAACAACATGTTCGACGCCTCGCCGAGTACCTTCATAGGGATCAAACAAAATGCTAAATACCTCGGCATCGGGGTCTACGTCTAAAAACAGTGCAGGGATCTCGCCACAGGTTTGCACCATGGCATAAGCATCATCGGTTGTCAGGGGGACGTTAATCAACAAACCATCCACCCGTTGTGACAGCAGCTCATTCATCGCAGAGCGACAGGCCTGAATGCCAAGATCTTCCACCATGGAAATCACCACGTTAAAACCCAACTGGTTAGCTTGGGTTTTAATTGCCGATGCGATTTGCGAAGGTGCATGCAGTGCCAACTCGGTGGTGGCCAACCCCAGCGTAAAGCTCTGTTTACCCGCCAGCTGTTGTGCGACACGGTTTGGCACATAATTCAACGCAGCCATTGCCTGTTCGACCTTAGCACGAGTTTTATCTGAAACATGTTCGGCCCGATTTAATACCCGTGACACAGTCTGATACGACACCCCCGCATAGTCGGCGACATCATTAAGCGTGACAGATTTAGGCTTCATACAGTTTCTCGCGTAGATTAATACTAAAAATCAAGCTAATGGAGTTGAATCATAGCAGATTCAGTCTATCGATAGAGAAGCTAAACGTAGCAAGATGAAGGGGAGTATTAGCTTCAGCAAGTACAGTTGCTCGTATATTTACCTCATCTTAACAATTATCTGGGAATAATATTAATCTTTCTTATATTATCCTCTCTGGTCACATGGTAACCTATTGGTTCTGTTATGATGGGATTGAGTTTATTCATAGTTAGTATTGCTGACAATCCCGTTGTACTTATCAATACATTATTACAGGACACATGGATGTTGTTGCTGGTGGTTAAAAATAATCCTTCTGTATTTGTCAGTAAAGCGGTGTATCGCCAGCCGACGGCGTTGGTTCAGCATGGTGTCAGAAAATGCCATATTGATACCATCACTTATGGGCAATGCGCACTCTTGGATGAAACCGTACTCACCCGCCGTAGCCACACCATCAACAATTTAAACCAGGAGGTCAATCCCACCTGGCATGCAATGCCACTTCAGGCTCGCTTTTTTCTACGTTTGATGCGGGCAACCAGTTATTGGACAACATTAAAACCATCCTGTATGAGCCCGCTCATACGACCTTACTGCACTCTCGTCTGTTGCGGATTCCGCTCTCCGTCGTGGTGACTTTGGGGTTGAACGCAGGATTACAGCTTTCGTTACACCCGTTACGACAATCTGCACAGCCGGACTCAGTGAGCGAATTAACGTTAGCGAGTATTAAAAAACACCCGGGCTGAGTAAACCTCACCACCGGGTAACAAAAAGCATTTTGTTATTTTAAGCAAGGAGCTACAAATGAATATTCAGTTAGCATCACCGTATACCAGAATATTTTGGACAGAATGGCAACTTGATCCATTGTCAAATAAATACAATATGATAATGGACCAAACTATTACTGGGTCACTGGATATCAATAAACTTGAGCGCGCCGTTAAATATCTGATTAATAAGTATCCTGTATTAGACAGTCATTTGGTTGAAGAGGATGGTCAGCTTTTATGGCGTAAAAATGCGCATACGCTGGTCACAGAGTTAGAAAAATGCGATAGCCTACAAGCTTTGGCAGCATTAGCCGCGCGCCCTTTCGACCTCAATAATGGCCCACTGTTTAGCTATGGTTATTATCATGATAAAGACAAAGATCTGTACGAGTTTGTCGTGGTCTATCATCATGTGATTATTGATGGGCTTTCAGTGGCTGACGCTTATGCTGAAATGTCGGATTATTACAATGACAATTTGATGACGGAAAATCATATTGTTAATGATAATTTTTTTTCGGAGAAGGTTCAGGAATATCTGTTTAAATTAAAAAACCTCTCCACTGCCAATCCGACAGAATTTTGGCAAAGTGCGTTGGCAGGATTGCCTAAAACGAACGACATTCCTTATATCCAGCACTTTGGGGAAGATTCCACTGAACGACAAGTAAAGTTCTATCTTCCAGTTAAAACATGGCAAGTTCTTAAATCGAATTTAAAACATACTAATGCATTTTTGGTGTTTAAAACTATTTGGGCTTTATTAATTGCCCGTTATTGCCAAAGCGAGGCAGTACATCTTGCTTACCCGGTCTCGATGGAGAATGGTAGTCATCTGAGGTTAGGCGCGCAGGTGAATACCGCAGTATTCCCTTTTTTTGTTCATCAAGACGATACTTTTGCTGATATTTATCAACGGACTTTGGCACACCACCACGATTTGAAAGCTAAACCAGGGCTACGTTTTACTCGCTGGCCGATATATGAAGTGCTGAAAAGCACAGGGATACGACCCAACATCAGTTTTGCCCAAGCACATTTCAATGAGTTGACTCTGTCGCTGAGGGGATGCCAAACGCGCTGTCATCATCGGTTTGACCAGAGTCTGGCTAACGCTGAGCTCGTTTTGGAATATCAAGAACAGAACGATAATATCGCATTTCGTATCCGTTATGAGCCAGAACGCTTTGCCCCACAGCAGATTGCCGCGATGGCTGAGCAGTTTCAGCAGTTATTAAACCAAGTCCTGTTGCACCCCGAAAAACCGTTAGCGAGCTTTCCATTGCTGACCCCAACCCAACAACGCCAGCAGCTAATCGATTGGAATCCCCCGCAGCCGGAAGCGATGATGGCAACAGGGACTTTACACCAGGCAATCACTGAACAAGCGCAAAAATACCCGCAACGCATAGCCTTGGTTGATGAGCAGCAACAACTGACCTACCTAGAGTTGGAGCAAAAAAGTAACCAGCTTGCTCGCTGTATCACGGAAAACTATCAGCGCATTGCGCAAAAAAGCATTAGCCCCGACACCCTGATCCCGTTTTGCCTGAACCGTGGCGTAGAGATGATCGTTACCATGCTGGCGATTATGAAAACCGGCGCCGCATATATTCCTTTATAGCCTCAACTGCCCAAGCAACGTATCAGCTATATTCTGGCGGATAGTCATTGCCCAATGCTGATAACTGAGCAGGCTTTAAAAGCAAAACTACAGGATATGGCGTTACCAGCAGCGTTGTGGGTACCGGATGCATTGGTCAATAGCAAGGCAGTGAGTGATGCACCTTTGCCTGTCGAGCACTCACCTCATCAGTTGGCTTATGCCATTTATACCTCTGGGACAACAGGGCAGCCCAAAGGCACCTTGCTGGAACACCAAGGGGTGCTCAATATGGTGCGTGGTTTTCAGGCGATGATCGGCGGTACCGATAAAGCGCGCAACTGCCTGCAATTTGCCTCCGTAGTGTTTGACGCCCATGTGGCGGAAACCTACATCCCGCTGTGTGGCGGCCATACGCTGGTGGTGGCGACCGAGGAGCAACGTCATGATCTGCCAGCCTTATTGGCGCTGATTGAACGTCATCACATTGATTTTGCCCATTTGCCGCCAGCGCTATTAAAGCTTCAACCGAACATTCCAGCTTGTTTATCGCAAATTGTGGTAGCGGGAGAAGCGACATCTCTCACGTGCCTTGACCACTTCACGCAGCAAGGGCATCAGTTGTTTAATGCTTATGGCCCTTCAGAAGCGAGCGTGTGTGTCTCTATTAACCTTTATCGCCACAACGGGGCGAATAATATCGGGCGCCCATTGCCGGGTGTGCGCTTGTACGTGTTGGATAGCCAGCAGCAACCCTTACCCATCGGTGTGCCTGGGGAGCTTTGTATCTCAGGGCTTGGGTTGGCACGGGGTTATCTTAACCAGCCCGAACTGATGGAGGAAAAATTTATTGCCAATCCGTTTGCACAAGCGGACGAAAGCGAATTTCAGCGGCTTTACCGTACTGGCGACAAGGTGCGCTGGCTGCCGAATGGTGAACTGGAATATGTTGGCCGTAACGACGATCAGGTGAAAATTCGTGGTCATCGGATTGAACTGAGTGAAATTGAACAAGCCTTTGTTGCCGTGACGTCGGTTGCGCATTGTGCGGTAGTGGTTCGTGGGCAGGAGACGCCACGTATCGTTACTTACTATGTCGCAGAGGTCACACTCAATGATCAATTGGTAAAACGTCAGTTAGCTGAACGGTTGCCAGATTATATGGTGCCAGCAGTATTGGTGCAGTTAATGGCGCTACCGTTGACCATCAACGGCAAACTGGATACGCAGGCGCTGCCTGAACCGGATTACAGCCAAGTTTGTGGTGATTATCGCATGGCAACTACCTATCAGGAAAAACAGTTGCAAGCCGTTTGGCAACAGGTGATGGGTCTTGAAGACATTGGGCTCAATGATGATTTCCTGCGATTAGGTGGCGATTCCATTACCGCGATCCGCTTGGTGTCCGAAATGCGCCGGATTGGCTTGGCATGCCGCACGCAAGATCTTTATCAATATCGTTCTATTGCCGCTTTGCTGGATAATTTGACCACTGCGGCCTTGCCCGATGCAGTGCTGCCTGAGCAGGGTAACCTTAGCCAGGCGATATCCTTGTCACCGACCCAACGCTGGTTCTTCGATCAGGCGTTTGAGCAGAGTCATTACTGGAATCAATCATTCCTGATCCGCGTACCTGAATTAGATTTGGGGCGTTTACAGCAGGCGATCAATACGTTGGTGGTTCACCATGATATGTTGCGAGCGCGTTTTACATTAGATCAGCAGGGTTCCCATCAGTATTACCAGGCTGAATTATCCCCTCATCAGTTACGGTGTGCTCACCGAGCCACGCTGTCTGATGCTGAATTGGAGGCATTGTTCAGTCAGTGGCAGAGTGATTTTGATTATCAACAGGGCCCTTTGTGGCAATTCGGTTACGTTGATGGCTATCAGGATGGCTCTGCGCGTATTTTCTTCGCTTGTCATCATTTGATTATTGATGCGGTGTCTTGGCGCATTCTGGTCGAGGATTTACGTCGTTTGTATCTTGGCGAAGACTTGGGGTTAAAGTCTGCCAGCTATCGGCAGTGGGTGAATGCCTTACTGGATTATAAACCTGTCGATAAGCAAGAAGTGGATTACTGGCACTTACAGTGTCAGCGCCAGCACGACTACCGTAGTGATTTTGCGTTAAGTCATCAGGTTCACCTGCATTATGAGCAACTGGATACGGTGGTGACTGGCAGGCTGATGCAAATGAGCGATCAGGTAAATGACCTGCTGCTTACCGCATGGTTACGCACCTTGCGCCATTACAGCCATAGCAATAGCCATACGCTGATGCTAGAAAGTCACGGGCGCGATTTACCCTGCGGGCAAATGGATGTCGGGCGCACGCTTGGCTGGTTTACCGCGATGTACCCAGTGAACTTTACCTTAGCGGATAATCCACAGGCGGATATCGCCCAAGTACGTTCCGCTCTCGAAGCAGTACCGAACCATGGTATAGGCTACGGTGTATTACGTAATCGCGGCAACGAGTCCGCGCTAGCCTTGCGCAACCCAGGGATAGTTTTCAACTTTTTGGGGCAATTTACCGACCAGGGTGGTGAATGGCAACTGCTGGCTGAACCCGCAGGGAAAAACAGCCATCCTGACAATACCAACCGCGAGCTGCTGATATTGAATAGCTGGGTGGCGAACCAACAGTTGTGTTTCCGCTTGGATGGTATGCTGACGGCATCGGTCTTAAGGGATGTTGCTCATAGATTCACCATTGAAATCAATCAGTTGATTGATAACCATAACGAGTTACCGTGCATAATGGGCGATAAACTGCCCACAACGCTATGGGAGAAATTACAGCAACGCTATACACCGCAAGCGGTTTTCCCTTGTAATAGTTTACAACAAGGGTTTATCTATCATGCAGTTAGCCAACCGGACGATCCGAGTTATCGGGTGCAAATGGTGTTGGATTATCTTATCGAGCTAAACCCTACTGCCTATCGGCAGGCATGGGAAATGGCCATGGCGCGCTTCCCTATTTTGCGTACTTGTTTTAATTGGCAGTGGCAACCGTTGCAGGTGATTTGTGCAGAAGCGGCAATGGATTGGCAATATGTTGATTATCAACAACAGGTTGAGTGGCCATTGGCTCTTGAGCAGTTATGTGAACAACAGCTCACTCAGCCGTTTGATTTGCAACAACCAGGCCTGTTCCGCTTACGACTGGTGAAGATTAGCGAACAGCATTACTGCCTGGTTTATACCGTGCATCACAGCATCACCGATGGGTGGAGCGGCCAGTTATTGTTAAAATACGTACATCTTGCCTACCAACAATTACAAACAGGGCTGCAACCTGAGCGGCAGCAGGAAATTACCTACCTGCAAGCACAGCGATACTATATGGAGCAGGCTGAAAACAGCCGAGCCTATTGGCAACAGCGCCAGCTTAACCAATGCCAGGCAAATGATATCTCTTATCTGCTTAGCGTGCCTTATGAGCCAAAAAGTATCACCAGCGCAGAACAAACCCTGTTAACGCGCCTGCTGCCTGCCGCTGTATTTTCATCGTTGCAGCAACTTGCACAGAACCAGGGGGTGACGCTGAATGTGATGTTGCAGTTTGTCTGGCATAAAATTCTGCATATATACAGTCGGCAGGAAGTCACTTTGGTTGGCACTACACTATCTGGCCGTAATCTGCCGATTGATGGTATTGAGGAAAGCGTTGGTCTGTATATCAATACGTTGCCGCTGAGGGTGGATTGGGATAACGATCACAGCTGTTTGCAGCAATTACAGGTCATTCAGCGTTCGTTGAATGAGTTGGATGAATACAGCTATCAACCTCTGGCTGAACTGAGCTATGGCGGTGAGGCACTATTCCACACGTTGCTGGTGTTTGAAAACTATCCAAGCGTGGATATGCAGGCTATGCCGGTGAGCATTCGTTCTACTGCCGAGAAAACAGATTATCCCCTGAATCTGTTGGCACATACTACCGAAGACGGATTAATGCTTTCTTTGGCGTATGCCACCCCCTATCTGACCGAACAGAAAGCCGATACGCTGTTATCCTTGCTGGTCACGCTGTTGAGCTCTCTGCCAGCTCATTTATATGTACCGCATTATAAATTACCCCTATTGCCAGTCAGTGGGATGGTTCAGCAACCCATGCCGGTAGCCAATTCGCCGTTTGACTATCAACACGCCCTGCACCAGAATTTTATGGATTGGGCGCGGAAGCACCCAGACGATATTGCAGTTATCGATGCATTGGGCAGTTGCAGCTATGGCGAGCTGTATCAGGCAGCGTTGGTGTTATCAAACCAGATACGCCAGTGCGCAGGGCGTCATTCGGCGTTGGTCGCTATTCTGATGGATAAGGGACGAGCCCAGGTGATCGCCATCTTGGCTACGTTGATGGCGGGTAAAGCCTACCAGCCGATGGATAAGTCATGGCCAGAAAAACGCCGCTTGACCATCATTGAACAGGCCGATATCGAGATCGTCCTGTGTGATGAACCTTGGCAGCATGCTGCTTTCACCTCTCTCGTGTTGGATAGTACCGGTAAAGCAGAAGGTATAGCGTTACCACAGCCTCTCTTACCCCCAGAGCCGGTAGATCCAGAAGCGTTGGCGTATGTCATTTTTACCTCTGGTTCCACGGGCGTGCCGAAAGGCGTCGCAGTTTCGCATGCGGCGATCACCAATACCGTTATAGCGATGAATAGGCAACTGAATGTCGGTGCAGGCGATGCCATTTTTGCTGTCAGCGCGTTGAGTTTTGATGTCTCGGTCTATGACCTGTTTGGCGTGCTATCTGCTGGGGGGCGTTTGGTGCTGCCTACAGAAGCACAACGCTATCAGCCGCAAGCTTGGTATCAGTTGGTATCACAGCATCGGGTGACTCTCTGGTTCTCGACACCCGCCTTGTTTGACCTGTTGCTCCAGCATGTGGAGCACTATGCCAGCGACTCTGATTCACCGTTACGTGCAGTGATGTTAGGGGGGGATTGGGTGCCACCTACATTGGCTCAGCGCTGTTTTACCTGGGCTGAGCAGTGTCGTTTCTTCAACTGTTGGGGGGTAACTGAAGCTGCTGTTTGTTCAACAATGTATGAAGTGGCGCAAACTGAGCAATTCCAGCAAAGTATTCCGCTTGGGATCACGTTGGCCAACCAGTCGCTTTATGTTCTGGATGAGCAACTCAAGCCCTTGCCACAGGGAATGGCGGGTGAATTGTATATCGGGGGCGCGGGAGTAGCACAAGGCTATTTCAATGACCCGCAGCGAACCAGCGAGCGCTTTATTTTCCATCCCACCACCGGTGAGCGCCTCTACCGCACTGGGGACTTGGGGCGTGTGCTTGAAGATAACGATATCGAGTTCCTCGGCCGTATCGACAATCAGATCAAACTCAATGGTTATCGCATCGAGCTGGGCGAAATAGAGCGTACCTTATCCGTCATGCCAGAAATCAGCCAATGTGTGGCGCTGGTGACTGAGACGAATCCTCGGATTTTGCTGTATTACACCGCCAGCCAAGTGATGGACAACGCTTACCTGCACCAACTGTTGGCGCAGACGTTACCAGAATATATGCGTCCGTCAGATGTGATCGCCTTGGAGAGCTTTCCGTTAAGCGTCAGTGGCAAGATTGATCGCAAAGCGCTGCCGATACCTGGGCAGAGCGAGAGCCATAAAGAATACACGCCCCCAAGCGATGAGTGGGAAATGCTTTGCTGCGACTTATGGGCTGAGGTATTGCGTACTGAACGCGTTGGCGTCAACGATAATTTTTATAGTAGCGGTGGCAATTCGATTCAGGCGATTACCCTTTGTAACCGCCTGAGCCAAGCGTTGGCAAGGGAAGTGACTTTCGCGATGTTCAGTGCTTACCCCACTATCCGACAGTTTTGCCAGCACCTGAAACAGCAGACAGCGGTGCATACGGCAGGGCCAATCGCAGCACAGAAGAAGACGCAATATCCACTATCCTCATCACAAATGCGTTTATGGTTTCTTGATGAACTGATGCAAGGCAGTGATCTTTATCAGGTTCCAGTGCTGTTCGAACTGGGGGCAGAGATTAATATCGCCGCCTATCTGCAGGCATTGCAGGCGGTGGTCTCGCGCCATCATTTGCTGCGCAGCACGATAGTGCAAAATACAGCGTCGGGCGACACAGAGTTTTTACTGCACCAGAAACCGTTACCGCTGGAGCGTTTGCAAGTGGCTGCAGACCAATGGGAAGCCACACTAGAAACGGCCATTCATCGCCCATTCAATTTGCGTAAAGAATATCCTATTCGCAATATATTGATCGAACGCCGGGAGACTGATGGGCGGGTAACCTGTTTCTCCTTGCTCAACGTGCATCACATCGCTTTTGACGGCTGGTCGGCCAACCTACTGTTGGCTGAACTTGAAGGGCATTATGCCTTCTTTGCCAAGGATACGCCGCTAACGTTACCTGAGCTGACTATCCAATATTCTGACTATGCGTTGTGGTTGGAGAGCCAACAGGGAAGTGAGCGCAACCAGGCTCGTCAACAATTCTGGTTGGACAAAATGCAAGGATACCAGTCATTGGAGCTCCCGACGGATTATCCTCGACCTAAAGAGTTTGATCATCGCGGAGCAACGGTTTCATTAAACATCGAGCTGGAACTGAGTGAGCAGTTGCGTAACCTGGCCCGAGCGACTGGCGTAACGCTCCACGCAGTATTACTGACTGGGTTCACTCTGCTGCTGGGTAAATACAGCCATCAGCAGGATATTGTTATTGGTGCGCCAGTAGCCAACCGGCCCCATTCTCAAATAGAACCGTTGATTGGTCTGTTTGTTAACACACTGGTATTACGTAATACCATTAACCCTGAATTACGGGTCGATGAAATGATTCGCCAAGTGTTCAACAATACCGTGGCCAGTCAAGAGTATCAGGACATGCCATTGGAGAAGTTGGTTGAAAGTTTGCATGTTGAGCGCGATCTGTCCAGACAACCGCTGTTTCAGGTAGTGTTCAGCGTCGAACAGGCGATGGAGACACAGGGGGAAAGGTCGCTATTTACTCCGCTTGACCTCATGCAATACTACCAGGTTGCGAAATTCGATTTAGGCCTGCTGATTGAAGATGGGCAACCACAGCTCGTCGCAAATATTAATTACGCCTGCGCGTTGTTTTCCCCAGAAACGATCGACGGTTTTATGCAGCATTTTCAGCAGTTGTTACGCGCGATGGTGCAAACGCCAGCGGCAAACGTGGCCAGCCTGAGCCTGCTAAGTGAAGCGAAACAACGTGAGTTACTGCAACCTGCTGTGGAGGCCAGACCCGCTGCTGAATATGCCTATGGGATTCATCATGGCTTTATGTCATGGGCCAAACAACACCCGAACGATATTGCGTTGATCGATTCACAGGGAAGTTGTACCTATGGTGAATTGTATCAATGGTCACTGACGCTCTCTAATCAGATCCGCCAAGGCAATTTTGGCCATTCAGACCTTATTGCGGTTGTGATAGATAAAGGGCGAGCGCAAATAGTGGGGGTGCTTGCCGTGCTGATGGCTGGCCGAGCGTATTTGCCAATGGATACGTCATGGCCAGAGAGTCGCAGGCTGAGCATCATACAGCATGCGAATTGCCGCCTGGTGCTTACCGATAAGCCTTGGCAGCGGGAGGAGTTTTCGACAATTTGCCTTGCGCCAGATGGGCGAGCGCTTACATTACCGGCCACAGAGGTGATTCTCCCTGCCGAAGTTGTGGCCCCTACGCAATTGGCCTATGTTATTTTTACCTCTGGCTCTACTGGCGTTCCGAAAGGGGTGGCCATTCAACATGCTGCGGCCAATAACACGCTTGTCGATATCAATCATCGTCTTAATGTTGGTCCTGGTGATGCTACGCTGGCCATCAGTGCGCTGAGTTTCGATCTGTCGGTCTATGATATTTTCGGCATGTTATCGGCGGGAGGGCGTTTGGTCATCCCGAGTGAAGAACAACGCTATCAGCCGGAGGCTTGGTACTACCTGATGGCAGAGTACCGAGTGACGCTCTGGCAGTCTGCCCCAGCGTTGTTTGAGCTCTTGATGCAATATATTGAACGTGAAGGGCTGGCGCGCAATAACGCTTTAAGCCGCGTCATGTTAAGTGGTGATTGGATCCCGGTGAACCTACCACAGCGCTGTCATCGTTGGGCGCCTGACTGCCGCTTTATCAGTGCTGGTGGGGCGACGGAAGTGTCCATCTGGTCGATTATCTATGAAGTGGAGAAAGGCGCGCTATTTCAGCAGAGTATCCCTTACGGTAAAGCGTTAACCAATCAATGCTTTTATATCCTGGATGAGCAGCTAGCGCCGGTGCCGCCCAACGTTATAGGCACGCTGTTTATTGGTGGTGCTGGCTTAGCTCTGGGTTATTTTAACGATCCAGAGAGAACTGCAGAAAGTTTTATCAATCATCCAATCACTGGAGAACGGCTTTACAGCACCGGTGATCTCGGGCGCTGGTTGCACGATGGCAATATCGAATTCTGCGGGCGGATTGATAATCAGGTCAAAGTTAATGGTTACCGGGTTGAATTAGGCGAAATTGAAAATACCCTAATGGCGGTCAGTAACATCAAACAATGTTTAGTATTGAAAGATGCCGGTGAGCAAGAGCGCTTAATTGCTTATTACGTAAGCGATGCACCGTTGGATCACTCACGTTTGCTTACTCAGATTCAGGGACATCTGCCGACGTATATGGTCCCTGCTGCGTTTATTTTTATGGCTGAGTTCCCGCTTAATGCCAACGGGAAAATAGACCGCAAACAACTGCCCTTGCCAGTTGATATGGATACTCGTCGTCAGTATGTAGCGCCAGAAACAAAACAAGAGCAGCAATTGTGCGTTTTGTGGCAAGAGATATTGCAACAAGAGGTCATCGGTGTGACCGATGATTTCTTTGCCTGCGGGGGGAGTTCTATTCTGGCAATTTCGCTGTGCCAGAAAATGTCTAGCATATTGTCTGAAACCGTACCAGTGGTGAAACTGTTTAAATACCGCACTATCCGAGGCATGTTGGCAGTGGAAAACTATCAGCCCGTTCAGCGAATTAACCGTTACCAGCGGGGGGCCGACAGCCTGTGGATGATTCATCCTGCTTTAGTAGGGTGTGAAGCCTATCTCGATTTCGCCAAGGCGTTGGAAGGGGAGGTAAACTGCTTTGGGGTGGATAACTACAACCTTTATCACAGCGAGCAGCAATTGACCGAACTGTCCACCGTAGCCGCCTACTATCTGGCTAAAATGGAGCAGCAAGGGCTGCTAGAACAACCCGTGATTCAACTGTTGGGTTGGTCTTTGGGTGGGGTGATTGCCCTGGAGATTGCCGCCATGCTAGAGGCCCGTGGCATCAGGAATATCCAGCTTTACTTGTTAGACAGTTTCTATCAGGTCAAGGTTGATTATCAGGCTACACCGGACTTGCGTAAAAACATGCTGGCAGAGTTAGGAGTATATGGGGAGGCGGCGATACGGGCGTTGGTCGCCGAAGAGGCGGAGAATGCCATTGGCCGAGGAGAGATTTCTGGGCGATTACGGCATACCCAGGTTACGCTGTTCAAGGCCACCCAAATGTCTGCCTACTATCAATCCTTGGCTGGAGATCAACTGATAAAGTGTATTGAGGATAATGGTCTAGCAGCGGTGTGTGACCAATTGAATATTATCCCGTTAGCCTGCAATCATCACAATATTCTTGATCGTGTGAGTGAGATTCGCAGCGTGGTATGCAACCAACATCATTCGATGGTCGTTTGACAAAACGCATGTTGACCTGCAGGGTGAGCCCATGAATGAGGCTCACCCTGTTTAATCGGTTAGGTTCCTAGGGCTTCCATCCCTTGCCGTCTACAAGTCACTCGAATTAGATGCTAACTATTAACGGTTGTTAGTAAGGAGAATCAATGAATTATCAAATAGCACCACTGTGGTTCTACTCAGGAAAGATTTTTTTGCTGGTGGTCTTGGCTATTGGTTTGGCCTTTTTTGGTATCAATGCCCCGATATTTTATTTTCTATTGGTAGGATTGGTTATCCCTGTGGGTATTTCTGTTCGCTTACACCAATTGAAAGAAAAAAGTTTGGTGGTGATCCCCAAAGAACTGTCTCAATGGACGGTCTATGTGCAGGGCATCCCGGTACAGGAAAACCGCAGTGTCTTGACTAACCCCTGTTTTGCTATTCAAACACACCTGCAAGCATTTTTCTTTCGGGCTTTTATGCTTAAAGGGCTAATTCAGGCTGCCACATTGTTGATGTTGATTGTGCAACTTTTCCACACCACTAATCCGTGGGTATTACCCATCGGCCTATTTGTTGCGGTGTGGCTGGTGCTTAAGTGTATTGAGACAGGAAAAATATTGGTCGCTGTGGCACGCCAAACATGGTCACTGGAAGAAGTAACCAGCGAGACCGGCACCAGTTGGTATCGTGCGGGGTTCAGCAAACAAGAGCAACCGACCACTGCATTAGAGAGATTGTTAGCGCTCTAGTTTTTTAGGCGGGCAGCCACCTGAAGGCGGTTGCCCGATGTGAAAAACACTAACTATTGGCAGGCAACTAAATTTGCCATCTGCTCTGCATCAGGCAAACCGAGGATTTGCTGTAGCACATTATCTTTATTCAGATAATAGATTGCTGGCGTTCCACTAGCCCCTAACTGCTCCATAATTTGCTGATTAGCCTGAATTTGTTTGAAGACCTCCGGGGGCGTACTTTTCAGTGTCGGCATTATTTTGCCGTTCGAACTCTCTAAATCGCTCCAGGTTTTTTGTGGATTATCTGACGCAAGCACCGCAGCCGCATATTGACCACTCTCTGGGCGAATAACGCCCACCAGCAGCGTGGTGGTTTTAATCTTATTCTCTTTCAGATGAGGCTGTATCTGTTGCCAGAATTTTTTGCAGTAGGGACAAAAAACGTCGGAAAAGACCACTGCATGGCAGAGAGCCCCTTCATTACCTTCTTTAATGCCTGGCATATTCACTAGTCGTTGCCACATTTCACGACCAGCGGGGATATAAATTTCTTGATTGATAATTTTCTCACTGAGATTATTACCTTTATCATCATAAAGATAACCAGCAATAACATGCTTTTTATCTGGCGTAAGATACAAGGTCACCCCCGTATCCTGATGCTTGCCAAGCCAGCCTTCCACTCCACCTGGTGCGGTAAAGGGTTTAATAATCTCAATGCCTTGCTTCTCAATTTGCTTGATCGGTTCTGGCACATTAGTCGTTTGTGCCTGTGTTGTCAGGCTGAGCAACAAGAGCGTGCAGACGAGTAAAGACGTTTTCATTGTGGTCTCTTATTTAATAGTGGTGAGGTGAGTAAACCTGCATTTCTGAGTCCGTGAAGTGAATCCTCTTTATTCAACCTGGGGGATAAAACATCACGTGTGCTGTCGGGCCAAAAATCATAAAGGGGGAAAATAGCCAGAAGCATCAATGATACCAAAGATACCGTACAGCACTTTGGTGTTTTCATCTAAAACGCGTTTAGCATTATTAATGTTATCCATAGTCGCCATTTATCTCGCAGAGGAACCATTTGAATACCTGGATTTACCTTACTGTATACCAACAGATAGTAGTTGATGTGGGTTGAACCGGGTAGAATCAGGTAGAGTTTCGACGCGCCATAATCATCTAATTCGCTGAATTTTAAGCATAATAAATGGTCCCTACAAGGATCTGCATCATGCAATTTGAAGAACTACGCGAAGCCTGCAATACCCACGGAGAACTGACCCAGGCTGACACGTCACGCATACCGAAGGGCGATATTTCCAGCACGATTTGGAACGTGCAGATATCGATACAGCCCAACACTGCCATTATCGCCTGATACAAAACATACCGAGCCTTGCGTTACACCAAAGCCCCCTGATACAGCTACATTAGGCAAACCTAATGTATACTGCGTATTGTGTAACCACATCTATCTAGGGAAAAAAATCTGCCCCTATTGCAAAGGTCACCTCTACACCACTGCGTTGAGGTTGCGGGATCCGAACTGGCTCTTGCAAAAAAATAGTAAGGTAAAATAGTTCCCATCGCGAGCCGAAGTTATAGAGTACCTGGACCATCAGCTATACCATTAACGGTTCGCACTCCAATCCCAGCAGCCCCAATCTCACTTACCGTGACCCAGCCCGAATCTTCTAACTATTTGACTTGAATAATGTATGTTGCTCGGAATACACTCATAAGCCATATTAATATTCAGGACAGGCAGTCGTGATACCTAACAAGGAAGAGCAATACATCGATACGGCTGATTTTCTTGATGCACTTTTATTGGATACTTGGCTGCTCGCGTTGACGATTAGCCATGGTCAATCGGTCACAGTGGATCAGCAACTACACCGCCAGTGTATGGAACGGGTTCAGCAGGTACAAGACAAGCTGACGGCGGCCAACGCACCCGCATCTGTGATTGATGAAATCCGCTTTGCCCATTGTGTTTTCCTCGATGAAACCATCATGAATCAGCCTGATACCGATGTTTCAGTCTGGTTGGAACTCACGCCGTTGCAGGGGCATTTCCTCGGGCATACCAACGGGGGTGACCTGTTCTATCAACATATCGAGGCGTTATTGCAAGCCCCCTCGCCTTCTGTAGCGCTGGTGAGTTGTTATCACCGGATGCTGTTACTCGGTTACAAGGGCAAATATCACACCGAAGACCATCGCGAGCGCATGTCGTTCATTCGGCAACTGGAAAAGTTATTACCGCAAACCACTGGCACTCATGACCCCAACAGCATAGTCATCAGCCGTGGAAAACGTGAAATCCCGTTATGGCGCTCCCCCTGGTTATTGATGACGGCCTTGGTGCTGCTCACTGTCGGCACATGGGCAGGTGCTCGATTGTTTTTACTGACGCAGTAAGCGAAATAAAGGATTAAAACTGATGGGCATAGTGGACTACATCATTGAGAGTGGTAAATACGGCGCATACAACCATTATCAACTCAGGCTGAAAAAACTTAACCGGGAACGCCCGGATATTCAGATTTCGGTGCTCAAATTCAGTGGCACCGAAGCCCTTAGCCAAATCCCGCGTTATGAAATTGAGTTCACCAGTGCCACCGCCGATATTCCTGCCAATCTGCTTATCAACTACTCCGCCGAACTGCTGATGTACCCCGATGGCAAACCGTTTCAGAAACTGACCCCGCGTATTATTCCCGGCATCATCACCCAGTTCCGCCAATGCAACACCTCCGCCGATGAAACCCGCTATGTCGCGGTGCTGGAACACAAAATGGCCCGCATGGCCCAGGGGCGCAACAGTGCGGTGTTCCTCAATGACAGCATCATTAGCATGACGGAAAACACTTTTGGCAATCACCTGATCGACAAACTGGGTTTTGCCTTCAAACTCAACACCCAGTATCCGTTGCACGATTTTTTCATACAGTACCAGGAATCGGATTATACCCATGTGGCCCGCCGCCTGGCGGATGCCGGTGTCACCTTTTATCGCCAGTATGATGAAGAGAGCAATGAAGATGTCATTGTCTTGACTGACCACTCGCGTGGCTGGATCAGCGGGCCTACCATTCCTTATCGCCACCCGGCCGGGTTATTTGATGGCGGGCAGGAGTCAGTGTGGGACATGCAGGTAAACCGCTCGGCGATCCCTAAACAGGTGGGGGTCAACGATGACAACTACCGTGATGCGCAAAGCGATATGAAGGCAGCAGTCACCACCAGTGAGGAGTATCGCGCCTTACGGGCCAGTGACAATCGCTGGGCAGAGCATTACCCAGAGGCGGGGAAAGCCTACCAGGAACAACCCGGCCAAGGGATCTGGTACGCCGATATTCGCAAACAGCGCCACCTCAGTAGATTGATTACCTTTGAAGGCAAGTCCAACTGTATGGCGCTGCGCCCCGGCATGATTATCACCACCCCGGGCAAGGTGTGGCCGGATGCACCGGATGGCTTGCTGGTTGTCTCCACCAGTTGCAAAAATATTGCCCGTGACAGTGCTTATTTTATTACCTTCAATGCCATTCCATGGAGTGCCAACACCACCTGGCGGCCAGAAGAACTCCCCTGGCCCACCGTCAGTGGTAACCTGCCCGCACGGGTTTCCAGTACTGATGAAAACGACATTTACTCGCACATTGATGAGCAAGGGCGCTACCGTATTCGCTTCGACCTGGATCAGGGGGAGTGGCAAAAAGGCTTTGAGAGCTGCTGGGTGCGCCTGGCCAAACCCTATGCCGGGGGGGAATACGGTTTTCACTGGCCGCTGTTAGACGGCACCGGTGTGATGGTGGGGTTTGAAAGTGGTGATATCGACCGCCCCTTCATAGCGCACGTGATGCATGACTCACGCCACGAGGACCATGTCACCCAGCAGAACCACAAACGCAATATCCTGCTGACCCCGGCAAAAAATACGCTGTTGATGGATGACTGGCGGGAGCATGAGTTTATCAAACTCAGCACCCCGCATTCCGGCCTCAGTGAGTTGAACCTCGGCCACTTGGTGGATAAACAGCAAAATCTGCGTGGTGAAGGCAGTGAACTGCGTACCGATGCCCATCTTGCCGTGCGTGGTGCCAAAGGTGTGTTGCTCACCAGTGAGGCCAGCCCCAAAGCGGAAGGCCAGCAACTGGACATGGCAGCTACCATTAAACAGCTTGAAAAAGCACTGGCGCTGGCCAAAACCCTTGAGCAGACGGCACAAACTGCCGATGCATCGCCAGTCAGCACCAGCACGCAGCAAGCGCTGGCCACCGCACTCCATACATTAAAAGAGCCCGGTGTGGTGATGCATGGTGAGGCTGGTATTGCCCAAACCACCCCACAATCACTGCAACAAACTGCGGGGGAAAACCTGATTGCCACTGCCGGTCAAGACGCCAGCTTCAGCGTCTTTCGCCAGTTTTCTGTTGCTGCGGGTCAAATGGTTTCGCTGTTCGCCCACAAACTCGGTCTGAAACTGATTGCTGCCGCTGGCCGGGTGCAGATCCAGGCGCAGAAAGACCAGATGGAACTGACCTCTTTTGCCGATATGCAAATCAGCAGCACCAATGGGCGTATTGTGCTCAATGCCAAAGAAGAGCTGCTACTGATGTGCGGCGGAGCCGGTATCCGTATCAAAAATGGCGTGATTGAAGAGCTTGGCCCGACGCGTATTGTGCAAAAGACACCAAACCTGGTCTATCAAGGGGGGGAAAGTGTGAATCAAGCGATGCCATCGTTTAACAAGGGCGAATTTGTACGTCGTTATATTCTTCATGCCGATGGCGACCCTGAGCAGGTATTGAAAAACCAGGCTTTCCGTATCCATCGGAAGGATGGTTCGGTGCTAGAAGGTGTCACCGATGAGCTCGGGCAGTCACCACTGCTCACCATGAATGAGCTGGAAAAAGTGGCACTTGAGATAATAAGGAAATAACAACATGGCGGTAGCAGGTAAAAAACCCATTCGTACAGAGGGGCGTGTTTCCAGTAATGATATCGGCGTAGCTTGTGAAGCCGGCGATATGGTCAATCAACGTTGCGGCGTTCATCGGCCTATGCCCTGCATTGTTATTCTGGTGCATGGGGTTAACGATGTGGGGGAAGCTTATCAAAATCAGGATGAAGGGATTTGTGCCGGGCTAAATGACCGCTTGGGCCGTTACGATCTCCACCCCCATGAGTGGAAACCCCATGAATTTATGATTTCAGATGTCGATGGCAACATATCGTTCAAGACATGCTCAATATCCGACCAGAACTGTGTGGGTGAGGTTAACCGCTCACCGATTATCCCCTTTTATTGGGGCTATAAGCCGGTGGATCACACCACCTTTACTGCTGACCAAAAACGCTACCGCGATGAACTAATAAAAAAGAAGCAGGATGCTGATTTACCCTATGATACTTACCAGCAAAATGATTCCAAAATAATCAAGAAACACGATAATCAGAATCTGGATAATCTTAATAACTGGCTCGATCCGGCTTTTGCCAAAGGCGGTGGCACCTTTGCCAATGCCACTACCAACATCCCAGATATGTTCGGCCCGGGTGCTAGTGGTGCAGCATTAACTGTCGTGGGAGCCTTCTCCCGCTCCGCAATGAACGGCGGGGACTGGAGCCACCCGATATACAACAACCCGCACCGTATCTACCAGGCTTATGCCGCCCGGCGGCTGGCAGATTTGATTATTGCTATCAGACGCAACGAGCCATCCAAGAGAGATACTATCAATATTGTGGCTCATAGCCAGGGGACCATTATTACCCTACTGGCCAATATGTGGGTTAAAGCCGAGGGGCTGGAGCCTGCTGATTGTGTCATCCTGAATCACTCCCCCTATTCGCTGGAAAGCCGCAAGCTGGAAAACGTTCAGCCGGGTAATCAGCAAACCAGTCAGGCTCGGCAAAAGACTCTGGCAAATTTTTGTAAGTTGATGGCAACCAATGCACTTTATAACGGTGGTAAAGCTCACGATGCGGCTTATATCAAAAAACTGGATGACACCACCTGTCTACACCGGGTTAATCGTTGGGGGGATAGCCGCTACACCCGCAATAACTTTGGTATGGTCTACAACTACTTTTGCCCTAATGACCAGGTGGTTTCCATGTTGCCGGTTCAAGGTATGGGCTGGCATGGGGTGCCGGATAAGGTACGCAGCCAACTAGGGGATAATTTTAATCAGCGGGCTTTCTGTAAAGGGGCCAAAGTGGGTGAACAAACTGGTTACCATTTCGCTATGCCGCCCGCCAGTAAGGACGACCCGGCAATACCACTGCAAGATGCCAAATGGAATTTTAACGATATCACGGTAAATGCCCCGCTACTGCCGGTCTCTTTTACTTTTGTGCTGCAAGGCCAGAACAGCAAGAATAGATATCAGTACGATCTGGCTGATAATGATATCTATATCTCCAAGGCTGCCATGAAAGCAGAACGGTTGATCAGCGAAACGATAGACATCCCCAACTCATCGCAATTTCGTTATCTCAACGACGGGCGACGACTGGACCCTACCCAGATAAAAGAGATAGAAAGCCTATCCCCCAATAATATCGAGGTGATCGATGCCAGAGTGACTGGTGATTATAATAGTCCACTCCAAAAGATAACCCTGCGCCGCCGGATGACTGATGACGAACTAAATGAGGCACTAAAAGTACCATCCTCTTATAGCCAGCACTCATCCATTGTCCGCAGCACTTTTGCACCAAGAATGGCCATGGTTTATGACTTGGCGATTGGTCAAAACAAAGCATTTGAAAATAAAGATTTCTGGGAAAGCTTACTACTGCAAGCAGACTGGCGACGTGGGGATCTAAATCCACTAGAGAAAGTCAAAATTTATTACAAAAAAGGGATATTACCTCCTGAATTCAAGCAACTGATGAACAAACCTGAATTACCACATGGTATTCCAACCGATAAAGAATTTGGAGTAGTCAATGACTACGGCCCCCGTCAGCGTGTTAAGCCGGGTAGCAAACAGGATAGTGAAAATCAAATGGTGGACGTTGTGCAATGGGAACCACCAAAACCGCTGGTTTGAGCAAAAGGAACAGATAAAAATGAAAAATATACTAACCTTGTTGATCGGGCTGGTTGTACTAACAGGTTGTTATGCCGCACCTAGCTCCCCCCCCACTCAAGTGGTGTATCGTTTTGACGATCATCGCTATCTGGAGTTAGTGGGCTTTAACTGTGAAGGGGCACTTTGGTATACCGACACTCAGCGCAATATTCACAGTGAAGTAACTTCTCAATTTTATCGCATTTTCACAAAACGGTATATCCACCCATCAGAACAATATATAGCAGTAACTATGTATGAAGGCTCAGCTTTTTATATTTCGAAAGATTATGGGCAAACTTGGCAAGGTGCTCGCTATACTCCTGGTGGAGGAGCAAGGCGTTATGGAGACACGAACCCTGAAAGTGACGATATCCTTTCCTTCACTGTCGTTAACGACCAAGGATTTATCCAAACTAAATCCGGCAATCTCTATATGAGTTCCAAACCCTTTGATGACCCGCGACTGCAACCGGGTGGTACTGGCATCCCTTACACCTATCGTGACTACGATGGTTCAACACAACATGATCGGCTCATGCCCGGTAGTTCAGGGCTGGATTGGGGAAGGGAATATATCTCTTGGAACGCTGTAGATGGACCTGACCATTGGGACATTGGTGCTCACAATCCCAAATGGCAAAATATCCCCAATAAAGTGCCCGAAGTTAAAAACTATCGTGGTTGGGATCATATGCAGTGCAACCCGGATTTAGGGTTACCGGCATCAGGGTCGAAGTCATGAAAAAGATAGTGACCGCAATGCTTATCACGACACTCAGTGCGCTAACTGCCTGTAGTGCGGTCACGGCCAACCAACCGCCACCAACGCAGGTGGTGTATCGTTTTGACGATCACCGTTATCTGGAGTTAGTGGGCTTTAACTGTGAAGGCGCACTCTGGTATACCGACACTCAGCGCAATATTCACAGTGAAGTTACTTCTCAATTTTACCGTATTTTCACCAAACCCTATCGTCACCCTTCAGAGCGATATCTAGCTGTAACCATGTATGAAGGAGCCGGTTTTTTCGTTTCAAAAGACTATGGACAGACATGGTACTTAGCCAGATATATGCCTGGAGGGGGGGCGAAACGTTATGGGGCTTCAAATCCTGAAAGTGATGACATCCTTTCCTTCACTGTCGTTAACGACCAAGGTTTTATCCAAACCCAATCCGGCGATCTCTATATGAGCTCCAAGCCTTTTGATGACCCGCGTATGATGCCCGGCGGTACAGGCATTGACTATACCTATGAAGGAGAAAAACATCACCTCCGACCAAGATATAATGGTACCGATGATAACAGTTACTGGGGTAAAAATTACACCTCCTGGGCTTCTGTTCAGATGGACTCCGGTTGGTCAACCTTTTCCTATGAAACTAACTGGCAAAATATCCCCAATAAAGTGCCCGAAGTTAAAAACTATCGTGGTTGGGATCATATGCAGTGCAACCCGGATTTAGGGTTACCGGCATCAGGGCAGAAGCAATGAAGAAGATAGTGACCGCAGTGTTTATCACCACACTCAGTGCGTTAACCGCCTGTAGTGCGGTCACGGTCAACCAACCGCCACCAACCCAGGTAGTGTATCGCTTTGACGACCATCGCTATTTGGAGTTGGTGGGCTTTAACTGCGAAGGGGCACTTTGGTATACCGACACTCAGCGCAATATTCACAGTGAAGTTACTTCTCAATTTTACCGTATTTTCACCAAACCCTATCGTCACCCTTCAGAGCGATATCTAGCTGTAACTATGTATGAAGGAGCCGGTTTTTTCGTTTCAAAAGACTATGGACAGACATGGTATTTAGCCAGATATACGCCTGGAGGGGGGGCAAAGCGCTATGGAGATAGGAAACCTTCACCTGACGATATTCTTTCCTTCACCGTCGTTAACGACCAAGGTTTTATCCAAACCAAATCCGGTGACCTCTATATGAGCTCCAAACCCTTTGATGATCCGCGACTGCAACCGGGTGGTACTGGCATCCCTTACACCTATCGTGATTATGATGGTTCCACACAGCATGCTCGCTTAAAGCCAGGTTCCTCTGGGCTGGATTGGGGAAGGGCGTATATCTCTTGGAATGCAGTTAACGACCCTGACCCATGGACGATTTTTGCCTATAAACCTAACTGGCAAAACATCCCGAATAAAGTGCCCGAAGTGAAAAACTATCGCGGTTGGGACCGTATGCAGTGCAACCCGGTTTTAGGGTTACCTGCATCACAACAAGGAAAATAGAGAATGAAAAAATTAATCGGACCACTCATCGTTGCATTGCTATCGGTCATCATAACTGGCTGTGGAATAAAAAGTGCCGGAACCGCCTGCCCACCCTTACAGGGTACTTATAAAGTTGAAGATAATGGATTTATTTACATTAAAAAACAATATGTTGATGAATATGTCGCGGCAATAACTGTTGCTGAAAGTTCCCCTCAAGTCCTAGCGGTGATGATCCCCAAAAAAGAAGACCTAATTAGAGACCAATTACCTGAATGCAGTGTCATTCTCAAAGGTATTGGTCTTCTCGCACCGACGAATAAAGATAAGACCTATAACGTCTCTGATGTATCACAGAATTACTCTAGTGAACGCAAAATTGATACGCCGTTAGTATTAATGGTCATGGCTGGTTTTCAGTCGAACGTCTATGGTGTGGTAAAAGTATCAGATACGTTATCTGAAACAGCCTTATCTGCATTTGAAACCGTGAATGAGTGAGTAAACAAAAAATGGTAACCCTAATATTATCCCTAGGCCAATAACCACTCATTTCAGGAGAGGATCATGCGTGGAGTTATTCGCCTTGGCGATCCCCATTCACACGGTGGTACCGTTGCTACGGCTTCCGGGCCGCTGTTCGATGGCAAGAATGTGATGTTGGTGGGGGATCAGGTCTCCTGCCCACAACATGGTCAGGTTGCCGTGACCGAAGGGCACCCCACCTGGATCATGTCCGGCAAGGCGGTGATTATTGATGGTTGCCAGGCGCAATGTGGCTGTGTCTTGCGCTCCACCTTGCCCAACGCAGGAGTACAGTAACTGATGCAATGGATTTTGCCACAGATGGCGCGTAACGCACCGCCCAAATTCCCCGCCTGGTGGTTATGGCTACTGCTGCCGTTGGTCTGTGTCGCTTTCGCCGGTTTGGTGTTGCTGTTTACCTGGCCGATTGATCGCGGTTTTGCCAATCTACGCTTCTGGTTCTGGCTGCTGGCCGCACCGCTATTGACTGCCGCTGCGCTGGCCCTGTTCTACTTGAGCCATCTGCTGCATCAGTGCCGCGAAATTGCCTGGCGGCATCTGTTCCTTGACCGTAAAAAAGCCCACTGGATGACACAGGGTCGCCGCAGCCTGAAGCTGGCTGCCTGGCATCTGGTCACGCCGCAACCCGAGCTGATGTTGCGTATTCTCGGCCTGAGTGGCACGGTACCGGAGTCCCCTGCCATCACGTTGCGCTTACCGGTTGATAGTACAGACCGGCTCGGGGAGTCCCCCCTGCGCCAGGGGCTGCTGACACTGCTGGAGCCCTTGCAACCGGCCCTGAAAACCTTGCCGGTGGTGGATATCTGGTTATCGGCTGCCGCTCACCCGGAAGAGGCGTGCCACCAGGCTTTAGTGCAAACCTGGCACGCCTTGCTGGGGCGGCCCCTTTCCGCCAACCGCATTC
>NZ_AYKS02000113.1 GCF_000496755.2 Serratia sp. DD3
TTTTCTGTTTACTAGCTGTTTGGGGACTTTGGCAATGGTTAAAACCCTATCCGTCGCTCATTAATTTAACTGAACAGGAGCATCACGTGGTTGACAAATTATTAGCAAATGCAACTCCACGCTGTATTGGTCGTTATTTGGTGGATTTGCCGGAAAGTTTTAATGCTCCCATTGGTACTGTTTTTATCAATAAAAAAGAGATCGTGTTTCAACGTCTGTATTTACCGGCTTTTGAGCAACGTATTCGTTTACGGGAAGATGAATTGCGCAATACCAAAACCATCGATGCAGAGGATGCTCCATTTTTAAAAAATATTTATCCCTTACCCAATGGTATGCAAGGGGTCATCTTTGAAACTAATAGTAGTGAAGTTTCATCTGATGTTTTTCGCAGGTTGGAGGCACATGTTTATAATAATGGGGTGGCATTTACAACAGAATTAAGTGCCAAAAATCCAGATTCAGCACGCTATCAAAAAGAGCGGGAAGGTGACCCTGATTATTATAAAAATACCATGCAGGTAAAACTTAATGAACTAAAAAATTTACTGATTCGTTTACATGGACGGCAAGAAAATGAAATACCGACTGAAAAGGGGGTGTGCTTCCCTGATGGATTTATTTCTGGTGCATCGGGCGTAGCGAATGAAAGGGAGAATGTGAAATTTTCATATCGCTCCAAGATAAATCCACAGATATATTTTGTTTTTTCAACAGATAACTTTATAAAAGAAGAAACTTCTATGTTAGAACGTAGTTCTAGTATTAGTAATTTACTTTTAAATAATCAAGCAACAACTATAATGAAAGGGAGACGAGTGGTTAATAAGCTAACTGCAGAGGAGTGGCTAGTGGTAGGCAATGGAAAGGAAGTCAGTAGCGGGCATTTCTTTACTTTAAAAGTCAATGAAAAAACGAGTAGCCCACAATCTCCAGTTTTTAGCATGGTGCTCAAGCATGGCCCTCTCCCTGATGATGATTTATCACAAAATGAACTGATTGCTTTTTGGCAAGCGTTGACGCAAACATTGAGAGTACGCCCTGGGGCGATTTAATTTAGTGCAGTGAATAATAGGGGGGATTAAAACACCCCGACTAGGATCTCAGGTTTGGTAAAAGGTGTGCTGATGACTAACAAGAAAAAAACAGTTTCTATACTGCTTGCTTTGCTAGCTATCTGGTGGCTTTGGCAATGGTTAAAACCCTATCCGTCGCTCATTAATTTAACTGAACAGGAGCATCACGTGGTTGACAATTTATTAGCAAATGCAACTCCACGCTGTATTGGTCGTTATTTGGTGGATTTGCCGGAAAGTTTTAATGCTCCCATTGGTACTGTTTTTATCAATAAAAAAGAGATCGTGTTTCAACGTCTGTATTTACCGGCTTTTGAGCAACGTATTCATTTACGGGAAGATGAATTGCGCAATACCAAAACCATCCATCCAGATGATGGGCCCTATTTAAAGAATATTTATCCATTACCTAATGGTATGAAAGGGGTTATCTTTGAAACTAATTTTAGTAAAATCGCACCCGACTCAGCCAGAAAATTAGAGGCTCATATTTATAGTAACGGTGTGGCATTTAAAACTGAAATTGATGCTAGGAATCCTGATTCAGTACGTTACCAAAAAGAGCGAGAAAGTAACCCTGATTATTATAAAAATACCATGCAAATAAAGCTAAATCAGTTGAGAAATATACTATCTCGTCTGCGCGGAAGGCAAGAAAATGAGATCCCGACAGAGAAAGGATTGTGTTTCCCCAATGGATTTATTTCTGGTTCATCGGGGGTAGCGAATGAAAGGGAAGATGTAAGTTTTTCTTATCGCTCCCAGATAAATCCAAGGTTATTTTTTGATTTTTCAACTGATAATTTTATTCAAGAAGAAACCTCTATGTTAGAGCGAAGTTCTATTATCAGCAATGAGTTGAACAATAACCAAATAAAAACCTTGATGAAGGGGGTACGCCAAATTAATAAATTGGATGCAGAAGAGTGGTTAGCGGTGGGAAACGGGGAAGATGATAGCAGTGGGCATACGTTTATGTTAAACGTGAATGAAAAAAACAGTAGCCCGCAATCTCCCGGTTTTACTATAGAACTCAGTCATGGACCACTTCCTGATGAAGCGTTATCACAAAATGAACTGATTGCTTTTTGGCAGGCGATGACGCAAACATTACGGGTACGCCCTGGGGCAATTTGATTTGATACAGTGAATATCTGGGGTATTAAAACGCCCCAGATACGACTTCTTGTTCAGTAAAAGGTACCCCGATGACTAACAAAAAAAAGATAGTCTCAATACTCCTTGTTTTGTTGGTTTTTTGGGGACTTTGGCAATGGTTAAAACCCGCTACGCTTACCCGCTCGTTAACTGACAAGGAACAAGCCATGCTCACCCCTCTGTTACAACACCCAACACCGCGCTGTGTTGGCCTCTACCTTATCGATCTGCCCGCTGATTTTATGCCTGATGAGGGTGTGTTTTTTCTGATGGATGACAATCAAACCAAAATGGAGAGCCGGGAGCAGTATCGCCCCCCCTTTAACCAGTTGATGCAGCGCCGGGAGCAGGAGTTAAAGGCAACTGAACCTGATGATGTGCTGGATAAACCCTATTTAAAGCAGATGCATCCATTGTCGACTGATATGGTGGGGACGGTATTTGAACGTAATGAGAGTGCTGGAGTGCCGGATGTTGCCAGAATACTGGAAGCCTATAAATGGGATGCTGGCGTCACCTTTAAAATTGAGATCAAGGCAAGAGATGGGCGTTCCCCTCGTTACGACTCAAACAAGATGAAATATGGCAGTGATATATACGGCTATACCATCCCCGAAAAACTGGTTGCAGTACAGGATCTACTCAGGCGCACCACGGCCAGAGAAGACACCTTGATCCCTAATCAGCCGGGTTTTTGTATCTTGCGCGGTTTTATTGCCGGTAAACCGGTCGAGTCCTATGACTTTGGTATGGGGTATGTGCATAAGCATATCAAAAATCTGGTAGTGACTTTTAGCAGCAATAATTACCAGAGTACCGGCTCTACCCTGCTGCAGCAGGATGAGCGGATGATGGCGCAAGGCAAATACCATACGCTGCATAAAGGGAAACGGCAGATTAACGGGCTGGCAATTGAAGAGTGGCTGCTGGGGGGAGAAGTGACTGAGCGACAGTATGTGACCCCACCGTACGACGAATATTTTTTCTATCTTAAATACAATCAGCTAGATCCTACCGCGCAACAACCAGCCTTTGATATAAGGTTATATTACAAAACCGAAAATCTGGCACCAGAAGAGAGATTAAGCGAGGCACAACTGATCACGTTGTGGAAAGAGATCACTTCAACACTGCGCATCCGTCCTGGGGCAATTTGATTTCATACAGTTAATAGATGGGGTGTTAAAACGCCCCAGCTACGGCTTCTTGTTCAGTAAAAGGTACCCTGATGACTAACAAAAAAAAGATAGTCTCTGCA
>NZ_AYKS02000114.1 GCF_000496755.2 Serratia sp. DD3
TGAGCTAACCAGTACTAATGAACCGTGAGGCTTAACCTTACAACACCGAAGGTGTTTTGACCTGATACCAGGATATCGGGTAGAGAGATAGCGATAATCAGCTTGTTCTACAGATTGAAGATGAGAGCAACAAAGATTTTGAGGTGCATAGGGGTAAGGTGGATTAACTGAAACCTGTTTCCTGTGACCTGAAACCTGATTTGCCTGGCGGCCTTAGCGCGGTGGTCCCACCTGATCCCATGCCGAACTCAGAAGTGAAACGCCGTAGCGCCGATGGTAGTGTGGGGTCTCCCCATGTGAGAGTAGGACACTGCCAGGCATCCAAATAAGTAGAAAGCCCCGTGCGCAAGCATGGGGCTTTTTGCTGTGTACGATAAAACAGTTTCTCTTCTCTGATTCAAGCCATTGCGGAATAGGGAACTGAGGGAAACGCCGTTGACGGTGGCCCCACAGGAAGTCTCAGGATGAGACGAATACTGTGTAGGCACTGCCAGGCATTCAATCAAGTAGAAAGCCCCGTGCGGAAGCATGGGGCTTTTTGCTGTGTACGATAAAACAGTTATCGCTTCTCTGATTCAAGCCATTGCGGAATAGGGAACTGAGGGGAACGCCGTTGGCGGTGGCCCCACAGGGAGTCTCAGGGTGAGATAAATACTGTAGGCACTGACAGGCATTCAATCAAGTAGAAAGCCCCGTGCGTTAGCATGGGGCTTTTTGCTATGAACAACAGTTATGCACAACAATGTTAGTGAGGTCTTCCCTGTAAAATGCCTACTCCGGTTTGTGATCGTACAAACTGAGAACGGAAACGCTCGCGCTCTTGCTTGCCGGTGACAGAATTATCAGTGACAGAGAACAACCAAGTGCCAATAAATGCAATGAAGATAGAGAATAGTGCAGGATATTCATAAGGATAGATTGGCTTAGCATGACCGAGGATTTGCACCCAAATCGTCGGGCCTAAAATCATCAGGATAACTGCTGTTAACAAACCTAGCCATCCACCAATCATTGCCCCTCGAGTAGTCAGGCGTGACCAATACATGGAAAGAATGATGATAGGGAAATTACAGCTAGCAGCAATAGAGAAAGCGAGTCCTACCATGAAGGCAATATTCTGTTTCTCAAATAGGATCCCTAGCATAATGGCAATGATCCCAAGTAGGAGGACCGTGATTTTGGATACTTTAAGCTCATTACGTTCGGTTGCTTTACCGTCTTTAATCACGCAGGCATACAGATCATGAGAGACCGCTGAAGCCCCTGCCAACGTTAAGCCAGCGACTACCGCCAGAATAGTGGCAAATGCCACCGCTGAGATAAAGCCGAGGAAGAAACTTCCGCCGACGGCATCAGCCAGATGCACGGCTGCCATATTATTTCCACCAAGTAACGCTCCTGCCGCATCCTTGAATGTAGGATTTACACTGACGAGTAGGATGGCACCAAATCCGATAATAAACGTCAGAATATAGAAATAACCAATAAATCCAGTGGCATAAAACACGCTCTTGCGTGCCTCTTTGGCATCACTAACGGTAAAGAATCGCATCAGGATATGCGGCAATCCAGCGGTACCAAACATTAACGCCAGACCTAAAGAGAGTGCGGATATCGGGTCGGATACCAAGCCCCCCGGGCTCATGATGGCAATCCCTTTTGGATGTACCTTTACGGCTTCAGCGAATAGAGTGTTAAAATCGAAATTCACCGTTTTCATGACCATAAACGCCATAAAGCTGGCACCTGACAACAATAGGACGGCTTTAATGATTTGTACCCAAGTGGTCGCCAGCATGCCCCCGAATAACACATATAGAACCATCAATATACCAACCAATATTACGGCGACATGGTAATTGAGGCCAAAAAGCAACTGAATCAGTTTACCAGCCCCGACCATCTGGGCGATGAGATAGAGAGCGACCACCACTAAGGAGCCACAGGCGGAAAGGATACGAATGGGTTTTTGTTTTAATCGGTAAGAGGCTACGTCAGCGAAAGTATAGCGCCCGAGGTTACGTAACCGTTCGGCAATAAGAAAAAGGATGATTGGCCAGCCGATCAGGAAGCCAATAGAGTAAATCAGACCGTCATAACCCGAGGTATAGACCAATGCGGAGATACCGAGGAATGAAGCCGCAGACATAAAGTCACCAGCAATAGCCAAACCATTTTGTAACCCAGTAATACGCCCACCTGCCGTATAGTAATCGCCACGGGAACGTGTACGTTTGGAAGCCCAATAAGTAATGTAAAGCGTGGCTCCTACGAACAGGACAAACATGATGATGGCTTGAACATTCAGTGGCTGGCGCTGGACGGCCCCACCAATGGCATCGGCATAGGTTAGCGTGGGTAACATGAGCAGCGTGCTGAGTGATAACAATTTTTTCATTGCTGCACCTCGTTTAAAATCTCAGCATTGAGGCGATCAAATTCGGTGTTAGCACGGTAAGTGTAAATGCCGGTTAATATAAAAGAGAGCACAATTAAACCCATCCCGATGGGAATACCTCGGGTAATGGTTAAGCCAGCATAAAGGGGCGTTCCAAGCCATTGAGGGTCGAAAGCAATCAAAAAGATAAAACTGACATAGATAGTCAGTGTTATGACTGATAATAACCAGGCAAAGTGGCTACGTTTTTTCACCAATAATTTAAAGCGCGGATTATCTTCGATTTTTTGATAAAGCTCTTCATTCATCAGATGTTCTCCTCTGGGTATTAAATAATGGCATCGCTAATTACTTTTTTTCTATTGCCTCATTTGTTGAATTGTAGGCAGCCATTACCTACCCCAGCAGAATTCTCTGGGATGGATGATGGCTACTTTAGGAAACGATTAGCTACACTTGGCGTTTTTTAAGCGACAAATGTTACTACGTGTCGTTATTCCGCTTGTGTCTGGTAAGCGCTAGTTTATATGCAGGCTGTTCAGCGGATAAAGACCAATGAACAGCCTGCTACGGCAAAATCAGGATGGAACGCTCATGGATTGTTTCTCTTCTAGCAGCTTGTCTACGACAGCCGGATCCGCCAGTGTTGAGGTATCCCCCAAGTTACTGGTATCACCAGTGGCAATTTTGCGTAGAATGCGGCGCATGATTTTACCGGAACGTGTTTTCGGCAAAGAGTCAGTCCAATGAAGAACATCAGGTGTGGCAATGGCTCCGATTTCTTTACGTACCCAATCACGCACCTCAGCATACAGTTCTGGCGTCGGCTCTTCCCCATGATTCAGCGTAATGTAGGCGTAAATGGCCTGACCTTTGATGCTATGGGGGATGCCCACCACAGCGGCTTCGGCAATTTTAGGATGGGCAACCAGGGCGGATTCAATTTCGGCGGTTCCCAAACGGTGTCCGGAAACGTTCAATACATCATCAACACGGCCAGTAATCCAATAATAGCCATCTTCGTCACGGCGGGCACCGTCACCACTGAAATACATCCCTTTAAAGGTGGAAAAGTAGGTTTGCTCGAAACGGTCATGATCACCAAATAGAGTACGAGCTTGTCCTGGCCAGGAGTCGGTAATGACCAGATTCCCTTCACAAATCCCCTCTTGCGGTGTTCCCATATTGTCCACCAGGGCGGGCTGTACCCCAAAGAATGGGCGCGTTGCCGAGCCAGCTTTTAACTCGGTAGCACCTGGTAGCGGGGTGATCAGGAAACCACCCGTTTCGGTTTGCCACCAAGTATCGACGATAGGGCACTTGGCGTTACCAATCTTGTTGTAGTACCACTCCCAGGCTTCCGGGTTGATGGGTTCACCCACCGAGCCCATGATGCGAAGTGAATCCCGCTTGGTATTTTCAATCGCCTTATCCCCTTCAGCCATCAAGGCACGGATAGCGGTGGGGGCGGTATACAGGATATTAACCTGATGTTTATCGACGACTTGTGATAAGCGGTTGACGCCTGGGTAGTTCGGCACCCCTTCGAACATCAGCGTGGTGGCACCACAAGCCAATGGGCCATATAACAGGTAGCTGTGACCCGTCACCCAGCCTACATCTGCGGTGCACCAATAAATATCCCCTTCATGATAATCGAAGACATATTTAAAGGTCAGAGCAGCATAGACCAGATAGCCCCCAGTGGTATGCAAGACGCCTTTGGGTTTACCGGTGGAACCCGAGGTATACAGGATAAACAGCGGATCTTCCGCATTAATCTCTTCCGCTGGGCAATCAGCAGTGACATCTTTAATCAGTTCGTGCCACCAAAGGTCGCGGCCTGCTTGCCAGGGACCTGCTTTACCCGTGCGTTGGAAAACCACCACATTGTTGATACTTTTCACCCCAGGATTTTTTAGTGCATCATCGACATTTTTTTTCAGGGGCACAGTGCGACCAGCACGCAGACCTTCATCAGCGGTGATCACCAGTTTTGCGTTGCAATCAATGATACGGCCTGCGATGGCTTCAGGGGAGAAACCGCCAAAGATCACGGAATGTATGGCACCAATGCGAGCACAAGCCAACATGGCGACTGCCGCTTCTGGCACCATTGGCATATAGATAGCGACCACATCGCCTTTTTTTACACCCAGTTTTTTTAATACATTAGCGAACTGGCAGACATCATGATGCAGTTGTTTATAACTCACTTTTTTCGACTGAGTGGGATCATCCCCTTCCCAAATAATGGCGGTCTGATCGCCACGCTCAGCCAAATGACGATCCAAACAGTTGGCAGAGAGGTTCAGAGTACCATCTTCAAACCAGCGGATACTGATATGACCAGGGTCGAAGGAGGTGTTCTTAACCACCGTATAGGGTTTGATCCAATCCAGGATCTTGCCTTGCTCACCCCAAAATGCTGCCGGGTCTTGTACTGATTGTTGATAATATTGTTGATATCGTGCTGGATTAATCAGGGCACGTTCTGCAATTGCAGACGGAATGGGGTGTTTATGCACTTGGCTCATGTTTTTCTCCTTATGTGTGTTAATGATATGTCAACAAATGGTTAATTGATCTTCTACCATGATGTTTTGTTTCTTTTTTGTGTGGCATATCACGTAATGAATGAGCTGATTTGCAGTAGCGATACCTAAATTCGTTCAGCTACTCTCTATCTGAAGTTTGAATCGATTTAAGTATCGGTTGCCAGTTTGTCAATCCGCGAGTTTTGACAGTGGTTATTGATGGAGAGGATGCTGCAGTAATTTTTGATATTCTTCTTGAGTATCAATGTCATAATGAATGCCGTTTTCCTGCACCTCAAGAAATCGATAATCCCCCAGCTCAATGACCTGCTTCATTGATAATTTAGGGTCAGCCATATTAATGCGCTCAATGATGGAAGCTGGCAGCAGTACTGGGTGCCCTCTCTCTTTATGATAGCGGGGGACCAGCGCAAAGGGCCCTTTTTCTTGCCATAATGCGGCGTAAATCCCATGTCTGATGCAAGGTAGATCGCCTAAAGTCAGAAAGAAGTAGGGGCTACGTACCTGTTGGACACCAGTACGAATGGAAGATAACATTCCCTGCTGGTAATTGGCGTTATGCACCACCTCAATCTGTGGATGTTGGTGATAGTAAGCTGCTAACTCCTCACCACGAAAGCCGCTGACGACAATGACTCGTTGGCAAAACGCCAACGCATTGGCGATTGCGGTATCAAGAATAGTCCCGTTACCGTAAGGCAGCATCATTTTCCACTGCCCCATGCGTGTTGACATCCCGGCGGCTAGCATTACGCAATCAATATGGGTCATCGTTTACCTACCTGCTGGTACCCATTCATTACTGAATATAAGGAATCGGAATTATTGACTGATACCCGTTGTCATTCAAGCAGCTGGTAGGCTTTCTTCGATTCTGTTGAAGCCGAGCACAGAGTTCGCATTATGTGGCACAGCCAGATGCGTCTTTGCCCTGCTGATAGGTATAATTCATACTTTTGCTCATTGGCCATTAACATTAAGGAACACTATGCCCTCCCCTGAGTTGAAGGAAAGCACCGCTCGCCAAATAGTTCAGCGTGCGATGAGCATCTTGAAACACTCCGTCAATGTGATGAACAACCGTGGCGTCATCGTTGCATCTGGGGATGCATCACGTTTGCACCAGCTTCACGAAGGCGCATTACTGGCGCTGGCCGAGAATCGCGTGGTGGAAATTAACGAAGCCTCGGCATTGCTATTAAAAGGGGTTCGTCCGGGAATCAATGTCCCCATCTTGTTTCGCCAGGAGCTGGTAGGGGTGATTGGGATATCAGGCCCACCGGATGAAGTCAGAGCTTATGCTGAATTGGTGGGAATGGCGGCAGAATTGGTTATCGAACAGGCTGAAATGTTAGAGCAGTCGCAGTGGGAGAAACGTTATCGCGAGGATTTAGTCCAACTCTTGATCCAGCCTGCCAGTGATCCGGTGATGGTCAGTTCAATTGCGACCTATCTCGGGTTGGATATGACACTCCCCCGTATTGCGGTGATTATTTCGTTAGATGAACGGGCTCATGATCAGTCACCGGCTCTGATTAATCGTCTGACGAGTTTAGGTAAAGAAAGCCTGGTTGCCATGAATGAGTTACATCGTTTCGTGTTGTTGCAACCGCTCAAACTCTCCCACAATACCGAGGTGAACAAGGCGATTGACCGGGTAATGCGGCGGATAAAACAGAATATTAGTGATGAGTTCGCAGTACGTATTGCGGTGGGTGGCTATTTCACCAGTGAGGATGGCCTTTATCGCTCCTATTTAAGTGCCAAGGCCATGTTTGAAACGGCGACGCTAATTCAGTCACGCAAAAGTATTACCAGTTATCAGGAACACTGGTTCCCCGTGCTTTTTAATCATTTTTCCCAAAGTTGGCAGGCTGAAGAGTTAAGTCGATCATGGTTGATACTCAAAGCCGCTGACCGTAAATCGGTATTATGTTCGACATTGCGCAGTTATTTTGATCAAAACTGTGATGTTACGCATACCGCTGAACACCTCAAAATTCATGTCAACACCTTGCGTTACCGACTGCAAAAAATAGGCCAGATTACCAATTTAAATATCAATGAGTTAAATAGCATTGTTCAATTGTTTATCGGCATGAAAATGCACCCATAAATTGTTCTTTACTCCAAATTACGCCCTGCCATAACCCCCCTTTTTTGGTGGTTTCTCTCAAGATTTTTCGTCATTTCTTTGAATAATGGCGCAAGGTAATCAACTTTTAATCAAAACAACACTTCCAGGAGACCAAGATGGTGACTGTTCCCGTGTCTGCAACAGGCGCATTGATAGCACTTATTGTCGCTATTATATTAATTTTGCGAAAAGTGCCCCCTGTTTACGGCATGATGGCCGGTGCTCTGGTCGGGGGACTGATTGGCGGCGCAGACCTGATAGAAACCATCAAACTCATGGTGACTGGTGCGCAAGGTATTACCAACGCCGTATTACGCATTTTGGCCGCTGGGGTGCTGGCTGGCGTACTGATTGAATCTGGTGCAGCCAATACCATCGCCGAAACCATTGTGCGTAAAGTGGGTGAGCATCGGGCACTGCTGGCGCTGGCAGTGGCTACCATGCTACTGACTGCGGTCGGTGTATTTGTGGACGTGGCTGTTATTACCGTTTCCCCCATTGCGTTAGCGATAGCCCACCGTGCCGACCTATCCAAAACAGCTATCCTGTTGGCGATGATTGGTGGGGGCAAAGCCGGTAACGTGATGTCACCGAATCCAAACACCATTGCCGCTGCAGACAACTTCCACGTTCCACTAACATCCGTTATGGCGGCGGGGATTATCCCTGGTCTGTGTGGCCTGGTGATTGCCTATTTATTGGCTCGTCGTCTGGTGACTCGCGGCAGCAAAGTGACAGCCGCAGAACTGGTTGAACACAAGCAGGGTGAAATGCCGGGTTTTTGGGCCTCCATTACTGCTCCTTTTGTCGCCATTGTGCTGTTGGCTCTGCGTCCGATCACTGGTATTGCCATTGACCCGCTGATTGCGCTGCCAGTAGGCGGACTGGCGGGTGTATTGGTGATGGGGCGGCTACGTAATACTAATCAGTACATTACTTCCGGCCTGGCACGTATGGCCCCGGTGGCGATTATGCTGTTAGGTACCGGGACGCTGGCAGGTATTATCGCCAATTCCGGTTTGAAAGATGTCTTAATCAGCGGCCTGACGGCTTCCGGCATGCCATCTTATCTATTGGCACCGTTCTCCGGGGCATTAATGTCGATGGCTACCGCCTCAACCACGGCGGGTACTGCTGTCGCTTCTGCGGTATTCAGTTCAACCCTGATGGATATGGGTATCACTGCCCTGGCAGGAGCCGCCATGATCCATGCGGGTGCGACGGTCTTTGATCATATGCCTCACGGTAGTTTTTTCCATGCTACGGGTGGTTGTGTCTACATGCCAGTACATGAGCGCCTGAAATTGCTGCCTTATGAAACGTTGGTCGGCCTGACCATTGCCTTCGTTTCTACGCTGATGTTTGGTGTATTTAATCTTGCTGGTTAATGGAGTGAAAAATGAAAATTGTTATTGCCCCTGACTCATTTAAAGAAAGTTTGAGTGCGATGGATGTAGCAAACGCAATTGAACAAGGATTTAGAGAAATATACCCGCAGGCGGAATACATCAAACTTCCGATGGCGGATGGTGGCGAAGGTACTGTTGAGTCAATGGTTGCTGCCACTGGCGGTAAACGTGTCGAACTGTCGGTTACCGGTCCATTAGGTCAGCCCGTGGAGGCTTTTTACGGCTGGCTAGGGGATGGAAAAACTGCGGTCATTGAAATGGCAGCCGCTTCAGGCCTGCATTTGGTGACAAATGAGCAGCGGAACCCCTGCCTGACGACGACATTTGGGACAGGTGAATTGATACTGGCTGCCCTGGATCAGGGGGCGCGTAATATTATTCTCGGTATTGGCGGCAGCGCGACCAATGATGGTGGCGCAGGCATGATGCAAGCCCTCGGTGCACGTCTACTCGACAACCAGGGTAACGAATTGGCACGTGGCGGCGCCGCCCTGTCTCAGATCGCCAAGATTGATTTGTCGCACCTTGACTCACGTTTAGCGGGAGTCGATTTACGGGTAGCTTGTGATGTTGATAACCCGTTATGCGGTCCTAAGGGCGCTTCTGCGGTGTTTGGCCCACAAAAAGGTGCGACGCCTGACAGGGTTGCTCAGCTTGATGCTGCCTTAAAGGTATGGGGAGAGCATATTGAGCAGACAACGGGACGACAGGTGATTGATCTTCCTGGTGCTGGGGCTGCAGGTGGAATGGGTTCTGCACTATCTGGATTATTAATGGGTCGTCTGGAGCCGGGTATCAGTATCGTCACTGATGCCTTGAATCTGGCTGCAGCTGTACAAGGGGCTGATCTGGTTATTACGGGTGAAGGGCGTATCGATAGCCAGACCGTGCGGGGTAAAACCCCAATGGGTGTGGCAAAAGTGGCACAACGTTTTGCGGTACCGACTATCGCCTTGGCGGGGGGCATGACCAAAGATTATGCGGTAGTTCATGAGCATGGTCTGGATGCCGTATTCTCTGTGGTAAACCGCATTGTTACGTTGCCGGAAGCGATGGGTGAAGCGGATGAGAATTTGCGTGTAACCGCGCGCAATGTTGCCGCCGTATGGCAAATGGCTGAGCGTAATAAAGCGGCAAAACAGACCGCTTAATACGTTGTTTGGGGCTAGCGCCAAGAGTTCGTCCAAGTTGTAGCAGTGATACCCGTGTGCCCGGTCACAATGTTAATTTGTGGCCGGGTAATCTTTAATCTTATCCCTAAGATTCATCCATCAAAGCCAGTCTACCTCTGGTACAAATCTTATGGCGACTGCCCTGCCATCTTACTGAGTTAGAGTGTCTACTTGCCGTTATCTTGGTGAGCATGATTGCGCTGATGCCTGGACTTATTACAGTAGAAGAGTATTCAGGCAAGTGGGCAGATTATCCTTTTCCCTTTGAGGACGGTTGTACGCGGCCCTTTCGCTTATTCACCAGGCGTTGCTTGGCCTTTTTTACCGAGATGAGTGTACGGTCTGGGAAATAAGCCGCTAACTCTGTTAGGGGCAGATGGAGGTGTTTTTCCAGTTTTTTTAACTCTTCCGGTTGCCACATTCGCTGCTTGCCCGGCCCACTGCAACCAAAGAAACGTAGCCCCATATCATTGGCTTTGATTTTCACCGCGTCGATGGTGCGCCCCACGAGCTTATCTACCGTTGCTGTGCCAAGAAGTGGGTAATATTTTTTCAATATTTTACACTCTTGAGCACTCCAGTTGCGTGCACTAACCACCCCGATGGTGTACGCCATCATAAAAATAGTTTTACGGGTTCGCCCTGGCAGCAGTTGCATAACACGGGTGATACCTTCACCGTTGGCATAATGTGTGCGTATGATGTCTTTTTCTGCTTCACTCCAGAGGGTGGAGGCAGCTTTGCTGCAGCCCAACTTGTTGGCACACATTCTGACGGCAGTGGCGGTTCTGCCAAGGTGCTCGGCAATTTTGCTGGTAGGGGTTTTGCCGTAATGCGCTTCTACATAACGCATTTCAGACAATAGCCAGGGTTGCCGGTGGTTTGGACAGTGTGAACTGTCGTTGCGTATCATTGGAATTTCTCCGTATTAGACATACGGTAGCAATTTTAGGATTTTTCTCGTTACCGGTAAACCATCGCAAGAGATTTCGGTAAAAGTGACTGTTCCTGTCAGCCTAGAGGGTGGGGATAACGCTTATGCCATTTAAGGCTGTTTCGCGGCAATTAACGTTATTACCTGTTCATCATCAAAAAAATATTTCCCCTGCACTACTTTCCCCTTCCGCCAACCACGGCCCAGCTCTTTTTGCAATTCAATGGCAAACTCGCCCTCTTTCAGGGCCACCAAAGACAGGTCGGTGAAATCCAAATGGGTATGGACTTGTGGATAGATAAACTTATAAAAAGCCTCTTTGGCCGAGAATAGCAATGTTGCCGCCTGGCATACGGTTAATCCCGGCGAGGTTTTAACCCACTCTCGCTCTGGTACGGTGAAGACCAGATGTTCCAGCGATGGCAGCATCTCTTGCGGTACCGTTTTTTCGATATCGATCCCGACGCCAGCGTATTCTGACTGCCAAACTGCACAGGCAATGACTCGGTTATCTGTGTGCGACAGGCTACCGTAAGTGCCCGCAGGCCAACGAGGTGAGCGATCGGCATTCCGCCCCACCCGTGGTGCGGCCATTCCCAACCCGCAGAGAGCTTGGACGGCACAATAACGGCCCGCCAGATATTCAATGCGCCGCGATTCAATGCTGAGTTGGATCTCTTTAGGTAACGTCATGCAATAAGGCAACAGTTGCCGCACATCAATAGACGGTTTATCTAACAGGTAATAGCAGATGCTGATCGCGTCTACAGTGAAATGTGTAGCAAACTCAAGACGGGTGAGCCCATTCACACCACAACTCCATCGTCATGATAAGTAAAAAGGCAGCGGATTTTCTCCGCTGCCCATCTGTTGCCCTTACCTTTTCTGCGGGCAGATCACCTTGATGATCTCATCACCATATTCCAGGATATCGTGGTGGTGGCAGGCCAGCGGGATCACTCGCAGATGTTCACAGACCGTTTTCAGCCCGTTGTCTGGCACGGCAATCAGCGGTTTCATCACGTCATCCGGCAAATCAGGGTTTGCTCGCATTGCTTTGAACAGCGTAACCTGAGTGGTTTGCAGTTTGTGGCTGAGTTTCGCCTGCGAAAGCCGATCCTCTACCTCTGCCACCGCCTGAGCACGTTCGGCGGTCTCTCCTGTGAGCCCCAGCGTAGCTAGTAGGGTGTCAAGTGAGGTTTTTTCCGTTGTCTGCTGATAA
Source organism: Serratia sp. DD3 (assembly GCF_000496755.2). The sequence continues at coordinate 11,831 of NZ_AYKS02000114.1, forward strand.
AAACTGTCTAACAGATAGAGTGAAATCTCCTGTATGCCGCGAGCTTCCAACTGGGCTGCAATTTCCAGTGCGATTAGCCCCCCCAGCGACCACCCCAGGATCTGTACGGGTCCGGCCAGCAAACCGTGCGTTATCATCTCCTCCAGATAACGATCCGCCAGTGTCGCCAGTGAAGAAATGGTAGGGCGGTGATAAAGATTGTAATTATCGACACCATAACCATTCATTTTGCCCTGCAAAGTCTGGGCGAAGGGATAGAAGGCTTCCGCACCGACCAACGCCGGGTGAATCATCCACAAAGCAGGCAAACCCTGGGTTATCTGAGTCAGTGGCAGCACCAGATGGTTTTCACAGGTGGCAAGCAGGTTTTTCAAAGTACGGCATTGGAACAGCCTGACAACAGGGACCGCTGTTTTCAGCAACTCGGATAATTTCATACATACCGAAATCGCCATAAGCGATGTTCCCCCTGAGCGGAAAAAATCATCCGTCATGCCGATTTGCTCACGTTTCAGTGTTTTCTGCCACAGCGCACACAGTTGTTGTTCGAGTGGATTACTCGGCGCAACATAGACATTCTGCTCGACTATTTGCGGTGCAGGCAGTGCCTTACGATCCAGCTTACCGCTAGAATTATAAGGTAGTGCCTGTAGTTGGATTAACGCCGTCGGGATCATATACAGCGGTAACCGCTGGCTGAGAAACTCCAGCAATTCAGCTTCGATCAGGGGTTCATCACACACATAGTAGAGCGCCAAACGCTCCTGTTGCTGATCTTTCCAAACGATAGCGCAGCAAGATTTGATGGTGCCGAAGGCCAGGGCGCTGCTTTCAACTTCCCCCAGTTCAACGCGATAACCATTGATCTTGACCTGAAAATCCATCCGCCCCATAAACTCGAGATTGCCGTCTGGCAGATAACGGCCTGCGTCACCGGTGCGGTAAAGCCGTTCACCCAGTTCAGGATGGTAGATAAACCGCTCCTGAGTGACCGCTTCATTGCGGAAGTAACCCCGGGCCACCCCAGCCCCCCCGATATACTGTTCACCGGGCAGGCAGGGTGGCAACACGCGCAGATGGCTGTCCAGAACATAAAACCGCTGATGCGCCATCGCTTTGCCATAAGGCACACTGGGGGTCAGGATCGGTGCATCTGGGATGTCGTAGAGGATTGACCAGATGGAACTTTCTGTGGCACCACCGGTGCTGACCACGCGGCAACCTTCACGCCACTGCCGGATACGTGCCGGTAACTGCTTGGCGATCACTTCCCCAACCAGTACCACGGTACGCAACATCGGCCAGCCTTCGCCAGCGGTTTCCCTTGACTCAAGGTACTCCACCAGCAATGTGATTACCGAAGGCGCAGAGTTCCAGAAGGTGACGCCGTGATTGACCATCAGCCGATGCCAGGCATCCGGTTGATAACGTTCTACCTCGGACGGCATCACCATGGTGCCCCCTACCGATAGAATGCCAAAAATATCGAACGCCGAGATATCAAAACTTAGCGCACTGAGGGCTAAGCCACGATCTTGCTTATCAAGGCCCAGTTGCTGAATAGTATCAACGATACTGTTTACCGCGCCGCGATGTTCAACTGCAACGCCTTTGGGGATGCCTGTCGATCCCGATGTGAAGATGACATAGGCGAGGTCATGGGGTGCGGGTAATACCGGCTCCCCAGGCTGTGGTGGTGGTAGCTCGGCCACGATGCCATGGGGGTCGATCAGCAACAGCCTGGCCTGTTCGATGTTCTGCCAAGGCTGGCTGCTGAGGATCACCGGGGTTTGTGATTGCGCGATAACCTCCAAGCGTCGGCGTTCCGGCCAGGATCCATCCAGCGGTAGATAAGCCTTGCCAGCCATGACGATCGCCAACACGGCGATAATCTGTGCCCGCCCTTTATCCACCATCACCGCAATGGTTTCGCTCTGCCCATCCGTGTACTGGCGCAGTTGCAATGACAGCGTCAATGCTTCCTGATAAAGCTCGCCATAACTCAGTTCACCCAAGCTGTCGATAATGGCCACTGCTTGCGGTTGCAGCCGTGCTTGCTGGATAAAATCATGGTGGATTGCACGCTCAAAATCATAGGCTGGTGGGCTGGTTTGCCAACTTGCACGCATTGAGGTTACCTCTGCCGGAGGAACGAGCGTCAATTGGTTAATTCGCCAGCTTCCCTGCTCGACAATCTGTTCCAGGATAGTCAGATAATACTGAGACAGGCAGGTGAGGGTTTCTGGTGTAAACAGTGCCGTGGCATAGTTGAAGACCGCTTGGGTACACCCAACGTCTTTTTGGATACTCAGCATCAGATCAAACTTGGCCGCCTGATACTGTTCTACCAGGCTTTGTGGTACTAGCCACGCGGGTAACGCCGTATTTTGCGTCGCATCTTCCAGAACAAACAGCACCTGGAACAACGGATGACGTGAGAGATCGCGTGGCACCTGGAGGTGATCAATCAACTGTTCCAGCGGTAAGCTTTGGTATTTTTGTGCCTCTAGTGACGTGTTGAAAACCTCATGGACATAGTCAGATAACGCCATGTTGTCATCAATTTGTGTACGCAACGGTAGCGTATTGACAAAAAAGCCGATAACCGCACGGGTTTCTGCCGTTGGACGGTTGGCGACTGGGGTGCCCACCAGAATATCCTGCTGACCACTGAAGGCGTTTAGCAATAGATTGAACGCCGACAGGAAAAGGGCAAACGGGGTCACCCCTTCGCGCTGTACAAAGCGTTCCGTTTGCGCGACCAAGTCATCAGGCAAGGTGACACAATGGTTGGCACCACGATGATCAAACTGCGCGGGCCGCACATAGTCGAGCGGCATTTCAAGCATTTGCCAGCCCTGAAGATGTTGTTGCCAGAAGGCTTTCAATCGGTCGGCGTTTGCCGAACTCAGATACGTCTGTTGCCAACTGGCGTAATCACCATACTGCAGGCTTGGTTCAGGCAACGCTGGGTGCAGCCCGGTTCGATAGGCTTGATATAATGCCGCCCACTCTTGCAGAAAAATAGTTTGCGACCAGCCATCGAAAGCCAGATGATGCACGACGATCAGGCAGTAATGCTGGTGGGTGTTATCCGGTTGTTTGACCTGGTAAATACGGGCTCTAATCGGAATTTCTGCTTCAAGCCTGAATGGTTGGTCGATATCCTGAAGCAACTGTTGCTGCCAAGTGTCGGCATCCAGCACCAGACGCGCAATTTCCAGTTCGCTATCCACTAACCGAGAGAGGGCGGTTAGCGCCTGTTGTTGGCAAATAACGCTACGTAATACGTGATGGCGGGCAACGATAGCCCGTAGACTCTGGCAGTATGCTATCGGGTCAAGGTCTTCATTGAGACGGAACAACATCGGCACATGGTAAAGATGACTGCCACCATTGAGGTTTTCGATAAACCAGAGCTGCATTTGCGAGGATGACAGCGGGTAAGTATCAAGCTGCAACGCGGGTATGACTAAGGGTTGCGTTTCATCATCACCGGGTTTTTTCAGGTAATTGCAGAGATTACGGATCGTCGGGTGTTGCCCCAGATCGCTGAGGGTGACATCCCGTTGCAGCCGGTGGCTGATTTGATAACATGCCTGGATCGCCAGAATCGAGTTCCCCCCGAGCGAGAAGAAGTTATCCTCCACGCTCACTCGCTGGCGTTTTAACAATTCGCACCAAATCTCGCAGCACTCACGTTCCCAGTCACTGTCAGCCACAACAAAATCGCGCTGCTCATACTGCGGCACCGGCAAGGCCTTCCTGGCAATTTTACCGTTCTCCGTCAGTGGCATACTCTCTATCTGAACAAACGCCTTGGGCATCATGTATTGTGGCAATTGACTACGCAGGTATTGGCTCAGTGCCGGGATATCTACCGGTTCATTGGCCACGATATAGGCCGCCAGATAGGGCTGTGGATGCGGGATCAGCATGACACAGCAGGCTGTCAGGATGGGATACGACAGGGCAATATTTTCAATTTCCCCTAACTCGATGCGGTAACCGTTGATTTTGACCTGTTGGTCAATCCGCCCCATAAACTCAATATTTCCGTCATGCAGAAAACGACCAGCATCGCCAGTGCGGTAAACCCGTTCTTGCAGTAACTCATGCCAGAAGAAACTGTCGGCGGTCCGCTGGTTATCACCATAATAGCCACGGGCCAAGCCAACACCGGCGATATAAATCTCCCCTTTCACGCCTTCTGGCACCGGGCGTAGCCAGGCATCCAGAATGTAGAAACGTTGATGCGGCAGTGGCTTGCCATAAGGAATACTGACCGATAACACCGGTTGGTGTGGCACTTCGTAAAGTATGGAGAAGACGGCGGCCTCGGTGGCTCCACCAACGCTACAGAACCGGCTATGGGGTGCCCATTGGCGGCAACGTTCCGGCAGTGAAGTTACAATCCAATCCCCGCCGACCATCACTGCACGTAAAGCGGGCTCCGGCCCTGAAACTCCGCCGATACTGTTAACATAATCCAACAACAGTTCCAGCAAAGCTGGGGCGCTGAGCCAAGTGGTGACGCGATGAGCAATCATCAGTTGATACCAGGCTTCCGGGTTAGTCCGATCGCTTTCGGCGGGCATAACTACGGCTCCCCCGGCAGAAAGTACGCTAAAAATGTCATGAATGGCCAGGTCAAAACTCAGCGCACTGAGTGCAATACTGCGATCGTTTTGGTCAATGGCAAAGTAGCGGTTGGTTCCTTCGATCATATTGACGACGCTGCGGTGCTCAATCGCCACTCCCTTTGGCGTCCCGGTAGAACCGGAGGTGAAAATGATATAGGCAAGGTTGTCTGGAGTGGCATCAATAGGGGGCAAAAGCCATTCAGGTTGCGGCAGGGTTGGTGCATGACCCGCACTGTTCAGCACCACTACGTTAATGTCTGGCGTTACCCAAGCTTCATTGCTCAACAGAGTATTGATGCCAGCTTGTGCCATCACGCCTAAACGCCGTTGCAGTGGCCACCCTTTATCCATCGGGAGAAAGGCTTTGCCACACATCAGTGCAGCCAACATGGCAACCGGCTGCTGACGCCCCTTATCCGCTAATATGGCGATGGCATCCCCCTGTATTTCTCCCTGTAAACGCAATTGGGTCGCCAAGGTTGATGCCGCTTGATACAACGCGCTGTAGGTCATCTCCCCGAACGTGTCGATCACGGCGACCGCTTGAGGATATTGTTGAGCATTGCGCATAAAATCATGGTGTAAAGTACGCTCGAATGAATATCCAAACCGCTGTTCGCGATGGGTGGATAGCCATTGTGGTATTTTCTCGGCTGGGAACAGGCTGAGTGTTTTCAGCGGTTCATCGCGGTATTGCACCATCTGCTGCAGGATAGAAACAAAGTAACCGGCGAGTTGACGGATTGATGATTTTTTAAATAACGCTGTTGCAAAGTTGAAACGCGCGGACATCTGATTTTCAGTTGGCGTCAGCGTTAGGGTTAAGTCGAATTTAGCCGTCTGCTCATAGCGACTTAAATCTTCCACCGAGAGCCAGGACGGGTAATCGGCGTTATTGACATAGTCCTCTAGCGCGAACATCACCTGAAACAACGGATGGCGCGAAAAGTCACGGGGCAGTGCCAGGCTATCAACCAATTGCTCCAACGATAGGCTCTGATGCTGTTGTACCTGCAACGTGTTAGTGGCGACCTGATGGATAAATGCTGAGACTGAAATCTCGTTATTCACCCGATTGCGCAATGGCAAGGTATTTACAAAAAAACCGATCAGGTCTTCCAGCTCCGGCTGGCTGCGGTTCGCCAGCGGCGTCCCCACCATGACATCATCTTGGCCGGTATACCTTGTCAAGAGCAGTGTGAATGCACTTAACATCACCCCATGCAGACTGACTCTTTCTTCACGGGCCAACTGGTTGAGTGATGCCAACAGGTCGGCTGGCAGCATGACATCACAGTTATCACCACGAGTATCAAACGCAGCAGGACGAACGTAGTCCGGTGGTATGTCCAATTGCTGACAATCCGCCAGGGTTCGGTGCCAGAATGCCAAATCTTCCGCCTTGATTTCTACCTCCCTTTGTTGATGCTGCCAGAAGGCATAATCGAGGTATTGCAGGGGAAGCGCGGCTGGTGGCGGTGCGGTGGGCTGCATGAAATGATGATAAAATATCGCCAGCTCTTTCATCAGGACATCCATTGACCAGCCATCAAAGACGATGTGGTGGAAGACTAATAGGCTTGCGGTATTCGCGTTCCCCGTTGCATCCTGATACTGATAGATGGCCGCGCGTAGCGGCAGTTCGCGCGTTAAATCGATGGGCTGCTGTAAGGCCTGTTGCAGGCAGGTGGCATAGCCTTCTGCCGTCACAACATGTACTGGTACCGCCAACACCTGATCGGTAACCACTTGGCAAGCTTCCCCCGCCTTATCCTGCTTTATCAGGCTGCGCAATACCTGATGTCGTGTCACTATCGCCTGCAGACTTTTGATAAAAGCCGCACAATCCACATCGGCAGAAAGCTGCAGCAAAACTGGCGACAGGTAATGTGTGGCCTCAGTTGACAGTTGTTGCATAAACCACAGGCGCGATTGTTGGAAAGACAAGGGGGCGGTTTGGCACCCGGTTGCCAGGATTGTCTCTTCCTGTACGGTCGGCTCTTGTTGAGCAATATAGCTGCTGAGCGTTGCTACCGTTGGATATTGATGCAGAGTGAGTGCGGAAACGTTGACCCCAAGTTGTTTATTGATTTCATGGCAAAGTTTAATCGCCAGAATAGAGTTACCCCCCAGGCGGTAAAAATGGTCGTCTATACCCGCATTGCTGTTTAACAACCGGTTAAACAGCACCAGTAATTGACTTTCTAACGGGGTGCTCGGTGTGCGGAAAGGGGTGTTCTGCTCAATAAGTGCGGGTTCGGGTAACGCACGATAATCTACCTTTCGGCTTACCGTCAGCGGGATCGCAGGAATCGCCATCATTGCGCCAGGCACCATATAATGTGGCAGTTGTTCAGCCAGTTGCTGATTGACCTCTTCCGGCGTCAGGTTGCTGCCGGGGGCTAAAACGAACCAGGCCAAAAGCTGCGGCGAAGGTTGTTTACGGGCAATGACTACCGCTTCCGCGATGCCAGGCAGATTGCGCATTACCGATTCGATTTCACCCAACTCAATGCGGTAACCGTTGATTTTCACCTGTTGGTCTTTACGGCCACAATATTCCAGACTGCCATCCGGCAAACGACGAACCCGATCGCCGGTGCGATAAAGACGGCGATAGTCCATTTCTTGGTGAAACGGATTATCAATAAATAGGCTGGCCGTCAGTTCAGGCTGGCCAAGATAGCCACGAGCCAAACCAGCACCCGCAAGGTACAGTTCACCTTCGACACCCAGTGGCAACAGGTGGAAGTTTTCATCCACCACATAGCCCCGCATATTGGTGATCATGTGACCAATATTGCGGGCGCCGTTGTTGCGATACAGATTAACACTAGCGCTGACCGATGCCTCGGTAGGACCATACATATTGGCAACCTGTAAACCACAAGCCAGATAGTGATCAAGCACATCCTGCGACGTTGCTTCACCGCCAACGCCCAGATAACGTACCGAGTCTGGAAATGTGGGTTTGGTGCTGAGCAGTGCAGGGGGAAGGAAACAGAAGTTGATCTGCCATTCGGCCATTTGCTTGGTGAGTAATGGCAGATCCAAGCGCTGAGCTTCATTGGCAATACACAGACAATGGCCATTATCAAGGGCGATAAAAACTTCAAACACATGCGCATCGAAGGCGAATGTAGCAAATTGCATACAGTTCAGTACATGATGCTGATTGGCTAATAGCCGCTGGGTATGGCCCTGGATCATATTGACGGCACCACGGTGTTCACACAGCGTCCCTTTGGGTCGCCCTGTGGTACCAGAAGTATAAATGACATAAGCCAGTTGTCGGCTATCAAGCTCAGGCAACGGTATATTGTCAATTAACGCCGTGTGTTCCTGCTGATCAATCAGCAAGCAGTGGCTGTCAGGTGCGTTTTGTAAAATGGTATCTTGCAGTTTTGCTTGCGTCAGTACCAACGGACTGTTCACATCCTGTAAAATATAGGCCAGCCGCTGCGCGGGAGCGTGAGGATCCAACGGCACATAGGCCGCCCCTGCCTTCATGATCGCTAATATACCCACCACTGCGTCAACGCTCCGTTGAAGGTAGAGCGGGATCAGCGTATCGGCGGGCATTTCCTGACCGCAAATACGCAGATATTCTGCACGTATATGCTGCGCCAAACGGGTGCTACGTTGTTCAAGCTCACGGTAACTGAGCGCTTCCTTCTCATCCTTGAGCGCCATACGCTCAGGGTAAAGGTGGCTATGTTTCTCAAACCCGCTAAGCAAGGTCGTCTGCGTGGGGGATTGAGGAGCAGCGCTATGATAGTGATCCTGCAGACGCTGCTCCTGCTGCGGAGTCAGATAGGAGAAGGTGGATATCAATCGTTCGGGTTCATTTAATACTGAACGCAACAAATTGAGATATTGCTCCGCCAGTTCGAGCATTTGGGTCTCATCGAATAGATCAGATTTGTATCTCAGCCTGAAATTAAAAGCGTTTTCGGATTGCTGATATTCGAGCAGAAGTTCAGAACCGGCCAGATCAACATTAAAACGGTGATCCACACTGATCTGGCAACCGTTAAATACCAGCGGTGAGTCTTTCAGATAGGCTTGGGTAAAATTCACATTCAGTTGCTGGATCTGGCTTTGGCTTAGTATGTCGTAAGTAGGTAATTTTGTGTGTCGCAGCTTGCCAGATGCCTTGAGCTTTTTTGTATAATCTAACGTATCCCGATACAAGCTGGCGAAAGTGGCCTGAGGCAATAATCGTAGTGGGAAAATAGCAGTGTTTACTTGCGCGCCGTAATAAAGCTCTTTTCCCCCTTCGGCAGCCACGGGATAACCAATATGTACCGTTTTCTGTTCAGATTGGCAGGCGATTAATAGTGCCCAGAGTGTTTTGAAAATCAGAAAAGGGTTCGCATACTTCACGCCGTCTTTCAGACGATGCCATTCTGAAAGTGATAAGCTAAACCTGACTCCCCCAGATGAGTCCGAACCTGAGGACTCAGTGCGAATATAAGGTAAATCAACACGGGGAGGGCAGTCTGCCAGTAACTCGCGCCAAAAAGCCAAAGAATTAAAGTCTTGTTTTAAGCTTGATACATCATGGTCATACTGTTTATAAAGTTGCTGCATCTGTGCCAGGTTAGGCGTATTGGGTAGTGCCTGCTGGCCCTGATTGTAGTAATAAGACAGAACATCATAAAATTCTTGCCCAGAAAGGCCATCGATTAGAACATGATGTAATACAACAATAAAATCATATCTCTGTGCTCCCATCTCAATTAAATAAAAACGGCAAAGCGGCCCTTCGGTGAGATCAAATGGTGTGCAGATCAGAGAGGCAAGATCGCAAGAGGAATCAAGCAATTCAAGCGTTATGCTTTTTTCTGTTTTTACCCAGTGGAGTTGCCCATCCTTTTCACTCAAAACATGGTGAAATAAGATATAATCACGTACTACACCTTGTATTGCATGACGTAGTCTATTGATATCAAAATCACCATCAATGGTTTGGATGGATACCATATTATATTCGAATGATTTCGGGTTAAGAATATATTCATTCCAGAACATCTTGGTATAGGGCGAGATGGCAATCAGCTCCATTGAGTTAATCCTCTTATATAATGATTTCTTTGTGCTTTTAAAGATAAAAGCCATTGCCTCTCAACAGTGTGTATAGGCAATTTATCTCTAAGGAATGGGCACAAATTGTTGAAATGTAGGTGTACAAAAACGAATCAGGATGTTCACATGAGTGGACGATATTTAATCACCTGCACTAATACTTAACTCGCGTTCACTTGGTTAAGCCTGGAATCTGTGTTTAATGCTTCAAGATAACCATGATAGGCAAACTATTATTGTTGGAACATTATTCACATACTGCCCAGAACAGCAGACCATCACTCTTTTCTCTCTGCTATACCCTTCAGCCCGGCACAAGTGTTGTTCAAAACGCTCAGCGTTTTGTCAGGCAACTCGAATTATTTTGGCTATAAGCCTATATGAGGTCTGCGCATTCTTGTTTGCCTAGTAGTGTAATCATAAGATTATAAAATGCAAATCATTATTCGTTCGTGTAATGCATTACCGTAATCGTTTGATTTTATTTATAAAAATAAAGAGTTAGGTACCTTGTTTTGTAATTTAAAGTTAATTATTAAATCTATCTTCATTTTATTGTGTCCTATTAGGTGAAAAAGCGAGATACAAGGTCCAGGCATGCCCTTTTTTGGTGATTTGGGCCAGTTATTTATTCTTATTTAAATAAAAAGGGAACATTTCATCTGCCATTAGTCTGATTGTGGTTAAATGAGATTTAATTTTTATTTAAGTTAATTTAAGATTTAATATTCTGTTTTTTGTTTCAGTGATTAATTCCATGGGCTTTTCTTTTTTTTATTCGTTTTTTGTATTGGATTATTCGTGGGCTGTAGTTAGTGGGGCAAGAACAGTTAGTGGGTCAAGAACAGTTAGCGGGTCAAGAACAGTTAGCGGGTCAAGATCAAGTTGAGTAAGATGGTGGCGTTTAAGAAATATTTTTGAGAGCAACACAACCTCTGCCTGAGAGGGAGGTGTTTGCTTTAGGGATACTCTTGACGAGCGTGTAGGACACTCAGAATTTCGATGCAATCAAGCACTCTGCAGATAACCAGATAATTAGGATGGACAATGACCTCTCGTGTGCCAAGGACACGCCGCGTCCGGTGCATATATAGGGTTCACGGCGTGTCGGCGTTCTGCATCATGTCCACCAGCCTGAAGCCTGACGTGAAGCGGTATTAAGCGCAGTTATTTATCCTCATCTGAATACTGCGAGTATATGCCAGTCGTGTGCAGTGCGGTGCTAAAACGATCAAAAGGGGTTCGGCGGCCAGATTCTGGCGTACAACCGACTCTGTCGTATTAAGATATCGTCAGGTAACATGCTATTTTTTTAGAATATTAAAGGGACATTATTCTAATAAGACAAGCCTTTAGTCGCTGCATGACCCCCAAAAATCTGGCACAACGTTTTTACCGGATATGTCCCTCCTGTTGAAGCAGAGCAAGCGTATCATGCTTCCCTGATGGATAAAAATCAGGCAGCCTGAGTTCCTGGACTAAAAACTCTCCAAGAAACCCAGGGCGGCTCAGTATTGCCCCAGTTAGCAGCAAGCACCCTGGGTCAGTTCTAGGATGTGTAGATACCTGTACCTTCAAGCATTTAGATCAATGGAGGCCAGTAGTCCTTATTAGCTTCAATCAGTGCATCAAGCACCAGACGTGCTTTCTTTGCATCCACAATGGTGCGGTTTAGCGTCAGCGCCTGCAAGGCCTTGGTATAAGAGCCTTCAAACCAGGCTTCTACCGTTAAGCGCTCATAGGCAAATTGCTGCTCAATCAGTCCTTTATAGAAGGTTGGGATTTTGCCCACACCGAAGGCTCTTGGCCCGTTGCTGCCAATTTCGGCAGTGACCTCGACCATCACATCGTCATCCAGATTTTCCACTAGACCATTATTAGGCACCATGACGATAAACTTCTTCTTCAGATTAAACGCGATAGCCTCTGCCAGTTCGACAATCATGTCGCCATGCGCATCGTTATGCACCACATGCACGTTCTTCGTGGTGCCCTCTTGCGCAGCGATACGACATTCGTCAAAGACCCGCTTCTCACGCCCATCGATCACCTCATTGGCTCGCGTGTAATTGGCATCCAGCTTCGACAGTTTGTATTCCGGGTAGAGATAATATTGCAGATAGGTATTGGGCAAGTAATCCGGGAAGTCACGCAGCATATCGGCAACCGCTGCGTAGGTTTCCAGCCAGGATTGATCGCGTTGCTCGGCATCCACTGGCTTGAAGCCATTCTCGGCAATAAATGATTTCAGCTCTGGGGCCAGATCGTGCCCGTTTTCATCATACAGATGCTTAAACCAGCCAAAGTGGTTCAGCCCAAAATAGACCGGATCAAAGGTTGCCGGATCGCGATTTAACAAACGCCCATAAGAGCGCAGTAAATTCACTGGCTGATCGCAGATATTCAGGATCCGCTTGTCGTCCGGGAATTTTTTGTTCAGGGCATCGGCCACGATAGCCGCCGGGTTGGTGTAATTCAGTATCCATGCCTGGGGTGAACGCGCCCGGACATTGTCCACCAGCTCAATCATGTCACGGATAGAGCGCATGCCATAAGCAAACCCACCGGCACCACAGGTTTCTTGGCCAATAACACCCAGTTCTAACGGGATCTTTTCATCCTTTTCACGCATGGCATATCCGCCAGTACGCATCTGGCAGAAGATAAAATCCATATCCGTAAAAGCAACGTCTTTATCATGGGTATAACTAAACTCCAGTTCAGGATACTCCTCGCTGAACAGGACTTTGGCATATTCACCGATCACGGCCTGGCGTTCGCGATTAATATCAAACATCACCAGTTTTTTTAGCGGCAGACGTGCTTTGAGTTTACATAATGCTTTTAATAAACCCGGCGTCCAGGTAGAACCGCCACCCACTAATACGATATTAAAAGATGTTTTCATCATGAGTTTCTCTTATTGCGTCTGTTGAACCAGTAAATTTTGTTTGACCGCTCCGGCGATGCTTTCCACCTGCGGGCCATAAATCACCTGTAAGTCATTCTCAGTGGCACGGATGATCCCACTAGCGCCGCTTTGTTTAAGGATGAGCTCATTAATCTTTTGTATGTCTTTGATCTTCACCCGTAAGCGAGTAAAGCAGCAGTCAACCTGTTGGATATTCTCTTTACCACCCAGACCGGCAATAATCTGTGCCGATTGACCTTCATCCTGGTTAGTGCCCATATTGGAAAGCGCGATGGCGGTTTCTTCATCTTCTCGCCCTGGGGTTTTGACGTTCAGGCGTAAAATGATCCACCGGAAGGAAAAATAATAAACAGGTGCCCAGATAGCACCCATTATTAAACTGACCCACCAATGTGTTTTCCCACCACCGAGCACGCCGAAGACGATAAAGTCGATAAAGCCCCCCTGAATGTTGCCAATCATCACCTGGAAAATTTGAGCAACGGCAAACGACAGTCCGGTCATAATGGCATGGAATAAAAACAGCACAGGCGAGACAAAGATAAAGCTGAACTCCAGCGGTTCCGTAATGCCGGTGGTAAAAGAAGCCAGTGCACCCGCCATCATTAACGCTTTGACGCGCTGCTTATGCTCAGGCTTGGCGCAATGCCAGATAGCCAATGCAGCAGCGGGAAGGCCAAACATCATGACCGGGATTTTTCCCTGGGCCAGGAAGCGCGTTGCCTCACGCACAATATCGTCGGCAAGTTCACCGGGATGGGCCAGGGCAAAGTTGAAGATGGATAATGCCCCAATCACGCTTTCATTATTAATATGAACGATGCCGCCAACCGGGGTAAAACGTACAGTTTCGTTGAGAATATGGTGTAGTCCGGTGGGAATAAGCACACGTTCGGTAAAGGCATAGACAAATGTGCCCCATGCCCCTGATTCGCCGATGAATTTACCAAGGTGAATAATTCCATTGGCGATAACTGGCCAGATTAATGACACCAGCACACCGGTAATAGGTAACACAATGACGGTGATAATCGGAACAAAACGGCGGCCACCAAAATAGGCGATGGCCGCCGGGAGTTTGATGGTATAAAAACGATTATGTAGCATGACCGTTATCAGGCCCGCAATGACCCCACCAAGCACGCTCATTTGGTAAGTAAAAATCCCCAGCGTGTGGGTAAACTCGGCGGAGTACATCACCGCATCCGTTTGGCTATAACCCTCCGCGACCAATGCCGCTACCTTGATAGTGTCTGGCGTCAACCCTTGCGACAGTAAACTGAAATTTACCCCGACATGAAAGGTGATAAAACCAATCACTGCCGCCAAGGCTGCCGTGGGTTTCTCATCACGGGCAAGACCAATGGCCGCAGCAATGGCAAACAACAGCGGCAGGTTGGCAAATAGCGAACCGGACACTTTGCGTATAAACCCAATACACCGTTGCATGGTTTCTGCATGCATGATGTTTTCACCGACAATGGCCGGATTCTGTAACGCGGCAGCAAGCCCGAGGAATATCCCTGCTGCGGCAATCACGGAAATTGGCATCATCAATGCCTTACCTAAATCTTGTAGAAACTCACCGGTACGACTCATGGTTTATCCCTCCAGCAAGGGTCTGAAGCTGTTTTAATTGTGCATAAGTATAATCACATTAAATGTATAGTTGTCTAGCCCACTAGAGGGAAAGCGAGAGTGTGATCACAAATAAACCAGGGTGACTGTTTAGGCGCGGGATGCCGTCAGGGTAAAACGGTAATGCTGTTGATTGTAGTAAATATCAGAAAACTCGAATATCTTACCCCCGCTTAGCGTGGCAAGGGAGGTGGCGTGCAATACCGGTTCGTCGCGTTTTAATCCCAGCATATCACGCACCTCATGTGAGGGAAGCTCCGCCCTGATCTCTTTTTCTGAATTCTCAACGCTGAAGCCTTTACGGCTGATATAGGCATATTTCGACTTGTTCAAGTCATTTTCTTGTAGATCGGCGAATAATTCGGTGATCATCCACGATTGTTCAAAGACAAAGGGTACATCGCCCACCAGACGCAGACGTTTCATAAACCATACGTTGCTGCCGGGCACTATGCGCAGTTTCTCGGCGATATCGGCGCTGGCCTGTTGTTGAAGCAGGCAAATAAGACGGTTGCTGACTGGAACATTCAACCCGCAGGTGACTTCACTGGAGGAAAGGTGACGGTCGAGAGGCAATGACACCAGGACGTCTTTTTTCGCCTGGATCACGAAGGTACCTTGCCCACGCCTGCGTTCTACTTTCCCTTGGCGTACAAGGTAATCCACCGCTTTACGTGCCGTCATACGGGAGATGGTGAATTGCTGGCAAAGTTCGTGTTCTGAAGGCAACGCATCCCCTGGGCGCAGGGTGCCAGCGGCAATCAGCCCATTAAGGTATTGTTCAAGTTGTAAATAAACCGGAACGGTAGAATATCGGTCAATCATCAGCAGCCCCTCATTTCCTAGGGTATGGTAGCAGCCTGCCGCAAAGTAACAACAATTAGTCTTGTTTAGACAAAGCCCTACCCTCACGGCCAGGACTTTATCATCATGCAAATAACTATCTTTGGACCCTTAGCCATCCCCTCATATGAGCAAGGCATGGCAAGGCTTCTGAGGTATGATCTCCGTTCTTGACCAGCTAATAGCGAGCAGACAGCCTCCATGCTTAACCACGAAATAATTCTTAACCACATTGATGACATATTCGGACAGGACATGCATGCCAAGCGTGTCTTGTCGCTCGCCAATGCAACCCACGGGGTTATTGAGTCGGGGTCATTGGCCATCCATGCCATTGGCAATGGCCTCTCTTTGGCCAGCGGCCTTGAGCGAAAGCACGCCGTCAAGCAGGTGGATAGACTGCTCACCAACACAAAGCTCAATGTCTGGAGCTTGTTTGATGATTGGGTTCCCTATGTGGTCGCCGA
>NZ_AYKS02000115.1 GCF_000496755.2 Serratia sp. DD3
CCCTGAAGGAACGTTTAAGACTAAGACGTTGATAGGCTGGGTGTGTAAGTGCAGCGATGTATTGAGCTAACCAGTACTAATGAACCGTGAGGCTTAACCTTACAACACCGAAGGTGTTTTGACCTGATACCAGGATATCGGGTAGAGAGATAGCAATAATCAGCTTGTTCTACAGATTGAAGATGAGAGCAACAAAGATTTTGAGGTGCATAGGGGTGAGGTGGATTAACTGAAACCTGTTTCCTGTGACCTGAAACCTGATTTGCCTGGCGGCCTTAGCGCGGTGGTCCCACCTGATCCCATGCCGAACTCAGAAGTGAAACGCCGTAGCGCCGATGGTAGTGTGGGGTCTCCCCATGTGAGAGTAGGACACTGCCAGGCATCCAAACAAGTAGAAAGCCCCGTGCGCAAGCATAGGGCTTTTTGCTTTTGTGATTTTTTATAAAATAGTTATCGCTTCTCTGATTCAAGCCACTGGGCAATAAACAAGGCGGTCATTGCTGGTTAATTGATATCTTGCCATGGTACGATGCCTTAAATTTTCATGTTCCTGGTTACAGTAATGATATATATGATGAATCACTATTAGATTATATATTGATTTAAAGTATATGATGATTTTAATTAAATAGTTATGTTTCAACTCTTTTATCGAAAAATATAGCGATAAGAAAAATTCGTTAGTCTCAATATTGGCGATACTCAGCGACTCAGAGCCTCATAAACCAGGCCGCTAAAGGGTTGAAGCAAGCGCTATTCAGGTCTTTTTCTGTGAATTTGTTGCCTAAATGTGCTTGCAGGTATTATCTGCAATGAAGCAGGAAATTAGTTCAACCCTGTTAAAACTATATAAATATCTATAGTATACAAAGTAATTAAGCCTAACAGGTTTTTTTTGTTATGTACCCACTTTTCTTGGGTATTCTTCTATTCGCTTGAATAAAAACATTCTCTCTGGGAGGAGTCGAATAATGTTTCATCTAAAAAAAATTTTATTTGTACTGTGCGTTTTTTACCAGACTATAAATAGTGGTCTTGTATATGCCGTCGATATGAATTTTACAGGTAACCTCGTTGTACCACCCTGTGTGATTAATGGTGGGCGAGATGTTTTTATGGAATGGGGAAACGTTGATTTAACTAAGGTACCTGCGGGTGATATTGGGTTTGGTGCGTCGAAGTCTATTACACTATTACTTTCTTGCCCTTATGCCATTGGAGTACCCAATATGTATGTTACAGGGGATAGTTTCACTGGGCCTTCCTTTTATCGTGGGGCGGTTAAGACAACCAAAGAGGATGTTATCGTCTATCTTCACGCAACTGGTGTTGACGGTACATTACGTATTAATGGGAAAACACCCATCACGTTAACCGGAGCGGGAACTGAAAAAAGTGTAACATTAACGGGTTACCTGGCTCGTACCCCTGGTTTTACTTCGCTCACTCCTGGTCCTTTCAACGGTATTGTGGCACTCAATGTTGTTTATGAGTAAACAGGATAGGGTTCCGGAGGGTGAAGTTTACCGATGTGAGCATCAAGTCAGCCCGGTGAGGCTGACTTGATGATTGAGACATTACAGAATACGACTAATTAACCGGTCAATACGGATGCGGCGCAAGCGGCGGATCAGCTTGCGTACCTTGATAGGGTATTGCTGAATATTTTGCAGTTCGTGATAGCTACCGACCACGGTGGTGTGAGTGCGGATCGTTTCCAGCTCTTTATGGCGTTGTTCCCGCATCTCTTGCTGAGGATCGTGGATCAGAATGGCATTCTCCAAGTCCAGACGCCAAGCACGTGGGTTGAGGTTATTACCCGTAATCAACTGCCATTTATCATCAACCCACACGCCTTTCAGGTGATAAGTATTATCCTCATCTTTCCATAACCGAACAATGAGTTGCCCAGTGTCGATATAGCGTTGCAGGCGGCTGAGGAAACGGCGCAAGTTGATTTCGTAGAGATAAGGTAATGCACCGATAATCTTGAAGGGTTGATCTTCAGGAATATAGAAGTCATTTGCTGTTTTGTCGCCCACAATGATTTCTACCTGCTTCCCCTGGCGCAGCAAATAAATGATATCACGTACCAGTATGGCGGGGAGGTTGAAGTAAGGGGTGCATAGTGTGAGTTTCTGCTCGGTACTGGCCATCAAATGATGGATGGTATCATTGAGGATATTCTGTTTACCCAAGCCAACTAATGGGATTACCGCTAACTCTTCGTTACTCGCGTCGCCTTGAAATTGATAACTGGCGTGACGCAAGCCAGACCGCAAAGTGCGCGTCTCATTTTTGATCTCCGGACTGGTGGGCCGGTCATGGCGATCGAGTCGTTGCACTGCACCTGCGGTTAACAAATGCTGTTTAATGAAATTATACAGAGTCTGAGCCAGCACCTTGTTGGTGATCAACTGGTAGCGGTCATAACGGTACTTTTCATGCTGATGCAAATAGACATCATTAATACTGGCACCGCTGTAGACCACGGTATCATCAATGATAAACCCTTTTAGGTGGAGTACACCCAGAGCTTCCCGGGTATTGACGGGCACACCGTAAATAGGGACTGAGACTTGTGGATGCTGTTCTGCCATGCTGCAGTACCAATCCGCGTTGGTATTGGTAGCGGCTGCACCGATACGGCCCCGTTGTGCACGATGCCAGTCTACGAATATGGAGACCTCTAACTCTGGGCGATGTTGTTTGGCCTGATAGAGCGCGTTAAGGATCTCGCGCCCCGCATCATCGTGCTCTAAATAGAGCGCGGCCAGATAAATACGGCTCTTAGCGCTAGCTATCATCTCCAGCAACGTGCTGCGGAAATGGGAGGGCGCATAAAGAGTGCGAACATCAGCAACCGTCTGAGGGATTTTGGGCAGTTGTGCAAGGTGTTGTTGATGTTTGCTACGTTTAAATTTTGACAACATCACAGTGCGTTTCTTCTCTTATGTTTGGATGGCCATAACGCCACCTGCATTATACCCGTTGTCTTACGTGTTATAGGGAGTTTCATGACTTGGGCCGTCATCGAACTCACTGAACAGGGGCATAGCCAAAACCTGCGCACCTGTACCTGGCAGATTCAGCACAGACCTTCTCTACTTGCTCCCTGAGGTCGTGCTTGTTGCTGCCAGCTGGTAACTTGAAACAACTTAAGTATAAAACAATTCTTTGAACAATCGGGCGATAATAACACTAGTTGTTATGATTGTACGTATGTTTTGCTATCAAGTAGCGGATTTGTATTACATTGCGATCGAGCTCACGGCATCTGATTCCCTTGCAATGGCAGCGTCAAATTGACAATGCCTTCGTCAATTTGCACATCCACTTCAAACCCCAGTTTCTGTGCCAGTGTGACCATTCCTCGATTGTTCGGCATGGTCATACCGGTCAGCCGGGTCAGGCCTCGCACACGAGCATATTCGATCATTTTTACCAGCAATTTACGGCCCAGGCCGAGGCCTTTTAGGTCGGAACGGACCAGTACGGCGAATTCTGCATCGATATTGTCGGGATCAGAGTGCGCCCGAGTCACACCGATAATTTCATCGCCGTTGCGTACCGCGACGAAAGCCATCTCACGATCGTAGTCGATCTGTGTCATGTTGGCTAAATCTTCATGGGTAAACTCATTGATTTCACTAAAGTAACGGTAGTAGAGATCTTCTTTGGTCACACGGTCGATAAAGTGTTTCAGTGCCGGTTCATCTTCCGGCAGAATCGGGCGGAACAAGCAATGTGAGCCATTTTTTAATTCAATGGTTTCTTCCAGTTCATGGGGGTAGGGGCGAATAGCCAAGCGTGCCTGTGGGTCACCACTAAAGGGGGCAAGCTGCATTGATACATCCAGCAAGGTAAATTCACTGCCAGCGGCTAATACTGGGTGAATATCGAGGCGCGATATTTCCGGGCAATCCAGGATCAGATTGGAAACTTGCACCAATAACTGACTTAGGCCAGGAATATCGAGCGGTCGTAGCGCACTGCGGTCACGGATTTTTCCGCCTTTCACCGCTTGTAGCACCAGATACCGAGCGAGTGCCATATTTAGAGGGGGGAGTGCAACGGCAACTTGGTTTTTTTGACGCCATTCGACACCGCCTTCCCCCAGCATGATCAGTGGCCCGAAGATAGCATCCTGTTCCACGGCAATTCTCAACTCTTGTGCACCCGCCCGGTTGGCCATGCTCTGTACCAACAGGCCGTGGATACGCGCCTGTGGATAGGACTGTTTTACCCGATCGAGGATGGCGTCTGCCGCGCGTTGTACTTCAGTGGCGGTACGCAGATAGAGCATCACGCCTTGAACTTCAGATTTGTGTGGAATATCAGGGGAGCGTAGTTTCAACGCCACCGGGTAACCAATTTGCTCGGCAATATGGACGGCTTCAGCGCTATCACCGGCGATCCAGGTTGGTAAGGTGCTGAGACCATAGGCTTGCAGAATCGGCTGCACTTCATGGGTATCCAACTGAGTAACCCCTTCAGCCAGTGCCTGACTGATCTGCTGGTGTGCCACGGCGGTATTGGCCGTCAGCCCAACGGGTAGAGCAGGGGTTTCTTTCAACTGTTTCTGATTCCGGCGGTATTCCACCATATGCATAAAGGCGGTGATGGCACCTTCTGGTGTCCGGTAGGTCGGTATCCCCGCCTCGGTAAACAGGCGACGGGCGTCCTGTGAAGAGTATTCACCACACCAATTAGTCAGTAGTGTGATGCGTTTGCCACGTGGGTGCTGGCGGATAGCCTCAATCAGCAGTTCTGCGGTTTCAGAACCTGGAGCCGCTGCACTGGGGGCATGGATCAGCAGCAAAGCATCGTATTCTTGGCAGTCAAGCAGTGCTTGCAGTGCCGCCAGATAGCGTTGGGGGGTGGCATCATCACGTAAATCGATAGGATTACCAACCTTAATAAACTCAGGCAGCGAGCTGCTGAGCTTTTCCTGTGTCTCTTGGGGCAATGTCGCCAGTTTGCCATTACGGGCAAGCAGTTCGTCTAATGCCATAGCGGCAGGTGCGGCGCCATTGCTGATAATCATCAGCCGCTCACCGCGCAGTGGGTGCATGTGGCTTAAGGTTTCCACGGCGGAAAAAAGTTCGTGGGTATCCTGCACACGCAGCAAGCCAGCCCGTTGTATTGCAGCATCATAGGCGGCATCTAACCCTTGTTGGCTGTTGAGCAAGCGCTGTGCCTGTTGGCTACGGCCACTTTTGATCACCAAGATGGGTTTATTACGGGAAGCACTACGGGAGGCAGAGAGAAAACGCCGTGCATCGCTGATGTTTTCCAGATAGAGCAAAATAGCACTGGTTTTGCTGTCACGGGCCAAGAAGTCGAGCAGATCGTCAATATCAATATCCAGACTATCACCCAGCGAAATGAAATAGGAGAAGCCGACTTCCCGTTGTTGTGCCCAATCGAGAATGGTATTGGCCACAGCGGCAGATTGCGAAATAAATGCCAGCTTGCCTTTTTGAATAGGAACCGGTGAAAAGCTGGCATTGATCCCTTGCCACGGTGCGAGCAAACCCAGGCTATTGGGGCCAAGCAGGCGCATTGAATAGCGCTGTGCCATGGCTTTGAGTTCGGCGAATTGCTCCACGGGGGAAGAGAGCACAATAGCGGTTTTGCAACCCAGCTTGCCGAGTGATTCTACCAATAGCAGGTTGCGCTGTGGGTTGGTGCATAACACCGCCAGATCAGGCGTGAGCGGTAAACTGGCGACATCGGGATAAGCCATAACGCCGCAGACGGCTTTGTAGCGCGGGTTGACCGGCATCACTGGGCCGGTAAATCCCCCGGCAAGCAGATTGCGCATCATCAGGTAACCGGCACGGCCGACCTTTTGCGAAGCGCCGATCACGGCGATGGATTTGGGACGTAATAGCGCTTCTAATCCTCTTTGGCTCATGGGTGACTCCAACTTCCGGTTAGCTTTGCTTCTTTAGAACGATGAGGCTAGAAACAAGGCAAGTTATTTTTTGATTTTAGACGCATTGTCGCTACGGTGCTGTGACCGATGCCGCTGAGCGGCAAGCTTTTCCAGCCAGATATTGTTGGCGAAAATAATTGAAATGTTGTTCGAGACCGCTGGCAGCATCGGTATCACCTGCCTGTTGCAATAAAGCGGCAGCGACTTCGGCGGTGCAAAGCTGCTCAGTACGGCTGGCGGCGCGCAATTGATAATCGGATGCATTGGATACATTGAGAGAAAATAGCGGGAACGGATCCAGATAAGGACTTTTGCGGAACATTTTGCATGCTTCTGGCCAAGTACCATCCAACATAATAAACAGGGGCGGTTTACTTTCAGCAGGCAGGCTGCTGAATACTGGGCGCGATGGGGTGGCGTAAGAGGCCGGGAACACCACATAAGGCTGTCGGTCAGGGTTATTGAGCAACTCTAGCAGTGCCGGGTCCACCGTGGTACGTGACCAAAGAAATGCCTGGGTATCAGGCAGAATATCGGCGATCAGCCGCCCGGTATTGCTCGGTTTCAGCGGTTCAGTATCGAACATCACCAGACAGAAAAGTGCCTTGGCCTGCTGCGGTTGGATGGTGGAACACAGGCAGTTTTGCTGGGGCAGCAAACAATGCTGACAGCGTATTGCACGGCAACCACGCGCTCGAAAAGGCCGAGTTGCTCGTTCTAAACGGAATTGGCGCAGACGTAGCACCGCATTGTGAGTCATAACTGTCCTGATAAAAAGGCTATTGTAGCGTAGAAATGAGCCGCACGGGAGAGGTGCCGGGTGTTAGGGGGTGTGTCATTATGCCCGTAGGGAAGTGTGTTATTTAGCATAATTGCGCTTAAGTAAATTGGCACCCATGTAACCTCTGCAATTTGCATCAAGACAGGTCTATAATTGATCAGTTTGATAGTTGCCAGCTTTTAGCACAAGTTGGTGGCTTAGCGCGGCAACATCAGGTAATCTTCGCGCCCTGCGCGTTGGTGGAGAATGAGATGAACGATTCATTTAGTGGCAAGAACGGCAAAGTTAAAGTGATGTACGTCCGCAGTGACGATGACAACCGTAACAACAATAAACGTTCGGACGGTAAAGGCCGCCCAACTGACAATGCGCGTTCTGGTCGTCCCGGTCAGGATAAGCAGCGTGGTGGCTACCGCCGGGATGCTGATCCTCGCCGTAGTGAAAATGATCGTCCTCGCCGCCCAGCTCGCACTGAAGATTCTGGTGGCTATGAATCCCCATGGAAAACGGTATCACGTGGCCCAGACGAAGAGCCCGCGTTCGATCATGGTGGTATCAGTGGCAAAAGTTTTATTGACCCTGAGCAGTTGCGTCGCCAACGGGCGGAAGAAACCCGAGTCTATGGTGAGAATGCCTGCCAGGCGCTGTTCGCCAGCCGTCCAGAGTCCATTGTACGCGCCTGGTTTATACAATCAGTCACACCGCGCTTTCGCGAAGCCCTACGTTGGATGGCAGCAAACCGCAAAGCGTATCATGTAGTCGATGATGATGAACTGGAGAAAGCGTCCGGTACTGAGCATCATGGTGGCGTCTGTTTTCTGATCAAAAAACGTCAAGGCTTGGATGCGCAAACTTATCTTAAGAGCGCGCCCAGCAAAGATTGTGTACTGGCCTTGGAAGATGTAGGTAACCCGCATATTCTGGGGGCGATTGTGCGCTCTTGTGCCAACTTTGGCGTGAATGGTGTATTACTGCAAGATCCTGCTTTACTGGAGTCAGGTGCGGCAGTGCGTACCGCTGAAGGGGGTGCTGAACATATCAAGGCGATCAATGCTGATGATTTCCTCTCGGTGCTGGATACTTTCCGCCAGGCGGGATATACCATCGTCACGGCTTCCAGCCGCAAAGGGGAGCGTGCCGGGCAAGCTAAATTGCCTGCCAAGGCGGTGCTGGTGTTAGGCTCGGAAGGCAGTGCTTTGAGCGACAATGCTTGGCAGCAGGGTGATATGAGTGTCTCCATTGGCGGCACTGGCAAAGTAGATAGCCTGAATATTTCAGTGACCGCCGGTATTCTGCTAGCTGACTGGTGGCGACAGAATCACGAGTAAGCCGGGTAGCAAAGACAACCGAAAACAACAGGGGGTGAGTCAAGTGACTCACCCCCTGTTGTTTATATCGAGTTGTTTATATCGAGTTGTTTATATTGCGTTGTATATATCGCAAGGTGATCAGTGAGCGCCGCCCCCACCGCCACCAGAACTGAACGGTGGCTTGGCGAACCAGACTAACGCGATCAGGATCAGGAACACCCCCGCCGATAACCAAAAAATCTCGTTTGCCGAGATAATCAGCCCTTGCGCAGTGATTTCGTTAGCGATGTAGGCCGAAGCCTGTTGCTTGTTCATACCGAGATGTTCCAGTTTGCGGTACATCTCCTGCGATTGTGGGTTGAACGGATTAATAAACTCGGTCAGGTGTGTATGGTGCATTGACTCTCGACTGGTCCATAGCGTCGTGGTGATTGACGTACCGATAGAGCCGGAGAGTGTTCGGGCAAAGTTCGACAAACTCGATGCGGCGGCGATGCGCTCAGAGGGTAACCCCGAAAGGGTAATGGTGGTCAATGGCATAAAGAAACAGGCAATAGCGAAGCCTTGCACAAACTGTGGCCATGCAGACGCCGCGAAATCCATCCCCGGTTCAAAGGTATAGGCCCGCCAGTAGAAACAGATGGCATAGACCAGAAAACTCCCGGTGACCAGCCGGCGCATATCCAAGCGGTTACCAAAGCGGCCGATAATCGGTGACAGCACCAGCGGCAGCAACCCTACTGGCGCGGATGCCAAGCCTGCCCAGGTTGCGGTATAACCATAGACCTCCTGTAGCAATTGTGGCAACAGCACGATGGCCCCAAAATACAACATATAGGCCAGGCTGATACACAAACAGCCGATAGTAAAATTACGTGACTTGAACAGGGACAAATCCACCACCGGGTGCTCATCTGTCAGCTCCCAAACCACCAGGAACAGTAACGCTATAACTGCCACCGCGGTCAGAATAATAATTTGAGGCGAATTGAACCAGTCAAGCTCTTTACCCTGATCAAGCATAATCTGTAGCGAACCGATGCCGACAACCAGCAAAACCAGCCCGATAGTATCGATGGGTTTGATTTCAGTCTTGGTTTCCCGGCCTTTTAGTGTCGACATCGCCGCCAGGATCACGAACAAGCCAATGGGAATATTGATAAAGAAGATCCAACCCCAATGGTAGTTATCACTGATATAGCCACCGAGAATGGGCCCAAAGATTGGCGCAACAATCACGGTCATTGACCATAACGCCAGGGCCATCGAACGTTTTGCTGGCGGATAGTTGTTCAGTAATAAACTCTGTGACAGCGGGATCAGCGGCCCGGCCACCACCCCTTGGATCACGCGGAAAAAGATCAGCATCCCGAGACTGTTGGAGATGCCGCATAACCAGGAAGCCAGGACAAATAGCGTGGTAGACCACAGAAACAGACGAACTTCACCAACGCGTTTTGCCAGCCAACCGGTAATGGGAATAGAGATGGCATTAGCCACCCCAAACGAGGTAATCACCCAGGTACCTTGTGAGTTGGATGAACCGAGGTTGCCCGAGATAGTGGGGATGGCAACGTTGGCGATGGTGGAGTCCAGTACCTGCATGAACGTCGCCATGGCGAGGGCGATGGTCATCCAGGCAAGCTGGGCACCTTCAAGTGGTTTTTGTGCCACGGTAATCTCCCGTCCGCTTAACCGGCATTAGCATGGATCACATCGGCGATCATCTGATTAACCGGGGCCAGGTCCAGCGTCAGCGCACTGGTTTCATAGCGCGGCTCTTTACGCACGGTATTGGCGAGTACCGGACCATCCTGATTAGCGGTATCAACCTTCACTAGCGTAGAGAGACCAATTCGCAGTGGGTGTTCTGCAACTTGCTGTGCATCCAGTTCAATACGGACTGGTAAGCGCTGTACGACTTTGATCCAGTTACCGGTGGCATTTTGTGCCGGTAACAGTGAGAAAGCACTGCCGGTACCCATATCGATACCCACCACCTTGCCTTTGAACACCACCTCACTACCGTAAATATCAGTGACGACGGTAGCGGGCTGGCCGATACGCATATTGGTCAGTTGGGTCTCTTTAAAGTTGGCATCTATCCACATAAGTTCTGCCGGAATAATGGCCATCAGCGGTGTTTCTGTAGAGATCTGGGCTCCCACCTGTACACTGCGGCGTGAGACAAAACCAGTCACCGGGCTGACGATACGTGTGCGCTGCAGCGCCATCCAGGCATCACGCATTTGTGCTGCAGCCTGCAGAATGGCAGGCTGTTCTTCTAGCGGTGTATTGAGCACCAGCGCCTGGTTAGCATTGTATTGCTGTATGGCTACTTCCAGTGCAGCCTTGGCGTTGTCCACGGCATTTTTTGCATGTTGCAGTTCTTCGCGGCCAATCGCATCCGCATGGCCTAGCACGATACGGCGTTGGAGGTCGCTTTCTACTTTACTCAGTTCGGATTTACGCAGTGCAATGTTAGCCTGATACTGTTTGCTATTGACCACCAACTGATGCGTCTGCCGCACACTGTTGGCTAACGCTGTTTTAGCGCGAGCAAAGGCTTGCTCAGCATCGGCAGGGTCGAGAGTCAGTAACACATCACCTTGGTGCACGAAGTCAGTGTTGTCGAATGCCACACTGTTCACACTGCCTGAAACCTGGGCCATGATTTGGACTTGATTACCGGCCACGTAAGCATTGTCAGTTTCCTGATGATGGCGCAGTACCATAAACCAATACACCAAATAGACCACCCCGATGATAATAAAAATAACCGTCAGCAGCAGTAGCCAAAATGTACGCTGCTGCTTTTTGCTGTTTGCCGGTTGCTGCGCTACTTGAGTCCCCGCATTGGTATTCATGCTTCCCATATTTAAATAATTCCTTGGTGCTTGGAGTTGCAGCCTCTATCTGCATGCAACTTGAATGAATTTGATACTAATTTATGCTGTTGTGTTCGCCGTTTCTGAGCCATCAAACGATAGTGCGCGTAGCGAGTGCCAGCTATGCGGGCTGACAGCTAATTCAAAGGGGATAACATAAAAGATTACCTAGACAGCAACTAGGGGGATACCGATTCTGAAACATCCATCTGATCAAGACGATGCAACAATTTGCGCGTCAATATTTCGAGCTGCTGCTGTTCCTCGTGGCTGAGTGTGGACCACAGGAAATGCAGACATTGATGTTGTGGTGGAAGTAATTGCTTAAGGAAGGCTTCCCCCGCCTGGGTCAGGTGCAGATACAGGCAGCGGCGATCATGGCCACTTTCCCGGCGCTCAATCCAGCCATGTTTTTCTAGCTCATCGGCAATGCGCGTGGCGTTGGTGCGCGATGAACCTAAAGCGGAACTGAGCTCTGAAGGCTGAATGCAACGGCTTTCCTGCGAATCCAACGTGATGAGTGCCATAAACAGGGTTTCATTGATCCCTTGCGCTTTGAGCATCTTGTTACGATGCTCCAGCAGCTTACTTTGCATATGCATGCAGAGACGGGTTAGCAGAATCTCCCGATAGGGGTAATCCTTTTGGCTTTTTGCACGATAATTGAGCATTTGCTCAATAGGCGTAAACGAGCTTTCCATAGTTTAAGACCCTATTAATTTCGTCCGGTATAGTAACCATAGTGATTAATAATATAAATCGCCAACCCGGGGTGTCGTTTAGCAATTCGTGTCATTGGTCAGTTATTGGTAAATGTCAGGTGAATGATAGGTGAGACGATTGCTGACTCTAGCGAGTCATCATGTTTGCCATACCACCGGTTCAAATGATTCAGTAGGGATAGAATGGAGCCAATATGTTGTCGTGCTAGCAGGGGAATCAGCTGATTTCCCCTGTAGGTCACAATGTCGGTAGTTCGTTGTTGGAGGGGTTAACCACCAGTTCCACTTGTTGTTGTTGTAGTAATGACCGGAGAGCCGGCGGGGGAGTGATATCGGTAAATAATGCGGTGACCTGGCGGGTATTGCCGATCTCTACGGCGGCGGATGCGTGAAATTTGGTATGGTCGGCCGCCAGCAGAATATGGCGGGAGTGGGTCATCATTGCTTTCGCCACACTTGACTCATTGACGTCAAACTCCAGCAAGTCACCGTTGGCTTCTATGGCACCTACGCTGGTGATCAGGTAATCGGAACGAAAACCTTCCACAAAACTGACCGCGCTGGGGCCAATAATCCCGCCATTATTGGGGCGCAATGTACCCCCCGGCACCATCACTTCGAATTCGGTATTTTTATACAGAATATGCGCCACCCGCAGGCTGTTGGTAATAATGCGCAAATGCCGATGATTCATCAACGCCCGTGCGATATGTTCAACCGTGGTGCCAATGGTGATAAACACCGTCGAACCATCAGGAATATAGTCAGCGATAGATCGGGCAATGGCGTTTTTTTCTTCGGTGTAAGAGAGTTCTCGTTGTTCAAAGGCAGTATTCACTACACTGGAGGCACGGCCAGCGCCTCCATGGTGGCGAGTGATTAACCCTTGTTCGCTCAGTTTACGAATATCACGCCTTACCGTCTGCGTTGAAACCTCCAGTAATTGTGCCAGTTCGTCGATGTTCATATAGCCGCGCTTGGCGATTAACTGAATCAGTTGGTCGTGACGCGGATTACCGGTAAGCTCGGTCAGATTCATAAACTGTTCTCTTAATGATGCCCTTGATTGAACATTTTATACAAAACTGGCCAAGAAAGAATCTATTTGTTCACAATTGGGGATCCCTGCACGGCCACCAGGGCGAGTACACTTCAGCGCAGCTACTGCATTAGCGTAACGCACTGCCTGAGCGATATTGGGTTGTGAGCCTAGAGCAACGGCTAATGCGCCATGAAAAACATCCCCAGCACCGGTGGTATCCACCACATCCACCTTAAAGCCTGGCTGATGTTTTATCTGGTCGTTTTCTAGCCAGAAGCAGCCATGTTTACCTTGAGTGACATAAATGTGTCCATTTTTGTCATTTTTAGCCAAGCGCAGAGCACGCTCAATATCGGTTTCCTGGGTCATACGCAGTAAACCGGGTTCAGAAAACGCCGCATGATCAGCCAAAGCGACCAGTGGATGGATATCTTGCGGTGTGACATCTGCATCCAACAGAGTAGTGACACCCGCACGCCGCGCCAGGGTGAAGGCCGTCAAAGCACCTTGGTGCCAGCGTACATCAGCTAATACCACATCATATTGGCTAAAGTCGATTTCATTCAACCAACTGGCATCTTCAGGCAAATCGGGGCTTGGGTGGTTGATAATAATGCGCTCACCCTGAGCATCCACCAGAATAGCCGATTGTGATGAACGCGCCTGTGGATAGCGGCGAACATGACTAACATTAACCCCATAACCGTTCAGTTCCGCCAATAGCGTTTGCCCAGTGGCATCGTCACCAACACGGCCAATAAAATCCACTTCAGCCCCCAACCTGGCAGCGGCGACAGCGGCGGGTG
>NZ_AYKS02000116.1 GCF_000496755.2 Serratia sp. DD3
GTCTATCCACCTGCTTGACGGCGTGCTTTCGCTCAAGGCCGCTGGCCAAAGAGAGGCCATTGCCAATGGCATGGATGGCCAATGACCCCGACTCAATAACCCCGTGGGTTGCATTGGCGAGCGACAAGACACGCTTGGCATGCATGTCCTGTCCGAATATGTCATCAATGTGGTTAAGAATTATTTCGTGGTTAAGCATGGAGGCTGTCTGCTCGCTATTAGCTGGTCAAGAACGGAGATCATACCTCAGAAGCCTTGCCATGCCTTGCTCATATGAGGGGATGGCTAAGGCTTTATCCTGCAACGCTAACTGATTAGTAAACAGTGATTTTTTTAAAGGGTAGTATTTATCAAATTAATTATTGATTTTTTTTCACACGTTAATTTAAGTCGTTTTACAGTTAAAATAACCACCGAACTACAACAATAAGCAGAGACTTCAAAGTGCAAGGATAGCAGCCAGCCATGTTCTAAATTTTCGCGTTGCGTGATGAAATGTCACCAATGCTTAAATGGTGCATCTACAGATTCCTAGGGTTCAGCCTTCTCATGGTTCAGAAGCATAGAAAATAGGTTTGTGGTTCATCTCCACGACCATGAACATCCAAATGCTTTGAAAAATAAAGAATATAACAGCCAGTTTTTTATCTGCACAATCTGCAGAATAAAAAACTGATGGTATTTAATGATAGTCAGGATAACTTTCAATATGATAAATAAAATGTTCCATCTTAAAAAATCACAATTTATTGAAGGGGTTAACTCAATATACCCTTCAATTAAAAATATACCTTATGGTTCGACGCATCCACTGTCGCTTTCTCCTATTGCGCGAGCAATGGCCCACTGTCGATACGCCTCGCTCTCTGTTCTTTGCTCTTCATTAATTGTTTTAGGTGGCTCATCACTGACCTCTGGCGCTCAGGCAGCAACCTGGATTAACCCCGGCCAAGGTAACTGGGCTGTAGGCAGTAACTGGGATGGAAGCATTGTACCAGGAGGTGGAGATAGTCCCTCTGTCAGTAATGGTGGAACGGCCATTATTGATGGTGGTAATGCCGCTGCCTATCTTTTTTATATCGGTAAGGCGGCTGGAGAGAGTGGCACTGTTATTATGAATAATGGGGTGCTAAATGTCGGTACGGAAATTTTAGTGGGTGAATCCGGTACCGGCACCTTTATCCTTAACGGCGGCCTGGTGAACGCTGGTTGGGAAATGAAAATTGCTGATCTTGCTGGTTCTGTGGGGTACGTGTTCATCAATGGTGGCAAGCTCACAACAGCAGCAGGGAATAACTTTGTCGTTGGGCGTGCGGGAACCGGAACACTGGAGATGAATAATGATGGCCAGATTAGTTCAGACTGGGCATTTTTCGGTGGTGAGGTCTGGCGCAACAACCTGGTGGCCCAAGGGACGGGAAGTGCAGTACTCAATGGCAATAGCTGGTTTTACAGTAAGTCCGGTATTGTTTGGGCTGCGGGGGCGAATAGTGTCGGTCAGGTGACGCTGAATGATAACAGTACCATGACAACGGATCAGAGTCTGTATATCGGTTATGACGGCATAGGAAACGTTGTTATTAATGGGGGCTTGCTTAATAGTAATGGCACGAGCTGGGTTGGCGTCATTGCGGGTTCATCCGGAAATGTTGTCCTAAATAATGGGAAATTAAATACCGGAAGGTCCTTGGGTATTGGTTATGGAGGTACCGGCTCTCTTACGGTTAACGGGGGTGAAGTTAATAGCGCTTCAGCATTGAATATAGGCCAAAGTGCTAGTGGGATAGGAACTGTTATCGTTAATGGTGGAACGGTGACAACACAGGGCGGCCTGTACGTTGGCTACAATGGGAACGGAACCTTAACCCTTAACAGCGGTAAAATTAATAACGGAACAGAGGTATGGGTCGGGTCATTCGCTGGTTCAACTGGAACGCTGAATTTGAATGGCGGCGTTTTGGCAACCAATCAGTTAAGTGGTTATCAAGGTACTGCACTGGTGACGTTTAATGGTGGAACCCTGCAGGCATTATCAGACAATGATCTGTTTATTCAAAATGTCGGCACCATTCAGGTGGGTAACGGCGGAGCCACTGTCGATTCAAATGGTTATAACATCGGTACCACTAGTGGCTTTAGTGGCGCAGAGAGCGCAACGCTGGTCAAAACGGGTGCCGGTACGCTGAATATCAATGCCGATAATAGCGGCTTTCTGGGGCAACTGCGGGTAGATGGCGGAACATTAAGCCTGAGCCAGGCCAATACCTTTGTCAATGCTTCATCGGTACAACTTAATAACAATGCCATTGTGGATACACTTAATACCGACCAGCAGTTTCGGCAATTGTCCGGTGCCAGTGGCGCAACCTTGTTAACCGGTAACAGTACCATCACATTAAATAATGTTGATGGTCAGGAGAGCACCTTTGCGGGTGTTGTCACCGGGAACGGGGCGTTGAATAAAATCGGTAATGGCCTGGTAACCCTATCAGGCGCTGGCTCTACACAGGGCAGCATCAATGTACAGCAGGGAACATTGTCTCTGGCACAAAATGGTTTGTTTACCATTACTGGGGATTACACCACCCAATCAGGCGCTACCTCTATGATTGGTGCCAGCGGCTCCAAGCTGCAGGTGGGCGGTACGTTTACCCAACAGAATGACTCGAACTTGTATGCGATATTGGGCGCGTCACCGGATATCACCGCACAAAGCGCCAATCTTGACGGCAGGTTGATTGTGAATGGCTTTGCTGACAGCGAGGATCCGACCAAGGCGAGCGGGGTGATAGGCCAGGACTATATACTGCTACACACCACTGGTGGTATCACCGGGGACTTTATCAACAATCCGCTGGACCCTTATAGCCTGGATTATCTGCTGCACGATGGTCACCTAAGCGAGGACAGCCTTGATTATACCCTGGGCTTCCGCCTGGCGTGGAACGAAGGGGAGCAGCAACACGGTAGCGGTAACTTTACCCTGAATGATAGCACTGGTTTTAATGTCGATATTGCGCTGGACGACCAGACGGTGCCTAACGGTGGTTTTGCCAGCGGCTGGGATGGCAAGAGCCTGATGAAAGACGGTATCGGTCGGATGGTATTGTCCGCTGTGAACGGCTACACCGGGTCCACTACGGTTGAGAGCGGCACGCTGCAACTGGATATTGCCGACAGTATCAAAGCCAGCAGTGAAGTGATTGTTAACGGCGGTATCGTCAACCTCAATGGCAACGACCAGCAGTTTAACCGTTTGAGCGGCAAGGGCGGTGAGGTTCAGCTGAGCGGAGCCAACTTGACGGTGCTTAATGCCAGTACCGCGGATAGCAGCCAGTATGCCGGGGCGATAACTGGCAACGGTACCTTGATCAAAGAAGGGGCGGGTAACTTGACCCTGAGCGGTAATACCGCTTGGGCGGGTAATACCGAGCTGCAAGCCGGCAGCCTGATTCTGGATGGCAGCACTGGTGGGGCGCAACTGACCAGTAATGTAATTGGCCAAAGTGGCACGCAACTGAGCCTGATTAACGGTGCCAGCCTGACCGGTTGGATTGACCCGACGGATGTCAGCATTGACAGCAGCAGCCAGTGGACCATGACCGCAGATTCTTTGGTTAATGACCTCACTCATGGCGGCACGGTGACCTTTGTCGCCCCAACGGCCAATAACTTCAAAACCCTGACGGTGGACGGTAACTACGTGGGCAACAATGGCCTGCTGGTGATGAACACCCAACTGGGGGATGACAGCTCACTGACCGATAAACTGGTGGTGGCGGGCAATACCTCGGGCAGCACCCGGGTGCAAATCAACAATGCTGGTGGGATCGGAGCCCAGACGCTGGAAGGGATTGAAGTAGTGCGCGTCGGTGGTGAGTCCAACGGCGAGTTTGTACAAAACGGGCGTATTGTTGCCGGGGCGTATGACTATACCCTGGGCCGTGGCAGTCAAGCGGGCACCGCAGGTAACTGGTACCTGACCAGCAAGTCGGGGGAGGATAATCACTCGGATATCCGCCCGGAAGCGGGGGCTTACAATGCCAACCTGGCGGCAGCCAACAACATGTTCGTTACCCGTCTGCATGACCGTTTGGGGGAGACGCAGTACATTGACGCCCTGACCGGTGAGCACAAGGTCACCAG
>NZ_AYKS02000117.1 GCF_000496755.2 Serratia sp. DD3
CCATTGCCGATTTGCAAGGTCGCGCCACTGTCAACCGCAGTGACACCGCTGTAGCTGTTGGCCCCGGTCAGCACCAGCGTGCCGTTTGAGGCAGTCAAGGTGCCGGTAGTCCCCGACACCACACCGCTAAACAGCCCGCCATCGGTAACCGTCAGGTTACCGCCGCTGATTGCCAAGAGCCCTGCCCCTGCCAAGCTGCCCACGGTCTGGGTAAAGCCGTTGATATCAGCGGTGGTGTTGGCGTTAATCGCCAGTTGGCGGGTGTTGCCCAGCGCATTATCTGAGCCCAACAGCAAGGTGCCCCCGGTCACGGTGGTAGTGCCGGTATAATTGTTACTGCTGTTAATCAACTCGATTAAGGTGGTGGCCTCAATCGCCAGGTTGCCTGAACCGGTGAGCAGCGCCGTCATATTATTGGCACCGGTGGGGGTGAGGCTGTCACCCGACAAGGTCAGGGTTTGATTGTCTTGCAGCGCCAGTTGGGTCAGCCCCACATTGATAAATAGCCCGCTGGTGTCACTGGCCAATGCATAGCCGTAGTCACCGATGGCTACCGTATTGCCGCCCTGAAGGATATTGACCGCCGCCGTAGACAGCGCCGTGCCAGTGAGGTCAGTCAAACTCAGGTTGTTGGCTGCCCCCGTAACATTAGTGGCCGTTACCAGTTGTTGTAGAACACCATCATCCTGTTGCAACAGGTTACCGGTACTGTCTGCAACCCCATTAGAGTCAACCTGTACCGTTCCCGCATCGAGAGCCAAGGCCCCGGTGGTCACCTGCCCGGTGGGTAAGTTGGCGAAACGTGCGGTACCGCCATTGAAGGTCAGGCTACCAACCGCCTGATCACCCACCCCGATGGTGGTGACGTTGCCAGCGCCCAGTTCCAGCGTAGCCTGGCTCAGCGCCGCGGTATTGGTGCCCGACAGATCAAAGTTGCTGGTGCCCAGCGCCAGGGTGCCAGTAAAGTCGGACCCGGTGGTGCCGGTAAAATCAAAGCTATTGCTGCCATTTTGCAGCGCCACCGACAGCACCCCGGCCCCGGTTAACGGGTTGGCAAAGCTGTAATTGCCGCCATTGGTGCTGGTCTGGTCAATGGCAAAAGTGGCTCCAGCGGCAATATCAACCGCGCTGCTGGCATTGATCGCGCCAGAACCCGTCAGCCGTAGGGTGCCGTTAGCCACCGAGGTACCGCCGCTATAACTGTTCACCCCGGTCAGGGTCAAGGTACCACTGCCGCTCTGGGTCAGGCTGCCGTTACCGCTGATAACCCCGGCATAACTCGCGGCATCAGTTCGGTCGAACAGCACCAAACCCGCATTGCTGATATTGCCCGCATAGCTTCCGTCTGTGCCCCCATTGCCGATTTGCAAGGTCGCGCCACTGTCAACCGCAGTAACTCCGCTGTAGCTGTTGGCCCCGGTCAGCACCAGCGTACCGGTTGCGGCGGTCAAGCTGCCGGTTGTCCCTGACACCACGCCGCTAAACAGCCCGCCATCGGTGACCGTCAGGTTACCGCCGCTGATTGCCAGCAGCCCTGCCCCCGCCAAGCTGCCCACGGACTGAGTAAAGCCGTTGATATCGGCGGTGGTACCGGTGTTAATCGCCAGTTGGCTCGTGTTGCCCAGCACATTATCTGAGCCCAACAGCAAGGTGCCACCGACCACGGTGGTAGTGCCGGTATAATCGTTACTGCTATTGTTGAGTTCAATCAGGGAGGTAGCATCAATCGCCAGGTTGCCTGAACCGGTGAGCAACGCCGTCATGTTATTGGCACCCGCTGGCGTAAGGCTATCACCCGACAAGGTCAGGGTTTGATTGTCTTGCAGCGCCAGTTGGGTCAACACCACATTGATAAATAACCCGGTCACATCGTTGGTCAAGGCGTAGCCGTAGTCGCCGATGGCGACAATATTGCCGCCCTGAAGGATATTCACTGCGGCTGTCGACAGGGCCGCGCCACTCAAATCAATCAAGCTCAAGTTAGCAGCTACGCCGGTGACACTACTGGCAGCCACCAACCGCTCTTGTGCCCCTTCATCCTGTTGCAGCAGGCTCCCCAAACTGTCAGCGGCCGTGGTAGGGTCCACCTGTACCGCACCTGCATCCAGGGCCAAGGCCCCGGTGGTCACCTGCCCGGTAGGTAAGTTAGCGAACCGTGCGGTACCGCCATTGAAGGTCAGATTGCCTACTGCCTGATCGCCCACACCAATGGTGGTGACGTTGCCAGCGCCCAGCTCCAGCGTAGCCTGGCTCAGTGCGGTGGTATTGCTGCCCGACAGATCAAAGCTGCTGTTACCCAGCGCTAAGGTGCCGGTAAAGACGGAACCGGTGGTACCAGTAAAATCAAAGCTATTGCTGCCGTTTTGCAGCGCCACTGACAGCAACCCGGACCCAGTTAACGGGTTGGCAAAGGTGTAATTACCACCATTGGCGCTGGTCTGGTCAATGGCAAAAGTGGCCCCGGCGGCAATATCTATGGTACCGCTACTGCTGAGCTCCCCAGCTCCACTCAGCCTCAGGGTGCCGTCAGTAATCGTCGTTCCTCCCGTATAGGTATTAGCCGCAGTCAGTTGCAGTTCGCCTACACCCAATTTAGTTAAAGAGGTCCCACTTATTGCCCCGGCAATAGTGACGAGAGGTGCCCCTACCGCGAGTCCGAAATCTATTACACCACCACCACTGCCCAACACCATATCTTGTGAGATGGTCATTGGTGCAGTCACCGCAAGCCTGGCACCATTTAGGATGGTCAATGTTCCCGCATCATCTCCAAGTGCCTGAGCACTATTAATAACCAATATTCCATCATAAATAGTCCAAGGAGTGATAGCCGTAGTGGTTCCGCTTAACGTCCACGTCGAACTACCGGTTTTTTCAAAGTTGCCGAAACCCTGGTATTGCGCCCCTGTACCAACAGTGGAGACATCAAACGTATCATCGACGGTTCCCCCCAAGCGAAGGGTATCCGCAGCACTGAATGCGATGACATTGCCGTTAATCAAGAAGCCTGAATACAATTCAAGGATATTGCTACCACCAGTAAAGGCAATGGCATCTCCCCGTGTACCGAGGCTGTCAATACCAGCATTAATCGTACCAATATTGATGATGGTTAAATCCGAACCGGTGATCCCGGCACCTGCAGCAGTATTAAACGGTGAAGCCAGATTCCCGGCATTCCCGCCGGTAATGGTCCCTGTATTAGTAATAAATAAATTTGCGCCAGCGACTCCCGCGCCACCAGCACCATTGGCACCCCGGTTGGCAAGGTCTGAGGCATTACCGGCATTGCCACCATTGCCCCCGACAATCCTACCGCTGTTATCAAGCGTCCCATTGCTGGTAAAGAAAAGGCCAATTCCCCCCTCACCGCCATTCCCACTACCACCGCCAGAAGTGACTGCACCAGCGCGAGCAAACCCACCATTGCCACCATTTCCTCCTCGAATCAGCGCGGTACCTTCAACGCTTAGGTTTATGCCGCTACCGTTAGCGACAATACCAAAGCCAGCAGCGCCACCACCACCACTTCCATTACCCACAGAACAGCCATTACAGGTATCGCCACCATTACCACCATTACCACCAGTATAAGAACCAGATTCACTACTATCACTGGTAATGACCCTGGCATGAGCTCCCC
>NZ_AYKS02000118.1 GCF_000496755.2 Serratia sp. DD3
GTAACCGCCGTTAAATCGACGTATTTGTCCTATTCATATTGCGGCACATTTTTTGAAAAAGGAGCCAGGTCAACATTCCACGGTAACAGTGCTTCTATCTTTTCCACCGTATCGGCTTCACCAATGCGTTCCAGCACATGTTGGATATAGGCCGCTGGCTCCAGATTGTTGGCTTTCGCTGTTTCAATCAGGGAATAACAGCAGGCACTGGCTCGGGCCCCTTGAGAACTGTCGGCAAACAACCACGCTTTTCTGCCCACCGCAAACGGGCGTATCGCATTCTCCGCCAACACATTGCTGATATTCAGATAACCGTGTTCGCAGTAGCCGATCAGCGATGCCCAATGGTTGAGCGTGTACTCCATCGCCCGGCGTGTCAGTGAGCCTTTCATCACTGAACCAACATTTTTCTCCAGCCACACTTTGAAGGTGGCAAGCAAAGGCACGCTGTGTTGCTGGCGAGCCTGATACTTATCCTGTTCGGCAAGCCCCTGAATGGCGCGTTCTATCCCGTACAGTTTGCCAATGTACCCTAATGCCACATCGGCCTTGGTGGGCGCAGTGTTTGATGTTTTTTTCCCTTTGGGTACCGCCTTGCCCGCTTCAACATATTTGCGCCGAGCATGATCCCAACAACCAATACGCACCAGTTGGTTTTCACGACATACCTCGGCATAGCCGGCATAACCATCGGTTTGCAAAATACCCGTAAAGTCCTGCAACAGACGCACGGGAACGCTCCCCGCACGACTCGGGTCATAATCAAACAAGACCGACGGTTTATCCGGTGGTCCCCCACGTACCACCCACATCCATTTGTCCGATTGGGCCGTTTTACCGTCTTCTTTCAGCACTTGAATGCGTGTTTCATCCATTTGCAGATAGCGACTGCTGTTTTGCACTTCACGCATTAAGTTAAGCAGCGGTTGAAATACCTCGGCTAGTCGGATGATCCAGTGAGCCATATTGGTGCGGGCTACCGAGTGGCCACTGCGGGCCACGATACTTTCCAGGCGGTACAGCGGCAAGCCATCGGCATACTTGGCCACGATGATATAGGCCAACAACGAGACGGTGGCAAAACACTTACCCAGCGGATGAACCGGGCGCTGAGCCGCGACGATAACCTCGTTACCATCGCGCTCAAATACCGCTTTTTCCTGCCAGTATTCGATAACTTTCATTTGGGCGGGAATATAGGCCAACTCTTCTTTGACCTTGCTGAAGAAAGTGCGACTGGCCCCGGCTTTTTCTTCGTCGGACAGGCACAACTCCACCCGCTCACGCAGTAAGTTATCGGAAAAACCTCGCTGCCGGGTGGTCTTTTTCGGCGAGGACGGCGTGGCCTCTTCCTCGGGCAGTTGTGCTGATAAAGCCTCAATCGCCACTTCCAGTTCTGCTTCATCGAACAGAGAAATCTGGTCGGCGTTGCGCTCGCTGCTGGCAGCAAACTGTTGGGCTCTTTTGAGCCGGAGTTGTTCTTCCAGCAACGCGACATAACGTTCCAGATGCTGGATAGCGTCATCTTTTGATTGGATGACTTCATCTTTAGACTGAAGCTGTTGACGTAATTCCACCACCAACTCAACCGCAGATAAACTGCGGTTGTCAGGTTGTTTGCTTGATGGGGGAGCAGGCTTTTTCATGAGGGAAATAATAACAAAAACAGCCGGATAATGCACGTTCACGGCTTAATTTACCCTGTCATAATGCAGTTTTTTATGTCCATTGAGCAGACGGATATCGTAACCATCCAGCAGCCAATTAATCTGTTCACCGGTCAGCGGCAACAGGTCATCAGCCAGGCTGGGCCACTTAAACTTCTCCTCGGCCAGTGCCTTATAATAGAGAACAAAGCCATTATCCTCCCACATCAGACATTTGATTTTATTGCGCTGACGGTTGGTAAAGGCATACAGTGCCCCGGTAAAGGGATTATGGCCCAGTTCCTGTTCAATCAGTGCCGCCAGACCATTCACCTGCTTACGAAAATCGATGGGGGCGCGATAAAGATAAATGTGCGGCATCGCCAGCGCGGGGCGTAAGTGATGGTTACGCATCAGAGTTGCCTGAGAATAGCGCCCAGCAAAGTGACATTGCTGTCATTGAGGCCAGTGATCACCAGCCCATTGGGCAATGAGAGTGTCAGCTCGGCAGAATTGACCGGTACCGTGGCGGTGACTTTGGCAAACCCGGGTGAAAGGGGATCTTCGGGCATGCGATATTTTTGCCGCCAGTAAACAAACTGGTGGTAAGTGAGTTGATGTTGCTGGCAAAAAATCTGACCAGAAAGGCCGGATGCCTGCCAGAGAGTAATTTGTTCACGCCAATAGTCGGCACGCTGTTGAGACTTCATGATGGCACCTCTGTATTAAATAAATGCAGAGGCAGTGTTGCGCAGCCAGTGGTTAAAAAACAGATGCTGATTTAAGGGCGCATACCCTGAACACGTCTGGATTGCTCGCCAGCCCGTAGATATGCGGTGTGGGGTGGATAAGTTAACCCAATATGTTGCCGAACATCTCGGTCAGACCTGGCAAAGTGAAGCCGCGTTTATTTTCTGTAATAAAGCACGCACTCGCATCAAGTTGTTGCGCTGGGATAAGCACGGGGTCTGGTTGGCGGTACGTCGATTACATCGCGGTCATTTTGTCTGGCCTCGAGAAGGTGACACCACCTGGACACTGACCACCGAGCAATTTTCGTGGTTGATAAAAGGCATTGACTGGCAACAGATCGAAGGCCAAATTTTGACGAAGTGGCAATAAAAATAACCACATAATCATTTGATTTAAATGATGATATTTAATCAATGTGGTAATATGATTGCCATGATGACATTGCCGTCCGACCTGACTAATGACCAATTACGCACGCTGGTGATAAAACTCCAGCGTGAGAATACTCGTCTGGCTGAGTTGCTGGCTCAGGCACGTCAAGCCCGGTTTGGACGCAAGGCAGAAAACTTCTCACCCGCTCAGCTCAGCCTGTTGGATGAGGACAGTGAAACTGATATTAGTGCGCTGGAAGCTGAACTGGAAAAAACCTTGCCCGCAGCACCACTGGCTACGGTAAATAAACCCAAGCGCCAGGCATTAGCCGCTCACTTGCCACGTGAAGAAATCAGGCTAGAGCCGGAGAGCGCAAACTGCCCACAGTGCGGTGATCCACTGCGTTTTCTCCGTGATGAAATCAACGAGACACTGGATTATATTCCGGCACAATTTATTGTCAGAAAAACGGTGCGTCCACAATACAGTTGCCCGTGCTGCCAGACGGTACACAGTGCCGAGTTACCGGCGCAGGTGATTGATAAAGGTCAGGCTGCCCCCGGTTTATTGGCACATATCACCATCAATAAATGTGTTGACCATCTTCCGCTGTATCGGCAAAGCCAAATCTTCGCTCGCGATGGAATAACACTACCAATCAGTACATTGTCTGACTGGATGGGTAAAGTGGGTGTTGCACTCAAACCCCTTGTCGAACGGTTGCATGCGTTACTCTGTGAGCAGAAGGTATTGCACGCTGATGAAACGCCACTCACCCTGCTGGCAGGTAAAAAAGGCACCACACAGCGTGGTTATCTCTGGGCGTATGCTTCTCCGGCAGCGGCAGAGCAGCGTATGGTGATGTTTGATTGCCAACCTGGACGCAATGGGGGCTATGCACAGACTTTTTTGACCGGTTTTACCGGTACGTTGGTTGTTGATGACTATGCTGGCTATAAATCACTCTTTGCTTCTGGCGCAATAAAAGAAGCCGGGTGCCTTGCCCACGTCAGACGTAAGTTCTTTGAGCAATACAAAGTTAACCATCACCCACTGGCCAAACGCGTACTGGACGGCATCCGCGAGTTGTACAAGTTAGAGCGGTTGATAAAAACGCGAACAACCCAAAATCGGCAACGATGGCGAAACCGTTATGCCAAACCGCATCTGGCTACGCTGCATGCCCTGTTATTAGCACAACAACATCAAGTTCCTGGTAACTCGGGGATCCACAAAGCTATCCTGCATGCCTTGAAACGCTGGCCAGCCTTGCTCTGTTATCTGGATGATGGCGCGCTCCCCATTGACAACAACCATATTGAAAACTGCATCCGTCCTGTGGCATTGGGTAGAAAAAATTGGCTCTTTGCAGGTTCACTGCTGGCCGGGCAGCGCATGGCCGGTATCATGAGTCTGCTACAAACCGCCAAACTCAATGGTATAGAACCCTTTACCTGGTTGAGCTTCGTTCTTACTCATATACCGACATGGAAAAATAGCCAACTGGACGAGCTGCTACCCTTCGCAAAAAACACCTTCGCCTAATTAGTACGAACAGAATAACCAATAAGGTTATTTACGCAAGGTGAGACCACCGGATGCTTACACTGGTCTTCGGCGATATGGATCTGTTTGAGATCCAACCCGGCTCTTCGCCGCGAGGATTGTTGGCAAAATACCTGTTTGCTTCAGACAACAACGCATTGCACTTTGAGTATCAGGAACGTAAAGATTTAAGCGGGGCACAGACACAAATCTCGACACTGCACGGTGTAGCACAGCATGATGCGTTTCTGAACCAGACCTTCGGCACTATTGGGAAGAACATTACCATCGTCTCTCCTTGGTTGACCTGGCAA
Organism: Serratia sp. DD3; assembly: GCF_000496755.2. The sequence goes on from NZ_AYKS02000118.1 coordinate 4,631, forward strand.
AAGCTGGAACAAACAGGCTTTCTGACGTCGATGATCCAAGCGCGCTCGCGCGGCATTGATATCACCGTGGTTACGGACAAGAATTACAATACTGAACACGCCGATTACGAAAAGCGCAAAGAGAAGCAGCAGCGTCTTCACGCTGCGCTGGAAAAACTGAACGAGATAGGCATCGCGACGAAGCTGGTCAATCGTGTTCACAGTAAAATTATTATAGGGGACGAGGGGCTATTGTGTGTCGGGTCGTTTAACTGGTTCAGCGCCGCGCGAGAGGAGAAGTATCAACGGTACGATACGTCGATGGTGTACCGTGGCGAGAGCTTAAAAAGTGAAATCAAAACGATTTATACCAGCTTGGAACAGCGTCAGTTGTAAGATTGAAGCTAGTAATTTTGGACGGTATCGGTGTTCGGCGTACCAAAGTTAAAGCCAATGCGATGAATCACCATATTCATTGGAACCCGGTGCCAAGTAGTAGGGTTAGACTCTTGGTTACAAACGGGGAGATTACGCTTCTGCTTGGCTATGTTGTAACGCTTTGCAGATGAAAGGTTGATTTCAGGGGTAATCACTTACAGTAAACGGGGATTACTCTTTCACGTTTATGGCGTAAAATGACGGTATTTACGTTTTTATCTATCGGGGTTTCTTGCATCTATGACTACTCTCGTTTTCTCCTATTCCCATGCGGATGAAGCATTACGCAATGAGCTTGAAAAACATCTGTCGCCCTTGAAGCGGATGGGAAAGATCACCACGTGGCATGATCGCCGCATCGTTCCAGGGCAGGAGTTTGAACACCAGATTGACCAGTATTTTTCCGAGGCTGATATTATTCTGCTGCTGATCAGTAGCGATTTCATCGCGTCTGATTACTGCTATCAGGTTGAGATGGCTAACGCGCTAGAGCGTCATCAGCGGGGCGAGGCAGTAGTCATCCCGGTGATATTAAGAGATTGCGCCTGGCATCGGTTGCCATTTGGTAGCATTATGGCGGCGACAATCGACGGTAAGCCCATAACTAAATTTGCCAGCCACGATGAAGGTTATGTTCAGGTTGTTGATGCGGTATCTCGTGCCATTGCAGAAATGGAGACGAAAAAGCCTCAGCAGAGTGTAAATGTTCATTCTCCTGCTTCAATCCACCCAGGTCTTCAGGCGACAAATACTATATTTACGCCGCGATCTAGCAACCTTTCTCTTTCAAAGAGTTTTACCGATCTCGATAAAGATCGGGCCTGCCGTGAGGGTTTCGAATATGTTGCCCGTTTTTTCGAAAATTCATTGGCCGAACTCAAAAAGCGCCATGCGGGGTTAGAAGTTGATTTTTACCAACGTGACGCTGATTCCTTCAATTGTGCTGTTTATATAAATGGTAGCAAAGTTGGTCAGTGTGGTATTTGGCGCGGCAGTCGAAATATGGGATTGGGTGATATTTGCTACAGTCAGAATGGCGTGAGCCACAATAGTTGTAATGAAAGTCTGAGAGTTGCTGATAATGGGCAAATTCTTGGTTTCCGTCCAATGATGGGTTTTTTGGGTTCTAGGGGCTCGCAGGATTCACTGCTTACCAATGAAGGAATGGCTGAGCATCTCTGGGATATGTTTTTTAACTCAATTCAGCAGCGTTCCCGCTAAACACTCACTTACCAGACGTTGGTACAGGGTAGGGATTGCAGGAACTTTGAAGTCACGTATTCAGAATGTAGCGTTTGTGATGGGTGACTGTTGTCATAGCCACAAGCAAAAGCACTGCTAACAAAAATTTTTGTACTTTATGCTGCTGAAAATGCTCGTAGACCTGATTAAACAAATCTGCCACATCTATTGTGAACTGCACCACATCTCCACCAGCATCCTTGCCGTAGTGGCGCAGTTCACCCGGTAACGCGTTACGCTTTTTTGCGCATCTTATCGACCCATTCGTTCATCATTTCTGCTTCGTAGAGAGAGGTTTCCGTCCAATCACTCTGTGAGCGTAAATAATAGACATAGGGCTGTGTGTCGAATGCGTGTTGCCCTTCAGGCAACGCCAATGGGAAGAATTGATCCACATAGGTCATGCATATCAACCACCATTCCAACTGCTTAAGCATATCGTTATCGCCTTGTTGCACGAAAAGGCAGCCAGGATACTGATACTCGGTTTGCACACGGGTATTTGCATGGTAACAGCCATCACCTTTTGTCACCGTGTTTTGCCAGTATTCACCGATGTGTTTCGCCAGTATCGGCCCGGTGTCAGGATCTTCGGTAGGGAAGAAAAACGTGCCATGCAGGTAATAGCCTTTTTGATGGCCATATTCAAGATACCAATATGCCCCCACGCAATGCTCAAATTCCGGTATGCTGCGCAATTCGCTTAAAAGTTGTTGGCGATCCTGCAGCATCCGTTCCAGTGGAGTATCCGCGAACAATCACCGTTTATTACGCCTATCGATATTCTCCGGGCCAGACAGGCAACGGGGTTGATGAAACGCCGGGGTTACAAGGCCATCACCCATATCACCAATGGTAAAAATCAACGACAGGTGACACATCCGTGAAAATCGACCTGAATATTGAAGCCGACAGTATCCTCGTACTGGGATTGAACATGGGGAGGATAGCCGTTGATGTTGATAGTATCGAGCTGGCTGAATTGATGAAGGCGGTCAATAACCACGGTTATTCGCTGCAGAAAACCAGTGGATCCGAATACGCCAGTGTGACTTCGCCTTGCTCATTACCCCTTGCAGAAGGGCTACAAATCCTCATTGACTGGTTGCAGGACAATATTGATTGTCACTCAACGCTCATCTTCGATAACGATGAAAAGATGACCGACTCCAGCAAACTGTTGCCTTGTGTGGAACAGGCCTTGAACATGGTTCTCAACCTTCAGTCCATGGCAAATCAGTCAACGTAATAACCGCCATAACGTATTCCCCCTAAACAAGCATCAACGCTACCCACTGGGTGGCGTTTTGCTTAAATAAAGGAAACTAAATCATGTCAGCATTCACCCACACTGAACCAGAAGTGTTAACCGGCCATACCGAAGTTATCTGTTCCACCAGCATTGAACGTATCGTTACTGGTCGTAATGCCGCGCTGGAACAGATCAAAGCCCTTATTCACCAGCTTGAGAGTATCTAGGCCATCACCAGCAGTATTGGCGGTGGAGTGGCAAGAGATTGGGCCATGCGACAAGACTTCCGCTGCGGTTGCTGGCTTATGGAAAAAGCAGAAACGGCCATGAAAGTGATCACCCGCAATCTTGATCGCGTTATATGGCGGGATCTGATGAAGCGCTCCGGCATGCTGAGTTTGATGGACGCTCAAGCCCGTGACCAGTGGTACAGAAACCTAGAGGGGGATACTATTCCTGCCATCAGCGAAGCCAGCATACTCAGTACCTTTGAGCACCTGCATCAGAACAAAGATGAAGTATTCGAGCGAGGGGTGATCAACGTCTTCAAATCGCTCTCCTGGGATTACAAAAGCAACCATCCCTGCAAATTTGGCAAGAAAGTGATCGTCAACGGTTTGGTAAGTTACAACCAATGGGGGTTTACGCTGAACCACAGTTACCGGCGGGACCAATTAGCGGATCTTGAACGAATGTTGTTCCTGTTGGAGGGCAAAGCGATACCGGATAATCGGAGGGATGTCACCGCTCGGCTGTATGATCATATCAGTGCCCACCGACTGAGGGCGGAGGTTTATGAAGATGAGTATTTTACAATCAAATATTTCATGAAGGGGTCAGCGCATCTGACATTTAGAAAGCCTGAGTTGATGGACAAGATGAACGATATTATTGCCAAACATTACCCTGGCGTGCTGCCGGAACGGGTATAAGCCAACGGTACATGTGAGATTGCATTGGCTGTAACTTTATCTAAGGGTGCCCTCTGGTAGGGCACTATTAAATCTGGCTGCCGGTTAAGTTCCAAAAGCAAACGCTTATAAAGGGAAATACGCGATCATTGCAGGGATTATACCCGATTAACTTGAACATCACAGAACTCCAGCCTTCAGAAGCAAGAGGGACAGCTTTTATGCGATCACAAACGAGCTTATCCTTACTGGAATCATGTAGGCGTTCGAGTTCGATTTTCTGTTCTGCGGTGATAAATATCATCATGGCAAAAAGCCATGATCCTCGTAGCGAACAAAATCAAGCATTTTCAATGATCAAGGGGTAAATTAATGGGCCAGCATTTCATGGACAATTTGTTCTTTACTTAAGGAATATGGATAATAAGTAGGCCAGTTATTCATCTCTTTCAGTAAAATATCCTGAGACTTATCACCAGTATAAATATGAAAGTGCTGAGATTTTCGTGGTCCGATAATATGGTCGCTAAATTGAACATATTTAGGTGCTTTGGACTGACTGTCTTGGCATTCAAACAGATAACGCACGCCCTTTTTACCAGAAGGGTAATTCAATATTTTAAATCCTGAGTATGCGTACTTACATGAATTAACGGCATCACCCTTATGAAAATCAATGACATTGTTCTCGATGCCTATCATATCAACATCTGTCGCATAGCCCTCTTTATAATAAGCTTTGTACTCTTCCTGCGTTTTATCGCCTTTTTTCGCTTTTTGAGCTAAAACAGGATCTAAATCCCCATTTAGTAAATAAGAATTTAACGACTGCCAAACGCCATCCCAATCGCTCAGCTTTCTGTCTTTTACTTCTTTATCCTCAAAAATACCTTCACTGGCTTTTTGTTCCACTTCGGTTAGCGGTATTCCATGACTATGGGCGTTGGCAAATGATGGAATGCCAGTCAGTAATATTGCTAAGCCGAGTAGGTGGGTAGGGATAATATTCGGTGTCATCAATTACTCCTGATTAGTTAATTATAATGTATCCTTCATACTTCAAGTTGCTTGGGTGTTGGCTGCATTACTTGGCCCACAAAGTGCGGGGCTGCTGCAAGCAGATTTGTCACTTACCCTGCTGGTCAGCGCTTGCCGCCTACAAACAACGCGAATTATTTCAAGTATATACCTTTGATATCCGGTTGAGTTGGATACGTAATATCACTCTTCATACCAAGGCTCGATAGGGTCTGGATAGGTGCGCCACTTCTCGGGCCCTTCCGCCATTTCCTGGTCCGTGAGTAGCGCGGCATCAAGTCGGATGCGTAATACGTTTTCATTCATTTCCATCCCGATAAAAACCAGCTCCTGACGAGCATCTCCTACGTTATCAACCCAATGGGAGGCGATAAAGTTGCGGGATTCTGTATCCGTTGGCCACTCCTCTTGCGGAACGCTTACCCACCACATTCCCCCAAGCCCCTGATGTGCTACACCCCCTGCCTGTGACCATGTACCGGCATATTCCGGGCGGCTGGCGAGCCAGAAATATCCTTTTGACCTGATGACACCGGCCAACTCATTTTCCATGATCTGCCAGAATCGGGTGGGGTGAAAGGGACGACGAGCCCGGAATACAAAGCTGGATATACCGTATTCCTCAGTTTCAGGCAGATGTTCACCACGTAATTCTTTCAACCAACCGGGGGCCTGTGCCGCCTTATCGAAATCAAACAGACCCGTGTTAAGTACCTGATCCAGTGGAACCACGCTATATTGCGCGTTGATGATTTTTGCCACGGGATTAAGAGAGCGGATAATGGCGACGAGTCGCTCTTTCTGAGCCTGATCTATCAGATCGGTTTTGTTGAGGATAAGCACGTCACAGAACTCAATTTGCTCAATAAGCAGGTCTACAACGCAGCGTTCGTCCTCTTCCCCTAAAGATTCACCGCGTGATTGAATACTGTCTTCAGATTCATAATCGTTTAAAAAATTCCAGGCATCTACAACCGTTACCATGGTGTCCAGTTTGGCAACCTGCGACAGACTTTCTCCATCATCACCGGCAAAGGTAAAGGTTTCAGCAATCGGTAAAGGTTCCGAAATCCCGGTTGATTCGATCACCAACTGGTCGAAACGCCCCTCTTTGGCCATCCGGTTCACTTCCAGTAACAGATCTTCGCGTAGCGTGCAGCAGATGCAGCCGTTGGTCATCTCTACAAGCTTTTCTTCTGTCCGGGAAAGTTCTGCACCACCATTTCTGACCAAGGCCGCATCGATGTTCACTTCAGACATATCGTTAACGATAACTGCAATGCGCCTGCCTTCACGGTTATTTAAGATATGATTGAGCAGCGTGGTCTTTCCTGCTCCCAAGAAGCCAGATAAAACGGTAACGGGTAGTCGGCTATCTTTTTTCATCTCTACTGAAACGTCTGACATCGCTTACGGTTCTCCTACCATATTATTGACAGATTTTAACCAGCCCATCTGTCACGTCTGCTGGTTGAGATAAATCTCCCCAGACGTTTGAGAAGCATCAATTTTTGCTTTATTTGTTATGTTATAACGTTATAAATGTAATTACCAGTTCGACAGTGACAATTTATCCGGGGCCTTGGGTTGTCAACGCCAAGATTTATGACCAGTACTGTGCACACGATTATCGTGCCATCCAGCGCCAGTTAGGCATGAAGACGAAGGGTAGTCGGTGATGATGAAGATTCGACTGTTGCCGGAAGGCGGCGTGATATACGGCCTTCATCCTGCCAAAGCCGTAGCCATTTGAAGATAACGTTATCATTGACGCCGTTTTCACGGGCAATCTGAGCAACGCAAGCTCCGGGACGGGAAGCCAGTTCAACCATACGGAGCTTGAAGTCATTCGAATAATTCTTACGGGGATCTTTCGCCAGGATTGGGATCCCATACTTAGATGTCCGTCTGTACAGATGGACGTCTAAGTTACCAGTACTGGCTTAATGACTACGCACGGCGCTGGGTTTACGCTTACGCATTCTGAGAATGCATATCCAACTGATTTTAAATGGAATATTTAAAAAACCTGAACCATTCACCAAATGACATTGTAAACAAAAAGATACGGTGTGGCGTATAAGAACCGCCGTATTAAGAGGCGCATTTGACGCGTTTCGATGATCATACTGGTCGACTGAGGCTTTCTTTCCAACATGTCTTCCATCAAGAAGACATGTTGGATTGTATTAACGTCGTAATACCCCCTTGATATTGCGTTTTATAGCAAGAAAGGTCAGGAGCATCCCCGAAAGTGTAAAAAATAGCGCTACGATGGCCGATATGCGCAACAAAATGCCATTAAAGCTCTCACCGTCACGGTAATCCATTATATGCAAACGCCAGAAAAAATCGTAAAGAGCCCAGAAGTTATTACGTGCCGATAAATATTCCCCCGTCCTGCCATCGAAATAGAGGCGAGTACCATAGTCATCATCGAACTGGACTTGCCAGACCCCCTTCTTTCCGTACATCTCATCAACAATACCTAAGCGGTATTCTGTGCTATCAAGGCGCTTTATCCGCTGAATTTTCCCCTCCCCCTGGTGCAGTGTTTTTGCAAATTGTGAAACCTGTTCCTCTGTTACTTGCGGGAAAGATTGGCCATCAATGGTCATGGTGAGAACATTTCCTGATGCTTGCTGAAGTCGATAAGCAGGACCAATGGCGCTGACGAAAGTTGTGATGTTAGTTATATCTTCACTGCCTAAGGTTGATAGATGCTTTTGCCAGCCTGTAGGGAGTATCACCGTTGGCTTGACCAAAACGTTCCCACTTTTAGTGATTTCATTAAAAGGAATAACGGAGAAAACAACCCCACCTAGTATCCATAAAAAAAGCTGAATGAACATAAGGTAAGAAAGATAGCGATGAAGTTTTAAAGCGAATTTTTTCCAGTTTTTCATGATGATATAGTTATTAGTGTTAAGGTTGAACTGAACATACTAGTCGCGCTAGAACCATTTTTTAAGTGAGCAGTCGAGACGCTAAAAAATAAAATATGACGTAATAACAAGGCATTATCCCCATGAGAATATGAAGGACTGACTATCAACGATATTCGAAGCAATCCAAAACTAAAAACCCATTGATTATCAAAAAAATTGATCGCCTTGGCGGCGACCGCCAAGGCGAGATCACAAGGGTTAGAACTTCACGTTAACTTTTGCCCACAAGGTGCGCCCCGGTTCATTAACAGACGTATTCGCGGAATAGCCGAAACTGCTGTTTCCAGCAAGGTTCAGGTGTTCGCTGTAATCCTTGTTGAACAGGTTATCGACACCCGTGCTGACTTTGACGTACTGATTGACTTTGTACGCCGCATTCGCAGAAAAGACCGCAAAACCCGGGCTGGCGGCAAAATCCTTGCCAACGACATTTCCTTCATTCTCGGCGATCCGGTTCTGGCTGCTGACCAGACGCAACAAACCGGCACTGCTCCAGTCCCCTTTTTCCCATGACAGCCCTAGGCGGGCTTCCAGCGGTGGGATTTGTGGCAATGGTCTGCTGTCACGGGTATTTTCAGCCCACGAATAAGCAAGGCTGGTCTCGGTTTTCCAACTGTCCGTCAGTTTATAACTGAAGCCAGTCTCTCCCCCCGTAATACGGGCATTAACGTTATCGGCTTCGCTAACGCGCGCATTGTTGGGATCATAACGGAACAGAATAAAGTCGTTAACATGCCCAACGTAGGCGGACACCCACCCGTTCAGTTTCTTGGTGCTGTACTGTGCACCTATATCCAACTGAGTGGTTTTCTCCGCTTTTACACTATTAAAGGAGCTGGTATTGCCACCAGGCCCATAGGTTGGAGAGAACAGTTCCCAATAATCAGGGAAACGCTCGGTATAACCCACACCGGCATACAGCATCAGTGGCATGTCTGCCAGCGAGTGTTCTATGCGGGCAAACCCGGCATGTAACACATCGTTACGTCCTGCAAGGCCGGTGTCGGTAAAGTTATCTACCAACACACGATCCAGACGCGCACCGCTAACGACTTTATCCTGATCGGTGGCTGTCCAGGTCAACTCACTAAAAACGCCATAATTACGGAAGCGAGCATCTTTCACCCAGCTATCGCTTTCTTTATTACGGTGCGTGTTCTGTTGCATGTCTGCGCCGCTTTCAAGTTTGATATCGCTCCACAGCCAAGTTCCCATCATGCGGCCACCGACGGTCCGGCGATCAAGTTGCATAGCCATGGGCATGCTCATATTCATGCTCGAACTGCTCGCCGTGTTCATTGAGGATGACATGTCCATAGCCGATGACGTCCCCATGCTCATTGATGAACTGTCGTGCATGGCGCCCATGGACGAACCCATGCCGCCCATTAACATACTGCCGGGTGATCTCAACGAAAAATTGTCCATGATATGGTCGGCATAATTGTAATAAGTGCTGGCTTCAAATTTGTCGAACATGTCCCCGATGTTGGACTTTTCAAAGCGCATCCCTAGGCTTTCGCGTTTGAATTGCGAACCATCCATACTGCGCCCGGCATAACGCGCTTCGCCATCGCCTTGCCCTGCGGTCAGCTCCAGCCAGGTGTCTTTATCCGGCGTCCACCCCAGTGCCATATCCGCGTTCCACTTATCCCACTGAGAAGGAACTCGCTGGTTGTTACCATCCTTGTAGTCGTCAGAACGTGATTTGTTGCCGATCAGGCGCAGGTAACCTTGCTCATTCCCCAGACTGAGATCCGCATTTTGATCCCAACGATTATTTGATGCCCCGAGCAGGCTGGCATCCCCCTGAATACCGGCTTTCTCAAAAGAAGGTCGCTCACGTTCGAAATGCACGGTTCCTGCAGAGTTACCCGGCCCCCAAAGCACCGTTTGTGGCCCCTTGGTCAGCGTCAGCAGATCAAAACTTTCCGGTGAAATATAGGAGCTCGGTGCATCCATACGCGCGGGACAGGCTCCGAGCATTTCACTGCCGTTGGTCAAAAGGCGCAAACGCGAACCGAACATACCGCGAAAAACCGGATCGCCATTGGTTCCGCCGTTACGGATTTGAGAAAACCCCGGAATGGTTTTCAGATAATCAGACCCGTCACTGGCCGGAACCGGCTGGCGCGGTGTTTTAGGTGAAGTCACGATCGTCAGTGGAGAAATGGCTGGTGCAGTAACCACCATTACCGATGCATCATCTGGGGTAGCCGCGCTATTCTGATGTCCTTCATGGCCGTCTTCAGCCTGAACAAACGCGGGTAAGGTGAACATCAAGGCCATCATCGTTGCCAGCGGTGATAAAGAGAATCGAGTATTTTTCATGGTTAAAGCCTGTTTTTATCGGCCTGCCTTTCCCAAGCAGGCACTCGCTGACCACCATATGGAATGGCCAACATAGAGCGTCGCAAAACGGTGAGCCTGTATCCGGCTCTGTTTCGCGATCGGTAAATTATTGTCTTGCTGAACGGCAAAACTTAATGCAGTGAAAACAGGCTAGGCGGTGCTCGGGGCTGGTATTCGGAGTAACAAGCGGACAGTAACGGAGCAACAATGACAGGCAAAAACGGTGCCTGTGAAACAAGCCGTATCAGCCAGATAAAAGGAATGAAAACAGTCTGAATCAGCGGTAAGTGAATGAGGAGCTGACAATAGCCGCAGGCGATGTCCTCCATCGGTGAACTGCCCGGCTTTGAAGCCAGGTGGTGGGACATGCTCTGGGAGACAGCGCAGGCACTGTCCAAAGAAGCATGGAGCTCATGCTCCATACCTGGCATGGCGTGATGCATGGCCGCCATATCAGGCATATTATTGTGTGTGCTGGCGATCGCTGCCGAACAAGGCTGACTGGCACGCTGGTGATCCAGCGATTTCGAAATCACTGGAGCCACGAACAACATCAGTATTGCCAGCAACGCCAGATAAATGGGGGACTGGCGGCGAGAAAGTGAAAAAAGCGATAGCACCCGAACAACCGCACTTTAAAAAAATGTTGCGCTATAGTACCGAATGAGAAAGGGGATTGTTACAAAAACTCTATTCATCTATCAAAATAAAGAAGTTGATCATGGTTCAATACGAAATCCCATCTCCAATCCTACACAAATCCGAAGGATCACCAGATGCTGTATCTGACACTAAAAGTGGCAGAAAACCAAGGTGCCCTATGCGCAACTTGTAGATCCTGTCGTTCAGGTTATGCTTTACAAGATAACATAACGCAAACTTGACAAGTCATGAGAACACAATCGGTAAACATAACGCTGAAAAGCACTATTGGCATCGGAATGGTAGGAATACTACTCGTTGTATCGTTGTGTTTAGTTATTCATCACTGGGCTGATTTCGTGCAGTTTTGCATCAATATGCAGATTTACATGCACCGTTCTCTGATAACTTACCTTTTGCAACAACGGGAACATCAATACCGCGGTGGAGTGATGCTGGCATTGGGTAGTTTTGCCTATGGATTTCTTCACTCGATTGGGCCAGGACACGGTAAGTTTGTCATCACTACCTATCTGGCCACTCATCGACAACAGTTGCCGCGTAGTCTTTTGATTACTCTACTCGGTAGCCTGTTGCAAGGCTTGATGGCTATCCTATTCGTTCTGATATTAGCGATTACCCTCAATTTTTCAATGGGCGATCTTAGCCTTAGTCGCTATTGGGTAGAGAAAGGGAGCGCTGTGTTCATAGCCTGTTTTGGTCTGATACTTTTATGCCGTGCCAGCGGAATGCAGTCGCATAGATCATCTACGAAAAGACCATCGGCATTCCGTATATTACAGGGATCATCCGTATTACCCTCTGCTATAGCCTCACGAGGATACAGTCACAATGGACAGTGCGATTGCGGACATCGGCATTTACCTAGTGTCAGTGAACTGACGGGTGACTGGCGCCATACTCTTTGGGTAATTGCCGCCATCGGTATACGCCCTTGTAGTGGTGCAATTATGATCCTGGTTTTTGCCAATGCAGTTGGCATATTTACCTGGGGAGTGATTTCCGCCATGAGTATGGCGTTGGGCACCGCGCTCTCGATTATGATCTTGGCAACACTTGTGCACCATCTGCGGGAGCGTTTCATTATTAATACCAGTAGTGCCGTCTTGAATGCTTATCTTCCGCAGGTTGCACGAGTAGTCATGATGACGGGGGGGATCATTCTACTGTTGTTTGCGTTGGTCTTATTCAACTCCGTGATCCCAGTCAGCTTCAATGGTGATTTTATTTCTGCAGGTTGCTAAGAGTGCATGTGTACCATTGCTAACTGGTAGCGATGCCAGTTCACTCTCATCGGCAAGGGTCAGCAGTTGGGTAAACACCTGTATCAGGTAGTCAAAGGGAACAAGCCCATTGGCTTTTGCCGTTTCAACAAGACTATACGACCGCGAACCGCTGCGCGTGTTTGACAGCATCCAATTTTTTCTGCCAATGACAAATGGCTTGATGGCACGCTCCAGCCGTTTATCTTGTGGTGTGCTGTCGAGTGCCAATCGTTTTTTGGCATTGAAAAAAGCACTGCGTGTGATGTTGTGTCGTTTGCAGAACTTAGATTGATTGAGCCCGGAGCGTTGCTGTGCGTTGAATAATTCACACTACACCTCGGGAGTTCAAGGGTTCTTCTTTGCCATATTGCCTCTCATCTTCTGTGAATTTGAAAGACAAGAGCATGATATCTCATCGCATTAAACGGAAGGTGTGGTACTAGCCACGCTTACAGATGAACGATATTTTCGCCAAACATTAACCGCATATCCAAACCCACTGACATCCCCAACCGTACTCTCGGCAGTTCAGAAACTCCTGATGTATTAATTATTACAGTTGTAGATACATTGTGTATCCTATACAGTGTATATACTTGCTTAAGAGAGGTAATGAAAATGGCTACTGTAACGTTAAAGAAATGGGGTAACAGCCCATCAATCAGGATACCGGCCAGCATCATGCAAGCGGCAGCATTGCATGTTGAAGACAAACTTGATTTGAAAATAAACGAGGAGGGGCAGATCGTTTTGATCCCGGTAAAAACGCAAGAATATTCCCTCGAGTCGCTGTTATCCGGCATCACACCAGAGAACCTTCACGAAAAGGTAACTTTCGGTGTACCCGTTGGAAAGGAATTACTCTAAATGGTTTCACGCTTTGTTCCCACTTGCGGGGATCTGATCTGGATTGATTTTGATCCAGTAGAAGGCCACGAACAGGGAGGTTACCGCCCAGCCGTTGTGCTTAGCCCTTTTTCCTATAATAATCCCGTTGGCCTGCTGCTTTGTGTTCCCTGCACCACGAAGGTTAAAGGTTACCCCTTTGAGGTAGAATTATCGGGCAGCCGCGAAAGCGTAGCCCTTGCTGACCAAGTGACCTGTGTTGACTGGAGAGCGAGGAAGATAACTAAAAAAGGCACAGTGACGCCTGCTGAACTGGCAGAGATTAGAGCTAAAGCCAAGGCGCTAATCGGATGATGGATACGCGCCGGAAGATAACTGATGCTTGATATGGGGCCGTGTTTTGGAACCACCCTGAACCACATTTAATACTCTGACAGGAGAAAACAGTATCGAACCTATTCCCTTTTTGATGCCAAACCATCCGGGTGCCCTATTGGTGGCCCCTTGAATTATCGAAAAATAATATCTTTAAATAACATAGGCCTTATTGGTTTATTCCGAGTCCGCATCGATATTCTGTATTTATGTTTCCCATCGCTCCCAAATATAGTGTAAAGCTCCCACCAACGTCCGCTTTGCACTACTGCTGCCATGCGCAACCGATGATAAAAATGTGTACTCTTATCCAGGCACGCAATGAGCTTCAACGTGGATCTCTGGCATACTACGCGGATACAGCATTGTAAGTCGGATCAAAGCGGAGGGCGGCATGACAGATAAACACTTAACCCAATCCCCTGCAGGTGAATTTGTTATGTTCGCCAGCGATGACGGTGAAGTACGCGTTGAATGCCGCTTTGAACAAGAAACACTATGGCTACCTCAAGCGACTATTGCGAACCTTTACCAGGTCACTCCCCAAGCCATCACACAACACATTAAAGCGATCTACGAAGGTGAACTTGAGCAAAACGCAACCTGTAAGTCTTACTTACAAGTTCAACAGGAAGGGAGCCGTCAGGTAAATCGTAATATGCTTCACTACAGCCTGCCCGTCATTCTTGCTGTTGGCTACCGCGTTCGTTCACCTAGAGGTACCCAATTCCGCCAGTGGGCAACCCAAACGCTCCAGGAATACCTGATCAAAGGTTTTGTGATGGACGATGAGCGGCTGAAAAATCCGCCCGTGGGTTCCTCTGCCGTGCCTGACTATTTTGACGAGATGTTGGAACGCATCCGCGATATTCGTGCCAGCGAGCGGCGGGTTTATTTGCGGGTTCGGGAGATTTTTGCGTTAGCCGCCGACTACCAACCTTCACTCAAAGAAACAACGCTGTTTTTTCAAACCATCCAGAACAAACTGCATTTTGCCTGTACCGGTCATACTGCTGCCGAACTGATCCACCAACGTGCTGATGCCAGCCAGCCCCATATGGGCTTGAGTAGCTATAAAGGTGAAGAGGTGCGTAAAAGCGATGTGACGGTGGCGAAAAACTACCTCAATCAAGACGAAGTCAGCGAACTTAACCGCGTGGTCAACATGTGGCTGGATTTTGCCGAAGATCAGGCCAGGCGTCGCCAGCAGGTGTTCCTGCGTGACTGGCAGGAAAAGCTGGATCAGTTCCTGCAATTTAATGACCGCGAGGTTCTACAAGGAACAGGCACGGTAAGTAAGAAAACGGCAGATGAAAAAGCGCAGGCTGAATACGTCCAGTTTGCTGAGCAGCAACGCCGCTTAAAAGAAGTTGAGGGGGAAAAGGATATCGCCGGTTTACTGCGGTGGAAAACCGATACCAAAAAATAGCTTCAATGCCCCCAGTTTCCACAAGCAAAATTTTTTGGGGGCATTATAGGGGGCACCAACCAAAATCCAACACGATAAAATTAAGTAAATTCAATAGCACTAGCGATCAAATGCGACTCCTGTGATCTCCGCCAAATATTCACCGCCCCCGTTAAATCAAAAAATCTCAATAAAAAAATCATTACGATATTTCCACCGAAAGATCGGGATACCATCCCCCTAAATAGATGTTCCTAATACCGCTACACTTGATCTTTTTGGTAGCTGGGAGTGATCAGGAACGCCGGCACGCAGTAAACCTCTCCCTGGGGGCTTGTATCGCGCGTCCATGCGCGCCAAGGTCGACTAACTTGCCTCACTCCCACCTGTCGCACTATTACGCGTAGTTATTTAGATTTCACCCGCATCTCGGCTGTTCCTAAGCAACCGCATCACCTGGTAATTACGGGTCGTTAACGGGAATGGGTTCGCAGAATAGAGTGCTTTCCTGGCTTCGACTCTTCTCGCCTGCTGGTGATAGTTCGCAGTTCAGTTTCACTCGGTCGTTTCTTGAATAGCCCGAGAAAACCCCGCCAAGGCGCTGACTGGTGTAAATGCTAATTTCTTGTCCCTGATGGTCAGTTGTTGTCAGCGACCAGTGACTCAGGCGGTCTTGTGGCCCTACGGGAATAAACACATGCCAATTACCCTTTGGTGCCATTGAAAAATGCCCGTTGCTGTCGGTTTGTGCCGTGGCGATTTGGCGGTCGAATTCAGTTAACGAAACCGCTACCCCGGCCAGTGGCTTTCCAGCGTTAGTCAACGTGCCCTCAATCTGCGGGGTGGGGTAATCATGGTAAACGCAGCCGCTGAGCAACCATGGCAGAGCAAAGATGGCCAGGCTTGTGATGCGGAATGTGGTAACTGACATGGCGCGAATCCTTTTGCGTTCTGATATTTTCCTGTTGCGTGGTAGCAGTATACGCGGGCGACACAATGCACGAAGCAGACTCATGCGGCGATGGAAAAGTGCCCGTTGAGTACCGTTTTGAACAAGAAACGCTGTGGCTTCCCCAAGCGACTATGGCGAACCTTTACGATTTTCTGCAGGATACGCTTAATGAACAAGTCTATCTGACCAGCTCGTTATTCATTAAAAACATAGCGTTAATTTAATATTCAGCATCTCTCCTCTTGGTTGAAATATAAAAAAAAGAGTCTACGCTTTAATAGAGATTTTCTTTTATTTGCGTTATGCCTCGTTTTAATGCCACATGGTGATTTTTTTAAAAACAATGGGTTGCCAGAATATCAGTAGAGGGATTAAACATGAATAAGTCCTACAGAGTCATATGGAGTGCAGCATTACAGGTTTGGGTTGTTGTCAGTGAGCTTACCAAGAGTCAACAGAAAACAGCCAACCACAGTAGTTGCTCTCATCAAAGTAATAAAAAAAGGACTCAATCTAATAACTTATTCAGAAATAGCGCTATCGCGTTATCACTTTTTTCCTCTCTGGCCATCTATCAAAACGCCTATGCCATCACAGCGATTCAATGCTCGGCAGATCCGAATTGCGTTGAGGTAGGTACCGTTTTGGCATTAACGAATGCAATCAATAATAGTGCGACAAATGCGCCAACGACAGTACTTATCACCGCTCCCTTGGTCATTCCTTCATCTATTCCTGTTTTGTTAAATAATACTAATAATCGACATAACCTGGTTATTGATGGTGGGGGAAATAATTTTACCTTTAATGCAGCTGAGGCATTCACTGGTGCGGCAACGGATTCTGGCAATCTGACTTTTCAAAATTTTGGTAATATTAGCTCCAATAATGGCGGTCCTATATTTTACTCGGTCACTAATACCACAACAGCCGTTACAGTGAGTCTTGATAATTTTGGAACTATACCAAATGGCAAAATAGTTTCTCTTGGTGATGATAGTGGGACATCTTTGCCTGCCAATAATAACAGTGTGTTGCGACTGGTTAATTTTAATGGAAGTATCACTTATGCTGCTTTTATCCAGTTGGCTTTAGCGACTACGGTGGAATTCACCGGCACAAGTACTGTTGCTGGGTTGGGTAGTGGTGGATATCCAGCCATATTTTGGGGTATGGGTAATGCGGCTAATAGTTTGATGCATTTTTATGGGACTTCCAACGTAACAGCCACAGGCCGTGTTTTTACTAATGGACCTGCTGACAAAGGAGGAACAGGAAAAACCTACAGTTACCAGATTGATGATGGTGCCATTGTTAATATGGCATTTTCTGCGCAAAACCCATTAGGGGTGGCTAATAACGGTGTGCAGATAGGCTCTTATAATACTGGAGCAGGGACATTTGGTACCGGTGCTACTCTTATTATGAATAATCTGGCGGGGGATGTGATCAGTAATGCATCCAGCACTGTCGGTTCCAAGATTGATAATGGCCCTACCTCTCCGGGTGATGTGATTTATAACCTAGGGGCGGGATCCAGTCTTATTGTCGCCTCAGGCGCTAGCAACAACGGTATTTATGTCAGCAAAACGGGTGCGGGTGGAACGGGTAATATCTATATCCGTTCTAATGGACTGATTTCTTCGGATGGTACTGGTGTTGGTGCCCCTAGCGCAGGTACTGGGATTAATGTCAGTGAAACCGCAACAGGCTCAGCGGGCAATGTTGTGGTTATGAATGACAGTGCGGGCAATATTGTCAAAGCCACGGGCATCAACGTGACGGATAATGCTTCTGCGGGCACCGTGAATATCACCAATGCGGGCACGATCACCAGTAATATTTCGGGCATCACCCTCACGTCAACACTGGCCGCTGGTAAAACCATGAATGTGATTGGCACGGGGGGTATTATTAATGCTATCGCGGGCAACGGTATTACGCTCAGTGATGCCAATACCATCCTCAATCTAACCGGCGGTACTATTGCGACCACCAATGCCGCTAACGGCATTAATTTCTCTTCCACTACAGGTGCTCGAACCCATTCTATTGACGGAACAACCTTTAATATCAATGGCACAGGACAAGCGATTGTTAAAGCGAGTGGTGCCGCGACAGTAAATCTCAGCAATACCACGATTAATAACAACGGTGCTGGCCCTGTGTTCACGTTCGCGGGGGGGGCGGGGGGTTATAATTTTAACGCCGGAACCAACATCATCAATCTTACGGATCCTGCCAGTATTGGTTTTCGCACAACCGCAGCACTGGATTTAACCAATTTTTATCTCACCATTGATTCAATCGCGGGTGGCAGTAAAGGTATCTCCACCACAGGCACGCTTGCTGGTTCGGAAAGCGTAATTGTCGGCCCTAATACCTCTCTTATTGGAATCACTGCCATCAGTTACGATAATGGCGCTCTAGCGCAAACCTTAACCAATAATGGCCTTGTCAGTGGTAGCGTTGCAATGGGGGGAATCGGTAACACCATTACCAATAATGGAACATTAGCAGCCCTCACCAGTGGCGCGGGTAATGATGTGTTAACGCTTAACACGGGTTCAGTAAGCAATGATGTGATTGATTTAGGTAATGGTATTAATACCGTTAATATTTATCAAGGCGCTACCGTTGCGGATATTCAAACCGGGACAGACAATGATCTTTTCAATATTTATAATTCAAGCCTCGTGAGTCCAATAGAACTGGGGTTACTGAATGCAGGCACGGGAATTAACACGCTGAGTTTAATTAATTCTGTTATTGCATTGGCTCCCACCACGTCATTACAAAATTTCTCTGCGATTAACTTGGATACTGCCTCTCAGCTAATCTTGAGTGATACTAATAATGTCACTTCCGGCACCATTAATTTGTCAGGCATTGGTACAAATCAACTGGTATTTGGCGCTGATTATAATGGTGATTTCAGCGCTGTGATTGGCGGGGTTGGTAATACTGAGTTATTAAATGGTGCTAACGTAACCTTAACCGGTGCTAATACTTTTGTGGGTACATGGAATGTTGAACTCGGTAGCACATTAAATGCGAGTGACTACAGTGTTCTTTCGCCGGGCAACCAGTTAGGTAGTGCTGCTATTGAGTTAAATGGTGTTTTGAATTTAACCAACGCTGGCACCTTCAATAATGCACTGACAGGTAACGGTATCCTTAATATTGATAATGCGGGTACAGGTTTTAGTGCGGGTGCTGGCGTAGGTAACGCCTTTGCTGGAACCGCCAATATTTCGAATACCATTTTGGATTTAACACCCATTAATAGTGCCGTATTACAGAATGCAACATTAAGTGATAACTCGGGCAGTGTGATTACCATGTCCGCCGGTAATTACAATATTGGTAATTTAAACTTTGGTGGCGGGGCGCTGCGTTTTACCACCGGCGCTCTTATTACTACGAACACATTAAGTACCACGGGTAATTCTACCATTCAAGCTGACCCACAATTGTTAACCTCAGGCAACCTGTTAGACCTCGATACTGGGGTATTAATGGATCTGGTAAGTAGCCAAAATTCACTGACTCCAGCCCAGTTGGCTAATTTTACCCTGACGGACCTTAGCGGTGCGACTCTTGCTCCAGGCAGAGATGTCGCTTATTTCCAAGGGGGTAATAATGTTGCTTTAAATACCTTCAGTTTTTCTTTGGTCAGTAATCTGGGATTAAGTATTTATGAACAATTATCTGTATCGCAAATTTTGGACGGGCAAACCCTCACATTAACGTCAGCAGGAGCCACTGACACAGGGCTAAGCGCGCAACTCACAGGTACAGGTAACTTAGCTATTGATGCCACTGGTGGCCCCATTACCTTGAATAATGGTGCGAATAATTATCAAGGTACTACTAGCGTAGATTCAGGCACATTGAATGTTGGCGCTGATGGTGCATTGGGCAATACGTCATCATTAATCACATTAGCAGGCACGATCGTTAACCTCGGCGGTTTCACGCAAACAGTAGGCTCTTTGACGAATGCAGGCATCCTTGATCTTGTTGGTGGTACGTTAACTCTTACTAACGGCGGTACTTCATCCAGCGTTAACGGATTAGTAGGCACAGGTAACTTAAATGTTCAAAATGGTCTTTTTACCGTTTCAGCGGCGAATAATGGCTACACGGCACAAACGAACATTAATACAGGCGCTGCTGTTACCTTAAGTGCCGCGGACGCTTTGGGCTCAGGGGGGATTAGTGTTGCTGGCACCTTGAATCTCAATGCCGCTGACGCTAACTTCGATAATGTGTTGTCAGGCGCGGGCGCTGTTAATGCCAACGCTGCCATTACGTTGGCCGCTGATAACACCGGATTTACTGGTTTCTATAATGTGACTTCACCCGGTAGCCTGACCGCCATTCAAGCTAACAATTTAGGTACGAGTACTGTTGATTTGCTCAATAGTGGCGCTCAACTGATCTTGAATGGCTTTAATGATTCATTAACGGCGGCACTTGTGGGCGTAACGGGCTCATCCGTGGAGGTTATCAATAGCGCCAATACGGTATTAAGCACCGATAACTCAGGTTTTGCAGGATTATTTAATATTGACGGCACCAGCACCCTGACTGCCAGCGACAGCATGCATTTAGGTGGAAGTTCAGTAGCCATTGCCAGTGGCGGGCAGCTGATTTTTGATGGTTACAATAGTGGCATTTTATCAACGCTGAATAACACGTTAACTGGCGCAGGGAATTGGATATTAACCAATAGTAGTATCGATTTGTCGGATAATACGACCCGCGTTTCTGGCCTCACTGGCGACATCGTTCTTAATAACGGGGCGGTGTTAACCATGAATCAGGTTACGACCTTGGATGCTGGAACAGCGCTCAATCTTGCTAATAGCAACAGCGTGCTCAATATTAACACCACGGGTGCCTTCACACTTGGCAATGAATTGCTCGGTACAGGTACGGTTAACGTCAATACCGCCAATGGCGCTTTTGATTTTGCTAATACCGTTGGTACGGGTTTTGCTGGCACAGTGACTTTACAAGATACTCAATTCTCTTTGGCTGATACCAACGCAGCTACTTTAGCTGGAGCTTCACTAACCCTTAACTCGGGCAGTGTAACTACAGTGGGCGTGCCTAGTGTATCCAGTAATCCCAGCATACAGAATCTGGAAATCAACAATGACGCTGTTCTGACCTTTACCGCTGGCGCGCCCTTAGCCGAAGCAGAAAGTGTGTTAAATGTAAGTACATTTACGGCTAATGGTGGCGCTATTAATCTCAATACCGGGCTCGGATGGGATAACGTCAATCCTGTACCGACAGGCCTTTCCATTCTCGATCAAAACCGCGGTGTGGTGGGCTCTAAGCTAATCAATGCTACTAGTCCTTCGGTAGGTGCAGGTAACCTCACCTTACAGATCAATGGGGTTGCCATTGATTCGAGTACTGCGGTGACGGCGAACATTACTCAGGGAGCAGATACCGTTGCCATCGCAACCTATAACTACGCCTTGACGGACAGTGACACTTCCGGTGCCGCAGGGCTTTATCTGAATTACGGCTTAACCGAGTTGAATTTAGTATTCAATGGCGCCAATGCCTTGAAAGTTGCCACAGGCACTGACCCTACGTCTAATCGGGAACTCACAGCTTTGATTACCGGCACGGGTGACATCTTTTTTGATGCCACTAACGGCCCTTTAACGGTTTCCAATAACGACAATGATTATTCGGGAGCGACAACCATCAGTGCTGGCAACCTGATCTCTGGCGCTGATAATGTGCTTGGTGGCACGTCAACCTTGACCGTGAATACCGGGGCTACCTGGAATCTTGATAGGCACAGTCAAAATCTTAAAGTATTGGCGAATTCGGGAACCATTGACCTCGCACAAGGTGTGCTGAACATAAGCAATGGCGGTACTTCCGATTCCGTGGGTGGATTAACGGGTGCCGGTACCCTGAATGTCACCGGAGGCACACTGACCTTATCTGCTGATAATAATACGTTATCCGCCGCGACCAATATTGCTTCTGGGGCCACAGTCACACTCAACAGTACGGGTAATCTTGGCGTCAGCAGCCTGGTGGATGTAGGGGGTACCTTAAATTTCAACGGTGCGAATACCTTTGCCAATCAGTTTAGAGGTGCTGGCGTCATCAATACTAACGCCGCGGTGCAATTGTCTGGCGCGAGTACTTTTTCAGGTACTCATAACGTTAATGCTGACGGTGCATTGACGGTAACGGCTGCCAATAATTTGGGTGATGCGGCGGCTACAGTGAACTTGCTGACGAACACTTCACAGCTAATTTTCAGCGGAGTGACAGATACGGTTGCCAACATGTTGACCGGAGTGACTGATTCCACCGTGTTGATTAATAACTCGGCCAATATGGCGCTCTCTGGTAATAACAGCGGGTTAAATGGCCTGATCAATATTGTCGGTACCAGCACCTTGAGTGTCAGTGACAACCAAAATCTGGGGGCGAGTGCGGTTGATATCGAAACGGGTAGCACCTTAATCTTTAATCAATTAACCGGCACATTAAATAATGTTCTCAGTGGTGCAGGGACGTGGGCGTTATCAGGCAGTAACGTGGATTTAATTAATACTAATGCCAATACTTTCCTCGGCACGGTCAGTATCAACAACAGCTCAACACTCAATATCGATAGCGCTAACTTGCTTAATACTGCCACCATCGTCGATATCGTGACGGGCAGCGACACCTTGAATATCAACAATAATGGTAATTTTATTTTTGATAATCAGCTAATTGGTACAGGCGTGATGAATGTTACCACGAACAATAACCAATTTAGTTTTGGTGCGAATATCGGCAATGGCTTTACGGGTACGGTCAACCTGTTCAATACCCAGTTCCTGCTTTCTGGTGATAACACCACAGGCAATACCAGCACTACGCTGAACTTAGATACAGGCAGCACCACCACGGTGGGAACAGGAACGCAATCCATCGGCGCGTTAACCTTTAATGGGGGCACCCTGATTTATGACCAAATCATTGAAAACAATGGGCAATTGACTGCAGCTGGCACCATCAATGCAACCTCAATTAATACCACAGGTGGCGGTACGGTGAGCGTGGCATTACCGGCAAATGTGCAGCCTGATATTACCGGTCTTGGCGTATTAAGCCTGGATACCGGGGCGATCGTAGTGGGTTTAATCCAAGGTACTGCAACTGGAACGGGTCAAGAGTTGACCTTAACTGATGGCACCAATACACCCATTACCTCCACTTATAAGCAAGGAATTCTCAATCCCAATAGCACCACAGTTGCAGCAACAGGCACCTTTGGTTTTGGTTTGACCACGGGAGAAGCGCTGGATGGGTTGTATATGAATTATGGCTTGTCTGTCTTGGATCTTTTGACAACGACTAACGACGCTTTAGTACTGACAGGAGCTTTGGCGGATAACGGCACGGCGGCTAATGAACTCACTGCACAAATTATCGGTACGGGTGATTTGGCGGTGAACTCGCCTAACGATGGTTCCATCGTCGTGTTGTCTAATGACACCAACAGCTACACAGGCGCTACCTTGGTGCGTTCAGGTATTTTACAGCTAGGGTCTAATTCCGCGCTGGGTAATACCGGCAACTTAAGTATTAGCAATGGCGCAACAGTTGATTTAAGTACCTACACACAAAGTGTCGGCACACTGAACACAGAAGCCAACGCGCTGCTGGATATGGGCGAAGGTACTCTAACCGTTGGCAATGGCGGATTAAGTAACGGCATGTTGACTGGCAAGGGTGGCTTAGTACTCACGGGTGGAATATTAACACTGACGAGCAACAGCCCTGATTATCGCGGTATCACCGATATTAACGCAGGTGCTACAGCGTTATTGAAAGAAACCAAAGCGCTGGGTATTGGTGCGATTATTGTCGATGGCACTTTAAATCTCGATGATGCCGTTGGTGGTTTATATAACCCGCTATCCGGTTCTGGCAATACGCTACTGACCAATAACTCTGATGTTCTGTTAATGAATGATAACAGTAATTATAGCGGTACTTTCACGCTGGAATCAGACAATGCGATGACGGCAACCGAAGCTAAAAACTTTGGTGCGGCGTCGGTGAACAATAACGGCAATCTCATACTGAGCAATACGAGCTACTGGAATTTGACTACGCCGATTAGCGGCACGGGCGTGGTGACCAAGCAAGGTAACGGCATGGTATATATCGGTAGCAGCACTGTGACTGCCAATGCCACCGTGGTGCAGGCAGGGTCTTTGATCATTGGCACTGAGCCAGCTCTCATGAGCGCAGTCTTACCTGCGGCAAGTGGCCCGGTGGTATTAAATAGCGATGTCTTTGTACAGACCTATGGCACCTTCGGTGGTGATGGCACCGTAACTGGTAACCTTACCAATGAGGGGAATGTTCTGGTAGGCCGCAGTGCTAATGGCGTTGATTACGGCACCCTCACCGTTAATGGTGATTATATTGGTCAAGGCGGTAACCTGACCTTTGATAGCGTCCTGGCCGGCGATAACTCACCCACCGATAAACTAGTGATAGCGGGCGACACGTCGGGAACGGGGACCGTGGCGGTGAATAATATCGGCGGTCAAGGGGCACAAAACACGAACGGCATTGAAATCATCAGTGTTGGCGGCACCTCTGCCGCTACCTTTACCCTCAATGGCCGTGCGGTAGCTGGAGCTTTGGAATATTTCCTCTATCAAGGCACGACGGCTGACCCGACCAATGGCAACTGGTATCTGCGCTCGAACTATGTCCAACCGACTTATCGTCCAGAAGCGGGAGGCTATATCGCCAATATTGCGGCGGCCAATACTCTGTTTAACAGCCGCCTGGAAGACATGAGCGCCAGCAGTACCGCCAATGGCACGGACGATATGGATACCAGCCTGTGGTTACGTCAATCTATCTCACGCAACAAATTCAAGGATGCCAGCGGGCAGCTCTCCAATACCAGCAGTCGCTTTGTGACCCAGTTGGGTGGCGAAGTGTGGGATGGCCAGTTGACGGGTAAGGATTACGTGGGTGTAGGCGTGATGGCCGGTTATGCACGCTCTACCGGTACCACCGACGCCACGTCACTGACCTATAAGGCGGATAACAGCCTGACGGGTTACAGTATCGGTGTCTACGGCACCTGGTATCAGAATGCCGTCAAACATAACAGCCCTTATGTCCACACTTGGCTGCAGTACGAGTGGTTTGAAGGTTCAGTGAACGGTGATCTGCTCTCCAGTGAAAAATACCACCTGCGTGGTGTGAGCATGTCGGTGGAGGGGGGCTATCCGTTCCAGGTCTATCAGGTGGCTGACAACAGTGGCTATATCACGCCGCAAGCCCAGCTCACTCTCAACGGTGCGAAGATGAGTGATCTCACCGAGGACAACGGCACGTTGGTACAGCAGAGTGGACAGAATAATCTGCAAACGCGTTTGGGTGCCAAGTTCTCTAACGATACGCAATTAGGAGCGGATAAAGCGCATCCACAGATCCTGACCAGCTATCTGGAACTGAACTGGATCCACAACACCCGTCTGGCGGGTGTGACGATGGATGGCATGGAGATGCAACAGACTGGCAGCCGTCATCTGGTTGAAGTGAAACTCGGTGTCGAAGGTAAGGTCAACAACAACCTGAGTGTCTGGGGTAGCCTGACCAACCAGATTGGGCAACAGAGTTATGATGACAAAGCGGCGATGCTGGGGGTGAGGTATAAATTCTAAGGGCTTGATCTGTTTTCTTTAATGTCTTGATGTGATGGCAGGTGTGCGGGGAACCGCACACCTGTTATGACCTGATGAGGTGATACAGCAACCCATCCAGCACATGGGGAGACTCCCTGACCCGGCTGATCATTTTGGTATAAAATGGGCTGTATTAGTCTGATATATCCGTCATACTTGCCAGTTGCATGTGTGTCGGCTTTCCTCGCTCAGAAAGTATTATCTGCCAAATGACGCAGGATGATACGCAAGATAGTACATCTTACACGCCAACCAGGAATATCCTGACACTGAAGGCCAGAGATGTTGATGCTTTGAGGATGTAGGTTCAGAGATAAAACAATAAGGTCGCCCTGCTGTGAGCATACCGGGTATTCTGTCCAAAGGTACTGGTCGACGGAAACATTTATAGTGCGATGGACGCGCGCTTCTCAAGATTTTTCAATCGTTCTGGCCAAATAGCTGGACAATACACAACAAGAGGAAAAAGTATGGTAATCGCCCCTTCACGTGGTCGTGTCTTTGCTCTGGCGCTGGGTTTGCTTGCCGCGAGCGTTGGTATGGCGCAAGCAGCCGATACGGTGCGCGTTGGCTCTAAAATTGATACCGAAGGCTCATTGCTCGGTAACATCATCGTACAGGTGCTGGAATCTAACGGCATTAAAACCACCAATAAGTTACAGCTTGGCACCACCAAAGTGTTGCGCGGCGCGATCACTGCCGGTGAAATTGACATCTATCCGGAATACACCGGCAACGGTGCGTTTTTCTTTTCTGATGAAAAAGACCCTGCATGGAGAAATGCTCAGGCCGGTTTTGAGAAAGTGAAAAAGCTGGATTATGACAAGAACAAAATTGTCTGGTTGGATGCCGCGCCGGCCAATAACACCTGGACCATTGCTATCCGTCAGGACCTGGCGGATGCCAATCATCTGAAAACAATGGCCGATCTGGGCAAGTGGATCAACGCTGGCGGCAAGTTCAAGCTGGCGGCGTCAGCTGAATTCATCGAGCGTTCGGATGCCCTACCCGCGTTCCAGGATGCCTACGGCTTTAAGCTGAACCAGGATCAGTTGCTGTCGTTGGCCGGTGGTGATACTGCGGTGACCATCAAGGCGGCGGCGGAGCAAACCTCCGGTGTGAACGCGGCGATGGCCTACGGGACCGACGGCCCGGTAGCAGCGCTGGGGCTGCAAACGCTGGAAGATCCAAAGGGAGTGCAGCCGATTTACGCGCCAGCACCGATTATTCGTGAAGCAACGCTTAAACAGCATGCCAACATCGCTGAATTACTAAAACCGGTATTCGCTTCACTGGACGGTCCGACGCTGCAAAAACTCAATGCGCAGATCGCGGTGGAAGGTCAGGACGCCAAACAGGTTGCGGCGGCTTACCTTAAAGAGAAAGGTTTGGTGAAGGGATAACATCTCTGGCCCCCAATGGGGGCCGACATGGAGCCGGAGAGTTTCTTTGATTATTGCCGTAAAAAACCGCGTATTACTGACACTGTTTATTCTGTTGCTGCTGGCTGCATTTGGGCTGCCGTTTCTCAGTTATGCCCCCAATCGCCTGTTATCGGGCACGAGTATTTCCCTGATGTCCCTATTGCACGGTCCGCCGCTGTGGCTGTTGGCGCCCCTGTTGCTACTGGCGGCTCTCAGCCTATTGGCACCGCTCAGGCGCAATGCGTTATTAACCGTGCTGGCGGCTTCGACGCTGCTGACGCTCACACTGTGGATAAGCGGCCATGCCGCCCTGCAGTTGGCACAACAAGGTTCCAAACTGGCGCGCACTTCCTTGGGGAGCGGTTGTTGGCTGATGCTAGCGCTGAGCCTGCTGATGGCTGCCGACGCCATCACTCGCATTACCTCCTCGCATTTATGGCGCATGCTCAGCAACCTGTTGGTGATATTGCCTGCACTGGTGCTGTTGTTCAGCCATCAGTTGGATCAACTCTCATTGTTGAAAGAGTATTACAATCGGCAAGATGTGTTTGATGCCGCGCTGTTACAGCACCTGACTATCCTATTGGCGACGCTGGTGCCGACATTATTGATTGGTGTGCCGCTCGGGGTGTTGTGTTTTCGCTCTGCACGCTGGCAGAGGCCTATATTCTCCACACTGAATATTATCCAGACAGTTCCGTCGATTGCCTTGTTTGGCCTGTTGATCGCGCCTTTGGCGGGTTTGGCGAAAGCATTTCCTTGGCTGGCAGAACATGGCGTCAGTGGCATTGGTATGGCACCGGCAATTTTTGCGTTGGTGCTGTACGCCCTGTTGCCGCTGGTACGCAGTGTTGTCGCTGGGTTGCAAACTGTGCCAGCCAGCGTGATCGAATCCGCCTGTGGCATGGGGATGACGCGTGGGCAGGTTTTCTTCTGCGTACAGTTACCGCTGGCGTTGCCGTTGTTCCTGACCGGCGTGCGTATTCTTGCGGTGCAGACCGTCGGCATGGCGGTGGTCGCGGCGCTGATTGGTGCCGGAGGTTTTGGCGCTATTGTGTTCCAGGGCCTGCTCAGTAGCGCACTGGATTTGGTGCTGCTGGGGGTTATTCCGGTGATCGTGATGGCGGTAATCGTCGATTCACTGTTCAAGTTTATGGTTTCAATTTTGGAAGTGTCACGCCGATGATTCAGTTTAATCAGGTCAGCAAGATTTTTCAGGGTAAGCCCGCGGTGGACGATCTTACATTGCAGATTGCCAAGGGTGAATTTGCCGTACTGATCGGCACCTCTGGTTCAGGCAAGTCCACAACGTTAAAAATGATCAACCGACTGATCGAACACGATCAGGGAAAAATTTTCTTTGCCGGTGAAGAGATTCAGAAATTTAAACCGCAGGATCTGCGCCGCCGAATGGGTTATGCGATCCAGTCGGTTGGTCTGTTTCCGCATTGGACAGTGGAGGAAAATATTGCCACGGTGCCACAACTGCTGAAATGGCCACGCGCACGAATTCGCGATCGGGTGACTGAATTACTGGAGCTGTTACATCTGGAAGCGGATTTGTTCCGTCATCGTTATCCGTACCAGCTTTCCGGTGGGCAGCAGCAGCGGGTTGGGGTTGCACGCGCATTGGCTGCTGACCCAGAGGTGTTGTTGATGGATGAACCCTTTGGTGCACTTGATCCGGTGACACGTGCGGCGTTGCAAACTGAGATTTCACGTATTCATCATCTCTCCGGGCGCACCATTGTGTTAGTGACGCATGACATTGACGAAGCATTGGCCCTGGCGGACCGTATCGTGTTGCTCGACCAGGGCCGCATCGTGCAGCAGGGCACACCGCTGGAGCTATTAACCGTACCGGCCAACGATTTTGTGCGTGATTTCTTTGGCCGCAGCGATCGCGGTATCAAACTCTTGTCGTTAAGCACCGTGGCTAAGCGGGTACGCCCTGGCCATGCGGAAGGGGAACCCATCACCGCCGCCATGAGTCTGCGCGAAGCACTGTCGGTGTTTGTGGCCCGGGGCTGTGAATGCTTACCGGTGATTGGCGAACAAGGCGAGGCGCTTGGCGTGTTGTATTTCAGTGATTTGATTAGCCAAAAGGCATTGTCATGAACCTGTCATCGGTCTTGCGCTGGCTACGCGATCCACTGCCCTGGACCTTTGCCCTGCTGCTGGCATTGGTGTTTGGCATGAATCATCTACAGGGTCTGTTTGCCGCCTGGTTCCCGGATCTGGATCGGCCTGTATATCAGCAAGACAGTTTTATCTCACTGGTATGGGCACACCTGTTGTTAGTGGCGGTCTCCAGCATGATTGCTGTGGTGATTGGTGTGGCCGCTGGGGTTGGCGTGACACGCCGTGCAGGTAAAGAGTTCCGTTCGCTGGTGGAGACCGTTGTGGCGGTTGGCCAGACCTTTCCGCCGATTGCGGTGTTAGCGGTCGCGGTACCGGTTATGGGGTTTAGCGAAAAACCGGCAATTATTGCGCTGGTACTGTACGGTTTGTTGCCAATCCTGCAGGGTACGTTGGCGGGCATTGAATCGGTACCCAGTGCCATCCGCGAAATTGCGCAAGGAGTCGGGATGAGTGCTAGGCAGATCCTGTGGCGTGTTGAACTCCCCCTGGCGGCTTCGGTGATTGTTGCCGGTATCCGCACTTCGGTGATCATTAATATCGGCACGGCGGCGATCGCCTCCACCGTTGGCACTAAAACGCTTGGTTCGCCGATTATTATTGGCCTTAGCGGCTTTAATACTGCCTATGTGATCCAGGGTGCCGTGGTGGTAGCCCTGTTGGCGATCATCACCGATATGCTGTTTGAGCGCTGGGTGCGGCATCTCACCGCCTGGAGTCAACAGACTCTAACGGTTTCTGCTGCCGAGTAAGGAAAACATGATGCAGGTATCTTTGCCAATGTACGCAGGGTTCCACCAGGTGCTGGTACGGTCAGTAAGGTCAACAGACAGGCTCCCCCTCATTCAAGGAGGAGAAGCCATAGATTATCAATAATCTCGTTAGTAAAGGCCCAAGAACTTCCACCATGCCAGACCGACAGTTAACAACACCAGCTGATTGACCACGCTACAGACAAACCCGGTACTCCACCAGGTGGCGGTGGGAACATAGCCAGGGGCAAATAAAATGGGCCCGCGTGCATGGGTGTATTGTGTCAAAGAGCATGAGAAGCTACTGGAAAATGCCAACATCAGAGCCATTGGCATACTTGGGATCCCCAGTTGGATACCTAATGTGAGGAAAACTGAGTATAGCGCGACAATTTGCGCATTCCCGCTAGCAAAGAAATAGTGCGCATACAGATACACTGCATTCAATACTACCAATAGCACTATCCAATTACTGTTACCTGCCAGGCCGCTCACTTCCTGGCCGACCGTGTTGCCAAACCATGACATAAAGCCCAAGTCTTTCAATTGATCTGCCATCATTAATAGTGCAGCAAACCAAATCAACGTATCCCAAGCCCCTTTTTCGGAAATCACATCTTTCCAGCTTAATACACCACTCAGTAACAGCAGAGATAAACCAATAAATGCCCCAGTGGTTGGGTCGATGTTTAACACTTTGTAAAAAATCCACAGAACAAGCAGCACAACAACCGTGCCTGCCATCATCCACTCTGGTTTTGACATTCCCCCCATTTCTGCCAGCTGTTGTTTTGCCAACTTTGGAGCATCAGGCGTGTGTTTGATTTCGGGTCTGGCAGTAAAAAAGTAGATAACCAGCGGGATAAGGATAAAAGAAACCAGGCAAGGGACCACCGCAGCCACTAACCAACCGGTCCAGGTCAAAGTAATATTTTCATTCGCGGCTAGTTTTACAATCAATAAGTTACCGGTAAAGGCTGTCATAAACATGGCGGAAGTAACATCGTTGATATTCCCCATGCAAGTCACCAGAAAAGTGCCTATTTTTTTACGTGAAGCATCATCTGGCCGGGATTCAAAGCTACGTGCCAATGAGTCTGCGACGGGATAAAGAACCCCACCACAACGAGCCGTATTACTCGGCATAGCAGGAGCCAGAATCAAGTCAGCTAATGCCAAACCATAAGCTAAGCCTAAGGTTCTTTTCCCTAACAGGGTAATCAGTATCAGGGAAATTCTACGCCCCAGGCCGGTTTTAATGAATCCTCGCGCGATAAGAAACGCCACAACAATCAACCAGATTGTTGAGTTATTCATATTTCTTAAGCCGGTTTTAATCGCATCGGCGGCGGTGGCATCTCCACCGGCATTGAGGACAACATAAACGGTGATCGCAATGATGCCAACAGCACCAATCGGTAGCACATTAATAACAATGCTGATGATCGTAGCAACAAATAATACCAGAGAATGCCAGGCGGCCAACTTCAGCCCTTCAGGTGGCGCGATATTCCAGAATATTAATGCCAGAACGATGATGATAGTTAAAGGCAACCATTTAACATTACTTACCATAATAACACTCCTATTTGTTACAATAGCGCAGCATTTGTTTTTTTACTCAGTTAATAACCTAGCAAGTATGACTTGCGGCAGGAAATAATATAAAAATATATATGGTTCTATTTTTTGATTTTATTATTTTATACCCGTCATATATCAAGGCTCTTAACAAAGAGAATAAACCGGAGGGCGATCTTATGCTTTCTTCTCATCTCTGCTGTCAGATAGCAACTTGTCCAGAATATCACTTTTCGATCACCAGCTGGGCCAGTTCACCATTCTGGTTGTGCATTGCAGTGATGGCATCGGTCAGTTGAGGGAAGCCAGGGTTCGGTAAAGCAAAAGGTAAATGCTTTGCTTGCCCTGGTGCGGAAAGCGTTGCTGCATGTAGGTGACGTGGTCAAGCTGTGGTCAAATCCGTTCCTGACCAGCTTGCGCTTCCCTCGCCACCTAACTCCATTCGTCAGAGCCCCGCTCCTTGGGGTAAACCGTAGGCACTGTTCAAAACGCCATGCGTTTTGTCCTGCAACTTCATTGAGCTTGGGTATATAATCGCACAAATTATTCAACGAATTTGGAAACCAAGATGACAAAGCTCACCTTACAAGAGCAGTTGCTAAAAGCGGGATTAGTGACCAGCAAAAAAGTGGCCAAAGTTCAAAGAACGGCTAAAAAGTCACGAGTTCAAGCTCGTGAGGCAAGAGAAGCGGTAGAAGAAAACAAAAAAGCACAACTTGAGCGTGATAAACAGCTTAGCGAACAACAAAAACAAGCTGCGTTGTCGAAAGAATATAAAGCTCAGGTGAAGCAACTGATTGAAATGAACAGAATCGTTATTTCAAAAGGCGATATTGATTTCAACTTCACAGATAATAATTTGATTAAAAAAGTGGCAGTGGATAAGCCAACCCAAGCTCAGTTGATCAATGGCCGCCTCGCCATTGCTCGTTTGGTGGTTGATAGCAGTGGTGGCAGTGAATACGCCATCATCCCCGCCAGCGTCGCTGATAAAATTGCGCAACGAGATGCCAACAGTATTGTATTAAACAGTGCGCTGAGTCAGGAAGAGCAAGATGAAGACGATCCGTATGCCGATTTTAAAGTACCCGACGATTTAATGTGGTAATTAATTTTTCGGATGTGAATGGTGAAAAGCCCCAAGGGGCTTTTCATTAAGGTTTTATCTTCACTCAGGGCATATGGAAAAACGCACGCTGGTAGTTGCTAGTGCCGTTACTATCAGGCTGATTGGGTTGTGTTTTTTGCTTCGTGATTTTTTCATCTCTACTACACTAATTATTATCCAGTGTGAACTATCTAGTGTAGTAAGTACCAGTCAGCATAAAGTCTAGCGGTTCGACATAAGAAAAGTCGCGGGAAGCGAGTATGCATAGATATAATGCACTTGCTTAGTCTATCTCATCCAGGACTTGTATGGATTCAAGCCATTCATGCAAAAAAATCAACCATAGGGAAGCTTGTAATATATTGTTTTTATTATAAAAAATCTCACATAACATGACGAAATTTTTATATGAAAATCATGTATATAGTAGAGAATACAACAATCTATACTAAATATAGTATTACCCTAGAATTAAGCCTTACAAACTTGATAAAGTTTCATTTTTAGCGTATATGAACAGTATACTCATTGAAAAAAAATGAGATGTAAGTATAATCGCTCGGTTTTTATGTGACGAAATGTTAAGGAAAAATAATGATTTACTTATTAAAGATGACTGAACAACAAAAAAAAATAGTGGACCGAAATGAGTCTACTGATAACACTACATCTTTAAATAATGTTGAAAGTTTAGTTGAACGCAGAAAGGCCATTTCTCAAAGTAAAGCTAGAGAAAAAGTGTTGTTAGCATCGTCAAAAATCACTTGGTAATATATTAAAATTAGTAAATTTTTATTTTTATTTTTATTTTTATTTTTATAAAATGATTTATATCATTCACCTGATTGCAACCTTATCAATAGATGTTATATATAAACTCAATCAATTATTTATATCTGGAGTGAATACATGGCACATTCAGCTGAGAATATTATTCCTGTTCAATTGAAAGAAAGACATAATTCTGATAGCATTAATGATATCAAAGGACGGCGCTCCCAAGAGCTTATTATTGGCCTATGTGGAGCAATTGGCTCTGGAATAAAAACTCTTAAAGAGCAAGTCATTTTTTGCCTCAAACAAAATGGTTATCATGTAGAGCACATCAGGATAAGTGATTTAATATCTGAGTTCACGAAGGTTAGCACATCAAGGCTAAATAACTTCGAGCGATATAATAAATTGCAAGATCTTGGTGACACACTTAGAGAAGAAAATAAAAATTTCATTTGTGCTGAACTTGCAATCCTGCGGATTCAAGAATTGCGTGAAGAAGTATATGGTAAAGATACTCGAGAACTAACAAAAAACACAAAGAAAACAGCTTATATAATCGACCAAATAAAACATCCTTCAGAAGTAGAACTTCTAAATCAAGTATATAAAAATAATTTCTATCTTGTTGGATTATTACGAACTGTAGCCGAGCGTGTACAGAATTTAAAAGACGAAGGAATTAGTGAAGATAACGTCCAGAAAATTATAGAAAGGGATAGGAAATCCTCAGAAAAATTTGGCCAACAAGTAGAGGAAACTTTACAGTTAGCAGATTTTTTTATTAAAAACCTTGACACTGAGGTAATGAAAAAGTCGGTTCAACGTTTTATTGATTTAATACATAGCGCAAATAATCTTACCCCGACCAAAGATGAATCAGGAATGTATGCTGCATATTCGGCATCTTTGGGATCAGCATGTTTATCACGTCAAGTAGGTGCATCTATAATGGATGTGTCTGGAAGTATAATTGCTACAGGTAGAAATGATGTTCCAGAATACGGTGGCGGGCTTTATACATCAGAGAGTAAAAAAGATAGGCGGTGCTTTAATAAAAATGGTTGTCATAATGATAAACATAAAGCCCTTTTAAAAATGGAAATCACAAATATTTTAAAAAGATGTAAACAACAAGACGCTGAGCAACTTGCTGAAGAAATAATGAAAGAAACCAAAGCGAAGTATTTAATAGAGTACTCACGAGCTGTTCATGCAGAAATGGATGCTATTGTTTCTCTGGCTAGAAATACAAGCATGGGAACAACTGGGAATACTTTATATTGTACTACTTATCCTTGCCATGTCTGTGCTCGTCATATTGTCGCAGCAGGCTTGCTGCGTGTTGTATATATCGAACCATATGAAAAAAGCCTAGCCTTGCAGTTGCATGATGATACGATTTGTCAGTCAGATCAGACTCCATCACCTGATAAAGTTTTGTTTGAAAACTTTGAAGGTGTAGCTCCCAAGAGATATGCGAAATTTTTCGGCTACAATAGGAAAAGAAAAGATAGCCAAGGTAAGCCAATTACATATAGTGTTGAGGAATCTTATCATGTTGACACACAATATCTTGATAGCTATTCTGATTACGAGTCTAAAGTAATCAATAATGTCAAAGCTAAATTTGATTTGTAATTATATCTAGCGCTACTATTCTTTCGACATATAAGTTAATGGAAATTAATTCATGACAAGGATCATTAAAAAATTTAATAATGATCCTTGTTTTCAATTTATTAATCAAAGGGAATTATACCTCAATACATATATCATTCCAAATACGAATGAGTTAACTTGATTTTTATTAGTATTTAGGGCTGGATTCACTTTATAATCCTAGTAACATAATAGGTCATCGGGATTACCTGTTTTCCGCCTATAAGAAAATATAATTATTTCGGATGAAGTTATACATTTTTATTTAATTAATCACAATGATTGCACTACAAATGTAATGCATTATGGTGTGTTACATCTGTAATGGCAGAGGAATACAAATGAGCACCATACAAATCCGTGTAGATGAGGAATTATAAAGGAATGCATATTATGCGTCTTGAAAAACTTAATCTTTCCCCATCCGATGTATTACGGTTATTTCTGCGTTATGTCGCTGAGCATGAAAAGCTGCCGTTTGCTGAGGTGTCTGTGATAGTGGGCGAGCAAGATGAAGATGCCGATATTCTGGCGGTGGTTCGTGAACGCTTGAAAACTCCAACCAAACGGATAAGGGTAGATCTTGATGATATTTAATATTGAGTTTTACGCATGTGCATTAAAGGAGGCAAATTATACACACCACTCGTCTGAAAAAGGTTGCCGATTCAGTCATGCTGACGGTGCCACCAGCGCGGCTCAATGCCCTTTCGTTGGGCTCAGGTAGCGAAGTAGGCCTGATCATTGATAATGGCTGGCTGATTGTTGAACCGCTCAGGTCTCCGCAGGATGCTCTCACTGAACGGCTAGCGCAGTGTGACCCACCAGTTGAACTCAGTGCAGAAGAGCGTGAATGGATTGATGCACCTGCCGCTGGCGGTGAGGTAATCTGACATGGAAAGAGGTGAAATCCGACCTTACAGGTTCAATACCGAGGGAGACGCCATATAAGCGGCAATATGCTTATCTCCCTCTAACGCCAAAATCATCACTCCCTGATATTAATAAAAGCCTTGCTTAAGGCCGCTCACCTTTTTGCAAGCGACTATTGATATCGGCAATCACTGGTAAAATATCTGCCAAGGTGTCGATAACATAGTGTGCGCCTGCTTGTTGCAGCTTCGCCTTAGCTGGTTCTCGCCGGGCGGTGATCGCCTGTTCACTCATGGCCTGATATTCCTCCCAGGTGGCACCAAACTCATTGCCGGAAACCGCCAGCCCTACGGTCCACATACCGGCGTTGAGCCCTTCGGTAATACCCGGTACCGAATCATCCACCTTGATGCAACGATGCACGCCATCAATACCCAACTCAATCACGTTGGCAAGTGCCATCCAGGGGCCAGGGCGACCGCCTGCTTTCAGGTCGTCGCTTGCCACCCAATAATCTGGCGTATATCCCTGTTCTGCGGCAGCAGGGACCAGAGCCTCCATCACTTGGCGCGGGTAGCCAGAGCAAGAACCGATGCGCATCCCCTGTTGTTGCAACATCGCCAGCACCGGTAATACCCCAGCAATAGGCGTGGCAAAATTGGTCACTGCCTCAATTTGCAGCGGCATAAAGGTGCGATAGAGGTGCTCCACCTCTTGGTCACTCATCGGGTGACCAAAACGTTCCTGCCAGCGGCTATCTACCGATGGCAAACGCCCTAAAGCGGTAATATGAGCGCGTTTTGCTAGCCCCATCGGCTGACGGGCTTCATCCAGGCTCACCGGGAAATCATAGGCACGGGAGAAGGCTTCAACAAAGATGGAGGTTGGGGCAAAGGAACCGAAATCGACCACGGTGCCCGCCCAATCCAGGATCAGTGCTTGTACATCAGACATGGGAATACTCCTGTTCAACGGTGGTTTCAACCTGGCTCAATGCCAGATCAAGAATAGCAATGGCACGCGCAAGTTCGGCGCGGCTAATGGTGAGCGGTGGTGACAGTTGGATCACATTGCCCTGCGAGACTTTGAAACTGAGCCCAAGTGACAAGCAACGATAGAGCAGTTGTTCTGCCTCTTTGGTTGCTCGTTCACGGCTTTGGTGGTTACGCACCAGATCAAGCGCCCACAGCAGGCCGGTCCCCCGTACTTGACCGATCAGCGGGTGACGGTGAGCCAACTTGGCTAACTCATCCGCCATAAAGTCCCCATCGGCAACCACCTTGGCGAGAAGCTGTTCCTCGCGGATCACCTCAATGGTGGCCAAGGCCGCAGCACAACCGATGGGGCTTTTCTCATGGGTATAGTGACCCAGGGAAATCGCCGCCGCCTGATTGAAACGATCACGGGTGATCAAGGCAGCAAAGGGCACGATGCCCCCGCCTAATCCCTTCCCCAGGCAGATGATATCAGGCTCAATACCAAAGTGTTCGAAGCTGAACCAGTGCCCGGTGCGCCCCAGGGCGTTGGGGATCTCATCAACAATCAACAACACACCATGGCGATCGCAAATCTCGCGGATGCGTTGCCAATACGCCTTGGAGGGCACCTGTACATCGGTATTGCGGATAGGTTCGGCAATAAAGGCACCGATCCCGCCCTCTTTTTCAATCACATATTCAAGGTAATCGGCGTAGTGCAGGTCTTCCCCTTCGCCACGATACCAAACCCCGCGATAGCGAGTCGGCGGTGGAATACGCTCCACTCCCGCCATCAGCGGCCCCATGCCAGCACGGAAGCAGGCCTCTCCGCCGACGGCAATAGCATCAAGGGAGGCACCGTGGAACGCATCCCACAAAGAAACCACTTTGCTGTTGCCGGTAATAAAGCGGGCCAGTTTGAGGGCTATCCCCACCACTTCGCTGCCACCAGGGGCAAACAGCACCCGGTTAAGGTCACCAGGGGCCAATTCAGCGAGGGTGCGGGCGCACTCGATAGCGATAGGGTGAGTATAACGCCGTGGCACAAATGGCAGTGATGCCAGTTGCTGTTGTACCCGTTTCACCACCTTGGGGTGGCCGTGCCCAAGTTGGTGCACGTTGTTACCATGAAAATCAAGATATTGCTTACCTGACTGGCTGGTGAGGAGCGCGCCTTCAGCAGCCGTCAGCACATCAAGGCAGGGCGTTGATAGCGCCTGATGGAGAAAGTAGCGGCTATCTTCAGCCAGGGACTCTTGAGTGGCTGCGCTTTGTTCGGCCCACCACTGCTCCCGGGCCGCACTTTGGTTGATATCCCCTTCCGTGTCCGCCCCACCAGCGGGTAGTATCAACGGGTGTTTCATGCGTTGGCTTCCAGCCAGTAGCTGGCTTGCTGTATCGCCGCCAATAACTGCTGAATTTGCTGTGGGGTGACATTGCCGATATTGCCGATGCGAAAACAATCCGCTTTCGAGACTTTGCCTGGATAGATCACAAACCCCTGTGCTTTGAGGCGCTGGTAAAAATCGACAAAACGGTAATCGGGATGAGTCGGGGAATAGAAGGCGGTGATAATCGGAGATTGCCACTCCTTGGGCAACAACGGTTCAAAACCGAGCGCCTGCATTCCGGCTACCAACGTGTGTTGGTTTTCCTGATAACGTTGATAGCGTGCGCTGACGCCGCCTTCTTCATCCAACTCGCGCAACGCCTGGGCAAAGGCTAATACTGTATGGGTCGGGGAGGTAAAACGCCATTTCCCCCCCTGTTGTTCCATGGTTTGCCACTGGGCATGAAGGTCAAGAGAGACTGAACGGGCTTTACCGGCACAAGCGGCCAAGGCGGCGCGACGGGCAATAACAAAACCAAAACCCGGTACGCCCTGAATGCACTTGTTGGCTGAGCTGATAAGAAACTCGACACCAAGCTGGCCGATATCAAAAGGAATGCCGCCAAAGCTGCTCATTGCATCGAGGATCAGGCGGATCCCATGGCGTTGACAGAGGCTGGCAACCTGTTCCAAGGGGTTCAACATACCGGTGGTGGTTTCGCAGTGAACCATGGCCAGATGGCTGATTTCAGGGTGCCTTATCAACAGTTCTTCCAGATCCTGCACCTCTGGGCGGGCGGTTTCACCACAATCCAGCACCCGATGGTTCAGCCCCAGACATTGAGCCATCTCCACCATCCGGGCACCGTAGGCTCCGTTGTTGACAATCAGCACGCAGTCATCAGCACCCAATGCGGACCCCAGTACGCTCTCTACCACATAGCTGCCACTGCCTTGCAGTAATACCGCGCTGTAATCGTTGGCAAATTCCGGGCTGGTTGCCAGGCGCACCAGTTCACGGCGGATGGGTTCCACCACGCCAAGATTATAATCAGCATCCCAGGTACAGCTGTCTTGTAACATCGCCGCTCGCACGGAAGCCGTGGTGGACAGAGGGCCCGGGGTCAACAATAGATAATCGACAGCCTCTTGTGTAGGGGGAATATGGGTCATCATTACGCTCTCTTTTGGTATAGACCAGAATAAAGCCATTGTGAGCAACTTATTCGACCAGGTCAAAGGGGGTGCCTATCGTGCAACAAAAAATTCATGTTTCACGCCCTTGATGAGATAAGCTCTCTGTTCCGGCTTTATTGGTTATTACTGGTCTTGACCAACACCAAGGTTCATCATGACGAAACCGCAATACCTGCAAATCAAAGATGCTCTTATCACCCAGATTCAGGCCGGGGGATTGGTAGCCAATGACCGCCTCCCCTCCGAGCGGTTGTTGTGCGAACTCTATGGCACCACCCGGGTGACCATCCGCGAAGCATTAGTCCAGTTGGAGGCTAATGGCCTTATTTATCGGGAAGATCGCCGGGGCTGGTTCGTCACGCCGCCGCGCTTTCAACTCAAACCACGGCATACCTCCAATTTTCACCAGATAGTGCGTGAACAGGGCGGTGAACCGCGCACCGAATTGCTGGAAAAGGGCCGTAAAGCTGTTCCACCGTTTCTGCTTAATCGGCTGTTACTCAAGCCATTTGACAGTATCTTCCTGCTCAAGCGGCTGCGTTTTGCCAATGAGCGGGCAATCTGTTATTGCGAGAACTACTGCCTGCCTGAACGCGTACCGGGCCTGTTAGATCTCAATCTCAATGGCAGCTTGACTGAGCTTTACCAGAGCCATTACGGGTTACATTACGCCCGTATGCAGGTGACCTTTTACCCCACGGCGCTACCGGATGAGGTTGCCAGCCATTTAGGGGCCACGGCGGGGCTACCGGCACTTCGCTTGGAGAGACTTAACTTCGATCAGCATGGGCAGGTACTGGATTTTGACCTGGAGTATTGGCGTCACGACAGCCTGGAAATTGAAGTGGATACCCAAGATTAAACGCATCAAGTTGTCATATTGACGTCACGGGGGTGTCATAAAGATCCCCTAATCTTTCTCCCATATCATCTGGTTTATACCAATTTTGCTGGAGAAAACATGAAACCGATAACTTCTTTGCTCATCACCTCGCTGATTGCCGGTATCGCTGCACCGGCAGTGGCTAATACCGATCTGACTGTCTATACCGCCTTCGAGCCCGAGCAACTGGCTGAATTAAAAAGCGCTTTCGAACAGCAACACCCGGATATAAATATTAAGTGGGTGCGCGATTCTACTGGGGTGGTTACGGCGCGCTTGTTGGCAGAAAAAGCGCAACCTAAAGCCGACGCAGTATGGGGGCTGGCCGCCACCAGCCTGATGCAACTCGATCAACAGCAAATGCTGGCAGGGTATGCCCCTAAAGGGTTGGAGAAACTGGATAGCCGTTTCCGTGACGACAAGGCACAACCTCACTGGATTGGGCTGGATGCCTTTTTCAGCGCCATTTGCTTTAACGAGGTAGAGGCTAAAAAACAAGGGATCCCTGCCCCAGAAAGTTGGGCTGACCTCACTAAGCCTATCTACAAGGGTAAAGTGATCATGCCTAATCCCAGCTCTTCGGGTACTGGCTTCCTGAGCGTCGCAGGTTGGTTACAGACCATGGGGGAACAGCAAGGCTGGCAGTTTATGAATGACCTGCACCAGAATATCAGCCGTTATACCCATTCAGGTTCAGCACCTTGTAAACTGGCGGCCAGCGGTGAAACGGTGGTCGGTATCTCGTTTGATTTCCCTGCTGCGAGCCTTAAGGCTAAAGGCGCCCCCATTGAAGTGATCTTCCCCAAAGAAGGCTCCGGTTGGGATATGGAAGCCGCCGCTATCATCAAAGGCACCAGCAAGTTGCAAGCCGCGCAGCAGTTGCTGGATTTCGCGGCAACAGAACAGGCTAACAGGCTGTATAACAAGTCGTTCGCTGTGGTTGCCATCCCACAGGTGGCACAAGCTCGGCCAGGTTACCCGGCTGATATCAACAGCCAGATGATCAAGAATGATTTTGCCTGGGCGGCCCGTGAGCGTGACAATATACTGACCCGCTGGAACTCTAACTTCTCTGGCAAGACTGAAGCTAAAAAATAAGCGGGTTGTTACCGCACAGGCTGACCATCGTCGGTCTGTGCTGGTTGTCTTCCCCTTGGTTAGTCGCGCCTTAATCAGCTTGTCACTGTTTATTCATGGCATCGTCATATTTCAACGCTAAATTGGTATAGACCAAAAATAGCCGCGAGCCTTGTCATGACCCAGCCCTATCTGGATATCAAACACCTTAACAAACACTTCAAGGCCTTTCAGGCACTCAAAGATATCTCCCTGACCGTAAAGAAAGGGGAGTTTGTCTGTTTTCTCGGCCCCTCCGGGTGTGGAAAAACCACCTTATTACGGGCTATCGCCGGGCTTGATCTGCCAGACAGCGGTGAAATCTGGCAAGGGGGGTGCGATATTTCACAGCTCCCTCCGCAGAGACGGGATTTTGGCATTGTATTCCAGTCTTATGCCCTGTTCCCTAATCTAACAGTGGCGGAGAACATTGCGTTTGGGTTGCGAAATCAAGGGCTCGATAGTCAGGTAGTAAAAGAGCGGGTGGAGCATTGGCTCGCCTTGATTGGCCTTGGTGCGCAGTCGAATAAATATCCAAGCCAAATCTCAGGTGGCCAACAACAGCGAGTGGCTTTAGCCAGGGCTTTGGCTTTATCCCCGGGGTTATTGCTACTGGATGAACCCCTAAGTGCCCTCGATGCGCTGGTACGTACTCATCTGCGTAGTGAAATTCGTGCCCTGCAACAACGGTTGGGGATCACCACAATTATGGTGACTCACGATCAGGAAGAAGCGCTCACTATGGCAGACCGCATTGTGGTGATGGAACATGGCACCATTGTGCAAGTCGGGACGCCGCAGGAGATCTACCACCATCCCGCAAGCCGTTTTGTTGCCAGCTTTGTTGGCAGTATGAACTTTCTCGATACGCAGGTACTCAATGCTCAGCAGGTGCGTCTTAACGAGCAGCCGCTGCCGCTGACCAATCATGCCGCTGCAGGCAGTACGTTGCAGGTGGCTATCCGCCCTGAAGCTATCAGCCTGGCCCCACCAGCGCAGCAAGGGCTACAAGCCAGGATTGAGCAAGTGGAGTTTCTCGGTTCTGCCCAGCGGTTGATCTGCCTGGCCGATACGCTAATGGGCCCCCAGCGGCTGCTGGTACAACTCTCTAACGATGAAGGTCAAGACTGGCGCAGTGGCATGGCGTGCTCTCTGCACTGGCCCACCAGTGCTATGCAACCTTTTTATGGGAAAGCCGCATGACACAGCATCTTGTTACCACCGTTCCTCGTTATTCAATCTGGCAACGGTTATGGGGTAGTTGGAGCCGCGATAAGGGCCTACAGTTGATTCTGTTGCTACTGGGGATTGCCTTGTTCGCAGGTGGGCTGCTGTTCCCGGTGCTCGCCATGCTGCAAAAAAGCCTGCAAGACAGTGACGGTAGCTGGGTCGGCTTTGCCAACTTCCGTCATTATCTTTCCACCCCATCGCTGGGGCGTACCATCAGTAATACCCTTTCGCTTGGCTTGAGCATTACGCTATTGGTGGTCACTGTCGCCTTTGGTTATGCCTATGCGCTGACCCGTACTTGCATGCCCGGGAAATCCCTGTTCCGCTTGATTGCTCTTATTCCTCTCCTGATGCCCTCATTGTTACCGGCTATCAGTCTGGTTTACTGGTTTGGTAACCAGGGGATTGCCAAAGGGTTACTGGGTGATGCGAGCATCTATGGCCCCATTGGTATCGTGATGGGCCTCAGTTTTTGGTGCTTTCCTCATGCCTTGATGATTCTTATTACCGCTCTCAGTCATAGTGATGCACGCCTTTACGAGGCGGCCAAGGTGCTCGGTAGCCCTGCCTGGCGAACCTTTTTCACCGTGACGTTGCCCGCTGCTCGCTATGGTTTGCTCAGTGCGGCGATTGCCGTTTTCACGCTCACTATCTGTGACTTCGGGGTGGCGAAAGTTATCGGCGGGCAGTTTAGTGTGTTGGCGACGGATATCTATATCCAGGTTGTCGGGCTGCAAAACTTTTCACTGGGTGCGGTGACCAGCGTCATCCTTTTGCTGCCAGCGCTATTGAGCTTTGCCCTGGAGCACCGGGTGCGCAGTAAGATGCAGGAACAAAGTAATAGCCGGTCAGTTCCCTATCAACCAGCACCACATCGCTTGCGGGACTTACTGGCTCTGCTTTGGTGCAGCCTGTGGGCGCTGCTGTTTTTCGCCCTGGTGGGGATGGCCATCTATGGATCGCTGGTACAGTTCTGGCCTTATAAACTCAATTTGACGTTAGATCACTACGCCTTTAACAGTAATAGTGTTTATGGCTGGCAACCCTTTATCAATACGCTAAAACTGGGGGCGCTCACGGCCATCAGTGGAACGGTTATCATCATGGTCATCGCCTGGGTGCAAGAGAAAGGGCAGTATTTCGCCCCGTTGCGCCACCTCATCCACCTGCTTGCCATGCTTTCGCTGGCAGTACCCGGGCTGGTGCTGGGGTTGGGCTATATCTTCTTTTTTAACCGTGCTGACAGTTTGCTAAGTGCTCTATACGGTACTTTGCCGTTGATGGTGCTCTCTTGTGTGATCCACTACTACACAGTGGGCCATATGACCGCGCTGACCAGCCTGA
Source organism: Serratia sp. DD3 (assembly GCF_000496755.2). The sequence goes on from NZ_AYKS02000118.1 coordinate 48,445, forward strand.
AGCAGTTACCGAAAGAGCTGGAGCTGGTTGCCATCTCTTTGCGTATTTCGCAGTGGAAAACATTCTGGCGGATCACCCTGCCAGCCTCACTGCCTGCTTTATTGGAGATCTTCATCTACTTGTTTGTTAACGCCATGACCACCACCTCGGCGGTGATCTTCCTCTACTCCAGCGACACGGTGTTGGCTTCGGTTGCGGTGCTGAATATGGAGGATTCCGGGGATACCGCCACCGCGGCCGCCATGGCAACGTTGATCTTGCTGGCAGCGGCTACGGTTAAGCTTATTCAGCTTGGCCTCAGCCGCGCACTGTTGGAAAGAACTCAGCGCTGGCGCCAGAGTTAAGAGATAAAAGATAAGAGTTAAGAGATAAGAGATCCGCGAGAGTGAGGTTCCCCTCTCGCGGCATCGGCGGGAAAGGCATCAACGGTAAGACTAAACTAACCTCCTTTATCGGGTAATACGCGCAATAAAGCACACATTATGCTTAACCAATAAAAAACGGCAGTGGTAGGCTTGGCACGTGTTTTTAGCAAAACCCGAATAACCCGACTTCAGCGGTAGAAACGTTTGAGCATCGCCAAGATTTTCGCAGCTTGATTGGCGACGGGTATAGATAAGGAATATTTAAGATGAAAGAAGTATACAAAGGAATGACTCGCGAGCAATTAGATGCTGCATACAATAATACTAAAGCCGTTAAAAACTTTGCCGAGCTACTAGGTGAGTTTCAGGCCAGAAGCAAAAAATTATATTCAGAAAAGAGCTCACAAAGAAACATACCTTATCACTCATCCCCAAGAACCACCTTCGACTACTTCCCTGCCGACAAAAAAGGGTGCCCTACCTTTATTTTTATCCACGGCGGCTATTGGCAGAACTGTAACAAAGAGGATTTTGCCTTTATTGCCAACGGCATTTTAAATGCAGGGATTAATGTTATTCTCGCCGAATACACTTTAGCGCCCGATGCATCAATGACACAAATAGTTAGCGAGATTGGCCTACTCTTAGATTACCTCCATCAGCATCGTGCTGAATTTAATATTACCCAAGGTAAAGTCTGTCTTGGTGGCCATTCCGCTGGCGGCCATTTAACCGCTATTCACCGCAGCCACCCGCTGATTTCACATTCCATGCCAATCAGCGCGTTGATTGATTTACAACCTATCAGCCTATGCTGGTTGAATGAGAAACTAGCATTAACCGGTGAAGAGATAGAGAAATACAGCCCCATCAATAAACTCACCCAAGGTGGACCAACCGCTGTTCATGTTGGTGGTGGGGAGTTACCTGAGCTGATAAGGCATTCTCAAGAGCTCTATGACGGGCTTAAGGCTATTGGGTGTGATGTCACCTATCAAGAAGTGGGTCACGATGACCATTTTACTCAGTTGTATGAATTTGAACGCGCGGATGGTCTGTTGGTTAACTCATTGCAGGCGTTGTTCGAAAAAGCCTGACCGATGATTTTATTAAATAAATAGGAATATTGACTGACGCCGGATAAAAAAAGCCCCGCCATTACGACGGGGAAAATAGGGATGGTATTATGGCAAGGAAAAACAGGGTTTACTCAGTCGTACTCTACTTCTGGGCAGAAGTTCCTTGTAAACCAGAAATATGCTGCATACGTTGCTGATGTTTCTGGTCTAAAACATTTTTTTGCTCTGGTGTCAGCAGGTTATACATTTGGTTGCGTATCCGGGCCAATTCGACCTGGTGTTTTACCTGCTGATGAACCATTTTTTCCGCCTGGTCGTGCACGGCGGCTTCATCAAATTTATTTGCCGTCACCAGTTTATACATGGTGTCTATTTCTACTACATTAACCCCTGGCGGGTCGTCATGACCCTGGCGCATTAAGTCGCGCATTTGCTGGCGTTGCTGTTCAGTAAGGTCAACGCCATCAAATATGTGATTCTGACCTGAGGTTCCAAGTAAAAAGTCATCAACATAAGGCAGGTCAGTTTTCGGTGCAGCAAAAGCAGGAGTGCTAGAACCTATCACTAGCATTGATGCCATAACCACTGCGCCTACCTTAAACATTTGAGCTCCTCGCGCTTTCTGACTTTGCGAATCAACGAAGAGCAGTGTATCGCCGTACCTGCAAACATGCGTCAGTGCATGTAAAACTACGTAAAGTCATGGAATGCCAGCAGTTGATAGCGTATTTTGCCTTTGGAGGTAAAGCACAATGAATAAAATTCTGTTAGTTGACGACGACCGCGAGTTAACCTCGCTACTGAAAGAACTGCTCGAAATGGAAGGGTTTAACATTGTCGTCGCTTACGACGGTGAACAGGCGTTGTCGCTGCTAGACAGCTCCATCGATCTGCTGTTGCTCGATATCATGATGCCGAAGAAAAACGGTATCGATACCTTGAAAGAGCTGCGCCAGAATCACCAGACGCCCGTGATCATGCTGACAGCACGCGGTAGTGAACTGGATCGGGTTCTTGGCCTGGAACTGGGGGCGGATGACTATCTGCCGAAACCGTTTAATGACCGCGAACTGCTTGCTCGTATCCGGGCTATTCTGCGCCGTTCCAACTGGAACGAACAGCAGCAGACTATGGATAACGGTGCCCCTACGCTGGATGTAGATGGCCTGCAACTCAACCCAGGTCGCCAAGAAGCCAGTTTTGATGGGCATGAGTTGGAGCTGACGGGTACCGAATTTACCTTACTCTATTTGCTGGCAAAGCATCTTGGGCAGGTGGTTTCCCGCGAGTTACTCAGCCAGGAAGTGCTGGGTAAACGTTTGACACCCTTTGATCGCGCGATTGATATGCACATCTCCAACTTACGGCGTAAATTGCCGAACCGTAAAGATGGTCATCCTTGGTTCAAAACCTTGCGTGGTCGCGGTTATTTGATGGTATCTGCTACATGATTAATAGTTTGACGGCACGCATCTTCGCTATTTTCTGGTTCACATTAGCGTTGGTGCTGATGCTGGTGTTGATGGTGCCCAAACTTGATTCACGCCAAATGACCTCATTGCTAGACAGCGAACAGCGGCAAGGGGTGATGCTGGAGCAGCACGTCGAGGCTGAGCTGCAAAACGATCCGCCCAATGACTTGATGTGGTGGCGGCGGCTGTTTCGTGCCATCGAGAAATGGGCTCCACCGGGCCAGCGCCTGCTGCTGGTCACCAGCGAAGGGCGAGTGATTGGCGCACAGCGTAATGAGATGCAGGTGGTGCGCAATTTCATCGGTCAATCAGATAACTCAGACCAACCGAAAAAGAAAAAGTATGGCCGAGTAGAGTTAGTCGGTCCTTTCTCGATTAGTGATGGTGAAGATAATTACCAGTTGTACTTGATCAGGCCCGCCAACAGCCCGCAATCAGATTTTATTAATCTGCTGTTTGATAGGCCATTAATGATGCTGATTTTCACCATGCTGATCAGCGCCCCGCTATTGCTCTGGTTGTCTTGGAGCCTGGCTAAACCTGCGCGCAAGTTGAAAAATGCTGCCGATGATGTGGCTCACGGCAACCTGAAGCAGCACCCGGAACTGGAGTCCGGGCCACAAGAGTTCCTGGCCACCGGCGCCAGTTTTAACCAGATGGTGAGCGCGCTCGAAAGAATGATGACTGCCCAGCAACGGCTGATTTCTGATATTTCCCACGAATTGCGCACCCCATTAACCCGTCTACAGTTGGCAACCGCGTTAATGCGTCGCCGCCACGGTGAAGGGCATGAGCTTGCACGGATTGAAATGGAAGCCCAACGCCTGGATTCAATGATTAACGATTTACTGCAGTTATCTCGTGGGCAGCAAAAGAGCGAACTGGCACGCGAACTAGTGAAAGCCAATCAATTGTGGGCCGAGGTGCTGGATAACGCCGGTTTTGAAGCCGAACAGATGGGGAAACAACTGGCTGTCACCGCGCCCCCAGGCCCCTGGACCCTCTATGGTAACCCTGCGGCGCTGGATAGTGCATTGGAAAATATTATCCGCAATGCCTTACGTTATTCTCATACGCAGATCGCCGTGGCATTTAGTGTTGATAATCAGGGCATTACTATCGTGGTCGATGATGATGGCCCCGGTGTCAGCCCGGAAGAGCGCGAACAGATTTTCCGGCCATTTTACCGCACCGATGAAGCCCGTGACCGTCAATCCGGTGGATCTGGTCTCGGTTTGGCCATTGTGGAAGCCGCCGTCAATCAGCATCGTGGCTGGATCAAAGCAGAAGACAGTCCGTTGGGTGGGTTACGCTTGGTATTATGGCTGCCATTACATCAGCGTTAATCGCCAGCGTTACAAGATTTTGTTATTCTGCTCGCCTCGTCGTGAGAGGCTTTTGACATGCTGAATATCGTTTTATTTGAACCCGAAATTCCACCTAATACCGGCAATATTATCCGTCTGTGTGCTAATACCGGTTTCCAACTGCATCTGATCGAGCCGATGGGGTTCCCTTGGGATGATAAACGCCTACGCCGAGCCGGGCTGGATTACCATGAGTTTGTCAGCATCAAGCGCCATGCCGATTATGCGACTTTCCTCGCCAGCGAAAACCCCCAGCGGCTATTCGCTCTGACCACTAAAGGCACACCAGCACACAGTGCGGTCAGCTACCAGGCTGGGGATTATCTGCTATTTGGCCCAGAAACCCGCGGCCTGCCCGCCAGTATTCTGGATGAGCTACCTGCACAACAGAAAATTCGTATCCCCATGCTGGCCCAGAGCCGTAGTATGAACCTGTCAAACGCTGTCTCGGTGGTGGTTTATGAAGCCTGGCGCCAATTGGACTACGCAGGTGCACTAATCAAAGAGTAGCGCGTACAGTTGATATTACGCGAGAGTGGTGTTCAAAAGTGCACCGTGCTTTTATCCGGCAACTTGATTTCACTGGGGTATATACCCAAGTTCAAAGAAATTGCAGGTAGACGGCAAGCGCTGGTCCGCAGGGTGAACCTCATGGAAGAGGTTTATTAACCCCGATAAGCTTACATGGGTAAGTGATTCGGGTGAGCGAGCGTAGCCAACGCAGCGCCGCGCTGCCAACAACTCGAATTATTTAGTGTATAGCGCTAGATCCCGTCGCCATATTCAAATCCGTTATTGTCGCCGTTGAAGTACTGATCCATATCCATGGAAGGAGTATCACTTTCCGGGCGACCAACAATACGCGCGGGAACGCCAGCAGCGGTGGTATGTGGCGGAACCGACTGTAATACCACCGAACCTGCACCAATTTTTGCCCCTTTGCCCACTTCAATATTGCCGAGGATTTTAGCCCCCGCGCCAATCATCACCCCTTCACGGATTTTCGGATGGCGATCCCCCCCGGTTTTGCCTGTCCCACCCAGCGTCACCGACTGCAGAATAGAGACGTTATTCTCCACCACGGCGGTTTCACCGATCACAATACCGGTGGCATGGTCGAGCATAATGCCGCAACCAATGTTGGCGGCCGGGTGTATATCGACACAAAAAGCGACGGAGATTTGGTTTTGCAGATAAATAGCCAAAGCCTGACGGCCTTGCTTCCATAGCCAATGACCAATACGGTAAGCCTGCAAGGCATGGAAACCTTTCAGATAGAGCAATGGCGTTGAGTATTTATCCACAGCAGGGTCACGCAAGCGTACCGCCAGAATATCGCGGGCGGCGGAAACAATCATCTGTGCATCAGAACGGTAGGCATCTTCCACCACTTCACGCACGGCAATCGCTGGCATGATGGGGTTAGCCAATTTATTGGCCAGAATATAACTCAGTGCACTGCCCAGATTTTCATGCTTGAGCAAGGTCGCATGAAAAAAGCTGGCCAACATCGGTTCACATTCAGCCAATGCCCTCGCTTCTGATTTAATATTGTTCCACACCTGTGCTAACTCTTCTGACGACATCCCTTTTTCTCCGCCTCAAAAAAACAGCCTTTCGCCATCACTCCAGCACCCGAGCAATACCTCGGGGATCAAACACTGCGCTTTTCGTCTTTCTTGGTACGCCCAAGCAGGCTCAATGCTGCCTCACGGGCATTTTTATCACAATACAGCACTTGATAAACCTGCTCAGTAATGGGCATTTCCACCCCAAAACGCTGCGCCAGTGCCAATACTTCCTTGGTATTGCGGTAGCCCTCTACCACTTGACCAATTGCCTCTTGGGCTTCCTTTACTCCCATACCTTGCCCCAGCATAATACCGAAACGCCGGTTGCGAGACTGATTATCAGTACAGGTCAATACCAGATCACCCAGCCCAGCCATCCCCATAAAAGTGGCCGGATCGGCACCCAATGCTGAACCCAGGCGGCTCATTTCCGCCAAGCCACGGGTAATCAATGCGGTACGGGCGTTAGCACCAAAACCAATTCCGTCTGACATCCCGGCACCAATTGCAATCACGTTTTTAACCGCGCCCCCTAACTGCACGCCGATAAAATCCGGATTACTGTACACGCGGAAACTTTTGCCACAATGCAACAATTGCTGCAGGTCATCGGCAAACTGTTGGTCCGTGGCTGCTAGCGCGATAGCCGTAGGCAGCCCTGCCGCCAACTCTTTGGCAAACGTGGGCCCAGACAGCACCGCCAGTGGGATATCCGGCCCAAGCGCATCCCGTGCTACATCTTGCAGCAGGCGGCCGGTTTCGGTTTCTAGCCCTTTGGTGGCCCAGACAATACGAGCATCCTGACGCAGATGGGGCTTCAACTGGCGCAGTACATCGCCAAAAACATGGCTGGGAACGACCACCAGCACATCTCGGCTGGCGGCCAGCGCACGAGCCAAATCGGTTTCAAGCAACAAAGTATCGGGGAAGGGGACATCAGGCAGAAACGCCTGATTGCAGCGATCACGCTGCATAATTTGGATCTGTTCGGGGTTATGCCCCCAGAGCACGACCGGATAACCGTTACGTGCCAGTGTAATAGCCAATGCGGTGCCGTACGAGCCGGCACCGATGACAGTCATTGAAGCATTGACGCTACTCATCAGGCATCCTGACGCGGTTCAGCACCTTCCGTTCCCGCTGTTTCCGCCGCTTGCTGCTGCAAATAGCTCATGAACAGTGCGTCAAAATTGACAGGGGCCAGATTCAACTGTGGGAATGTACCGCGAGAAACCAGGTTGGTGATGCACTCACGCGCATAAGGGAACAAAATGTTCGGGCAGTATGCACCCAGGCAATGTGCCAACTGTGTACCTTCGATACCAGATACAGAGAAAATCCCTGCCTGTTGAACTTCACACAGGAAAGCAGTTTCTTCACCCAGAGAAGCGGTTACGGTAACACGCAGTACCACTTCGTACACCTCATCTGCCAGCAGAGTCGAGGCCGTGTCCAGATCGAGTTTCACTTCTGGTTGCCACTCTTGCTGGAATACCTGCGGAGCCTGTGGTGCTTCGAATGAGATATCTTTGGTATAAATACGTTGGATCTGGAAAGCCATCTCTGCGCTATTTTGTTCTGACATGTGTGTAATATCCTTGTTTAACGATGTTTATTGTTTAACTATGTTTATTGTTTAACTATCTTTATTGACACTCTGTGACTGGGATACCCCGTCAGCCAGAGCGAATAAAAACTTACTTGCCGCGAGCCAATGGCAGGTTTTCACCACTCCAGCCCGTAATGCCGTCTTTCAGAGTATAAACGTTTTCAAACCCGGCTTTGCTCAGGTTTTCTGCTGACGCGCGAGAAGTCGTACCATTGGCGCAAACCACAATCACAGGTTGAGCTTTGTGCTTTTCCAACTCGCCAAAGCTGCCACTTTTTATTTCGCTTGCCGTCAGGTTGATAGCGTTGGCGATATGGCCTTTACGGAAATCATCACGGCTGCGGATATCGACAATAACCGCGTCTTCTTTGTTAATCATTAGGGTAGCCTGACCTCGACCGATCTCTTTCACCTTAGAGAAACGGCTCTTGAAGGTCATGACGATCACAGCAATCAGTAAAGCGACCCAAGCCAGGCTCAGTATGGTGTTCCTACTAACAAATAGCATAATTTCTTGCAGCATGGGGGGTAACAACTCCCGTCAGTTAAGGGAAAATAAGTCAAGGCTTCAGAGTATACCTGCCGAATGCGGCAAATACAGCCAATAAGCAAGACCGGAATGCAGAAACTGCGGAGTAAATTGGAAAAATACCCTGATGAGAGCCAGAAATGCACCATCGTTAAGTGCATATTTGATCTCTCTGGGTTCTTTTTAGCCAGCTACGTTGTAGAATTACCCGGTTTGGGAGAGTGAATAGCCATCACTCCTGTGGGCTGATGGCTATTCACAACTTGTATACCTATCATCCTTCAAGTGACAAGCCGTTAATAGCTACTTGAAAGATGACACGTATAGCGATCATAAAAGAGGTTATTGCAATGTCGAGCACGAAAAAGCCCATGGTACTGGTGATCCTGGACGGTTACGGCTACCGGGAAGAGCAACAGGATAATGCGATCCTGAATGCCAACACACCCGTGATGGATCAACTGTGGCAGCAACAGCCACATACCCTGATTGCCGCTTCAGGCCTGGATGTCGGCTTACCCGATGGCCAGATGGGTAACTCGGAAGTGGGCCACGTTAACTTGGGGGCCGGGCGTATCGTGTATCAGGATCTGACCCGTCTGGACAAAGAGATTAAAGAGGGTGATTTCTTCACCAACTCAATACTGACCAACGCTGTCGATAACGCAGTAAAAGCGGGTAAAGCGGTCCATATTATGGGTTTGATGTCCCCAGGAGGCGTACATAGCCATGAAGACCATATTCTGGCCATGGTCCAACTGGCAGCACAACGGGGAGCCAAAGCGGTTTACCTGCATGCCTTCCTGGATGGTCGTGATACACCACCGCGCAGTGCTGAAAATACACTGAAACGTTTCAATGACCAATTTACCCAACTGGGTTGTGGTCGCATCGCATCGGTGGTGGGCCGTTACTATGCCATGGACCGTGATAACCGTTGGGATCGGGTGCAATTGGCCTATGATCTAATGACTCAGGCAAAGGGCGAATATACTGCAGATAACGCAGTCAGCGCACTGCAAGCGGCTTACGCTCGTGATGAGAACGACGAATTCGTCAAACCCACCGTGATTCAGGCCGCAGGTGAAGCCTCTGCCGCCATGAATGATGGTGATGCACTTATCTTTATGAACTTCCGTGCTGACCGTGCGCGTCAAATCACCCGTGCCTTTGTGAATGCCGATTTCGATGGTTTCCCACGGAGCAAAGTGGTCAAATTCTGTGATTTCGTGATGTTGACCGAGTACGCAGCCGATATTCAGACGGCCAGTGCCTACCCGCCAGAGTCACTGACCAATACCTTCGGTGAGTGGCTGATGAAACACAATAAAACCCAGCTACGCATCTCCGAAACCGAAAAATACGCTCATGTCACCTTCTTCTATAACGGCGGTGTCGAAGAGCCATTTAAAGGTGAAGATCGTCTGCTGATCAACTCGCCCAAAGTCGCCACCTACGATCTGCAACCAGAAATGAGTTCAGCAGAACTCACCAAAGAACTGCTGGCTGCGATCAACAGCGGTAAATATGACACCATTATCTGTAACTACCCGAATGGCGACATGGTAGGTCATACCGGCATTTACGAAGCCGCTGTCAAGGCGGTAGAAACTCTGGATAACTGCATCGCGCAGGTGGTTGATGCCGTGAAAGCCGTTGATGGCCAACTGTTGATCACCGCCGATCATGGCAACGCAGAACAAATGCGCGATCCCGCAACTGGTCAGGCGCACACCGCACACACCAGCTTGCCGGTACCGTTGATTTATGTGGGTAAAGCGGCCAAAGCAGTAGAAGGTGGCAAACTGTCAGATATCGCCCCCACCATGCTGTCATTGATGGGAATGGAAATCCCGCAAGAGATGACTGGTAAGCCGCTGTTCATCGTGGAATAATCCTTCTCCATGAAGGAGAAGGCCACTTTTGTATTATCAAAGGCAACGCCAAACGCATATTCAGGCAAGCTATCACGGCCTGAATATGCTGGGTGGTCGTTTGCTACCCTCTGCGCCAGTGTTTTTTTTGCTGGCGCATTGTTGTGGCCATTAACCAGCCACAGTGCAGAAGATAACAACTCCCAACTCAAAGACATCCAGCAGAGCATCGCAGAAAAAGAGCAGGCAGTTAAACGGCAGCAGCAGAAACGCAGTTCCTTGCAGGATCAGCTCAAGCAGCAAGAAAAAAGCATCGCACAAGCTAGCCGCGCGTTACATGGTACCCAGGGAACACTCACGGTACTGGGCAAAGATATTTCTGGCCTTAATACCTCAATCGCCAAACTGGAAAAACAACAAGCCACCCAGCAAGAAATCCTCGCCAAGCAACTTGATGCAGCGTTTCGACAAGGGCAGCATGGCGCATTGCAGCTTATTCTCAGTGGTGAAGAAAGCCAACGTAGCGAACGTATTCTCGCCTATTTCGGTTACCTCAATGAAGCACGCCAGCAATCCATAGAACAACTCAAGCAGACTCGCCGTCAATTGGCGGAACAGAAACGTTCGCTGGTGGCTAAACAAGGTCAACAAAAATCTCTACTTAACGAACAGCAAAGCCAGCAACAAAAGTTGGAGCAGGCGCGCAGTGCACGTAAAAAAACCTTGGTGTCATTAGAAGCCTCGTTGGAAAAAGATCAACAGCGGCTAGTGGAATTACGCCAGAACGAAACCCGTCTACGTGACCAAATCGCCCGGGCAGAACGTGAAGCTAGAGCCCGCGCCGAACGGGAAGCGCGTGAAGCGACTAAAGTACGTGAACAAGTGAAGGTCAAAGAACAGCAGGCGAAAAAAACCGGCACCAGCTATAAACCCAGTGAAAGCGAACGTTCATTGATGGCACGAACCGGCGGTTTGGGTCAGCCATCTGGGCAAGCGATGTGGCCAGTGCGAGGTCGCGTCCAACATAATTTTGGCGAACAACTGCAGGGTGAGTTACGCTGGAAAGGGATTGTGATCGAAGCTCGAGAAGGCAGCGAAGTAAAAGCCATTGCCGATGGCCGGGTTCTGCTGGCTGACTGGCTGCAAGGTTACGGCCTGGTGATCGTCGTTGACCACGGCCAGGGTGATATGAGTCTGTACGGTTACAATCAGAGTGCGTTGGTTAACGTCGATGCACAAGTGCGTGCTGGCCAACCCATTGCCTTGGTGGGTACCAGTGGTGGGCAGGGTACACCGTCGCTGTACTTTGAAATTCGTCGCCAAGGCCGAGCGGTCAACCCGGTGCCATGGTTAGGAAGGTAGCTTTGTACTATACCCGTTATACTTCAAGTTTCTTGGGTGTTAGCTGCGCTCAATCACCCCAGTCACATAGTTTTCTATGCTCCTGGGGATTCCATCGCTGCCATGCCTACAAGCAACTCGAATTATTTTGTGTATATACCAAAACAGGTATCGCCATGTTGCTGGGGGCGCTACTGCTCGCTAGCACTGTGCAGGCAGGAAAGTTGTCGATTGTAATCGATGATATGGGTTATCTGCCACGTGAAGACCATGCCATACTGCAAATGCCGGTAGCCATTTCTGTGGCCATCCTGCCTAATTCCCCTCATGCCCACCAAATCGCCACCCAAGCGCACAATCAGGGCCGCGAAATACTCATCCATATACCCATGGCTCCGCTCAGCAAACAGTCGCTAGAGCGTGATACGCTGCAACCCTCCATGAGCAGTGAAGAGGTTCAGCGCATTATTCGTGATGCCGTCAATAATGTGCCCTATGCGGTAGGGATAAATAACCATATGGGCAGCGCCATGACCTCCAGCCTACCGGGGATGCAAAAGGTGATGCAGGCGCTGGCCGGCTACCAGCTCTATTTTCTGGACAGCATGACCATTGGAAATAGTCAGGCCACACGCGCTGCCACGGGCACCGGGATAACGGTGATCAAACGCAAGGTGTTCCTTGATGATAGCGCCAACCCGAATGATATCCGCCAGCAGTTTAATCGGGCCGTTGATGTAGCACGCCGTCATGGTTCGGCTATCGCCATCGGCCATCCTCGCCCCGCCACAATAAAAGTGCTGCAACAGATGTTGCCGACCTTGCCCGGTGATATCGTCCTGGTGAAACCCAGCGCACTGCTTAATGAACCACAGCAAAGTCATGGCAGCGATACACCGCAACGGCAACCACACATCCTAACGCCGAAGTCACCATTTAGCGGCACCATCAAGCAGTGCAAGGTTAAGCTGCCGAAACAGGGGGTCAACACAGGTGACGCCTTGAAGGTGATTGGGGAAGGAGTGGCGCAATCACCCATCGTGGTATTAATTAAACGCCATTGGCAGAACTGGGCCGGTTCAACGCAAAACCTACAAAACCAACAAGATTAGCGGAGGAGCACGCCGTGGGCTCCTCCTGGCCGCTTAATCCCAGCTCAAGACGACTTTCCCGGATTGCCCGGAACACATGACATCAAACCCCTGCTGAAACTCGTCGATCGAGAAACGGTGGGTGATAATCGGTGTCAGATCAAGACCTGATTGAATCAATGCCGCCATCTTGTACCAGGTTTCAAACATTTCACGGCCATAAATCCCTTTGATAAACAGCCCTTTGAAAATGACTTGATTCCAATCGATAGACATATCCGAAGGTGGGATCCCCAGTAGCGCAATGCGCCCACCATGATTCATCGCATTGAGTAACGAACGGAATGCCGGTGGTGCGCCGGACATCTCGAGCCCCACATCAAAGCCCTCCGTCATGCCCAACTCGGCCATCACCGCCGTCAGGTCCTCTTTAGCCACGTTCACCGCACGGGTGACACCCATTTTGCGCGCCAGGTCGAGACGATACTCATTGACGTCGGTAATCACCACATGACGAGCGCCGACATGCTTACATACCGCAGCAGCCATAATGCCAATTGGGCCAGCACCGGAGACCAGCACATCCTCACCCACCAGATCGAAAGAGAGAGCGGTGTGTACAGCATTGCCGAAGGGGTCAAAAATAGCGGCCAGCTCATCGGAAATATTATCCGGAATTTTGAAGGCATTAAACGCTGGGATCACCAGATATTCAGCAAAAGCACCAGGGCGATTAACCCCCACTCCGGTGGTGTTACGACACAGATGAGTACGGCCACCCCGGCAGTTACGGCAATGCCCACAGGTAATGTGCCCTTCACCAGAAACACGATCCCCGATATTGAATCCTTTGACCTCTTGGCCAATAGCCACCACTTCCCCCACATACTCATGGCCAACCACCATGGGTACCGGGATGGTTTTCTGCGACCATTCATCCCACTTGTAGATATGAACATCAGTACCGCAGATGGCCGTTTTGCGGATTTTAATCATCACATCATTGTGACCCAGCTCTGGCTGAGGCACATCAGTCATCCAAATACCGGGTTCCGCTTTTAGTTTTGATAATGCTTTCATAGAAGTACCTTATGCAATAACACCCAGTGTCTTACCGATACGGATAAATGCCTCAACCGCATGTTCGATCTGCTCTGGTGTGTGATCAGCAGACATCTGGGTACGGATACGTGCCTGGCCTTGTGGTACCACCGGATAGAAGAAACCGGTGACGTAGATACCTTCTTTCAGCAAAGCGTTGGCAAAATCCTGCGCCAATTTGGCCTCACCTAGCATCACCGGAATAATCGCATGGTCAGCCCCGGCAAGCGTAAAACCGGCAGCGGTCATTTTTTCACGGAACAGCCGGGCATTACTCCACAAGCGTTCACGCAGTGCATCCCCTTGTTCCAATAGCTCCAGCACTTTGATCGACGCAGCCACAATCGCCGGGGCCAGCGAATTGGAGAACAGATAAGGGCGTGAGCGCTGGCGTAACCACTCCACCACCTCTTTTTTCCCTGCGGTATAGCCACCGGAAGCACCACCCAACGCCTTACCCAAGGTGCCGGTAATAATATCAACCCGGCCCATCACTTCGCAGTATTCATGTGTCCCGCGCCCATGGGCACCGACAAAACCCACCGCGTGGGAATCATCCACCATCACCAGTGCGTTGTATTGATCTGCCAGGTCACACACCCCTTTCAGATTGGCAATCACCCCATCCATCGAGAACACACCGTCGGTGGCGATCATGATGTGACGCGCACCATCCGCCTTGGCCTGCTTGAGTTGCTCCGCTAATTGATTCATATCGTTATTGGCATAGCGGTAGCGTTTAGCCTTGCACAAACGCACGCCATCGATGATGGAAGCATGATTCAAGGCATCAGAAATAATGGCATCTTCCGGGCCAAGCAAGGTTTCAAACAAACCGCCATTGGCATCAAAACAGGAGGAGTAGAGGATGGCATCTTCCATCCCCAGGAAACCCGCCAGTTTCTGCTCCAATTGTTTATGGCTATCTTGCGTACCACAGATAAAACGTACTGAAGCCATACCAAAACCATGGCTATCCATGCCCGCCTTGGCAGCAGCGATCAATGCCGGGTGGTTAGCTAGCCCAAGATAGTTATTGGCACAAAAATTGATAACATGGCGGCCATCGGCAACGGCGATATCTGCCTGCTGGGCGGAAGTGATGATACGTTCTTCCTTGAATAGCCCTTCGGCACGAGTGGTAGCAAGTTGTTGTTCTAACTGCTGATAAAAGGATGCGGACATTTAGTCATCTCCAAAATAGGGATATTTTGGGATATTTTACTGATTTATAACTAAGCTGACGACAATACACGACAGAGAAAATTAAAATTGCAGCAGATATCACGGCAAATGGCAGCGTCAATTAAGCGAATAGGATATTAACCATACCGCCGATGCTCCTGATGCAATGAAATGCTATTATAGGCGGCATATCAGAGTGAGCATGGTGCATCACCAAACAGAATATAGGGGTAAACCCAATGATTATCGTCACTGGCGGCGCTGGCATGATTGGCAGCAACATCATTAAGGCACTGAATGATCAAGGATATCGTGACATTCTGGTCGTCGACAACCTAAAAGATGGCACCAAATTCGTCAACCTGGTAGACCTTGATATCGCTGACTATATGGATAAAGAAGAGTTTCTCGTCAGCATTATGGCGGGTGACGATCTGGGTGATATCGAGGCTGTTTTCCACCAAGGTGCCTGCTCTTCCACCACCGAGTGGGATGGCAAATACATGATGGATAACAACTATCAGTATTCCAAGGATCTCCTGCATTTCTGTCTGGACCGCCAAATCCCCTTCCTGTATGCCTCTTCTGCTGCCACTTACGGTGGTCGCACCGATAACTTTATTGAAGAACGGCAGTATGAGCAGCCGCTGAATGTCTACGGTTACTCAAAATTCCTGTTCGACCAATACGTGCGTGAAATCTTGCCAGAGGCGGATTCGCAGGTATGCGCTTTCCGTTATTTTAATGTGTATGGCCCCCGTGAAGGGCACAAAGGCAGTATGGCCAGTGTGGCATTCCACCTGAACAACCAGATCCAGCGCGGTGAAAACCCCAAATTGTTCGCCGGTAGTGAAAACTTCAAGCGTGACTTTATTTATGTCGGCGACGTGGCGGCAGTGAATCTGTGGTTCTGGCAAAACGGCGTATCCGGTATTTTTAACTGCGGTACTGGCCGGGCGGAAACCTTCCAGGCGGTGGCGGATGCCGTGGTGGATTATCATCAATCAGGTGCCGTGGAATATATTGAGTTCCCGGAAAAACTGAAAGGCCGCTATCAGGCCTACACGCAAGCGGATCAAACCAAATTGCGCGCAGCCGGTTATAGCGCACCATTCAAAACCGTCGCCGAAGGCGTTAAAGAGTACATGGCCTGGTTGGATCGTACCGCTTAAGCTGAAGGAACGAATTTACGGTATGAAAATTCTGGTTATCGGCCCTTCGTGGGTTGGCGATATGATGATGTCGCAAAGCCTCTATCGCACCTTGAAGGCCGAGTATCCCTCAGCAGAAATCGACGTGATGGCCCCTGCCTGGTGCCGTCCTCTGCTGGCTCGTATGCCAGAAGTGAATCAGGCATTAGCCATGCCACTGGGCCATGGCGCCCTGGGGCTGGGTGAGCGCCGTCGTCTTGGTCATGCTCTGCGCTCGCAGGGTTATCAGCGTGCCTATGTGCTACCCAACTCGTTCAAATCTGCCCTGGTTCCCTTCTTTGCCAAGGTACCTTTGCGTATCGGTTGGCGCGGTGAGATGCGTTACGGTTTACTCAATGACCTGCGTGTGTTGGATAAAGCGGCGTTCCCCTTGATGGTGCAGCGCTATGTCGCCTTGGCTTACGATAAACAACGTATACACCGGGCGGAAGATCTGCCCCAGCCGCTACTCTGCCCACAATTGCAGGTCAGCGCCGGGGAAATCGCCGAAACCACAGCGGCATTTAACCTCACCGAGCAGCGGCCGATTATCGGTTTTTGCCCAGGTGCCGAGTTTGGCCCAGCCAAGCGTTGGCCGCACTATCATTACGCCACCTTGGCACAAGCGCTGATCAATCAAGGTTATCAAATTGTCCTGTTTGGTTCGGCCAAAGACAGTGAAGCGGGGGAACAGATCCGTGCCGCACTGGAAGAAAACAGCCGTGATTTCTGCCTTAATCTGGCCGGGAAAACACAGCTCGAACAAGCCGTCGTGCTGCTGGCTTCCTGCCAGGCAGTTGTCAGCAATGATTCCGGTTTGATGCATATTGCCGCGGCCCTGAATAAACCACTCATCGCACTGTATGGCCCAAGTAGCCCGGACTTCACTCCTCCGTTATCTCAGCAGGCCAGGGTGATCCGTTTGATTGATGGGTATCACAAAATCCGTAAAGGCGATGCTGATCAGGGTTATCACCAAAGCCTGATCGACATACAGCCCCAGCAGGTGTTAGACACGCTGATGCCACTACTTGCCGCCAGCGAGGAATAACCATGCAGGTACTGATCGTTAAAACCTCCTCAATGGGGGATGTACTTCATACCCTGCCTGCACTGACCGATGCCGTGCAGGCTATCCCTGGTATTGGTTTCGATTGGGTGGTGGAGGAAGGATTCAGCCAAATCCCCAGTTGGCACCCGGCGGTGGACCGCGTGATCCCGGTGGCACTTCGCCGTTGGCGTAAAAATTGGTTTGCTAAAGAGACCCGGCAGCAGCGCAACGATTTCAAACAGCAGGTACAACAACGCCAGTATGATATTGTCATTGATGCGCAGGGGTTAATTAAGAGCGCTGCGTTGGTGACGCGCCTTGCTCGCGGCAGCAAACATGGTCTGGATTGGCACAGCGCACGGGAACCACTAGCCAGTTGCTTTTATCAGCATCGTCATCCTGTGGATAAACAGCAACACGCAGTAGAACGTATACGCGAACTATTTGCCAAAAGCTTGGGTTATGAAAAACCGCATAATACCGGGGATTACGCCATTGCCGCGCGTTTTCTTAGCCATCCCCTTGCAGATGGCGGGAAATATCTGGTTTTCCTGCACGCAACCACGCGTGATGAAAAACATTGGCCAGAGCAGCATTGGCGTCAACTGATTGAATTACTTGCCCCTAGCGGGTTAAAGATCAAGCTCCCCTGGGGGGCCGAGCATGAACACCAGCGAGCTTTACGCTTGGCAGACGGGTTTGGGCATGTTGAAGTGTTACCCAAGCTGACTCTTGAGCAGGTAGCCGCCGTGTTGGCAGGCGCTAAAGCGGTGGTTTCAGTCGATACCGGGCTGAGTCATCTGGCTGCCGCCCTGGACCGCCCGAATATCACCCTGTATGGTCCAACAGACCCGGGGTTGATTGGGGGGTATGGGTTGAATCAGAATTCATTGATTGCGCCGAGAAAAAATATGCTAGAAATCACCGCTAACGCTGTCCGGACAGAACTACAAAAGGCCATCTAATGAAGAAACTGCATATTATTAATTTAGGGAAAATGGGTGGTGTTGAACGCCTGTTTTTGCAGTATATCAACGATACCACTGATAACAGTAACGAAGTAATTTGCATCAGCAGTGAGGTCGCTAAAGAAATTCGCCAACAGATGCCAAACCAGGCCGTGACGTTTGCCAATCGATTAATCAATTCACTCTCGCTGCGCTGCCCGCAATTTTTACGAAAATACCTGCTAACAAGAAAAATAGAAAGGGCCAATGCCGATGTGATCATCGTATGGGATCTGATTCCCGGTCTAGCAGCAAAACCTAAACGCGGCAAATTGATTTATTACGATCATGGCTGCTCCTGGCGTTATCCCAAAAATCATAAGACTCTGGGTTTCTTCGCTATGCTGGATGGTGTTATTTCTGCATCCCATGCGTCGAAACGCGTGATGGAATTACGTTTTAATTTACCCTGCCCAAACCCAGTAGTAATCAACCGTATCAAAACGCCAACAGGGCTTAACGATACCCCCAAGTTACTATCGCAACCAGTCAAGATCGGTACTGCTTCTCGACTAGTAAGTCTTAAAGGAATCAGCGTTTCCCTGCTGATGATGCAAGAGTTATTGCGTCGTGGACATCATGTTTCTTTAGAAATTGCAGGCAAAGGTCTAGACAGAGCAGCCTTTGAAGCTCTGGCTGAACGGCTACAACTCGGTGATCACGTCATATTCAGCGGTTTTCAAGATAATGTCGCAGACTTCTTTAACCGTATCGATATTTATATGAGTACACCGATTACCGAACCGTTCGGTTTGTCCTGTATGGAATCACTCTATTTTGGTGTGCCTGTAATATTCCCACTAATCGATGGTCAACCAGAGGCAGTGAAGGATGGTTATTGTGGTATTGGGCTAACACCGTCTATCACTATTGAACAGCATCAACATCTAACCGGCATAAAAGTTGATTTCCCGCATGATGTTTACGATCCACTCAGTGATTCACTCGTTAAGCCAAAATTATTGTCACATATCGATTGCGCAGATGCTGTGGAGAAACTGTTGGTGACAGATACTTACCAATTTCTCAGCAAAAATGCCCGTAATTACCCAATGACACATTTCAATTATGCAATGTTCAAGACTGATTTTGACCAGACTCTACTATCCTTGGCCACCCAGAATTAACCTAGTTGGAAAAACAGAACCATGCTGACAGAAAAGGCCCCCCATCCAGCATTTAGCTATCTTATTTATTTAGGGTGTGCTGTTGCTTTTTTTACCATTCCTTTCGGTTCCAACATTGGGCGTGATTTTTTTTATATCTCCAGTTACCTCTCATTGATTGTTATTTTCCTGCACGCAAAGTACTTCTTCAGAAACAAGATGAACCTAATTTTACCTATGCTTTTTTTCTGCGTAGGGATAGGATCCATTCTCTGGATGAGCGATTTTAAGCAACCAGGTGACTATATCAATATTTACCGCTCATACTTATCAACCGGAAAGTTACAAATAGCTACCGCATTTCTTTTACTGTTCGCACTGAATGAACGCCTTTGTATGCAGCGTGCATTTATTGTCGTGGCTTTAAGTTGCGGTTTGGCTGTCAATGGCTACGCACTTTATCAGGGATTGATATTAAATATTCCACGTATTGAACTCAACTTTGATCGCGCCACTGTCGTTGCCTATATTATGACCGCCATCAGTCTGGTCATGATGCAAGCCATTCTGATGTTACAAACTCGTTACCGCCTGATTTTATATGTTTTGGCTTTCTTGCTCACGTTCTCCAGTATCATCCTAACCGGAACAAGAGCTGCCATGTTGGTCTATCCTCTTGCGTCCATCTTATCGCTACTAGCAACAACAGAGTTAATATCTAGAAAACGCAAAATCCAGTTGGTAATCTCAATCCCTTTATTACTGCTAGTGAGTGGTGTTGTCTTCAAAACACAGATAGAAAAACGTATTAGTGATTTTAAAACCGACATACAAAGGATTGACCAACCCAAAGTGGAGAATTCAATTATTTCCAGGCTAAGTATGCAGGTCGTGGCTATACATGCTGGATCAGATGCACTATGGGGCCAATCCGCAGAGTTACGTGGCGAAAAAATCCGTACCATTGTCGCGCAAGAGCCCCAGCTATATGGAGCCATGCCCTATATCAATGTCCATCTACATAACGAATTACTGGAAACCTTTTCTCTTAAAGGTCTCTGGGGGGCGCTATGTTTACTGGCACTCTATATTGGTCTGTTTGTCTCGTCGCTGAGACCTCACCGCAATGCATTACTGCTAGGAATAAGTTTCAGTCTATTTGCTTACGGACTCAGCGATGTCGTTTTCTTCAGTAAGGAAGGCACCGTTATATTCTGTCTAGCGATTATTGCCAGTGTACTTTCCGTGAAAAAAAGTCGGGAGCCAACAGCATGAACCTGACATCACCTCTGCTTAGTATTATTGTTCCATTCTACAATAATGAGGATTTTATCATCGATAGTTTGGGGTCATTATTTGATCAAATTCGTGATGATATTGAAGTAGTAATTATTGATGATGGCTCGACAGATTCATCCTTTGTATTGGTCAACGAGTTTCTACTAAAAAAACAACATCCCTTAGTAAAATTTATTTCTCAGACAAACGGTGGTATTGCCAATGCCCGCAACGTCGGGTTACAAAATGCCGGTGGGCGCTATGTCACTTTTCTGGACGGAGATGACATGCTATGTACTGATTATCTGGCAGTTTTATACCCATTACTGCTCGAAGACCACGAGGATTTGATTGATTTCAACTATCAGAAATTCACCGTTTCTCCCTCTGTTTTACCCACAAATCAGCAGGTCAAACACATCGTGTACGACTTTCAACATCAAGGGCTGGATTGTCTAAAACCGCTATTTGCCAACTCGATGTGGCATCTTTGGAGTCGGGTTTATCGGCGTACATTGCTAGCAGGAGATACTTTTGAAAATGGGCGGCGCTATGAAGATGTTATCTTCACACCTTTCCAATATTTCAAAACCCGAAAAATTGCCCATATTGACCATGCGCTCTATCTATATCGCGATAATAACCAAGGGATCACCCGCAATATCAAGGCTAAAGATATTGAAGACATGCTGTTTGCGATGAAAAAAATGCTGCAATTTGTGGCACAACACCAAGGTGATGAACCGCTACGACAATTGGCTGCATTGATGCTCGCCAACTGTTTCTCCGAGGTGAAGTCCATGTCAAAAATAGTTTACGGCTATTATCACTATGAACCAGAGACCCTAAATACTCTTCGTCAGGCGGCCATGATATGCCAAGATAGTGACGTCCCGGGAAAAAAAGTCCGCCAAATGCGTTATGCACGAGTGGATACTTTTCTATCGAAAATGCGTTGGTGGCTACGCACCATCATACCAAGACGTTTCTAGCTTCTTATCAAGAGTTCAAAGACATATGAGCCACAATCTCATCATAAACACGCTGTGGCTGAATAACCCCCACCGGTCCATCAACCTCCAATGGCATGGTATAACCCGTTCGAGAAAGATGAATAATTCGGTGCAACTCTACATCCTGAATTGGTCCGGTAGACCGAGGATCAGCCGTCACAAATAAACTTATCGTCTTGGTTTTCAATGCAATCGCCAAATGCAAAGGCCCCGTGTCCCCAGATACCAGTAGATCGAGGCTATCAATTAATGTCAACGTTCCCTGTAGCCCAGTCTTACCTATCTTATTATCAACACAAGTCCGAGTATCAGGATGAATAAGCTGCAGGAACTCTTGTGCTTTCTTTTCATCTTTTTGCCCTGCACCAATCAACACAAAGCGCACATTTTGATAT
Organism: Serratia sp. DD3; assembly: GCF_000496755.2. The sequence goes on from NZ_AYKS02000118.1 coordinate 70,069, forward strand.
TGGACAGCCAACATATCCGCCAACTTGGCAAAGTGACCAACCGGCCAACAACGAGACTCTGTAGAAGCCCCAAGTTGAAATCCAATTGAGCAAAATTCGATGTTTCTAATGCCTGGCTTATAGGGGACAGGAATTTCCATAGTCGGATCGTCACAACGACACCCTAAAATGGAAATCAACTCCAGTTTTCGGCGGATAAAGTGCCCATAATAATGAAATACATAGTTGGTCAACCAAGGTTCCAACCCACATATCCCTGAACTATAGTTATCTCTGATGACATATTTTGCACCGGCCATAATGGCACTGATAACGTCATAAGGTAGGTGTGAATGCAGGATCAGAGCCAGGTCCGGCTGATGTTGCCGCAATGATTTCAACAGAGGGCCGATGGTCTTTATTTTACTGTTCCAGTAAATCACCCGATCATAATAGCGACCATTTTCTACTAACTCGCTATTTTTTTCATGTACTACCAGTGTGATATGTGCGGCAGGATAACGTTCACGCATCGCTCTCAACACCGGGGTATTGAACATGAAATCCCCTAAAGCTGTCGTGGAATAAATAACGATATTCTCGAACTGCATTTTGCTGTCAAAGGTCGCTTTATCCTGGAAACGACCATACTTCGCGGTATAACGTCGCAAGAACCAATCAGCAGCCTTGATTTTCCACTTTTTCGACATGTTAATTCACTTTAACCTGATAATATTCAGCCAACGTCATACCCACCGTGCGTTGCTGTAGCCAATCAAATAACTGTTCTAAATCCCGATACAAGGCTTCAATATCCTGCTCGTTTTTAAAGGTCGGGCTACCACCGGGCATAAACTCGGAAGAGTGAAGCATAAACTCAACATAATCATGCCCTTGTGCCAGCGAATTTTCCGCCACTCGCTTCATTTTTGCCAGATTATGACCGGATGGCCGCAGCCAATCTACTGATGGTGAGCGTTTTTTACCGCGAAAACGATCATAACCTTGCTTGAGCAAATTCATCAACGCAGAGTGTTTATACTGAATACTCATAGGAACTTCCAGCAACATCGAGTTACCGGGTTTGGCAATATTGGCTGGGTCAATAAAATAAGCCTGAGAGGGAAAATGGCGATAATCAGTTCCGCCGTTACCTTGGGGATTGCCCGGTGAATACTGCCAGTTAACCCGTGGAGTGACCGAACAATCTACCTGATAGCCATATTCCAGCAAAAGTGACGCATAAAACTCATTAAACGCCCAGCGCCCGGCACGGTGGCTGCGCATCTTGGTTTGAAAGGTATCTTCCAGCAACTTAGTCATATGATCGACTTTGGCACGGATCTGATTAGCGGGATATTCAATCAGATAAGGCTTATGGCGCCAGTCATTGTCAGTCAGTGGCTCAAGTGGGGGGCTGTTCCAGGCATGCAGATGCATACCCACTTCGGCGGTGCCGCGGGCAATCACATCACGGGCAAATTCGATATAGTGCGCATCCACTGCCATCTCATAATTGGTTAGATAAACTGGCTTGAACCCATATTTTTCACACAGCGCTTGAAATCGCGGCAAAAAACGGCTGTTCTCGGTCAAAATACGATCATGATTTTGCCAAAGGTTATCGCCTTCAGTATCAATGGTAATAAGAAACGCTGGTACGCTCATAAAGATACCTGTTGTTGTGCAAGCAGCGGGCTGATACTCATAAGGCATACATGTTACGCAGCTGATTTCTTCAGGGCAAACAACTTTGTCATCAGACTGTCCGAGGCTTTGATCGTCAGGGGAGATTTTCGTTATCGGTAAGAAAACTTGGCAATAGTAGCAACATACGATTAGGTCATTTAGAATCACACTTTGGTTTCACTGAAAGCGACTTATGATGAACGACGCGTTAGCCTCGGCTTCTGCCACGCCAATACAGCATATTCTGATCATTAAACTGCGCCATCACGGCGATATGCTGCTGACTACCCCAGTCATCAATACTTTGCGACAGAACTACCCCCAAGCCCAGATAGACATATTACTATATCAAGAAACGCAAGATATGCTGGCCAGCAACCCGGCACTATCACAGATATTTGTTATCGATCGCCAATGGAAAAAGCAGGGCCTCAAAGCTCATCTCAGCCATGAGTGGCGTTTGATCCGTCAGCTCCGAGCCCAACGATACGATCTGGTGATCAATCTTGCCGATCAGTGGCGCAGCGCGCTACTTTCACGTTTAACGGGGGCGCGCATCCGCCTGGGGTTCGATTTTCCCAAACGCCGAGGTTTTCTGTGGCGCCATTGCCATAGTCGATTGGTCTCGGTGGCTGAACATCAGCATCTGCACACTGTTGAGCAGAACCTTTCATTGCTGCAACCGCTCGGTTTACCGAATCTCAGCCAGCAAGTCACCATGAGTTACAGCGCGCAAGACTGGCAAGCCAGCCAACAACTTTTACGCCAGCATGGCATCAAGGATAGCTATATTGTGGTACAACCCACGTCACGCTGGTTCTTTAAATGTTGGAGTGAAGAAAAAATGGCCGCTACCATCAGCGCACTACAGGCTGATGGACACCAATTAGTGATAACCTCCGGGCCCGATACCAAAGAGCAGCAGATGGTCAAGCAAATACTGGAGCTGTGCCCACAGCCAGGTATCGTTTCCCTGGCAGGGCAACTGACGCTGCGGCAGTTGGCTGCACTGATTGATCACGCCAAACTGTTTATGGGTGTCGACTCTGTCCCTATGCATATGGCAGCAGCATTACAGACGCCTTGCGTGGCGCTTTTCGGGCCATCAAAATTGACATTCTGGCGCCCTTGGCAAGTCATCGGCCAGGTAATTTGGGCGGGGAACTATGGCGAACTGCCAGACCCTGATGCGGTTAATACCCGCACTGATGAGCGTTACCTCAACATTATTCCTACAGACGTGGTGATTGCAGCCGCGCGGAGCACCCTGGCATGAAAGCATTTCGTTTGGCGATTGTTCGCCAAAAATACCGCCCAGATGGCGGGGCAGAACGTTTTGTTTCCCGGGCACTGGAGGCTCTCGAGCAACAGGATCTGGATCTGAACGTTATCACCCGAGAATGGCAAGGTGATGCCAATCCGCAATGGCATATCCATCTGTGCAATCCGATGAAATTTGGCCGTATCAGCCGCGAGCGTGGTTTTGCGCAGGCCGCTAGAGCCTTGTGGCAAAAAGAGCATTTCGATCTGGTACAAAGTCATGAGCGCATCCCTGGCTGCGATATTTATCGTGCGGGTGATGGTGTACACCGCCGCTGGCTGTTGCAGCGAGCACGCCTGCTGCCGGAATGGCGGCGCAAATGGTTATTCTCTAACCGTTACCATCGTTATGTCATGTGCGCTGAACGCGCCATGTATGCCGCACCTGAGTTAAAAGCGGTGATTTGTAATGCCGAAATGATCAAGCAAGAAATTATCGACGACTTTAGCGTCCCTGCGGATAAAATCAGCGTGATCTACAACGCTATTGATAACCAGAAATTTTTACCTGCGGGTGAACAGCAACGGCAACAACTGCGCGCGCAATTTCAACTTCCCCAACAAGCACACTGCCTGGTCTTTGTCGGTTCCGGTTTTGAACGTAAAGGTCTGGCAGCAGCCATCCGTGCGGTAGCCGCAACAGAGAGTTATCTATTGGTCGTGGGTAAAGACAAAGCCGAGCAACGTTACCGAGCACTGGCGCAGTCACTGGGTTGTGGCCACCGAGTGCGCTTTATGGGCGTGCAGCAACAAACCCTGCCGTTCTACCAAGCTGCAGATGCTCTGCTGCTGCCAACCTTATACGACCCCTTCCCCAATGTAATCCTGGAAGCGATGTCATGTGGATTACCGGTGATCACCAGTACCACCTGCGGTGGAGCCGAGTTTATCACCCCAGGTGCAAATGGATTTGTCAGCGATGCACTGGATATTCGCGCGCTGACCGAAGCAATTGATGCATTACCTCGGCAAGCGTTGGGGTCCGCCATGGGAGAAACGGCAAGGCAGCGTATTATGTCGGCAACACCGACACAACTCTCAGAACAACTTATTGCACTCTATAACCGACTGCTGGATTAACTATGCGTATTCTGATGATTATCGACGGTCTGCCTGGTGGCGGGGCAGAAAAGGTAGTACTGACGTTATGCCAAGGCATGCAGCAAGCAGGGCATGACATCAGCCTGATTTCACTGCGTGATATCTGTAACTATCCCATCCCTGCTGGGATTAATTATCAAGTGATTCCCGACACCTGCAGGACACCCTGGCGCAAATTGACTGAGCTGTCACGTCGTGCTGCCATGCTGGACCGAACAATTAGTACCAATGAACAGCAAAAGGGCCGTTATGACCTGGTGTTCTCTAACCTGCATAAGACGGATCGTATTGTCAGCCGTAGTAAAGTGATTGATCAGCAACGTCTCTGGTTCTGCATACACGGTATTCTTTCCACTTCCTATCTGGGCCACCGAGCTGGGCTGGATCGCTGGTTAAAGCGCCGCAAGATAGCAAGTATCTATCAGCACAAAAATATTGTTGCCGTCTCACAGGCGGTAGGCCATGACCTGCATCAAAATTTAAGAATTGAGCCCAATCGATTGGAAATAATCAACAATCCTTTCGATATCAAAGCAATAGAACAAGAAGCCGCCGAGCCCTGCATGTTAGCAGGCAAAGATTATCTGATACATGTAGGCCGTTTCCATCCACACAAGCGCCATGACCGCTTGCTGAAAGCCTATGCGCTCTCCGGTATTAAAGCCCCTTTGGTATTACTGGGTGGCGGAGAAGAAAAAATAGTCGAAGAGACAAAACAGTTAGCGCAAGAGTTGGGGATCCATGAACAAGTACAATTTCTTGGTTTTCAGGCCAACCCCTTCCCATTTATCAAACACGCGCGCATGTTGGTGCTTAGTTCAGACAATGAAGGTTTCGGCAACGTACTGGTTGAGGCATTGCTGTGTGCGACTCCAGTGGTTAGCACGCGTTGTCCCGGTGGGCCGCAGGAAATCCTGGAAAAAGCAGGTATGAGCAATGCACTGGCCGAATTAAATGAAAAATCTCTAGCGGAAAAGATGGCAAACATTTATGCCAACCCTCCCGAAATTAATCATCAACAATTATTAAGTTATGGTCTAAAACCTATTTGTGAACAATATATTGCATTAAAAAAATAAACATAGGCAGGGTTGGCCTGCCTTTGCTTAAAACTATTTTAACTGTTGCATTTTTTGCCAAACCTCTTCAACCGGAATATCAGCACAGTTACCACTCGTAGCCTGTATTATCTGATAATCATCCGACCAAGGATGCCATTCTTCCGGTTTGGTCTCACCAAAAAATACCACCTGCTTTTTATTCAATGCCGCAGCCAAGTGCATTTGACCACCATCACTGCACAACACCAGATCGCACAAATCAAATGCGGCTAGCAACTCACGTACCGAGGCGGTGGGATACAGCGCCACTCGCGGATTTTGACACTGCATCAACAACTGTTCAGCGCGTTTATCATCACCAATATCATCTGGAGCCAACGTACCCGGCGGTGACCAAAAAATCAGTACCGAGGCATGATGATCCGTCGTTAAGTGACGAATAATCTCAGCATAGCGCTCCAGTGGCCAACTACTCTTTACTCTGCGGTTACTGAAATGCACAGCATAGAGATGCCCACTGCTGGCAGGTAACAATGCCTTTAAACGTTGCCTGGCGATATGACGCTCTTCATCGGTTAGATAGACACGCACAGGTGGAATCGGAATAACCTTATCCGTTATTGCCGACAAATAGCTAAAGGTACGTTCTACCTGATGTTTACCATGAAAATTAGCTGATTTAAAAGGATGATGAATGTCGCTGGTGCCTAAATCAGCACCGATAATCTTTTTAGCCCCAATCATTTTTGCCATGCGTAAGCTATACTTGCAAGGCTCTGGATTAGCGAGGATCACTGCATCAAATTTTATTTTTCTTAACTGCCAGAGCATCATTAACCGTTGAAAATAGACACCCAGTGTTGTCTCATTCTTGGCTTTATGTTTCGCCTTTTTATACACGAATACCTTTTCAAGGTGGGGGTTATGCTTCACCACGTCTTGGCTGACTTTATTGATCAACAGATACAGTTTTGCATCAGGGTAGGCAATTTTCACTCCTTCAATCAATGGAGTGGTACAAACCAAATCACCAATATTGTCACGGCGTATAATTAAAATATTCTTCATTCCAAACCTATCAGCCAAATCTTGTGTCAGTCGTCGCCAGCGCTCTTCAAACCACCAAACTAGCACCTTTCCGTGCTGGATATGATACTATTCAGAATAACGCATATAAATGAAATTGATAGCATGCTGCTTCGTGTATATCAGGTACTACTCTACCTTATCCAACCTCTGATCTGGCTCCGTTTGCTATGGCGTAGCCGCAAAGCGCCTGCCTATCGTAAACGCTGGGCTGAACGCTACGGTTTCTGCGCCGGAAAAGTGGTGCCGGGCGGTATTATGTTGCATTCAGTTTCCGTTGGCGAAACCCTGGCCGCAATCCCGTTAGTTCGAGCGCTGCGTCACCGTTATCCCTACCTGCCGATTACCGTCACCACCATGACACCAACCGGCTCTGAGCGTGTGCAATCCGCCTTTGGTAAAGATGTTCACCACGTCTATCTCCCTTATGACTTGCCGGGTTCCATACGCCGTTTTCTCAAGCAGGTTGAGCCTAAGCTGGTGATCATCATGGAGACCGAACTTTGGCCAAACCTAATCAATGGGCTGTATCAACGCCAAATCCCGTTGGTCATCGCCAATGCTCGCCTTTCTGCACGCTCCGCAGCAGGCTATAAAAAAATTGGCGGATTTATTCAAGATATCCTGCAGCATATTACCTTGATTGCCGCTCAAAATCATGAGGATGGTGAGCGCTTTCTTGCCCTTGGCTTAAAACGCTCTCAACTGGCTATCACCGGTAGCCTTAAGTTCGATATCTCGGTGACACCAGAACTTGCCGCGCGGGCCATTACGCTACGCCGCCAATGGGCACCACGCCGTCCGGTGTGGATCGCCACCAGCACGCATGAGGGTGAAGAAACCTTGTTGCTCGAGGCTCACCGCAGGTTATTGATCACCTACCCGAACTTATTACTGATTTTGGTACCACGCCATCCAGAACGCTTCCCTACCGCTAAGGCACTGGCACAAAAAGCGGGTTTTAGCTATATCACTCGTAGCAGTGGTGAGATCCCCTCCGGTAGTACGCAGGTGGTGATTGGCGATACCATGGGGGAGTTGATGCTGCTGTATGGCATTGCCGATTTGGCTTTTGTTGGTGGCAGCCTGGTGGAACGTGGGGGGCATAATCCCTTGGAGGCTGCTGCGCATGCCATTCCGGTCCTGATGGGGCCGCATACCTTCAACTTCAAAGATATCTGTGCCAAGCTCACCGAAGCGGGGGGACTTATCACGGTCAATGATGTCGATGCTCTGGTAAAAGAAGTAGCGACATTACTGACTGATGAAGATTACCGCCATTACTATGGCCGTCATGCCGTTGAGGTGTTGTATCAGAATCAGGGAGCACTGCAGCATCTGCTACAATTGCTGCAACCCTATCTGCCGCCACGGAGTCACTAAATGAGCGACCGTAAACGTCTTTCGGTTGTGATGATCGCTAAAAACGAAGCCGAGCTGTTGCCTGAGTGTCTGCAATCGGTCTCTTGGGCTGATGAAATCATCGTTCTCGATTCCGGCAGTACAGACGGTTCTGTCGCCTTGGCGGAAAGCCTCGGTGCTAAAGTATTTATGCATACCGAGTGGCAAGGTTTTGGCAAGCAACGCCAAAAAGCGCAAAGCTACGCCACCCATGATTACATTCTGATGATCGACGCCGATGAGCGTGTCACGCCAGAACTACGCCAATCGATTGAACAAGCGCTGGTAACTGCAGAAGACAACGTGGTCTACAGCCTTGGGCGCCGCAACCTGTTCCTTGGCCGCTTTATGCGCCATAGTGGTTGGTACCCAGATCGGGTCAATCGGTTGTATGCCAACGCCCATTATCGTTACAACGATGATTTAGTTCACGAGTCACTCAATACGGCGGGCGCCAAAATTGTGCCATTAAAAGGTGATTTGCTACACCTGACCTGCCGCGACTTTTTTGCTTTTCAGCGCAAACAACTGCATTACGCCGAACAGTGGGCTGCCCAGCGCCATCAGGCAGGTAAACGCTGTGGTTACTTGTCGATCCTTACCCACACCTTGGGAGCCTTCTGCAAAACCTGGTTGCTACGGGCTGGTTTTCTTGACGGTAAACAAGGCTTGCTGTTAGCCATGGTCAACGCGCAATATACTTTCAATAAATATGCCGCACTGTGGGCATTGGGACGTAACGTTACCCAATAACCCTCAAGATACAGCCATGCTGCTTCTTGAAGGTCGTTAGGTCTATTCAGAGAATATGAGTGATGAGCAGCAAAGCAATCTATCCTGGCACTTTCGATCCCATGACCAATGGTCATCTGGATTTAGTCACGCGCGCCTCAAAGATGTTTGATCACATCATCTTGGCTATTGCCGCCAGCTCGAGCAAAAAACCTCTGTTTACGCTGGAAGAGCGCGTAGCCTTGGCTACACAGGTAACCGCGCATCTGGATAATGTTGAAGTACAGGGTTTCAGTGAGCTGATGGCACACTTTGCCGCCCATCAGAATGCCAATATTCTGGTACGTGGCCTGCGCGCCGTGTCTGATTTTGAATATGAATTACAGTTGGCAAATATGAATCGCCACCTGATGCCACAGCTTGAAAGCGTCTTTTTGATGCCATCGGAACAGTGGTCATTCATCTCTTCAACACTGGTGAAAGAAGTCGCTCGCCATGGCGGTGATATCACCGCCTTTCTGCCTGATGTCGTTGCCAAGGCATTAATGGAAAAACTCGCCAAACAGTAATCAATGCTGGCAGTTGCGGCAGAAAAAGGTGCTGCGCTGCCCGTGTTTTGTGCTATCAATCAAGGTACCACAGACGCGGCAGGGCTCTCCTGCTCGGCCGTAAACCTGCAGTTGTTGCGCAAAATACCCAGGTTTGCCATCTGATTGCAGAAAATCACGCAATGTCGTGCCGCCTTGTTTAATGGATTGTAGTAAAACCGCCTTGATGGTTGCTGCCAACAACTCTGCCTCTGCTTGGCTTAATGACCCTGCTTGACGACCCGGCAAGATCCCCGCACTGAACAGTGATTCACTGGCATAGATATTACCCACCCCAACCACCAGTTTGTTATCCATCAACCAAGGCTTAATCAATGTGCGTTTGTCGCGGGATTTCTGGTAGAGATAAGTACCATTGAAAGTTTCGCTCAACGGCTCCGGGCCAAGATGAGCTAACACCGAGCTCTGCGCAAGATCTGCACACCACAGCCAGGCACCAAAACGGCGCGGATCGGTATAACGCAGGATCATGCCATTGCTCATCACCAGATCAACATGATCATGCTTACCGGCTTCAGTCTCCTCTGTCAGCATGCGCAAACTGCCAGACATGCCTAAGTGAACAATAATCCAGCCATCATCTAACTCAATCAGCAAGTATTTAGCACGGCGTTGCACACTACGTACCAACCGATCACTCAATGACAGGATCTGTTCTGAAACCGGCCAACGCAGGCGAGAATTACGTACCACCGCATACTGAATGTGGTGACCAACAAGATAAGGCTCAATGCCACGGCGGCTGGTTTCGACTTCAGGTAATTCAGGCATACCAGGCTCCTTCTCTGCTTTTGTTACTCCAAGCTACAAGGGATATCGGCGACAACAACTTGGCTTACTGAGTGATACAACGAAAAAAACCCGGCCTAGACCGGGTTTTTATTATAATCCACTAAAATTATTTAATTTTAGCTTCTTTGTAGAGCACGTGTTGACGGACAACTGGATCGAATTTCTTCAGTTCCAATTTTTCCGGCTTAGTACGCTTGTTCTTCGTAGTGGTATAGAAGTGACCAGTACCAGCAGAAGAAACCAGCTTGATCTTCTCGCGAACACCTTTAGCCATGATTCAGTTCCTTAATACTTCTCACCACGGGCACGTAGATCGGCCAAAACCGTCTCAATACCCTTCTTATCAATAACACGCATACCTTTAGCAGATACACGCAGAGTGACAAAGCGCTTCTCAGCCTCAACCCAAAAACGGTGTGAGTGCAGGTTAGGCAGAAAACGGCGTTTAGTCGCGTTCATTGCGTGGGAACGGTTGTTACCGCTCACCGGGCGCTTGCCAGTAACTTGGCAGACTCGGGACATGTCTATTCTCCAAAAATCAAATCAGCTCGAGCTCAAAGGGGTATGGCCGCCTCGTCAGGCTTTTAGAGCCCATCTCAGCAAACTTCATACTGAGGAGACTCTCGTCATCAGGTCAGAAACCACACATCAGGTCAGAAACCTGCTGAGATAGGCTCTTAACGCCAAACCCAAGATTCTCAAAGGTGGCGTAGTATACGCTCTGAAGCGTAAGTGCTCAAGTCCCGAACAAATAAAGATCCCACAAGGATCGCGAAAAAGTGACTTAAAGCCATCCACGCTCAGCAAAAGAGACGCATTCTCCCCGGCCAATCACCACATGATCGAGCACTCGGATCTCCAATAATCGGCAGGCATTGACCACTTGCTCGGTTATTGAACGGTCAGCGTGGCTAGGTTCCGCCTTACCCGATGGGTGATTATGCGCCAAAATGATGGCCGCTGCATTAGCCTTCAACGCTTCACGCACAATTTCTCTTGGGTGCACGACGACACTATTAATGGTACCAGCAAACATCTCCTGATGGCGAATCACCCGGTGTTGATTATCCAAAAAAAGCACTAAAAAAACCTCCCGTTCGTGATGAGCCAGCAAACTATGCAAATAATGCTGGGTAATTTTCGGATTGAGTAGAGCATTCTCCAACAGATGGGGGCCAGAAAATAACCGGAAAGCCAATTCAGAAATCGCCTGTAGCTGTGTATACGTCGCTATCCCTAACCCTTTCTGGCTGCAAAATTGTTGGTAATCAGCCGAAATAAGGTGATACAGCGAGCCAAAATGTGCCAATAACTGTTCAGCACGTTGTGAAACATGCACGCCTGGTGAACCTGTTCGTAAAAAAATTGCCAACAACTCGATGTCAGACAGCGCCGCCGCACCATCACGCATCAGTTTCTCTCTGGGCGCCAGAGCCCCTGGCCATATAGACATATCTTGACTACTCATCGCCTCCTCCCTGCAAGCCACAGAGTATGCCTCGAGGGATTTTGGACTGCGACAGGTGCTTGATAACATTGCGATGCATAGCGAAAACCACCATGCAACTGGCTGCATACACAGCAGAATCGCGCTCCCTGGCAGTGGTTATGCTAATATGCTGCATCTTTAGATTTTCAATCGGACAATCATGATGACGGGACTTTCCGGTAAACATATTGTGCTGGGTATCAGTGGCGGTATCGCTGCTTACAAATGCCCAGAGTTGGTACGGCGACTGCGCGACAGGGGGGCAGAGGTACGGGTGGTAATGACCACCGCCGCCAAAGCATTTATTACCCCACTGACACTGCAAGCGGTTTCCGGCCACCCGGTTTCCGACGATCTCCTCGACCCTGCGGCGGAAGCTGCCATGGGACATATCGAATTAGGTAAATGGGCTGATTTGGTGATCCTGGCTCCCGCCACCGCTGATCTGCTGGCTCGTATCACCGCCGGTATGGCTAACGATTTGTTAACCACCGTCTGCTTGGCAACCGATGCCCCCATCGCCGCAGCCCCGGCCATGAACCAGCAAATGTATCGCGCAACCGCCACCCAAGCGAATCTGCAAACCTTGCAAGCCCGTGGTTTGCTATTATGGGGGCCAGATTGTGGCAGCCAGGCTTGTGGCGACGTTGGGCCTGGGCGCATGTTGGACCCTCTGCAGATCATTGAACTGGCAGAGAGCTATTTTTCTGCGCCACAAGATCTGAAACAATTAAAAATTATGATTACCGCGGGTCCTACTCGCGAGGCGCTGGACCCAGTGCGCTTTATCAGCAACCACAGCTCCGGCAAAATGGGCTTTGCCATCGCCCATGCTGCTGCTGCTCGTGGTGCACAAGTGACGTTAGTGGCCGGGCCGGTAAACCTGCCAACGCCCCCTGGCGTAACTCGTGTGGATGTCATCAGTGCACTGGAAATGGAACAAGCAGTAAAGCAACAGGTCGAACAACAAGATATTTTTATTGCCTGTGCCGCCGTCGCTGACTATCGGGCAGAGCAGGTTGCCAATGAAAAAATCAAAAAACAGGGTGATACCATCACCCTTAAAATGGTAAAAAATCCCGACATCGTTGCGGGTGTTGCCCTGATGAACAAAAATCGACCTTTTGTCGTCGGGTTTGCGGCAGAAACCCAGAATGTGGAAGAATACGCCCGGCAAAAACTGGCGCGTAAAAAACTGGATTTAATCTGCGCTAACAATGTATCGCTTGCAGAGCATGGTTTTAATAGTGATACCAATGCACTGCATCTTTTTTGGCAAGATGGAGAAAAACGCCTCGCCCATAGTGACAAGGCATCCCTTGGCCAACGTTTAATAGACGAGATAATCAGCCGTTATGATGAAAAAAATCGACGTTAAGATCCTCGACCCACGTATCGGTCAAGATTTCCCATTACCGACCTATGCTACCCCAGGCTCTGCTGGTCTTGATCTGCGCGCCTGTCTGGACAGTGCTGTCGAGTTGGCACCCGGCGAAACCACTTTACTCCCCACCGGTCTGGCGATTCATATTGCCGATACCGGTCTTGCCGCAGTGATCCTGCCGCGCTCGGGTCTGGGCCATAAGCATGGGGTGGTACTCGGCAATCTGGTTGGCTTGATCGATTCCGATTACCAAGGCCAATTAATGGTGTCGGTATGGAACCGTGGCCAGAAATCTTTCACCATTGAACCCGGTGAACGCATCGCACAAATGGTGTTTGTGCCAGTTGTACAAGCGGAGTTCAATCTGGTGACTGAGTTTGATAGTAGCGAGCGTGGAGCCGGTGGTTTCGGCCATTCGGGACGCCAATAGGGTTGCTCTATCTTAAGATGATCACTGAAAACCTTGCTGCCCAAAAGAGGAAGACATCTCTATGGCAAGGTTTACCCGACAATAAAATACCGAATACCAGGTCACACGCAGAATCATTGTCGGAGAAACTTTTGGCTTATATCCAGGTTGATTCAAATTGCCCGACAGCAGTTTGAAAGACGGTGGGTGTCGGCTGTTTTAGCAAGGGTCTTATTACACATGGCAGAAAAAGAAAATACCAAAAGGAATCGGCGCGAGGACATACTGCAGGCGTTAGCCCAGATGCTGGAATCCAGCGATGGCAGCCAGCGTATCACCACAGCCAAGCTTGCCGCGAACGTAGGTGTCTCTGAGGCAGCCCTTTACCGGCACTTCCCTAGCAAGACACGAATGTTTGATAGCCTGATCGAGTTTATTGAAGACACCCTGATAACGCGCATCAATTTGATCCTGCAGGATGAAAAAGAGACACTCAACCGTCTGCGCCTAATTATGCTACTCCTACTTGGGTTTGCTGAGCGCAATCCAGGCCTGACACGTATCATCACCGGGCATGCACTGATGTTTGAGCAAGATCGCCTGCAGGGTAGGATCAACCAGTTGTTTGAACGTATTGAAGCACAGCTGCGTCAGGTGCTGAAGGAACGTAAACTGCGTGAAGGGAAAGGCTTTAACGTTGATGAAACGTTGCTGGCCAGCCAATTATTGGCATTTTGCGAAGGGCTATTTTCACGCTATATCCGGTCTGAATTCCGCTACAGTCCAACACAGGATTTCGATGCCCGCTGGCCACTCCTGGCAGCACAGTTGCAATAATCTTTTGAAGTAGCGCTACTTAAATAGTGATGAATGAGGTGCCGGGGTTAACCCGGCATCACTCTTTATACTCCGTACTGTTCGCGATACGCCCGCACCGCTGCCAAATGTTCAGCCATCTCCGGTTTCTCTTCCAGATAAGCAATCAGCTCCTTGAGCGTAATAATTGAGATCACTTTACAGTGATAATCGCGCTCTACTTCCTGAATTGCCGAAACATCAGCACGGCCGCGCTCTTGGCGATCAAGGGAGATCAGCACCCCAGCCAAAGTGGCATGATGAGCCTGGATAATCTCCATTGACTCACGAATCGCCGTCCCTGCGGTGATCACATCATCCACCAGCATCACCCGCCCTTGCAGTGGACTCCCCACCAAAGTGCCACCTTCGCCATGATCCTTGGCCTCTTTACGGTTAAAGCAATAAGGCATATCTCGGTCATGATGTTCCGCCAGTGCGACCGCGGTGGTCGTAGCAATGGGAATGCCCTTATAGGCTGGGCCAAACAGCAGATCAAAATCAATACCAGAATCCACCAAGGCTTCAGCATAGAAACGCCCTAATAACGCCAGATCGCGCCCGGTATTAAACAGGCCAGCATTAAAAAAATAAGGGCTGGTACGTCCCGATTTCAAGGTGAACTCACCGAATTTCAGTACCTGTTTGCTAAGCGCGAATTCAATAAACTGGCGCTGATAGGCTTTCATGACTCACTTTCCTCGTCTGAACTGTAATGTTTATGCTGTGGTTGCAAATTTAAGTTGTAAAAAAGGCGACTTCGTCGCCTTTGAAAAATTATTCTGCCAACGCCGCTTTCTGCGCTTGAAAGATGGTTTCGATACCCCCACGGGCCAATGCCAGCAAGGCCAGCAACTCATCATGGTTGAACGGCTCACCTTCAGCGGTCCCCTGCACCTCGATCATGCGGCCATCTTCCATCATCACCACATTCATGTCGGTTTCTGCTGCAGAATCTTCAACATATTCCAGGTCGCATAACGCTTCACCATTAACGATGCCCACCGAAACTGCCGCCACCAAGCCTTTCATCGGGTTGGTTTTCAATTTCCCTGCAGCAACCAACGCATTCAGCGCATCGGCCAGGGCCACACAGGCACCTGAAATTGAAGCGGTACGGGTGCCACCATCGGCTTGCAATACGTCGCAGTCCAAAGTAATGGTGAATTCACCGAGTTTTTTCAGATCGACAGCAGCCCGTAGTGAACGTGCAATCAGGCGCTGAATTTCCAACGTGCGCCCACCTTGTTTTCCTTTCGCTGCTTCGCGCGCATTACGGCTATGGGTAGAACGCGGTAACATACCGTATTCAGCGGTCACCCACCCTTGCCCCTGACCTTTCAGGAAGCGTGGAACGCCCTCTTCGACGGTGGCGGTGCACAAAACTTTGGTATCGCCAAACTCGACCAGCACTGAACCTTCAGCGTGTTTGGTGTAGTGACGGGTCATTGTCAGGGGGCGAATTTGTTGTGGTGCTCTGCCTGCAGGACGCATGGGCTGTTTTCTCCGGCTTCTTATCAACAATTTGAGGCGTATTATACGAGCTTCGTGACGTTATGCCTATCCTGCCCTCAGGTGCAACGCTATAATCAACGCATCTTTAGCTATTACAGGGTAAGCAACAATGATCCGCAGTATGACCGCCTATGCCCGGCGTGAAATCAAGGGCGAATGGGGTAGTGCAGCCTGGGAGCTACGCTCTGTTAACCAGCGCTACCTTGAAACCTATATCCGCTTGCCGGAACAATTCCGTAGCCTTGAGCCGGTGATCCGCGATCGTATCCGTGGCCGCCTGACTCGTGGCAAAGTGGAATGTAACCTACGTTTCGAACTCGACCCAAGTGCACAGAGCTCGATGATCCTGAACGAAAAGCTGGCAAAACAACTGGTTGAAGCCGCCAACTGGGTGAAAATGCAAAGCGATGAAGGGGAGATAGACCCCATCGATGTATTGCGTTGGCCTGGTGTCATGTCCGCAGAAGAACAGGATCTGGATGTCATCAGTGAAGAGCTGATGCAGTTACTGGAAAATACGCTCGACGATTTTATTACGGCACGCGAAAGCGAAGGTAGTGCACTGAAAGGCATGATCGAACAGCGGCTGGAGGGCGTAAACACTGAAGTGGCAAAAGTACGCACCCAGATGCCCAATATCCTGCAATGGCAACGTGAACGGCTGGTCAGTAAGCTGGAAGAAGCGCAAGTGCAATTAGAAAACACACGTCTTGAGCAAGAACTGGTGCTAATGGCACAACGCATTGACGTTGCAGAAGAGCTGGACCGTCTGGAAGCGCACGTCAAAGAGACGTTCAATATCCTGAAGAAAAAAGAAGCGGTGGGCCGCCGTCTCGACTTTATGATGCAAGAATTCAATCGTGAAGCGAATACCTTGGCCTCAAAATCAATCAATGCGGAGGTCACAGCCTCAGCCATTGAACTAAAGGTATTGATTGAGCAAATGCGTGAGCAAATCCAGAATATCGAGTAATCATTCAGGAAGCATCAACAAGCCGCATAAATCCAGAATGCCCGCATAACAGCGGGCTTTTTTGTTATCATGAGCTAGCATAAAGAAGCAAGAAAGCACACTATTGCCATGTACCTCGCTTTGCCCCTCAAAAATTGGTCGAGATCGCCTTAAAATGAGTTTGGCCTGATGACTTGAACCAGCCTTGGCAAGATGTATCAATTTACCAGGCAATTCGTGACGGTATGGATCTTGCCCCATATCGGAGTTTTATTCTGTAAAATGACCATGGCCACGGCGAGTCGATAACAAAAAACTCTGAGAGGTGGTATCGATGCGAAAGAATCGGCGTGAAAAGGCTGCGCAGCACACGGCAACGATTACCGGCACAATCGCCAACACACCCAGGCGCATAAAGACACGAATGGGCCGAGTTATGGCCGCCGCCACAGTGCTGGTGGAGTCGGACAAGCCCAACCCGTACCCGATGCAGGTAATCGGCTTTGTCTGTTGGCGCTGGGATTGATGATCCACCGGCGGAGTTAACGGTTATCAGATAACGGTGCATACAGCTTCTCCGTCAAGAGTTTCCTACTCTAATGAACTCCACCAATCTCATAACGGATAAGGAACAATTGATCACGGATAGGCTTAACGTCATAACGGATTGTAGATCACTCGCCTTCTTACCACACAAGGCTACCCACTTAAAAAACTGTTCAAACATACAGTTATATTTTTAATTTGGCGTTTTAATGATCCTTCCTGGACTTTCTTATCACTTAAACTAGGGTAAGATACGACCAATTTATACCCACAATACTCACATGGAGGTACAGTGTTCCGGATATCTGATCTGACAGATCTGCGTGCACTATCTGAATCCTCAGAGCTGGAGTTTAAATTGGCTCAAGGGAAAGATGGTAGAGGCAAGTTGCCGGATGACTTCTGGCCAACTTATAGCGCCATGGCAAATTGTCGCGGTGGATATGTTGTTTTAGGTATTCGTGAAAAGAAAGGTGAGTTCACTGTTGCGGGTATTCCGGATGTTAATACCGTCAAAAAGCAGCTCTTTGACCTTGCAGGCAGCAAGAAAAAGGTAAACGTTAATCTTCTTACTGATCAGCTTGTTCAAACTGTCAAATTAGACGGCAAAGAGATACTTGTCATTGAGGTACCGATTGCAAGACGTGAGCAAAAACCAGTCTATTTAAACAATCAACCAATAACAGAAACATGGTTCAGAATGCATGAAGGTGACCATCGTTGTTCTGAAGAACAAGTTCGCAGGATGATGGCTGAACAAGTTGAAGAAAGCCGTGATAACCGCATTGTCCAGAACTTCGATATGAACGATATAAACCTAGAGAGTCTTCTGGCCTATCGAAACCTTCTTTCAGCCTCTAATCCAGTCCATCCCGCGTTAGAGCTAGACAATTTTGCATTCTTACGCAGCATCGGCGGATATAGAAAAGATCGCCAAACAGGTACTGAAGGTATGACTTTGGCAGGCATCCTCATGTTTGGAACATGGGAGGCCATACAAGACGTAGCTCCAAACTATTTCGTAGATTACCAAGAACGACCAGAAGCGAGAACAGAGAGAAGGTGGGTTGATAGACTCTGCCCTGATGGAACGTGGTCGGGTAACGTATTCGATTTCTACAGGCGTACATACCGAAAACTAATAGCCGACTTGAAAGTGCCTTTTGAACTAAAAGAAGGTATCAGGCAAGACGATACACAAATACATACCGCTCTGCGTGAAGCGCTGGTAAACACCTTGGTACATGCGGACTATACAGGCCGGATTTCAATCATGGTCGTAAAAAGACCTGATTTATTCGGCTTTCGCAATCCTGGGCTCATGCGTGTACCTCTTGAACAAGCGATAAAAGGTTACGAGAGCGATTGCCGTAATCGTCTTATGCACCAGATGTTTTTGATTATCGGTGCTGGGGAGCGCTCAGGCTCAGGGATTCCCAAAATATTTAGTGGTTGGAAGTTGGCCAACTGGCGTCTCCCCCGGTTGTATGAAAAAACAGAACCGGAACAAACACTGCTTGAACTCTCTATTGGTAACCTTGTCTCGGAAGAAACAGCGGCTCTTCTGCATTCCAAATTCGGAGACAAAGTTGATCACCTAAGCGAGCTTGAACGCAGTATCGTAATTACAGCAGCGGTAGAAAAATGGATAGATCATGAACGGGCTTGCCAACTCACCAGCTTGCATTCTCGTGAAGTTACTCTTACGCTTCCTCGCCTCGTAACTGGCGGTTTTTTGATTCCACACGGTGAAAAAAGAAACAAATCATACACATTACCAGGGCAAGAGCTCCCCTCTCCTGAAGATGTTTTTGGTGTTAATCCGTTATCAACAAGCACACCCGATTCCCTACACGGCCAAATCATCACGGATAATACCTCTTTGATCACGGATAGCAGCTACTTGATCACGGATAACGACGAGATAATAACGGATAACGAGCAAGAACGAGACGATCTGGGCCGTTTTGTTACAGACAAACTTCCTTATCCTTATATCGACAACCTCGATCACCTTTCTTTGTCGCTAAGGCAGCAACTAGAAGCAGCATCAGCATTAGCAAGAGAGAAAAAAAGACTCTCAAATGAAGTTATGGATGAAATTATCCTTGCGCTTTGCGCAGGCCATTACATGCCGCTTAGTATTATTTCTAAACTGATGTCCCGCACCCCACAAAACTTGCGAGAGAAACAACTAGTTCCTTTAGTAAGGATGGGAAAAATTCGTTTAGCCTTTCCTCATGCAAGAAGACATAAACGGCAGGGCTACATAGCTTGTGAAGTGGTGAATACCAGCATGTGTACAAAAAACAGCCCGAAAAGGTGAGCATTCCTTTTTACCGTGTACACAAGGGTGTACACAATAGAAAAGCGCATTATAAGAAATCCAGTAATCAAAAGGATTTTAAGCCGACACTCAATGTATAAATCCAATATCGAGTAACCATTCAGGAAGCATCAACAAGCCGCATAAATCCAGAATTCCCGCATAACAGCGGGATTTTTGCTTGTTATGGAGCAGTATAAGGCAGCAATAAAACGCAACGTTTACATGAGATTGTCGGATGAGTGCGCATTTACCTGATGGCAGCCACGAAGCAAAACCGGAATGTATCGGATCATTTCGTTGAAGCCACCTAAAAGGTCACTCTTGGTTCTGGGGCTCAACGCGAATTAGATGATATTCATCTATCTCGGTATGCTACTACGATTTTTGCTCACCCAGTGGCGAGAGCCTGGACGGTTGTTTAGCACCAATGCCAGCCAGTAGTTCGGTAAGCGATAACACCATGGTGGAACGTACCATCTGTTGATAGCGCTGGTGTTGCATGGCAATCAACGACTCATCCGCTTCACTCGGCTGTAAAAAGGTGGGTACTGGGGGGAGTTCACTCACACAGTGCAGTTCACCAAAGGGCCCCAGGATTTCATCATCAATAAAGCGATATTCAGTGCCATCATGATTCAACTCTTCGCGCATTGCCATCAGCAACTCGGCATCTTCATATTCATGCCGTGAAATAACCCCCAGGCCATACATCAGTTTAAGGCGAACTGAGAGTTCACCAAGCGGGCCAGCACCAGACAATAGGGGTTCGACGGCATACTTCACCGCATAATCGTCTTTACGAAATACCTGCACCACTAATACGTTCAGTGCTTCGGCTAACAACTCGACCGCTGCGATCAGAAAGCTACGTACCGTTTTGCCAGCATTCAGTTTTTCCAATACTTTGTTTTCAAATGCCTTTGTGTCAATCATCGTCACTTTTCGAACAGCATTAGGGGTGCCCTTTCTTAGCGGAAATCAATATAGGCCAGGGCAAAAAAATTTGCCCTGCATCCTAACCGTTATCCGTGAAGTAAGGGAGTGTTTATTGACACCGATTTATTGCGCCATGGAATTTACTGCGACTGCATGGTGTTATACGCAGCCACCGCCTCTTCCACCACCTTGCTGTCAGCCGGTAAGCCAGAAATTTGTATCAGTGCCGCTTTTGGCCCCAGTTTTTCCAGCAATTCTACCAACTCTTTGGCCTGCGGGTCTTGTTCACTGCGGTAACTCATGGCGGCCGCAATCCCTTTTATCAGGTTGCCATGTGGCAAATCGTATTCCAATGTTCCCAACAATGGCTTAATCAAGCGGTCGCCTGCACTGAGTTTACGCAGTGGCTGGCGCCCAACACGCTCAACATCATCATGCAGATAGGGGTTTTCAAAGCGAGAGAGGATTTTGTTGATATAAGCGGCATGTTTATCCGCATCAAAGCCATAACGCTTGATCAACACCGCACCACTCTCTTCCATCGCCCCTCGTACCACCTGACGAACTTGTGGGTCGAGAATAGCATCACGAATCGTCAGTAAGTTGGCGCGCTGCCCCAGATAAGCCGTGATTGCATGGCCAGTATTAAGAGTGAACAACTTGCGTTCAACGAACGCCATCAGGTTGTCAGTCAACTCCATACCCGCAATAGCAGGCGGGGGCCCCTTGAACTGAGTCTGATCCACAATCCATTCGCTGAACGTTTCCACGGTAACTTCCAGCGGATCGCTGCTGTTGGCTTCCGCGGGTGGCACGATACGGTCTACGGCAGAATCCACAAACCCGACATGCTGCTCAACCCAAGCCTGCTCATCCTGCGGCAATACGTCGAAAACAGAGTGCTTGAGCTGGCTGGTGCCGCGCACCATATTTTCACAAGCAATGATATTGAGTGGCTGGGTGTTTCCTTGTTGATGGCGTTTAATCAACCCCTTGGCAATAGTCCCGGCGATTTTAGCCAAGACCTGTGGGCCAACTGCTGTTGTCACAATATCCGCCTCAGCAATCAAATCCACCGCCTGCTCACTGCCGCTGTTAACCGCACTGACATTATTCACTTGTTCAATACGTGATTCATCACCTACCACGTGTACCTGGTAGCTTTTACGTTGGTTCAGTTCATCCAACAACGTCTGGTTAACGTCAGCAAAAGTCAGTTCGGCATGAGCATCAGCCAGTAACTTGCCGATGAACCCACGGCCGATATTACCCGCGCCGAAGTGTAATGCTTTCATAGTTCTACCTTTGTTAATATCGAAGGGTGCACACCCGGTGCACCCTTTAAAACAGTGCTGTGATATTAGCTCTTCTTACTACCAAGTAGTTCCAAAACTTCTTGGACGCTTGCCGTATTAGCTAACCGCTCAATAACCGTTTCATCATCCAATGCATTGGTTAGACAAGTAATCACCTGAATATGCTCATTATTACGGGCTGCAATACCAATCACCAGACGGGCAACCTCATCCTCACCGTCACCAAAACGCACGCCTTGCGGATATTGACAGAACACCACGCCAGTACGCAGTACGCGATCTTTCGCTTCGATGGTGCCATGTGGTACGGCAATCGACTCTCCCAAGTAGGTAGAAGTGAGCTTTTCACGCTCCAGCATCGCCTCTACGTATTCAGGTTCCACATAGCCGCCCTTCACCAATTGCTCACCAGCAAAGCGAATTGCCTGCTGTTTGTCGCTAGCCTGTAGACCGAGGAACACATTATTTTCACTCAATTTAAACAGGTTCTTTTCGCTAGCTTCAAAGCTGTCATCCAACGTTGAAATCACTTTCTGTTCTGTTTCGCTGGTTTTGTGAGCGGCTAGCAGGCGTGCGGTCAAATCACTGTATAACTGACTGTCCAGGAAATTGGTTAATGAAATATGCTGTGCTTGTGGTGCATGACGCATGGCACGTTCCGTCAAATCACGGTGGGTAATCACCAGATCGACATCTTCCGGCAAACTGTTGATCGCGCAATTGGTAACAGAGATATTTTTCAGTCCTGCATCTGTCACTTTCTTACGCAGAACACCCGCCCCCATCGCACTGGAACCCATACCCGCATCACAAGCCACAATAATTTTACGCACGGTACTCAGATCACCATCTACCGCTCCATTAGGCGCTTTAGCTCCTTTGGATTGCGCCTTCATCTCCTGCATACGACGGGTGGCTTGTTCCAGACCCTCTTCCTCTTTAACTTTCGACGTTTTCAGCAGGAAAGAAGAAACCAGGAAGGAGACCAGGAAAGCAGCGAAGATGGCAGCCAAATTGGCGAAATAGGCCCCTTTTGGCGTCATTGCCAATACGGCCAGAATCGACCCTGGGGAAGCCGGCGATACCAGACCCCCATTCAACACCGTCAGCGTGAATACGCCTGTCATACCACCCAGAATCACCGCCAGCAGCAGGCGTGGATTCATCAGTACATAAGGGAAGTAAATTTCATGGATACCACCCAGGAAGTGGATGATAGCGGCACCACCAGCAGACTGTTTGGCACTACCACGGCCAAAGAACATATAAGCCATCAAGACTCCCATACCTGGGCCCGGGTTGGCTTCAATCAGGAAGAAGATAGACTTGCCAGCCTCTGAGGCTTGCTGAATACCCAGCGGCGAGAAGATACCGTGGTTGATGGCGTTGTTCAGGAACAGAATTTTTGCTGGTTCAACAAAGATCGAGGTCAATGGCAGCAGGTTATTAACCACCATGACATGTACACCCGCCGCCAGAATTTTGGAGAGCGCTTCGACCAATGGCCCAATCCCCATAAAGGAGATAAGTGCCAGCAGCATACCGATGATACCGGCGGAGAAGTTGTTCACCAACATCTCAAAACCACTTTTGATCTTGCCATCTACCCAGCGGTCAAAATGCTTAATCGCCCAACCACCCAGCGGACCCGCGATCATGGCACCGAGGAACATCGGGATATCAGCACCCACCACGACACCCATGGTGGTAATTGCACCAACCACACCACCACGATCGCCACCCACCAATTTACCGCCGGTATAACCGATCAACAGTGGCAACAGATAGGTGATCATTGGCCCAACCAGCTTGGCCAATGTCTCATTTGGCACCCAACCGGTAGGGATAAATAATGCGGTGATAATACCCCAGGCGATAAATGCGCCGATGTTGGGCATAACCATATTGCTTAGGAAACGGCCAAAGTTTTGCACTTTAACCTTGATATCTGGTGAAAACATAAAACACCCCCCTATTGCTACGCGCTGACAATAAGAGCGCGCATTCATTGTTGTCATATCCAGCCGTGTTGCTGCTGTTTGCGAAATGGACTCTACCACGCTCCTCTGACTACGCGAACCTCACCCAAGAAACGTGATTAAAATCACACAACAGAGGGGGTTAACCCAGTGGATTTAGTGATTGAAATCACAATTACTTTCGATATTAGAAATAATAGACACCAATAAAGCGTCACCGCCAGCCAATAACGTGATTAAAATCACGTTATTGGCCGAAGGGTTTGTTCTTAAATTGATACATTGATCACGATTTATTTTACGCACCACAAGCGAACCGCGCTCTTGAATGGGATCTTCCCTGCGGCACCCACTCTGCCAGAGAGCTGACCAGGCAAACTCAGCGACCCACATCTCTGGCTGACACTCAAAGCCATTTTTCATGCCGGCAAAAAGAAACACTGATCCACAAATCCAATTCTGGATCCTTTATAACCTGGACAATACGCTCACGAATCAAATCCAACTGGCTGATGCCGATATGTTCCATGCTTTCTGGCAGAACGACATAGATCTCCAAGAATAATCCGCGACCTATACGTGTTTCATAGTGGGAATATTTGATGAAGCCGTATTCACGGCTAAGTTGTTGCATTAACTCTTCCACCTTTTTATCCAATGCTGCAGGTGTCATCATCAGAACTTCTTTTATGGCATTAAAGATTATTTTGGCCGGCATTGGCATGACAAACAGGATCAGGACTGCCAGTATCATCGAATCCACATAGGGGACCAGATAGGCAAAGCGCGTGTCTTGTAAAAACCAGGCGAGGATAAAAGCGACAAAGATCGCGGCACTGATCGCTGTGGAGATCATCCAGCCCCGCACGTCCAACTCGACCAGTGGGGAAGATATCCCTTTGTTAGCGTTTTTTTGTTTCAAAAATATCGCAAAACAAATGACGGTGATACTAAAGGCATAGGCTATCGCCCACCCTAACTCAAAATGATTTCCCCCTCCCAAAAGACTTTGAATCGCGTTAATAAAAGCATACAGACAGAGTAACAACAGTAGGCTGCCGTTAAATACCAGAACCAAGGGTTCTACGTGCCAAAAACCGTATTGAAAACGGCGACTGCTCGGGTTTTGCCCGATTAGCCGTAATACGAATAACGCCAAGCCGGATAGGGTCGCATCCAATATGGCGTACATACCATCAAACATGATCGATCTTGAGCCGGTAATAAAACCGAAGGTGATACTCAAACAAGATATCCCAAGAGCACCATAAATTGAGCGCCTTAAAAGCTGTTGTTCACGTTGAGTACTGGGCACGATAATGACCTCCAACTGACCGAATGGCTCTGTTCCCGTATTTTACGGCGCTGTTGAATATACCCATCGTCAAACAAGTCGCCGGGGTATTCAAAAAGCCAGATGTTTTATCCTGCAAGTTAATTGAACTTGGCCATAGTTATGCTTCGACCACGCGTTTTCGGCCCGATAACTGAAGTGTAGTATAGAGATCAGGGTACGGAAGGATGACAAGGCGTTGAAAAAAGGGGAACCCATACTCAGGTACATTCAAACTACAGCCTGAAAGCCGCTCGAATGTACCTGGATAGTTTTGCTTACTGCATCACTGCCTGCACCGTTTTCTGTGCATTGAGCCAATCCTGCTGCTTAGCCACCAGATTGGACATCATGGTGTTGTACTGCGCCACCTGCTGCTGAGTACGGAACTGTACACCGCCATTATTGAAACTCACCTGATTACCCTGAGCCTGCAAGAAATCCCCAACTAGCACCAGTTCCTGAACAAAACTGCTGGTGGTTGGGATCACTGGCATCAAGCTATTGCTTGGTGTGGTAACAATCTTGTCATACACCTGGCTATACACCGCTTTCAAATCATCAGGTTGCTTCAACGCGGCACGGGCGCTATCCGCCTGTAACTTCGCTGACTGTATCTGTTGACCCAACAGGTTCAATGCACCCAACGATTGCTGCAAGGTATCGCGCTTAGCGATATAGTCTTGTGCGGTGCGAATTTGATTAATCTGTTCCAGTGCTGGTGTCAGACTTGCCTCAACCGATTTCGACAATTGCTGAGAAAAACCCACCAGAATGGCGTAATCACTCACATAAGTGCCAAATTTCTGTTTTTGGTCTTCACTCAACGTTGGAATGTGTACACCGCTACGCATCACCGTATTATGTAAATAATCAATAAACGCTTTACGCTGTTCTGGCTCTTTATCGCCGCAGGCGGTCAGTTGCATCACGACCAACAATGCAAATACCGGTGCCAACCAACGCGAAAAGCCTCTGCTTTGGATCCCTACCGCCATGTGACATAACTCCCGTTATTAATGTCTCTTTTATCTGGCTCCATGCCTTATGTTGCACTCCGTTGCAGATAAGAATAGATCAACTCCCTGCTATAGGATACGTGATTCAACGTTCAGCCCAGAATAACCGACGGATTCTCATGATGATGAAAAAGCGCCCTCAGGCGCCTTTTCATTAATACTTTACCCTTACTGCAACACCGAAATATCCGCTACTTGCAGGAACAGCTCACGCAACTTACTCAGCAACGTCAAGCGATTCACCCGCACCGCATCATCTTCAGCCATCACCATCACACTGTCGAAGAACGCATCAACCGTCTCACGCAACGCCGCCAGTTCAACCAATGCTTCCTGATAACGACCTGCAGCAAACAAAGGTTCCAGCTTGTCACGCAACACCACCAGATGAGTGGCTAATTTCAGCTCTGTCGGCTCTTTCAATACCGAGGCTTGAACCTGATCCAGCAATACATCGTTGGATTTGGCTAAGATATTGGAAACACGCTTGTTAGCCGCAGCCAACGCGGTGGCCTCAGCCAAGGTACGGAAATGTGTTACCGCCTTCACCCGTGCATCAAAGTCTGCCGGCCGGGTTGGGCGACGCGCCAATACCGCCTGGATAGTATCCACTGCATGGCCTGCTTCCTGATACCAGGTACGGAAACGCCCCAACATAAAGTCGATGACATCATCCACCACCTTGGCATTGGTCAGCTTGCTGCCATACAGGCGCGCAGCCTCTTCGGTCAGGGTTTGCAAATCCAGTGACAGGTTTTTCTCAACGATGATACGCAGCACGCCCAACGCAGCACGGCGTAAAGCAAACGGGTCTTTATCACCTTTTGGATGCTGGCCAATACCAAAAATACCGACCAGCGTGTCCATTTTGTCAGCGATTGCCAACGAGCAAGCCACCAGCGATTGAGGCAGTTCATCACCCGCAAAGCGTGGCTGATACTGCTCGTTAAGCGCAACAGCTACGTCCTCGGCTTCACCATCATGGCGTGCGTAGTGCATCCCCATCACACCCTGAGTATCGGTGAATTCGAACACCATATTGGTCATCAGGTCGCACTTCGACAGCAGCCCGGCACGCGTTGCGTGATTAACATCAGCACCAATCTGGCCCGCAATCCAGCCGGCCATGGCTTGAATACGGTCAGTCTTATCACGCAGGGTACCCAACTGCTGCTGAAACAGTACCGTTTCCAGGCGCGGTAAATGATCTTCCAGACGCTTCTTGCGGTCAGTATTAAAGAAGAATTCAGCATCCGCCAAACGAGGACGCACCACTTTCTCATTACCAGAGATGATTTGCTGCGGGTCTCGGGACTCAATATTGGCGACGAAGATAAAATTCGGTAACAGTTTGCCAGCGGCATCGTAGACCGGAAAATATTTCTGGTCACCCTTCATGGTATAAACCAACGCTTCAGCAGGCACTGCCAGGAATTTCTCTTCAAATTTTGCCGTCAGCACCACCGGCCACTCAACCAATGAAGTCACTTCCTCCAGCAGGCTCTCACTCAGATCGGCTTTTCCACCAATCTTCTGTGCTGCCAGTTCAGCATCACGTTTAATCAACGCCTTGCGGGTTGCGTAATCGGCGATCACTTTACCGCGCTCCTGCAGGATTTGCGGATACTGATCGGCGTTCTCAATAGTAAACTCTGGCTCACCCATAAAACGGTGACCACGAATGGTGCGAGCCGAATCGATGCCCAGCACGGTGCCTGGGATCAGTTCTGCCCCTAGCAGCATGGTCACCGTATGTACCGGACGCACGAACTGGGTTTCTTTATCACCCCAACGCATCAATTTGGGAATCGGCAGCTTTGACAGTGCCGTGCTCACCATACCGGCCAACAGTTGCTGTGCGGATTGGCCTTTAACATGGGCGCGATACAGTAACCATTCACCTTTATCGGTCACCAGGCGTTCAGCTTGATCAACGGTAATGCCGCAACCACGCGCCCAGCCCTCAGCGGCCTTACTGGGCTGACCGCTGGCATCGAATGCCTGAGCGATGGCCGGGCCACGTTTTTCAATTTCACGGTCAGCCTGTGCCGCGCTGAGTTTAGCCACTTTTAATGCTAGGCGACGCGGAGCAGCAAACCAGCTCACTTCGCCATGTGCCAAGCCGGCATTATCAAGTTCAGCCGTAAAATCTGCAGCAAAAGCTTCTGCCAGTGAGCGAAGAGCCTTCGGCGGCAGCTCTTCGGTGCCGATTTCCACCAGGAAAGTCTGTTGAGTCATAGCTGCCTCTTACTTCTTATTACACATCGGGAAGCCTAACGCTTCGCGGGAAGCGTAGTAGGCCTCGGCAACGGCTTTGGTCAGCGTGCGGATACGCAAAATATAACGTTGACGTTCGGTGACCGAGATCGCCTTACGCGCATCCAGCAAATTGAAGGTATGGGCCGCTTTGAGAATACGTTCATACGCAGGTAATGGCAGGGGGTTTTCCAACGCCAATAGGGTTTGCGCTTCCTTTTCGTATTGCTCAAAACAGGAAAACAGGAAATCTACATCCGCATACTCAAAGTTGTAGGTGGATTGCTCCACTTCGTTTTGATGGAACACATCGCCATAGGTGGTGATACCCAATGGCCCGTTGCTCCAAATCAAATCGTAGACGCTATCCACACCCTGGATATACATCGCCAGGCGTTCCAGACCGTAAGTGATCTCGCCGGTGACCGGTTTACATTCCAAACCACCAACCTGTTGAAAATAGGTGAACTGGGTCACTTCCATCCCGTTCAACCACACTTCCCAACCTAATCCCCAGGCCCCTAGTGTCGGGTTTTCCCAGTTATCTTCAACAAAACGGATATCGTGAATAGCAGGATCCAACCCCAGTTCTTTCAATGAACCCAGGTACAGTTCCTGAATATTTTCCGGTGAGGGTTTAATCACTACCTGGAATTGATAATAGTGTTGCAGGCGGTTGGGGTTTTCCCCATAACGGCCATCGGTCGGGCGACGTGAAGGTTGCACATAGGCCGCAGCCATTGGCTCCGGGCCAAGAGCACGCAAGCAGGTCATCGGGTGAGATGTTCCTGCGCCAACTTCCATGTCCAAAGGTTGAACAATAGTGCAACCCTGGCGCGCCCAATAGTCCTGCAGTGTCAGGATCAGACCCTGAAAGGTCTTGGTATCAAACTTTTGCATGTTGAATTCGCACGCGATACAAGTGGATTTAATAGAGGGGCTCAGTATACCTGTTGACCGTAAGATATACAGCCAGAATCCAGCAACAAGTCACAATCCCCCGATAAAAACCGTGGTGTGATATGCAAAAAGCCGGTTCAGCACGATACCCTAGTTCATTCAGCTTACCCCATGAGGCCCGAATAGCGACAGCAACAGGTTCAAGGTTGACGAGGCATCAAGGGAGTTTGCAAAATGCGGCACTTTAAACTCAGCGTTTTTGGGAGCATAGCCCACGCTATAAGTGAAGTGATATAGCGTAGCCAACACAAGTAACTTCAAGGATAATGTGTCAAACATTTTAAAATTCATTATGGACAGCTAAGTATGATAGAAGGCCTTGATAAAGATTGTCATTTATTATCAGAGAGTAAACCTAACGAACTCATTAATTCATCTATCAAAAGCTATCTAGAAAAAAAACTAAAAGAGTTTAATAATATAAAGTACGCTTATGCCATAATGAATAAAAAGAACCCTGCTGATTTTTCAGTGATTTCAAATAGAACTGAATGGTTTGATTTTTATGTCAATAACAACTTTCAGTATATCGACCC
The DNA here is from genome assembly GCF_000496755.2 of Serratia sp. DD3. The sequence goes on from NZ_AYKS02000118.1 coordinate 99,652, forward strand.
GGTTTTAGTGACTGCATCACATCGAGTTACCCCATTTTTTTGGGATAAAAACATCATGATTAACTCGGGAATTAAACTGCCAAAAATATTTAATATGGCGAAAAGTTATGATGTTACTCATGGTTATACCTTCGTGTTGCATGACCATCTTCATCATCTGGCGGTTTTATCTATTATCATAGATAGCCATTGTGATAATAGTGTTGAACCGCTGATTAGAGATAAGCAAGATAGTTTACAGCTATTGTTGATGAAAACGCATGAAAAACTCATTAACACTTCTCAAGAACTGAATAATGCTAACTACTTTGAGAAAATAAACCAGAGAAATTTCTTTTCCCCTCGCGAGAATGAAATTATTTATTGGGCAAGCATGGGGAAATCCTATCAGGAAATTGCACTTATCTTAGGAATTAAACTCACCACAGTAAAATTTCATATTGGAAATGCAGTTAAAAAGTTAGGCGTTAACAATGCCAAGCATGCCATAAGGCTCAGTGTTGAATTGCAGCTAATCAGGTCGGTTCGCTAATGTAGCCAAACTTTCAGATAAAATTGCTCAAAAACCATTTGACTAAAAAAAATAAAAAGGAAGAGGGTAAAATGCATAAAAATATACTCTCACCCCTTCTTTGATTGGGTGAGAGAAACTGTTGACAGGCACTCTATGATTTACAATAATGTTTAAGAATTTTCCCTGGTGTTGGCCAATTTGGCACCTGATCCTTTAATCGGGATCAGTTTTTTTTGCTTAAAATTCTTGTTATTGTTGTTACGCACTAACGATAAAGTTTTTTGTTACTGAATGATAGTTATACTAAAGTACAGTCACCCACTATACTTTTTCGGTAACAGGCCCGCATCAGGCACCGTACCAGCGTTTGTGGCACCCTATGCCGACTTCAAACTACCAGGTAGTCCTTATCTATGGTGCCTTCCCGCTAAGCCAATCATCAGAAATGGTGCACTAACGCTATATACTCGGGTCACTGCGTCAGTAAAAAACGAAATAAGAATAAGGAGTATCGGCATGGATAATCAACGTTGCGGTTGGGTTACCGCTGACCCATTATATCTTGAGTACCACGATAAAGAATGGGGCACCCCAACCACGGATGCACGCGAACTGTTCGAAATGTTGTGTCTGGAAGGGCAACAGGCTGGCCTCTCTTGGATCACGGTGCTGAAAAAACGTGAAAACTACCGCCGTGCTTTCCACAATTTTGACCCAACACGTATCGCTGCCATGAACGAACAAGATGTGGCGTTATTGCTGCAAGACAGCGGGATTATCCGCCATCGCGGCAAGATTGAAGCCATCATTGCCAATGCCAAAGCTTATCAAGCCATGGAACTAGCGGGGGAAAATTTTTCTACCTTTATCTGGCAATTTGTCGGAGGTAAACCGCAACTGAACCACTGGCAAGCCCTAAACGAAGTGCCCGCTCAAACAGAGATTTCTGTTGCCATGTCCAAGGCATTGAAAAAGCGCGGCTTCAAATTTATCGGTTCAACCATCTGCTATGCCTTTATGCAGGCCTGCGGCTTGGTAAACGACCATGTTACTGGTTGTTTTTGCCACCCGGAGAATACCAAAGATGATACGCACCGCAACGTCCGCCGACCTTGACGTGCTGATGGTGCTCTGGCTAGAAAGCACCACCCGTGCTCATCCCTTTGTGCCATCTGACTATTGGCAGCAAAGTGCTCAACTGGTACGGGATAACTATTTGCCCCGGGCTAAAACTTGGGTGTATCTGCATAACCAGCAAATTGTCGCTTTTATCAGCATATTGGATGAGCGCTTTATTGGCGCTCTGTTTGTTGACCATCACTTTCATGGCAAAGGGGTGGGGGCAGCATTAATGGCCTGCGTACAACATCATTATCGTTGGCTTAGCCTGGAAGTGTATGAGGATAACCAACGAGCTTGCGCCTTCTACTACAAACAAGGGTTCCGCGAAATGCAGCGTCTGTTTAACCAAGAAACTCAAGCCCATACGCTGATCATGAATTGGCCTGCTACTTAATTTCAATAAACTGGCATGGGTCGGTCCGTAGATTGATCGATTAGGATAGGATGAACTTGAATGAACTGAGCTGGCAGAGGTTGATCACTCCCGTAAAACAACCCGCTATTCTTCCCGTTTTGTGATTGATATCATATTTTTCTCTTCTGTCACTTTTTAATGGGATCGGTTCCATTTATGGTGGCGATACTGATAACAGTGGCAATATTTCCAGCTTAATCTCAAAAACTCACAGGCAATCTGTAAGTTACAACAGTGTTTAATCATTTTCCCTGGTGTTGGCCAATTTGGCACCTGATCCTTTAATCGGGATCAGTTTTTTTGCTCCTAAGCAATGATAGTAAAAGCTAAACTGAATGATGTTATCAGTCGCCACTCCGCTCCCCCTATATATTCATCGCCATTCAAGTCGCAACGGTACCCGGGTACCCTGGTTCACACTAATTAATTGATTTATTATAGCTATATCGTTCTCTCGTTGGAGTTTTTAATGAAGCCTTCAGTCATATTGTATCGGAGTATTCCTGCCGACCTGCATCAGCGGCTGGACAAGCACTTCACGGTACATGCTTTCGATGATTTACCCCCAGATAATACCCCTGCGTTTGAGACTGCATTACAACAAGCTGAAGGGATTATCGGTTCTGGCGGCAAAATTGATGAAGCCTTTCTGCAACGGGCACCTAAACTACGTGCTGCTTCAACGATTACAGTAGGTTACGATAACTTTGACCTCGAAGCGCTTAATGCCCACCAAGTATTATTGATGCATACCCCGAGCGTATTAACAGAAACCGTGGCCGATACCATCATGGCCTTGATGTTGGCCACGGCACGTCGCGTGGTTGAAGTCGCCGAGCGAGTGAAAGCGGGTGAGTGGCAAAATAACATTGGGCCCGAGTGGTATGGTGTTGATGTTCATCATAAAACTATTGGCATCCTCGGTATGGGGCGCATCGGGCTGGCATTGGCACAACGGGCACACTTAGGCTTTAACATGCCAGTGTTATATAACGCCCGCCGCACCCATCAACAGGCCGAACAAAATTTCAACGCCCGCCGTTGCGATCTTGATACTCTGCTGGCTGAGTCAGATTTTCTCTGCATCACACTCCCGTTAACTAGCGAAACCTTCCATATGATCGGCCATGAACAGTTGGCGAAAATGAAGAAAAGCAGCATTTTGATCAATGCAGGGCGAGGGCCGGTGGTTGATGAGCAAGCGCTTATCGAGGCCTTGCAGAACGGTACTATTCACGCTGCCGGGTTGGATGTTTTTGAGCAAGAACCGTTATCGGTGAATTCACCACTACTGCAATTGCCCAATGTGGTTGCTGTGCCCCATATCGGTTCTGCCACTCATGAAACCCGCTATGGCATGGCTGAATGTGCTGTGGATAACCTGATTGCCGCACTCACAGGCCAGGTAACAAAAAATTGCGTTAATCCCCATTTACTGATTAACCCCTATTAACGACTTGACCTCTATTCACTACAAAGGTGATAGATACCCGTGTTACTCTTTTAGCTGTAAAAATTAATTAGCGTTTTATGCTATAAAAAGTACATATCATGATACTTCACGTCGCCAGATAAAATATCTGCTTAATTGCACCTGCTTTTATCTGGCGGTATGGTGGAGCCCTACTGACCAATAACAATTCTGCGGCACCTATGACTTTTTCTCTTTTCGGCGATAAATTTACCCGTTATGCCGGTATCACCCGCTTAATGGACGACCTGAATGATGGTCTGCGCACCCCAGGCGCCATCATGCTCGGCGGTGGAAACCCTGCAAAAATTCCAGAAATGGAAAGTTACTTCAAGCAACTGTGCCAAGATATGCTCGAAAATGGCAAATTGACTGAAGCACTATGTAACTACGATGGCCCACAAGGCAAAGACCTCTTACTGTCAGCACTGGCTAATCTGCTACAGAAAGAGTTTGATTGGCCCATCGGGCCACAAAATATTGCGCTAACAAACGGCAGTCAAAGCGCATTTTTCTACTTATTCAATTTGTTCGCAGGCCGCTACGCAGAAGGGAAACGCCGCCGCGTGTTATTCCCACTGGCTCCCGAGTACATCGGTTATGCTGATGCCGGGTTGGATGAAGGGGTATTTGTCTCCGCCAAACCCAATATAGAGTTCCTGCCAGACGGCCAATTTAAATATCACATCGATTTTGAGCATTTAACGATCGGTGACGATATTGGCATGATCTGCGTTTCACGCCCGACCAACCCGACAGGTAATGTGATCACCGACGAGGAACTGAACAAACTCGATCTATTGGCACAGCAGCACGATATACCTTTGGTGATTGATAACGCTTATGGCGTACCTTTCCCGGGCATTATTTTCAGCGACGCAACGCCATTATGGAACCCCAATATCATTCTGTGCATGAGCCTGTCTAAACTCGGCCTGCCAGGTTCACGTTGTGGCATCGTTATAGCCAATGAACGGGTAATTACCGCCCTGACCAATATGAATGGCATTATCAGCCTGTCGCCAGGAAGCATCGGCCCAGCGCTGGCGGCAGAAATGATTGAGCGTGGTGATCTGTTACGTCTGTCTAATGAAGTGATCGGCCCGTTCTACAAACAGCGTGTTGAACAGACCATTGGCATTATTCGCCGTTATCTGTCACCAGAACGTTGCCTGATCCACAAACCGGAAGGGGCTATTTTTCTCTGGTTATGGTTTAAGGATCTGCCCATCACCACAGAATTACTCTACCAACGCCTGAAGAAACGTGGGGTCCTGATGGTGCCAGGCCACTATTTCTTCCCAGGACTGGAACAGGAATGGCCACATACCCACCAATGTATGCGTATGAACTATATCCCTGACCCAGCAAGCATTGAACAGGGTGTGATGATCTTGGCAGAAGAGGTTGAACGAGCACATCAAGAAGCGGGTTAAAGAACCAAGGGGCTCTGAAGAGCCCCTGAATCTACCACCTTGAAAAACATCACTACATGATCTTGAAAAACACCATTACATGGCCCAAAACAGCACGGCCAACAATTGCGGAGACATAATACGCAGGAACATTGCCAACGGATAAACCGTGGCATAAGAGAGTGCCGCTGCACCACTGGTGGGATGCAGGCCATTGGCAAAGGCCAGGGCAGGTGGATCAGTCATCGACCCTGCCAACATGCCAGATAGTGTCAGGTAGTTCATTTTGCCCATCACCCGGGCTAATATACCCACGGTGATTAAGGGAATGGCAGTGATCAACGCACCATAGCCAATCCAGGCTAACCCTTCACCATGGATCAGGGTGTTAATAAAGTTACCGCCCGACTTCAACCCCACCACCGCCAGGAACAATACAATACCCAACTCACGCAACGCCAGGTTAGCACTGGGGGGCATAAACCAGTAAAGTTTGCCGATACTGCCAATACGCCCCAGGATCAAAGCCACCACCAGTGGCCCGCCAGCCAACCCCAACCGCAACGCCGCCGGGAAGCCAGGAATAAACAACGGAATAGAACCCAGCAGCACCCCTAACCCGATGCCAATAAACACTGGCAACATTTGTACCTGTTGCAACTTCTGCTTGGCGTTACCAACAATCGCCGCCACGACCTCGATAGATTCTGGCCGCCCTACCAGGTTGAGAATATCCCCGAACTGCAGCGTGACATTACTGCCTGCCACCAGCTCAACACCAGCACGGTTAAGGCGCGAAATCACCACGTCATATTTCTGCTTAAAATTCAGATCGCGAACTTTTTTACCCAAGACCTTTTCGTTGGTCACCACGGCACGAACCACCTGCAGAGCAGTACCCTTGGTAGAAAGTGACACATCCACTTCCTCACCGATCACCAAGCGCGCGTTCTCCAACTCTTCACGCTTACCCACCAGGTGAAGAAAATCCCCTAACTCCAACATTTCTTGCGGTGATGGCACCATCAACAGGTCGCCCCGCTTCAGGCGCGAGCAGATGATGTCATCGCTGTTAAGTAATGGCACATTTTTGATGGCCAGACCTTGCAGGTTAGGGTTACGTACCGCCACATTCATGGTCTGCAGCAGTTCGCGATTGTTGCCCATGCTGTTTTCAAACTCTTTCGCTTCTTGTTCAATATTGATACGAAAGAACAGCCGGATAAGCCACATCACCAGTAGAATGCCACAGATACCAAATGGATAGGCCATGGCATACCCCATCCCCATACGATCAACCAGTGCTGGATCCGACCCTAAATCGGTCAGTATCTGTTGCCCGGCACCCAGTGCTGGCGTATTGGTCACCGCACCCGAGAACACCCCAAGAATAATCGGTAATGGTACCGCAAACAGTTTGTGGACTGCCGCTGCGACCACCCCGCCCATAAGCACCAGCAAAATGGCAAAGCCATTTAACCGGAGACCAGAGACGCGCAGGGAAGAGAAGAAACCAGGCCCAACCTGGATACCGATGGTGTAAACAAACAGGATCAGCCCAAACTCCTGAATAAAGTGCAACATATCGCCGTTGAGGTCTATCTGATAAGTCTGTGCAAAGTGCCCGACAATGATACCGCCAAACAAGACGCCACCTATCCCTAAACCCACGCCATACACTTTCCAGTTGCCAATCCATAACCCGAGAATAGCCACTAACGCCAGCATACTGACGGTCAGGGCGATATCACTCATACGTCACATCCTTAACAAAAGTTTAATAACCAATATGTGGTAAAAATCACAATTTAAAACGCAACCTAACTAGGTTAGAGGGATTCTGGCATAAACTTTGAGGGGGTAATGTGGGGTATTCCACATTAATGTGACAGGGGAGGCCATTCAGACCTCCCCACCATGATTTTCTTTTTATTCAGCCAGTTACTTGACTTCTAGCTCTGGAGTGCTACTGATGCTGATCCGTTGTGGCTGTAAGGCTTCCGATACATGGCGCACCAGCTCAATATGCAGCAGGCCATTTTCAAATTTGGCCTCGGAAACCTGCATGTGTTCCGCCAAGGTAAAAGTCAAAGTGAATTCTTTGCACTCCCATCCTTGATGCAGATATTCCACCTGTTTTTCTGGTGGCGTGGGTTTACCGCGTATCGATAAACGTGGACCTTCCACTTCAATATCCAACTCACTCTGTTTGAACCCGGCCAACGCCAGAGAAATGCGGTAGTGGTTATCGTCACTCTTCTCTATGTTGTAGGGGGGAAACCCTTGGGGTTCCTGCCCACCCATTGAGCTGGCCAGCTTGTCAAAACCGATCCATTGACGCAAAAGTGGGGATAAATCGTAGTTACGCATGGTATTAACTCCTTCCAAGAAGCGAGATAGGTATTAATTTGCCCCCGAACTATCAGCAGGCAAGGTGGTGTTTCACCCACAGTGAAACGGAATTATTTAATTTCGATCCGACGCGGTTTTAATGTTTCCGGCACGATGCGCTGCAGATCGATATACAGCAAACCGTTTTCCAGCTTAGCCCCTTTAATTTGAATATGTTCGGCCAACTGAAATTTACGTTCAAAATTACGCTCGGCAATACCTTGGTATAAATAGGTTTTTTCAACGGCCTGATTATGGCGAGCACCACGCACAATCAGCAGATTGTCCTGGGTGATAATCTCCAGTTCCGGCTCGGCAAACCCGGCCACCGCGATGGCGATACGATAATTATTCTCATCAACCAGCTCAACGTTATACGGCGGATAGCCACCATTACCTTGATTTTGCCCGGTTTGCAGAGCATTAAACAGGCGATCAAAACCAATAGCAGAACGGTATAGTGGGGAAAGATCAAAATTGCTCATAAAACTGCCTCCTAAAACACTTCAGCGAGGTGGGTAATAACGTCTTCCATTATGGACAGACTCAAATGTGGACAAGCTCAACGCCAGAGTCCCTTTTCAGCGAACTCTTAAATTGGCGTTACCAAGAAAATGGGGCTGGGTTCACTTATTTCAACTCACCGGGTTAAAAAAATCGTCAAACATAAAGACGATAATTTGCCCATCACATACAATAAAGTGAGATAACCGCCACAGAGCTAAATTTTATATCTTTCAATCTATTCGTGAGCTGGTAAAAATTGATTTAACTTAATCATAAATCAGCAAATTTCGGCAGAAATCCACCTCAGGATGAGTCAATGAAATCAGTAAAGAGACTAACCACCAGCGGCCTGTGCTTACTCATCAGTGGCTGCTCCAGCGTGATGAGCCACACCGGTGGCGATCAGGGTTACTATCCTGGCACCCGTGCCAGCATAGATACGATGAAAAAAGAGGACACCAGTTGGGCCATGATGCCCCTGTTAGCCATCGATCTACCCTTCTCGGCAGTGATGGATACCATTTTGCTACCTTATGATTACCTCCGTTCGGATGATGATAAAACCACCCTGTCCCCCAAAGCACGTATCGAACGTGACGAGGCAAAAAATCTGTCTGAGAGCGGTAATCTAGGGCAGGGGATGCCAACGCCACCCCCCCCGAAGACCCAGAAATAGTTCCATGCCATTTAAAATCCTAAAGAGAACAGTATGAGCCTATTTGATGACATTGTTTCCGCCCATCAACAATTGCGCCCACAAGTCCGCGTCACCCCGTTGGAACACAGCGTGCTGCTTTCACAGCAATTAGGCTGCGAGCTCTATCTCAAGTGCGATCATTTACAACATACCGGCTCATTTAAGTTTCGTGGCGCCAGCAACAAACTACGGTTACTGAGTGAACAACAACGTCAACAAGGCGTGATTACCGCATCAACCGGTAACCATGGTCAAGCCGTTGCACTCGCGGGTAAATTAATGGGCGTCAATGTCACCGTCTATGCACCTGAAAGTGCCGCTACCATCAAGCTCGATACCATCCGTGCCTTAGGTGGCAAGGTGGAATTGGTCCCGGGTGACCCATTGAATGCCGAGTTGGCTGCGGAAAAGGCCGCACGCCAACAGCATAAAACCTATATTTCCCCTTATAACGATGCCGACGTAATTGCAGGCCAAGGCACCTGTGGGATGGAAATCATCGAACAGCAGCCAGAACTGGATGCGGTATTTGTTGCGGTGGGTGGCGGCGGCTATATTGCGGGAATGGGTACCGTTCTAAAAAAATTGTCGCCAAAAACACAACTTATTGCCTGCTGGCCAGAAAATGCCACCAGCATGTACAGCGCACTGGAGGCGGGGCATATCTACCCAGTGGAAGAACAAGAGACTCTCTCTGACGGTACTGCGGGGGGAGTGGAACCGGGTGCTATCACCTTCCCCCTGTGCCAACAGGTCATTGACCGTAAAGTATTGGTCAGCGAAGAGGAAATCAAACAGGCAATGCGCCTGGTTGCCAGTAGCGACCGTTGGATTATCGAAGGTGCTGCCGGCGTGGCCTTAGCCGCAGCCTGCAAATTGGCACCCGAGTTGCTAGGCAAAAAAGTGGCCGTGGTGTTATGTGGTAAAAATATTGTGCTGGAAAAATATTTGCAGGCAGTCAGCCATGAAAGTCATTAATAAAACACAAATTCTTGCTGCTTTTGATGCCGACAGCATCACCCAACTGCTAAAAACCGGTTTTATCGCCTACTCTGCGCGCCAGGTACAGATGCCACCAGTGCAACACTTTCGGTTTGAAGCTGCGGCAGGTGACTGTTGTATTAAATCCGCATGGCTGGAAAGGGAAGAATACTTTGTGGTGAAAGTGTCTTCTGGGTTTTACCACAATCCACAACAAGGGCTGCCTAGCAACCAAGGCTTAATGATGGCCTTTTCTGCGCAAACTGGCAAACCACAGGTGCTACTGTTGGATGAAGGCTGGCTGACAGCATTACGTACTGCCCTGGCTGGGCGCATCGCTGCGGAATTATGCGCACCGCAAAACGTGCAGGCCATTGGTATCGTGGGCACAGGAATGCAGGCATGGCTACAATTGCAACACCTTAAAACGGTCACCGACTGTCGCCAAGTGTGGCTTTGGGGTCGCAGCCCACATCACCTTGCTGACTATTGTCAACGGGCTGAAGCGGAAGGTTTTCAGGTAAATACCACCCAAAATGCCGCTGAACTGGCGGCACATTGCAATCTGATTGTGACCACCACGCCAAGCCGTGAACCCCTGCTGCAAGCAGAGGATATCCGCCCAGGAACACATATCACCGCCGTAGGGTCAGACGCTGAGGGAAAACAGGAGTTAGCAACGGCGTTGGTCGCCAAAGCTGACACCATCCTGGTGGATGCACTCAGTCAATGCAGTCAGTATGGTGAAATTGCTCGTGCCTATCAGCAAAATTTACTGGCGTCAGTAGCTGTGGTTGAGTTCGGAGAAATACTGGCTCGTGGCGAGCGGGTTAGAAAGAATGAACAACAGATCACCTTGGCCGACCTCACCGGGTTAGCCATTCAGGATGCTCAGATTGTGAAAGGAATTCTGGCAAAACTATAATACGAACTTCTCAATAGCGCGTGCCACGCCGTCTTCGGTGTTGGTACTCGTTACAAACTGGGCAATCTCTTTCAGTTCCGCGATCGCATTGCCCATCGCTACGCCAACACCAGCATATTCAATCATCGCAATATCGTTACCCTGATCCCCCAGCGCCATCACGTTTTGCTGTTTGATACCCAGATGATCCGCCAGCATTTTCACCCCAGCGCCTTTATCAACCCGCTGGTGCAAGATTTCCAGGTAAAAGGGGGCGCTTTTCATAATGGTGTAACGCTCGCCGGCTTCCGCTGGCAAATGAGCGATGGCATGCTCTAACAATTCAGGCTCATCAATCATCATCACTTTCGGGAAACGTAGGGTACGATCCATCTCCTCTACGCTACGGTATTTCAACGGAATACCGGTAATTCCCGCTTCACGAATGGTATATTTGCCAATGTTTTTATTCGGGGTATACAGGGTATCGAAATCAAATGCGTGATAATGCACCCCAAGCTGCCGCGCTAACTGCTCAAAATAGAGATAATCGTCAAAACTGAGGGTTTCTTGCAGAATGCAGGTTCCATCGGCGGCTTTAAGCACCAATGCACCGTTATAGGTAATACAGAAATCATCAGCGCCTTGCATATCCAACTGACATAGATAATCCTGCACCCCCACATAGGGCCGCCCTGTAGCCAGCACCACCTTCACCCCTTGAGCGCGCGCCGCACTAATCGCTTGCTTCACCGCTGGCGTGATCTGGTGTTGAGGGTTGAGTAACGTGCCATCCATATCAATTGCTATCAGTTCAATCGCCATACGAATTTCTCTTGGTAAGTTTCCTTGGTAGGTATCAGGTTGGTGCAAGGTGTTGGTAGACGATAACCTAGCCTGGCTAGAATTCAGCGAGACTAAAACGCAGCGATAAAAAATCCGCGCGGGAGCACCGGCGCGGATTTTCTGTTGCTGATTAACGCATTAAATATCGATGTTCGCCGCTTTCAGGGCGTTCTCTTCGATAAAGGCACGGCGTGGTTCAACTGCATCGCCCATCAGGGTGGTGAACAGTTGATCTGCGGCAATAGCATCTTTCACCGTCACTCGCAGCATACGGCGTTGTTCTGGGTCCATGGTGGTTTCCCACAATTGGTCTGGGTTCATTTCACCCAAGCCCTTATAACGCTGCACCGACAGACCACGGCGAGATTCTTTCACCAGCCATTCCAACGCTTGCTCGAAACCATTTACCGGCTGACGACGTTCGCCACGTTCAATAAATGCATCCTCTTCCAGCAAACCACGCAGTTTTTCACCCAATGTACAGATCTTGCGATATTCACCACCGTGGATGAAATCGAAGTCCAGAGGATAATCAGTATCGACGCCGTGAGTACGAACGCGCAGCACTGGCTCCAACATCTGACGTTCTGGGTTGTCAACCATGACAAAATCATAGCTGCTGCCATGCTGTTCGTTATCGTTGAGCAATTTCACCAGTGACTCGATCCAGGTTTTCACTTTAGCTTGGTCACTCAGATCATCTTCGCTCAAGGTAGGTTGATAGATTAGGTTGTTGAGTAAGGCACGCGGATAACGACGCTCCATTCGGCCAATCAGCTTTTGTACGCTGTAATGCTCAGCCACCAGTTTCTCCAACGGTTCCCCGGCCAATGGCGGTGCGACCTCATTGGTATGCAAGGTTGCCCCATCAAGCGCAATGGAAATCAGGTACTGGTCCATGGCCTCGTCGTCTTTAATATACTGTTCCTGCTTGCCTTTCTTCACCTTGTATAGCGGCGGTTGTGCAATAAACACATGACCACGCTCGATGATTTCCGGCATCTGGCGATAAAAGAAAGTCAGTAACAATGTACGGATATGCGAACCATCGACGTCAGCATCGGTCATGATGATGATGCTGTGATAACGAAGTTTATCTGGGTTGTATTCGTCGCGGCCAATGCCACAGCCCAGCGCAGTGATCAAGGTAGCCACTTCCTGCGAAGAGAGCATCTTGTCAAAACGCGCTTTCTCAACGTTAAGGATTTTACCTTTCAGTGGCAAAATCGCCTGGTTTTTGCGGTTACGCCCCTGTTTTGCCGAGCCCCCCGCAGAGTCCCCTTCCACCAGGTACAGTTCAGACAACGCCGGATCGCGCTCTTGGCAGTCCGCCAATTTGCCTGGCAAGCCAGCCAAATCCAGTGCACCTTTACGGCGTGTCATTTCACGCGCTTTACGTGCTGCTTCACGCGCTCGGGCCGCATCAATGATTTTACCAACAACGATTTTGGCGTCTGATGGGTTTTCCATCAGGTAATCCACCAGCTTCTCGTTCATCAGTGACTCAACTGCCGTTTTCACTTCCGAAGAGACCAGTTTATCTTTGGTCTGTGAAGAGAACTTCGGATCCGGCACTTTCACCGAAACGACGGCAATCAAACCTTCACGGGCATCATCACCGGTGGCACTGATCTTGGATTTTTTACTGTAGCCTTCTTTATCCATATAGCTGTTAAGGGTACGCGTCATCGCGGCACGAAAACCGACCAGGTGAGTCCCCCCATCACGCTGTGGGATGTTGTTGGTAAAACAGTAGATATTTTCCTGGAAACCATCGTTCCACTGTAGTGCCACTTCCACACCGATTTCATCTTTTACCGTTGAGAAGTAGAACACCGTTGGATGGATTGGCGTTTTGTTCTTGTTCAGATACTCAACGAACGCCTTGATCCCGCCCTCATAGTGGAAGTGGTCTTCTTTGTCGTTACGTTTATCTTTCAGACGAATAGAAACACCCGAGTTAAGGAACGACAGTTCCCGCAGGCGCTTGGCCAGAATATCGTATTCAAATTCGATGTTATTGGTAAAAGTCTGGTAACTCGGCCAAAAACGTACTGTGGTGCCGGTTTGGGTGGTCTCACCCACCACTTTCAGTGGCCCTTGTGGCTCACCGTGTTTATAGGTTTGCTCGTGCACTTTGCCTTCACGGCGGATCACCAGCTCAAGTTTCTCTGACAAGGCGTTAACGACGGAAACCCCCACGCCATGCAAGCCACCGGAAACTTTATAGGAGTTATCGTCAAACTTACCGCCGGCATGAAGAACAGTCATGATGACCTGTGCCGCAGAAACCCCTTCTTCTTCGTGAATACCGGTGGGAATACCGCGGCCATCATCCTGCACCGACACCGAGTTGTCAGCATGGATGGTCACCTGAATGTCATTACAGTGGCCAGCGAGGGCTTCGTCGATAGCGTTATCCACAACCTCAAACACCATGTGGTGCAGACCGGTGCCGTCATCAGTATCGCCGATATACATGCCTGGACGCTTACGCACAGCATCCAGCCCTTTTAATACCTTGATACTTGAAGAGTCATAAGAATTCGACATCAACGTTTCTCGCTTATTTTAATCCTGTGGTTGAACTTCTATTTTACCCTGTTCCACACGGAACATCCTGCCCTTTTCACCGATCATGTCAGTAACTTGTTCAGCACTTACCGCGCTGACAAAAACCTGAGCCTGAGTGGCTTTCAGACGTTCAGCCAGCAACCGGCGACGGCCAGTGTCCAGCTCGGAGGCAAAATCATCAATCAGATACAGGCAACGCCGCCCGCTCTGCCGGGTGAGAAACTCACCCTGCGCCAAGCGCAATGCACACATCAGCAATTTAAGCTGACCGCGTGATAATAAATCTTCTACCGGTGTGCCTTCGGCACGAATACGGAAATCTGCTTTATGTGGCCCAACCGAGGTATAGGTTAATGCCCTGTCGCGCTCAAACTGCCGCTCCAACAGCTCTCCATAGTCACTCTCTTTATCCCAACCGCGCTGAAAAGAGAAATTTAACGCAAATTCAGGCAAAAATTGTGCACAGGTCGCAGTAATATCGGCGGCAATGGCCTCACTGTATGCCGCCCGCCACTCGCTGATGCGTTCAGCCAGTGGAACCAACTGCTGATCCCAGGCGCGCAATTGCGCATAACGACTGACTTGGCGCAAGCCAGCATTACGTTGCTTCAGTAACCGTTTCAGGTTGCTCCAGGCGGTGAAAAAACCGGGTACATCATGGAAGCATCCCCAATCCACAAACGCGCGCCGATATTTTGGCCCGCCATTGAGCAGAGTAAAACCTTCGGGAGTAATCAACTGCATGGGCAATAGTTGGGCGAGTTCCGCCACTTTATGACCATCGCTGCCATCAATACGTACTTTGCTGTCACCTTGCCGGCTTCGGCTTAGTCCTACTGATAACTCACGTTCCGCCCCTTCAATCCGGCCATGCAGTACAAATTCCGGCTGATCATGACGGATCACTCGGCCAGCCTGCAAGCTGCGAAAAGCACGCCCATGACCAAGGGTATAAACCGCCTCTAATACGCTGGTTTTACCACTGCCATTGGCCCCAACCAGGAAGTTAAACCCAGGTGCGGGAGCCAGATCCGCCGCTTCAATATTGCGGAAATCTTTAATCAGTAAACGCGTTAACGCCATGCGGCAGTTATCTTAATCATCGAACAACCCTGGGCGTTATCGTCGCAAGCCATTTGCGTGCCGTAAAACCCCCAGCAACCGATGCGTACACAGAGTACGTCAGGATTGCGAGTACGGCCCAATCACAAAGGAGCAAGTAAGATAGCCCGATAATTTCTACAAACGCATTGGCATAACAACATAGGCCGCCGCCTGACTGGCCGCGTCCTCAATCTGCACGCTGGAGACCGAATCAGTCAGCAGTAGACGCACATCCTCGCACTTGAGCGAGTTTAATACATCCAGCACGTAGCTGACGTTAAACCCAATTTCCATCTCGCTGCCATCATAGCTGACATCAAGGATCTCTTCTGCCTCTTCCTGCTCCGGATTATTGGCAGTGATCTTGAGTTGATTTTGACTGACGTACAGGCGGACACCGCGAAACTTCTCATTCGACAAAATGGCCGCACGGGCAAAGGCCTGCTTAAGCAAGTCACACCCGGCTTCTAAGGTCTTGTCAGGGTTCTTCGGCAATACACGACGATAATCAGGGAAACGGCCATCAACCAACTTGGAGGTAAAGATAAAATCCCCCACATGGGCGCGAATATTATTGCTGCCGATCTGTACACGGAGTGGCGTATCACCAGCATCCAGCAGACGCACCAGCTCCATCACCCCTTTACGTGGCACAATCACCGAATGTGTCGGTAAGGATTGACCAATCGGCATGGCGCATACCGCCAGACGGTGACCATCAGTCGCCACAGTGCGGAGCTCTTCCCCTTCGGTCTCAAACAACATGCCGTTGAGGTAATAGCGCACATCCTGATGCGCCATCGAGAACTGGGTCGCATCGATCAGGCGCTTTAAGGTCGCCTGCGGTAGCGTGAACTCCACTTCACTCTGCCAATCATCCAGATTCGGAAAGTCTACCGCCGGTAGCGTGGATAATGAAAAACGACTACGGCCAGAACGCACCAACATGCGCTCACTTTCAAGCGTGACGGTAATCTCGGCACCTTCCGGTAAACCCCGGCAGATATCAAAAAATTTACGTGCAGGGACGGTGGTCGCCCCCACTTCATAGGGCTGGGAGAGAGAGACGCGTGCCACCATCTCCATTTCCAGATCGGTTCCCGTCAACAATAGAGAACCTTCCGTTACCTGCAATAACAGGTTACCCAGAATTGGCAACGTTGGGCGGCCACCCAGTGGGCTACTCACCTGTTGCAGCGGTTTTAGCAGATGCTCACGTTCAACGATAAATTTCATATGCGCTATGACGACAATGTTCTGATTAAATTGGAAAAATCTTCTTTGATGTCGTGACTTTCTTCACGCAGCTGCTCAATTTTCCGGCAGGCGTGCAACACCGTGGTATGGTCGCGGCCACCAAACGCATCGCCGATTTCTGGCAAGCTGTGGTTGGTGAGTTCCTTTGACAATGCCATCGCCATCTGGCGCGGGCGAGCAACGGAACGGGAACGCCGCTTCGACAGCAGATCCGCTACTTTTATTTTATAATACTCTGCCACCGTCTTTTGAATATTATCGATAGTGACCAGCTTTTCCTGCAACGCCAGTAGATCGCGCAACGCTTCACGCACGAAATCAATGGTAATGGCGCGGCCAGTAAAATTAGCATTGGCAATCACCCGGTTCAACGCCCCTTCCAGTTCACGCACGTTGGAACGTAGACGTTTAGCGATAAAGAACGCCACTTCACCCGGCAAACGAATATTGTTTTCATCTGCCTTTTTCATCAGGATCGCCACGCGGGTTTCCAGCTCTGGTGGTTCAATTGCCACCGTCAGGCCCCAACCAAAGCGAGACTTCAAACGATCTTCCACCCCGTTAATCTCTTTAGGATAACGGTCAGAAGTGAGGATGATCTGTTGGTTGCCTTCCAACAACGCGTTAAAAGTATGGAAAAACTCTTCCTGCGAACGCTCTTTATTGGCAAAAAACTGAATGTCATCGATCAGCAACGCATCCACCGAACGGTAGTAGCGCTTGAATTCTTCAATCGCGTTATTCTGCAACGCCTTAACCATATCCTGCACAAAACGTTCCGAGTGCATATAAACCACTTTGGCATTGGCTTTACGCGCCATGATGCCATTGCCCACCGCATGCAACAGGTGAGTTTTACCCAAGCCGGTTCCACCATACAGGAAGAGTGGGTTATAAGCCCCACCAGGGTTATCTGCCACTTGCCGAGCCGCAGCGCGCGCCAGTTGGTTCGACTTACCTTCAACGAAGTTATCGAAAGTATGTTTGGGGTTAACATTGGAACGGTAAGAAAGCTCGGGTGGCGGTGCGGCATTATCCCAACTGTGACGAGAAGGTGCCGCAGTACGGGCCACTGGGGCTGCCGGTGCATTGTTGACGCTGGCCGTAGCCGCCTGACTTATCGTTCGTGTCAGAGGTTTACTGCCCACCTCAAAACGCAATAGTGGCACATCAGTCCCACAAAAATCATTAAGCAGCCCATTGATATTGTTTAAGTACTTATCGCGCACCCAATCCAGCACAAAACGATTGGGCGCATACAGCGCCAGAGTATTGTCACTCAGTTCCGCCTGTAATGGGCGTATCCACATACTAAATTCTGTGGCTGGTAACTCATCCTGCAATCGGGCAAGGCACTGCTGCCAAAGCGAAAGTGACACGGCGGACTCCACTCGAACAAGATCAAAAATAAAAAGAAAAGGATCAGGTTACTTTTTTATCACTCATGATGATGCCCACAGGCCTTCATCGGCTGAAAACCGCTAGAAGCATGTGGAACACCTTGGTAGCATAACCTGATGATCCCTGTTTAGGATCGGGATCCGAATGACGGATCATAGCGCAATCCGAGCAAGAGATCCTCTCCTTCATCACAGATTAGATCCATTTTATCCACAGCCAAGAGCGTGTGGTGATATTTTAACCAACAGAAAGCAACCGCTGCAATCACGGTAGTCGATCGCCTTCTTTTTCACACCATAAGCCCGTTGTACTGGGTTATCCACCAGGATCCTGGCGAAAAATGCCGAGGATCGCACGGAGATCCTTGTGATTTACCCTTGAGTCCGTATAATCTTCGCCCACGTGTGATACTTGGTTCTGATTGGTCGGGTTATTTACCAGACAGGATCCTGCGGTGATTATGGGCCAAGACCGTGCTTTACTTGGCTAACAACCAAGTAGACTACCCCCATCAATTTCAAATGACAGGCAGCAAAACTGCGGCCTGAAAGATGAAAGGGGCGCGATGTGAATTGACTCAGGGCTGTACAATTATTACAATCCCGCCTCTTTATATTGCGATTGAGGCGTCGGTCATCTTCACGCCGAGTAGTCAAACGCATTTGACTTATACTCTACATAATTCGAGTGGGATGTAGGCAGCAAGGTCGAGAGTCGCCAGAAGCATAGAAAATGATGCGACTGAGGCTAGTGGACACAAGCCAACACCCCGGTCACTTGAAGTATGATGACTATATTAGTAATTCATTTAAGTTTAGGTAGAAATCGCTATGAAACGCACTTTCCAACCGTCCGTACTGAAGCGTAACCGTAGCCACGGTTTCCGTGCTCGTATGGCCACTAAAAATGGTCGTCAAGTTCTGGCCCGCCGTCGTGCAAAAGGCCGTACTCGTCTGACTGTTTCTAAGTAATAAAAGCTAACCCCCTGAGTGGTTAAGCTCGCTTTTCCCAGGGAGTTACGTTTGTTAACTCCCACTCATTTCACTTTCGTCTTCCAGCAGCCACAAAGAGCTGGCACGCCGCAAATCACCATCCTCGGCCGCCAAAACCTGCTGGGGCATCCCCGCATCGGTCTTACTGTCGCCAAAAAACACGTCAAGCGTGCGCATGAACGTAACCGGATCAAACGCCTGACACGCGAAAGTTTCCGTTTACGCCAGCACCAATTACCAGCGATGGATTTTGTCGTGGTTGCCAAAAAGGGGATAGCTGAGTTGGATAACCGTGCACTGACGGAAGTTTTGGAAAAATTATGGCGTCGCCATTGTCGCTTGGCTCCCGCATCTTGATTGGGGTGGTACGGGGTTATCAACTCGTATTGAGCCCACTGCTTGGGCCACGCTGTCGCTTCCAGCCGACATGTTCTCATTACGCAATTGAGGCATTAAGCAGGTTTGGGATGTTAAAAGGCAGTTGGTTGACATTGAAACGCGTATTAAAATGCCATCCTTTGAACCCAGGTGGCGATGATCCCGTACCACCGAAAACCAACGATAACAGAGAACACTAACGATGGATTCGCAACGCAATCTTCTTCTCATCGCTTTTCTGTTCGTGTCTTTTCTGATTTGGGATGCTTGGCAAAAGGATAACAGTCCGCAGCCAGCACCCCAGACCACGCAACAGACAACGAACCCTACAAGCGGTGATACCGCAAGCCAGGCTGTGCCAGCCAGTGGCCAAGGTAAATTGATTACCGTTAATACAGATGTGCTGTCGTTGACCATCAATACTCGTGGTGGTGACATTGAGCAGGCTAAACTGCTGGCCTACCCAGAGTCCCTGGGGTCAGTGACGCCATTCGAATTGCTGGAAACTACGCCAGGATTTGTTTATCAGGCGCAAAGTGGCCTGACCGGCAGAGACGGGCCAGATAATCCTGCCAACGGTGAGCGTCCTCTCTTCACAGCCGCACAAGATACTTTCACCTTAGCTGATGGTCAGGATGAGCTGCGGATCCCACTGACCTTTACCGGTAAAGACGGCTCGTTGTTCACCAAAACCTTTGTGCTCAAGCGTAACCATTATGCCATTGGTGTGGATTACTCCATTGTTAACAAAAGTGCGTCTCCACTTGAATTGACGCTATTTGGTCAACTGAAGCAAACCACACAGTTGCCGCAACACCGCGATACTGGCAGCAGTAATTTTGCACTGCACACCTTCCGTGGCGCGGCTTACTCTTCCAGTGACAACAAATACCAAAAGTATGCGTTTGATAAAGAAGAGAACCTGAATATCACCACCCAGGGTGGTTGGGTTGCCATGTTGCAGCAATATTTTGCTACAGCCTGGATACCTCAGACGGAAGGTCAAAATACCTTCTATACCGCCAAACCAGGCGATAATCTGTCTACCATCGGCTTCAAAGCAACGCCGGTTGTGGTAGCGCCAGGTGCTGAGAAACAACTGAATGCCACCTTATGGGTAGGCCCGGAACTGCAAGATAAAATGGCCACGCTGGCACCCCATCTGGATTTGACGGTGGATTACGGCTGGTTGTGGTTTTTGTCTCAACCACTGTTCAAATTGCTGAAGTTCATCAACGGATTTATCGGCAACTGGGGTTTCTCAATCATCATCATCACCTTTATCGTACGTGGCATCATGTACCCGCTAACCAAAGCGCAGTACACATCGATGGCCAAAATGCGCATGCTGCAGCCAAAACTGCAGGCAATGCGTGAGCGTATTGGTGATGACAAGCAGCGTATGAGCCAAGAGATGATGGCGCTGTACAAAGCGGAAAAAGTAAACCCTCTGGGGGGTTGCTTGCCGCTGCTCATCCAGATGCCAATCTTCCTGGCGCTGTACTACATGCTGATGAGCTCGGTTGAACTGCGCCATGCGCCGTTTATCTTGTGGATTCATGACTTATCAGCACAGGATCCGTACTACATCCTGCCGTTGCTGATGGGTGTGACGATGTTCTTCATCCAGAAGATGTCGCCTACTACTGTGACTGACCCAATGCAGCAGAAAATCATGACCTTTATGCCGGTGATCTTCACAGTGTTCTTCCTGTGGTTCCCGTCTGGTCTGGTGCTGTACTATACCGTCAGTAACTTGGTGACCATCATCCAGCAGCAGTTGATTTATCGCGGGCTGGAAAAACGTGGCCTGCATAGCCGCGATAACAAAAAGGCATAATACAGCTTTATCCCTGAGTTCATCCAAGCTGTAGCCAGTAACACCGCTGCAGCTTTATTGACGAAGGGCATAACAAGCCAATGTAAGGCGGTCATCTAGGCCGCCTTTTTACATGCATATTATTGAGAGATAACCGGCAATGAACAACTCTGATACCATCACGGCCATTGCCACACCACCTGGGCGTGGCGGTGTAGGCATTCTGCGCATCTCAGGCCATGACGCCAAAGAGGTGGCTCTGGCGCTGCTTGGCAAACTGCCCAAACCACGTCATGCCGATTATCTGCCATTCCGCGATGCCGATGGCAGTACCCTGGATCAGGGTATTGCGCTGTGGTTCCCGGCCCCCAATTCCTTTACCGGTGAAGATGTCCTGGAACTTCAGGGGCACGGTGGGCCGGTTATTCTCGATTTGTTGCTAAAACGTGTGCTGGCGTTACCCCGTGTACGCATTGCCCGCCCGGGTGAATTCTCAGAGCGCGCGTTCCTCAATGACAAACTGGATCTGGCCCAGGCCGAGGCCATTGCCGACTTGATCGATGCCAGCTCAGAGCAAGCGGCACGCTCGGCGATGAACTCGTTACAAGGGGCGTTTTCTAGCCGTATCCACCAACTGGTGGAAGCACTCACTCACCTGCGTATCTACGTAGAAGCGGCAATCGACTTTCCTGATGAGGAAATTGACTTTCTTTCAGATGGCAAAATCGAAGCGCAGCTTAATCGTGTTATCGCCGACCTGGATAACGTGCGGGCAGAAGCACGCCAGGGCAGCTTATTGCGTGAAGGGATGAAAGTCGTGATTGCCGGGCGGCCCAATGCCGGGAAATCCAGCCTGTTGAATGCGTTAGCAGGGCGTGAAGCCGCCATTGTGACCGATATTGCCGGTACCACCCGTGATGTACTGCGTGAACATATTCATATCGACGGTATGCCACTACATATTATCGATACTGCAGGCCTGCGGGATGCCATGGACGAAGTGGAGCGTATTGGTATCGAACGTGCGTGGAATGAGATCGAGCAAGCAGACCGCGTGCTGTTTATGGTGGATGGCACCACCACCAGCGCGACCGAGCCTAGCGAGATTTGGCCTGAGTTTATGGCACGCCTGCCAACCCGCTTGCCGATCACCGTGGTGCGCAACAAAGCGGATATTACGGGTGAAGAACTGGGCATGAGTGAAGTGAATGGTCACTCACTTATACGTCTTTCCGCCCGTACCGGTGAAGGGCTCGAGCTGTTACGTAACCACCTCAAGCAGAGCATGGGCTTTACCAACAATACCGAAGGTGGCTTCCTGGCCCGCCGCCGCCATTTGCAGGCATTGGAACAAGCAGACGAACATCTCGCTCAGGGGAAAGAACAGTTAGTGAGTGCTTACGCGGGGGAGTTACTTGCCGAAGAACTGCGCCTGGCACAACGAGCATTAAGCGAAATCACCGGTGAATTTACCTCTGATGACCTGCTCGGGCGTATCTTTTCCAGCTTTTGCATTGGTAAGTGATTACTTATCCATACTGCTCCATAAATGTTCACTAACCCGCATTAACTGCCTGTTAATGCGGGTTTTTACTGCCTACTCACTTCCTAAATGGCCCCAACAACGGGAAAAGCGTTCGCCAAACGCTGGCAAAGTAAGCATGCCGGAATGGGCCTAATTTACGGGCTGATTACAGATTCTCAATGCTTATCAGAAAACATAGGGTTTAGAACATCTGCAACTACACCCCATCAGTGCATACCAGGGGATTCAGCAGTTGAGCGGCAGATGAAGTAGAAAACACCGTACGAATGGTTGATCGAGTAACATCCCTGACTTGTGTTTTTTTTAAACTTGCGTTGCTTCCCTCCCCGATTGTTCATAATATTATCTTGTTCATGATTCATGAACAAGATAAAGGTCTGAACAAATGAAAGAAGAACAGCTTCTGTCTGATGCTGTAGAAAACCTGCCAAAAGGCTTCCTATTGCAGTATGAAATTGGCAACAAACATGACATACATGACGGCTGGGGCAGGCTGATAGGGCTAGGAGGAGAGATGGCGAATTTTTCCCTGGAAGTAAAGCATATCCATCGCAAAGAGTCGCTGATCGCTATCCGTAAAATGTCCCCTCTCTTATCTGAGGGTTTTCCTATATTACTGGTGTGCAACCGGCTGACGTCCGCACTGGTGGAATATTGCGTGGATAACCAGATTAATTTTATCGATACCGCCGGGAATGCCCGTATCCAGGTTCCGGGGTTATATCTGTTTATTGATGGTCGATATGAAAAGAAACCTGTAGCTGTCAGTAGTCATTTTGCTGAAGGAGTAATGAAGCTGCTTTTTGTGCTGTTATCCTGCCCGGAAAGCCTCAACGATACTTACCGCAGCTTGGCGCAGAAAGCGGGTATCTCTTTGGGAATGGTCAGCAAAGCTTTCAATTTCCTTGAGGCGCGTCGCTATTTCCGCAAATCACAGCAGGGGCGCCGCTTAATGAATGAAGGCGAATTACAGGTTTTGTGGCTAAAAGACTATGCCACCGCCCTGCGCCCGAAGCTGGATTTTCTTTCCCTACCTACGCCTGCTTCATGGGATAAGATAACACTTGCGGCCGATGAATACTGGAGCGGCGAGATTGCAGCCGCAGAACTGAGCGGTGGATACCTGCTACCAGAAAACGGCGTGATTTTTACGCCTCACCCATTGTTACAAAGACGAAAGGAACTAGGACTAAAACCTGTTCCTGGTGGGAAACTGCAACTGATTTCCTGTTTCTGGGGGAACTTTACCCTGAACCATCAAGCAGAAGCGATGTTGTGTGTGGCCGAACTACTGGCAAGCGGCGATGATAGAAACCGGGAAGCAGCAAGGATAATCAATGACAAATATCTTCACCTTAGTGAATCCGATCTTTTCAGCTACTGAAGCCCTGTTCACCCAGATAAAGCGAATTTGCGCAGCTCAGGAGATCCCGTTTTTTATTGCGGGAGCGACGGCGCGTGAAATTCTGCTCCATCATGTTCACGGCAGGAGCATTGGCCGCTGAAACGTGAAATCATTATGTCAGTGGATGGATTTAGTGAGGCATTTTCTCATACTGTAACCGTGCAACTGACGAATGGAGAAAAGCTGCCGTTTTGCTCCCTGCCGGGGTTAGCGCTGTTAAAACTTTTTGCCTGGCGCGATCGCGGGCATGGTAGTGCTAAAGACGCAACCGATCTCTATAAAATTATTCGTGAATATAGCGCTATAGAAGATGAGCGTATCTATTCCTCCGCCGTTGAAGGTGAAAACTTGGACTGGAATCCGGTACGTATGGGAGCTGTTCTGCTGGGCAAAGATATCGCGGCGATTAGTGAGCACTCATCTTTGGCAGAGTTGATAAGTCTCGATAGAGAACGTCTGACTGACGCTATCGCGCGACAATCTGATGTGGACGATATGGCTGAGATTGAGCTGATCATGAATGACTTCTGGAACAGTATAATAAGCCATGGCTAAAACTGGCTGTTAGTACGCATTACTGTCCACCCCCTAAAACATCCATACACATCCACCATTTTTATGTCCATTGTTCGTGGGTAAGATCAAACAGACTGATCTAACATACTGAGCTGATTTTATTGATGCGCAGATTGTGGAAGGACGTAAGGTGATTAGCCACAAACCCACATATGTGCTAATGTGGGTTTGTGTATTTTAAAGGAGATGATCCTATGAGCCGCCTGACAATAGACATAACAGACCAACAGCACCAAAGCCTGAAGGCGCTGGCAGCCCTACAAGGTAAAACCATCAAGCAATACGCTCTCGAACGTTTGTTCCCCGGCGATACAGATGCTGATCAGGCATGGAAGGAACTGAAAAACCTGCTAGGAAACCGCATCAACGACGGGCTAGCGGGGAAGGTGTCCACCAAAGACATCGGCGAAATTCTTGATGAAGAACTTGACGGGGATCATACTTGAAAACCTACCTCCTCACGGTAGAGGCGGAAGCAGATCTACGCGGCATCATCCGCTACACACGTAAGCAGTGGGGTACCACGCAGGTACGCAACTATATCGCTAGGCTGGAACATGGCATTGCCAACCTAGCAGCCGGGCGCGGCGCTTTCAAAGATATGAGTGAACTCTTTCCTGAGTTACGGATGGCACATTGTGAACATCACTATGTCTTCTGCCTGCCACGCGGCAGTGCGCCCGCATTGGTCGTAGCGATTTTTCATGAACGCATGGACCTCATGACTCGACAGGCAGAGAGGTTCAGCAAAGAAAGTTAACGATTGCTAGCCCGATGAATAGGTATGATTCACCGGAGTTCTGATCACTATCCCGATAAAAAACAGTTTTTCTCCTAATGCTGCCGAAAAATAAATTGGGGATTAAGGTTGGGTGTCACTCGCCTTTAAACTCAAAGGGATTACATAATAACGGCTGCCGCATTTCCGCTAGAAGCCGAAGGTCAATCTCCATGATTCTG
This sequence comes from Serratia sp. DD3, assembly GCF_000496755.2. The sequence goes on from NZ_AYKS02000118.1 coordinate 124,927, forward strand.
CCTTTCGGAAAGTGTCAGAATGAGCAAAAATATCTGCTAAAGGAATTAACAATGTCTCATTCATCATCAAGAGCAAAAGTTTTGGATACAACAAGCCCCTTGGCACACCGAGCTTCCCACGCACGAAGTTGTGCTAACCATGTGGCGAACAAGTTGGGGATTACCCGCCGTCAGCTTTTGATAAAAGTCGAGAAGGATTCCGGGGCAAGTTTGGTATCACCACTCACTGAACAAGAACTGATGAAAGCGTTCCACTATATGGAGAACCTTTAGTTTTAGGCCACTATGAACGAAAAGCGGCCATCATATCCTGTTAACTTGAGTGATAGGCATTCCACTCATCACGAGTAATCTCCCACAACTGTGAGTCCAGAAGCCCGCTGACAAACTGTCTCTTTTCCGTTTTGATTAGTCGCATGCCGCTACTGGCTGAAATGTGCAGAGAACGTGTATTCTCAGTCGCTTTCGGAGCACGCAATACTGGCCTGTTCAACGTATTAAACCAGTAATCTGTCGCCGCCATACTGGCTTCGCGCATTAATCCCTGCCCCTGATACTCAGGTGCCAACCAGAAACCACGATTATTATTTTCCGCATCGTCTAGGCAGATAACGCCGATTAAATTGTCAGGATTATCCTGATGCCGTATGGTCCAAACCCAGGCGAGTCCTTTTGCCATAGCTGGCAGCGCGACGTTATTAACGTAATGGGCTGCACCATCGTCAGGATAGGGCCAGGGAACCGATGACACCATATAGCGGACAATTTCCCAGCGTGGATAGAGCTCCTGAATCTGAGGTGCATCTTCGGCAACTAATGGCTTTAACAGCAAACGTTCTGTTTTTAACGTGGGTATCTGCATGTGCTCTTTCCCTTACTGATTAACGTGTCCTTTGCTACTTTTTACTCGTTCAATAGTTACTGTAATTCATTGGGATGTACATAAAACATTCAGGTAATCGGGTAGTTAACCAGATAGTTAGCGTCATATCAAAGGCCAAAACCGCTAGTGAAATCAGCGGTCATGCCATTGCAGACCATTTTGCCGACGTCGGGAAAATGGTCGAGCTAGGTTCAGGCAGCCAACGAGAAATCGACGATGTGATGCTTACTCGTTACGCCTGCTATCTGGTCGCACACAACAGATGACCCGCGAGCAGCAAATATCTATCGAGCATGTAACCAATAACGATGCTGTACGCCAAACACTATTAAGCCGAGGTATACGACCAGAACATTTACCACCTTCAGAAGATGTGAAAAAGGTCGAACGACAATTAGCATCCGCGGACAAAAAGTCACTGAAAAACCCGGACACACTCAGTGATGGGGATACAAACAATGAATAACTTGAACTAGCTCATACTCTTCGAGATAGTAGCAATCAGGTGCCGCGAACACCCCAACTAAGAGGTGATTCAATGACAGATAACACCCCACAAGCTCCGCATGGCGAATTTGTCCTGTTTACAATTGCTGACGGCCAAACACGCGTCGAGTGCCGATTTGAATCTGATACATTGTGGCTTTCTCAGGCTGCAATGGCTGAGCTTTATGATAAAGATGTTCGCACAATTAATGAACATCTAATCAATATCTACAACGAGGGTGAGCTTGTACAAAACGCAACTATCCGGAAATTCCGGATAGTTCGATTGGAAGGAACTCGTCAAGTTTCTCGCGAAATCGATCACTACAATCTCGATGCAATTTTGGCTGTTGGCTACAGGGTTCGTTCTCAACGAGGTACGCAGTTCCGCCAATGGGCAACGCAAGTCCTGAAAGAATACCTAATAAAGGGATTCGCTATGGATGACGAGCGCCTGAAAAATCCCCCCGTTGGTCATTCTGCGGTACCAGATTACTTTGATGAAATGCTGGAACGCATTCGCGATATCCGAGCGAGTGAGCGTCGTGTTTATCTGCGAGTCAAAGAAATCTTTACTATGGCTGCCGATTACGAGCCATCCAACCAAGAGACCAACCGCTTCTTCCAGATCATCCAGAACAAGTTGCATTATGCCTGTACGCATATGACGGCCGCTGAGCTTATCGCGAGCCGTGTGGATGCCAATAAGCCGGACATAGGCTTAACCAGCTATAAAGGCGATGAAGTGCGTAAGACCGATGTCACCATCGCGAAAAACTATCTGCGTGAAGACGAAATCAAAGAGCTTAATCGCATCGTCAACATGTGGCTCGACTTTGCCGAGGACCAAGCACTACGCCGCAAACAAGTGTTCTTGCAAGATTGGGCCGATAAGCTGGATCAGTTTTTAAATTTTAATGATCGGGACGTATTAAGCGGAGCGGGAAAAATCTCCAAAAAGGATGCTGATGACAAGGCGAAATTGGAGTTTGACCGCTTTGCAGAACAACGTCGCCGTTTAAAAGAAGCCGAAGGCGCACTTGCCAATATCGCGGCCCTCAAGGCAATCGTTAAAAAAGACAAATAACACTGCCTAGGTTGAACAAGCCATGGAACCGACATCAATATCGGTTCCATCGTTCTCGGTTTTGACATTTATCCTGCCAATACCTTCAATCTTACCAACCAATTATGCCGCTATGGGTGTTCGCACCCGATCACATTTTTACTCATTCGCTTGGTTATTATTACAATGATATGTTTTTATAAAACAATAAATTAACCAAGCTGTCGATATTTTGCACTGTTTTTTGGGCAAATTTTACAAAACAAATTTACTATTGGTATGGCACAATCTTGACGTAGGAGTTATCGATATCCGTCATTATTCAAGCCGCAAGTGAGTGTCGGTTGCATAACTCGACCCTTTAGGGGATCTCGCTCGATGGCTGACAACCTCAGCCTGAATAAAGGGGAGTATCAACCCAATGTGCCGATTTTTAATCACTATTAGAATTAATGTTCTTAATAAACAAAGCAATAATATTATGCATGCTGTTATTTTTACTCTATTGCTATTTTTTATCACCAGTCCATTACTTGCCAGCGAAATGCGCTATCCCCCCGGGGAAGAACCGCTGAACCTGCCAGCCAATAGCTCACTGATGATGCCATTGCCGCGATCTGTCCATAGCCTGGAGGACAAAAAAGCAGAAACGATGCCATTGTATCTGTCACTGATACACGAAGATAAACGCAATGTCTGGGTTCCTTTTCAATTGGCCGCTACCTCTGCACAAAAAGGCCAAACAGAACTGGCGGAACACTATTTGCAACTCAGTGCCAAACGGGGATTGTGGTATTACTATAATCTGCTGGAAAACAACGCATTCAATAGCCTTCAGCAAAGTGAGACTTATCGTTCCATCCTCGCTGAGGCCAAAACACGCTATCAGCTATATGCTTCGCCGTTTGAGGGTAAAGCACAGTATTCTGTCCCGAATGGCTCACCTCCTGCCACCGGTTGGCCAACCGTTATCTACCTGCACCCTTATGGCAGAGCCGCTAATATCACCCCTAAAGATCGATTGCTTTTTGCTGAAGCAGGTGTTGCCTATATTGAGTTAAACGGTACTCAAATGCTTGCCGAGAATAGCTTCCGCTGGTCTATCGATAGCGAAGAGAGCACCCATAGCGCGATTCAACGTACCCTGCAGGAGCTCACCCCTAAACTGAAGCTTAACCCTCATCAGGTCTACCTTACCGCTCGCGGCCAAGGCGCGCTGCACGCGGGTAATCTGATGGCAAAATACCCGCAATTTTACGCCGGCGCTTTACTGATTACACCACAAGGGAAAATCCCGCCAGCATCATATTCATTAGCAGAGAATAAACGCATTATGATCGCCTATTATGGCCATCAAAACTTTAATGGCAAAGCTCTGGCTCTGCATTTTACCAACCTGTTCAGTAATCAGAATCTGACCAAGACGGCAAGTTTTAACCTGAGAGAAGATACACAAGGAAACTGGCCGCTACACTTCCAGCAACCATTGCGTTGGGTGATGGGCAAAAGCGCCGATGCATCACCGGGAGCCTGATAGAAAAACGGGGATACTTACTGCTGCAATGATTGACGACTTGAACCAGCGGTGCTCAAGCACCGCTTATTCTTTTTGATCAATGCCCATCAACAAACACGATTTTGAGCACAAACAACAGCGCCACGACAATCACACAAGGGCTGATTTCACGCCAACGACCAGTACCCAGCTTCATCACACAATAAGAGATAAAGCCCAGCGCAATCCCTTCAGTAATCGAGAAGCTAAAAGGCATCATAGCGGCGGTAACAAAGGCAGGAACCGCTTCAGTCATATCTTCCCATTTTACGCGTGCCAAGCTGGAGGTCATCAGAACCCCAACATAGATCAAAGCACCCGCAGCAGCATAAGCCGGCACCATCGAAGCTAATGGCGACAGGAAAATCACCAACAGGAACAACAGCCCGACTATCACGGCGGTCAGACCGGTGCGACCACCGATAGCGACACCAGAAGAACTTTCAATATAAGCCGTGACTGAAGAAGTACCAATAAATGCCCCTGCTACGGAGCTGATACTATCAACATACAGCGCCTGCTTCATACGTGGGAATTTACCGTTTTCATCGGTTAGCCCCGCCTTGTCGGTCACCCCAATCAGGGTACCGGATGAGTCAAACAGGTTAACCAGCATAAAGGCAAAAATCACCCCAGCCAAGCCAAGATCCAGTGCCCCGGTAATATTCACCTGACCGACAACGGTAGTGATATCTGGCGGCATAGAGAATATGCCAGCATACTGTACATCACCCAATAGCCAACCGATCAAGGTGGTGACCACGATGGAAACCAGCACCGCGGCATGAATATTACGCGAGGCCAGAACGGCGATGATAAAAAACCCCAGCGCACCCAGCAGAACACTGTGAGAAGTCAGGTTCCCTACCGCCACCAGCGTATCAGGATTAGCGACCACGATACCGGCATTTTTCAACCCCATCATGGCAATGAACAAGCCAATACCACTGGTGATCCCCACGCGCAGGCTAAGTGGGATATTGGCTACCATCCAGTAACGGATACGGAATACCGTCAGTAAAAAGAAACCGACAGCCCCCCAAAAAATAGCGCCCATCGCAACCTGCCATGAAATGCCCATCGCACCCACCACCACAAACGCGAAGAAAGCATTCAAGCCCATTGCTGGTGCCAAAGCTACCGGCAAGTTAGCCAATAGACCCATAAAAATGCTGCCAAAAGCAGCGATCAGGCAGGTAGTGACAAATACCGCTCGAGTATCCATACCCGCCGCCCCCAAGATCTGCGGGTTGACGAACACGATATAGACCATGGTTAAAAAAGTGGTGATTCCGGCAATCGTTTCCGTGCGTACCGTGGTTCCATGCTGCTTGAGTTTAAAAACGCGCTCAAGCAAGCCTTGATTAGCATCAAGGCTGATGTCTTGTTTGCTCATTATCAGTATTCCGAACAGGGGGATGAAGTGTCGGTTGCTATCCTATAACAAAAAATAGGGTTTTTGATCTCACCCATCGCTTTTTTTCGCCATCTGTACGGCTAAAAAATTCAACAGATTGTATTTATTCATATTCATCAGCCATAACCGTTAGCGGTAAATGACACTGGGCGGCAACCGCTAAAACATTCCCCTTCAGCTTGCATGATGACGGAGATAAATAATCCAGTTAAAGTGACAGCCATCATCAGTTAGCCGAAGGCAGATATTCCAATGAGTCAGGTTGAATGTGTTTTATTTGATTGTGATGGCACGCTAGTAGACAGTGAAGTGTTGTGCAGTAAGGCTTATGTGCATATGTTTGCCCATTATGATATTGAGGTTTCGCTAGAAGAAATATTTAAAAAATACAAAGGGGTAAAACTCAACGAAATCATCGAAAAAATCAGTGCCGAACAGGGCGTGACTCTGCCGCAAACACAATTAGAACCGATCTATCGCCAAGAGGTTGCACGCCTGTTCGATGCCGAGCTGCAACCCATTGCCGGTGCGCAAGCATTATTGGCACAAATGAAAGCCCCTATATGTACTGTATCCAACGGGCCCGTCAGCAAAATGCAACATTCGCTGGGGCTGACCCAGATGCTTTCCTATTTCGATGACCGATTATTCAGCGGTTACGATATCCAACGCTGGAAACCCGATCCGGCCATCGTTTTCCATGCTGCCCAGCAAATGCAGGTGGCGGTTGAGCGCTGCATTCTGGTGGACGATTCTGCCGCGGGTGCACAGGCGGGTATTGCTGCAGGGATCCCGGTGTTCTACTTCTGTGCCGATCCACACAATAAACCCATCGACCATCCTCTGGTGACCATGTTTGACCATCTGTCACAGTTACCCCTTCTGTGGCAACAACGTGGTTGGCAACTTACCCATTAACGACCAATGCTCTAGCCGGTTCTGCCCGGCTAATTTCCGACCATAGCCAATCGCGAAAATAACCCACCCGTGGTAATTCCCGCTTACCAGGAGGGATCTCCAACCAATAGCCATGGGTACTCTTAACTGCCAATGGTGAAAACAACATCAGCAAGCCACCATGCAGTTCATTATGGATCATCATTTTATCCAATACGGCATAGCCAGCCCCGGTGATACAGGCGTTGATGACCTGATCCTGTGTACTAAACTCCAATCCCCCACGATCTTGTACTTCACTGCGACCCGCTGCATCCAACCAGCGTTGCCAAGTGTCCATCCGGCTATCACCATCAAGAATATGTAATTGCGGCTGACTATTGAGCGGCGGAAACACGCCATTGATCATCAATAATGGGCTTCCCACCAGCACTAACTGTTCATGGCATAACCATTCCCCATTAATGCTGTCGGTCAATCGACCAAAGCGCACTGCACAATCAAAATCACAATATTTTTGTCGAGCCTCACTGATTAACGCAATTTGTAACTGGGTGTTGTGTTGACGCAACTCGACTAGCCGTGGAGCCAACCAACGGGTAGCAAAAGTAGGCGCGACTTGTAACCTTAAGTGCTGCAATGGATTGTGTAATCGCACATGACATATCCCTTCTTCCAGAATATCCAGCGCTTGCCGCACTACGGGCAATAACAACATGGCATCCTGCGTGAGTGACAAACCGTAATGACTACGTACAAACAGTAACTTACCGAGAAACTCTTCAAACTGTTTCATTTGTCGGCTGGCTGCACTCTGAGTAATGAATAGTGCTTCAGCCGCCTTACTGAAACTTAATGTCCGACAAGTTTCCTCAAAAACACGCAACATGCTGAGTGATGGGAGCTTTCTCACAATCCATTTACCTCGCCAACAGACATCGCTTTGTTAATTACATGTTATTAATTTGATGCATGTTTTTATCCCTTGCAGCGTTTATTTCCATAAAACCAGAGGTGAGTCACATGCATTCTCTGCTGAGGGGTATGACTAAAACGCACTCGCCTATCGCTTCCTTTATGCTCACATTAGCAACCAAATAAAAACAAAAAAATAACATCAAGGCATTTCACATTGCCAATTGATGACTCGCTCCTCTCATCTTTGGCACTCATAAAGGTCAATGCATGGGAGTAGGAAAAATCAATTAGCAATACCGACCAACGGTATACCCGTACCGTTCCCAACAGGAGGACAGGTAAATGCAAACTTTAACCCAACAATCCATCCGTATGGATGATGTGCCGTTAAATCGGTTCCATATCAAAATCGCCGGGCTAACCTTTGGTGCACATTTTACGGATGGCTATGTACTCGGTGTTATCGGCTTCGCCTTGGCACAAATCAAACCACAAATGGGCCTCACCCCTTTTTGGGAGGGGTTGCTTGGTAGTTCTGCACTGATTGGGCTATTTATCGGCAGTTTGGTCCTCGGCTGGATCTCTGATTATATTGGCCGCCAGAAAATCTTCAGTTTCAGCTTTGTGGTTATCACGCTGGCCTCTGCCCTGCAGTTCTTCGCCACCACACCGGAACAACTGTTTCTGTTACGAGTGATGGTAGGCATTGGGTTAGGAGGGGATTTTTCAGTAGGACACACCATGCTGGCCGAGTTCGCCCCCCGTAAGCATCGAGGTGTATTACTCGGTTCATTCAGTGTGATCTGGACCTTTGGCTATGTTGCCGCGGGCTTTGCTGGCCATTTTCTAACGGCATTAGGGCCCGATGCCTGGCGCTGGTTGCTCTCCTCTTCTGCCATACCCGCCCTGCTAATTCTGTTAATGCGTATCGGTACACCGGAGTCACCGCGCTGGTTGATGGGGAAAGGACAACGGGAACAAGCCATGGCGATAGTACATAAATACTTCGGCCCCCATGTCCTGTTGATTGATGAAGCCCCCGTGATATCAAAACAACGCTTTTTGTCACTATTTGGGCCTAAATACCGTCGCCGTACCGCGTTCAACAGCCTGTTCTTTGTTTGTCTGGTGATCCCTTACTTTGCCATCTATACCTTCTTGCCCTCTATTTTGCAGGTGATGGGGCTAGACAATAACTTCTCCACTGACCTGCTGCTTAACGGCTTGTTGATCGTCGGAGCCTTGCTGGGAATTGTTCTGACGGTGATTTGCTCACGCCGTGGTTTCCTGATTGGTTCGTTTATCTTCCTCGCAGCCTGCCTGGTGATGCTAAGTATTCTTCCTGGTAGCCAAACAACCTGGCTGATCGCCATTTTTGCCGCCTTTACATTAGTCATGTCAGCAGTCAGTAATCTGGTAGGCGTTTTCCCCGCTGAAAGCTTCCCTACCGAAGTCCGCTCCATGGGCGTGGGGTTTTCAACCTCCATGAGTCGATTAGGCTCCGCCATTGGCACAGGCCTGTTGCCTCTGTCTATCGTGCATTTCGGCATGCCGACGACTACCGCCATTCTGGCCTTTATCTTGATGATTGGCGCCGTTGTTTCCATTGCCTGGGCACCAGAAACCAAGGGACTGACCCTGGTGGATGCCGCCCAGGGCTCGCAACCTCAAACAGAGAACACGTTAGCCACAGTGGCTAAATAACATTATGTTAAAAACAGGAGATCTTTAAGTGGAAATGTATATCGGAGAAGGGTTTGCAGGTAACGGCGTAAATGCCTCGCATATCAATATCATGATCGGACCGCGTAATGGTGTCGTCGGCCAGGCTTTCTCTTCCAGCTTGGCATCCCCCAGCCAGGGTCACTGCCCATTTATGGTGGTAATTAAACCTAACGTACCGGCTAAACCCATGACGCTGTATGTCAATAAAGCGGAAATTAGCGGTGAATTACACGGCAATTCAACTTGGGGAGCCTCACAAGCCGCTATCGCTAAGGCGGTGACTGAAGCACTACTGTCAGGAACCCTACCCGCAGAGGCTGAAGATGAATGGTGTATTGTCACCGCTAACTGGGTCAACCCCAGTTGCAACAATATTGACGAGGTCTATCACAACAACTACCTCGCCTGTACCCAAGCTATTCAGGCGGCAATGGAAAAACTGCCGACCCGCCACCAATTGACTGAAGCCCTGCCACAGTTGGGCAATCCGTTCTACACCCCAAAAGCCTGAGGAGGGAAGCATGCAGTACATTAATCTGGGTCAATGTGGTTTGAAAGTTTCTCGTTTGTGCTTGGGTACCATGAATATGGGCAGTAAACAGTGGAAACCGTGGATTTTCGATGAGGCACAAAGTGAACCGCTGATCCGCCATGCTTTGGAAAACGGGATTAACTTTATTGATCTAGCGGATTTTTACTCCAGTGGTGCGGGTGAAGAAGTGGTGGGCCGGGTGATCAAGCGCATTGCCAATCGTGATGAACTGGTGCTGACCACCAAAGTAGGCTACCCGATTGGCGCGGGGTTCAACAACCAGGGACATTCACGTAAACATATCATGGCCAGTATCGATGCCAGTTTGCAGCGTTTGGGCACCGATTACGTCGATATCTATATGTTGCATTACTTCGATGTGAATACCCCCATTGAAGAAACCTGGGCAGCGATGAATGATATCGTCCATTCTGGCAAGGCTCGCTATGTTGGGGTATCGACCATGTATACCTGGCAGTTAGCCAAAATCCTATGGTATTGCGAGCGTAATGGCTATACCAAACCCATTAATATGCAACTGCAACTCAACTGTGCTTACCGTGAGGAAGAGCGTGAAATGATACCGTTTTGCCGTGATCAGGGGTTGGGTATTTCAGTCTTCAGCCCATTGGCTCGCGGGCTATTAAGTTGCGATTTCAACTCTGTGCGCAACAAGACCGATTTTTTTACCCAAGAAATGTATGCTGATGCGACTTCGCTTAACATAGCGCAGTCGGTTAGCCGGGTGGCTGAGCAACGAGGTATACCACCAGCACAGGTCGCTCAAGCCTGGGTACTTAACCACCCAGGTGTAGATTGTATGTTAGTTGGTGCCGACTCGATACAACAGATCAACAGTGCCATTGCCGCACTAGATACCCAGCTCAATGACGAAGAACAGCATGAGCTGGAGCGTAATTACACCCCTTGCGATGTCATTAATGACTACACCGCGGGCAAGCGTATTCTGCGTGACAGCCGCCCAGCACGCGGTTTTTTTGCAGTGGATAACCTAGAAACAAGGAATATTGCATGACAGCTTATGCCTCCTTACTGCGTACCGGTTGGTATTGCAATGGCCAGTGGCAAACGACCCCACAAACGTATCCCGTCGATAATCCCGCCAGTGGTGAAAAAATTGCTGATGTTGCCCTGGCTGGCCGTGCAGAAACTGAAGCTGCCATTGCCGCAGCAGCGGCGGCGCTACCGGCCTGGCGTGCTCAAACCGCCAAAGCACGGTCAGAAATTTTGCGACGCTGGTTCCAGTTGATCATGCAGCATCAACAAGCACTGGCTGAGTTGATGGTGACCGAACAAGGTAAAGTCCTCAGCGAAGCCATCGGCGAAGTGGCTTACGCCGCCAGCTTTATTGAATGGTTTTCCGAAGAGGCTAAACGTGCCTATGGCAAAACCATCCCGGCAACCAAAAATGGCAATCAGATCCTCACCTTTAAAGAGCCGGTGGGTGTTATTGCGGCCATTACGCCATGGAACTTTCCATTAGCCATGCTGACACGCAAATTGGGCCCGGCACTGGCGGCTGGTTGTACTGCGGTGATTAAGCCAGCCAATGAAACTCCGCTCAGCGCTTTCGCGTTGATTGTATTAGCCCAACAAGCCGGGGTTCCAGCCGGGGTGATTAATGCGGTTTCCGGCGATACCGTCGCCATTGGTGAAACACTGATGGCGAGCCCGCTAGTGCGTAAAATTTCTTTCACTGGTTCAACGCCGGTGGGTAAGTTATTAATGCGCCAAGCAGCAGATACAGTGAAAAAGCTGTCTCTGGAACTGGGCGGTAATGCACCTTTTATCGTGTTTGATGATGCCGATCTTGATGTAGCCATTGCCGGCGCAATGGCCGCCAAATTCCGCAACAGCGGGCAGACTTGCATATGTGTTAACCGTTTCTACATTCAGGACGGTATTTATGACCGCTTTGTCCAGAAACTGACGGATGCCGCAAAAGCGTTAAAGGTTGCTTCAGGTATGACGCCAGGAGCACAACAAGGGCCGCTAATCCATATCAAAGCAGTAGAAAAAGTGGAGGCACACCTACAGGACGCCCTGAAGTTAGGTGCGAAGCTGATGTGCGGCGGTAAGCGCGCCGACTTAGGGGGATCATTCTTCCAACCTACGGTGTTGGCTAACGCCACAGAGCAGATGCGGTTAGCGCAGGAAGAGACCTTTGGCCCGCTGGCTGCCTGTTTCCGCTTTACCGATGAGGATGAAGTCATCACCCGAGCTAACGCAACCCCCTTTGGGTTAGCGGCTTATCTGTATACCCGTGATTTGGCGCGCGCCTTGCGTGTTACCAAAGCATTGGAAAGCGGCATGGTAGGTATTAATGAAGGGATTATTTCTACTGAGGTCGCCCCTTTTGGTGGGGTGAAAGAGTCAGGCCTGGGGCGCGAAGGGGCGGATATCGGCCTGGATGAATATCAGGAAACCAAATACGTCAATATCGGCCAACTGCTGTAAATTCGATAAACTGTTGTGAATTCGATAAACAAAAGAAAGGCGCTGTTTCCAGCGCCATTAACAGTAATTTTTTAATAAAATTACTCTTTTTTCTCGCCTTTACTTTCTGCCAGTAATTTGTCCAGTGCATCCCCACCGATATGGCGGAAATCCTGGCCCTTGACGAAATAGAAGATAAATTCACAAATGTTCTGGCAACGATCACCGATACGTTCGATAGAACGGGCACAGAATAACGCCGTCAATACACTGGGAATGGTACGCGAATCTTCCATCATGTAGGTCATCAACTGGCGCACGATACCCTCATACTCCTGATCGACCTTCTTGTCTTCACGGTAAATACGGATCGCTTCATCCAGATCCATACGCGCAAAGGCATCCAGCACATCATGCAGCATCTGAACGGTATGGCGCCCCAAAGACTCCAGGCTGACCAACAGCGGTTGATGCTGGTGAGAAAATTTCTCCAGTGCCGTACGGCAGATTTTATCTGCAACGTCACCGATACGTTCCAGTTCAGAAATGGTCTTGATAATCGCCATCACCAAGCGTAAATCGCTGGCGGTTGGCTGGCGCTTGGCAATGATACGCACACAGGCTTCATCAATGGCTACTTCCATCATATTGACCTTGGCATCACCCTCGATCACCCGTTTAGCCAGCTCACCATCCTGGTTATGCATCGCCGTGATAGCATCACTCAGTTGCTGTTCAACCAGCCCACCCATCGTCAACACCTGGGTGCGGATATACTCAAGCTCTGCGTTGAACTGGCCAGAAATATGTTTGTTTAAATTCAGATTGTCCATGATGCACCCTTATCAACCATAACGGCCAGTAATGTAATCTTCAGTCTGCTTTTTCTGCGGTGCAGTAAACAAGGTGTCAGTATCACTGAACTCGATCAACTCCCCCAGATACATAAATGCGGTGGAGTCAGAACAACGTGCCGCCTGCTGCATATTATGGGTCACAATAACCACGGTATACTCAGACTTCAGTTCACTGATTAACTCTTCAATTTTACCAGTTGAAATAGGGTCAAGTGCCGAACACGGCTCATCCAGCAATAACACTTCTGGCCGAATGGCAATACCACGCGCAATACACAAACGCTGCTGTTGACCACCAGACAAGCTATAACCGCTCTGGTGCAACTTATCCTTGGTTTCATTCCACAGTGCCGCCTTGGTCAGCGCCCACTGAACACGCTCATCCATATCTGCACGGGACAGCTTTTCAAACAGACGTACACCGAAAGCAATATTGTCATAAATCGACATCGGGAACGGTGTTGGCTTTTGAAACACCATGCCCACCTTGGCACGCAGTAAGGCGATATCCTGGTTATCCGTCAGAATATTTTGCCCATCCAATATAATATCGCCTTCGGCATGTTGCTCTGGATATAGCTGATACATCTTGTTGAAAGTACGTAACAACGTTGATTTACCGCAACCCGATGGGCCGATAAAGGCCGTTACCTTATTCTCGGCAATATCCAGGGTGATGTTTTTCAGCGCATGGAATTTGCCATAGTAAAAGTTCAGATCGCGTACCTGAATTTTGCTGCTGGGAGCGTCAGTAACCATACTCATCAAGACTTCTCTCTTTTCACCGCGCCGAACCAACGGCGCTTAAATTTTTATGAATGCTTTTTCTTGGCAAAAATCACACGCGCCAGGATATTCAGTAACAGTACGCACAGGGTGATCAACAATACGCCTGCCCAAGCCAATTGCTGCCATTCGGCAAACGGGCTCATGGCAAACTTGAAGATGGTCACTGGCAGGTTGGCAATCGGCTGCATCAGGTCGGTATTCCAGAACTGATTTGACAGCGAGGTAAACAGCAATGGCGCTGTTTCACCTGCAATACGTGCTATAGCCAGTAATACACCGGTAATGATACCGGAGATAGAAGCTTTCAAGGTAATGGCAGAAATAATACGCCATTTGGGTGTTCCCAGTGCATGAGCGGCCTCACGCAACGTATCGGGCACCAGTCTGAGCATGTTCTCGGTGGTGCGGATCACAATCGGGATCTGCAGCAAAGCCAAGGCAATAATCCCCGCCCATCCAGAGAAGTGCTCCATTTTAGCCACCACCACGGTGTAAACAAACAACCCCACCACGATTGACGGCGCAGACAGCAAAATATCGTTAATAAAGCGGATCACCTCAGCCAACCAGGATTTACGGCCATATTCCGCCAGATAAACGCCTGCCATGATGCCCAACGGTGTACCGAAGACGGTCGCCCACAGAATCAGCAAACCACTACCGGCAATGGCGTTAGCCAAACCGCCGCCGGCCGTATTGGGTGGTGGCGTCATTTCGGTGAATAACGCCAGCGACATACCATCGATGCCCTTGGTAATGGTAGAAAACAGAATCCACACCAACCAGAACAGACCAAAGGCCATCGTCGCCAGTGACAAGAACAGTGCAATGCGGTTTTTCTGGCGGCGCCAAGCCTGCATTTTACGGCGGCTTTCCGCCAGCTCTACAGAATCCAACATGGTCACTTTAACGCCCCTCATTTTTAGCCAAGCGCATAACCATCAGTTTTGACAGCGCAAGGACGATAAAAGTGATAACAAACAGGATCAGCCCCAGTTGCATTAATGCTGAGGTGTGCAGCCCCGACTCCGCTTCAGCGAATTCATTGGCCAATGCTGAGGTAATACTGTTGCCAGGCATAAACAGTGAGAAACTGTCGAGTTGGTAGGTGTTACCGATAATGAAGGTGACTGCCATGGTTTCCCCCAAAGCTCGCCCCAGACCCAGCATAATACCGCCAATCACCCCATTTTTAGTAAACGGTAAGACAATACGCGAAATCACTTCCCAGGTAGTACAACCAATACCGTAGGCGGACTCTTTCATCATTACCGGGGTTTGTTCGAATACATCACGCATAACTGCGGCAATGTAAGGAATAATCATAATAGCCAGGATCACCCCGGCAGCCAGAATACCGATACCGAAAGCCGGGCCAGAAAATAATTCACCAACAATCGGAATACCAGAAAGGACATTGCCCACCGGAGTCTGGAAATATTGGGCGAACAGTGGAGCAAACACGAACAGACCCCACATACCGTAAACAATACTTGGGATCGCCGCTAACAGTTCAATGGCGATACCTAACGGGCGCTTAAGCCAATTAGGGGCGAGTTCCGTCAGGAACAGCGCAATACCAAAACTGACCGGGACCGCAATGATCAAGGCAATCAGAGAGGTGACTAACGTCCCGTAAATAGGGACTAAGGCACCGAACTGCTCAGCGGGTGCATCCCACTCTTTGGTCCACAGAAAAGCGAAACCAAACGCCTGCATACTTGGCCAGGAGGCAATAATCAGCGAAACAATAATGCCGCCCAGCAGCAATAAGGTAATCAGCGCGGCCAGTCTAACCAGCGCGCTGAAGATAATGTCACCGTTTTTACTCGGTGCTTTAATGGTCGGTTTAGGCCCAGCCATAGATTACTCTTCTGTTATAAAGCTTAAAGGGCTCAGCTTACTGAGCCCCGACACATCAGGCAAGGTGTATACCACACCTCTTGTGTTTTTAGAATAATGCTTTACCAGAACTGTCTTTGATATTGGTCTTCCAAGCTGCACGGACTTGCTCAACTACCTCATCTGGCAGTATAGCGTAGTCCAGTTCAAGAGCCTGTTTAGCACCCTGGTTATAGGCCCAATCAAAGAACTTCAGTACTTCTGTACCTTGCTCTGGTTTCTTCTGCTCTTTGTGCATCAGAATAAAGGTAGTGGAAGTAATTGGCCAAGCATTATTACCTTTTTGGTTGGTCAAGTCCTGAGCGAAGGTTTTACTCCAGTCGGCACCTTTGGCTGCAGCGCTAAAGCTCTCTTTGGTTGGGCTCACTGGCTCACCATCAGCAGAGACTAATTTAGTGTAGGCCAGATTATTCTGTTTGGCATAAGCGTATTCTACATAACCGATAGAACCAGGTAAACGTTGGACAAATGCAGCAATACCGTCATTGCCCTTACCACCTAAACCGGTTGGCCACTTAACCGTTGAACCGGTACCCACTTTCTCTTTCCACTGAGGATTAACCTTAGACAGATAGCTGGTGAAGACGAAAGAAGTACCAGAACCGTCTGCACGGCGTACCACGGCAATATTCTGATCTGGCAACTTAACGCCTGGGTTCAGTTTAGTGATCGCTGGGTCATTCCATTTTGTGATATTACCCAAGTAGATATCACCCAGGGTTTGACCATCGAGAGTCAGTTCACCGGATTTGATGCCTGGGATGTTGACAGCCAGTACCACACCGCCAATCACGGTTGGGAACTGAAACAGGCCATCGGCAGCCAGCTTATCGTCAGACAGAGGAGCATCGGAAGCACCAAAGTCAACGGTGTTAGCAATAATTTGCTTCACACCACCAGAGGAACCAATCCCCTGATAGTTAACTTTATTGCCAGTCTCTTTCTGATAAGAATCTGCCCACTTGGCATAAACCGGAGCGGGAAATGTCGCACCTGCACCGGTCAAGCTCGCAGCAGCGAATGCAGATACAGAGACCAAGGAGATAGTCGCTGCGACAATGCTGGCGACAGTGGTACGCATCAGTTTCATGATCCCTCCTAATGGGATATTTAAAAATCGACTTCGGGCTGTTTGAGTCAAATAAAGTATTGCTGATTGAAGGAAAATAGGACAGTTTCATGACAGTAAAATGTATAAAATATTACAGTTATATGACAATGATTGGATTTTTTGTTTTTTGTTTTATTATCAATATATTAAAAAACATCATGCAAAATATCAGCTGAGTAAAACCCTACCGATCCTCCAGGGCGGGATCGCACTTTGTTAATGAAGCTTGAACGGGCAGATCGTCTGTGATCTAATCACGTCTCCATATAGGAGGCACGCTCGATGACGTTGATTGAACACCTTACCCTTGTTGAAGAAACCCGCTCTGACATCAATCGTAAACATGACCTTGTTGACGTCATGTTTCTTGTCATCAGCGCCATCATGAGTGGTGCCGAAGGCTGGCGGGACATAGAGACCTATGGCAATTCAAAGGCCGATTGGCTCCGTCAGTATCGACCTTTTGCCAACGGCATCCCGCGCCGTCACACCATTGCCCGCATTTTGCGCTGCATTGTCATCGATACCCTGCTTGAAGCGTTGCTTTGCTGGGTCAATGAACAGCGCACCCATCAGGGCAAACCCATCATTGCCTTTGACGGCAAGGTGTTGCGCGGTTCCTACCGCGGAAATGCCGCCGAAGCTCTGCAACTGGTCACAGCCTACGATACCGAAAATGGTTTGGTTTTAAGCCAGAAAACAACCCCAAATAAGAAAGGGGAACTCGAAACGGTCAAAGAAATGCTGGAAATTCTTGAGCTTAAAGGCGCCGTTGTGACGCTTGATGCCTTGCATTGTCAGCGTGAGACGCTGGAGAAAATCAGCGAGAAGAAGGCACATGTGGTGGTTCAGGTAAAGAAGAACCAACCGAAGCTGTATCAAGCCGTTCAATCGCAATTTCAGGCACTCTTTGACGCACAGAAAGAGAAGATAATCGTCGAGCACAAAGAGAATGGTCATGGCCGCCAAGAAGAGCGCTATGTCTTTCAATTAAAATCAAAATTACCGCCCGAGCTGGCGGAGAAATGGCCGACAATCCGCAGCATCATCGCCGTTGAGCGTCACCGCAGCGCCAACGGAAAAGGAACGGTAGAGACCGCCTACTATGTCAGCTCGTTATCCCCCAAACACAAGCTGCTCGGGCACTATATTCGTCAACACTGGCGGATCGAGAACAGCCAGCATTACATTCTTGATGTGGTGTTCAATGAAGATGCCTCCAGAATAGCGATGGAGGATGCGGTCGAGAATATGGCGCTATTCCGGCGGTTTGTTCTGAATATCATAAAGTAGAGCAATTGTGGTGCGCCGAGTCAGAGAAACAAGCTAAAAAAGGCAGGTTGGGATGACAATTATCGGGCTCAGTTATTCTTTGGTTAAATAACAAGCAAAGTATGCTCCCGCCCTGACCGATCCTCACTCAAGTTCTGTACACGTCGATATTCAAGCTGCAGTCATGTCGTCTGGCCACCAGGAATATTCCCAGTAGAGCAGTTCATCCTTGAACTGCTTAAAAATCAATTCATTGCTACTTAACCCTTTTCCTGTAATGGAACAGTATCTTGTTTTTATCCCCAATATTTCTGTTTACTGGTTTTACCAATACCAGGGTTAAAACTGTTGGTCGGATCGGCTTCTTGGTAAAATACTTGCAAATCGGCTTTGGCCTGATACATATGCCCGACATTGTGCTCGGCAGGATACTCCGCACCTCTTTGGTCAATGAGCGCCAACATTTCTTCTTTTAATGCCTTGCTGTCTACTCCTTTTTTCACCAGGTAATCATTATGAAAAACGTGACACATAAAGTGGCCGCAATATAGTTTCTTAAGGAGCTTGTTGTCGATCTCTGGTGGCAAGGTTTCAAACCATTCGGAATCGTTGCGACGTAACGCGATATCCAGCGCCAAAATCTCCTGTACCTGATCGGCATGCACCGCCTGGTAGCGCACGGCAGCCCCCGCTGCAGCAAAGCGATGCAAAAATGCTTTTTTGCCTTCTTCTTCGGTGCAAACAAAGAAGTCACCGTCAGCCTGGGTAAAGTAATGCTGTAGATAATTCTGTGCTTCTGCTACCCCTGGGCCTGACATTTTGAGCATAAGATGATGTTCGAAGCGTTCGCGGTACTCTTTTAGGCTTATTGGCAAATGGTTGGGGGATAAACCACTTATTTTCTGCATCATGCGGTCGACAAGATTACGGGGCAGAAATGGCACTTTATTCAGATAGGTATCCATACGCCCTTTCAGGGTAAAGAAACGAGGCATCTGTTCGGTGCCAAACTTATCTATCATCATAAATGTATCTTTGCCATAACGCTCAGCAACATCAAAAATGTCGCGGTGCATATACTCACCCGCTACTGGCAGGTTTTCAAATTTACTGAGTATATGGCGCCGCAATTCGGTGAACACCGCCGTATTGTTGGTGCCGATATAGAACACCTGTTCAATACCCTCTTTGGCGAAAGTATCTAAGCGCACAGCAAATACCGCCAGTTTGCCAGCACAACCAGAGGCGCCATATAAACGGCGTTTGTCTGCATTAAAACGAGAAGGCGTATCTGCATCAACATCACGTACCCGACTAACATATTCATTGTCTGACGCTCTTAGCGTGCCATACTCTATATCTTCTGGTTGGTAATTCTGTTGTTCTAATCGAGTAAGGATTTCTTCCGGCGTATTGCCTAGTTTAATCCCTAACTCATTGACTAACTGCAGTTGACCATCAGCGCCTAACTTGGCGTACAACGCCATTTCAGTATAGGCTGGGCCACGTTTTACTAACGAACCTCCTGAACTGTTACAGATACCACCCACCACCGAAGCACCGATGCATGAAGATCCGATCACAGAATGAGGTTCGCGATCGTAAGGCTTGAGTTTTTTTTCCAACCCGGCAAGTGTACTTCCAGGGAAGCAGACAACCTGCTTACCATGATCCAATAGATGCAGATGGTCGAGCCGCAGCGTATTAATAACCACCACTTCACGATCATAATCATCGCCAAACGGTGTTGAGCCGCCAGTCAGGCCGGTATTTGCTGCCTGCATAATCACAACTGTATCGGCAGCAACACATAATTGTAAAATCTGCCAGAGTTGCAACAAACCGCTGGGAAATACCACTGCCAGAGCTTTGCCCTCGCCGGTGCGGAATCCTCTGCGATAACGAGCGGTACTGTTTTCACTGGTGAGCAGTTGAGAACTACCGACAATATTTTTTAGCTGATTGATAAACTCCTGATTTGTGTATGACATCATGTCACTCCTCTTCCTGTTCATAGAAATTTAAGTGTTTGTTGCATTAATGTAAGCAAGCCAGTCTAAGTTACGTTGTCTGACAACAAACAACAAATGGTAAAAATTATTAATGAGTCGTAGCGTCATGCAAATTACTCAGTGGTGAGGTGTTCGGCGTTGGAGCATTAATTTTGGTTTGATGATAAATATACCCAAAATCATGCGAATTGATTGTAGGCGGTAAGCGATATCATCCCCAGCATAATGCCATCGAAACCATCAAGGTTGTTACCGACAGTAAACAGGGAAATCTCCATACCGATGGCAACATCCAGCGTGGTTTTATACCCGTCGCCAATGAAGCTGCAGCGGTGTTGACTACACTCGTTCACCCGAATCACTTACCCATGTAAGATCATCGGGATTCTCTCGTTTGCCTCCTACCTGCAACTTCATTGAACTTGGATATAGACACATCAATTCCCACACAGAGTGGATTTGGCAGACTCATTATTACCCCATTGCTTATACGAAATGAGGTCGGACAGGACAACTGTTCAGGGTTCAAATGCGTTGCTCAATTGATCAGCTATCAGTCGGGGAACGGGCTTTAAACCCAAGGAGCAAACAAACACATAAACTGTGCCAAAACTAGGGGCTGTTGATCTTTCGTGGTGGATTATTAGGCGGCATGAAGGACTGGTATAATTAACCTGAGATCTGGTTAAGCCGTCATCAGCACCATCATTTCGGGATGGCTCAACTTGATTGATGGCTTATCTTCTTTGAAACAGTACGCGACCAGTCCGCATACCATATTCAGCATAAAACCATGCAAACTCCTGTGTCGTGTATGCTCTATTTGTGAGATGTTTTTTAGTTGGTCATTGATAGTCTCAATGATAAAGCGCTTTGATAACATTGCCTTATCCCACGCGGATTGCGCTTTCGCTTTCATATTGTTACGTACACCCGTGATAAAATTTACACCTTCAGAAGCTAATTCTGCCGCCAAAGCCTGGCTAATATAGCCCTTGTCTCCATACAATTGGCCCGTTAAGCCTTCCGCCAATTCCTTCACAGGGACCCGGTCGTCAACGTTGGCTGTGGTCAGCTTGGCGGCCACCATTTCACCTAAGTAGTTGACAATAATGTGTAATTTGAAACCGTAAAACCAACCCATCGTCCCTTTTCCCCGTTTGGCTACTCCATCGAAGACCTTATTGCGTGGGATACGAATGTTGTGACAAACCTTGATGCTGGTCGAGTCGATAAATTCAATCCCCGTCGGTTGTCCTTTAATCGATGTAAAATAGCTACATAAGGGCACCATGACCGATGACATGACGCCTAAAAAGCGGGTGTAACTGAGGAGTTCCGGAAAATCCTGACGGTGGTACATTCAAATGATCCCCAGATAAAAACTCTTGAAATTCCTGTGGTTTGACATATGAAAAGCAATAAGGATGGTCATTATCTCGCTGGGACTCATGCGGGAAGAACGCCGCCGTTTGCGACTACCGTTCTCCAGGCACTGCTGTTCCCATAATGGGATGAAGACCCTGCAAAAATCATCGACATCACAGAAGAGTTCTACTAGGGGCTGTTGATCTTTCGTGGTGGATTATTAGGCGGCATGAAGGACTGGTATAATTACTTTCGCCAAAAACTAACCACGACAGCCCAACATGCCAAGAACGATATTAACAGATGAATACTGGTCAAAGCTAATCCGCTTAATGCTGAGAACGGGTCGCGTCTATGACAAGCCAGAACATAGAAATACTTTAGAAGGGATTTTGTATCAAATGCGGGTTGGCTGCCCTTGGCGTGATGTTCCAGCCGCTTTTGGACATTGGAGTGCCATCTACCGGCGGTTTAACTTGTGGTCAAAGAAAGGCATTCTTATGCAACTCTTTGTCGAGCTTAGGCAATTGGCTGATTTAGAATGGGAATTTATAGAAGGTAGCATTGTTAAAGCCCATCAACATGCGACAGGCGCTTGCTCTGAGGGCAAAGAGTCTATAGGAAAAAGCCGTGGTGGCAACACGACGAAAATCCATATGGCTGTTGATAGTTGTGGCTTACCGATAGATTTCATTGTCACGGGCGGTGAAGTTCATGACAGTAAAGCTACTCCGGAATTACTTGATAGGTTGCCAGATGCAGAGCATGTTATTGCAGATCGGGGGTATGACAGTGAGAAAATCCGTGAGCAGGTTCGGCAGAAAAGGGGAATACCGACCATACCCCGCAAACGGAACTCAAAGATTGGGAATGGCGATATTGACTGGTGTTTGTACAAATATCGCCACCTTGTAGAGAATGCCTTTGCCAGGTTAAAGCATTACCGCTCAGTAGCCACAAGATACGATAAGTTAGCCCGAAATTACGCAAGTACAGTAGCTTTGGCTTGTTGCCTCATGTGGCTGCCAATGTGGGTTGGCTGAATGATGAACAGCAAAGATCAACAAGCCCTAATTAACTTCATATTTCCCCTGTTTTAAGATAAAAAGAGTATAGATAACCATGTGATAGATAACTATGTGACTGGTGCGTTCAAGTCCGCCTGAAGCAGACTTGAACGCTGTTTTCAGTTGCCCTGATACGGGCACAAGCCTCCTGAATGAGGCGTGTAACTATAGCCAACACCCAAGTAGTATGAAGGGTATCAATACCAGGGAATGATAATGACACTCTATAGGATTAAGCCTGCCTTTCAGGCCTTGTTACGTCCAATAATGTATTGTCTGGAAAAACATCATGTAACAGCCAACCAGGTCACACTGGCCGCGATGGTGCTCTCATTTCTGGTTGGCGGAATACTGATGCTATTTCCGCAACCTGGTCTGTTTTATCTGCTTCCGATTGTGTTATTTATCCGTATGGCGCTCAATGCACTGGATGGCATGTTAGCCCGGGAGTGCAACCAGAAAAGCCGCCTCGGGGCGATACTGAATGAAATAGGTGATGTCCTTTCTGATGTTGCCTTATATCTGCCTTTTATCTTTCTCGCAAACAGTAACGCACCGCTGGTACTGGTGATGTTATTCATCATGGTGTTAACCGAATTTTGTGGAATTCTGGTACAAACCATTAACGGGACACGTAACTATGCTGGGCCACTGGGTAAAAGTGACCGGGCGTTGATGTTTGGTTCCTGGGGTTTGGTGCTGGCTATCTGGCCGCAACTGGTTAGCTGGAACAATCTGGTGTGGGGCATAGCAACGTTATTACTGGTCTGGACGGTCATCAATCGCTGCCGTAGCGCCTTGGTAGAGGAGCCGCAATAATGTTGCTGGAAAAATCCCTGGCCGTTATTTTTGCCCTGTTACTGATCGCTACCCTCATTAATGGGCTGTTGGTCTGGTTGCGCCCAGAGAAAAACTGGCGTGAATTAACGCTGCGCATCCGTACCTGGTGGGTCATTATCATCTTGTTTTCCCTGGCGATGATCAGCCCCCACTGGCTGGCATTGACTTTTTTCGCGCTGGTCAGTTTTATAGCGTTGAAGGAATATTTGACCCTGATTCCCTCCCGATATTCTGACCGGATGCCCATATTGTGGATGTTTATCGCCATTCCCATCAACTATTGGCTGATTGGCGCTAACTGGTATGGCATGTTCATTGTGTTTATTCCGGTCTATGTCTTTTTATTCCTTCCCGCTCGCATGGTGATTTCTGGCGATACGCATAGCTTTCTAAGCAGTGTGTCGCAGTTACACTGGGGCCTGATGACTACGGTCTTTGCCTTCAGTCATGTGGCCTTTTTGCTGGTTCTCCCTGCCAATGGCCAGCAAACAGGGGCCCTTTTGGTGCTATTTCTGGTCGGTCTGACAGAATTTAACGACATTACACAGTATCTGTGGGGCAAATCTCTGGGGCGGATTAAAGTCACGCCGAAAGTCAGCCCAAATAAAACCCTGGCTGGCTTGCTCGGTGGCATCGCCAGCACCACGTTGGCGGCGGTATTGCTTGGCCCGCTACTCACCCCATTAAGCTGGAATATGGCGCTGCTGGCCGGGTTGATTATTGGTGTGACGGGGTTCTGCGGTGATATTGTGATGTCAGCAATCAAACGCGATATCGGTGTAAAAGATAGCGGAACACTGCTCCCTGGCCATGGCGGTATTCTTGACCGCTTGGACTCCCTGATCTTCACCGCCCCGGTTTTCTTCCACTTTATTCGTTACTTCTATTACTGACATTATGGTGAAAAAACTTCTCAAAACACTATTTTCACTCTGTATCGTCTGGCCGGTAATTTGGTTATGGCTTGGGCTACGAGTAAAACACCCACAACGACTGCCCAAACAAGGGCCGGCGATTATCGTGGCAAATCATAACAGCCATATGGATGCGTTTACGCTGTTATCACTGTTCTCAATTCATCAACAACACAATGTCCACCCGGTGGCCGCTGCAGACTATTTTCTGCGTAACCGCTGGTTGGCGTGGTTTACGCTTAATATTCTCAATATTATCCCGGTCTCGCGCCAAGGAGGGGAAACCAATCCACTGGCACTTTGTGAACAAGCATTACGCGACAATAAGATTCTGATCTTGTTTCCTGAAGGTAGCCGTGGTGAACCAGGAAAATTGGCACCACTAAAATCAGGGCTGTGGCATCTTAGCCAAAGTCTGCCGGAGGTACCGATTATCCCCATCTGGCTGAAAGGGACAGAACAGGTTATGGCAAAAGGCAACCGCATTCCTTTGCCGTTGTTTATTGATGTCAATGTAGGTGAGCCACTGTACTCTCACCCGGATAAGAGCCAGTTTAAGGAAGCGCTATTACAGCGTTTATTACAACTCCGGCAGGAGACTCAAGGAAATGAATCCCATGATTAATACCCGTACGCCAGACGAAAAGTGTTTTCTGACCAGCGACCAGACTGAACTGTTTTATCGCCACTGGCCAGCGCAGGAAAACGGCGAAATAAATAAAATCATCGTTTTGTTCCATCGCGGCCATGAGCACTCTGGGCGTATGCAACACATTGTTGATGAATTAGCTATGCCGGATAGCGCATTCTATGCTTGGGATGCACGGGGACATGGGCGTTCGCCAGGTCAACGCGGTTACAGCCCATCGCTGACCCGCTCAGTACAGGATATGGATGAATTTGTTCGCTTTGTTGCTACCGAAAATAATGTGCCCCTGGAGAATATTACCGTGGTAGCACAAAGCGTTGGGGCGGTACTGGCTGCGACCTGGGTACACGACTATGCGCCAGCCATTCGCGGCTTGGTGCTGGCATCACCCGCGTTTAAGGTTAAGTTGTATGTACCGTTTGCACGTAGCGGGCTGGCACTTTTGCACCGTTTGCGCGGGTTGTTTTTCGTCAACTCTTACGTCAAAGGCAAATACCTGACACACGACCCCGAGCGGGTAGCCAGCTTTGATCATGATCCTTTAGTTACCCGGCCAATCGCCGTCAATATATTGCTTGATCTCTACCGTACTGCGGAACGCGTAGTACGCGACGCCGCTGCAATTACCCTACCAGTACAGTTACTGATTTCCGGCAATGACCATGTTGTCCACCGCAAGCCGCAATTGGATTTCTACCAGGGGTTACGCAGCCAATTAAAAGAATTGCACATCCTCCCTGGTTTTTATCATGACACGCTCGGTGAGCGGGATCGCCACATCGCATTCGACAAAATGCGCAGTTTTATCGACACCCTGTACGCCTTGCCACCGCAACGCTTCGATTACAGTAATGAAGACCGCTGGAGCCCAAGTGCTGATACTTGGCGAATGCTCAGTGGCGGCCCGGTTCCCTATTCTCTCGATGATGTGGCTTATCGCGCAATGCGTTATGGCATGAAAATGCTGGGTACCCAGTCAACTGGCGTGAAGTTAGGGTTTGAGACTGGTTTTGATTCCGGTAGCACCCTGGATTATGTCTATCGTAACCAACCACAAGGAAGTAACTGGCTAGGTCGGCAAATCGATAAGAACTACCTCAATAGCATTGGTTGGCAAGGGATCCGTCAGCGTAAACTTCATCTGCAGCAACTTATCCAACAAGCAGTAGCGCAGTTGGCCACACAAGGGACGCCAGTGCGTGTAGTGGATGTTGCCGCCGGGCATGGTCGCTATGTGTTGGATGCGTTGGCGAGTGAACCCCTCGTCAGTCATATTCTCCTGCGTGATTACAGTGAACTGAATGTCGAGAAAGGACAGGAAATGATCGCTTCACGCGGCATGGAAGATAAGGCCCATTTTGAACGTGGTGACGCTTTTAACCGCGATGAACTGGCTGCATTAACGCCACGCCCAACGCTGGGTATCGTTTCTGGGCTTTACGAGCTATTTCCTGAAAATACACTGGTACGTAATTCGTTAGCTGGGTTGGCAGAGGCCATTGAACCCGGGGGGATATTGATCTACACCGGGCAACCGTGGCATCCGCAGTTAAAAACCATCGCCTGGTCCCTCACCAGCCATAAAGATGGTAAGGCGTGGGTAATGCGTGTACGTACCCAAGGGGAAATGGATGCCTTGGTGCAAGAAGCCGGTTTTGATAAATGTGCCCAGTTAATTGATCAGTGGGGGATTTTTACTGTTTCACTGGCGGTGCGTCGCTAAGCATGAGCAGTTCTGTAACTCGCCGTACTATTATTATTCACGGGATAGGCTGGCTGCTGTTGCTGGCCCCCCTTTTTTTCCTCACCTATGGTCAGGTAAACCAGTTTACCGCTGGCAGGGGTGATGTGGGCAGCCTGGTGTTTGACTGGGAGAAGCATATTCCCTTTATTCCGCTGACCATAATTCCCTATTGGAGCCTTGATATATTCTACGGGTTGTCGCTATTTATCTGTACAACACTCAGTGAACAGCGACGCTTGGTCTACCGGTTAGCATTAGCCCCTCTGGTGGCCTGTATCGGTTTTTTACTCTTTCCGCTGAAATTTTCCTTCACCAGACCGCCAATTTCTGGTGCTGCCGGTTGGTTGTTCGAACAATTGGAGCAATTTGATTTACCCTATAATCAATCACCTTCTCTGCATATTATTTTTTGCTGGTTACTCTGGCGCCACTTCAGCCGCCACCTTGGCGGCCACGGGCACCGGATTTTTACCGCATGGTTTCTGCTTATCGCACTCTCCGTTGTGACGACTTGGCAGCACCATTTCATCGACGTTATCACTGGGTTGATCGCGGGTATGGTGATTGACTGGCTGGTACCAGAACAGGGGCAATGGCGTTGGCAGCGCCCAGATAGCCGCCGCTGGAAATTAACCAGACGCTATTTGTTCGGTTCACTCATAGCCATAGCAGCAAGTTTTTATCTGCCGTGGCTGTGGTGGCCAGCCATAGCGTTGATGATTGTCACGCTGGGATATGCCGGGTTTGGCGTCACCGTGTTGCAAAAAAATGAACAAGGAAAACTCACCCCTGCCGCCTACTGGTTACTGATGCCCTGGCGGTTGGGGATGTTTATTTCTCTACGCTATTACACCCGCCGTTTGCCTGCGGTTAGCCCGCTCACGGATGAGGTGTTCCTGGGCTCTTACCCCCGTAACCAGCCATTACAACGGGCAGTGTTGGATGTTACCAGTGAGTTTCCCCGAGCGCGCAACATAACCGGAGTCGCCTATTATTGTGTACCGATGTTGGATTTGGTCAACCCGCAAGCGAGCCAACTCCGTGAGGCGGTTCTCATGCTGGAACAGTTGCAGCGTACACAAGGTAGCGTGCTTATCCATTGTGCATTAGGCTTGTCACGCAGTGCTTTAGTGGCAGCCGCCTGGCTACTCTATAAACAACCGTCACTCACGGTAATGGAAGCCGTCGCCTATATTCGGCAGAAGCGGCCGCAGGTAGTCTTAAACGCTCAACATCTGGAGCTGTTAGAACAATGGCGAATGAACATCAGGAAATAACAGCAACCGAACAACTAACCACCGTGTTGCTTGAACGAACTCTGCTGAGCTGGCGTTTTTTGCTGTTGATGGTGGTACCACCATTACTATGGGTTATTTTTGCTGCATCACCCGGATTGATGCGGGCAGGGGTGTCGTTGCTGAGTGGTGTATGTATTTATGGCTGCTGGCGCCTATGGTTGGATGTCGGTTATTTAACACAGTTCAACGAGGCGCAGAATCAACAAGCCGGGAAAGCGCTGGCATTGATTTGGCAACGGCAACGGTTAACCCAACTGACATTCCCGCAACGTCAACATGGTGCGTTATGCCAACTCAAGCGCACCATGTTAATCACGGCGTTATTGTGGGTTCTCTGGTTGTTCGCTTTGATTCTCTACTGAACGTTGGCTAAGTAGTGAACCCTGTAAGCATTGCTGGGTGAATCTATTAACCATAGGCAACAACAGACAACTACAGGCCTTAAATAATCGGCTGTTGCCTAACGTTTCTCTGTGATAACAAAGATTAATTTTTACCCGGTGCTTTTATAAAAAATTTTCACCCGCTATTCTGTTAATCATTACTCATTTAGACAAGCCAAAGGTATTCCTATGTCTTTTCGTCTCACGACCCAAAAGGTGCTGTTTGCGAGTTCGCTGATTATGTCAGGTTATGTACTCACCGCCAACGCAGAAGATCCGGCAACCACAGTACAAACACCTCCCTCAGTACCATCAGCAACGCTGCCAGCATCGACAGACGGAGCTCCCTCTGCACAAACAACAAACAACACTAAAGCAGCAGAGGCAGAACCCGCAGCCACCCCCACGTCAACAGGCCCAAGCCTAACTGAACAGCCTAAAATGTCGAATGAAAAAGAGACAGATGAAAAAGAGACAAAACAAGAGGTAAAAGAGAACCTGGCGACTTCAACTAATGTGAATGCGGCGACACCAGAAAGTACGACCACGCCAGAAAATATCACTACGCCGAAAAATATAACTTCACCAGAAAATATAACTACGCCACAACAAAAAGAGACAGTGGCTGTTCCAACCGAAACAACAGCAACCGAAACAACGACAGCAGAAACAACAGAAGACACCAAAACACCCGATGTAGCGCCTGCGGCAAAGCCATCACCCGCCTTTCCATCCATAACTGAGCAACCAAAAGAGTTGGATAAAAAAGAGATACAAGCGGGTGAAGCCGCTGCAACTAGCGCGAGTTCGGCAACAGCAGAAAGTACATCCGTGTCTGAGAATATTGCGACAGCAGAAAAAAAAGAGGCCGTGACGACTACGCCAACAGTAGCAAAAGAATTTAAATTAGATAGCGAAGAGCAAAAACGTGCTTATGCCAGTGGTATCGCATTAGGGCACTATATTGAAGCGCAAATTGCTCAACAAAAAGAACTCCATATAACGCTTGATAAAAATATAATGTTAGCGGGTGTCGCTGATGCCTTCAACAATCAGGAAAAAATGAGTGAGAAAGAAGTACGCGACACGTTACTCATTCTTGACGAGCAGATAAACGTCTTAGCAGAAGATAAAAATAATAAAAGAATTGCTGCAGATAAAACCTGGATGGAGCAATTTGCACAGCGTGAAGGGGTCAAGAAAAACAAACAAGGGTTGCTTTACTTGATAATCAATAAAGGGAGCGGTCCAGCACTGCAAAGTACCGATGTTGTTGAGTTAAGTTTTAAAGGTACCTTGATTGATGGCACTGTGGTTGATGGCCCTAAAGTTGATAACTCGTACCAAGTATTTAAAGTAGATAATATACCGCCACTGCTGCGTGATAGCGTGAAACTTATTCGTAAAGGGGGAGAGATTCAGGTCGCGATCCCACCTTCAGCGATAAAAGTTCCGGATGGATCTAAAAAACCTGAGTTTGTGGTTATCTACACTATTTCTGTTATTGATGTAAATAAACCGCAATAGCGATTTATCCCCCAGCAGTTATTCGAACTGCTGGGGTTAGTGATTACCAGATTCTGCGCGATCCCTACGTTTTAATCTTCAAGTTCACGCAACTGTTATTCAAATTGGAGCACGATCGATCTGCGTCAAAGCTTGGTTAATGGCAAATATCTTTCCATTAACCTGGGGAATACCAAAATTGCGAAGCCGCTCGCTATGCATCGCCAGATAGGCCTCAGCACTGGAAATATTGGCGAACAAGTAGATGCCACCCGCTTCTTGGGTGGCCTGGTTTTCAGTCCAGATCTTCCAAATCAACCCCGGTTCTTCGGCAATAGAGTGGGCTAACCCCTCCATCGCTTGCGCCATTTCCTGCCCCCAAGGGCCATGGTAGGGAAAATCAACTTGCAGTATGTAGCTCATAAAAAACTCCTTTTTCATTGCATTATCAGTGAAGAATAATGCGTTCTGATAAACATCACTTGAGCTTAATCATAAAAAAATCCGGTTTGCCTTTGGGGCATAACCGGATTTATTCAGTTCACAACTTTATGGTCATCCTGCAACTAAAATGATTACTCAACAGTAACCGATTTCGCCAGGTTGCGCGGCTGATCCACATCTGTACCTTTAATCAATGCCACATGATAGGACAACAGTTGTAGCGGAACCGTGTAGAAGATTGGCGCGACAATTTCTTCAACATGAGGCAATGGGATAATGGTCATGCCTTCACTACTGACAAAACCGGCATCCTGATCGGCGAACACATAAAGCTGACCGCCACGCGCACGGACCTCTTCAATGTTGGATTTGAGTTTTTCCAGCAATTCATTGTTTGGCGCCACCACAATCACAGGCATATCCGCATCGATCAACGCTAATGGACCGTGCTTCAGTTCACCGGCAGCATAGGCTTCCGCATGAATATAGGAGATCTCTTTCAGCTTAAGCGCACCCTCCATGGCGATCGGGTATTGATCACCACGGCCTAAAAACAGGGCGTGATTTTTGTCAGAGAAACCTTCTGCCAATGCCTCAATTTTTTTGTCCAGCGACAGCATCTGTTCTATACGCGCAGGCAACGCTTGCAAACCATGCACAATCTCATGCTCTACGCTCTCTGGCATCCCCTTCAGATGGCCAATACGCGCCACCAGCATCAACAACACCGCAAGCTGGGTGGTAAAGGCTTTGGTGGATGCCACACCGATTTCAACGCCTGCTTTCGTCATCAGCGCCAGATCGGATTCACGAACCAGAGAAGAACCTGCCACATTACACACCGCCAAAGAACCCAGATATCCCAGTTCTTTAGACAGGCGTAGAGCCGCCAATGTATCAGCGGTTTCACCGGATTGGGACAGGGTAATCAGTAAGCTACCTGGGCGCACCGCAGATTTGCGGTAGCGGAATTCGGAGGCGATCTCTACATCGCAAGAGACACCGGCCAGCGACTCGAACCAATAACGCGCTACCATACCCGAATGATAAGAAGTGCCACAGGCAATAATCTGTACATGCTGTACTTTTGCCAGCAATTCATCACTCTTTGGCCCTAATTCACTCAGATTGATCTGCCCATGGCTAAAACGCCCTTCCAGGGTGTTTTTCAATGCCATTGGCTGCTCAAAAATCTCTTTCTGCATGTAATGACGATATATGCCTTTGTCACCGGCATCGTATTGCACCTGAGATTCAATCTCCGGGCGCTTAATTTCATCACCTTGTTTATCAAAAATAGTGACAGTACGGCGAGTCACAGCCACTACATCTCCCTCTTCCAGGAAGATAAAACGGCGGGTTACCGGTAGCAATGCCAGTTGGTCGGAAGCAATAAAGTTCTCGCCAACACCAAGGCCAATGACCAATGGGCTACCAGAACGGGCAGCAATCAACTCGCTGGGGTCACGGCTATCCATCACCACCATGCCATAAGCACCACGCAACTGTGGGATCACCCGCTGAACCACTTCACATAGTGTCCCACCCAGTTTCTGCTCCCAATGAACCAAGTGAGTAATCACTTCAGTATCGGTTTCAGAGCTGAAATGGTAACCACGCTCAATCAATAATTCACGCAACGGTTCGTGGTTTTCAATAATGCCGTTATGCACTACGGTGATGTAATCTGATACATGAGGATGCGCATTCGCTTCTGATGGTTCACCGTGGGTAGCCCAACGGGTGTGAGCAATACCGGTTCCCCCATGCAGAGGATGTTGGTTTGCTGCTTCCGCCAGTTTTTGTACTTTGCCGACACGACGCAAACGGCTGACATGACCTTCGCTATCCACTACCGCCAAGCCAGCAGAGTCATATCCACGGTATTCCAAACGACGTAAACCTTCTAACAGAATTTCTGCTATATCGCGCTGCGCTACTGCACCTACAATTCCACACATATTTTGTATTCCTGATTAAGTGCCTTTCAGGGCACTTGCGATGCCTTGACCTGATTTTGCCGGTTTTTTACCGTGCGCCCCGAGCCTGTAGATGGTGGGGTTATTATGTTTTGTACTGACCTCTGTAGAAGAGCCCAATACAAAACACACTGGTTAATCGGTACTGATTTATCCACTCAGTCACACTCGCCTGAATGCTAACAATATAAGGTTGGCATTCAGGCGCGAGGTAGCCAGAAAAATAATGGTAAATTACTTTTTCTTCACCGGGCGTTGCCACCCTTGAATATGCACCTGTTTGACACGGCTGAGGACCAGTTCATCATCGGCGATATCACGAGTAACCGTAGTACCTGCAGCAATAGTGGCTCTTTTACCCACACAAACCGGCGCAACCAGTTGAGTATCCGACCCGACAAAAACACCATCACCAATGATAGTTTTATGCTTGTTAGCCCCGTCGTAATTACAGGTAATCGTTCCGGCGCCAATATTCACATCATCACCGATTTCGGCATCGCCCAAATAGCTCAAATGACCCGCTTTAGAACCTTTACCCAAGCGTGCTTTTTTTATTTCCACAAAGTTGCCAACATGAGCACCTTCAGCCAATTGTGCACCTGGGCGCAGTCGAGCAAATGGGCCAACCGTGCAAGCCGCTTTAAGCTCAGCATCTTCCAACACACTGTAAGGGCTGATTTCACAATCATCATCGATAACACAGTTTTTCAGCACACAACCACTACCAATTTTTACCCGATTACCCAGTTTGACCTTACCTTCAATAATCACATTGGTATCAATGGTAATATCACGGCCATGCTCCAACTCACCACGCAGATCAAAACGCGCGGGATCCAACAGCATTACACCCGCCAGCAACAGTTTTTCCGCTTGCTCAGCTTGATAGACACGTTCCAATTGTGACAATTGCAAACGGTTATTCACCCCTTCTACTTCACTCAGGCGGGCAGGGTGCACCGCTTCAATTTTGTTGCCCTCAGCATGCGCCAAAGCGATGATATCGGTGATATAGAACTCACCCTGAGCATTGTTGTTATTCAACATACCCAACCAGCGCTTAAGATCACCACCGCTAGCCACCAGAATCCCGGTGTTAATTTCATTAATCTGACGTTGTTGTTCGCTGGCATCTTTATGTTCAACAATACCAACGACTTCACCATTTTCACGCATGATACGGCCATATCCGCTAGGATCCTCAAGCTTCACGGTCAGCAATCCAATCCCCCCTTGAGGTTTGGCTGCCAACAGGCGCGTCAAGGTTTCCACTGCAATCAGCGGTACATCGCCATACAACATCAACACATCTTCATCATCAGCAAAATGCGGTGCCGCTTGCTGCATGGCATGGCCAGTTCCTAACTGTTCTGCTTGTAACACCCAATTTAGTGCATCGTTTTTTAAGGTGCTTTTCAGCAATTCACCACCGTGGCCATAAACCAGATGGACGTTTTTTGCGCCCAACTTCATGGCAGCATCAATAACATGCTGCACCATAGGTTTACCCGCCAACGGATGTAATACTTTGGGAAGGTCAGAATACATGCGTGTTCCTTTGCCTGCGGCAAGGATAACCACGCTCATTGCGCTGTTAGACATAAGTAACCTGATAACTCCATTTCGATGGACAAAAGTAAAACCGTTTACTGGCGGAATTACTACATATTTCTCTACAAAAATCTGAACGCTGTCAGAAGGCCTCTGACCTGACGCTAATTAAACCAAACCTATTTTACAACGAAAAAACTGTCGGCGATCAGAGACGTTTTTATTCCTCTGTAAGTAGCGATAGATAGCAATATCAGCCTGATTGAGCCGCTTATTTTAATACAAAAAAAAAGCGACCATAAAGGCCGCTTTCTGATTTCTGGATGTGGTGTACACCATTACATCGCTTTTCTGGTGAGCTCGATAACACGCAATTTTGCAATCGCTTTCGCCAGTTCAGCGGAGGCCTGAGCATAGTCGACATCACCATGAGAAGTACGGATGTGCTCTTCAGCTCTGCGCTTAGCTTCCAGCGCTCTCGCTTCGTCAAGATCCGATCCACGGATGGCTGTGTCTACCAGCACGGTGACCATACTTGGCTGTACCTCAAGGATACCGCCAGATAAGTAGATAAACTCTTCTTCACCGAACTGTTTAACAATACGCACCATACCAGGCTTGATGGCAGTCAGCAGCGGCGCATGACCAGGGTAAATCCCCAGCTCACCTTCGCTACCAGTCACCTGGATTTTCTGTACCAGCCCGGAAAACATCTCTCTTTCCGCACTGACCACATCCAGATGGTAAGTCATAGCCATATCAACCTCCTCTCAAGGCATTACAGTTTCTTGGCTTTTTCCACTGCTTCTTCAATGGTGCCAACCATGTAGAACGCCTGCTCCGGCAGGTGGTCGTAGTCACCAGCCATAATGCCTTTGAAACCACGAATGGTATCTTTCAGCGATACGAACTTGCCCGGTGAACCGGTGAAGACTTCTGCCACGAAGAACGGCTGAGAAAGGAAACGTTGGATTTTACGCGCACGGGATACCACCAGCTTGTCATCTTCTGACAGCTCGTCCATCCCCAGAATGGCGATAATATCTTTCAGTTCCTGATAGCGTTGCAATATAGACTGCACGCCACGCGCAACATCGTAATGCTCTTGGCCTACTACCAAAGGATCAAGCTGACGGCTGGTAGAATCCAGCGGATCAACAGCCGGGTAGATACCCAGAGAAGCAATGTTACGGCTCAGTACCACAGTCGCATCCAAGTGAGCAAACGTGGTGGCTGGTGATGGGTCAGTCAAGTCATCCGCAGGAACGTAAACCGCCTGTACGGAAGTGATAGAACCGGTCTTGGTAGAGGTGATACGTTCTTGCAGAACACCCATCTCTTCCGCCAGTGTTGGCTGATAACCTACCGCCGATGGCATACGGCCCAGAAGTGCAGACACTTCGGTACCGGCCAGGGTATAACGATAAATGTTATCGACGAACAGCAGTACGTCACGGCCTTCATCACGGAACTTCTCCGCCATGGTCAACCCGGTCAGCGCAACGCGCAGACGGTTACCTGGTGGCTCGTTCATCTGGCCGTAAACCAGAGAAACTTTATCCAGTACGTTGGAGTCGGTCATTTCGTGGTAGAAGTCGTTACCCTCACGAGTACGTTCACCCACGCCCGCAAACACCGAATAACCAGAGTGTTCGATGGCGATGTTACGAATCAGCTCCATCATGTTTACGGTTTTACCCACACCCGCACCACCGAACAGACCTACTTTCCCGCCTTTAGCAAATGGGCAGATCAGGTCCATAACCTTGATACCGGTTTCCAGCAGTTCCTGAGAGTTGGACAACTCTTCGTAGCTAGGTGCCGGGCGATGGATAGCCCAACGCTCTTCTTCACCAATGTCACCCTTCATATCGATAGGCTGACCTAACACGTTCATGATACGGCCCAAAGTAGCTTTACCTACCGGGACTTCAATCGGGTGTTGCAGGTCAGTGACCTGAAGGCCACGGCGTAAACCATCAGAGGTTCCCATGGCGATACAACGGACGACACCACCACCCAATTGTTGTTGAACTTCCAGCACCAGTTTCTCGGTACCGTTTTCAACCTCAAGAGCATCGTACACTTTTGGTACGGCATCCTGAGGGAATTCGACGTCCACTACGGCGCCGATTACCTGGATAATCTTTCCAGTAGCCATCTTGAATCCTCTACGTAATTCGTAAACCTGGTTAAACCGCGGAGGCTCCCGAAACGATTTCGGTGAGTTCCTGAGTGATGCTGGCCTGACGCGCCTTGTTGTATACCAACTGCAGCTCTTTGATCAGGCTACCGCCGTTATCCGTTGCGGCTTTCATTGCAACCATTCGGGCGGCCTGCTCACTGGCCAGGTTTTCCACGACACCCTGATAAACCTGTGATTCCACATAGCGGCGCAGCAACGTATCAAGCAGCACCTTAGGATCGGGTTCATACAGGTAATCCCAGGATTTCCGCTTCAACTCATCGTCTTCGCAAGGCGGTAACGGGAGTAGTTGAACAATTTGAGGTTCCTGAGACATCGTATTAACAAATTTGTTGCTGACAATATACAGCTTGTCTAAACGACCTTCGTCGTAGGCTTGCAGCATCACTTTCACTGGACCGATCAAATCTGACAATGTCGGGTTATCCCCCATGCCAGTGACCTGGGCAACCACCTTACCGCCCACAGAACCGAAGAAAGAAGTGGCTTTGGAGCCAACTAACGCCAAATCAGCTTCGACGCCTTTTTCAGACCAGCCTTTCATTTCTGTCAGCAGCTTCTTGAACAGGTTAATATTCAAGCCGCCGCACAAACCACGGTCAGTTGACACCACCAGATACCCTACGCGCTTAACATCACGCTCATCCAGGTACGGGTGTTTATATTCCAGATTCCCTAACGCCAGGTGACCAATCACCGCACGCATGGTCTCTGCATAAGGACGGCTGGCCGCCATGCGATCCTGCGATTTACGCATTTTGGAGGCGGCGACCATCTCCATCGCTTTGGTGATCTTCTGCGTGTTTTGCACGCTGCCGATCTTACTACGTATCTCTTTTGCGCCGGCCATCTCTGATTCTCCTCATTGCCAGCAACCTGCCATCATTCAACGACAGGTTGCTACGCGTTACCAGGACTGGGTTGCTTTAAAGGTATCGAGGATGCCTTTCAGCTTTCCTTCGATTTCGTCGTTATAAGCACCAGTTTGGTTGATGTGGTTCAGTAGTTCGGCATGCTCACGATCAGCATAAGCAACCAGAGCCTCTTCGAAGCTCACAACTTTCGCGACTTCAACATCGTTCAGGTAGCCACGCTCGGCAGCAAACAACACCAGAGACTGCTGGGCAACAGACATTGGCGCATACTGTTTCTGCTTCAGCAACTCAGTAACTTTCTGGCCATGGCTGAGTTGTTTGCGTGTTGCGTCGTCCAGATCGGAAGCAAACTGAGAGAACGCAGCCAGTTCACGATACTGTGCCAGTGCGGTACGAATACCACCGGACAGTTTTTTAATGATCTTGGTCTGTGCTGCACCACCCACACGGGATACTGAGATCCCCGGGTTAACTGCCGGACGAATACCGGAGTTAAACAGGTTGGATTCCAGGAAGATCTGACCATCGGTAATCGAAATTACGTTAGTCGGAACGAATGCAGAAACGTCACCCGCCTGAGTTTCAATAATAGGCAGCGCAGTCAGTGAACCGGTTTTCCCTTTAACTTCACCTTTGGTGAAAGCTTCAACGTATTCCGCATTAACACGAGCTGCACGCTCCAACAAACGGGAGTGGAGGTAGAAAACATCACCAGGGTATGCTTCACGACCAGGTGGACGACGAAGCAACAAGGAAATCTGGCGGTAAGCAACAGCTTGTTTAGACAAATCATCATAAACAATCAGTGCATCTTCACCACGGTCACGGAAATACTCACCCATTGCACAACCGGCATACGGCGCCAAATATTGCAATGCGGCTGATTCAGATGCCGTAGCAACCACCACAATGGTGTTAGCCAGTGCACCGTGCTCTTCCAGTTTGCGTACCACGTTAGAAATGGTAGATGCTTTCTGACCAATCGCCACG
This sequence comes from Serratia sp. DD3, assembly GCF_000496755.2. Next base: position 162,623 of record NZ_AYKS02000118.1, read on the forward strand.
TAAACACATTTGATACCAGAATCGCGCTGGTTGATGATGGCATCAATAGCCAGTGCAGTTTTACCGGTTTGACGGTCACCGATCACCAACTCACGCTGACCGCGACCAATTGGAATCATGGCATCGACTGATTTATAACCAGTCTGTACCGGCTGATCAACCGACTGACGTTCGATAACGCCAGGGGCAATGGTTTCAACGGGAGAGAAGCCATCATTATCAACCGGGCCTTTACCATCAATAGGTTCGCCCAGGGTGTTAACTACACGCCCCAGCAAACCACGACCTACTGGCACTTCCAGGATACGACCGGTACATTTTACTTTCATGCCTTCGGCCAGATCCGTGTATGGCCCCATGACCACCGCACCCACAGAGTCGCGCTCCAGGTTCAATGCAATGGCATAACGGTTACCCGGCAGTGCGATCATTTCGCCCTGCATAACTTCGGCCAAACCGTGTACACGGATGATCCCGTCACTGACGGAAACGATAGTACCTTCATTGTGAGCTTCGCTCACTACATTAAACTGAGCAATGCGCTGCTTGATCAGTTCGCTGATTTCGGTGGAATTCAGTTGCATGCTCCAGTCCCCTTAAGACTGCAAGACGTCTGCCAGGCGTTCAAGACGACCGCGAACGCTGCCATCAATCACCATATCACCGGCACGGATAATGACACCGGCCAGTACAGACTTGTCAATTTTGCAATTCAGCTTAACTTTGCGTGATAAACGTTTTTCCATCGCAGCGGCAATCTTGGCCTGCTGTTCATCGTTCAGTGCGCTCGCAGAGAGCACGTCGACTTCGACGGTTGATTCCAGTGTGGCACGTAATGCAATAAACTGTTGCAGTACCGCAGGAAGAACCTGTAAACGCCTATTTTCGGCCATTACACGGATAAAGTTCTGGCCATGCTCATCGAACTCGTCACCACAAACCGCTATAAATGTTTTAGATAGCGTATCGGGTGCGATATCACCGGAAAGCAGTTCTGCCATCTGTTCATTACCAGTAACAGCAGCAGCAAACGTCAGCATTTTCTGCCAGCGTTCTATGCTTTGGTTCTCAACGGCAAAGTCAAAAGCTGCTTTGGCGTAGGGGCGAGCTACAGTAATAAATTCAGACATCAGCCCCTCCCTCCTTACAGTTCAGCGACCAGTTTATCAACGATGTCGCTGTTAGCAGCTTCATCCACGGAACGTTCGATTATTTTCTCGGCGCCTGCAATGGCCAACATCGCCACCTGCTTACGCAACTCTTCACGAGCGCGCTTACGTTCGGCATCGATCTCAGCCTGGGCCTGCGCCACGATTTTGTTGCGTTCCAGCTCGGCTTCCGCTTTGGCGTCGTCCACGATCTGAGCTTTGCGTTTGTTTGCCTGCTCAATGATTTTCTGGGCTTCCGCTTTGGCAGTTTTCAACTGCTCGGTCGCATGGGCTTGCGCTAAGTCCAAATCTTTTTTGCCACGCTCTGCAGAAGCGAGGCCATCAGCAATTTCTTTCTGACGCTTCTCGATGGCAGCCATAATTGGCGGCCATACATACTTCATGCAGAACCAGACAAACAGGATGAACGCGATAGCCTGGCCGAGGATTGTAGCATTAAGATTCACAGCACAATGCCTCTATAAAAGTTTAAAATGTGGTTTCTTCGCAGCGAGTGAACTCTGCTTACGCAACAGCAAACATTACGTATAGACCCAGACCCACAGCAATCATCGGGATGGCGTCAACCAAGCCCATAACGATAAAGAACTGTGTACGCAGTAAAGGGATCAAGTCAGGCTGACGTGCAGCACCTTCCAAGAATTTACCCCCCAGGATGCCGATACCGATCGCAGCACCGATTGCCGCTAAACCCATCATCACAGCGGCAGCCATGTACAGCAGATCCATATTCAGGTTTTCCATGACAGTCTCCAGTTTATTTCAGTTTATAAAAGTGCAAGTGTTTTAAGAAAATCAGTGCTCTTCAGACGCCATCGACAGATAGACAATCGTCAGAACCATGAAAATAAAGGCTTGAAGCGTAATGATCAGAATGTGGAAGATTGCCCAAGGCAAGCTCAGAACCCACTGTGACCACCACGGCAACAGACCAGCAATAAGGATGAAGATCAACTCACCCGCATACATGTTGCCAAACAGTCGCAACCCGAGAGAAACAGGCTTGGACAGCAGGCTGACACCTTCAAGGATCAGGTTGATAGGTATAAACACCGGATGGTTGAATGGCTGCATGGTCAACTCTTTAGCGAATCCACCAATACCTTTCATTTTGATGCTATAGAACAGAATCAGGATAAATACGGCCAGTGCCATCGATAAGGTGATATTGACATCTGCCGTAGGCACAACACGCAGTGCAGGAAGGCCTGCCATTGTCGCAATGTGCGGCAGAAAATCGACCGGAAGCAGATCCATCAGGTTCATCAAAAATACCCAGATAAATACTGTCAACGCTAACGGTGCAATCACCTTGCTCTTACCGTGGTACATATCCTTGACGTTGTTATCGACAAAACCGACGATCATCTCAACCGCAGTTTGCAACTTACCCGGGACACCACTGGTAGCATGTTTAGCCACTTTGCGGAAAATCGCCAAGAAAACAACCCCGAGGACAACAGAGAAAAACATCGAGTCGACATTAATCGACCAAAAACCCGTCCCGACCTGAAGATGCGTCAGGTGGTGACTGATATACTCCTGCGGAGTTAAGACTTCTGCAGACATGATGCCTCTACCCTTTGTATAGTTAATTTCGGTAACTGTTAATCACGGCAGGTGCCACTATCTGCACCACTAACACCGCTAAATAGGTCAGGGCTAACGGCATAAATGCCACTTTGAACACCCCAAGTGCCACAATCAACAAAATGATGGTGATCACGACCTTCAACCCCTCACCAATAGCAAACGACCAAGCAACCCGACCAGGTGCTGGTGTCTGCACCTGATGGCGCAAGGCAAACAGCATAAACATAGCATTGGGTAACCAGGCAGCAAGGCCTCCGGCCAATGCTGAAACACCCCATTCCAGGCTTTTCAACCCGAAACCCATGCTGATCAGAACAAAAGTCATTAACTGCAGAAACAGCAATTTGCGTGCTACTCTTCCATTGTAAAGGAACACAGACATGACGTTTGTTCTCTCCGTACCCCGAAGGGTAAACTGAGTGGCATATTCCTGTAAAACCCGCGTCATTGCCGTCTAGTTGCAACTTGCATGAACATGGGTAATGAAACAGCCTTCAATGCTATGAGTCAAGTAGCAAAAACCGTGCAAATTATACGGGCCACTCCAACGAATTCAATCAATAAGTAGCAAAAAGGTGAACAATTATTTAAATTTTCCCCTTTGAGACACATTTCAATAGAAACCGCCCTTTGCTCTATCACACTTACTGGCCTAGTTACTAGGCTATTGCATCAGTAAATGTGCTGTCTATCACAGTAAATTTTAGCGCTAATTTATAATCCAATTTAACGCCCATTGTCTTTAGCTAATCGAGCTATAAAAAAGATTACAAATCAAAGTATTGTAAGTAAACTTTTAAAAAACAATCGTAATACCATGCAAAAACATTTTACTGACATTTATAACCAGGTTAATTCAAGTTGCTGCCCACTGTTTACCATTTGAGTAACAATTACCATTTGAGTAACAATGGGGTCAGGCAAATAACATAAACACGTCGTTAAAGGTGTGACCAGATAGGTTTATCAAAAACCGCATACTATCTGACAGCAGTTACCTTCAAAAAAATTACAACTTATTGAAATTTAATAATATCAGTTCTCAAATCCACGAATTTATCATAGACACTGTCGACAGATAAGCTCTTCACATCATTATCCATTGACTCCAGAACCCGTGATGGTACTTGCCAAGGGCCCCAAAATGAGGAGTCATGACCTGCAAACAACGCAACGACCGGTTTACCTACCCCCACAGCGATATGTAATGCGCCGCCATCACTGGTGACAATTTGATCACATAAAGCCATACCTGCCATCAATTCACGAAGGTTGTTGGTTCTGTAAGGGATCAAATCTATGTCACGGCAGCCCTCTACCACTAAATCTGCTTTTTCATCATCACCAGGGTGAGTCGGATTATTACTCGAACCAGGGGACCAAAAAAGCATGATTTTACAGGGTTCACGCTCGGCTAATCGGTGAGCAAGTTCAATAAAATGGTTAACTGACCATCTCTGATTGATTTTTCTAGAACTGATCTGCAGACCATATAGCGGTATCTTGTCATTTTTAGATACTTTTTCTTCCGCTTTTTTTATCTCATCTGCTGTTACATACAGTTCTGCTTTCCCCGGGGTTTGATAACAACCGAGCGGTTTTGCCAGGAGCGATAACTCTTCTACGATATGATGACTTGTCCCTTGTACATACGGAATTTTGTCGGTGACAATATCAGGCGCATCGTCACCAATGGTAATAATTCGTTTAGCACCAGAGAGTTTTGCCCACATCACCGCCCGTTTGTTCCACTGCCCAGCAACGATAGCGGCATCATAACCAGCTCGACGGATACGATAGGTGGTCTGCAAACGATGCATAAAGGCACCCATTTTAGCCTTGAGCGATCGTTCATGGTGCGACTTGGTGTAGTAATAAATGTTGGCGACATTAGGATTACCATCGAGTACTGACATGTTATAAGAGTTAACCAACACATCAACTTGGTGATCTTTTGCTAGCATCGAGATAAGCGGGGTGGTCAAAATCAGGTCACCGATATTTTCTCGCCTGATCAGTAATATTTTCATTAATGAATCCCTTTATAAAACAAGCAGCATATCTCTTTTAAACGATGCCAATATTTATTCAATGGTTGATAGTACAACTAAATGGCGTTCCCCCGCCAACTCTGGCACCTGCAGACGGACCACAGACTCCAAAGAAACGCCCGCTGGCAATGGTGCCAGTTCATTTTCGGGATAGACTCCCTTCAATGCATAGAAACGCCCTTGGCCTGGTGTTGGCAAGTGGTGACACCAAACCAGCATATCTTGTAATGACGCAAAAGCACGGCTGATTACACCATCAAATGTCGGATCCGCAATGAACTCCTCCACACGGCTTTGTACTGGCTCGATATTTTTCAGACCCAGTTCATGCTGCACCTGGCGTAAGAAACGGACACGCTTGCCCAAGCTATCAAGCAGAGTGAAATGCGCATCAGGCCGTACAATAGCCAACGGAATACCAGGCAAACCAGGGCCAGTACCTACATCGATAAAGCGTGAACCGGTCAGATGGGAATTAACCACGATGCTATCCATGATATGGCGAACCAGCATTTGTTGTGGATCACGGACTGAAGTGAGATTGTAAGCTTTATTCCACTTGTCGAGCATATCGACATAAGCCAGTAATTGGCTTTTTTGCTGATCGGGAAGCGCAATTCCTGCCGCAGAAAGCAATGAATCCAGTTTTTTTTGCACCACTAATGTCCTCTGACAGATGCAGAACAGCAGACCAATCAGGAACTGCCTCTTAAGACAATCAATAATAATTCAGACATGCAAAGATGTCAGTGGCCGTTTCTCAGTAGAAACGAAACGACCATAGAACAGTATTAGGCACTATGCCGCAATAACCCTTGTTTTTTTAACCAGATCAATAAAATAGAGATCGCCGCCGGGGTAATGCCTGAAATACGAGAAGCCTGACCGATCGAGTTAGGTTTATGATCGTTAAGTTTGGCAATCACTTCATTCGATAAACCTGAAACCTGGCGATAATCAAGATCCAGCGGCAATACGGTATTCTCATGACGCTGGTGTTTTTCGATCTCATCTTGTTGACGGGCAATATATCCTTCGTATTTAACCTGAATTTCTACTTGTTCGGCAGCTTGTAAATCAGTGAGTGCCGGAGCGAAAACAGCCACGGAGGTTAATAGGCGATAATCGACCTCTGGGCGGCGCAAAAGCTCTTCGCCGTTAGTTTCTCGCGATAATGGCGATTTCAACAGAACATTAACCAGTTCCACATGCTCTGAATGCGGATGGACCAGGATATTACGCAAGCGCTGACGTTCTTGCTCAATGCGCTCCAACTTCTCACAGTAACGCTGCCAACGTACATCATCAACCAATCCCAATTCACGGCCTTTTTCTGTCAGGCGCAAATCTGCGTTATCTTCACGTAGCATCAGACGATACTCAGCGCGCGAGGTAAACATACGGTATGGTTCTTTGGTGCCTAATGTACTGAGATCATCCACCAGCACACCAAGATAAGCCTGATCGCGGCGTGGTGACCACCCTTCCTGTTCCGTAGCATGGAGTGCAGCATTCAAGCCAGCCAACAAACCTTGTGCGGCAGCTTCTTCATAACCGGTGGTCCCATTTATCTGGCCAGCAAAGAACAGCCCCTGGATAAATTTGCTTTCCAACGTTGGTTTTAAGTCCCGAGGATCAAAGAAGTCATATTCAATAGCATAACCAGGGCGAACAATACGGGCATTCTGCATTCCTTTCATTGAACGAACAATTTGCATCTGTACGTCAAAAGGCAGACTGGTAGAAATACCGTTGGGATAAATTTCGTTACTGGTTAAACCTTCCGGTTCAAGGAAGATCTGGTGTGCATTACGATCAGCAAAGCGCATGACTTTGTCTTCGATCGATGGGCAATAACGTGGCCCGATCCCTTCGATGATCCCGGCATACATTGGACTACGATCAAGGTTGCTACGGATCACTTCATGCGTTTTTTCATTGGTATAGGTGATATAGCAAGGTAGCTGTTGCGGATGCTGGTTAGCATTCCCTAAAAAAGAGAACACTGGGAGTGGGGTATCCCCAAACTGTGGTTCTAACAGATTAAAATCAATTGTTCGCGCATCAATACGGGGTGGTGTGCCCGTTTTTAGACGATTGACACGCAACGGCAGCTCACGCAGACGTCGTGATAAAGAGATCGATGGCGGATCTCCTGCTCGGCCACCACTGTAGTTTTCCAACCCGATATGGATCTTGCCATCAAGGAAGGTTCCCACCGTCAGGACGACCGCTTTGGCGCGGAATTTTAATCCCATCTGGGTAACCGCACCAACAACACGATCATTTTCGACAATCAAGTCTTCAACCGCTTGTTGAAAGACCATCAAATTAGGTTGGTTTTCTAACGCTGTGCGAATTGCTTGGCGATACAGCACACGATCTGCCTGAGCGCGGGTGGCTCTGACAGCCGGTCCTTTACTGGCGTTTAGTATTCTAAACTGGATCCCAGCCTGATCGATCGCCGTCGCCATTAAGCCGCCAAGTGCATCAATTTCTTTAACCAGATGCCCTTTACCAATACCACCAATCGCCGGGTTACAGGACATTTGTCCAAGCGTATCGATATTGTGAGTCAGTAATAACGTTTGACGCCCCATACGCGCAGCAGCCATGGCTGCTTCAGTGCCAGCATGGCCACCACCGATAATAATGACGTCAAATTGCTCTGGATAAAACATGGAACAGCACCTCAAAAGAACTGGCGAACAATCATTGTTTGTCCTGGGGGAGGGATTCTACTCAAGTTTAGACGATCGACCAAGTGGTCAGGATCGACGGGTAATAAAAAGAAGATCTTTTTATTTAAAGATCTCTTTATTAGATCTCTTATTAGGATCACGATCTTCTGTGCATAACTCAACATTCTCTATTTATATCATTAAATTAAAGAGGATCATTTACTGTGAATGATCGGTGATCCTGGTCAGTATAAGCTGGGATCTAAAAGGCATGTTATACACAGGCCTAGCCGAGTACCTAAGTTATTATAGGGATAACTACGGGTTTTCCCCTGCTTTAAAGCCTAGTTATACACAATCGTTCGCTTATTATTTAATCAATTAGAGCAAAATAATCCAATCACTGAGCCATTTTTCGGCGGGATCTTCGGGGATCTCATGTTGGGTGACGTCGATCTCAAGACGTGAACCGATCCTTTTTGCGCCATTTTCTTGCAGAAGCTCATCAAGCTGTTTGATCGCCCCGCAGAAAGTATCGTACTCAGAACTACCTAACCCCACGGCGCCAAACTTCACCAAGGATAAATCCGGTTGTTGTTGTTTAATCTGTTCCACCAGGGATTGCAGGTTTTCTGGTAAATCGCCGGCTCCATGAGTAGAAGATATCACCAACCATAAGCCAGATAACGTCAGTTCATCCAATTCCGGACCATGCAATATTTCGGTTGAGAAACCCGCTGCTTCGAGCTGTTCGGCTAAGTGTTCTGCAACATATTCTGCACTGCCAAGCGTACTGCCACTGATTAGAGTAATGTCTGCCATGAATGATCCTAACCTTGCTGAAGAGGAGCTATTGTACGCTGTGAATTAGTTGGGATCTAGCAGTGGATAATATGTGTATGTTTTAGCATTTATCCAAGCTGTAGGCGGGTTGGACGCAACTTGGATAAATGTGGATAGAATCAGTACTAAGGTGTGATGGTACGCATAATGGGATTCTGCAGCGAGATCAGGGTTTCTGTTGACTGGATCTCGTCGATAGTCTGGATCTTATTGATAAGGACCTGCTGCAATGCGTCTATCGAACGACACATAACCTTGATGAATACACTATAGTGGCCAGTGGTATAGTAGGCTTCAACCACCTCTTCCAGATTTTCCAGTTTTTTTAGGGCTGAAGGGTAATCCTTGGCACTCTTTAAGATAATGCCGATAAAGCAGCAGACATCATAACCCAGTTGTTTAGGATCGATATCAACTCGGGTACCGGTAATGATCCCCGCCTGTTTCATTTTCTCAACCCGTACATGAATGGTGCCCGGGCTAACACTAAAGTTTTTTGCCAGTTCAGCATAAGGTGTTCTGGCATTTTCCATTAAGGCGTTCAGAATGCCGCGATCGAGATTATCGATCTGATAAATTTCTGCCATTAAAACCCTCTTTAATTGATGATTATTGAATTATTACGGATTAAAAATGAACGATTAAAAAGAAAAAGGCAATATTTATTGATGGATATTGAATTCAAGTATCATTCTGTTGCTTAATCGTTGGCAACTAAACAGGTTATTAAAGAGATACCGTAATGAAAAAGCAGTATATTCAAAAACAGCAACAGATCAGCTTTGTGAAATCCTTCTTTTCCAACCAACTGGAACAACAGCTTGGTTTGATTGAAGTTCAGGCTCCAATCCTCAGTCGACTCGGTGATGGCACTCAAGACAACCTTTCCGGTAGTGAGAAAGCGGTTCAAGTAAAGGTGAAAAGCTTGCCTGCATCTACGTTTGAAGTAGTGCATTCATTGGCTAAATGGAAACGTAAAACACTGGGTAGCTACGATTTCAGTGCTGGTGAGGGTCTGTATACCCATATGAAAGCGCTGCGTCCGGACGAAGATCGTCTGACCCCGATTCATTCAGTGTATGTGGATCAATGGGACTGGGAACGCGTCATGGGTGATGGTGAGCGTGACCTGGCTTATCTGAAAAAGACGGTTAAGCAGATCTATGCTGCAATAAAGGATACGGAACTCGCGGTTAGCCAGAAATATGGTTTAGTACCGTTCCTGCCAGAGCAGATCCACTTTGTTCACAGCGAAACCCTACTGCAACGTTATCCAGAACTGGATGCCAAAGGCCGTGAGCGTGCTATTGCCAAAGAATTGGGCGCGGTATTCCTGATTGGTATTGGTGGTAAGCTTTCTCATGGTAAATCCCATGATGTACGAGCACCGGATTATGATGACTGGACCACGGCAGATAGTGAAAATGGTGCTGGGTTAAATGGCGATATTTTGGTGTGGAACCCAGTATTGCAAGACGCATTTGAGCTTTCGTCGATGGGGATCCGGGTTGATGCTGAAGCCCTGCAACGTCAACTGACCTTGACTGACGATTTGGATCGTCTGAAGTTGGAATGGCACCAATCATTATTGCGTGGCGAAATGCCACAGACCATTGGTGGTGGTATTGGGCAATCTCGTCTGGTGATGCTGTTACTGCAATTGCCACATATTGGTCAGGTGCAGTGCGGTGTATGGGCGCCAGAAGTGCGTGAAACTGTAGAAGGGTTGTTATAAGTATCAGCGCCGCCAGCTTGAGTACAAGCAGTGCTGGTGGGGTGGTCATGTGCTGGCGATTAATCCGGCCTACACCAGCCAGCAATGCGCTTGCTGTGGTCATACAAGGAAAGAAAACCGCCAGTCACAAAGTCAGTTCAGGTGTATGGAATGTGGATATACAGAAAACGCTGATATAAACGGCGCGCGTAATATTTTAGCGGCGGGGCACGCCGCGTTAGTCTGTGGAGAGAGGGCAGCTTTAGGCCGCTCGATGAGGCAGGAACCCGCCGAGTCGAGTCAGACTTCAGTCTGAATGTTGTAGGGGTCTTCGCCCTTTAGGGCGGAGAGGATGTCAACCCTGTCTATTTTGTAATGAGAACGGATGATAATGGTTCGTATTCATTCAGTTCGCTATCGCACAGTGGCTTCCTGATATACGTTATCCACTTTAGCAAACCGCTTAACGCCTTTCCTGTTGGCAAGGTCGAGCAATACAATTTACGCCCACTTACCTTCCAAGAATTTATTTATGCCTCAAAAGAATCGGCGTTGATCAAGGCATTCGATACGCAAGCTAGTACTCCCGCAGCGCATAGCAAATTGATGGATAAGCTGACGGATTACTTTTTTACTGGTGGCATGCCGGAAGCGGTTGTCGCTTGGTACCAATTCAAAGAGTTGGGCATTTTAGAGCGCGTTGCAAAGGTCGCTAAAATTCATGCTGATTTAGTCGCAGGCTACCAACGTGATTTTGCTAAATACGCCGGTAAGGTTGATGCAACATTGATTGAGTCAGTGTTCAATAGCATACCCGCGCAGCTTTCCCTGGTTTTAGATGAATCGGTTAAACGCTTTAAGTTTAAAAACGTCCATAACCGTAAATATCGCTATAGCGATTTTGAAACCGCTATCCATTGGTTAAGATGCTGCCGTTTGGCGCTGGCTAACTACCCCATTGAAGGTACGCCCAAAGCCCCACTTGCTGCCTACAAAAAAGAAAATAAGGTTAAATTATTTCTGTTTGATGTGGGCTTGCTTAACCATATGTTGGGCAGCAGTTATAAAGAAATTAAACAGCAACACTATGAGTACAAAGGTTATATAGCTGAAAATTTTGTACAACAAGAGCTTGCTGCCATTGGCGTTGACCCTAGCTATTCGTGGAATGATGCTCGCGCAGAAATCGAATTCATTATCTCAAATAATGAGGGCAATATTGTCCCAATAGAAGTAAAAAGCGGCAAAAGGACACGCGCTAAATCGCTGGCCTCCTATATAGAAAAGTGCGCACCAAGAAAAACATTTAAATTAACTGGTACGCAAGGTTCTTCACCATTAGAGCAAACCAACATGGTGATGCCTTTGTATTATATCCAGTATTTACCTTCAAAGTGGTAACTGCTCCATCAAGGTAGGAGCCCACAGGGTTATTCATATTTTGTTTATTTTTATCATCAGTGATAAGCATAGGTATGCAGGTTAAATGATGCATACAGTGTGTCCCTAGTGTTTGCGGATTTTTACGTAACGTGAAACAACTGGGGTATTTTTTGGTAGGGATAGTTGGTTGAGCTAGCAAAAAAAATTATGAATACTGAACACAAGCAGCCGTTATCGGCAGTCACTCTGGCAGCAATTGGGGTGGTTTATGGTGATATAGGGACCAGCCCGCTCTATACCTTAAGAGAGTGTTTTTCTGGGCACTATGGTTTTGAGGTCCGTCCTGATGTGGTATTCGGGTTTTTATCTCTTATTTTTTGGATGTTGATTGTTATCGTTTCTTTGAAGTACCTCACTTACGTTATGCGTGCAGATAATGCGGGTGAAGGGGGTATTCTGACCTTGATGTCGTTGGCCGGGCGCAATACATCGGCACGTACCACGTCATTATTGGTTATTCTGGGTTTGGTTGGTGGCAGCTTCTTTTATGGCGAGGTGGTAATTACCCCGGCGATATCGGTTATGTCGGCAATTGAAGGGTTGGGAATCGCCGCACCTTCACTCGAACCCTATATCGTTCCTTTGTCCATTCTGGTTTTGACTCTATTATTTGCTATCCAAAAGCATGGTACCGGCAGCGTCGGCAAACTTTTTGCGCCAGTAATGTTGCTGTGGTTCATCGCGTTGGCGTTACTCGGTGTGCGCAGTATTATTGCTAATCCTGAAGTGTTGCAGGCCCTCAACCCTAAGTGGGCATTCAACTTCTTTGTTGAATATAAGACAGTCTCCTTTTTTGCCATGGGAGCGGTGGTTCTTGCAATTACCGGAGTGGAAGCCTTGTATGCCGATATGGGCCACTTTGGTAAATTTCCAATCCGTTTGGCTTGGTTTGCGGTGGTGTTACCTTCATTGGTACTCAATTATTTCGGTCAAGGGGCGTTGTTGCTGAAATCACCCGAGGCCATCAAAAACCCGTTCTTCTTGCTTGCTCCTGACTGGGCGCTGATTCCTTTGCTGATTCTTGCCACATTGGCTACTGTTATCGCTTCTCAGGCAGTCATTTCCGGCGTGTTTTCATTGACTCGTCAGGCGGTGCGTCTGGGGTATTTGTCGCCGATGCGTATTATTCATACCTCGGAGATGGAGTCTGGCCAGATTTATATCCCGGTGATTAACTGGACACTCTATCTTGCTGTCATCTTGGTGATTGTCGGTTTTGAACACTCCAGTAATCTGGCAGCGGCTTACGGTATCGCTGTTACTGGCACCATGGTGTTGACCAGTATTCTTATTACTTGCGTTGCGATTAAAAATTGGCATTGGAACCGCTATTTTGTACTGAGTATTTTACTGATATTGCTGATTATTGATGTTCCTATGTTCTTAGCCAATGCGATGAAACTCTTTTCCGGCGGTTGGCTGCCACTGGTGATGGCATTGATGATGTTCATTATCATGACAACTTGGAAAAGTGAACGTTTTCGCTTGTTGCGTCAGATGCACGAACACGGTAACTCTCTTGAAGCAATGATAGCTTCATTGGAGAAATCTCCCCCGGTTCGCGTTCCTGGAACGGCGGTGTTTATGTCGCGTGCGATTAATGTCATTCCATTTGCGTTACTACATAACTTAAAGCACAACAAAGTATTACATGAACGTGTTGTCCTGCTTACCTTGCGTACCGAAGATGCCCCCTATGTGCCTAATGTCCAACGGGTGACAATTGAACAGTTATCGCCGACTTTCTGGCGTGTTGTCGCTCGCTATGGTTGGCGTGAAAGACCTAATGTTGAGGATATTTTTCACCGTTGCGGATTGGAAGGGTTACCTTGCCGAATGATGGAAACATCGTTTTTTATGTCCCATGAGTCACTGATACTGAGTAAACGCCCCTGGTATTTGCTACTGAGGGGGAAATTGTTTATTGCATTAAGCCGTAACGCGCTGAGGGCTGCCGATCAGTTTGAGATCCCACCTAATCGAGTTCTAGAACTGGGTACCCAAGTGGAGATATAACAATCTGAATTTATTAATTAAATCAAATTTTCTCATCGAATCATTCAAGTTACAGAGGTAGGTAAACGGTAGCTTGAATGAAATTAACCAGGTAAGCGAAACGTTTCGATGGCGATCACATTTTTTCGATTATTGAGTTGTCTTTCTCAGAAATTTTTCTAAACTCTATGGTGAGCGAAACGTTTCGCTGTTGGAGTTAATCTAAAAAATGAAAAAAGGCGTACTACTGAATTGTGATGTTTCTGCGGTTGTATCTCGCCTCGGACATACTGATCAGATCACGATTTGCGATGCGGGACTGCCGATTCCGGCGACAACGCAGCGTATTGACTTGGCTCTGACTCAAGGTGTGCCGACATTCTTACAGGTTGTCGGCGTGGTCACGCAGGAAATGCAGGTAGAAAGCGCTATTCTGGCGGAAGAGATTGTTAAAAATAATCCGTCGCTCCATGAAATGTTACTGGCTCAACTAAAACAAATTGGCCAACTCCAGGGAAACACCATCAGTGTAAGCTATATCAGCCATAGTGCTTTTAAAGTGCAAACTGAACATAGCCGGGCGGTGATACGCAGTGGAGAATGTTCGCCTTATGCGAATGTGATCCTCTGCGCCGGCGTAACATTCTGAGGCATTTATGCAACCTTTACTGGAACTTAAAGGGATTGATAAAGCCTTTCCCGGCGTGAAAGCACTTTCTGGCGCTGCCCTCAGCGTTTACCCAGGTAGGGTAATGGCGTTGGTGGGGGAAAACGGTGCCGGAAAGTCAACCATGATGAAAGTGCTTACTGGTATTTACAGCAAAGATGCTGGCAGTCAGTACTATCTTGGTAAAGAAGTGACCTTCAATGGGCCGAAGGATTCGCAGGAGGCGGGCATCGGCATCATTCATCAGGAACTGAACCTGATCCCACAGCTAACCATTGCTGAAAATATCTTTTTGGGGCGTGAATTTGTCAATCGGTTTGGCCGCATTGACTGGAAACGTATGTATGCCGAAGCGGACAAACTGCTGGCACGCCTCAACCTGCGTTATAGCAGCCACCGTCTGGTCGGGGAATTGTCGATTGGTGATCAGCAAATGGTGGAAATCGCCAAAGTGTTGAGCTTTGAATCTAAAGTTATCATCATGGATGAACCTACCGATGCGCTGACCGACACTGAAACTGCCTCTCTGTTCAATGTGATCAATGAGCTGAAAGCCGAAGGGTGTGGCATTGTTTATATTTCCCATCGACTGAAAGAGATCTTTGAAATCTGCGACGATGTGACCATTTTCCGTGATGGGCAGTTTATTGCTGAACAGCCGGTTGTTCAATTGCAGGAAGATACGCTGATTGAAATGATGGTTGGGCGCAAATTGGAAGAGCAATATCCACGCCTGAACTTGCCTCGAGGTGAAAAACGTCTGCAAGTTAGCCATGTTTCCGGCCCGGGTGTTAATGATGTCAGCTTTACTCTGTACAGCGGTGAGATTTTGGGTGTTGCTGGCTTGATGGGTGCTGGCCGTACCGAGTTAATGAAAATCCTATATGGCGCTGCACCACGCAAAAGTGGCACAGTGAATCTGGATGGTCATGATGTGATCACCCACTCTCCCCAAGATGGTCTGGCAAACGGCATCGTCTATATTTCTGAAGACCGTAAGCGTGATGGCCTGGTACTGGGGATGTCAGTAAAGGAAAATATGTCGCTTACTGCCCTGCGTTATTTCAGCCGTGCTGGTGGTAGCTTGAAGCATTCAGATGAACAAGTCGCCGTGAGTGATTTTATCCGTTTGTTCAATATAAAAACCCCTTCAATGGAACAGCCTATTGGGTTACTTTCCGGCGGAAATCAGCAAAAGGTGGCGATAGCTCGCGGTTTGATGACTCGGCCAAAAGTGTTGATCCTTGATGAACCTACTCGTGGTGTCGATGTCGGGGCGAAGAAAGAGATTTATCAGTTAATTAATCAGTTTAAGCAGGAAGGGTTGAGCATCATTCTGGTCTCTTCGGAAATGCCTGAAGTACTGGGAATGAGTGATCGCATTTTGGTTATGCATGAAGGTCATCTCACCGGAGAGTTCCCAATTGAACAGGCTACCCAGGAAGTGCTGATGGCTGCCGCTGTCGGCAAGCAATACGGCGTAAAGCAGGAGTAATCAGATATGAGTTCACAGACTGTCGCGGCTAAGCGCTGGTTTAGTAAAGAGTGGCTGTTGGAGCAAAAATCACTGATAGCGCTGCTGGTGCTGATTGCCGTGGTTTCTTCAATGAGCCCGAATTTTTTCACTGTCAATAACCTGTTCAATATCCTACAGCAGACATCAGTGAACGCCATTATGGCGGTCGGGATGACGTTGGTGATCCTCACTTCTGGTATTGATCTCTCAGTAGGCTCATTACTGGCGCTGACTGGTGCGATAGCTGCCTCTATGGTAGGGCTTGAAATCAATGCCGTCGCTGCGGTTGCTGCTGCGCTGGCATTAGGTGCTCTTGTAGGCGCCGGTACCGGGTTTATTGTAGCCAAAGGTAAAGTTCAGGCATTTATTGCAACCTTGGTGATGATGCTGTTACTCCGTGGTGTCACCATGGTGTACACCAATGGCAGCCCGATCAACACCGGTTTTACTGATGTTGCTGATGCCTTTGGCTGGTTTGGTATTGGCCGCCCGTTGGGGGTGCCTACGCCAATTTGGATCATGGCTATCGTGTTTATTGCTGCATGGTATATGCTGCACCATACCCGCCTGGGCCGTTATATCTATGCTTTGGGGGGCAATGAAGCCGCAACTCGTCTTTCCGGCATTAATATCGATAGAGTGAAAATCATCGTTTACTCACTGTGCGGGTTGTTAGCTGCCCTGGCGGGAGTGATAGAAGTAGCACGCTTATCCTCGGCACAACCCACGGCAGGTACCGGTTATGAACTGGATGCCATTGCTGCGGTCGTTTTGGGGGGAACCAGCCTGGCGGGTGGTAAAGGGCGGATCGTTGGTACACTGATCGGGGCGCTGATCCTTGGCTTCTTGAGCAATGGTTTGAATTTGTTGGGTGTTTCTTCTTACTACCAAATGATCGTCAAGGCAGTGGTTATTTTGCTGGCGGTTTTGGTAGATGACAAAAGTAGCAAGTAACCTCTCCATTACAGGAATATCGACCATGAAAATGAAAAAACTGGCAACTTTAGTTTCAGCTTTTGCGTTGACTGCAACCTTGAGTGTTAATGCTTTGGCAAAAGATACTATTGCTCTGGTAGTGTCTACCCTTAATAACCCCTTCTTTGTTGCCATGAAAGAGGGTGCACAAAAAGAAGCTGACAAACTGGGCTACAACCTGGTGGTGTTGGATTCTCAGAACAACCCTGCTAAAGAACTGGGAAACGTACAAGATCTGGTGGTACAGAGCCCAAAACTATTACTGATTAACCCGACAGATTCTGATGCGGTAGGTAATGCCATCAAGATGGCTAATATGAACAAGATCCCGGTTATTACATTGGACCGTATGGCATCTAAAGGTGATGTTGTTAGTCATATCGCCTCTGATAACCGTGCTGGCGGTAAAATGGCAGGTGATTTTATTGCTAAGAAAGTGGGTGCTGATGCCAAAGTTATCCAATTGGAAGGTATCGCAGGGACTTCTGCAGCACGTGAGCGTGGCGAAGGTTTCAAACAAGCACTGGAGCAACACAAATTTAAGTTACTGGCTAGCCAACCTGCAGACTTTGATCGCACTAAAGGCCTGAACGTTATGCAAAACCTGCTAACAGCTCATCCAGATGTGCAGGCTGTATTTGCTCAAAACGATGAGATGGCGCTGGGTGCATTACGTGCATTGCAAACTGCCGGTAAAACGGATGTTGTGGTAGTGGGTTTTGATGGTACTGATGATGGGGTGAAAGCGGTAGAGGGCGGTAAAATGGCTGCAACCGTGGCGCAACGTCCAGAGCAGATTGGTGCTATGGGTGTTGAAACTGCCAACAAAGTACTGAAAGGCGAGAAGGTTCCAGCCACTATTCCGGTTGACTTGAAACTGATCACTAAATAAGTCATCTCTGCGCCATCAATGTGGTTATCACGATGGCGCGTAATTTTCTGGAATCAATGCGATGCAAACTGGCAAGTTGGTGGTGTTAGGCAGTATCAACGCCGACCATATCCTCAATGTAAAACAATTTCCTTTGCCGGGCGAAACGGTGATAGGCAAGCAGTATAAAGTTGCTTTTGGTGGCAAAGGAGCTAATCAGGCGGTCGCTGCTGGGCGTAGTGGGGCTGATATTACCTTTATTGCCTGTGTTGGCGCTGATGATATTGGTGAACGTATTCGCCAACAACTGGTTACTGATCGCATTGATACCCAACCAATAGAAGCTATTCCTGGTAACACCACTGGTGTCGCCCTGATTTTTGTCAATGAAGACGGTGAAAATGTTATTGGGATTGATGCGGGAGCCAATGCTGCCGTGACCCCTGATTATCTCCGTCGCTATCAACAAACAGTGATTGATGCTGATGCGCTATTGATGCAGCTTGAGTCACCACTTGAAACGGTGATAGCCGCAGCCAAACTGGCAAAACAGCACCAGACTCAGGTTATTCTTAACCCCGCGCCTGCCTGTGAATTACCTGATGATTTGCTGGCGATGGTCGATATGATCACCCCAAATGAAACAGAAGCACAGCGACTCACGGGTATTGCCATCAATAATGATGACGATGCCGCCCGAGCTGCCAAGGTATTACATGATAAAGGCATTAGCCGTGTGATTATTACCCTTGGTAGCCGAGGTGTGTGGTTAAGTGAACAGGGTGATGGTGGCAAACTGGTTCCCGGTTTTAAGGTTAAAGCAGTGGACACCATAGCGGCTGGTGATACGTTCAATGGTGCATTGGTTACCGCTTTACTTGAAGGCAAAGCAATCAGTGAGGCGGTGCGATTTGCCCATGCGGCAGCAGCGATAGCGGTTACTCGCCCAGGCGCTCAACCCTCAGTACCATGGCGAGAAGAGATAGACACCTTCCTGCAGCACCAGGGGTAAATTTTGGCTACCATGAAAGATGTCGCCCGCTTGGCGGGTGTTTCAACCTCGACAGTGTCACATGTGATTAATAATAATCGCTTTGTCAGTGATAGTGTGCGCGCCAAAGTCATGGTGGCGATAGAACAACTTAATTATGCTCCCTCCGCTTTGGCCCGCAGCCTGAAACTTAACACCACGCATACTATTGGTATGTTGGTGACATCCAGTAATAACCCTTTCTATGCCGAAGTAGTCCGTGGTGTTGAACGAAGCTGTTACGAACGTGGTTATAGCTTGATCTTGTGTAATACCGAAGAAGACCTGGAGCGAATGAACCACAGTATTGAAACACTGCTGCAAAAGCGTGTTGATGGTTTGTTGGTTATGTGTACTGAGAATCATCGAACTTCACAAGATGCGTTTAGCCGTTACCCCTCTTTACCTATCGTGATGATGGATTGGTCCCCATTCGATGGAGCCAACGATATTATTAAGGATAACTCGTTATTGGGGGGCGAAATGGCAACCGATCATCTGATTGCCAGGGGCTACCGCCAAATAGCGTGTATTGCTGGGCCGCAGGATAAAATGACCGCGGGCCATCGTTTGGAAGGTTATCGCCGTGCCATGCAACGTGCTGGGCTCGAAATTTTGCTAGGCTATGAAGTACATTGCGATTTTGAGTTTGCTGGTGGAGTCAACGCCATGAAACAACTCTTGGCACTGGATAATCCGCCACATGCGGTATTTGCAGGGAATGATGCCATTGCTGTGGGGGTTTATCAGGCACTATATCAGGCGGGGCTTGTGGTACCGAGGGATATGGCAGTCATTGGATATGACGATATTGAGCTTGCACAGTATCTGGTTCCCCCACTAAGCACTATTCATCAACCGAAAGACTCCTTGGGAGAACTGGCGATCGACGCATTAATCAATCGATTGCAGGATCCTGAGCGTGATGCTCAACTTCTGGTGCTGACACCTGAATTGATGCAACGAGCTTCCGTTGGTCAGCGTTAACTCAACAGATGTCAAACTAAGTGACCAGCCAACCCCTTGCAAGGTTCAACATCGCCGCCATCTAGGGTTATCCCCATCTTCATTTAAGTGTTGTCTTGTAACAATATCTGACAGGCAGTCAATGCCGAGATACTGTCACCCGCTATGATGGCATCAACAATGGCTTGATGTTGTTGTAGCTTGATGACTTCATTGTCGGTAATAGCTTGAAAATAGTTTCGATAAACCGAGCTGAAAAGGTTGGCAAATGAAATCAGAAACGGATTATCGCTGGCTTGGTATATAAGCTGATGGTAGCGGGTATCGATATCAATCCAGTGGTCACGGTCAAAATTAATGTGCAGTGCTTTCATTTCTGCCATCAAGAGAGTTAATTGCGTTTTCTGATGTGGTGTCGCTTGAGTTGCGGCCAGTGAGCATGCTTGGGGTTCCAGAGAAGCCCGCAGGATAAGAAAATGCTGCATAATCTGGTCGAAGTTCTCCTTTGTCATCCACCAGGTCAATAAATCTTGATCGAGAAAATTCCATTGGTTTTGTGGCATGACGCGAGTACCAATTCGTGGACGTGGCAACAGCATCCCTTTGGCTGCCAGTATTTTTACCGCTTCACGTACTGCGGTGCGACTAACTCCAAATTTTTCTCCCAACTCCATCTCGCCAGGAAGAATAGAGCCAGCCTGATATTCACCAGCCAGAATTTTTCGGCCAAGCTTTTCCGCAAGCAAATAGGAAAGATTACGCTGTGCGGCCTGTTGTTGAATATTAAATTGCATGACAACTATTTCCTTTGACTGCATCGTTATCCGTCAGTTTACGTCAGAGCGAGCCTGGTTTATGGCTATTTTCCGAATAAAAAGAGATAAAAAGATGAATAAAAGCGCGCTTTGCCGAAAAAAGACGCGGTTGAAATGTTTTTTGAATTTAGGGGTTGCGGTGAACTGAGAACTCCCTATAATGCGCCTCCACTGCTCGGGAACAACGGCTGACAAGTCGCCCAGGCAGGAAGAAGCAACCCGGTGAAAACACCGTCTCTTGTAGAGAAAAAGGTTGACTCTTCAGCGGGAAAGCGTATTATCTGCCTCCCGCGTTACCAGGAAGTTTTGGTAACCATGCTCTTTAACAATTTATCAGACAATCTGTGTGGGCACTCACAAAGACGATATCCAGTTGCTTCGGCAACAAAAAAATATCAAGTCTTAAAGAGTGACTCATGTAAGTAAAATTCATGCAGTAATCTTTGAGCATCGCTATTAACTTAGCAAATCAAGCTTTTAATTGAAGAGTTTGATCATGGCTCAGATTGAACGCTGGCGGCAGGCTTAACACATGCAAGTCGAGCGGTAGCACAGGGGAGCTTGCTCCCTGGGTGACGAGCGGCGGACGGGTGAGTAATGTCTGGGAAACTGCCTGATGGAGGGGGATAACTACTGGAAACGGTAGCTAATACCGCATAATGTCGCAAGACCAAAGTGGGGGACCTTCGGGCCTCACACCATCGGATGTGCCCAGATGGGATTAGCTAGTAGGTGGGGTAATGGCTCACCTAGGCGACGATCCCTAGC
>NZ_AYKS02000119.1 GCF_000496755.2 Serratia sp. DD3
TGCCGTCATCTTCAATCTTGGCGGTACCGATTTCTTCACCGTTATCATAGATGGTGACCGTGCCGCCGGGTTCGCCCGTACCGCTCAGGTTTGGTGAACGGTCATCGGTGGTATCCCCCGGGTTCACTTCACCGGTCTTCTCCCCCACGTTGTCGGTAATAACGATATCGCCAGCCGAGTTAGGGACGTTAGTGTCTACTACAATATCAAAACTGCCGCTAGGAGCACTCTCGTTGCCTGCGGCATCCGTTGAGGTGATGGTCAGGGTATGGTTGCCATCTTTCAGTTCAGCGCCTGCTGCTGGCGTAAAGCTCCACTCACCCTTGCCGTCTGCCGTGGTTGAACCGATCAGTTCACCTTTATCGTAGACCTTGACCAGGCTATTCGCCTCGGCACTACCTTTCAGGGTTGGGGTGTTGTCGTTGGTGACATCCCCTTTCTGCAGAGCGCCAGCTTTCGGTTCAACATCATCCAGCACGCTGGTGATGGCTGGTTCTGACGGTATGGTGATGTCAAGATTGATATCATAGGATGGTGTGCTTGGGGTGGTCTTGTTACCCGCCGCATCGACCGCCACGATGGTCAGTTGGTTGTTACCTTCCAGCAGTGGGGTGGTTGGCGTCAGTGACCAGGTGCCATTATCGAGTACCTTGGTGCTGCCAATCGGGTGATTGCCGGTCGCATCAGTGGTGTACACAATGATGATATCACCAGCAGTACCAATACCGCTGATCAGCGGCTGGCTGTCATCGGTGCTATTCCCTGATGTAACGTTACCTGTCTCATTGCCCACGCGGTCTTCGACGGAAGTAATCGCCAAATGCTCAGGATCAACTAATGGAGACGTGGTGTCGACAGTAAAGTTCAACGGCTCAGAGGGCTTACTTTCGTTACCCGCCGGATCGGTTGCCGTGGTGGTAATACTGTGATTGGTTTCGTCCAGTGGTGTCTCAGGCGTAAAGCTCCATTTGCCGTTATCCCCAACTACCGTTGAACCAATCTTTTCACCGTTATCATAGATATTGATAATATCGCCAGGTTGGCCGCCACCGCTGAATTTAGGTTGAGTATCATCGGTTGTACCACCATTCTTGATTGCGCCGGTGATAGCACCCACGTCATCCTGGGCATTCGACACATCAGGTTGCCCTGGTGCTGTGGTATCAACCACAATCACAATAGGATCAGAAGGTGTGCTGGCATTACCGGCCGGGTCAACTTCACTGACTGTCAGGCTATGGTTGCCCTCGGCCAGGGGCTCTTCAACCTGATAGCTCCATTCACCTTGACCATTAACAACCGTTGAGCCAATCGGCTTACCATTGTCACTAATAATAATGACATCGCCAGGTTGCCCCATACCTTTCAGTTCAGGTTGGGTATCGTCCGTGGTGGTGCCACTGGTCAATGGGCCGGTAACGGCACCGACGTCATCGATAACGCTCCCAATAGCAGGCTTGCTAGGGGCTTGTGTATCGACGTTAAATTCCCAACCACCACTCTGCTTACTCTCATTACCCACAGGGTCGGTTTCAGAAACCGTGATGTTGTGCTTTCCATCAGTCATCGGTGTCTCTGGCTGGAAAGACCAACGACCATCGTCATTGACGACGGTCTCGCCAATCACATTACCGTTGTCATAGATAGTCACGGTGTCACCTGGCTGACCGCTACCGGTCAGGACAGGACGTGGATCATCCGTGGAATCACCCGGTTTTATTTCACCGACAACGTCCCCCGTTTTGTCCATGACATGCTGCATACCAGGGACATCCGGCGGTGTAGTATCAACCGTGAAGTTCAGAGGATCAGAAGGCGAGCTGACATTACCAGACGGATCAGTCTCGGTGATCACCATTTGGTGACTGCCGTCACCCATTGCTTGATCAGGGGTAAATGTCCAGTTGCCATTGCCATCAATGACCACGCTGCCAATGGCACTACCGTTGTCATACACGGTGATGATGTTACCAGCGACACCTTTACCACTTAAGGTAGGATGAGATTCATCTGTCTGGCCGCCGTTTTTAATTTGGCCCTGAATAGAACCCGTATGGTCAAGTGCACCGCCAATCGCCGGTTTTGCCGGAGGGGTCGGTTCAGGGTCATTATTATCATCTTTACTACGGTTATGATAGGCAACCGCGGCCCCAGCGCCGATCGCTGTCGCTGCCGCCAGCCAACCCAAAAGACCAAACAGCGCATCCTGATTATCATCAGAAGCGACAAAAATGCCTTCACCACTGCCTTGAGATGGACCACCTAATGCGACAGGCGATGACTCACCATCAGTAAAGAGATAGCCGTGCTCATAGCCTTCCCCGGACAAGGGAACATAGGCATACAGCTGGCCATCTTCAGCCATTCCCAGTAACACCGGGTTGTTGGCTTCACCATTAAAGTAGTCTTCAATAATAATACTGGCTTGTGTGTCCCCTTCCTGGATCACGTGCAACGCCTTGCCGACACGAACTAAAGTCACGTTCTC
>NZ_AYKS02000120.1 GCF_000496755.2 Serratia sp. DD3
CTCAGCGTGCTGTTGCCCACCAAATCAAACAGGCCATCAAAACCGGTGTTGCTACCGGTTAGCGTGGTGTTTGCAGTATTCGTCAGTTGTACCGTCGAGGCCGCATCACCGCTCAAGGTGTTAGCCAGCGTACCGCTGACCCCATCGAGTATCAGTTCAGCACCCGCGGCAGTCAGGTCAACACTGGCATCCGACGTGCCCAGGTTATTGACATCGGTAATGGTTAATACACCACCGGCATTGATATTGTGCAGACCGGTAAAATCATTGGTCCCCTCCAAGGTCACTGCCGCATTGGTGTTGATTGTGCCGTCACCACTGAGTATGTTGGCCAGCGTATCGGCAGCATTCAGGTTCAGGGAGCCCAACACATTCACCGCACTGCTACCCAAGGCATCGGCCGCAGTCAAATTGACGATTGCCAGCGCTGCTATCAGGGTATTGGTCGCGGTTGTCAAGCCACTGTTGGCAACGCTCAGGGTCAAGGTACCGCCGTTGACGTTCAA
>NZ_AYKS02000121.1 GCF_000496755.2 Serratia sp. DD3
CCATCATCATAGATATTGATGATGCTATTTGCCTCTGCCGTCCCTTTGAAGGTTGGGTTGGCGTCATCGGTAACACTGCCGCTGGCCAATGGACCACGGTTATCACCGACGTCATCAATGGCGTTACCAATCACGGGTTGCTCTGGCGCGGTGGTATCTACCTTTAGCACAAAGGCGGGAGAGGTCACGCTGTTACCGGCGGCATCTTCTGCCGTCACCGTCAGGCTGTGGTTACCTTCACCCAGGTCGGTCTCTGGCGTAAAGCTCCAGCTACCATCTTGCTTAACGGTGGTAGTCCCCAGCTCGCGGTCGCCATCCTTCACAGTGATAACACTGCCTGGCTTGCCGCTGCCGTTCAGTTCTGGACGTGGATCGTCGGTGACATCACCGGGTTGCAGGTTACCGGTCACTGAGCCGACATTGTCATTCACTGAGCCCAGTTGTACCAGCACGGGTGAATCATCCACCTCAAATTTGATATCCGGGCTTGGCTCACTCACGTTGCCCGCCGGGTCAGTCACGGTGGTGTTCAGCTTGTGCTCGCCGTTATCCAGCGGCTCAGTCGGGGTAAAGCTCCACTTGCCGTCATCTTCAATCTTGGCGGTACCGATTTCTTCACCGTTATCATAGATGGTGACCGTGCCGCCGGGTTCGCCCGTACCGCTCAGGTTTGGTGAACGGTCATCGGTGGTATCCCCCGGGTTCACTTCACCGGTCTTCTCACCCACGTTGTCGGTAATAACGATATCGCCAGCCGAGTTAGGGACGTTAGTGTCTACTACAATATCAAAACTGCCGCTAGGAGCACTCTCGTTGCCTGCGGCATCCGTTGAGGTGATGGTCAGGGTATGGTTGCCATCTTTCAGTTCAGCGCCTGCTGCTGGCGTAAAGCTCCACTCGCCCTTGCCGTCTGCCGTGGTTGAACCGATCAGTTGACCTTTGTCATAGACCTTGACCAGGCTGTCCGCCTCGGCACTACCTTTCAGGGTTGGGGTGTTGTCGTTGGTGACATCCCCTTTCTGCAGAGCGCCAGCTTTCGGTTCAACATCATCCAGCACGCTGGTGATGGCTGGTTCTGACGGTATGGTGATGTCAAGATTGATATCATAGGATGGTGTGCTTGGGGTGGTCTTGTTACCCGCCGCATCGACCGCCACGATGGTCAGTTGGTTGTTACCTTCCAGCAGTGGGGTGGTTGGCGTCAGTGACCAGGTGCCATTATCGAGTACCTTGGTGCTGCCAATCGGGTGATTGCCGGTCGCATCAGTGGTGTACACAATGATGATATCACCAGCAGTACCAATACCGCTGATCAGCGGCTGGCTGTCATCGGTGCTATTCCCTGATG
>NZ_AYKS02000122.1 GCF_000496755.2 Serratia sp. DD3
GGTCGCATTTTCATGTTTTACAGTCATTAGCATTATCTCGTGTTAATCCATTAAAAACCGGTCGCCGGTTAAGGCTGTTGAGGCGCCAGGGCAGACAGTTCAGAACGCAGTTCATTGCTCAGGGCAGGGTCACGCAGGATTTTTTCCAGCTCTTTACGGAAGGCCTGGTTATCCAGCAGGTTGGATTTGAGGTCACGCAGCAGACTGCGCATCGCCAGCATGGCTTTAAGTTGCGGGATTTGACGAGCAACCTGTTCCGGGGTAAAGTCTTTCATGTTCTGGAAGGTCAGGCGGATATTTTCTTCACTGCCATCCCCCGCCAAGGTATTTTCCACCGCAATATTGACAGAAGGTGAGAAATCCTGTAGGACGCTATTAAAATTATTTTTGTTAATATTTTGCTTTTCGCGCTCAGACAATGAGGCCGTCTCTTGACCATGACTAAAGTCACCCGCCACCAACAATTTCAACGGTAATTCGGTCTTCTTTTGCGCCCCTCCTGTATGGAGGTTTAATTTCAGGTTGATCCTGGCTTTCGGTATTTCATTTTGGAAGGAATTTGACATAGCTAACCCTGTTCAACAAAGAGAATGAAGAACGGTCTGCCCCGGAAAATAAACCGGCATGGCCCCCTTGCCAAACAACCACTTCCTTTTGCATCACCGGATGCAGACAACAACAGGGTCACCAACCAACCTATTTATATAACAAGATAAGGGCAGAGCGCTGTGTATCATAAGTTTTTCTGAGACTGGAAAAATGGTCAGATAAAAACCTATGGCGACCACCATAGAAGCATTAAGGAAATTAATAAACAAGATAATTGTAAGCAAATGTTTCAAACCCCACCAGGGCGCATTATACCTCACTTCAATGATTTATAAGATTTTTCTTAATATGACTCCCAGGGAATCCCAACAATGCTTTGCGCTGTAGCTGCATTAATCAGTAGCCGATTAACACAGAAAAAATTGTTGTGCTATAGGCATTTTTTCTTAATAAGCTGCCGACCAGTGATTGTTTGTGCAAGATGTCTCAACGTATCACTGAGTTCTATGGCGTTCCTCACTAGAGCCTCTCCGCCTATTGTGGCAATATTGCCGTCTTCGATCAGCAGTGCCACATCTATAAATGCCGTCTGTAAGTGCCAGGGTCTTTGAATACCACGCTATAAGGAATTTTCGTGATGCTAAGTGTTTTAAGTTTTACCTGGTTTGAGGTGTTTATGATATTAGTACTGCTGTCGACCCTCTGTATTGCGGCGGGAGTGCTTTTATTTTTACTGGTAAAGTCACTCAGGCATTCTAGAAGCCGTATCCTTTTGCTATGGATGGTGTTACCTCAATTGCTAGCCATACTGATCATTTGGTGGTGGCTAAATTTCTACAACGTCGACGAAACTTTCAGCATGTTTATCGCCGCGTCTATAGCCATGCTATTAGGGATAGTGATTGGTTCTTTCGTCTTCAGTACGCTGAAGTCGGTCACTTATGGACTATTATTTGGCCATTTCTTTGCACTGATATTATTTATCTTCTTCTTTGGCATCTCAGAGACAAATTTGTCTACCGAACTACAGACTGGCAAAGATATGCGCCAGCTACGTGATATCGACCAAAGTAGTAAGGCATTTAATCGCCGACTCGAAGATACGAAATTCCGCCAGGAAATGTTGCACAAAGCCGCAAGCTGGGATATGCCTGAAGCCACGTTTCGTGGATTGCTGGCCAGAGGCGCGGACCCATTTCAGATATATGCCTATGATGGCACCATCTTCTCAATAGCGGTAAAACGTCACAATCTTAATGCACTACGTGCGTTTAGCGAGTTGTTGGATGGTGATGATGAACAGGCAAAAAACAACCGTGCCTTTCTGCGCCAGGAAAATCCGTTAGATCAGAATTTCTACTTTTCGGATATACCGACGAAAGAAGAAAAGCAGCAGTATAAAACTACCGCGAAAATTATCCTCGATAAGATGCCTGAGCTCCTGAGCAATGAGGTTTACGCCAGAATTTTACCGGAAGCCAGTGTGGAACTAATTCAGTTTTTTTGGGGGTACCATCCCCCTGAAAAACCCGTTTACCGTATTCAGGCCGAAGCACTGCTGGGTATGGTGGCTGTTGCGGATAAAATCGCCGCCACTCCTGGCATTCTTAAGGAGAAACCTGCCGCCCATCACGCTGAATCGCTATTGGAATACCTGATTGAGTATGCTCCACGTCCGGTGATCCAAGCCATTCTTGAACGCAACGTAATTCAGTGGGCGGATTATAAAGATAGCGAAGGGAAAAACCCGGTGTTGGAAAAAGCGATCTATCGAGCAAGAAAATACGCTGGGGATGATCCGCAAGTATTGACGATCGTGATGTCCGACATATTAGCGCGCCATGCCCCTTGGTTGCCGTCGCAGCTTGTTCAAGGGTTTTATACCGAGGAGGAGGGTTCGCACGTGGTCAGCGCATTGCATAACGCAGGCATAACCTGTAAGCAGCTCCGTGAAGCGCTATCTAACCTCCACGTTGAGGATTTATTCACTGATGGTAAGCAACGGCTTGAGGAAGTTTGCGGTGTGGAAAAATAAAGTTCTGTCACCTTAAACCAGAGATTAAAGAACACTCTCGGTTAACCGTGTAGGTCCGCCATAGCCAGAAACCAATATTACCATTCAAGGCAACGGGGAACACCTTCCCCCATGCACTTAGCTATGAGTGATGACGATTTTCCCCACGTGTTGGCGTGAAGCAAAACGTTGCCAGGCTTGTTTGGCTTCGGCAAATGGAAAAACGCTATCAATGACCGGGATAATTTTGTGTTGAACCAGTACTCGATTCATTTGTTCAAAATCTTCACGTGAACCAACACTAATCACCCGAAAGCGTGCGGCACTCTTGAACAGGCTGAAGAAATTGATTGCCTGCGCATCATGAGCCACAAAACCGACCAACGCCAGTTCCCCCCCAATACAGATAGAATCGATTGACTGATTTAGCGTACCGGGTCCCCCGACTTCGATCACTCGGTTAACCCCCTGCCCAGCCGTTAAGCGTAATACTTCCTGACTCCATGCAGGGTGTTGCACATAGTTAATGATTTCATCTGCGCCCAATGCCTGTAACTGTGCGGCTTTACTTTCACTTGAGGTAGTGGCAATAACCCGGGCCCCCATTGCTTTTGCTAACTGTATCGCAAACAGTGAAACGCCACCGGTGCCTAAGGTTAGTACCGTCTCCCCCGCTTTTATCGGCCGATCACCGTTAAGAGCTGACCAGGCAGTGACTGCAGCACAAGGCAGCGTTGCTCCCTGCTCAAAGCTGAGGTAATCGGGTAAGACTAACAGCGACTCCTCGCTAACCACCTTATATTCAGTAAGCCAACCATCGCGATTACTGCCATAAACCTCATCCCGTGCCGAGGCCTGAAAAGAGCCGCCAAACCAGCGAGGCATGAAAGTATTCACCACCCGATCGCCAACGTTAAAGCGTTCGACACGTTCGCCAATTTGCATCACTTCACCCGCCGCATCTGATAATGGGATATGTCCAGGGCTAGACGGCAAGGTGTATTGGCCGTTCATAATCGCCAAGTCTCGATAATTCAGCGAAGTTGCGCGTACCCGGATTAACACCTCCCGAGCCTGCGGCACAGGTAAGTCCTCCTGATAAAGGCCTAAGTGTTCAAGATTGCCAAATTCTTTGAAACGATAGCTTTGCATCTGAGTATTCCTATGGCGATAAATACGCTACTTCCATATGTATTAGATTGCTAACAAGTGCATAACACTCTCTTGATAACGAGTACCGCTAGCTGCTCCCAGAGGAAAGGCGGCATCAATCGAAGCCAGTTCACTGTTCGTCAATGTCACATTTAATGCTGCGATATTTTCCTCAAGATTGTTGATTCTGCGAGTGCCAGGAATCGGCACCAAATATTCCCCCTGTGCCAATACCCAGGCCAGTGCTAATTGTGCGGGTGAACAGCCTTTATCCCGCGCCATGGCCTTGATTTGTTCAACCAGGTAAAGATTGCGGGCAAAGTTATCCCCTTGAAAACGCGGGTTGTCGCGGCGAAAATCATCAGCATCAAAATCTTCAGGCTTGTTAATCGCTCCGGTCAAAAAACCGCGACCTAGGGGGCTGTATGGCACAAAACCGATGCCTAAGCGTTTACAAGCCGCCAATACTGCATTTTCAGGATCTCGGGTCCATAGCGAATATTCACTTTGCAGCGCAGTGATCGGGTGAACTTTATGGGCTCTCTCTAGCGTTGGTGCTGATGCTTCACATAACCCGAGATAACGCACTTTCCCTGCGGTTACCAACTCAGCCATGGCGCCAACGGTTTCTTCAACCGGGACATTGGCATCAATACGATGCTGATAATAAAGGTCAATACAGTCGACCCCCAGGCGTTTTAAACTGGCATCACAACTTGCATGAACATATTCTGGCCGACCATTCACATGGCGCAGATGAGGGTCATTCGCGTCCAACTGAATACCAAATTTGGTGGCCAAAAATACGTTATCACGCCGCCCCTTAATGGCGCTGCCAACCAGACGTTCATTAGTATGTGGGCCATACATATCTGAGGTATCAAGGAAATTAATGCCACGATCCAAAGCATAGTGGAGCGTGCTGCGTGATTCATTATCATCATGAGCACCATAGAATGCGCTCATCCCCATACAGCCAAGCCCGATGGCAGAGACTCGCGGGCCATCTTTACCTAATGTGCGCGTTTGCATCACTACTCCTTGTTTCTCAGTGGATAACTCAGAAAATTGGCTTATCGCCAACAACTACCGGCTCAATTGGCGGTGATGAATGGCGGAAATGGATTCAGTGAGCTCAAGAGAGAAGAAATTCAGGGTGTAACTTTTTTCCAGATGTTCCTGCAGCGCTGACTGGTCGGTAAAAACTTCCCAGAGAGTAAACTCTTGCGGGTTACTCTCATGTTGAAAAATCTTAAAAAGCTCACATCCTGGTTCTTTTACTGTTTCCTCGATTAAATCCAAAATGGCAGATTTCAGTTCAGCCTCTTTGCCTGGTTTGGATTTAATTAACGCCGTTGCTTCAGCCTTGTGGTTCATGGTCATTTTCCTCTGGTAAAAAACATTTATCGCAATCGATGATAAATTGTAGACAAGGCAGATTAATGAAACTAGATTGAATAATTAAATCTTAAATTCCATATATGAAATCATGCTGGATGAATTAGCACTGTTTGTCAGTACGGTTGAAGCGGGCAGTTTGCGGGCAGCAGCCGAGAAAGCCTCTATGCCGGCCCCGACGCTCACCCGTCGCTTGCAGAAGTTAGAACAGCACTTGGGTTGCCGTCTGTTGCATCGTAGCGCGCGACGGATGACCCCGACCCGCGAAGGCTGGCAATATTATGAGCTGTGCCGACCACTGATACATTCTCTGCAGCAAGCCACCGCCAAGCTGGATGTAACACTGCATGAAGTTAGCGGGCTGATCCGCGTATTGGCACCAACGGATTTAGCCAATGATAATTTGGCTCCAGCCTGGATATCATTTATGACGCAATATCCAGAAGTGCGGCTCGAGCTGGAACTGAATAATTACACGCAGGATTTAATCGGCAGTGGTGCAGATCTCGCGATCCGTGTCGGCGCTCAACCAGATTCATTACTGAATATGCGGAAATTAGGGCAGAGCAAAGCAGTCCTGCTGGTGGCGTCTCCCGGTTACCTGGCTAAAAATGGCACTCCAGAATCAATAGAAGCGCTAAAGCAGCACGACCTGCTGATTAGTACCCCGTTATCTACTTGGTCAATGCGGCACCGCCAAAGCGGCGAATCGGTAAGCTGGCAACCTCAAGGCAAGTTTTGTGTTAACGGTGTCTATCTGGCACTACAAGCCGCCTTAGCGGGATTAGGGATCTTATTTTGCCCAGAAAGTTTGTGCCATAACCCACTGCAACGAGGGGAGCTTATTCAACTATTACCAGAGTGGCAGACCTCCTCACGTGAGATTTATGCTGTATGGTCCCAGCAACAATATGTTCCCGCCAGGGTCCGTGCGCTAATTGAGCATCTAGCCACCTTTTGCCAGCAAAACCCCTTGTTGATGGTATGAATCTGTTGCTTAACCTACACTGTCTGTACTTTTTACTATGCTGAGATGTTGCAAAAACCAGGGGACACCATGAGCACACCGCCAGAAACCACGCTAACGGCAGAGCAAGCCCTCGACAAACTCGAGGAGATGTACAACGCTTCGGTATCTGCCTTGCGTGAAGCCATCAAGGATTTTATCGCCCATGGCACCTTGCCAACAGCACAGGCACGGGATAATGGGCTGTTTTCTTACCCTGAGCTGCGCATCCACTGGGAAGGGGAACCGCCAACCCCGAGTAAAACTCGGGCTTATGGTCGCTTTAATCGACCAGGTAAATACACCACCACCATTACTCGCCCGCAGTTGTTGCGCCCTTATTTAGCCGAGCAACTTGCTTTGCTGGAAAGTGAATACACCGCAACCATTGAAGTGCTGCCCTCACAACAGGAGATCCCCTTTCCCTATGTGATCGATGGTTCTAATCTGCTGTTGGATAGGAGCATGAGCGCCAGTCTGGCCAAGCACTTCCCTACCACTGAGCTGGCACAGATCGGGGATGAAACCGCTGATGGATTGTTCCATTTTGCCAAGCATTTTCCCCTTTCCCATTTCGATGCGCTGCGTACCGATTTTTCACTCGCACGCCTGCGCCACTATACCGGCACGCCGGTAGAGCATTTTCAACATTTTATCTTGTTCACCAACTATACCCGTTACGTTGATGAATTCGTCCGTTGGTCCTGTAGCCAAATCGCCGATCCTGACAGCCAATACCAGGCCTTGTCCTGTGCTGGGGGGCACTATGTGACAGCAGAAAACCTCAATCAGCAACAAGCTGCCTCTGATTTGGCCTGGAAAAATCACCAGATGCCCGCCTATCATCTGATTGCCAACAATGGCCAAGGGATCACTCTGGTTAATATCGGTGTCGGCCCTTCAAATGCTAAAACCATTTGTGACCATCTGGCGGTACTGCGCCCACATGCCTGGCTGATGATTGGCCACTGTGGTGGTCTGCGGGAAAGTCAGTCAATCGGTGATTATGTGCTGGCACATGCTTATCTGCGTGACGACCATGTTCTGGATTCCGTTCTACCGCCAGATATTCCAATCCCCAGTATTGCTGAAGTACAACGTGCGCTGTTTGATGCCACCAAAACAGTGAGTGGTATGCCGGGGGAAGCAGTCAAACAACGGTTGCGTACCGGTACCGTGGTCACTACCGATGACCGTAACTGGGAGCTACGTTATTCCGCTTCTGCACGGCGCTTTAACCTTAGCCGAGCCGTGGCGGTAGATATGGAAAGTGCGACCATAGCCGCGCAAGGATACCGTTTCCGGGTACCTTATGGCACATTGTTATGCGTATCGGATAAGCCATTACACGGCGAGATCAAGTTACCTGGTCAGGCGAACCGTTTTTATGAAGGGGCGATCTCCGAGCATCTGCAGATTGGGATTTGTGCCATCGACCTGCTCAGGGCTGAAGGGGAGCGCCTTCACTCCCGCAAGCTTCGCACTTTCGATGAGCCACCATTCCGCTGATCACCCCATCGCGATTCAAGCCGCAGCGGTGTTGGTTCAGCCAACGCCAGCCGCTGCGGCCTGGCCTTTCCGGTTACTGAACCTCTCCTGACTGATTGTTGTTATCGTTATTGCTGGTTTGACTGGCCGATTCGGCTATCACATCAAGGATCCGTAGGTTATAGACCATGGTCGCTGCTGGCGGTATATCGGGAGCAAAACCGTTATCACCATAAGCCAACTTTGGGGGCACCACCAGGGTCATGTTGCCATGGTTCTTGAGTTTACCCATTGCCTCGCGAAACAGCGGTGGATAGTCGCTCAAGGGTTGTGAAATTGAGGTGCCAGTCAGTTCCATATCTTTGATCACTTTGCCATCCGTCAGGCTCTCTTTCACCACCACTATCACCGTATCTTGCTCACTAAATTTCTGGTCACCGGCATAATTGATACGATAATAAAAGCCTTGTTCAGACTTAACGACTCCCGGCTGTTTTTTAAACTTATTGATATATTGGCTGCCTTGCTGCTCATTCTGTTGTTTGATCTTTTTGTGCTGACTATTCAGTTCAACTTCACTGGCCTGTAAAGCCGTAACAATCTGCTCTTGGGGCAATTTTGGCTGACCATTGATCACGTCGGTGACACCCGCCAGCGCCAATTGATGATTAACCTCCACCCCTTGTGTTTTTTTGCTATCCAGTAACATTAGAATGTCACTTCCCAAGGCGGTGCCGATGGCATAGTCGCGTTTTTCCTGCTCACTTTTAGGGTTGATTGCAGCAACCACCAGCTTGGTTTGTTGCTTCTCGCTATCAGTCAACTTTTGTTGGAGTTGTTTAAGAGAGTCGGTTTTCTGCTGATTCTCTTTGCTCTGCGTAGCCAATTGCCCCTGTAACATCGCATTTTCCTGCTGGCTGGCTTGTTGTGCCTGTTGCAACTGCACAAGCTGCAGCGATTTTTGCTCACCATCCTTAGTTTGTGCGGCTAACTGTTGCTGTAATCGGGTCATTTCCTGCTGAGCTTGTTGCAGTTGTGTCAATTGCTGAGATTGCCGGGCATTATCCTGGCCGGTTAACGCCAGTTGTTGCTGTAACTGCTTAATCTGTTCGGCTTGCTGTTGGTTATCTTGGCGTTGGGTCGCTAACTGCTGTTGTAGGAGTGTGCTGGCTTGTTGATCTTGCTGGAGTTGTTGCGTATGTTCCTGGCCGGTTAACACTAGTTGTTGCTGTAACTGCTTTATCTGTTCAGCTTGCTGTTGGTTATCTTGGCGTTGGGTCGCTAACTGCTGTTGTAGAAGTGTGCTGGCTTGTTGATCTTGCTGGCGTTGTTGCGAATGTTCCTGACCGGTTAACGCCAGTTGTTGCTGTAACTGCTTAATTTTATCTGTTTTTTGCTCATTCTGTTTGGCCTGTACCGCCAATTGCTCTTGTAAACTCACCAATTGCTGCTGATCTTGCTGTGACTGTTTTATTAACTGCTGTTTGTCACTGTTATTACTGAGTTGTATCAACCATTGCTGCGGTAATTTCAATAATGCCTGCTTCAAGCTGGCGTATTCAGAAGCCTGAGGTTGTTGCTGTGATGGTTGTTGTAGTAATGACTGTTGCAGTAATGACTGTTGCTGCGATGTTTTGTTACGCAATGCCTCCAGGTCTACTTCTTGCTTGCTGATTTTCCCCTTTAGCTGACCAATAGTGTCCTGCAGCGCCTTTATTTTTCGGATATCACCTCGGGTACTTTCATTGGCGGGCTTAATTAATACATCAGGTGAATTTGCTGGGATAGGCTTGCTGCTTGCAGGGCGTTGCGTAGCACTGGGTGAAGGTATCAAAAGCAAGACTTCAGGTGAAGTGCTCTCTTGATTGGTAAGCACTTCCAGTAAGTTCAATGTCTCGGCGGTGGTCGTCTCGGTTCCCTCGGCCCTTACACTACCCAGCGGCAGCGCCAATGTCATCAACACACCGCAATATATCCTGCGTTTCACATCAACCCTCCCCCTTCTGGATCAAGCCTTGCATCACTTCGCGCGCAATATCGGCACATAATTGATTGGTCTTATATTTGTACAAGGCGTCAATCGTATCTTTGGTCGCCGGGTTGACCTCACCACGCACGCTGTTATAGAGCGAGGCATTATTAACCAAACGATTGAAGTGAGCTTGCTTGGCTGCATAAGCCTTCGGGTTGATCTGCTTCAGTGAGGCAAGTTCACTCTGACACAAGCCAATCTGGCTGGTTTTTGGTTCCTCAACCACTTTCGGGGTGGCAACCTCGCTGTGCGAGTTAACCGGAGCCTGTATGCTCACTGTCTCCGGCTGATGGGTTTTCTTTGCAGTAGCCTGACAGCCCGCCAACAGCAAAATACCGCACCATAACACGCCTAAATAGAATTTCTGTTGACTGCTTCTCATGGAAAATACCTTTTAAAAATGGTCATACTCGTCATCCTTCAAGTTGCTTGGGTGTTGGCTGCGCTCCATCACCCCAGTCACATAGTTATCTATGCTCCTAGGGATTTCATCGCTTGCCGCCTGCAAGCAACACGAATTATTTTGTGTATATACTTAAAATTAATTCAGTTAAATCTAAGCAGGCGTGGCAAAGAGAAACCTTCTTAGAGACACATTGAAATAGGGCCGACACATCACACGGCTGATTCAAACTGTACTAGTCCTGCAACTCGCATTATTTTTACCTAGATACATCCGAAAGTTAGATTAGCGCATTGCGGCAATATAGTACTGATATATTTTCACTCCAGCAACCCTTGGTCTTTTAAGTATTTTCTATTTATGCGAACAACTAAATCTTACCGATACCACTTTATAAACCTACCACAACAAGTTAACCCACCTCAATGCAATCAAGTTAACATAATGATTTTTATTGATAAATAAAAAATAAAAGAATAAATAAATTAAAATTTTCTAATTTTTACTAGCATTAAATCATTCAGAGAAATTACTATTTTTTAAAATAAATTCACCGAGTGAATAATAAACCATTGAGGATAACATCAATAATTCCTTTGATAATCAAAAGGTGAAAATTTAATAGCTAGAATTTTCCTAAATAATAATTTTTACATTCACGCCTGATATGATGCAGAAATTAATTTTTGTGATGGCACCAATGAGCCATCATCTGAGGAAATATTTGAGGCGATAAAAACAACATGCCCCCTATAACCTCTCCCCCATTACAGCGCTTTGCGCAAAGTGATATTGATGCGGTGTGAACCCACCAACGAGTGATAGCCCTCTTTCACCGGCATAATACCGTGAAAACAGAGGCGTGAAAGCCCGCCCCATACCACCACATCGCCATGAGCGAGGGGAATACGTCTGGTTTTGTCACTGCGTTGCAACCCACCAAACTGAAAAATGGCCGGTAGCCCCAGCGATATCGACACAATCGGCGCACTAAAGTCACGTTCATCTTTATCTTGATGCAATGAAAGTTTACTACCAGGATCATAGCGATTAAATAAACAGGCATCAGGCACATAGTGGCCAAAACCCGCTTGCATCGCCGCTTCATCCGCCAGTGCCATCAGGATTTCGGGGATATCAGGCCAGCATTTTCCGCTACCCGGGTCACGTTGCGAATAACCATAGCCATTGCTGTCGCTATTCCAGCCGTTGCCACACCAGCTCATCGCCACCGACATGGTAAATCCCCCCGGCGTCGTCATATGCCGCCAAGGTACCTGATCCACCACACTATTCACCGCTGCCAGCAATTCGGCACCATGGTTGCGGGCAAAGCCATGTAGCACCAGCGCACCGGGAGCGATTTCTTCACGCCATGGGGGAGGAAGCGCATCTTCAAACAGGTCGATCGTCATTGCCTACCTATCATTACCAATGAATTAATTTTGTGACAATGTCACAAATCAGTGCAAGCGGAGAATATAATATACCAGATTGCTTAAAATGCAGGTAAAGGGCACAGCACCCTGTGCCCCGTCAGACTGCCGCTAGAGCATCGTCTTCATGGTTTTTTCAAAATCACTCCAGGCGCAGAAGCCTTGTTTATCGATAGGGCAACCTTCCAGCGCCAAGGTGACGCGCTGTGGTGGATTTTGCAGCGTTAACGGGGTAGCGCCCCGCAGTTGCTCGGTAGATTGATAGACATACTCTATCTTCAGCAAATCACGATTATCCTTAGTGTCGTGCCAACGCTGAAACACCAGTTTGCCGCCAATGGGGGTTTTCTCATATTGGTTCGGTAAATGGTAAGGTTTGAATTTCATCGCCGAAAGCAGTGAAGCAATATTGGAATCATGCCCCACCAGCAGCGTCAGTTTGGGGGAATCGGATTTACGTTCCCCTATCAACACCGAGTTAATATAGGTGAGTAGCGGTTTAGCAACGTTTTGCGCCACGACCGGCGAGGTGAACAGCGAGTCCTGATAGCCATCTTTCAACTTAGCTAACTGC
Organism: Serratia sp. DD3; assembly: GCF_000496755.2. The sequence goes on from NZ_AYKS02000122.1 coordinate 12,053, forward strand.
TGCCACTGCTGTGGCGTGGTGACTTTGCCCCAAGCCACCTCCTTGATAGGGAAACCTTCGTAGTATTGCAGCATAAAGGCATCCACCAACGAATTGCCTACTTTCAATGGCCCGGACACCCCCGGTTCTTTGCCCGCTACCGCACTCATTTTGCTCGGTTCAGCCGTCAGATCGCACTGCTTATCCTGCGTGCAGGCGGTAGAATGCGGATAATCGATAATCTCTGCCAACTGCTTATAGGACGCGTCCAACTTTTGTGAAGCCAGGGCGGCATTCATGGCACTTAACGCCTGTTGATTAAAAGCTTCGCTGGTATCAGTGATAATCGGGTTAAAGGTGGGGTCCATCTCGCCCATTTTATCTTGATGATGAACGGTGATATCACAGCCAGGAAAGGCCCCGCTGGTAAAGAACTGTGCGGTCGCCACGGTACGTTGCAAACTGTTGGCATAAACATAAACGCTCTCTTTAGCCGGGCAACCTTCTGCTGGCAATACCCCTGCCTGCTTGAGCCAGGCATTAAAGTAGTGCCCCATATACACTTCCAGCACGCCCCCTTTGGTGGTCAACAAACCGCCCGGAGTATCCCACTGTGGCCAGGCTTTCGGGGTGGACTGCGCCAATACGCTGCCATTGTTCGCCAGCGGCGCACGTAAATTATGGCGGCTCATCACCAGCACCTGTTCCAATTGATAATGGTGAGTTTCAGCAACAACGGTGGCACTAAACAACAGAGGTAAGCAGAATAATAAACGGTTGTTTTTCATTAGCGAGATTCCCTAGATATACACTAAATAATTCGAGTTGCTTGTAGGCGGCAAGGGATGGAATCCCCAGGAGCATAGTTGACTATGTGACTGGGGTGACAGAGTGCAGCTAACACCCAAGCAGCTTGAAGGATGACGAGTATATGATTATTTTTAAAGGGTTAATGTTCACTGGCTATGATGGGGGCATTAGAGAGGAAAGTATGTGAGAGGTATCACGGTGAGGGGGAACAGCAGCCATCGGTGGATGGCTGCTGATTCAATCAATACCACAGGCTGAGAATTGGCCAGCCAATTAACAGTAATGCCGAGATATAGACCACGCCAAGGATGCCCCCTAGCCGCCAATAATCTTTCGATTTCACATAGCCACAGCCGTAAATGATCACACCCGGGCCGGTGGCATAAGGCGTCAAGACCCCCATGATACCGATAGACAGCACCAACAGGATGGACAAATGCTCCATCGGTACCCCTGGCAACCCTTTACCCACCGCCAAGATCACTGGCAGCATAGTTGCAGTATGGGCAGAAAGGCTGGCAAACAGGTAGTGTGCATAATAGAACACCAGCACCAGCATAATCACCGTCATTTTTGGTGAGAAACCGTCCAAGTGGGTACTCATGGTGGCCGCGAACCAGTCAATAAAACCGGAGCGCGTCAGGCCACTGGCCATCACCACCAGCGTTGCCAGGTTAACCAAGGTATTCCAGGCACTGGAATACTTGGTAATCGCCTGCCAACTCACCACTCTCAGTGCCAGCATCAGTGAAACCGCCAGCAAACACACGGCTGTGGCGTCGACCAAATGACCACCAAATACCCACAGACTCAGGCTAAGAAGTACCAGACCAATCAGGGTATATTCTTTACCCGTCAGTTTGCCCATCTCCCCCAGTGCCGTGTCCGCCCAACTGGCCACTTCATTACTGTGAGTCACTTCTGGCTTATACAAGTAGTAGGAAATCAACGGCGCAATGATCAGCAACAACAGCCCCACTGGCAGGAAAGCCAAGAACCATTGCATCCAACTGATATTTACCCCGGCAATTTTGCTCACGAACTCAATACCTAAAACGTTCGGTGCCGCACCGGTAATAAACATCGAGGAACTGATACTGGTACCAACCACCATCATCCACATCAGGTAGCCGCCAATGCGGCGTGAAGAGGGATCATTAGGGAAAGAGTCGAACAACGGCGGTAAGTTTTTCACCACCGGGAATACCGTTCCCCCGGTACGCGCGGTGTTCGATGGGGTAAAAGGTGCCAGCAGGATATCGATAATCACCACGGCGTAACCCAACGTCAGGGTGCGTTTACCCATAAATTTTACCAGGAACAGGGCAATGCGCCGCCCCAACCCGGTGGCTTCATAGCCCAAGGCAAAGATAAAAGCGCCAAACACCAGCCAAACGGTGGTGCTGGAGAACCCAGCCAGCCCCCACTTCAGCGCCTCTTTACCGGCCTTAAACCCCGGGTTAGCCAGTTCTTCCGCCCCGAACAGCACCCAGTTGGAGCTCAGCACACTGACCGTCACCGCAATAAAGCTGATTGCCGTTGCTGGGATGGGCTCCAGGATCATACCGACAATCATCGCCACAAAGATGGCGAAATAACGCCAGGCTTGTGGCGGCATCCCCTCCGGCGTGGGTATCAATAGTAGCACCGCAAGCACCACTAACGGGGCCAGTGCTTTCCATATTTTCTCTTTGGTTTCCGACATACACACTCTCCTGAAGCTTTGTTATTTTTCTCAATCCAATTGGGTATAAATAGGTGGCTGTGGTGGCTGTGGCAGTTGTGCCAGTAACCAAGTCACGATCAATAAGTCGGCGCTGCCACCGGGGCTCAGGTTGCGAGCAATACAAGTGGCATCAAACTGGCGCAGGCGTGCGATACCCTGCGGTGCCCCAGCCCCACCTTGGTCCAATAATTGCTGTGCATACTGTTGTAACCAACGCAACCCGGCGATGCCGCCCCGAGAAGCGACGTTGGTGTCATCGTTAAAGGCCATCAGCCATAGCAGGCTATCGAGCAGCGCAATCTGTTCACTGCACCCCTCAGTTATTTTTTGTTGATACTGTGGCAACGCCCCGTTGATCACCTGTTGGAAGCCCGATTCAGCTTCACCGCGCGCCCCACTCAAACCAAACTCGGCGAACAAGCGCTGGCCCGCCGTTTGCCCAGTGTTGTTATGTAACAACTCGCGGTTAACCAAACCACGACAGATCTGAGCCACCAGTTGGCACAGGCTGGCGCTATCAATCTGCCGCTGTTGCTGTTGCAAACGGCCAAATGCGCTGCACAGCAACCCCAAAGAAAATACGCTGCCTTTATGGGTATTAACGCCCCCGGTGGCCCGGTACATCTGTGCTTCACAAGCCAGGCCCAGTGGGCGAATACGTGCCAGTTGCTGTTCCACTGGCAAACCTGCATCCGCCTCGCCCTGGCGAACAAAATGGGGTAACCACCGGGCAATAGCCCGTGAACTGCGGTAGAAATGGCCAAGGTTCATATCACGATGGGCACCATTATTGCGGCGATCCACCAAACCGGGTTTCGGGGTTAAATTCACCTCCACCAGTAATGCCTGAAAGGCATTGTCGGCAAAGTGCTGGCTGGTGGAAGAGAGGTTCAGTGCTGGCGAGCGTTCAGATTGCGAGAGCAACATTGAGCCTCCTTTGCATTTCATTCAGCAGTTGTTCAGTGCTATGGAGACGTTGGCGGGCACAGATTTTGGCTGGCTGATCACACAGCAAACACTGGCGTTCTGGCAGCCCTAGATCAGAACGTGACAAAATTTGCCCTTGTGGTGTCAGTACGTCGATATCCCACAAGCGGCCAACCGGTTGCTGCTGTTCCAGCTCAATGGTGGCTTTCTTCACTGCATAGGCATCAGCCTGCAACGCCAGATAACCTTCACACCCGGTTGATAATGCCCATGTTTGCTGCTGTAGACTGTGCCAAGCCAGTTGCTGAAACCTGTGCTGTAAAGCCTGCCACCCCAGGTTGAAAACCTGCCGCGTCATTGGGCTGTCTTTCACTGCCCCGGGCACCACCAGCGTCAAGACCAACAGCGTGCTTTGGTGGCGCGCCAACCACGCCTGTTGCCGAGCCTGCCGGCATTCACGGCTGGAAAGCAGTTCCGGCAACTCAATGGCGTAGCTGGTGGCCAATTCGGGGGCAATGTGCAACATGGCGTTACTCTGCGACCTGATGCACAACATCGATGACCGACCCGTCACGATAGCGCACCACCGCCACCACCTTATCGGTAAAGGCAATCGGCTGCGGTTCACCGGTCAATATCAGGGCGCGTTCCCGCAACCATTGAATGGTGACCACCTCCAACCCTGCCTCACGTAGACGTTGCGCCAACTCAGGGCGTGCCGTGTTAACCGCAATACCATGATCGGTAACCAAAATGTCAATGCTGGAACCCGGTGTTACACAGGTAGTGACTTGCTCCACCAAGGTTGGAATACGGCCGCGCACCAACGGGGCGACAATAATCGCCAACCGTGCCGCGGCTGCAGTGTCGCAGTGACCACCCGAAGCGCCACGGATCATGCCATCTGAACCGGTCAAGACGTTGACATTGAAGCTGGTGTCAATTTCCAGCGCGCTCAGCACCACCACATCGAGACGATCAACCGAAGCCCCTTTAGAGCTGAAGTTGGCATATTGGTTGGCGCTGATTTCGATATGATTAGGGTTACGCGCCAATGAGGTTGCCGCCGCACGATCAAAACTTTGCACATCGAGTAATTTATGGATCAGCCCTTTCTCATGCAGCTCGACCATGGTGGAGGTGATGCCCCCCAAAGCAAAACCAGCACGCACCCCGCGCAGACGCATCTTATCTTCCAGGAATCGGGTTACCGCCAGAGAAGCGCCGCCAGTTCCGGTCTGCAAAGAGAAACCATCCGTGAAGTAACCTGAGCCGACAATCACCTCCGCCGCACGGCGCGCAATCAGTAATTCACGCGGGTTCGAGGTCATGCGTGTGGCATCGGCACCGATTTTGTCAGCATCCCCCACTTGGGCCACTTGAACGATCAAATCCACCTGATCTTGTGCCAGGCTGGCAGGATGATGTGGATAAGGCACGATAGCCTCAGTCAACAGCACCACATTGCGTGCCACAGCGGCATCCACCTTGGCATAACCCAACGAGCCACAGCAGGCCTCGCCGGTATAGCCGTTGGCATTGCCGAACTCATCGCAGCTAGGTACCCCCAAGAAGGCAACATCAATCTGTAATTCGCCAGACTCAATCAGATCAACACGGCCACCGTGGGAATGGATCTGTACCGGCTGTTTCAATAAGCCACGTGAAATAGCATCAGCCAGCGGCCCACGCAGGCCAGAGGTGTAAATACGGCTCACCACCCCATTGCGGATATGTTCAACCAAGGGAGCATGGCAATCGGTTAACGAGCTGGGTGCCAGTGTCAGATTGCGAAAGCCCATGGCGGCTATCACTTCCATCACTTGATTGAGTGTTAAATCACCACCACGGAATGCATGGTGGAAAGAGATGGTCATACCATCTTGCAAACCGCTGCGGCGAATAGCCTCTTCCAGCGAGTCGCAACGTTTGATACCCCGTGGTTTCCGCGCCTGTTGGTTGGCCTTGGAGACGTCCTGATAAAGCTTCATGCCCGCGAGATTATCCAGAGTTGATAGGCGTTGTTGGAGTTTCATGATGCTTCCTCGCTGCGGTTCACTTCTTCGCGCACACCGGAAAGTGCCGCACGTTGTAATACCAGACGGGCTCGTTCGATGACTGGGCTGTCCACCATCTTGCCATTGAGCGAAACCACCCCACGCCCCTCTTTTTCTGCCGCTTCGGCCGCATCCACCACCCGTTGGGCATGGTCGACTTCTTTAGCGGTGGGGGCATACAGGTTGTGCAGCAATTCAATTTGGCGTGGGTTAATTAGCGATTTGCCGTCAAAACCCAACTGTTTGATCAATGCCGCTTCTTGCAGGAAGCCCGCTTCGTTATTGGCATCGGAATAGACGGTATCAAAGGCTTGAATACCTGCAGCACGGGCAGCTTGTAGCAAGGAACAGCGGGCAAATAGCAGTTCTACCCCTTCCGGCGAGCGTTCGGTCCGCAAATTGCGCACATAATCTTCTGCCCCCAGTGCCATGCCCACCAACCGTGGGGATGCATGAGCAATAGCCACCGCATTGGTGATACCTTGGGCTGACTCTACTGCCGCCAGCAAACCGGTACTGCCCACGGGGCGACCGCAGGCACGTTCAATGGCAGCAATTTCATGCTCCATATCCACGACGTCTTGTGCCGTGTCGGTTTTGGGTAAACGGACGATATCCACCCCAGCACGCACCACCGCCTGTAAATCAGCCACACCATAGGCAGAATCCAGCGCGTTAACCCGCACAATGGTTTCCACTTCCTGATACAGCGGGTGTTGCAGTGCGTGATAGACCAGGCGACGAGCGGCATCTTTCTCACGCAGGATCACCGAGTCCTCAAGGTCGAACATCAGGGCATCCGCCTGATAGATAAATGCGTTACTGACCATCGCCGCATTGGCACCTGGCACAAACAACATGCTTCGGCGCATACGGTGTTTATTCAGCGTTTTCATGGCGATCCCCCCATGGCAGGCTGGCGGTGTCACTGGCGCGCATTAATGCCGTTTCCAACCGCGCACGCAGCACACAATCCAGCGCACCTTTGTCATCAACCATGACCTGGACTGGCGGCACGTTGTATTGCTGCAACACTTGCAACAAGGTGCGGCGAATGGCGTCACCAAACTGTTTTTCCACACTGCTGGCAATCAGCAAGTCATGTGCGGGGCCTTCTGCTGGGGCGATGCGAACCATCACATCACTGGATTCCAACGTACCGGCCATGGCCTCTCGGATTATTTTCATTCTTCACCTGATTAAGCAGATTCAATTTTTTGTTCTGTTACCGTTGAGCGCCGCTGTGTCTGCAGATCCTGCAAGTAGTACAAGGTATCTTTTGGCACCAATGGCGCTGCGGCGTGAAAGTCCCCCGCTGCCAGTAGCTTGCGCACCCAGGAAGCGGAGATCGCGGTACCTTGATATTGCAGGCGTTCGATCTCTAGCAGCTCGATAGCTGGACTCGGCAAGGTGGGGGTTTCTAACCAGTAGCGCATATCGCGGTTGTATTTCGCCGTCACGGCACAAAATGGCTCATTGCCAACAAAGCGGTGGGTAATCCCTAACGCTGGGGCCAGATACTGGCGGAATATTTTCAGATCGATTTCGGTGTAACAATCATCGGCAACCCCTTGTTCTTTGATGAAATAACAAGGAAAGGTGGCCCGAGAGATAACGTACTGTGAGCCTTCATGCACCGTCAGGTTTTCAATCCCCTCGGTGCCTTTCAATACCAGGTCTCGGCGATCTTCATAGGGGAAGCGAGAGGTATTCTCCTTTACCAGAAACAGGTGGAGCCAGTCACAACGGGCTGCGGCTTCCCTTATCAAATATTGGTGACCACGGGTAAAAGGATTGGCATTCATCACGATACTGCCGATGGTATCCCCCGGCTGGCGCAACTTGGCCAGTTGCGTGGCATAACGTTTCAGGCGGCACGGACTATTTTCCATCAGCACCACAATGCCTGGCACACTGGCTATTGGGTAAAAGCCGCATTGGCGAAATAACGCCTCATTTTGCACTTTGGTATAGATAAACAACTGGGTGTGATGGCGCTCATAGGCCAGATTAACCAACTCGGTTGCCAGTGACAGTGCCAACCCTTCACCCCGCATCTGCGGGCTGATGGCAACACATTTGATAATATTTTCGGCAATACCCCCGCAGGCAACTAATTGTTCGCCTTGTGTCACGGTAATAAAAACCTCCACCGTGGTGTCAATATTCAGATCGTTACTGCGTAAGAAAGCATTAATTGCCGTTATATTTTTGTGATCTGATCTTTTCACTCGATTAAATAGGGTATCACCTAACATACTGGTCTCTCTAAAATAACCTGAAAATAACAATTAAAATACAATAAGAATGTTAACTAACAGCAAGAAAATTAAATAACCCTTTTAAAACAAAGCATTGATTTCCAATGCGTTAACTACTTTAAAAATCAAACCGCATTAGGTAGCAAGCTAACAAGTCCCATCTACCCTATCCTGCCCAGTCACGAGATAAATCCCCGCTGCTGATATAGTGTGCAAGCAGAATGGTAATAATTTAAAAAAGAGCTAATAGGGCTATGTTAAACATAAAAATGGCCTTAATTATTGACCTATTTCACAAACCCTCCAGTGTATATAAATTGTTTAATGGTTTTTATTTACTTAATTATTTTTATTGTTTTTACTGAGGCGGTAGTGTTTAATTAAATCGCGTTTAATCAGTATCCGTTAAATAATTCAAGCTGTAGGAAGTGAAAATGGAATGGCTTAACATTCTGATCGTAGAAGATGAAACCCCACTGGCAGAAATGCATGCGGAGTTTATCAAGCAACATGGGGGCTGCCGGCAGATCTGGCTGGCGGGCACACTGGCGCAAGCACGCATGATGACCGAACGTTTCAAACCTGACATGATCCTGCTGGATAACTTTTTGCCTGATGGTCAAGGGATTGAATTGCTGCGTGAATTAACGCTGCAAGGCTTCGAGGGGGGGATTGTGTTTATTACTGCCGCCAGTGATATGGATACCGTGGCAGAAGCACTGCGCCATGGCGTTTTTGACTATCTGATCAAACCGCTGGCCTATGATCGGTTAGCCCAAACCCTACAGCGCTTTAGCCAACTGCGCGAGGCGCTAAAAGACAAAGCACGGCTCAACCAACGCCGCATTGACGAGATGTTTAATACCTATGCACGCGGTGGTGAACAAATCTCCTTACCCACCGGTATCGATAGACTGACCTTAATGAAAATACGTACCTTATTTGACGATCCACAAGCGCGCCATACCGCAGAGAGCGTCGCACAGCAAATCGGCCTGAGCCGCACCACGGCCCGTCGTTACCTGGAGTTTTTCACCGCCAGTCATCAATTGGTCGCAGAAATTATTTACGGCAAGGTGGGCAGACCACAGCGTATTTATCGCTCTGCGGACAGCAGCGAGCTACTCTGATCCGGTTATCAATGGATTTCAAAGTGGGATTTAACAGGCTAAATCTGTTAAAACTTCAATGGGTTGCGCATTCTTTAAGCAAACAATCACAGAATGCATAATCCTCCTTTGACTTCCTTGCGGCACCCCGTTATGATTCTTGCCGTTCACACGATTCCTCTGTAGTTCAGTCGGTAGAACGGCGGACTGTTAATCCGTATGTCACTGGTTCGAGTCCAGTCAGAGGAGCCAAATTAAGGGAGGCAGACGTTCACTAACGTCTGCTTTCTGCATTTCTATCAATTGGTTATCCCCGCTCAGTCGTTCGCCCTCGTTCACTAAAAACCACTCGAAGCCATATCATTTTGATGGTAAAAATGCTGGTAATGCTGGTTCGATCTCCCTTTTACCAACAAACGAGGGAGTGTTTTCATGTCACTGACTGATATTAAAGCAAAAAATGCCAAACCCCTTGAGAAGGAATACAAGCTAACTGATGGCTTTGATATGTTCCTTCGCGTTTGTAATGATGTAATCATTCCGGACACTTTGTTAGAGATATAATGAGCAACACTAACGAGGTGAAAATGCGAAGAAAAACGTTTACCCATGAGTTCAAACAGGAATGTGTCAATCTGGTTATTCAACATAACGATCCAGTGAACCAGGCCGCTGAAACAATGAATATTGGACTTTCAACCTTACAGCGTTGGCTGCGGCAATATCGCGGTGAGATCCTCGGGGATACACCAATAGCCAGTGCTATAACACCGGAACAACGGCGGATACAAGAGCTTGAAAAGCAGGTACGGCAGTTGCAAAGCGACAATGACCTGTTAAAAAAAGCTTTGGCCTTCTTCGCCATGGAAATGAACAACGACAAAAAGTCGCGGTGAAGCTGAAGAAGGCCGGTGCCAATATCCAGCAGGTATGCCGCTGCTTATCGCTCACGCACAACGTGTTTTATGCGCGGAGTCGTCGGCCAATAATTAAACCCGATGTTCTTATGTTGCACACGGCGACTAAGCATATTCATGCTGAAATGGATGCTACATATGGCAGTCGGCGAATGTGCATTGAGTTAAGGGAACAGGGTTTTAACGTAGGCAGATACCGCATTCGCCAGATAATGAAATCACTGCTGCTGGTTGCTAAACGTCCCGGGCGTCATCGCTACCCGCGCGGTGGAAAACCTGCTGTAGTGGCCGCTATTTTACTGAATCGGCAGTTTAATCCAGAGGCACTGAATACCTGGTGGTCGGGTGATATTACCTATCTGCGTACCGCTCAGGGGTGGTTATATCTGGCTATCGTTATGGACTTATGCTCAAGAAAAATAGTCAGTTGGGCGTTCTCAGACAAACCAGACAGCACCCTGACTATCCGGGCCTTAAGGCTGGCGGTAAGTAAACGACGACCAACACGCTCCGTGGTGTTCCATAGCGACCAAGGAGCACAATATACCAGTGCGCAGTTCCAGTCCTGCCAGCAGGAACTTGATGTGATAGGTAGCATAAGTTGTAAAGGTAACTGTCTGGATAATGCCGTTACAGAAAGGTTTTTCCGCAGCCTGAAAGCGGAAAGAGTTAACTATCGTCGTTATGAAACCCGAAATCAGGGTATTGCAGACGTCATTGATTATATCGACAGTTTTTATAATCTGAAAAGACGGCATTATCGGCTGGGAAACATATCGCCGGATGAGTATGAGCGCCGACTACAGCAATGTGCCTAAATCAGTGTCTGGTTTTTGTTGACCGTTACAATCATGAGTGGTGCCGAAGGCTGGCGGGACATAGAGACCTATGGCAATTCAAAGGCCGATTGGCTCCGTCAGTATCGACCTTTTGCCAACGGTATACCGCGCCGTCACACCATTGCCCGCATTTTGCGCTGCATTGTCATCGATACCCTGCTTGAAGCGTTGCTTTGCTGGGTCAATGAACAGCGCACCCATCAGGGCAAACCAGTAATTGCCTTTGACGGCAAGGTGTTACGCGCCTCCTACCGTAGAAATGCCGCCGAAGCTCTGCAACTGGTCACAGCCTACGATACCGAAAATGGTTTGGTTTTAAGCCAGAAAACAACCCTGAATAAGAAAGGGGAACTCGAAACGGTTAAAGAAATACTGGAAATTCTTGAGCTCAAAGGCGCCGTTGTGACGCTTGATGCCTTTCATTGTCAGCGTGAGACGCTGGAGAAAATCAGCGAGAAGAAGGCGCATGTGGTGGTTCAGGTAAATAAGAACCAACCGAAACTGTATCAAGCCGTTCAATCGCAATTTCAGGCACTCTTTGACGCACAGAAAGAGAAGATAATCGTCGAGCACAAAGAGAGTGGCCATGGCCGACAATCCGCAGCATCATCGCCGTTGAGCGTCACCGCAGCGCCAACGGAAAAGGAACGGTAGAGACCGCCTACTATGTCAGCTCATTATCCCCCAAACACAAGCTGCTCAGGCACTATATTCGTCAACACTGGCAGATCGAGAACAGCCAGCATTACATTCTTGATGTGGTGTTCAATGAAGATGCCTCCAGAATAGCGATGGAGGATGTGGTCGAGAATATGGCGCTATTCCGGCGGTTTGTTCTGAACATCATAAAACAGAGCAATTGTGGTGCGCCGAGTCAGAGAAACAAGCTAAAAAGGCAAGTTGGGATGACAATTATCGGGCTCAGTTATTCTTTGGTTAAATAACAAGCAAAGTGTGCTCCCTCCCTGGCCATTTTCGAGCTTGAGTTTTTCATCATCAAGCCAGTCATGGATATGACGGCGAACCGTTGTTTCATCAATCAACTGGGACTTGGCGATCATGGCAGTAGTCCAGTCATCAGCGGCGAGAAGTACACATCGAATTCTGTCACGCATGCAACAATCCCTACTGCTTTTGTGCAGCATTTAGAGCGCTATTCGTTGTTCAGAAGTCAGATGTATTTTCATGTCGGTCAGCTTGATCCTCTTCGTGAACAAAATCAAGCATCTTCATTAATCACGGGTATATTAAGGCCGCAATCCTCTTAATATACAGCAGTGTTTCGATATCGTCATTGTACCACTCAACCTTGTTTTTCACTCACCAAAGTAGAAGGGTGGGAGATAATTCCCCCATGGTCCCATCGGGCTGAGGTCATGTTCCAGAATACTAATCGCCGATCGAAAAGATTGGCAATTTACTTACCCATAGTCCGACAGAGCCACTTGTGTAATCATCGCTTCCATTCCATTTTGCAGTGTTTTATATAAGCCGAGCAGTTAACAACTTCACCACATCATCTACCGAGGGCAAAGATGGATGGCCCACCATGCGCTGTAACGCAGTATCATAGTTTTCATGCCAAACAGGTTGAATCATTTCATAACCGTCCTCGCGCAGTTGGTTAACATTGCGTCTTACAGCAGCTTTCCCCCACATCACGGCCCCCATTACCGGGAAGAACAACACCGGAAAATCCGCAGCAAGCACTACCGTGGTCAAGCGATTTGGCGCAGCACCTTGTGCGACCGAGGCCAGCGTATTCGCCGTTGCAGGCAATACCGCCATAATGTCATGGTCAGCAACAATCTTTGAAGGTTTGTCGCTAGGCCAATCAGCAGGTTTTTCACCCGCAATCACACGGTCAGCCCACAGCCTGAGCGTTTCCGCGGGGATAAACTGCTCAGCTTGCCGAGTCATCAACACGGTTAATGAACAGTGAATATTCTTTTTAATCGCCTTCAGATACTCAGGAAGATAAGTGATATCCACCGAGCCAGTGGCACCAATTAAAATCCGCTTCTTCTCCGTCATGATCGTGCTCCATACAAAGCTCTCGTTAATAGCCGTAGCTATGAAAGTAAAAGCCGCAGCCTCTACTTTCATGCATCAAGTCCCATCAGGAATTACAGCGTACCTGGAGGTGCTTCACCCCAGCCCCACTTCTTAATCGTTTCCCGCTTAGGGCGTGGCGCTTTAGGTTGTGAATTCGCCTGGGCACGACGCGATCCCCACTCAATATAAGCGGCAAATGCGGAACGAAACTCAGGATCGTTTGGCAAGTTAACCTCGTCCACACACTCCATCATCAAGTCCACCCAACGCTGACGCTGCTCCGGATGGATACTCCTGCCGCGATGCTTGGAAACCATGCCCTTAAACCCGCCTCGATGAGCCGTGTAATTAGCCTCCCCACCCAGAACCTCTTCCAGCCAGATAGCGACATGCTCCGGGTGGTCACTCGCCATGTGAGCAAACATTGGCGCTAATAACTCATCCTTTTCAACCTTGGCGTAAAAGATCTTCATGAGTTTTAGCAGAACCTCTCTTCCACCCATCCATTCAAATAAAGTTGGTGTATTTTCTGACATAAGTACTCCAGCAAAGTTAATTGGTGATGATTCAGACGAATTGATAACTCAACCTAATTCCAGAGAAGCCAGGGCATTAATTCCTGGCTGATAATCTAGAGGCGGTTCCCCACGATACATCCGGCAAGTATGAAACAACGTTTTGAATCCTAAAGAGCGGGCAAATGCGATGGTCTGCTGGGCATGTTCTGGAATATCTAGCGTGACATTCGTCTGCTGCGGTATCTCATTCATCGCAGCCAACATCAGTGCTTCCATACTTTTCTCATTAGCGGCATAGAAAGGCCCAACTCGATACCCATCATCGGAGGGACGTAAACCAATAACGCCTTCAATCCCTTTATTACCAACTAGCAGAAGGCCTTTTCGCCCTTGGCCGAAAAACCACTCGGCAAGTAACCCGGCACGAGAATACCCGATGAAACTCGCGTCATAATCAATCACCGATGTAATATTTTTTTGATCGACGAGTTCGATATTGTGTAGTTCGACAATGTTTTTAGTCGCCGCCCCCACCATGCGGAACGTGTGATAATGTGTTTTGAATCCAAACTTCTGATAATTGGCCTCTTGGGCGGGCATGCCATCCAGGCCAATACAGCGCCCTTCAGCATGTTCAATCGCGATACTCCAAACCGCCAAACCAAGCCCTTGACCGCGAAAATCGGGATTAACAATATAATGACCGAGATGTGCGTAATTTTGCGCGTGGTTCACAACAGATATCGAAGCAATCGGCCTATCTTGCCAATAACCGATATAAAAACCCGGCGCATCTACATTAAGGAAACGACTCGCGTCTCCTTCCCCAAGATCCCAGTGCTCCCGACGTGCCATTTCCACCACCACCTGCCATGTTTCGGGTGTAGCGATTCTGACCTGAAATTGGCTTTCAGGGCGTTCGGTTATTTTACTCATATTATCTCCTGACCGGATGAATAACTTAGTTTACAACCCCATAGACTTGCTAATAAATTCCTTAAGCACTTCACTCGTGCCGCCATAAATAGTTTGCACCCGGCTATTTGCCCAGGATTTACCTATATATGAATCACTCATATAACCAGCCCCTCCATGCAACTGCAAACAGCGGTCAGCCACTTTTATCTGAAGCTCGGTAGTCCAGAGTTTAATTCTTGCCGCATCAACCACGCTGAGGCTTTTCAGGTTAAAGCGAGCGATGGCATCATTTAAATACACCCTGGCTATTTTTACTTCCGTGTCCAGCTCCGCCAGCATAAATCTATTCGCTTGAAACGATCCGATAGGCTGCCCGAAAGCCTTACGGTGCTTTACCCATACCAGCGTTTTTTCAAGTAGATATTCCGCTGTGGCAACGGCAACGGTCGCAATGCTCAATCTTTCTCGTGGCATCCCTCCCATAAAATAGAGGTTGCCAATATTCTCGCGACCAATAAGATTTTCGCAGGGAATCCGACAAGCGGTGAAATGAAGATCGGCGGTATCACTAGCATGCCAACCTATTTTTTTCAGCAATGGCCCGCGCTCAAAACCCGGGGTGTTTCGTTCAACGATCAGCAAACTGGTGCCCTGCCCACGTGACGCCTCTGAGGTTCTTACCGCGGTCAGAATAAGATCGGCATTAACCCCATTGGTGATATAGCTTTTATGACCATTTACAATATAGTGCTGCCCTTGCTTTACCGCGGTCGTCTCAAGATCTGCCGAATCCGATCCACCATTGGGTTCGGTAATGGCGATCGCCGCAATAAGTTCACCGCTGCACAACCCTGGTAGCCAGCGAGCTTTCTGCTCATCGGTACCGTGGCTGTCTATATAACTGGCGATCACATCATTATGAGAGATAATGACTGGCGCGGTCATCTCGGCGCGAATTAACTCCTCCGTCAGGACAGCAGCATAGTGATAATCAGGCTTCTGCTGGCCGCCCAATTCACGGGCAACGCCCAATCCCAATAACCCCACTTCACCCGCGTGGCGCCAAAAATCACGCCCGATCAGGCCGTTAGTTTCCCACTCAGACAGAAAGGGTTTAGCCTCACGCGCCAGGAAATCACGGCAAGCGAGTCGAAACTGTGTTAACTCTTTGTTTTCCATAATATCCTCAGAAAAATTCCTCAACCAATGCCTGATTCTCGGGTACCTGCGAAAATAGCGCCTTTACCAGGTCAAAATAGTTATAAATAGCGAAATGGCCCCCTTCGATAGGGTGTAGTTGGGTGGTAGCAAACGTGTGGTTCCGCCACGCTGCTTGCATTTCTTCAGTGACATGTTCATCTTGATCCGCTGAGATAACGTCCAAGGGTTGCGACACTTTTTTATCCACAAACGCCAGGAACTGATGGCGCAAGATATAATCGGTACGGAGCGAGGTCACCAGCTTGCGGGCGAAGGCGGGCTCATTGAGAATGCTCTCTGGTGTCCCATTATCCGCACGCATTTTTGAAATGATTTGATCGTCCGTCCACAAATGTCGGTCATCGTCCGCCTGTACGCTCGGTGCGATAGAGCCTGAAATCACGGAAAACAGCGGGCGCATAGCATAGTTTTCCGCCAACGCCGCACTCACGATAAAACTCAGCACGCCACCAAAACTATGACCAAACGTCACCCACTCGGTCATCCCAGCCTGCTGGCGCAAGGCAAAGTCCGCATGGATATCGGCGCAGATCCGATTGACCAACAACGGCAGATTGTCGATCACCTTTTCACGGCTCAGCACGTCACGGCCAGGTATCTCGATCGGCTTGAACACCAGATTGGCATCCCCTTTGAAGCGGCCAAGCCAAGCACGATAGACGCTCGAACTGGCGCCTGCGTGTGGGAAGGCATAAATAACGCGCTTGGGCGCAGACGAATTCATATATGGCTCCGCAGTAAGAAAGAGGCGATACGCTCAGCGACCATCACGGTAGTGAGGTTCGTGGGCATAGAGGGGATACAAGGGAAGAGTGAAGCATCTGCAACGGCGATTTGGCTCAGGCCGTGCAGGTTACCCTGTTCATCCGCTGCGGTCTGCGGATCGCTCGCACATCCCATCCGTACCGTACCAGAGGCATGCCAGCCGGGGCTGAGCAGATTTTTGATGGCATTATGCATAACCTCATCATTGTTGATCATCGCCTCAGACCAGAACTGGATACCGTCGAGATATGCCGCAAGCTCCGGGTGATTGATCAACCGCCACATTTGACGTACACCCCCGACCAAGCGCGCGATATCTTCTGGCTCCTGTGATAAAGGCAGATCGATCATCGGCAGTTGCTTACTATCCCTGCTCTGGATAAACACTCGACCTCTGGCCTTGGGACGCATCAGCATCACAGAGGCCCCCACCAAGCGCGGGTAATCGGTTCGATTCTGAAAACCGGGTACTGTCTTGCTCGCCACGTTATTCATTAATCCTAATTGCACATCAATCTGCGCATCATACCCGCTGTTCAAGCGCGCCGCAGTTTGCCGCCACGGTGTTTCCTGGATGCTATTTCCAGATTTTGGGAGTGCCCATAGTACAACCGAAGCGTGATCGGACAGATGGTTGCCAACGGCAGGCAGATCGGCCACCACGGGAATATCAAGTTGTTGTAATAAACGCGCATCGCCAACGCCGGAACGCTGCAAGATCGCCGCAGATCCTATCGCTCCGGCGCACAGCACGATCTGGTTGGCATGATAGGTAGTATAGCCCCCGTCGTGCGACGCTTCGACACCAACAGCCTTGCCCGCGTTAAACAGCACTCTCTCGACCGTCATGTGCGAGAGGATATGAAGGTTTTCCCGCTCGCGTGCCGCAGAAAGATAGGCACGGTAAAGATCGTATCTTTCCGCTCCCTGCACCACATTGGCTGGTACGACACCCACCGCCGCACTTTCTCCCTCATTCAGATCGTCAACAAAAGCGATACCGTTCTGTTGGCATATATCGGCAAAGGCTTGCTCCAATGGCAAGATGTCGTCCCTTGCAGGTCTCCGCAACCTGAGGGGTCCTTGGTGACCGTGTAGTGCAGAATCCGGACGATCAACGTCATTTTCCAGCTTCTTGTACCACGGCAAAACGTCACACCATGCCCATTGACGACACCCCATATTTACCCAGCGGTTAAAGTCGCTGGGAAAGGCCCTTAAGGCTACGGCACCGTTAATCGCAGACGATCCGCCCATGACTTTCCCCAGACGATAGCCAAAAGCTTTACGCCGGTTACACTCTAACGGCTGATTATCATCTGCCTGGACGAAACGAGAAAATCGCTCTATCCCATGCACGTTGGCTTCGTATGGCCAGTTATAGCCTTCAAGAACCAGGCGGGAAGCATCCCGCAAAGGACTACCAGGTTGAGCAACGTCAGAATCCTGCCCCGCCTCAAGCAATAAAACACGGTGTTTGCCACTTTCGGAAAGACGAGAAGCCATCACACAACCCGCGGTCCCGCCACCGACCACAATAAAATCATAATCAACCGGTTCTGGAGCCGGTTTAAATGGATGAGTCATGCGTATTGCTCCTGAGGCTTGTCCGCTACGCTGGAAAGGATGCGCGAAAAATCACGTACTGAGGCATTCATAAACAGGCTCTCGATCATATCCTGTTCACTGGACGGGCCGACCTTGAAGGTTTCGCGTACCGCGCTCAACAGCCCCACTGCATGCAATGAATCGCCACCGATGTCGAAAAAACCATCATTGACATCAAAATCACTGTGTTGCAGCTGTTTTGACCATAAGGTGAATACACGGACCTCAAGCTCATCGGCGGGTTCACTCTTATCCGCTGCAGCCACCGCTTCCCCCCATAGCACGGGCAAAGCGTTACGATCTATTTTCCCATTACCCGTTAATGGCATACTGTCCAATAACACAAACCAGGTTGGTATCATATAAGAAGGGAGATTAGCTTGAGCGAGTTCGCGTAGTGCGCCTTCTAACACGCTCTTTTCGTTCTCGCTGGCCTGTTGCTTCGGCACGATATAGGCAGCTAGCTGCTTTTGGCCGGTTTTCGGGTGGCTGACCGCGTTGATCACGACGTGGTTAGCCTGCGGATTCCCCAATAGGCAAGCCTCTATTTCACCCAGTTCGATGCGATAGCCATTAATTTTTACCTGATTATCTTCACGTCCCAAGATCTCAATCAGCCCTTCATCAATATAGCGCCCCAAATCACCGGTTCTATACAGCCGCTCGCCCGTGAGCGGATGGTTAAAAAATCTCTCCTGCGTTTTTTCAGCATCGCCCAAGTAGCCTTGTGCCACGCCAGCGCCCGCAATAAACAACTCGCCAGTAACCCACTTGGGACAGGGTTCAAGCCATTCATTGAACACATGAAATTGCTGATTAGCCAATGGTTTACCGTAAGGAATACTTTTCCAGGCGCTATCTACATTCCGGATAGGGTAAACAATTGACCAGATTGAACCTTCTGTCGCCCCACCCAGACTGATCACATCAATACCGTTGACGGCGGCCTTGATTTGGTCCGGCAGGTTGACCGGGATCCAGTCTCCACTCATCAGCACCAGACGCAAAGCACTGCCAGAAAGCTGCGAACCGGCCCGTTCTACCAAAGCTTTCATCGGTGCAGGCACGCTATTCCACAAAGTCACCCGATGTTTGGTGATCTTTTCAGCCCATATTTTCGGATCGTTAGCCTCATTTTCCGCAGCAAACAGGATGCTGCCACCGGCTCCCAGAACCCCAAAGTAATCATAAACGGACAGATCGAACCCCGCTGGAGCAACGGAGAAGACACGGTCATGCTGATTGACGTTGAAACGACGATTAATATCCAAAACCGTATTAGCGGCGTTGCGGTGCGTAATCATCACCCCTTTTGGCTCACCAGTAGAGCCGGAGGTAAAGATAACGTAGGCCAGATCATCCAATGTCTGTTTTGCCACCTGTGCAGGAAACTTCATCGGTGCAGCACTATCAATGACCACGCCTATGTTGATTAATCCATCTATTGGTTCCAGGCCAGCAGGCGTCACGATGGCTTTCGCCGCACAGCGCTCAATCAACCGCGCTTTACGCTGCTCAGGAAGCTGTGGGTCAATCGAGACATATGCCGCGCCCGCGAACAGTACGCCCAGAATGGCGGCCAGCATTTCCGGCCCTTGCGGCAGAGAAACGGCAACGATATCACCCGGTTTAATGGCTACAGCAGCACTCAATTGCTCGGCAACGTGGTTACCGCTGGTGACCATCTCTCCGTAGCTTACCTCTCTTTGCCCCTGAATAATCGCCGTTTTGGTCGGGAACTGACGTGCAGCATGCAAGATCAGATCCTGCAACAGCGCCGGTGGCATCCCATCATCCGTCGAATTGGCAGCCAGTCTCTCCTGCATGTCGTCCGTGTTCAAGGCCACCACCGCACCCTGTTGTGACCAAATCTGCGGGTTTTCGCCACAGGCGTTCAGCAGTTTAACGGCTGCCTCAAACATCATTTCTGGCATACCCGCCGGAAACAACCCTTCGACGTAGTTCCAGTTCATCACCAGATCGCCATTGATACGCAACAACTGATTTTCGAGCCAGACGCCGGGCGTTTGGGTGCTGCTATACTTCACCATCGCCGTTCCTTCCCAGCCATAGTCGGTGGCAATATCTCGTAGTTCCGCATTCAAGGTATTGCTGAAAACGACCGGGAAAGAAAGCGCCCTCCCTCCCTGGCTCCGACGCGTCATTTCGCGTAGAACCTGGATCCCGTTGAATGAGGAATGCCAGTAGTTCACCAACTGTTCAGTCTGCAACATCACCAAGCGCTGACCAAACGCCTCCGACTTACCGTCTTTAACACACAATAGGCTTGACTGAAGATAATTCCCTACGCTTTGTTGCACATCCGGGAAATAGTTACGCCGCGCATGCTGGGTTAAAGTGAGAGTAAAGTTCTGGCGCCGCGACCACTGTCGCAAGGTTTCAACATAAATGCCAAGAAAGAGCGTTTCCAGGGTAATCCCCTGTGCAGTAGTGCTCTGGCGGAGCTTATTGACTAACTCCAGTGAGATCTGGTGTGAAAGCGTTTTAAATATGGGCTTTTTAATTAATTCAGGTGACTGATACAGTGGTAATTCAGGAGCTGCGGGCATCGCATCCACTTTATTTAACCAATAATCCTTATCTCTGCAGCCTTGCTTACTTTGCAGAAGTTGCCTTTCTCTTTCGATATAATCGCCAAAATTAAATTCCGGCGAGGATTTTACTACATGTGGATTTTGATAGAACCTCCACCAATCCTTCATTACTATTTTCACACTATGCAAATCAAGAAACATCAATTCAAAACAGAGGTGTAAACGAACCATCCTTTTATTCAATAAGGAGGCTCTAATCTCGAAAGAAGGTGCAACAGCCAACGAACGTAAATGCGTTTCCATGTCACTTCGTGTGCTATTAATAAATTCCTGCAATTGGTTATCATCCATGTCTTGGCAATCCGTCACGGCAATCTCATAATGCTCAAGGCCCGTAGAAACCCGTTGACGGCCACTATCGGTCAGTTCCGCGCGCAGCATGGCATGCAGTGACAGCGTTTGGTTCAAGGCTGCATTCAGCCGCTGAAGGTCCGGGTTGAAAATTTCGATTTCAAAATAGTAATGAGTTGCAATCCCTCCCAGAGGCATCCCTGCATTGCGACCAATCAAATATGCGTATTGAATATCGGTTAGCGGAAATGATTCATCTTCTTTTCTTTCCACTGTTTTATCAAAAGTTTTTGAATCATCTACAGGTAGTTTTCCATTGAGTAACTCATTTATTTTAGTCACACTTTTTTCAACAGAATGTTCAACCTGATTGGTGATGAGGTCATTTTCTTTCCCTGAAATTTTTAAACCAATTCTTTTAGCTGCTTCCTGCATGACTCGCATAAAAAAATCCTCTGAGATTATTCAATAAAAATAGCATGAGAACGTTACGTATCCATCAAAACGTTTAAGAGTACCAATTGCTTAAAGTTAGGGATTAAAACATCCCCAAAAATACCGTTGTAACACCATAGATCGGATAGATGAGATTCTTAAGGCACTCACATAAGTAAAGCGAACACTTCACGCCTCGATAAATAGTCAATAAATCAATTGACTGTCATAAAGATACATTAATATGTTTTATGACGTCAAGCATAAACATCATAATTAATAACATTTTGATATCATAAGGTAAACACTTGAGATATCGCATAAAAAACTCAATTTATTGAAATAAAAAGAATAATAATTCTAAGCCCATGTTGGTTAACCAGTGATGACCATCAATAAAAATTAATATAAATTTATACGTACTTTTCTTTTTATCTTGACAACATCAAATAAACAAGCACATCATTCAATTGATAAATTGAATTATTTATTAATTACATTAGTAAATCTTATTGATTTAGCGAAAGTTAACTTAGCAAACAGATGATAAGTAGGGTGGTAAAATGAGTAATGATTTTGTGACAGACAAACACGATTCGGCTCTTCCTGAAGATGTGGCTCGGCCATTATCCGTAGAGGAAAATAACGTTTTAGTGTTTGCTATTCTCGCCTCCATTCAGGCAACGTTGATTTTTACAATTGTCATGATTGGAGTCCCACTGCCAGCGATTGGCGCAGAATTCCAGTTGGTTCAAGCTGAACTGGTGTTGGTGAGTGCTGCTTATGGGTTGCCCTTTAGCGGCCTGCTGTTGTTTGGTGGGCGACTAACTGATCGTTACAGTGGAAGAAAAATGTTTACTTTGGGGATGCTTATCTTCGGTCTTGCGTCACTGAGCGGCATGTTTGCTTCCTCCTATTGGCTTCTAGTAGCAATTCGCTTTTTGCAAGGGATCGGTGCCGCGCTTACGGCACCAGCCCTGATGGCATTATTGCGCCAACTCTACCGCGAGGTGGGCCAGTTCAACCATGCAATGGCAACCTGGGGCGGAGTATCGGTTCTGGGGGGGGCCGTTGGTTTTCTTTCATCAGGCATCGTCACCACTTGGCTGTCTTGGCGGTGGATGTTTATTGTTCCGGTTGTTGTTAGCTTGTCCGGTCTGCTTTTGGTACGCAGAATGATGAAGCCGCTCCCCCTAGGTGATAACGACTCTCCTGGTCTAGATCTGAGCGGTGCTCTATTGGCGACTAGTGGCATTTCGCTGTTCAGCTTTGGCCTGATCATGAGTGGTGAATATTCTTGGCTGACTGCGCCAGTCTATCTGCCTGTAGCCGCTGGCCTGCTGCTCATTTTCACTTTCTTGCTCGTCGAGCGACATGTTAGCTCTCCTCTGCTCCCCCCTGGTTTTATCCTCAACCCAATGCGTATGACTGGCCTGATTGGTATTTTACTGGCCGCTGCGGGTATGGGCTTGATTACCTTTTTACTTTCCCTGTATCTGCAACAATTTCGCGGTTGGTCATCTTTTGCAACCTCCATGGCCTTTATACCCTATACTGTTGGACTCCTAATTATGAATCGTGCCGCCCGGGCTCTCATTATGCGCTTCGGCGCCTTGCAAATCACAATTGTTGGGTTACTACTCGGTGCTGTGGGGCTGCTTTTACTGGCGCAGCTCAATGAGCAAACTCACTATGTGCTTGGCCTGCTTCCTGGCTTATTTATCCTCCCCGCGGGAGCTTCTTTGACCTTTTCTGGCAGTGCGGTACTTTCAACGGCAAATGTTCCCCTACGCGACGCGGGCCTTGCGGGCGGCGTAATGAACACATCGATGGAGTTAGGTCCAACTATGGGGCTGGCCGCATTAATAGCGGTAGCGGCAACCCAGGAAAACGTAGTTAATGGCTACGCATGGGCGTTTGGCGCGGCAGGAGGCATCTATTTACTAGCAGCGATAGGCGCGCTAATTTTAATGAAAAAGATCAATTAGCAGTAATAATCTGAATACCACTGGAACCATAATGTTGAGTATCAGGTTCCAGTGATGTTTCCGTGAAAGATTATACTAGTAAGCCGCGAAAACGAGGGCTTACTGGCTAGTTTGCACTTCCAGCCCGGCAGCCTTCCACTCCGGAAAGCCATCCTCTAGGCAGCGAGCAAGAAAACCACTGGTATGGAGGATTTTCATAGCGTTGAGAGAGAGGACGCAGTAAGGTCCGCGGCAATACGCCACCACCTCCTGTCCTTTAAGCAGTTCAGATAGGCGACCCTCTAGTTCTTCGGCCGGAATATTGACCGCTCCAGGCAGATGGCCAGAAGCGAACTCTTCGGGGGGACGCACATCCAGCAGAGTAATATCCCCCTCATTCAAGCGATGCAGAAGCTCTTCGTGAGAAATCGATTCCAGCCGTTCACGCTGGCTGAAAATATCAGTAACGAATGACCTGATCTCGCTATGTCGGTATTCCACATATTGCCGAATCGCCGTCAAGATATTCTGGACTGGCCCACTGCCCAAACGGTAGTAGACATTTTTCCCTTCCCGGCGTGATTGTACAATCCCCGCACGTTTGAGATGTTGAAGATGCTGAGAAGCATTGGCTATCGTAAGACCAGCGAGTTCAGCTAGCCTTTCAACCGGTCTTTCTCCCTGTGCGATATGTTCAAGCAGTAGCAGACGATGCGAGTTCCCCAAGGAACGTGTCACTTCTGCAAATTCGTTAAGAACTTGGCGTTGACTATCGCCATCGAGTGTTGACATATTGTTTTCACTACCTCATCATTCAATATAATAATTGAAATATATTATATCAAAGGTTGAAGGAGCCCACCAGTTTACTGCTGCTGGCTTTCAATCGAGATTGTGTTACAGAACATATTACGTTTTCCACTTCCGAGGAGCGTAAAAAAGGATCGCTAAATGGATGTGTTATTACGTGCAGTGCTGATTGGTATCGGGGCAACCTTGGTAATGGACCTCTGGGCATTACTGCAAAAACGCTTTTTTAATATCCCTTCGCTCAACTATCAGTTGGTCGGGCGTTGGCTAGGGCACATGCCAAGTGGCAAGTTTTTTCACCATACAATCATGCAAACAACACAAGTAAGCGGAGAAAAGGCTCTGGGGTGGACTGCACACTATGCTATTGGCGTGGTCTTTTCTCTGATATTTATTTATCTCATGGGGCAAGATTGGCTTGAGCACCCCACATTTTTGGCAGCACTCATAATGGGCATTATCAGCGTAATAGCCCCTTTCTTTATTATGCAACCTGGATTTGGTTTTGGCTTGGCTGCATCTAAGACACCGCAACCTAATATAGCGCGCCAGCGTAGTCTGATAGCACACGGTTCGTATGGTGTTGGTATATATCTAAGTGCTGTTTTGCTACAGTACTGCTGGCCTATAAGCTAAGAAAAGTCACTAACGCATTTTGGTAGAGGTGGTATCCTGGTCGCCCGGTCTGTTTTGGGTTAACGCTTTCGAAGCCAAGTACATCAAGCTGTAATCCATCCACAAATACATCAACAACTCTGACTGGGTTATCCTCGGTGACAAAATCATCCAGCACTTCAGGTAGCAACGTCACCTGATGTTTGCCCTGACCTTTAATGTGGAGGGCCATATAAACTCCTGTGACGTTCATTTCTATATTTCTCATTTTATTAGAAATATAAGATTGCCACACGGGTTTGTCGAGAATAGTCGATCATATAAATTCATTGATTAGACCGAAAAACGATCAGCGGTTTTTACACAGCTTGTGCCAGAAGCAGACATCTCATGGGCAATTGTTCTGCTGGTAGTCCATGGTTACTTGCTCATCTTTGGTCAGATGAGCAGGATAGCTTATCAGCAGCTAACTCCCACCTCACCATGATTACCGAGTGTTGCGCTTATTATCTGAATTCGCGGGCAGATTACGGATTTATTTAATTTAAATATTTTTAAAGGAAGTAAAAAAGAAAAGGCCAGCCCAAGGGAGATTGGACTGGCTAAGGAGGTGGTTCCTATTATTGCTATGCAAATATTTTCGTTCTTATTTTTAAGCGTGATGATAATAACCAATTCACTCTCTAATTGATGTGATCTGATTCTAATATTTGCTAAAAAACGCCCCAGTGAGGGGCGATAAAAAAGGATTTTTATAAAATATAAATATTATCAATTAGTTATGCTATTGCTTGTCGGTAAGTTACGGATTAGTAATGCATAATTGATGTCGACATCTTCTGGGATCGCCAAATAAACGATATGACCGTTACCGGGTGCGCTCTCGATGGCTTCGCCTTTCTTGTTTTGCATTTTATCCAGTGTGAATACGATGTTCCCGGTTGGCGTCATCATTTCCACACTGTCACCGAGCAAGAATTTATTTTTCACATCGACTTCAGCCCAACCATCACGGCGGACACCGGTAAATTCCCCAACAAATTGCTGACGCTCAGAAATCGAAGCACCATAATCATAATTTTGGTGGCTGTCATGGGTATGGCGGCGCAGGAATCCCTCGGTATAGCCACGGTGTGCTAGCCCTTCCAGCGTGGTGAGTAGGCTGGGGTCAAACGGTTTGCCCGCAGCGGCATCATCAATAGCACGGCGATAAACCTGCGCGGTACGGGCACAGTAGTAGAAGGATTTGGTGCGGCCTTCTATTTTCAGTGAATGTACCCCTAACTGGGTGAGGCGCTCCACATGCTGAATGGCACGCAAATCTTTTGAATTCATGATATAGGTGCCGTGTTCATCCTCAAATGCACTCATATACTCGCCGGGTTTTTGTACCTCAGACAGCATAAATAGCTTATCCGTGGGGGCGCCAACCCCCAGAGTGGGTTCAACTTGTTGTACCGCAATAGGTTCATGCAGATGCACAATATTGCCGCTATCGTCTTCTTTACCCTCTTCGGTCTTGTACTGCCAACGGCAGGCATTGGTACAGGTGCCCTGATTAGGGTCACGTTTGTTGATATAGCCAGAAAGCAGGCAGCGGCCCGAATAGGCCATACATAATGCGCCATGGACAAAAATTTCAAGTTCCATTTCCGGCACTTGGCTGCGGATCTCGGCAATCTCATCCAGTGATAATTCCCGCGATAGGATAACGCGCGTTAACCCCATCTGTTGCCAGAATTTTACCGTAGCCCAGTTGACGGCATTTGCCTGTACTGAGAGATGGATGTCCACTTGTGGGAAGGCTTCACGCACCATCATGATCAAACCCGGGTCAGACATGATCAGCGCATCTGGCCCCATTGCAATCACCGGTTTTAGGTCGCGCAGGAAGGTTTTCAGTTTGGCATTATGTGGGGCGATATTCACCACCACATAGAATTTTTTACCCAGCGCATGGGCTTCATTAATGCCTTGTGCCAGGTTCTCGTGGTTAAATTCGTTATTACGCACTCGCAGGCTGTAGCGTGGCTGGCCAGCATAGACGGCATCAGCACCGTAGGCAAAAGCGTAGCGCATGTTTTTCAGCGTTCCCGCTGGAGAGAGCAGTTCAGGTGTAAACGACCCAGGTATAAACGATTCAGGTGTGGACAATTCAGGTGTGGACGATTCAGGTGTGGACATAGTAATGGTTCTCGGTCTGATTTCAGGTCAGCACTGCACCACCGGGTGGTGCAGCAAAAGCAGGGGATTGTAGCGGCACTCTGGTAAGAAATCAGCAACTACCGGCAATAATTCCGCGAGATACTCAAAATAATTCAGGTGGTTTGTAGTGCCCCGCTAGGGGGGAGGCTCAGGAATAGCCGAGTATTTAGACGTAGCCAACACCACAGCCGCTTGAAGAATAAAGCGGATATCGCTGCTATGCAGTTCACTCGCGTTCATGGTGCATGAACGGCATAAGACTTAAATACTTAAATCGTATACTTCGCTGGAAGGGCCATAAAGCACCGCAGATTGAAGCGCGTCTTGTATTGCAAGTTCAGAACTGTACATCGGGCTGGTACCAATCACCTGCTGATTTTGGGCTTTTAATACAAAATAGGGTTTGTTGTCGTTACTGATTTTTATTTCGAACTGGGCTTTAAGAGGGGAGTTGGTCTGCACCGAAACAATGCCATTTTCTGCGGATGCTTTGCTGGCATACCTTTCACTGGAAAGAATAACCTCACCATTACTGGCTTTAAGCACAAAGTGATACTGCCCGTTACTGGATTTCTTAAGTTCATAGCGACCGTTTGCCATCTTCCTTCTCCTGCTGGTTGCAACAAAACAAGTGAAAGTAAGTGTAGTCAATCGACTGAAAAGGAGCGTTGCATCACAATGGTAATGTGTTACAGCGCACAGAAATAAAAAATTATCTGTTAACCCGCGCCCATTCTAGTGAATTATTTGGCACCAGCAAGTGGAACCAAGATGAGCATCTACGGCTGGGGGCTTGAAGATAAAGCCAGGGCATGTCATTAGCCATCATGATAGGCTGCACGGTTCCGCTTCCCAACGGTAGCCCATACCGTATACCGAACGGATAAAGGCTTTCTCACTGTCGATCTGTTCCAGCTTGCGGCGCAGGTTTTTGATATGGCTGTCGGTGGTGCGGTCAGTAACCACACGGTAATCATCGTACAGATTGTTTAGCAACTGCTCGCGTGAAAATACTTTGCCGGGGTGGCAAGCCAAGGTTTTTAGCAAGCGGAATTCTACCGGGGTCAGATCCAGGATATGCCCCTGATAACTGGCCTGAAAACGGGTTTCATCAATATGTAGCAGGGCGTCAGCTTCTGGAGGGGCCAATGGTCGGTGGCAGCGGCGCAAAATGGTTTTCACCCGGGCAACCACTTCACGGGGGCTGTAGGGTTTGCAGATATAGTCATCCGCTCCGATCTCCAGCCCCAGCAGGCGATCAATCTCTTCAATTTTGGCCGTCACCATAACCACTGGAATATCAGTAAAACGGCGTAACTCGCGGCAGATAGTTAAGCCATCACAACCCGGGAGCATTAAATCCAACAAGATGAGGGCGGGGGGATGTTGATGCACAGCGGGCACCACTTCACTGCCATGGGTCAGCCAGCAGGTGTCATAGCCAGCGGCTTGCAGATAATCCACCAGTAATTGACCCAGTTTGGGTTCATCTTCCACAATCATGATCTGCTGTGGCAGCGTTGTGTTTTCCATTCGGATACCTTGTTATTCACCGGTATAGGGAAGGTCTACTGTAATGCCCACACCACCGAAAGGCGAGTGTTGTGCATTTATCTTTCCCCCGTGGGCTTCGACAATATTCTGGCAAATGGCGAGTCCTAACCCAGAACCGCCACTGGCACGGTTACGGGATCCTTCCGCGCGGTAAAAACGTTCAAAGATACGCGCCAGTTGTTGATCTCTCATCCCTGGTGCGCTGTCTTGCCAAGACATCCGTACCCATCCTGGCAAGCATTCAATGGTGATCTCCAGTTTGCCGCCCGCATCGGTATAGCGCAGGCTATTTTCCAGCAAGTTGTTGAATAACTGATTAAGGCGGTCTGGATCACCAAACAGCGGGGCCTCGGTGGGCAGATGGGTGATGATTTGCAACTGTTTGGCCTGAAAGCGTTCACGGAAGGCCGCCACGGCGATTTGCACCAAATGCACACCGTCGACGGGTAATTTACGGTAGGCAAGGGCACCGCGATCGGAAAGAGAAAGCTGGTATAGGTCATCCACCAGTTTGGTTAGCGTGGATACCTCTGCTTGCAGTGAGCTTAGTGACGCGGGGGTTGGCTGGCGAACACCATCCTGTAATGCTTCCAGTTCCCCACGCAGCACCGCTAATGGGGTGCGTAACTCATGGGAGATATCGGCCATAAATTCCCGCCGCATTTTTTCGTTATTCTCTAATGAGATGGCCAGCTGGTTGAAGTCTTGTGCCAAGCGGCCTAATTCGTCCTGGCTGTTTACGGTGACGCGGGTGCTGAAATCACCTGCAGCCAATTGGTGTGTTCCCGACACCAACCGTTTGACGGGAGCCAACAAGCCACGAGACATCAACCAGGTCACTGCTGCAGCCAGCAAGGTCGAGAGCCCAACGATAAGCCAACTGGTGCGCTGCTGTTGACGATCAAAGTTGATATCTGCATCGCGCGTCATCCGTTCGATGGGCGTGGCGATGACCCAACCGACGATCTGATCGTTGTAACGGATCGGGTAACGGGGGCTATCTTTGGGAATCTGCCCTGAGTGACCGATTAAGCGCTGATACTGACTATCCACGACCCAGAACTGAGTTCGCCAACCTTGTGGTGGCAGGTTGCTACTGTTGTCACTATTTTGCTGAAACGCGCGCATAATCTGGTATACCGATTGATCTTTATTGCGCAGGAATGCCCAACTACCGTGGAGGTGATATTGATCTTCCAGGGCGTAACTGAGCAGGGTCAGGCGTTGTTCATTTCCGCGCTTGATGTAGTCGATAAAACCACGTTCAAAGCTGATACGAACGCCCCAATGCATGGTGATCAACACCAACATACAGGTGGCTAAGATCCCCATAAACAGCTTTCCGGTGATGCCAATTTTCATGGTGTCCTCGTTGAGCGGCTGTTCAACTGGCGGTTAACGGTGGTATCGGCGGGTACCCGGGCGAAAGCCAGTGCGGCCAGCGCTATAATCAGTGCCATACAACCATAGCTATAAATAAAGGCTTGGTGGATTTCGGGACTGTTGGCAACCACCTGGTGGTGAGCAAAGCTGCCCACCAGAATACCTGAAATACTGACGCCCAGGCTCATGGAGAGTTGCATCACCATGGACAGCAGGCTATTGCCACTGCTGGCCAGGCGATTGGGCAGATCTTTCAGAGTCAGGGTATTCATGGCAGAGAAACGCAGGGCGCTGACCATCCCTTGGCAGAATAGAAACACCGGTAGCAGATAAAACCAGCCAAGCATGGCGATTAACGGCAAACACAAGGTGATGAAGGCCAGCATTAGGGTGGTGGCGATCAGCACATGACGATAACCCAAACGGTTGACGACCCGCACCACAATCCGCTTCATCCCCATACTGCCGATAATCATCGGGATCATCATCAGCCCAGCATGAAAAGGTGAGAACCCCATACCGACCTGGAGAAACAGTGGGGTCATAAAGGGTATCATCCCGCTGCCAATACGTGCTAACAGGCTACTGTTCAGACCGATTCGATAGGTGGGTGTTTTAAACAGCCGCAGCGGAAACAGCGCCCGACTGTTGCCTTTAGCATGCCACCAGTAGCTCATCAAGGCGACACAACCGCCCACAACCAACATGGCGATAGTGGTGAGGGAAAGCCCCATGCCTTTGTGACCATCAAGCGCTAGCGTCAGGGTAGACATACCGAACGCCAACATCATAAAACCACCAATATCAAAACGGCGAGTTTTCATGCGGTAGTTAGGCATAAATAACAGGGTCGCGATGGCCCCAATGATGCCAACCGGAATGTTGATGAGAAATATCCAGTGCCAACTGGCATATTGCACTAAAAATCCCCCCAGCGTCGGGCCCATTAACGGCCCAATCTGCCCGGGGATAGTGACGAAGGTCATCGCCGCCATATACTGATCCCGGGGGACAATTTTCATCACGGTCAACCGGCCAACGGGCACCATCATCGCACCGCCGATACCTTGTATGACCCGGAACATCACCAGTTCATTCAACGTTTCTGCACGGGCACAGAATAATGAACCCAAGGTGAAGAGGATAATCGCGCTGAACAACACCCATTTGACGCCTACTCTATCTGCCAGCCAACCGCTGGCTGGCAACATCACCGCGACGGTTAGCACATAGGAAACCACCACCGATTGCATGCGCAATGGGTTTTCCCCCAGGCTGGCGGCCATAGAGGGCAGTGCGGTATTGACGATGGTGGTATCCAGCGCCTGCATAAAGAAGCCGAATGCCACAATCCATAGTTGCCATTTTACTGATGTAGGTTGTTTGGTGTTCATCTCAATGCTCGTCGTATTTCAAACCGCTGCGTTGTTGGCTGCACGAGCGCGCCCCAGTCACATAGTGGACTATGCTCCTGGGGTCTTACTCGTTTGCCGCCTAGCCGCAACTTGAAATTCATAGAGCAATACTCGTTGTCTTTCATCTTGCTGCTGTCTATTAGGCAACCGCTGGTTAATCTGGTAGAGGCGTCAGTTTCTTGCCATGGCGCAATGTCATCTGTAAGCGATCAAAGTACAGATAAATCACCGGTATGGTATAGAGCGTCAGTAATTGGCTCATCACTAAACCACCCACGATGGTGATGCCCAGGGGTTGGCGTAATTCAGCTCCATCGCCGCTGGCAAGTACCAGGGGTAATGCGCCAAACAGCGCGGCCAGAGTGGTCATCATAATCGGCCGGAAACGTATCAAACTGGCCTGGAAAATCGCTTGTCGTGCGTCGACGCCCTCCTTACGTTGGGCTGTCAGTGCAAAATCCACCATCATAATGGCATTCTTCTTCACTATGCCAATCAGCAACATAATACCGATTAAGGCAATTAGGCTGAACGGCGCCCCAAACAGTTCTAATGCCAACAAGGCACCGACCCCGGCGGAGGGTAAAGTAGACAGAATCGTCAACGGATGAATATAGCTTTCATACAGCATCCCCAGCACGATATATACCGTCGCAATGGCGGCAAAGAGCAGGAACAGTTGTGAACTCAAGGTCTGCTGAAACAGTTGCGCGGTGCCGGCAAAAGTACCCCGAATAGTCGGCGGAACCCCAAGCTGGGTCATGGTGCGCTCGATAGCGGTTGTCGCCTCTAACAGGTTCCCGCCCTCAGGCAGGTTGAACGAGATGGTGGAAGCTGCCGACAACCCTTGATGATTTACCGCCAGCGGTGAATTAGCGGGCCGCCACTTGGCGAAGTAAGAAAGAGGGATCGCCTGGCCGCTATTGTTAATCACAAACATTTTTTCCAGCGCACTGACATCCTGGGTGTAAGGCGGCGCAACCTCCATCACCACCTTGTATTGGTTTAAAGGTTGATAAATGGTGGAAATCTGGCGCTGGCCGAAAGCGTTGTTCAACAAGTTGTTTGCATCACTGATGGAGATGCCTAACCGCGACATGGTTTCGCGATCATATGTCAGGTCCATTTCTGACCCTTTATCCTGTTGATCAGAGTTGATATCGGCCAGTTCTGGCAGGGCAGCGAGGGCAGTACGTACTTTAGGCTCCCATTGGCGCAGCTCACCAAGGTCATCTGCCAGCAAGGTATACTGGTAGCTGGCGTTAGACTGCCGCCCACCAGTACGAATATCTTGCACTGCCATTAAAAACAGACTGGCCCCTGGCTCTTTTGCCAGTTTGGCTCGTAAGCGGGCGATCACCTGTTGTGCGGTGTCACTGCGTTCTGACAGCGGTTTAAGGGAAATAAACATTGAACCGCTGTTGGTTCGGGCACCACCGGTGAAGCCTGTGACGTTATCCACATCTTTGTCATCGCGCACAATTTTCATAAAATCCTGCAACTTAAGACGCATCGCCTGAAACGAGATACTCTGGTCTGCCTGGATGTTCCCTATCAAACGGCCCGTATCCTGTTCAGGGAAAAAGGTCTTCGGGATATTGATATAGAGCCAGATGTTAAGGGCAATGGTGGCCAAAAAGAGCACCAGCACCCAGCGTGAATGACCCAGTACCCAGTTGAGCGAACGGCCATAACCCTGTTGCAAAGCAATTAATAGGCGGCCAAAACCCCTTGCTCGCCGTGGTTCGCGCTGAGGTTGATAGCGTAGTAGGTAGGCACACATCATCGGGGTTAAGGTCAGTGATATCAGTAGTGAAATACCGATAGATACTGACAGGGTTACGGCAAATTCGCGGAACAGCCTGCCGGGTAGCCCCCCCATAAACAGCAACGGAATAAACACCGCTACCAGCGAGATGCTCATGGAAAGCACGGTAAAACCCACTTCGCGCACCCCTTGTAATGCGGCGTTAAAGGGCTTCATACCGGCTTCAATATGGCGCGAGATATTTTCCAGTACCACGATGGCATCATCCACCACAAAGCCGGTGGCGATA
The DNA here is from genome assembly GCF_000496755.2 of Serratia sp. DD3. The sequence goes on from NZ_AYKS02000122.1 coordinate 45,110, forward strand.
GTCAGTGCCATCAGTGACAGGTTGTTTAAACTGAAACCACACAGATACATGGCGGCGAAGGTGCCAATTAATGATACTGGCACAGCGACAGCGGGGATTAGGGTAGCGCGCCCCGAACGCAGGAAAATAAACACCACCAGGATCACCAGGCCAATGGCAATCACCAAGGCTCGTTCTACTTCAGCCAAGGAGGCGCGGATGGTGGGGGAGCGATCTTGAGCAATATCCAGTTTAATCGAAGCCGGAATATTTTCGCGCAATGCGGGCAGTTCAGCACGGATACGATCCACGGTTTCAATAATATTGGCATCGGGCGAGCGGGTCACCGTGAGGATAATGGCGGGTTGGGCGTTAGTCATCCCGGCGTTGCGCACATCCTGTACCGAATCGATAACGTTAGCCACATCGCTCAGGCGTACTGCTGCACCATTGGCATAGTGGATCACCAGTGGTTGATAAGCGGCGGCAGTTTTTAGCTCATCGTTGGCCTGAATTTGCCAGCGTTGCTGTTGAGCATCCACTGCTCCCTGTGGGCGGCGCACATTGGCATTAGCGATGGTATTTCGCACCGAATCCAGGGAGATTCCCTGGTTGAATAGCGCGCCAGGGTTGAGTTCAACGCGCACTGCCGGTAAGGAACTGCCGCCCACTGACACATCACCCACCCCTTCGGTCTGGGCAATTTTTTGTGCTAATTTCGTCGAGGCGAAGTCATAGAGTTGCCCTTGGTTGTAAGTATCCGACGTGAGCGTCAGGATCATGATGGGGGCATCGGACGGGTTTATTTTACGGTAAGTGGGTCGGCTTGGCATACCGCTAGGTAACAGGCTTTGCGCAGCATTAATTGCCGCTTGCACGTCACGGGCGGCACCATTGATATCGCGGTCGAGGTCGAACTGCAAAATCACCCGGGTACTACCCAGTGAACTCATTGAGGTCATTTCATTGACCCCGGCAATACGGCTCAGCGCTCGCTCCAGTGGGGTGGCCACTGAGGTGGCCATAGTTTCCGGGTCGGCACCCGGTAAGCTGGCGCTCACTGAGATCACCGGCAAATCTATTTGTGGTAACGGCGCGACGGGCAACAGCCGGAAACCCAGTACGCCAGCGAGAGTGATAGCCAGCGTCAGTAAGGTGGTTGCCACCGGCCGGTGAATAAACAGGGCGAAGAATTTCACGATAACTCCTGCGTATCCACTGGCTGGCGAGTGTTACGTGCCAACTTATCAAACAGCAGGTAGATCACCGGGGTGGTAAACAGGGTCAGGAGTTGACTCATAATTAGCCCGCCTACCATACAAACCCCCAGGGGGCGGCGCAGCTCTGCCCCAACACCGGTGCTGAGCATCAGTGGTAATGCCCCCAGCAAGGCCGCTAAGGTGGTCATCAGAATGGGGCGGAAACGCAGTAAGCAGGCTTGATAGATGGCATCATAGGGCGTCATCCCTTGCTCACGTTCCGCCGCCAGCGCGAAGTCGATCATCATGATGGCGTTCTTTTTCACAATACCGATCAACAGAATGATGCCGATAATGGCAATCACATCCAGCTCATTCCCGGACACCATCAGTGCCAGCAACGCCCCCACCCCGGCAGTGGGCAGGGTAGAGAGAATGGTGATCGGGTGAATAAAGCTCTCATACAGCACGCCTAACACGATATACATCGCCACCACCGCCGCCAGAATCAGCCAGAGAGTGCTACCCAGTGCTGCCTGGAATGCCAGGGTCGCCCCTTGAAACTGGGTGGTGATCTCCCTGGGTAAATTGAGGTTTTTCTCAGCCAAGGTAATGGCCGCTACCGCTTCACCCAATGAATAACGACCCGCGACGTTAAACGAGATAGTGGCTGACGGGAACTGATCAAGATGGTTGATGGACAGTGGCCCGAAGCGTTCTTCTATTTTGGCAATGCTGTTCAAGGGGACGGTGGCCCCATTGCTGCTGGTCAGGCGGATATCATTTAATGCCGCCAACCCCGGCGTACTACTGACATCGTGTTCCAGCACCACCCGATACTGATTAGCCTGGGTATAAATGGTGGAGATCAGCCGTTGGCCAAAGGCGTTATAGAGTGCGTTGTCCACATCGCTCATGGTAATGCCCAGGCGCGAGGCCGAGTCACGATCAACATTCACATAAGCTACTAGCCCTTGGTTTTGCCAGTTACTGGTGACATCAGTCAGTTGCGGGGCCAACTGTAACTGTGCCATCAATTTGGGGACCCACTGGTTCAGTTCATCCAGTGAGGTGGCTTGCAAGGTGAATTGGTATTGCGTGCGGCTTACCTGGGTGTCGATAGTCAGGTCTTGTACTGGTTGTAGATAGAGCGTAACGCCAGGAAGTTGTGCCATTCGTTGTTGCAGACGGGTAATGATGGCAGGAATGCGTTCACTCCGTTCACTCAACGGTTTGAGATTGATTTGCAAACGACCGCTGTTCAAGGTCGCGTTACTGCCATCGATACCAACAAAGGAAGTCAGGCTCTCTACCGCAGGGTCTTTCAGGATCTCGGCAGCCACCTGTTGCTGGCGTTCAGCCATATTACTGAACGACACGCTTTGCGGGGCTTCCAGCGTCCCTTGAATGATGCCGTTATCCTGTACCGGGAAGAACCCTTTGGGGATCAACAGATAGAGTAAAACCGTCAATACCAGGGTGCTGAGTGCCACCCCGAGGGTGAGCCAAGGGTGATTCAGCACGACTTTCAGCCACACACCGTAGCGGGCGATGACCCGTTCAAAAAAACGTTCAGAAGCGCGGGAGAAACGGTTTTGTTTGCGCAATGATTCATGGCTGAGCATGCGTGCGCACATCATCGGCGTTAACGTCAGTGACACTACGGCAGAAATCAGGATCGCCACCGCCAGTGTTACGGCAAACTCACGGAACAGGCGGCCCACGATATCCCCCATAAACAACAGCGGGATCAACACCGCCACCAGGGAAAAGGTTAAGGAAATAATGGTAAAGCCGATCTCTCCGGCCCCTTTTAGCGCCGCATCAAGGGGCTTTTCGCCTTTTTCGATATAGCGTGAAATGTTTTCGATCACCACGATGGCATCATCCACCACAAAACCAGTGGCAATGGTCAGTGCCATCAAGGTCAGGTTGTTGATGGAAAAACCGAGGAAATGCATGGCAGCAAAGGTCCCCACCAGAGAAAGGGGCACCGCGATGCTGGGAATGATGGTGGCAGGAATATTGCGCAGAAAGACGTAGATCACCATGATAACCAGGGCGACCGCCAAGAATAACTCAAACTGCACGTCACTGACTGAAGCCCGGATAGTGGTGGTGCGATCCGTCAGTACCTTAACATCCACCGATTTCGGCAGGCTTTTGATCAACTCCGGCAACATGCTACGGATGCTGTCGGCGGTGGTCAGTACGTTCACCCCGGGTTGCCGCTGAATATTCAGCACAATAGCGGGTACTTGATTGGCCCAGGCCGCCAGGCGGTTATTCTCTGCTCCTTGTTCGATGGTGGCGATATCCTGCAGACGAATAGCGGCACCATTCTTATAGGCGACAATCAGTTGTTGATAGTCGGCTACCGTTTTCATCTGATCGTTGGCGGATAAGGTGACTGAACGGGTTGGGCCATCGAGGCTGCCTTTGGCGGAGTTGACGTTAGCATTGCCGATGAGGGTGCGGATGGAATCACTACTTAGTCCATAAGCGGCGACGGCGTTGGGGTTGAGTTTGACCCGTACCGCTGGGCGTTGGCCACCGGAAAGCGTGACCAACCCGACACCGCTCACTTGCGATATCTTTTGTGCAATCCGCGTTTCCACCATGTCCTGCACCTGGGGCATGGGGAGGGCGCTGGCGGTCACTGCCAACGTGAGGATCGGTGGATCCGCCGGGTTGACCTTGCTGTAAATCGGTGGGTAAGGCAGGTCATTGGGTAACAGATTGTTGGCGGCATTAATAGCGGCCTGTACTTCCTGCTCAGCGATATCCAGCGGTAGTTCAAGCTGAAATTGCAATGTAATGACTGAGGCACCACCGGAACTTTGTGACGCCATTTGCTTGAGCCCCGACATCTGCCCGAACTGCCGTTCCAAGGGGGCGGTGATGGCAGAAGTCACCACATCCGGGCTGGCTCCGGGGTAGAGCGTCACGATTTGAATGGTGGGGTAGTCCACTTCGGGCAGGGATGACACCGGCAAGAAACGATAACCGATAATACCCGCCAGCATGATCGCCACCATAAACAGTGTGGTGGCGACCGGGCGCAGGATAAACAGGCGGGAAGGCCCGCCTGCTGAATGAGGCGAGATTGGCTGCATCAGGGTTTACCTTGCGCTTTACCGTGCTGTTGCGGGTGGGGGGCGGTTGAAGCGGACGCTTGCTGTGGCATCACCACTTCGACTTGCATCCCTTCGCTCAGACGATCAATACCGTCAGTCACCACGCGTTCACCTACCTTGACCCCATCAGTGATCACCACTTGCTGTTTGTCTTGTATACCTGCCGTGACGCGATGCTTACTGACTTTATTCTCTTCACCCAGTATCCAAACGAAATGGCCTTCATTGCCCATTTGCAGTGCTGCGGTGGGGATCACCACCGCGTTATGCAGGGTATCTACCTGCAGCCTGGCATTAACAAACTGGTTCGGAAACAGTGCGTCATCTTGGTTATCAAAGCGCGCTTTCAGTTTGATGGTGCCGGTGGCGGTATCAATCTGGTTATCCAGGCTTAATAGCCAGCCGCTGGCCAACTGCTGCTGATTGGTGCGGTCCCAGGCTTCAACGCTCACCGGGCCCGCTTTCTGTGCTTTGACTAAATCCGCGATATCGCTTTCTGGCAGTGTGAACACCACATCAATCGGATGCGTTTGCGTAATCACCACGATGTTGGTGCTGTTACCGCTGGCAATATAGTTACCTACATCCACCTGCTTGAGGCCAACGCGGCCATCAATCGGTGCGGTAATCTGGCTATAGGTGATTTGCAGTTTGGCACTGTCCACCGCCCCTTGACCAGCCTTGATGGCCCCTTCGCTCTGGCGCACCAGCGAGAGTTGGGTGTCCAGATCCTGGCGCGATATCAGGTTGTTTTTGATCAACTGCTGGTAGCGGGCCAAATCCTGTTTGGCATTTGCCAAGGTTGCCTGATCTTTGGCCAGTTGCCCCAAGGCTTGGGTCAATTGCACCTGGTATGGGCGCGGGTCAATCTCAACCAGTAAATCACCGGCTTTCACTTGCTGCCCCTCAGTGAAGTGAATAGCCATCAGTTGGCCGTCAACCCGGCTGGTGACGGTAACGGTATTGGCCGCGGTGGCGGTACCTAACCCAGAGAGAAAGCGTGGCATGGTTTGCTGTGTCGCAGTGGCGGCCTGCACAGGCGGCATGGGAGCACTACGCCTGCCACCGCTTCTACCACTGGCACCCTGTGGGCCAGCACTTGGTGCGCTATCGGCAGTCTGTCGGGCTGGGCTCGGTGAAGATGGGTTCTGTGACGCAGGATTTGGTGAGGAATAGTAGTGACGCCAGATAAAGACGGCGGCAATAACCACGATAACAATCACTGACAGGTGCTTGAGGTTTACTTTCATGGTGTAGAACACTCTCTCCCGGGGCAGGCGTACAGGCAATCATTTGCCAGCAATGATAATGCTTACATCATACTAGTTTAGCCAGAGGTTGCCGCTGAAGAATGAAGGAAATATGGAGGAATTATCAGCTAGCTAGCCAAGGTTCGGAAAATTGCAATGAGAATTATTTTACCAACGCCAGTGGGGTGCTTGCTTTTTAACAGCACCGAACTAGGCTTTAAGTATCCTGTGATCATTCAAGCTGCCAGAGTATTGGCTGTGAGCAATGTCCCAACCACGTAGCAGGCTATCTTTTGGGTGCTTAATTAGTTTTCATTTTACCGTTTGGCGGTAACTTGAATGGGGTTGAGTACCGAGTTTTTCAAGCCTACAGCAAGACACCAATGGTGTTAACTGACTGTTGCACCTAAATTGAGGGATGAATATGAACAAGGTTTATCGAGTGATCTGGAATGCGGCGTTACAACTTTGGGTGGTGGTCAGTGAACTGGCTAACACCAAGCAGAAAACTGCCAGTCACAGTAGCCGTGCTCATCAAGGCCAGCAAGGCATCGCGAAAACCAATAAATTATTTAAAAATAGCGCGATAGCCCTATCCTTGTTCTCCTCCCTGGCTATTTACAATAGTGCCTATGCTATTACGGTCGCTGAATGTGATGCGGCTCCCACCACCTGTGTGAAGGTGGCAACAGCGTCAGCGTTGAACACCGCATTAAGTGCTAGCGGAACGGGTAGTACTGCCACCACCATTCTGTTAACTGCCAATATCGATCTGACCGCACTTTATTCTACTGGTATCACCGTCAACCAAGCGACCAACGCCAGGCGAGACCTGGTGATTGATGGTGGGGGGTATAACCTAAAAATTGGTAGTAATGGTTTTAAGATGGACAACGGGACGACCAACAATAGTGCTTGGGCTGGACAGAATGCCACCTTTAAACTGGTCAATTTTGGCGATATCACCTCAACATCGCCTGTTGTTGACGGTACTACAGCGCATATCGTTTATGTCCAAGATGCCAGCACCCGATTGGCGGTAACACTGGATAATATTAACACGGTACCTGATGGTAAAATGGTGGCGATGGGGGCTGATGGTGCCGGGTTAGCAGACAACAATAGCCCGGTTATACTGGGTAATTTCAATCAACTGATTACCTTGACTTTGGGAACCTATCGCCAATCTATCTTAGGCAGTAATATAACATTAAACGGTAATTATGATTTAAATGGTATCCCCAGTGCTAACTACCCTGCGGTGTTCTGGAGCAATGGCACCGCCGCTAATAGTGTGCTCCATTTTACCAGCACGGCGGATGTCAATATTACCGGTAACTGGTTGACTAATGGTCCAGGTGTTAAGGCTAATACGGCTGGCTCCTATAATTTCTTGATTGATGATGGTGCCAAGGTCTCGTTTGCTATTACGGGGCAAAACCCGTTAGGGCTTGCTAACTATGGGGTAGAGATAGGTTCATATGATATCGGCCTTGGGCAGTTTGGTGCGGGAGCGGTTATCAATATGAATAACCAAGCGGGGGATGCTATCAGTAATGCCAGCAGTACTACGGGTTCCTTTATCTACAATGGTCAGGCCTCAACCCGCGATGTGATTTATAATCTGGGCACCGGCTCCAGTCTCGTAGTAGCTAATAACGCAGGCTATGATGGTATTCTTGCTACTAAAACCACCGGTACCGGCGGGATTTATATCCGTTCTGCGGGAACGATTTCTGATGGTACCACCAATGTGACTGCGGGTAGTGGTATTAACGTCAGCGCTGGCACATCCGGTAATGTGGTAGTGCTTAATGATGTTGGTGGCGTTATCAGAAAAGCCACTGGGATTACGGTCACCGATACAGGCACTCGCGTGGTGAAGGTGACCAACGCCGGGACCATTAACAGCACTACTGCTGGGGTGGCGTTGGCCCATAACGGTACGGGTACAGTCAATCTTTTCAACAGTGGAGTGATCAACAACAGTGCTGGTGCAGGTATCGCCTTAACCGGTAGCGCTGCGGGTAAGTTAGTCACTGTGGATAGCACCGGCGGGACTATCAATGCCACTGCCGGTAATGGTATTACGCTGGATAATAACGTCGTTCTTGTATTGAGCAACGGGACTATCACCACTACCGGTAGTGCGGTGGGTTTGGCCATCGGTGCATCTAACGCCGGTACCCAGTCATTGACCGGGACAATCTTTAACCTCAATGGCACTGGGGCGGCAATAACCAAGGGGGCATCGGCAACAGTTAACCTCAGTAACACCCAATTTAATGCCATTGCTGGTACGGTGTTTACTAGTCTGGCAGGGTTCAATTTCCAATCAGGTACAGCGAACAATGCCATCAACCTGACTGGGAGCAGTGCCGCTACCGGGATCAGTTCAACCGTCTCTTTGGATTTTACTAACGCCTATCTTGATATTAATGTTAATAATGCGGCTGCCACCGGGATTTCCACTTCAGGGGCAACAGGGGGATCCATTATTGTTGGCCCTAATATGCATATTAATGCCAGTGGTGGTGCTTCAGCGATAACCTTTAATAACAGCATCGCCGAAACACTGACCAATAACGGGTTTATCAGTGGCAGTGTCACCATGGGAAATAGTGGTAACACTATTACCAATAATGGCACCTTGGGCTCACTGACCAGTGGCACGGGTGTGGATACGCTGACGCTCAATAACGGGTCGGTCAGCAACGGTATTATTGATTTGGGGGCGGGTGCCAATATCGTTAATATCTACGATGGTGCTACCAATAATATCATTAATACTGGTGCGGGTAATGATACCTTCAATATTTATAACTTGACCAATGCTAGCACCACTTCGTTAGGTAACCTTAACGCTGGCATCGGCACTAACACTCTGAACTTTAATAACTCTACTCGTAGCTTAGATAATGTTACGCAGTTACAAAACTTCACCAACATTAACCTGACCAATAGCTCCAATATTACCCTCGGCTATGTTAACAATATCGCCAGTGGTAACGTCAATGTCGCTACGGGTAATAAACTGCTGTTTGGTAGCACCTATAACGGTGGCTTTACCGCAGTATTGACCGGCGCAGGGGATGCCGAAGTTCAATCAGGCGCTAATGTTATCTTAAGTGGCGCTAACACCCTTACCGGTAATTGGTTGATTGATTCATCAGGTACATTGAATGCCAGTGCATTCAACCAACTCGGTACTGCAGCCGTCGGCTTGAATGGCGTCTTGAACCTTCAAAGTAACGGGACATTGACCAATGTCTTGACTGGCAACGGTTTGTTGAATATTAGCAATACTGCCGGTGTGTTTAATTTTGGTGCCACTGTCGGTAATGCATTTACTGGTATTGTTGATATCAGTACAGGGACATTAAATTTATCCTCACTGAGCCCTAATGTGCTGAATAATGCGACGTTGCGTGATTCTGTCGGTGGCTTGATCACCATGGATGCCGGAACAAACAATGTCGGTAATCTGGTGTTGAACGGCGGTACGCTGCAGTTTGCTGCGGGCAATCTGATCAGCACCGGCGGGGGTAATGGGTCGGGGTTAATCACAGTATCCGGTGATTCGATTATTAAAGTAGATACTACGTTACTGACGTCAGGTAATTTGTTGGATCTTAACGCAGGTAGCGCAACTGCGTTGGTACAAAGCAGTAATACACTTTCTGGTGCTGATTTAGCGAGGCTCCAATTACAAGACTTGTCAGGCAATAGCCTGCTTGGTGGGGCTAACGTAAATTATCAACAGAATAGCCAATTCGTTTCCATTAATACCTACGACTTTGATCTGACCAGCGGTACGGGGTTGAAGGTCAATAAACAACTGACCCAACTGGATTTACAGGATACTCAAACCCTGACGTTGACCTCCAATGGCGCCACCAACACCACGTTGACAGCAAAAGTAACCGGTTCGGGTAGTCTGGCGATTGGTTCAGATAACGTCGCCATGACCATCAGCAATAGTACAAACGATTATACCGGCGCGACCACGGTTAATGCGGGCAGTTTGACCTTGGGAGCGGATAATTCCCTGGGTGGCACCTCGTTACTTGATGTTGCTGCACTGGGCACCGTGAATCTGGCGGGGCATGAACAAACCGTTACTGCACTGAGTAATGCCGGTGTGGTTAATCTGGCTAATGGCACACTGAATATAACCAATGGCGGTACCTCTAGCGGAACCGGTGGTCTTACTGGTGGCGGTGCATTGAACGTTAATGGCGGCACATTAACCCTGAGTGCCGCCAATAGTAGCCTGTCAGCAGATACCTTGATAGCGGCTCCGGCAACGGTCAATTTGACTGCTGCCGATGCCTTGGGTAGCGGTGACGTTGATGTAGTGGGTACTTTGAACCTGAACGCTGCCGATACGCTGGCCAACATTCTCAGTGGTGACGGCACCATCAACACCAATGCGGCAGTGACCTTGGAGGGGACCAATGATTTTAGCGGTCAGCACAATATCAATGCCGGTGGTGTATTAACCATTACCGATGTCAATAATTTGGGTACCTCGGCAGCCAGTGTCGATCTCACTGTTGCTGGCGCTGAACTGATAATCGATGGTGTGGTTGACACCTTAGCCAACACCTTAAGCGGTGATGCGGCCTCAACGGTACAACTGACGAATAATGCCAACACCACTCTGACCGGTAGCAATACGCTGTTTACCGGGCTATTTGATCTGGTGGGCAACAGCACACTGAGTGTGTCGCAGAATGCCAACCTGGGTGATGGCAGTGTCAGGATCGCCAATGGCAGTACCCTTAACTTTAACGCCTTTGAAGGCGGTGCCTTGACCTCGTTGGGTAATGTTATCGAAGGCGCAGGGAGTTGGGTGCTGAACAACAGCGATATCGATCTGAGAAATAATAGCAATGCCTCTGGCTTTACGGGCTTGTTGGATATTAATACCGCCTCGACACTGACCATTGACAGTCTTACTGCATTGGACGGTTCAACAATATTGAATGTTGATGGTGCTACCAGCACCTTGAATATCACCAACGCCGGTGCCTTTACGCTGAACAATACCCTGACCGGTGCCGGGCAGGTGAATGTCGATACGACCAATGGTGCTTTCAACTTTGACGCTGCAGTGGGCAATGCCTTTACCGGCAATGTGACGCTGAATAACGCTACCTTCTCATTGGCAGGGGACAACGCCGACACTCTGCAGAATGCTGGGCTGACGTTAGCCACCGGCAGTGTGACGACGGTTGGTATCCCGGGAACGCCAAGTACCGCCACCTTGCAGGATCTGGTGCTGGATGGTGGTACGCTCAATTTCACTGGTGGCGTGCCGTTATCAAGTGCCGAGAGTATCATTTCTACCGTTAACCTCACCGCCAACAGCGGTACGATCAATGTGGATAATGGCGGTTCATGGAACAACGATTCCCCTAGCGTCTCTCTTCTCGACCAAAACCTGGGCATAACCGAGACGTTAATCACTGCCACCACAGCAAGCGCGGTTGATGGGCTCAGCTTGAAAATTAATGGCCAGGCGGTGACACCAGCGGGCATCGCTTCAGCGATTAACCAGAACAGTGTCCATGTGGCTAATGGTACTTACAATTACTCCTTGTCCAACACGAACGGCAGTGCCGATGGTCTGTACCTGAATTATGGCTTGAGTGCCATTGAACTGCTGACCGACACCGGCAACGGCGGTGCGTTGATTATAGCCGCTGGCACCAACAGAGAATTAACCGCCCTGTTGACTGGGGTTGGTGGCATCGTTTTTGATGCGACCCAGAGTCCGTTGACGGTAACCAATAGCAACAACCTCTACCAGGGCAGTACCACAGTACAGGGCGGTACCGTACAACTTGGGAGCAACAATGGCTTCGGTGAAACCTTGTTGCTGACGGTTGCAAGTACCGGTACGTTTAATGGCAACTCGTTTAACCAAACGGTAAAAGCGCTGGATAACCAGGGTACGGTCAACGTCGGTACCGGTATCCTCACCAATAGCGGGTTGTTGACTAACACCGGGGTGATTGATATCACCGGCGGTACGCTGAACCTGAACGGGGGAGGCACCTCCACCGCGGTGGGTGGCCTGACCGGTGCGGGAGCCTTGAACATCAACGGCGGTACCTTGACTCTGAGCGCGGCCAACAGTGGCTTGACAACCGCAACCGACACCCTGATAGCCGCGCTGGCAACGGTCAATTTGACCGCCGCCGATGCCTTGGGTAGCAGTGATGTTGATGTAGTGGGTACTTTGAACCTGAACGCTGCCGATACGCTGGCCAACATACTCAGTGGTGACGGCACCATCAACACCAATGCGGCAGTGACCTTGGAGGGGACCAATGATTTTAGCGGTCAGCACAATATCAATGCCGGTGGTGTATTAACCATTACCGATGTCAATAACCTGGGCACGTCGGATGCCAGTGTTGACCTGACAGCCGCTGGTGCTGAACTGATACTCGATGGGGTCAGCGGTACGCTGGCTAACACCTTGAGCGGTGATGCGGCCTC
>NZ_AYKS02000123.1 GCF_000496755.2 Serratia sp. DD3
GAACGGTGATAGCAGCAAGCTTGATCCTACCAAGTCTACTCTGGCCGCTAACCCGGTGAGTATCGTAGCGAACGGGACGGCGACCTCGGTGGTGACTTTGACCCTGAGAGACGTCAACAACAATACGGTAAGTGGTCAAACCGTTGCCTTCGGAACCTCGTTGGGAGCTATAGATACGGCGACAGAAACGGTGGCAGGCTCCGGTATTTATACGGCCACCCTGACCGCAGGTACGCAGGCGGGTATGGCGAATATCACCGTTAAGGTGAATAGCAATCCGCTGAGTAATACCGCGACGGTGACGTTGAACGGTGATAGCAGCAAGCTTGATCCTACCAAGTCTACTCTGGCCGCTAACCCGGTGAGTATCGTAGCGAATGGGGCGGCGACCTCGCTGGTGACCTTGACCCTGAGAGACGTCAACAACAATACGGTGAGTGGTCAAACGGTGGCTTTTGCAACCTCGTTGGGAGCTATAGATACGGCGACAGAAACGGTGGCAGGCTCCGGTATTTATACGGCCACCCTGACCGCAGGTACGCAGGCGGGTATGGCGAATATCACCGTTAAGGTGAATAGCAATCCGCTGAGTAATACCGCGACGGTGACGTTGAACGGTGATAGCAGCAAGCTTGATCCTACCAAGTCTACTCTGGCCGCTAACCCGGTGAGTATCGTAGCGAATGGGACTGCGACCTCACTGGTGACTTTGACCCTGAGAGACGTCAACAACAATACGGTGAGTGGTCAAACCGTGACCTTCGCAACCTCATTGGGGGCTATAAACACCGCGACTGAAACGGTGGCAGGTTCCGGTATCTATACGGCCACCCTGACTGCCGGTACGCTTGCCGGTAAGGCTAACATCACCGTCAAGGTGAATGGCAATTCCCTGAGCAACACTGCGACGGTGACGTTGAACGGTGATAGCAGCAAGCTTGACCCAGCCAAGTCTACCTTGATTGCTAACCCGGTTAGCATGGTAGCGAATGGGACGGCGACCTCCGTAGTGACCTTGACGCTGAAAGACGTCAACAACAATACGGTGAGTGGTCAAACCGTTGCCTTCGCAACATCATTGGGGGGTATAGATACGGCGACTGAAACGGTGGCAGGCTCCGGTATTTATACGGCGACCCTGACTGCCGGTACGTTGGCGGGTACGGCGAATATCTCCGTCAAGGTGAATGGTAATACCCTGAGCAAAACCGCGACGGTGACGTTGACTGCCGATCCATCTACTGCTGCAATCACCGCTTTGACTTCTACTGTACCTAAGGTTGCGGTGGCAGTAGTCACGGATAGTGGTAACAACCCAGTTCAAGGTATGACAGTCACATTCAGTGTGCCGGGTGGCAGTGGCGTATCTTTTGTCTCGGGTAATACCGCAGTCACTGATGCAACGGGTAGCGCTTCGATCAACTTTACTACTACCGATGCTGGTGCTGTTACTACGCTTACCGCGACGGTGACGAATAGCAGTAATCAGGTAAGCAGTAAAACTTTGAATATTGAGGTAGCGCCAAACTTTGCTAAAGCAACGGTGGATACCCAATTGAACTCTTCACCGTCACTGTTTGGTATCGCAAGTGGTTTCCCGACAACAGGGTTTACCAATGCGACCTTCCAGTTGGCACCACATGGTAATACTGCGCAAAACAGTAATTATACCTGGACGAGTAGTCAGTCATCTGCCGTGTCAGTGTCTAATACTGGGGTCGTGACAATGGCTTCACAACCTAGTGGTGAAGTGACGATTACGGCTAAATGGAAGAGTGATACTTCGGTAGTGTTTACCTATAAGTTCACGGTAAAAACATGGATTGCCTATGTTTACAATGGGATATCATCAGGTTCGGCGGCTATTGCTACCACCAACTGTATTAACAGTGGTTATGCAAGGATACCGACGATGGATGAGATGTTACTGACTACCCCAGCCAGTGGTAATGGGCAAAGAGGGCTCGGCGCTGTTTGGGCTGAATGGGGTAATCTGGCTAACTATCCTGGTTCAGGCTTCCCGGGTGCTCAACAGCGGATCTGGGTAACAACAGATACCGGAACAGGGCAAGTTCAGGTGACATCAGGAAATGTCTCCACCGCGATTCCTGCGATCTTGGCCTGTATGAAGTAACAGGATTGACGATGTTTTGCCGCCCTTACCCAGGGCGGCTAATACTGAATATAAGCAACAAAATTTGGGTATTGGAAATAAGCAGGCGAACTTACTAAGTTCGCCTGTTTTTGTAATCAAGACTCTAAACTGCTACTCCATTGAACTTGGGTATAGTCACCAAAGAACCCTTGGGGTCACTTCGGCTTACAATTTTTGGTACCAAGGCAATTCGCCCATACGCAGATGAGTACAGCCGAACGGGATCATAATAAGTTCGGTTTCCTCTCCTTGCACAGATAGCGGGCTCTGTGGTGGTGCGCTGGCGAGACAAGGTACTGCAGACTGCCAGTTGGGCAATTGAATGCCTTTGATCCGCATGGTGGATGGTGGGTTCTCTCGGCTAAAGGGGATGGCCCCCGGTATCGCCAAGATGACCTCGACACTGCTGGGGTCGATTGCCCAGTTCCACGCTGAGGTGGGTGTCACGCTGTAGTCACAGTGCGGAAACTCACGGTACGGCTTATCGCTATTGATGCGTTGCCATTCCTCTTCCAGCGGCAGGGCATAGACCAATGGACCATAGCTGAGGGCCAGCGCCCCTTGCTCACGAGATTCTTGCTGTAACTGGAAGTCGAACTCGATGTCGATTTGATGGCAGCCTTGCCAGTTGCGCTGTATCACCACCTCTTGCCGTGCTCCGCTACTGAAAACGGCACCATCTAGCCGGATAACTGTCCGTTCTGACCAGGACGGAATGCGCAGGCGCACGGCAAAGTCAGCATCGTTATCGCACTCGAGTGTGATGCACACACGGTTTGCGAAGGGGTAGTGGCTGTTATTGATGACCTTGACCGCTTGCCCTTTGAGCTGGGTGGTGAACTCGAGGGGTATATAAGAGACCGCGACCAATTCCTCTGCACTTTGTAACCAGGCATGGGTAGCAAATTTGGGCAGCCCTTGATGATAGTTTGAGGTGCAGCAGCCGAAGTGCGGCATCAAACCGTAGGTATTGGCATCAGGATCATTGGTATTCCATGGCATATCGGGGTCAACCACACAGGCAACCTGGTTGACCTGTTGGTTATACTGGTGCGCCCACATATCCCGGGTGAAATAGCCCGGCAAAGCGTTAAAGGCGATCTTCTCAAGGCGATCGGCAAAACTGAGATCCCCATAGATGGTGATCAGTTGCTCCAGTGAGTACATATACTCTACGGCGGCACAAAGCTCGGTACCGCGTAATGGGCTCTTACCTGCCAGGCACTCGTCACCGGTGAAGGTCCCCACAGCGGTACCATGGTGGCGATCCAGTTGGTTGATAAAGTCATAAGGTGTTTGCCGATCACGCGCTTCACCGGTCAGTTTCCACACCAGGGCATAAGCCTTGACAGCCATGGCATTGTTGACCACATGGCTCATAAAGTTCCACGCCCCTTTGGGTGTGGCTTCAGTACAGGGCCAGGCAGCAATGAAGCGTTGCCAGTTGAACCCTTGTGCCTCCAGCTTGACACAGAGGTCCAACAACCAAGGAGCCGGTTTGCGTTCATAGAGCCAGAAGATGGCAATAAAGGACTCGAACCAGCGGGCTTGACCCCAGTCGAACAGCGGGGTCCAGTTGATAGCGCCCTCTATCTTGCGTAGGGCCCGTTCCACAGCCGCTTCAACCCGCGCATCTTCCGTAAAGGCGTGGTATTCGATCAGCATTTTAACTGCCAGAAACTGTGCCCAGATATCGTATCCTTCTTTGGCTTCTGGATTGACCGTGTTGGCATTTTTAGGGCCAAGCCAGCCATCTTCCTGCTGATGGGTGAGGATATAATCGACATAGCCGGTGATGCGTGCGATTAGCCCCTCATCACCGTTCAACCAGGCAAGCGGAATGCTACCGTCGAGCCAATAGGGCGCGCGTTCCCACCCTTCGGAATCGCCCCCGAACCAGGCGCTATCTTGTACATCAGGCCAGAATTGGTCGAGATGACCACTCATGCCGTTGCACTGGATGGCTAACTGGTCGCGTAGCCAACCGAGCGGCTGTAATTGATGCAATGGAATACGACTATAGGCGTTCGTTGTAATCATCAGGATGCACCTTTGATATCTGACGGGCCCGATGGGGACTTAGCAGACACTGAGCCCTTGAAGAACAGCATAAAGCTGAAAGCAACCAGCAAGTTGAAGGCGGCAAAGGCGATCATAATGCTACGCCAGTCACGAATGCCATCATGAGTAAAGAATGCGTCGATCATCCAACCACTGGCGAAGCCGCCGAGTGTTCCGCCGACACCGATAATCATCACTTGGAGCAGGCCTTGTGCTGTGGCCTTCATGCCGTTATCAACGTTGGTTTCGAGAAATAGGGAACCTGCCAGGTTGAAGAAATCGAAGGCAACGCCCCAAACCAGCATGGAGAGGATGATCATCCACCACAGCTCGCCAGGGTTACCAAAGCCGAGCAGCAACCAGCGGGCAACCCAAGCCAGCATACTGATGAGCATGACGGTTTTCACGCTGTAGCGAGTCAGGAAATACGGCACGAGCAACACAAAGAACATCTCTGACATCTGGCCGATAGAGACGATCACCGCTGGGAAGCGGATCATGATGCTGTCGCTGTAAAGAGGATTACTGGAAAAATCATGCAAAAAGGTACCGGCATAGGCATTGGACAACTGCATGCTAACCCCGAGCAAGCCGGAGAAGATAAAGAAGGCACCAAACCGTTTGTCGGCAAATAGCTTACCGAAGCTGAGGAACTGTTGTGCGACCGAGCCGGCAGTTGAACCGCTTGGGCGACACTGCGGCATGCTCATGGCGAGCACCGCTACAGCCAACGAAGAGGCTGCTGAAATATAAAACTGAAGGGGAGAGGTCTCTAACCCGGAGAGGCTGGTCAGCCACATGCCGCTGGCAAAGCCCAGGGTACCAAATACCCTAAGGGGCGGATATTCCTTGACGATATTCATGCCAGCTTGGGTCATGACACTGAAGGAGACCGAAAATGCAAGGGAGATGGTCGGGATATAACAGAGCATGTTAACCAGCATCAGCCAGAAGAGCTGTTGTGGCGTTTCCATTTGGGGGACCATAACCATGCTTGCGGCACAACCGAGTTGCAGTATGGCGTAGAGGCGTTCAGCGTTAATCCATTTGTCGGCCACGATCCCTGCCAGCGTAGGCATAAAAAGGGCGGCAATACCAATGGTGGCGAAGATGCTGCCAAATTCAGAAGCACTCCACTGTTTGGTGTGCAGGCAGTATGCACCGACTGATATCAGCCAGCTTCCCCAGGCCAGAAATTGTAAAAATTGCAGCCCTGCAATCTTGATTTTTAGTGGTTTCATATAATGTTACTCATATTATGTATGTGGCTGGGTTGATTGTTTCAGTCTACTTATGACCTGACTCTCTGTTTGTTCCCTGAAAAATGGCCCCAAAGGCATCTATAAGCGGCTAAGCCGGGCTTGGCCTGGGGCAGGCAGTAACGAAGGTGATGGTGGAGATCATCAAGAAAATGCCTAGGAAAATTTTACCCGAGGGATGGTAACTAAACTGTGATGTTGTTTGCAAAAGAGATGTAAGCGATTACAATTTATTGTTAACCCCTTCCTTTACACCTGCCATTCACCTCTTTTTATTCTTATTGTTACTTTACAAACAGCATGATTAATCAACAGTAATTGAATAAAAACAATTAGATATATTTTATTGTGTCGAGCATTCACAAAAAGGCTTATATCATAAATGACTTTGGTAGCGATACCACCAAGTAAGAGTGCTGATAAATAAGTAAGCGTGATGATAAAACAGACGATGCCATGTTGGTGATGACTTGGGCGTTCACTGAATCCCCGGCGTTTTATCCAGTGAGATGAGTTTTAATGCTCAGCCCAGTAGGGCGAATATTCTGGCGGGTTGCGTAAAATTGTGTGGCGAATAGCTCTGTCCGCAGCAGAAAATTCAGCGCCTAGTACAAGCGCAACCATGGATTCGCCAGTTTTATTGGCTGTAATAGGGGGATAGCGCGGAAACTGATACACAAAATTAGCCAAAGCAGACTAAAAAGATTTATCATCCCTATAGCTCGGCATGCTATTACTGAAACTTCACTGATTTTGTCAAATAAACTTATTTTTATCCATGTTTATTCAAGCTGCAGGAGGATAGTAATAGAGTGGTAAGTTGAATGGTCTGAAAGATCGGTTAATCACCGGTTTGAATATTACAATGTTACATCATTAGGGTAAATTAACAAGGAAGTGATTCCTGGCCTATTTAAAAACCACTTTCACTACTAACGAGTATGAGGCTAATTAATCCAATAACTTGATAGGGAATACTAGACTCACAAGTACACCTGCAACTTGATATATGACGGATATATACATATACAGGTGACACTATGTTTAATATTTATAGTACTAACTATCTATCCCTAAGTAATGAGGTGTTCGAAGATTTATCTATGTTAAGAAAGACCACATTTAAAGATAGATTGCAATGGGCAGTGACTTGCTCAGATGACAAAGAAATTGATCAGTTTGATAATGAAAGGGCCAACTATATCTTTGGAGTTGAACAGGATATGGTTATATGTGGAACCAGGATTATTGATATGAAAGATAGCAATATGTTAGACAGTACATTCTCATCGTTTTTTAATAATGTAACGATCCCAGAAGGAAGCTATATTGAATCTACACGATTCTTCGTCGATAAAAAAAGAAGCCGCACCCTGCTAGGGAGTCACTTTCCTGTTACTATGGTGCTGTTCCTGTCACTGATTAATTATGCTCGGCTACATCATTATGATGGCATTATAGCCGTTGCAAGTCATTCAATGATGCAAATCATCAAAACTTCAGGTTGGGATGTTACCGTGTTAGCGACTGGCATGTCTGAAAAAGATGAGCCTGTTTATCTATTACTGGGTAATGTAGATATTAACAGTCAATATAACATAAAGGAAAAAATAAACAGCCGGTATATCATGCCGGATGAAAGAATACTAAGTGATTGGCCACTGTCATTTGAGCCTTCAATTAATTAATCAACTGGTTTAATCAGTTGAAGTTCCATCCCTAGACGTATTGCATGCCGAGCATTCGTCACTCCCATTTTCTTAACGATGTTTGCCATATGAAATTTGACCGTAGACATCTTTATACCCAGGATAATCCCGGTCTCTTGATAGGTTTTCCCCATGCTTGACCAATAAAGGATCTCATTTTCCCTCGTGGTAAATTGATACCTGGTTTCACTGTCAGAGAGCTTTTTTTCTGATAACGAGGTTAATGCAAGATACATCTCATGTACTGAGGCTAATAATATTGAAATCTCCCCTTTATTTTTGATTAAGGCTTGTGTGACTTCAGCGCTGCGCTCTGGCGCAATAATAAAGGATAAAGTAACCAGATTGTTGTTAAAATCATGTAACACAAAGGTATACCCATTGGTTACAGAAAATTCACGGGCCTTATTAAAAATTTCATGGGATTGATGCCCTGGAGCAATGGGCAGATTTTCATCCCATGAGAATGGAGTCAACCGGTTAAGCGCAGTGATGACCACGGGGTCAGTATATTGCAAGCCTTTTTCTTTATAATGGTTGACCCAATCGCTAGGGTAGTTGGTCACTCCATAGATACAGGACATATCCCTTTTAGATAAAACCACATAGGCCCAGACAAACTCACCAATAGCATTTAATGCTTCTTCAAGGTGCTGTCGAATAATACTACTGACATTATTTTCCTGTTCCATCAATAACTCCCAACTCGTCAAATAGCCCTATGTATACTTGCCTCACCCTCGCTGGACAAGGGCGGAGTGACAAGAAATTTCAGTCGCATCACTCATGTACTTCTAAAGAAAAAGACTTGGAGATAGGTGGCATTCCCCGCTAAGGGTATAAAAAACAGTGGATTGTGTCGAGCCCTGACCACTAAAAAGTCAATATCGGTTGCCTAAAACATCGTCTCATAAAAGTACATCGTCTATTTTTCCACAAAAATAAAAGATAAGCCCTGTATGCGGTCACTAATTGGATTTGCATCTCGAGCACAAGTCAAAAAAAACGCTCAAAAAACAAGCACAAACCGAAACGGTACCGATGCAATAAGTACGACGAGTATAGTAGGTTATATTGAAGAGAGATCAATTTTATCCCAAATAGAGCAAAACACTGCATTGCTGCACCGGTTCCAAGGGTGGGCTGCCATCCAGTGATACCACCACCTTATTGCAAGTAGCAAGTTTCCTGCCATAGACAAATGTTCAAGAATGCATCTTTGTGAACGGAAAATATGCATTCAGAATGTCAGAGCGCGCTTTATTGAGAATAGGGGGTTGCTAAGGGAAAACTATTGGTACATAATGCAGACCGTGTTGACAGCCAATGTTGTTAAATAACGTTGAGTATCAACAAGTTGAACCAGAGTGTGGAAACCTTTCTTGCTTGTGGTTTGAAGTTAAAACAGATAATTATCAGCTTTAACTTGAAAAACCAGATGTTTGAAAAAACAAATGCTTGAAGAAGTAAATGTTTGAAGACCCAAATGTTTGAAGAAGTAAAGAGTACCAAGGCGCGTTAACAAAGCGGTTATGTAGCGGATTGCAAATCCGTCTAGTCCGGTTCGACTCCGGAACGCGCCTCCAATTTTCAGCCCGGGTGGTGAAATCGGTATACACAAGGGATTTAAAATCCCTCGGCGGCAACGCCATGCGGGTTCAAGTCCCGCCCCGGGCACCATTTCGAAATCATAGACGCAAAAAGCGTCTATTTTTTTGCCTGAAACCCATGGCATCACTCACTTTTCTCTCTTCAGTTGGCTGGGCAATGTCCTATTCACCCGACACGGAACTGACGGTGAAGGTGTTACTGATGGCGTGGGAGTTACGCGGTCGTCCTACAGGTGTCATGTTCCAGAGTGATCAAGGAGGCCACTATACCGGCCGTAAATACCGCCAAGTGCTGTGGCGTTATCAGATTAAGCAGAGTATGAGTCGGCGCGGTAACTGTTGGGATAACAGCCCGATGGAACTGTTCTTCAGAAGCTTGAAGACGGAATGGGGACCGATCACGGGTTATCAAAATTTTATTGATGCCAAAAATGCGATTACCCGCTATATCACAGGGTATTACAGTGAACTCAGACCCCATTGGCATAACGGCGGTTTAACACCAAATGAGTCAGAGCGGCTGTTCCATGAACAGTCTAATGTAGTGGCCAATATTGGTTGACCACTACAAGATTTTTATGCTTTTTAATCTGGTTGTTTAAACTCAATTTTAAGGGTCAGTCGAGGTGCAGATGGTCTGATCGGACACCTTGCAGTCTGTCGCACCCGATGCGGTGCAGGCTTGCCGAGCAGAGGAGACCGCCTGTTCTTCAGGGGTTACATTGACGGGCGAATAAAAAAAACGTTGTTTGCTAGGCGACCACGCTAAACCTGTACACCCCGTATGCCACGACACCACATATTGGCAATTGCCATAATTTTTATCACAGTTGCTTGAGGCTTCTTGCCCCGCTTTGCCCGGATCGTTAACTAGGCTGCTGATCCATACCTGACCCGCATTAACATTGCCAAAAATGGCACGATAGTCTGTGGGGGATTTTTTATCATACCCACTGTAGGTGCATTCAACCTGGTCACCTATTTCTCCTTTCATTTTACAGTCTTTGGCCCCCGAGGCGGTGCAAGCCTGCATGGCAGAGGAGATGGCCTTGTCTTCTAGTTTCAGCCCTTTAGTGGGGGTGGTATGAAAAAAACGTTGTTTGCTAGCTGACCACGCTACCGCCATGCATCCGTCTTGCCACGTTACAAGCAGTTGGCAATCACCAAAAGATCGATCACAATTATCTAATGCCTCTACCTTTAGGGTGGGGATAGATAGGTCTCCGCCGTAGTTAAACGATATGTTCCCTTTTTTGGCGTTGCCATAAATGACTCCGTTATACACTTCAGGGATATAAACCGATTCTCTATCACTTGAGGCGTTGTTGATTCTATCCCATGCTTCATCGTCGAGTTCTTTATTCAGATCAAAAGCACTGGCAAGGATAGGAACGCTTATCATACTGATAAGCAGTAATAGAGCCGCTAATTTTTTCATATACCACCTGTAAAAATACGACGAAAAGTTGGCAAAAAATGTTTTTTTCGGAACATGAGTACCAAACATAGGGCGGGCTTATATAGGTCCATATTTATTTACGCTGCCTTCTACAATGATCGTGGCGCTTTGAGTTTATCCACCGGTATATGGAAAAGGGACTGAAGGAAATTACGCTTCCTCCAGAAAGTTCCGGTAAAAACAATCTTCAAGATCTTTCCAGGATCGCCCCTCTTGTAAACTCAGTTCAATTAAAAATTATCCATCACCTTGACTGTGGCCCGTGGGTGGTAGTGAAGCATCTAGGCACCAACTTGTGAACTTCAAGAATGTCAAGTAGTTTTCTACATATTGAGTAGGTCAGCATGGCGCTCTAGCAGCTTAAACAACTTGACTAGCGCCAGCGGCGGTTTGGTCTTGCCATTCTCATAACGTGGGAAGGCATTAACGCCACGGCCAAAAAGTTCAGCGGCCTATCGTTGGTCAAGTTACTTATTATTTCATAACCTCCGATATAGCGATAGCTTTAGTTACGCTTTGAACAAAAGCTTCTCGGTATAGATCAATGGGTACAGGATTACCGCCCTCAGCGACACCATTTATATAAAGGTGCCCATACCAAGTACCATCTTTAAAAATGCTAAAGAGGCCATTCTCATTAGCTTTTACATATTCGACTCGGGAACGCGCCTCCAATTTTCAGCCCGGGTGGTGAAATCGGTATACACAAGGGATTTAAAATCCCTCGTCGGCAACGCCATGCGGGTTCAAGTCACGCCCCGGGCACCATTTCGAAATCATAGACGTCAACCGACGTCTATTTTTTTGCCTGAAACCCATGGCATCACTCACTTTTCTTCCTTCTATACTCTCTGTAAGTCAACGCAATTCAACCTATTCAAGCTGTTTGCAAGTATACATTTGGGTATATACGTTGCTTCTATGATTCTCTGTATACTCACCGCAAGCACATGCGAGGACATGGATATGGGCCTGACAGATATCAAGGTACGTTCGGCAAAACCAGAAGGCCAAGAGTACTCATTGACTGATGGAGATGGCGGGTCAAGATCAGGCAGGTATATACTGGCAAAAAACTTTTGCTATTCAAGGATGCAAAAATGAAAATCAGCAAGAAAAATGCCGTGGTAGTGCGTAAAGCACTCGACAGTTGGGAGGAGGAAGGGGCACTTAGCGCTGAACAACATCAACAACTGCTGCAAAATATGCAGGTTCAATCTTTTGACTGGCGTCGACTGGCGCGTTATTCATTTCTAGCTGCCCTGGTTTCACTGTTGATCGCGATTACCAGCCTGTTCACCGACACTGAGTTGTTGGAAAAACTCAGCGCACTGTTCCGCTTCGATGCGTCCGTGCGTATGGTAAACGCCGCGATACTGGCGACTCTTTCCTATATCTGGGCGTTTCGTCGCCGCATACGTTACCCTGACAAACGTTACAGTAACGAAGCCATCCTGTTTATTGGTGTGCTGCTGACCGCCTGCTCATTATGGCAACTGGGGGTCTGGCTGGATAATGGCAGCGGGCGGGTGTCTAAACTGCTGATAATGGGCGCAGTGTTGTACGGGGTTATCGGCTGGTTCAGCCGTTCTGGGCTGGTTTGGTGGTTTGCCTTGTTATCACTCGGTAGTGCCTTTGGCGCAGAAACCGGCTACATGTCTGGTTGGGGGGCCTACTGGCTGGGCATGAGTTATCCGATCCGTTTTATTGCTTTCGGTCTTGTCCTGATCGCTGCCGCATTTATGCTGAAACCTGCGTTGGTCAAACGTGGGCTGGAGCGGGTTTCACTGGTAATGGGGTTGCTGTATCTGTTTATCGCACTGTGGATCCTGTCGATATTTGGTAACTATAGCGATCTTGACCGTTGGAACAACGTACGCCAGATCGAACTGTTGCATTGGAGCCTGCTATTTGGCATCGCGGCAGCCACCGCTATCTGGCTCGGGCTAAAGCAAGACGATGGCGTGTTGCGTGGATTCGGGTTGACCTTCCTCGGTATTAATCTGTATAGCCGTTTCTTCGAGTTGTTCTGGGATAGTATGCCAAAAGTTATTTTCTTTGTTGTGCTGGGGATCAGCCTGTGGGCATTGGGTCACTATGCGGAAA
This sequence comes from Serratia sp. DD3, assembly GCF_000496755.2. The sequence continues at coordinate 12,360 of NZ_AYKS02000123.1, forward strand.
AAATTTGGCAGTTAGGTCGCCAGCCGCAGGATGTGACAGATTGATACCAGCTAATTTTTTCTAAATTACCGCTCCTATTACCATTCCGCAATCTTGTCACGTTTGCAGGGACGACTGGAAGCGGAGCGTAATGCCAAAGGCATTGACCTGGATGAGCGGGTTGCCGGGCTGAAAGTGGGCTGGGAGCCCACAGAGTGGGCTCCCAAAACGTGCGTTCGAACTTAACTATAAGACGTAATACTCAAAAAATGAGGGATTACGCAAAATTAAGGCGTCGGACAAAAACCTATCAAAGATAAATTATAAATCTGGCCACTGTTGTTAAAGAGACCATCTTTCGGCAAGTCATAACCAGCATGGAAGAAACACTCTTCACGAATCTCACTCACCAAACCAAGTGAACTGACCGCTTTAAGATAAAATGTTTCATATTCAGGAGCAATCCATTCAGGAAGAACGGCTAGAGGATAAACCACTCCTGCAGGAATAATCGCAGAAACAATAGACGGCTGTGTAGGCAAGTTTGGCTCCCAATATTGAGACCCCACTGATACTTCACATTCTTGAATAGCAAAATATTGTTGAAGGTTCTGATAGTCAATTGCTTGAGGATCGCAACGAACATAAACATAATTCTGGTTAATTTTTTCCGGCTGAGCAGCAAAGGTCATCACTAACTTATTTTCATTCAGTGACGCATTGCTAGCTTCCGCAGTATATTTCCAAATCTCACCATTTTCTTTGGATATGTACTGATACGCGCTCCAATTAATCAATTGCGGTGCCTGTAGCGTATAAATGACAGATCCATCAGCAGGTAAACTATATTGGTCAACCTCTGTGCTGCCATTGAGTGTTATCTTGGCGTTACAGGCGATTGGTGTCGAGTCAGGTAACTGACATTGGGCGGTAAATTGATAAGGGGCAGATAAAGGAATAGATATCGAGCCAGGAATCACAACACCCGATCCCGTCGTATCCAATGGGTTCGTAATTTTGCCCATCAGACGTTTATTATCTCCTGACAAACCCATCGCTTTCCAAGTGATCGCCTTAACCCGATCGGGCATATTATAGGCTGTCTCACCTTCAGCACCAATGTTATTGCTTTTTACCAGTTTTGAGCCGTCAACGAGTACTACAGAAGCGGTTATGCTACAGGCAATAGGTTTGGATTCGGGATCTACGCATTGCAAGAAAGTACTGCCAGCAGATTCAAATTTAAAATCCCAGTTCCATGATGAGAAATGCGGCACGGTAGCTTCTACCATCAACATTTTCTCGCCGTCGCGGGTTATCACGATTGCCGACCCTTTGACATCAGGCGTTTCTTCCCATAGCCCCAGGCTTTCGTTGAAGTACCACATTGGGATTTTGCCACCTGCCGATAAATCATGACCATCAATGTTGGAGAACGGCAAGCTCATCTGCAGGGTTGCGGTTTTACCTTCAGCTAAATTCAAGGCGTTACCGGCTTCATCATAAAAAGCGACGGCCATTAGCCCTGCGCTGATCAAGTCAACCTCTTGGCTATCTGCGGTGATAGCGCGTCCATTGGCAGGCATGGCTTTCAGGTCATCGCTGTCAATATTCCAAGGCGTCAATTCAACTCGCGCTTTGCCTGTTGCAGGGGTTCCGTCCGCATTAACCAATGCAGCCTCAGGCAGAATAACGTGGGCATTCATAGTCAGGCTGGAAATACCTTGCGCTTTTTCAATATTTTCAAGGTATTTGGTTTCTGTTACTGGCATCAAATGTATGACAATCGGCGGCATTTTTTTCTGCACCGCAACTTTGACTGCTTGCGTCACATAACCCGCTTTTTTCACTTTCACCACCCAGAAACCCTTCTTATCCGCAGGAAGAGTAGAGAGTTGCGCTACGCCATTTTGGTCGCTGGATGATACCTTTACTTCATCAAAGAATATTTCAGCGCCAGACAGGATAATGCCATCTTTGCTTTCCGTAATAATATCTAGAGTCGCAATCTCTGGTGGAACAACAGGCTCTGGGTCTGGAACAGGTGGAACAACAGGCTCTGGAACAGGCGGTGTAACTGGATTGACCGGTGGGTTGGTGTCTGAAGATTCTCCCCCACCAGAATCGCAGGCGGACAACATAGCAACAAATATACCGATGCATAAAGCGCGTAAGAAACGTATTTTGTTCACAGCATCTCCTTCCTAGAGTTATTGTTAGGGCAATTATTATATTTTATAGTGCAAATATCGCTGGTACCTTTCAGAAAGCATAGATGCGAACTTCCTAGCTTATCCTAATCTGGTTTACCCAGCGTCCGGGAGTTCGCCTATTACCATCTACTTATATTCTGAAATCTATTAGATATATCGTTTTGAATTCTTTATTGCGCTTCCTGTTGTCAGCTTATCCTGTACCTGTTGAACCCGCTCCATACACTGGCAGTGTAGTCGCGCATCCACGGTGACTGATTGACCCTTGCTAATGGTCAAGGGAGCAGCCAGGTAGCCAGTAATAGCGTATCAATAAGATCAGCAGTATCGATATATTGTCCTTTCCGGTTAGATACGACGACGGCCTGCCATGAATATTAATGTGGCTAATGAGTGTATTCCGAACAACAGATATTATTCAAGTTAAATAGTTAGCAGACTGGGGGTACGTCACGGTAAGTGAGATGGGGGCTGTTGGGATGGATGCGTGAAGTGTTGATGGTATAAATACCTGCGCCTAATACCGCTCCACTTTTGTTAAGCCAGGTTTATTGCCAGGGAACGGTGAGGCGGCTTTCATGAACTGACCCACATTTTTCAGCAATTGCCACATTGTCCGGCAACGGTGATTACGTGTGACTGTCTCATGTAAAGCCAGCCACAGAAGCTCTATTCTGTTTACCCATGGTGAGTATACTGGCTGATAAATAACAATAAACTTCGGGTTCCGTCGCAACCAGTTCAATGTTTCTTTACTCTTGTGAATGATGTAATTATCGACAATCAGCGTAATGGTTTTGGCACTTCGATATGTGCTTCTCAGCTTGCATAACAGGCTAATGAATAAACTCGAGTTTTTATGTGTCCCACTGACATAATCAACCCTACCGGTTCCGGCATGAAGGGCTCCTGCGAGATAATGTTTTTCATTCTTGCCCGGTGTAGCGATGCGTTTCTGTTGACCCTTTTCTGCCAGTCGGCACCTATTTTAGGATTCAGGTCGATGTCCACCTCATCTTCATAAAAAACGGGATGCTCTGGACTGTTATTGTTCAATGCGGTTTCGATAGTCGCCAGTTTTTCCTCTTTATGAGGATCTCGTATGTGCAACGTTGGGGCCGCTCTACGCCATACAATACCGGCTCTTGGCAACCAGCGCCGAAGTGAGCCAGGATGTAACGTTGAGTTAAATAATTTATTAATTTCAATCGTTAACATCTCTGTATTCCATCGAGAACGCAGATAGCCAAAGTCCTAGGGAGAACGCTGAACGAGCAAATCAAGCATTTTCAACATCGCCTCTGTGGGCCATTTTCTGGGTCGTCCAGGTGAAAGACTTTCCAATCCTTCATAGCCGCATAATGTGAACAAATTCACCCACCGCCCGACAGAGGAACGGGCGGCACATAAGGTCTTAGCTACGTAAGTCAGTGTGTTGCCACGGTGTAACATCAACATGGCGATAAGGCGTCTGGCATAATTTTTATCTGGCGTTTTCTGGACAATTTTTTGCATCTGGCGTCGTTCATGTCGGGGTATGGATGCTATGATCGGCATAACTCAGTCCGGTTGTGAGGATTTGTGATGTTTGGCGATTGATCAGATCGCTCAAACCGGATTGAGTTCCCTTCAGTGATCTACTATTTGGCGCAGGTATTTAGGTTGTTGAGTATGTGGCTCTATCGTGACATACAATTGCGGTATGGAAAGGATTTGTCTTGTATCAGTACTTGGCTAGCATAAGAGACAGTTGCACATATGGGTCGATTACTTGGGTAACCTATTTTGTAGCAACGCTTAAGTGAACCACATGAACACTTCAATAAAACGAAACATTAGATGCATTTTTAAGCATTTAAATTGCCATATTTTGATCCAAAACAATGTATCTCCCATCGTACTTGTCGACAATGAAATGTCAAAAATCGTAGGTCTACAAAAAGGAGATTTATTGAATGATTTACAAAAAACCTGAAGTGCTAGCACAAAGCACTACTCAAATGGCTGAATGTCGTCCAAATAATAAGCCTAGCGGAAGACCTTGTAATCCACCAAAACCAAGTGGACGCTAATTAGTTACTTGTAATCTTCATCTCTACAGGTAAACTGATATATTTGGCATTTTTAAGAAAAAGCCTCTTGATATTAACCGGTTAGACTTCTAATACCAAGAGGCCTCCTCGACCTGAACGAGTGAAAAAGCTTAAATCACAAAAAATAGAGGATATAAATGTCATATGATCTTTATTATTAAAGCTTAAAAAAACGATCCCTTTTAACAATTGCGTTTATATATTTTTCTAGCAACTTCTTTATGTATAGTGTATGGCTGATAATTTACTTATCCAATGGTATTCCCTAACCGTCGTCTCATTACGTATTAAGGTATATTGATATGTTTTTAAAGAAAAAATCCAATATTATATTCAGAGAATATGATTCATTTGGTTATATAACAGATAACAGAAATTTTGGATATAAAAAAACGAATGCCAATGAGCGTTATATTGGAGATAAGATCCTGTCAAAAAGTGGAGCGATTTTTTTCTCTGTTTTAAATATAAAACCTCAACCATTTGACGAAATAGTTGAAAAAATAATAAATAAATTTACAGGTGCTGATGCTGATATAATAAAAAATGACTCTGAGGAATTTTATTCCATGCTGGAAATTGATGGATTTATTGTATCAGGAAAAACCCCACATGAATGTGAAGAAAAAGATAAAGGATTTTCTTATAAAGATGTAGAGCAAGAAAAAGTAGGAAAAATTCTTTCACCGACTATTGCTTATCCAGAGAAATCTACTCAGAATTTTTTAGAAGAACACTTCGGTGGTAAACCTCAGCTTACAAGCTTACATATAGAAATTACGAGCAAATGTAATGAAAGATGCATCCACTGTTATATTCCTCATGAATATAAAATAAACAATATCTCACCTGTACTATTCTATGACATATTAGAACAATGTAAAAAAATGAAGGTGTTACATTTGACATTAAGTGGTGGGGAGCCAATGTTGCACAAAAATTTTTGTGATTTTTTAAAAGCATGCCGAGAAGGTGAATTTTCAGTAAACATCCTTAGCAATTTGACTTTTCTTAATAGTGAAATACTTAAAGAAATGAAATCAAACCCACTCTTGGGCGTGCAAGTATCGTTGTATTCTATGAATCCTGACATCCATGATGAAATTACCAAAAGAAAAGGCAGCTTCGAAAAAACAAAAAGGGCAATTTTAAATCTAATTGAAAATGACATTCCCCTACAAATAAGCTGCCCTATAATGAAGCAGAATAAAAATTATTATAATGATGTTGTGGAGTGGGCTGATAAATATAATATTCATGCGGGGAGTGATTATGTCATTATAGCTAAATATAACAATTCAATAAACAATCTTAATTGTCGATTATCAATTAATGAAGTAAAAGAGGTGATTAGTTATAAACTTAAACACAATCCAGATTATATTAAAAAAACAGAAGCAGAAAATAATATTATGGAAAGCGATTCTGTCTGTAGTGTTTGTAATTCTTCTATTTGTATAGCGGATAATGGAAATGTATATCCTTGCGCTGGCTGGCAGAATTATATTGTAGGCAATGTGAAGGATGATACCCTTAGCGATATTTGGTATAAATCAGATAAAATTAGATATCTAAGGGGAATAAGAAAGCATGACTTCCCGAAATGTGTTCAATGTTCAGATAAAGATTATTGTACCATGTGTATGGTTAGAAATGCGAATGAAAATCCGCATGGAGATCCATTGTCAATTAATGAGTATTATTGTGATATTGCAAAAGCAAATAAAGAAATAGCCCTTAATAAAAAGTGAATACATTATGCACTAACGTTACTAAAATTATCATCGGTCTTTTGAATATGGTATGTGATGGGTATTGAATTAGCTTTCTCTGCATTAGCAAACTTTAAATCGGCAGCGCACTGGTATATATCAAGCTTACTTTGGTGTTCCACCGTTCTGACATTCTCAGCTTGTTGAGATCTATATTGGGCAAGGGGTTAACTGTCCGGGGCGAGGACTAGCAATCCGCAACGCAGTGCGCCAAACATACTTGGTCAATCCCAATAAAATCACCCATAAGGACCGCTGCCGCATCCTCAGCCACATGTTCCAGGGCATTGAAAGCTTGGCAACGTATGAGACGATCTTGTTGAATCGGGGTGTATGTGGCTCAAGTGAACATGATGGGATTGTCAGCAGTGAGCCAGTGGTGTGGGTACACCCTTATCTCAAATTAAAGCTGAAGCATCAGAGTATCCCTGAGGCATATTCGGGCAAACCCAAGAAGCGAGCCAAGCCAATTACTCGTTTTTGACGTTGAGTTGTACTGTACCTCTCTCTACGAGAGAATCTGCTTGGATTTAGCAGGAGATAGTGTGTCACGCTCTTCAAGCAGAGAAAATTGGTTCTGCTTGATGGTCTGTTTTTTATATAGAGTTGCTGGAAAAAATGGAATCATGTGGATACACTCGTTTTTTCACCATAATACAATGAAAACTGATGCATCCCTTGACCTCTGGAGTTGCAATGGAATTGAAATTACAGAAAGAATCGCCCTCTGATAACGATTTATTTGAAGGTCAACAACATCATAATGTTGCTCTGAAAATGTCAGAGGTTATTATTAATGAGGATATCAAGATCATCGGCCTTGAGGGGTGTCTTGGTTCCGGAAAGTCGACCATAATTCATTTTATTAAAAAAAACCTTAAGGAAAGTAATTTTCGATTTATTGAGTTTGATGCGGAGATTTATCACTTTGGCACGACAAAGAAAGCACTGATCGATTTGATTTATCGTGGCTTAAAAGAAACCCCTGGGGTCGATAAAAAAGAACTCCAAGATCATCGGGACAGTGCGTTGGGAAACACCCTACGCTATACTCGGCACCAAAAAAGCAAAATCAGTTTCTGGACCATCGCCTTTTTGCTTTCCAGTATATTGTCCATTCAATCATTACGATACTTCCTCAATGATATCAATAAATTGTTCACTGGTTCTACTATGAGCTTTTGGTTGTTTTTGATCGAGGTAGTTTGCCTGTTATCCCCCTTTATGGTGCTCGGTGCGTTCAAACTCTGTGGTAAACGCTCAGAAGATTTTACGGTCAGCGATATTCTGAAAAAAAATAGTGAAGATACTATCACTGAAAAAATGCTGATAAGTCGTGAGGTCGGCACTCTTGAACTCTACACTGCATTAAATGGTTTTATACAATGTCTGCCGACTGACGTACGCTTCATTCTGATAATTGATAACCTTGATCGTATTAATTCCGGCAAGGTTAAAGAATTATGGAGTGACATGGAGCTTATTTCTGCCACAGCTGGAGAAAAACTGAAGATCGTTCTGCCGTATTCAGCTGAACATGTATCGAAATCATTGTCAGAGGATAGTGGGGAAGGGCGGGAATTCATTTCCAAACGTATCCCGGTTAACTTTTTGGTACCACCAATCCTTTCAGCTGGCTGGCGACATGGTTTTGCAACGCTATGGTCCGAGACGCTTGCTGATCCAGTGCCAGAGGCTTGCTATGAGGTCGCCGAGCTTCTGGAGCGTTTTCTGCCACAAAATCACAAGCAGATCACCCCGCGTTTCATGAAAAAAATGATTAACGACATCAAGATCACTTCCCTCACATTGCCTGCACAAGCCAATCACCACGTACTGATCGCGTTCTATCTGCTATTAGTGCGGTATGCTGGTCATCCTTTCACAAACCTGATGCTCGATTACCAAGAAGGAACACTGAATGAGCTTAAGGGCCTGCATGGGTTGAGCGACACTTTCTGCGCAAAGATGCTTAAAACCCAGGCGCAGTTTGCTCGCCTTTACCACTACGATCATTCGCAATGGCGTGAATACCTCCTGTGCATCCACTATCAGACGCATGCCGCATTGGCTAAAAGTGAACTACTGGATGAGCCCTTGAGAGCAGCATTGAATAATACTGACTTGGCGGCATTCATGGCTCTATACGGTATTTTTGGCTTTGAGAATGCTTGGCGACGCCAGTTGCACGGAACTGATCCGGTTCAATGGTGCCTATTACTTGCAGATGTAGAACCTGAAATGCAAGCCAAAATAGCGCCAATTATGCAAGAAGTCATCATTTTGCTTGACCAAACTTACGCGCGACACGTGCGTGAACAATATCATCCCAAATTTGTGCAAGCTTTGTGTATTCTGCAGGAGAAGGGGTTAGTGAAGGGGCATGAAGACTTTATTGCCCGTCAGTCATCACAATTGATGGATGAGCTAAACCGTTACAATGAAGCTACCAATCTAGACGATGAGTCGTTTAATTTAGAGCTATTTGAAGAAGTGGATCGGTATGCGGTATTGACGGGGAAAAATTATCTTAAATATCTGTCTAAACCTCTATCTGGACCTCTCTATTACTGTTTCCTGTTCGGGTACGAAGAGGATTTTTCTGCACTGGAAATAATCGACTTATCTTTGAACTTCTCTCAGACTGCTCTGGCTATCCAAGCCTATCTGTCGGATGACAGTGAGGGAGACATTTTTGCACCGGGTATCATTCGACATGTGAAAATTAACAATAAGCCGCTGAACAGCCTAATAGCTTCGCCAGAGCCGATTCAAAGCGCTAAAAATATGGAGATGTTCATATCTGGCAACGAGATAAAAAGCCGTGCTGCTTTTCGTCAACTAGTCCTGAACAATACATGGCATACGACTTCTTATATCTCGTTATACGCACATCAAGTTTATCTGCTGGAACATTACCCTTCTGAAGTGGCAGCCCATGCACTGACACATATGATTGCCATCGGAAGTTTTACGAGTTATGACAGTTATATGCCTTTTACTAAGTCGTCAGACTTTATGCCAGTATTCGGCAATTATTTGCTTTATTTACAGTCATTCGAGCGCCTCATACCAGCCCTTGAGGTGCCAGAGCTTGCGGTATTAGTCATACCTGCATTAACCTCGCTTATGGAAAATTCGCGCGTGTACGCCCTGTCTCATTGGCAGTACGTCACACAGAGCTTCCCCCTGATAGTCAATGCAGTAGGAAGTCCACTGGCGTTATCCTTCTTGGCACCTTGGGAAAGTCATGTGGTTGCTTCCATTGTAAAAAATGGATTAACGGACCTAGCTCCTGCGTTCCTGCAAGCCATGTGGGCATGGGAGGGGCTACAGAACACTAAGGATGCACTTTATCAAGGGTTGTTTAAACTCATAGGTGAAAAAGATATCCTGCTTGACGCCATGGAAACCTTGCATCCAAATTACCAGGCAGTTTTGCAACACCTGCTTACTTATCAGATATCTTATCCCGGCACCGTCGATATTCTCGCTTTTCACGACTGGTACGTCGATACCGACTTAGCCACTTTGCTGAAACCGTCACATGTGCGTGCGCTGTTCAATCTGTTAACCGTGGAACAGCAAGATGAAACGATAAAGGCGCTAATTGATGTGCTCCTCACCCGTGATGTCGATGTGAAACGGCATATTGTCTTGTTGCAGGATTTTGGTGACCGACTGATATATGAAGAAAATGGCGTACGAGGTTCACGCCGTACCGTGGCTCGTCTTTTCTCATATGCTCCGCAATACCCAGCCGTCGCTAACTGGCTCGACAGTCAGACGTTCCATTTCAGCAAATGGTCGCCTGAAGATAGCCTCAGCGCTGTCACTGGTATTGTTGAGCACAGAGAACACTTTCCCAAGCTGTTAACTACACGCTATGTAAGCAAGCGCCTCAATGAAATCGATGAAGCGATCAGCGAGCATACAGACGAGCATGCCGAGTAGAAAGCAACTAAACGTTAGATAGAAACGGGCGGATTGTGTTCAGAGTGAATATTTGCAAGGATTGTCAATTGCTCCTGGTGAGATCAGGAGCAACTATTGACCAAGACATACATGTGATTGAGTTTAGCCGGTATCAGCAAAGGAAAAAGTGATTCAGGTACGCTAGTGCATGAGCTAGACACTCACGCCTTCAACGTATCAAGATAATCTGCCCATTTTTGCAACCAGATCTTACATTCTTTATCGTAGCTATAGAGATCGTAGGTACCTTCGATACCCTTGCGGGAGTGGCCTAAAACGGCCTCTGCAAACTCACTGGGGCATACAAGACGGGCCAAGCCAGTACGCACGGTTCGACGTAGGTCGTGTGGCGTCCAGCGAGGTATATCAAGCATTTTCCCCAACTTGCGTAATCGATCCGTCCCTTCGTTCAAAAAATGCTGCGTGATCGGCTTAGCACTACCACGGGAAGCAAACAAGTGATGAGTCAGTGAAGAAGAGAGGTGCGATTCAAGAAAGATAATTGCCTGACTCGATAACTGAACATGTCGTTCAATACCTGTTTTCGTTTCTCTCAGGTGGATGGTACCCTTTTGAAGATCAACATTGTCCCACGTCAGTAGTAAACATCCGGGCAACTCACCTTGCTGCAGCTAATAACCCCTTTCATTATTCTCGATATTGAATAACAAGCCTGAGAATAGACCATGCAATACAGTAAAGAGGAAAAACAGCAGCATCTTGATAACTGGAGAAACAGTGGACTCTCCCAATCCGCTTACTGCCGTGAAAATAGCGTGAAGTTAGCCACTTTTCATTATTGGAAAATGCAGGCTGATAAAGCGGTTAAAAGCCCGGTGACTCCTTTTATTCCCACAACCGTGAAAGCGTCATCGGGCATCATCTCGGTTAATACACCTGGCGGGTTATCTATTTCCTGCCAACTGCACCAGTTGCCCCAAGTTCTTCAGGCACTCCAGACATGTTGATCCCTGAACATGTCTGGATTGCTCGCCAGCCCGTAGATATGCGGTGTGGGGTGGATAAGTTAACCCAATATGTTGCCGAACATCTCGGTCAGACCTGGCAAAGTGAAGCCGCGTTTATTTTCTGTAATAAAGCACGCACTCGCATCAAGTTGTTGCGCTGGGATAAGCACGGGGTCTGGTTGGCGGTACGTCGATTACATCGCGGTCATTTTGTCTGGCCTCGAGAAGGTGACACCACCTGGACACTGACCACCGAGCAATTTTCGTGGTTGATAAAAGGCATTGACTGGCAACAGATCGAAGGCCAAATTTTGACGAAGTGGCAATAAAAATAACCACATAATCATTTGATTTAAATGATGATATTTAATCAATGTGGTAATATGATTGCCATGATGACATTGCCGTCCGACCTGACTAATGACCAATTACGCACGCTGGTGATAAAACTCCAGCGTGAGAATACTCGTCTGGCTGAGTTGCTGGCTCAGGCACGTCAAGCCCGGTTTGGACGCAAGGCAGAAAACTTCTCACCCGCTCAGCTCAGCCTGTTGGATGAGGACAGTGAAACTGATATTAGTGCGCTGGAAGCTGAACTGGAAAAAACCTTGCCCGCAGCACCACTGGCTACGGTAAATAAACCCAAGCGCCAGGCATTAGCCGCTCACTTGCCACGTGAAGAAATCAGGCTAGAGCCGGAGAGCGCAAACTGCCCACAGTGCGGTGATCCACTGCGTTTTCTCCGTGATGAAATCAACGAGACACTGGATTATATTCCGGCACAATTTATTGTCAGAAAAACGGTGCGTCCACAATACAGTTGCCCGTGCTGCCAGACGGTACACAGTGCCGAGTTACCGGCGCAGGTGATTGATAAAGGTCAGGCTGCCCCCGGTTTATTGGCACATATCACCATCAATAAATGTGTTGACCATCTTCCGCTGTATCGGCAAAGCCAAATCTTCGCTCGCGATGGAATAACACTACCAATCAGTACATTGTCTGACTGGATGGGTAAAGTGGGTGTTGCACTCAAACCCCTTGTCGAACGGTTGCATGCGTTACTCTGTGAGCAGAAGGTATTGCACGCTGATGAAACGCCACTCACCCTGCTGGCAGGTAAAAAAGGCACCACACAGCGTGGTTATCTCTGGGCGTATGCTTCTCCGGCAGCGGCAGAGCAGCGTATGGTGATGTTTGATTGCCAACCTGGACGCAATGGGGGCTATGCACAGACTTTTTTGACCGGTTTTACCGGTACGTTGGTTGTTGATGACTATGCTGGCTATAAATCACTCTTTGCTTCTGGCGCAATAAAAGAAGCCGGGTGCCTTGCCCACGTCAGACGTAAGTTCTTTGAGCAATACAAAGTTAACCATCACCCACTGGCCAAACGCGTACTGGACGGCATCCGCGAGTTGTACAAGTTAGAGCGGTTGATAAAAACGCGAACAACCCAAAATCGGCAACGATGGCGAAACCGTTATGCCAAACCGCATCTGGCTACGCTGCATGCCCTGTTATTAGCACAACAACATCAAGTTCCTGGTAACTCGGGGATCCACAAAGCTATCCTGCATGCCTTGAAACGCTGGCCAGCCTTGCTCTGTTATCTGGATGATGGCGCGCTCCCCATTGACAACAACCATATTGAAAACTGCATCCGTCCTGTGGCATTGGGTAGAAAAAATTGGCTCTTTGCAGGTTCACTGCTGGCCGGGCAGCGCATGGCCGGTATCATGAGTCTGCTACAAACCGCCAAACTCAATGGTATAGAACCCTTTACCTGGTTGAGCTTCGTTCTTACTCATATACCGACATGGAAAAATAGCCAACTGGACGAGCTGCTACCCTTCGCAAAAAACACCTTCGCCTAATTAGTACGAACAGAATAACCAATAAGGTTATTTACGCAAGGTGAGACCACCGGATGCTTACACTGGTCTTCGGCGATATGGATCTGTTTGAGATCCAACCCGGCTCTTCGCCGCGAGGATTGTTGGCAAAATACCTGTTTGCTTCAGACAACAACGCATTGCACTTTGAGTATCAGGAACGTAAAGATTTAAGCGGGGCACAGACACAAATCTCGACACTGCACGGTGTAGCACAGCATGATGCGTTTCTGAACCAGACCTTCGGCACTATTGGGAAGAACATTACCATCGTCTCTCCTTGGTTGACCTGGCAAAAGCTGGAACAAACAGGCTTTCTGACGTCGATGATCCAAGCGCGCTCGCGCGGCATTGATATCACCGTGGTTACGGACAAGAATTACAATACTGAACACGCCGATTACGAAAAGCGCAAAGAGAAGCAGCAGCGTCTTCACGCTGCGCTGGAAAAACTGAACGAGATAGGCATCGCGACGAAGCTGGTCAATCGTGTTCACAGTAAAATTATTATAGGGGACGAGGGGCTATTGTGTGTCGGGTCGTTTAACTGGTTCAGCGCCGCGCGAGAGGAGAAGTATCAACGGTACGATACGTCGATGGTGTACCGTGGCGAGAGCTTAAAAAGTGAAATCAAAACGATTTATACCAGCTTGGAACAGCGTCAGTTGTAAGATTGAAGCTAGTAATTTTGGACGGTATCGGTGTTCGGCGTACCAAAGTTAAAGCCAATGCGATGAATCACCATATTCATTGGAACCCGGTGCCAAGTAGTAGGGTTAGACTCTTGGTTACAAACGGGGAGATTACGCTTCTGCTTGGCTATGTTGTAACGCTTTGCAGATGAAAGGTTGATTTCAGGGGTAATCACTTACAGTAAACGGGGATTACTCTTTCACGTTTATGGCGTAAAATGACGGTATTTACGTTTTTATCTATCGGGGTTTCTTGCATCTATGACTACTCTCGTTTTCTCCTATTCCCATGCGGATGAAGCATTACGCAATGAGCTTGAAAAACATCTGTCGCCCTTGAAGCGGATGGGAAAGATCACCACGTGGCATGATCGCCGCATCGTTCCAGGGCAGGAGTTTGAACACCAGATTGACCAGTATTTTTCCGAGGCTGATATTATTCTGCTGCTGATCAGTAGCGATTTCATCGCGTCTGATTACTGCTATCAGGTTGAGATGGCTAACGCGCTAGAGCGTCATCAGCGGGGCGAGGCAGTAGTCATCCCGGTGATATTAAGAGATTGCGCCTGGCATCGGTTGCCATTTGGTAGCATTATGGCGGCGACAATCGACGGTAAGCCCATAACTAAATTTGCCAGCCACGATGAAGGTTATGTTCAGGTTGTTGATGCGGTATCTCGTGCCATTGCAGAAATGGAGACGAAAAAGCCTCAGCAGAGTGTAAATGTTCATTCTCCTGCTTCAATCCACCCAGGTCTTCAGGCGACAAATACTATATTTACGCCGCGATCTAGCAACCTTTCTCTTTCAAAGAGTTTTACCGATCTCGATAAAGATCGGGCCTGCCGTGAGGGTTTCGAATATGTTGCCCGTTTTTTCGAAAATTCATTGGCCGAACTCAAAAAGCGCCATGCGGGGTTAGAAGTTGATTTTTACCAACGTGACGCTGATTCCTTCAATTGTGCTGTTTATATAAATGGTAGCAAAGTTGGTCAGTGTGGTATTTGGCGCGGCAGTCGAAATATGGGATTGGGTGATATTTGCTACAGTCAGAATGGCGTGAGCCACAATAGTTGTAATGAAAGTCTGAGAGTTGCTGATAATGGGCAAATTCTTGGTTTCCGTCCAATGATGGGTTTTTTGGGTTCTAGGGGCTCGCAGGATTCACTGCTTACCAATGAAGGAATGGCTGAGCATCTCTGGGATATGTTTTTTAACTCAATTCAGCAGCGTTCCCGCTAAACACTCACTTACCAGACGTTGGTACAGGGTAGGGATTGCAGGAACTTTGAAGTCACGTATTCAGAATGTAGCGTTTGTGATGGGTGACTGTTGTCATAGCCACAAGCAAAAGCACTGCTAACAAAAATTTTTGTACTTTATGCTGCTGAAAATGCTCGTAGACCTGATTAAACAAATCTGCCACATCTATTGTGAACTGCACCACATCTCCACCAGCATCCTTGCCGTAGTGGCGCAGTTCACCCGGTAACGCGTTACGCTTTTTTGCGCATCTTATCGACCCATTCGTTCATCATTTCTGCTTCGTAGAGAGAGGTTTCCGTCCAATCACTCTGTGAGCGTAAATAATAGACATAGGGCTGTGTGTCGAATGCGTGTTGCCCTTCAGGCAACGCCAATGGGAAGAATTGATCCACATAGGTCATGCATATCAACCACCATTCCAACTGCTTAAGCATATCGTTATCGCCTTGTTGCACGAAAAGGCAGCCAGGATACTGATACTCGGTTTGCACACGGGTATTTGCATGGTAACAGCCATCACCTTTTGTCACCGTGTTTTGCCAGTATTCACCGATGTGTTTCGCCAGTATCGGCCCGGTGTCAGGATCTTCGGTAGGGAAGAAAAACGTGCCATGCAGGTAATAGCCTTTTTGATGGCCATATTCAAGATACCAATATGCCCCCACGCAATGCTCAAATTCCGGTATGCTGCGCAATTCGCTTAAAAGTTGTTGGCGATCCTGCAGCATCCGTTCCAGTGGAGTATCCGCGAACAATCACCGTTTATTACGCCTATCGATATTCTCCGGGCCAGACAGGCAACGGGGTTGATGAAACGCCGGGGTTACAAGGCCATCACCCATATCACCAATGGTAAAAATCAACGACAGGTGACACATCCGTGAAAATCGACCTGAATATTGAAGCCGACAGTATCCTCGTACTGGGATTGAACATGGGGAGGATAGCCGTTGATGTTGATAGTATCGAGCTGGCTGAATTGATGAAGGCGGTCAATAACCACGGTTATTCGCTGCAGAAAACCAGTGGATCCGAATACGCCAGTGTGACTTCGCCTTGCTCATTACCCCTTGCAGAAGGGCTACAAATCCTCATTGACTGGTTGCAGGACAATATTGATTGTCACTCAACGCTCATCTTCGATAACGATGAAAAGATGACCGACTCCAGCAAACTGTTGCCTTGTGTGGAACAGGCCTTGAACATGGTTCTCAACCTTCAGTCCATGGCAAATCAGTCAACGTAATAACCGCCATAACGTATTCCCCCTAAACAAGCATCAACGCTACCCACTGGGTGGCGTTTTGCTTAAATAAAGGAAACTAAATCATGTCAGCATTCACCCACACTGAACCAGAAGTGTTAACCGGCCATACCGAAGTTATCTGTTCCACCAGCATTGAACGTATCGTTACTGGTCGTAATGCCGCGCTGGAACAGATCAAAGCCCTTATTCACCAGCTTGAGAGTATCTAGGCCATCACCAGCAGTATTGGCGGTGGAGTGGCAAGAGATTGGGCCATGCGACAAGACTTCCGCTGCGGTTGCTGGCTTATGGAAAAAGCAGAAACGGCCATGAAAGTGATCACCCGCAATCTTGATCGCGTTATATGGCGGGATCTGATGAAGCGCTCCGGCATGCTGAGTTTGATGGACGCTCAAGCCCGTGACCAGTGGTACAGAAACCTAGAGGGGGATACTATTCCTGCCATCAGCGAAGCCAGCATACTCAGTACCTTTGAGCACCTGCATCAGAACAAAGATGAAGTATTCGAGCGAGGGGTGATCAACGTCTTCAAATCGCTCTCCTGGGATTACAAAAGCAACCATCCCTGCAAATTTGGCAAGAAAGTGATCGTCAACGGTTTGGTAAGTTACAACCAATGGGGGTTTACGCTGAACCACAGTTACCGGCGGGACCAATTAGCGGATCTTGAACGAATGTTGTTCCTGTTGGAGGGCAAAGCGATACCGGATAATCGGAGGGATGTCACCGCTCGGCTGTATGATCATATCAGTGCCCACCGACTGAGGGCGGAGGTTTATGAAGATGAGTATTTTACAATCAAATATTTCATGAAGGGGTCAGCGCATCTGACATTTAGAAAGCCTGAGTTGATGGACAAGATGAACGATATTATTGCCAAACATTACCCTGGCGTGCTGCCGGAACGGGTATAAGCCAACGGTACATGTGAGATTGCATTGGCTGTAACTTTATCTAAGGGTGCCCTCTGGTAGGGCACTATTAAATCTGGCTGCCGGTTAAGTTCCAAAAGCAAACGCTTATAAAGGGAAATACGCGATCATTGCAGGGATTATACCCGATTAACTTGAACATCACAGAACTCCAGCCTTCAGAAGCAAGAGGGACAGCTTTTATGCGATCACAAACGAGCTTATCCTTACTGGAATCATGTAGGCGTTCGAGTTCGATTTTCTGTTCTGCGGTGATAAATATCATCATGGCAAAAAGCCATGATCCTCGTAGCGAACAAAATCAAGCATTTTCAATGATCAAGGGGTAAATTAATGGGCCAGCATTTCATGGACAATTTGTTCTTTACTTAAGGAATATGGATAATAAGTAGGCCAGTTATTCATCTCTTTCAGTAAAATATCCTGAGACTTATCACCAGTATAAATATGAAAGTGCTGAGATTTTCGTGGTCCGATAATATGGTCGCTAAATTGAACATATTTAGGTGCTTTGGACTGACTGTCTTGGCATTCAAACAGATAACGCACGCCCTTTTTACCAGAAGGGTAATTCAATATTTTAAATCCTGAGTATGCGTACTTACATGAATTAACGGCATCACCCTTATGAAAATCAATGACATTGTTCTCGATGCCTATCATATCAACATCTGTCGCATAGCCCTCTTTATAATAAGCTTTGTACTCTTCCTGCGTTTTATCGCCTTTTTTCGCTTTTTGAGCTAAAACAGGATCTAAATCCCCATTTAGTAAATAAGAATTTAACGACTGCCAAACGCCATCCCAATCGCTCAGCTTTCTGTCTTTTACTTCTTTATCCTCAAAAATACCTTCACTGGCTTTTTGTTCCACTTCGGTTAGCGGTATTCCATGACTATGGGCGTTGGCAAATGATGGAATGCCAGTCAGTAATATTGCTAAGCCGAGTAGGTGGGTAGGGATAATATTCGGTGTCATCAATTACTCCTGATTAGTTAATTATAATGTATCCTTCATACTTCAAGTTGCTTGGGTGTTGGCTGCATTACTTGGCCCACAAAGTGCGGGGCTGCTGCAAGCAGATTTGTCACTTACCCTGCTGGTCAGCGCTTGCCGCCTACAAACAACGCGAATTATTTCAAGTATATACCTTTGATATCCGGTTGAGTTGGATACGTAATATCACTCTTCATACCAAGGCTCGATAGGGTCTGGATAGGTGCGCCACTTCTCGGGCCCTTCCGCCATTTCCTGGTCCGTGAGTAGCGCGGCATCAAGTCGGATGCGTAATACGTTTTCATTCATTTCCATCCCGATAAAAACCAGCTCCTGACGAGCATCTCCTACGTTATCAACCCAATGGGAGGCGATAAAGTTGCGGGATTCTGTATCCGTTGGCCACTCCTCTTGCGGAACGCTTACCCACCACATTCCCCCAAGCCCCTGATGTGCTACACCCCCTGCCTGTGACCATGTACCGGCATATTCCGGGCGGCTGGCGAGCCAGAAATATCCTTTTGACCTGATGACACCGGCCAACTCATTTTCCATGATCTGCCAGAATCGGGTGGGGTGAAAGGGACGACGAGCCCGGAATACAAAGCTGGATATACCGTATTCCTCAGTTTCAGGCAGATGTTCACCACGTAATTCTTTCAACCAACCGGGGGCCTGTGCCGCCTTATCGAAATCAAACAGACCCGTGTTAAGTACCTGATCCAGTGGAACCACGCTATATTGCGCGTTGATGATTTTTGCCACGGGATTAAGAGAGCGGATAATGGCGACGAGTCGCTCTTTCTGAGCCTGATCTATCAGATCGGTTTTGTTGAGGATAAGCACGTCACAGAACTCAATTTGCTCAATAAGCAGGTCTACAACGCAGCGTTCGTCCTCTTCCCCTAAAGATTCACCGCGTGATTGAATACTGTCTTCAGATTCATAATCGTTTAAAAAATTCCAGGCATCTACAACCGTTACCATGGTGTCCAGTTTGGCAACCTGCGACAGACTTTCTCCATCATCACCGGCAAAGGTAAAGGTTTCAGCAATCGGTAAAGGTTCCGAAATCCCGGTTGATTCGATCACCAACTGGTCGAAACGCCCCTCTTTGGCCATCCGGTTCACTTCCAGTAACAGATCTTCGCGTAGCGTGCAGCAGATGCAGCCGTTGGTCATCTCTACAAGCTTTTCTTCTGTCCGGGAAAGTTCTGCACCACCATTTCTGACCAAGGCCGCATCGATGTTCACTTCAGACATATCGTTAACGATAACTGCAATGCGCCTGCCTTCACGGTTATTTAAGATATGATTGAGCAGCGTGGTCTTTCCTGCTCCCAAGAAGCCAGATAAAACGGTAACGGGTAGTCGGCTATCTTTTTTCATCTCTACTGAAACGTCTGACATCGCTTACGGTTCTCCTACCATATTATTGACAGATTTTAACCAGCCCATCTGTCACGTCTGCTGGTTGAGATAAATCTCCCCAGACGTTTGAGAAGCATCAATTTTTGCTTTATTTGTTATGTTATAACGTTATAAATGTAATTACCAGTTCGACAGTGACAATTTATCCGGGGCCTTGGGTTGTCAACGCCAAGATTTATGACCAGTACTGTGCACACGATTATCGTGCCATCCAGCGCCAGTTAGGCATGAAGACGAAGGGTAGTCGGTGATGATGAAGATTCGACTGTTGCCGGAAGGCGGCGTGATATACGGCCTTCATCCTGCCAAAGCCGTAGCCATTTGAAGATAACGTTATCATTGACGCCGTTTTCACGGGCAATCTGAGCAACGCAAGCTCCGGGACGGGAAGCCAGTTCAACCATACGGAGCTTGAAGTCATTCGAATAATTCTTACGGGGATCTTTCGCCAGGATTGGGATCCCATACTTAGATGTCCGTCTGTACAGATGGACGTCTAAGTTACCAGTACTGGCTTAATGACTACGCACGGCGCTGGGTTTACGCTTACGCATTCTGAGAATGCATATCCAACTGATTTTAAATGGAATATTTAAAAAACCTGAACCATTCACCAAATGACATTGTAAACAAAAAGATACGGTGTGGCGTATAAGAACCGCCGTATTAAGAGGCGCATTTGACGCGTTTCGATGATCATACTGGTCGACTGAGGCTTTCTTTCCAACATGTCTTCCATCAAGAAGACATGTTGGATTGTATTAACGTCGTAATACCCCCTTGATATTGCGTTTTATAGCAAGAAAGGTCAGGAGCATCCCCGAAAGTGTAAAAAATAGCGCTACGATGGCCGATATGCGCAACAAAATGCCATTAAAGCTCTCACCGTCACGGTAATCCATTATATGCAAACGCCAGAAAAAATCGTAAAGAGCCCAGAAGTTATTACGTGCCGATAAATATTCCCCCGTCCTGCCATCGAAATAGAGGCGAGTACCATAGTCATCATCGAACTGGACTTGCCAGACCCCCTTCTTTCCGTACATCTCATCAACAATACCTAAGCGGTATTCTGTGCTATCAAGGCGCTTTATCCGCTGAATTTTCCCCTCCCCCTGGTGCAGTGTTTTTGCAAATTGTGAAACCTGTTCCTCTGTTACTTGCGGGAAAGATTGGCCATCAATGGTCATGGTGAGAACATTTCCTGATGCTTGCTGAAGTCGATAAGCAGGACCAATGGCGCTGACGAAAGTTGTGATGTTAGTTATATCTTCACTGCCTAAGGTTGATAGATGCTTTTGCCAGCCTGTAGGGAGTATCACCGTTGGCTTGACCAAAACGTTCCCACTTTTAGTGATTTCATTAAAAGGAATAACGGAGAAAACAACCCCACCTAGTATCCATAAAAAAAGCTGAATGAACATAAGGTAAGAAAGATAGCGATGAAGTTTTAAAGCGAATTTTTTCCAGTTTTTCATGATGATATAGTTATTAGTGTTAAGGTTGAACTGAACATACTAGTCGCGCTAGAACCATTTTTTAAGTGAGCAGTCGAGACGCTAAAAAATAAAATATGACGTAATAACAAGGCATTATCCCCATGAGAATATGAAGGACTGACTATCAACGATATTCGAAGCAATCCAAAACTAAAAACCCATTGATTATCAAAAAAATTGATCGCCTTGGCGGCGACCGCCAAGGCGAGATCACAAGGGTTAGAACTTCACGTTAACTTTTGCCCACAAGGTGCGCCCCGGTTCATTAACAGACGTATTCGCGGAATAGCCGAAACTGCTGTTTCCAGCAAGGTTCAGGTGTTCGCTGTAATCCTTGTTGAACAGGTTATCGACACCCGTGCTGACTTTGACGTACTGATTGACTTTGTACGCCGCATTCGCAGAAAAGACCGCAAAACCCGGGCTGGCGGCAAAATCCTTGCCAACGACATTTCCTTCATTCTCGGCGATCCGGTTCTGGCTGCTGACCAGACGCAACAAACCGGCACTGCTCCAGTCCCCTTTTTCCCATGACAGCCCTAGGCGGGCTTCCAGCGGTGGGATTTGTGGCAATGGTCTGCTGTCACGGGTATTTTCAGCCCACGAATAAGCAAGGCTGGTCTCGGTTTTCCAACTGTCCGTCAGTTTATAACTGAAGCCAGTCTCTCCCCCCGTAATACGGGCATTAACGTTATCGGCTTCGCTAACGCGCGCATTGTTGGGATCATAACGGAACAGAATAAAGTCGTTAACATGCCCAACGTAGGCGGACACCCACCCGTTCAGTTTCTTGGTGCTGTACTGTGCACCTATATCCAACTGAGTGGTTTTCTCCGCTTTTACACTATTAAAGGAGCTGGTATTGCCACCAGGCCCATAGGTTGGAGAGAACAGTTCCCAATAATCAGGGAAACGCTCGGTATAACCCACACCGGCATACAGCATCAGTGGCATGTCTGCCAGCGAGTGTTCTATGCGGGCAAACCCGGCATGTAACACATCGTTACGTCCTGCAAGGCCGGTGTCGGTAAAGTTATCTACCAACACACGATCCAGACGCGCACCGCTAACGACTTTATCCTGATCGGTGGCTGTCCAGGTCAACTCACTAAAAACGCCATAATTACGGAAGCGAGCATCTTTCACCCAGCTATCGCTTTCTTTATTACGGTGCGTGTTCTGTTGCATGTCTGCGCCGCTTTCAAGTTTGATATCGCTCCACAGCCAAGTTCCCATCATGCGGCCACCGACGGTCCGGCGATCAAGTTGCATAGCCATGGGCATGCTCATATTCATGCTCGAACTGCTCGCCGTGTTCATTGAGGATGACATGTCCATAGCCGATGACGTCCCCATGCTCATTGATGAACTGTCGTGCATGGCGCCCATGGACGAACCCATGCCGCCCATTAACATACTGCCGGGTGATCTCAACGAAAAATTGTCCATGATATGGTCGGCATAATTGTAATAAGTGCTGGCTTCAAATTTGTCGAACATGTCCCCGATGTTGGACTTTTCAAAGCGCATCCCTAGGCTTTCGCGTTTGAATTGCGAACCATCCATACTGCGCCCGGCATAACGCGCTTCGCCATCGCCTTGCCCTGCGGTCAGCTCCAGCCAGGTGTCTTTATCCGGCGTCCACCCCAGTGCCATATCCGCGTTCCACTTATCCCACTGAGAAGGAACTCGCTGGTTGTTACCATCCTTGTAGTCGTCAGAACGTGATTTGTTGCCGATCAGGCGCAGGTAACCTTGCTCATTCCCCAGACTGAGATCCGCATTTTGATCCCAACGATTATTTGATGCCCCGAGCAGGCTGGCATCCCCCTGAATACCGGCTTTCTCAAAAGAAGGTCGCTCACGTTCGAAATGCACGGTTCCTGCAGAGTTACCCGGCCCCCAAAGCACCGTTTGTGGCCCCTTGGTCAGCGTCAGCAGATCAAAACTTTCCGGTGAAATATAGGAGCTCGGTGCATCCATACGCGCGGGACAGGCTCCGAGCATTTCACTGCCGTTGGTCAAAAGGCGCAAACGCGAACCGAACATACCGCGAAAAACCGGATCGCCATTGGTTCCGCCGTTACGGATTTGAGAAAACCCCGGAATGGTTTTCAGATAATCAGACCCGTCACTGGCCGGAACCGGCTGGCGCGGTGTTTTAGGTGAAGTCACGATCGTCAGTGGAGAAATGGCTGGTGCAGTAACCACCATTACCGATGCATCATCTGGGGTAGCCGCGCTATTCTGATGTCCTTCATGGCCGTCTTCAGCCTGAACAAACGCGGGTAAGGTGAACATCAAGGCCATCATCGTTGCCAGCGGTGATAAAGAGAATCGAGTATTTTTCATGGTTAAAGCCTGTTTTTATCGGCCTGCCTTTCCCAAGCAGGCACTCGCTGACCACCATATGGAATGGCCAACATAGAGCGTCGCAAAACGGTGAGCCTGTATCCGGCTCTGTTTCGCGATCGGTAAATTATTGTCTTGCTGAACGGCAAAACTTAATGCAGTGAAAACAGGCTAGGCGGTGCTCGGGGCTGGTATTCGGAGTAACAAGCGGACAGTAACGGAGCAACAATGACAGGCAAAAACGGTGCCTGTGAAACAAGCCGTATCAGCCAGATAAAAGGAATGAAAACAGTCTGAATCAGCGGTAAGTGAATGAGGAGCTGACAATAGCCGCAGGCGATGTCCTCCATCGGTGAACTGCCCGGCTTTGAAGCCAGGTGGTGGGACATGCTCTGGGAGACAGCGCAGGCACTGTCCAAAGAAGCATGGAGCTCATGCTCCATACCTGGCATGGCGTGATGCATGGCCGCCATATCAGGCATATTATTGTGTGTGCTGGCGATCGCTGCCGAACAAGGCTGACTGGCACGCTGGTGATCCAGCGATTTCGAAATCACTGGAGCCACGAACAACATCAGTATTGCCAGCAACGCCAGATAAATGGGGGACTGGCGGCGAGAAAGTGAAAAAAGCGATAGCACCCGAACAACCGCACTTTAAAAAAATGTTGCGCTATAGTACCGAATGAGAAAGGGGATTGTTACAAAAACTCTATTCATCTATCAAAATAAAGAAGTTGATCATGGTTCAATACGAAATCCCATCTCCAATCCTACACAAATCCGAAGGATCACCAGATGCTGTATCTGACACTAAAAGTGGCAGAAAACCAAGGTGCCCTATGCGCAACTTGTAGATCCTGTCGTTCAGGTTATGCTTTACAAGATAACATAACGCAAACTTGACAAGTCATGAGAACACAATCGGTAAACATAACGCTGAAAAGCACTATTGGCATCGGAATGGTAGGAATACTACTCGTTGTATCGTTGTGTTTAGTTATTCATCACTGGGCTGATTTCGTGCAGTTTTGCATCAATATGCAGATTTACATGCACCGTTCTCTGATAACTTACCTTTTGCAACAACGGGAACATCAATACCGCGGTGGAGTGATGCTGGCATTGGGTAGTTTTGCCTATGGATTTCTTCACTCGATTGGGCCAGGACACGGTAAGTTTGTCATCACTACCTATCTGGCCACTCATCGACAACAGTTGCCGCGTAGTCTTTTGATTACTCTACTCGGTAGCCTGTTGCAAGGCTTGATGGCTATCCTATTCGTTCTGATATTAGCGATTACCCTCAATTTTTCAATGGGCGATCTTAGCCTTAGTCGCTATTGGGTAGAGAAAGGGAGCGCTGTGTTCATAGCCTGTTTTGGTCTGATACTTTTATGCCGTGCCAGCGGAATGCAGTCGCATAGATCATCTACGAAAAGACCATCGGCATTCCGTATATTACAGGGATCATCCGTATTACCCTCTGCTATAGCCTCACGAGGATACAGTCACAATGGACAGTGCGATTGCGGACATCGGCATTTACCTAGTGTCAGTGAACTGACGGGTGACTGGCGCCATACTCTTTGGGTAATTGCCGCCATCGGTATACGCCCTTGTAGTGGTGCAATTATGATCCTGGTTTTTGCCAATGCAGTTGGCATATTTACCTGGGGAGTGATTTCCGCCATGAGTATGGCGTTGGGCACCGCGCTCTCGATTATGATCTTGGCAACACTTGTGCACCATCTGCGGGAGCGTTTCATTATTAATACCAGTAGTGCCGTCTTGAATGCTTATCTTCCGCAGGTTGCACGAGTAGTCATGATGACGGGGGGGATCATTCTACTGTTGTTTGCGTTGGTCTTATTCAACTCCGTGATCCCAGTCAGCTTCAATGGTGATTTTATTTCTGCAGGTTGCTAAGAGTGCATGTGTACCATTGCTAACTGGTAGCGATGCCAGTTCACTCTCATCGGCAAGGGTCAGCAGTTGGGTAAACACCTGTATCAGGTAGTCAAAGGGAACAAGCCCATTGGCTTTTGCCGTTTCAACAAGACTATACGACCGCGAACCGCTGCGCGTGTTTGACAGCATCCAATTTTTTCTGCCAATGACAAATGGCTTGATGGCACGCTCCAGCCGTTTATCTTGTGGTGTGCTGTCGAGTGCCAATCGTTTTTTGGCATTGAAAAAAGCACTGCGTGTGATGTTGTGTCGTTTGCAGAACTTAGATTGATTGAGCCCGGAGCGTTGCTGTGCGTTGAATAATTCACACTACACCTCGGGAGTTCAAGGGTTCTTCTTTGCCATATTGCCTCTCATCTTCTGTGAATTTGAAAGACAAGAGCATGATATCTCATCGCATTAAACGGAAGGTGTGGTACTAGCCACGCTTACAGATGAACGATATTTTCGCCAAACATTAACCGCATATCCAAACCCACTGACATCCCCAACCGTACTCTCGGCAGTTCAGAAACTCCTGATGTATTAATTATTACAGTTGTAGATACATTGTGTATCCTATACAGTGTATATACTTGCTTAAGAGAGGTAATGAAAATGGCTACTGTAACGTTAAAGAAATGGGGTAACAGCCCATCAATCAGGATACCGGCCAGCATCATGCAAGCGGCAGCATTGCATGTTGAAGACAAACTTGATTTGAAAATAAACGAGGAGGGGCAGATCGTTTTGATCCCGGTAAAAACGCAAGAATATTCCCTCGAGTCGCTGTTATCCGGCATCACACCAGAGAACCTTCACGAAAAGGTAACTTTCGGTGTACCCGTTGGAAAGGAATTACTCTAAATGGTTTCACGCTTTGTTCCCACTTGCGGGGATCTGATCTGGATTGATTTTGATCCAGTAGAAGGCCACGAACAGGGAGGTTACCGCCCAGCCGTTGTGCTTAGCCCTTTTTCCTATAATAATCCCGTTGGCCTGCTGCTTTGTGTTCCCTGCACCACGAAGGTTAAAGGTTACCCCTTTGAGGTAGAATTATCGGGCAGCCGCGAAAGCGTAGCCCTTGCTGACCAAGTGACCTGTGTTGACTGGAGAGCGAGGAAGATAACTAAAAAAGGCACAGTGACGCCTGCTGAACTGGCAGAGATTAGAGCTAAAGCCAAGGCGCTAATCGGATGATGGATACGCGCCGGAAGATAACTGATGCTTGATATGGGGCCGTGTTTTGGAACCACCCTGAACCACATTTAATACTCTGACAGGAGAAAACAGTATCGAACCTATTCCCTTTTTGATGCCAAACCATCCGGGTGCCCTATTGGTGGCCCCTTGAATTATCGAAAAATAATATCTTTAAATAACATAGGCCTTATTGGTTTATTCCGAGTCCGCATCGATATTCTGTATTTATGTTTCCCATCGCTCCCAAATATAGTGTAAAGCTCCCACCAACGTCCGCTTTGCACTACTGCTGCCATGCGCAACCGATGATAAAAATGTGTACTCTTATCCAGGCACGCAATGAGCTTCAACGTGGATCTCTGGCATACTACGCGGATACAGCATTGTAAGTCGGATCAAAGCGGAGGGCGGCATGACAGATAAACACTTAACCCAATCCCCTGCAGGTGAATTTGTTATGTTCGCCAGCGATGACGGTGAAGTACGCGTTGAATGCCGCTTTGAACAAGAAACACTATGGCTACCTCAAGCGACTATTGCGAACCTTTACCAGGTCACTCCCCAAGCCATCACACAACACATTAAAGCGATCTACGAAGGTGAACTTGAGCAAAACGCAACCTGTAAGTCTTACTTACAAGTTCAACAGGAAGGGAGCCGTCAGGTAAATCGTAATATGCTTCACTACAGCCTGCCCGTCATTCTTGCTGTTGGCTACCGCGTTCGTTCACCTAGAGGTACCCAATTCCGCCAGTGGGCAACCCAAACGCTCCAGGAATACCTGATCAAAGGTTTTGTGATGGACGATGAGCGGCTGAAAAATCCGCCCGTGGGTTCCTCTGCCGTGCCTGACTATTTTGACGAGATGTTGGAACGCATCCGCGATATTCGTGCCAGCGAGCGGCGGGTTTATTTGCGGGTTCGGGAGATTTTTGCGTTAGCCGCCGACTACCAACCTTCACTCAAAGAAACAACGCTGTTTTTTCAAACCATCCAGAACAAACTGCATTTTGCCTGTACCGGTCATACTGCTGCCGAACTGATCCACCAACGTGCTGATGCCAGCCAGCCCCATATGGGCTTGAGTAGCTATAAAGGTGAAGAGGTGCGTAAAAGCGATGTGACGGTGGCGAAAAACTACCTCAATCAAGACGAAGTCAGCGAACTTAACCGCGTGGTCAACATGTGGCTGGATTTTGCCGAAGATCAGGCCAGGCGTCGCCAGCAGGTGTTCCTGCGTGACTGGCAGGAAAAGCTGGATCAGTTCCTGCAATTTAATGACCGCGAGGTTCTACAAGGAACAGGCACGGTAAGTAAGAAAACGGCAGATGAAAAAGCGCAGGCTGAATACGTCCAGTTTGCTGAGCAGCAACGCCGCTTAAAAGAAGTTGAGGGGGAAAAGGATATCGCCGGTTTACTGCGGTGGAAAACCGATACCAAAAAATAGCTTCAATGCCCCCAGTTTCCACAAGCAAAATTTTTTGGGGGCATTATAGGGGGCACCAACCAAAATCCAACACGATAAAATTAAGTAAATTCAATAGCACTAGCGATCAAATGCGACTCCTGTGATCTCCGCCAAATATTCACCGCCCCCGTTAAATCAAAAAATCTCAATAAAAAAATCATTACGATATTTCCACCGAAAGATCGGGATACCATCCCCCTAAATAGATGTTCCTAATACCGCTACACTTGATCTTTTTGGTAGCTGGGAGTGATCAGGAACGCCGGCACGCAGTAAACCTCTCCCTGGGGGCTTGTATCGCGCGTCCATGCGCGCCAAGGTCGACTAACTTGCCTCACTCCCACCTGTCGCACTATTACGCGTAGTTATTTAGATTTCACCCGCATCTCGGCTGTTCCTAAGCAACCGCATCACCTGGTAATTACGGGTCGTTAACGGGAATGGGTTCGCAGAATAGAGTGCTTTCCTGGCTTCGACTCTTCTCGCCTGCTGGTGATAGTTCGCAGTTCAGTTTCACTCGGTCGTTTCTTGAATAGCCCGAGAAAACCCCGCCAAGGCGCTGACTGGTGTAAATGCTAATTTCTTGTCCCTGATGGTCAGTTGTTGTCAGCGACCAGTGACTCAGGCGGTCTTGTGGCCCTACGGGAATAAACACATGCCAATTACCCTTTG
Organism: Serratia sp. DD3; assembly: GCF_000496755.2. The sequence goes on from NZ_AYKS02000123.1 coordinate 40,982, forward strand.
GTGCCATTGAAAAATGCCCGTTGCTGTCGGTTTGTGCCGTGGCGATTTGGCGGTCGAATTCAGTTAACGAAACCGCTACCCCGGCCAGTGGCTTTCCAGCGTTAGTCAACGTGCCCTCAATCTGCGGGGTGGGGTAATCATGGTAAACGCAGCCGCTGAGCAACCATGGCAGAGCAAAGATGGCCAGGCTTGTGATGCGGAATGTGGTAACTGACATGGCGCGAATCCTTTTGCGTTCTGATATTTTCCTGTTGCGTGGTAGCAGTATACGCGGGCGACACAATGCACGAAGCAGACTCATGCGGCGATGGAAAAGTGCCCGTTGAGTACCGTTTTGAACAAGAAACGCTGTGGCTTCCCCAAGCGACTATGGCGAACCTTTACGATTTTCTGCAGGATACGCTTAATGAACAAGTCTATCTGACCAGCTCGTTATTCATTAAAAACATAGCGTTAATTTAATATTCAGCATCTCTCCTCTTGGTTGAAATATAAAAAAAAGAGTCTACGCTTTAATAGAGATTTTCTTTTATTTGCGTTATGCCTCGTTTTAATGCCACATGGTGATTTTTTTAAAAACAATGGGTTGCCAGAATATCAGTAGAGGGATTAAACATGAATAAGTCCTACAGAGTCATATGGAGTGCAGCATTACAGGTTTGGGTTGTTGTCAGTGAGCTTACCAAGAGTCAACAGAAAACAGCCAACCACAGTAGTTGCTCTCATCAAAGTAATAAAAAAAGGACTCAATCTAATAACTTATTCAGAAATAGCGCTATCGCGTTATCACTTTTTTCCTCTCTGGCCATCTATCAAAACGCCTATGCCATCACAGCGATTCAATGCTCGGCAGATCCGAATTGCGTTGAGGTAGGTACCGTTTTGGCATTAACGAATGCAATCAATAATAGTGCGACAAATGCGCCAACGACAGTACTTATCACCGCTCCCTTGGTCATTCCTTCATCTATTCCTGTTTTGTTAAATAATACTAATAATCGACATAACCTGGTTATTGATGGTGGGGGAAATAATTTTACCTTTAATGCAGCTGAGGCATTCACTGGTGCGGCAACGGATTCTGGCAATCTGACTTTTCAAAATTTTGGTAATATTAGCTCCAATAATGGCGGTCCTATATTTTACTCGGTCACTAATACCACAACAGCCGTTACAGTGAGTCTTGATAATTTTGGAACTATACCAAATGGCAAAATAGTTTCTCTTGGTGATGATAGTGGGACATCTTTGCCTGCCAATAATAACAGTGTGTTGCGACTGGTTAATTTTAATGGAAGTATCACTTATGCTGCTTTTATCCAGTTGGCTTTAGCGACTACGGTGGAATTCACCGGCACAAGTACTGTTGCTGGGTTGGGTAGTGGTGGATATCCAGCCATATTTTGGGGTATGGGTAATGCGGCTAATAGTTTGATGCATTTTTATGGGACTTCCAACGTAACAGCCACAGGCCGTGTTTTTACTAATGGACCTGCTGACAAAGGAGGAACAGGAAAAACCTACAGTTACCAGATTGATGATGGTGCCATTGTTAATATGGCATTTTCTGCGCAAAACCCATTAGGGGTGGCTAATAACGGTGTGCAGATAGGCTCTTATAATACTGGAGCAGGGACATTTGGTACCGGTGCTACTCTTATTATGAATAATCTGGCGGGGGATGTGATCAGTAATGCATCCAGCACTGTCGGTTCCAAGATTGATAATGGCCCTACCTCTCCGGGTGATGTGATTTATAACCTAGGGGCGGGATCCAGTCTTATTGTCGCCTCAGGCGCTAGCAACAACGGTATTTATGTCAGCAAAACGGGTGCGGGTGGAACGGGTAATATCTATATCCGTTCTAATGGACTGATTTCTTCGGATGGTACTGGTGTTGGTGCCCCTAGCGCAGGTACTGGGATTAATGTCAGTGAAACCGCAACAGGCTCAGCGGGCAATGTTGTGGTTATGAATGACAGTGCGGGCAATATTGTCAAAGCCACGGGCATCAACGTGACGGATAATGCTTCTGCGGGCACCGTGAATATCACCAATGCGGGCACGATCACCAGTAATATTTCGGGCATCACCCTCACGTCAACACTGGCCGCTGGTAAAACCATGAATGTGATTGGCACGGGGGGTATTATTAATGCTATCGCGGGCAACGGTATTACGCTCAGTGATGCCAATACCATCCTCAATCTAACCGGCGGTACTATTGCGACCACCAATGCCGCTAACGGCATTAATTTCTCTTCCACTACAGGTGCTCGAACCCATTCTATTGACGGAACAACCTTTAATATCAATGGCACAGGACAAGCGATTGTTAAAGCGAGTGGTGCCGCGACAGTAAATCTCAGCAATACCACGATTAATAACAACGGTGCTGGCCCTGTGTTCACGTTCGCGGGGGGGGCGGGGGGTTATAATTTTAACGCCGGAACCAACATCATCAATCTTACGGATCCTGCCAGTATTGGTTTTCGCACAACCGCAGCACTGGATTTAACCAATTTTTATCTCACCATTGATTCAATCGCGGGTGGCAGTAAAGGTATCTCCACCACAGGCACGCTTGCTGGTTCGGAAAGCGTAATTGTCGGCCCTAATACCTCTCTTATTGGAATCACTGCCATCAGTTACGATAATGGCGCTCTAGCGCAAACCTTAACCAATAATGGCCTTGTCAGTGGTAGCGTTGCAATGGGGGGAATCGGTAACACCATTACCAATAATGGAACATTAGCAGCCCTCACCAGTGGCGCGGGTAATGATGTGTTAACGCTTAACACGGGTTCAGTAAGCAATGATGTGATTGATTTAGGTAATGGTATTAATACCGTTAATATTTATCAAGGCGCTACCGTTGCGGATATTCAAACCGGGACAGACAATGATCTTTTCAATATTTATAATTCAAGCCTCGTGAGTCCAATAGAACTGGGGTTACTGAATGCAGGCACGGGAATTAACACGCTGAGTTTAATTAATTCTGTTATTGCATTGGCTCCCACCACGTCATTACAAAATTTCTCTGCGATTAACTTGGATACTGCCTCTCAGCTAATCTTGAGTGATACTAATAATGTCACTTCCGGCACCATTAATTTGTCAGGCATTGGTACAAATCAACTGGTATTTGGCGCTGATTATAATGGTGATTTCAGCGCTGTGATTGGCGGGGTTGGTAATACTGAGTTATTAAATGGTGCTAACGTAACCTTAACCGGTGCTAATACTTTTGTGGGTACATGGAATGTTGAACTCGGTAGCACATTAAATGCGAGTGACTACAGTGTTCTTTCGCCGGGCAACCAGTTAGGTAGTGCTGCTATTGAGTTAAATGGTGTTTTGAATTTAACCAACGCTGGCACCTTCAATAATGCACTGACAGGTAACGGTATCCTTAATATTGATAATGCGGGTACAGGTTTTAGTGCGGGTGCTGGCGTAGGTAACGCCTTTGCTGGAACCGCCAATATTTCGAATACCATTTTGGATTTAACACCCATTAATAGTGCCGTATTACAGAATGCAACATTAAGTGATAACTCGGGCAGTGTGATTACCATGTCCGCCGGTAATTACAATATTGGTAATTTAAACTTTGGTGGCGGGGCGCTGCGTTTTACCACCGGCGCTCTTATTACTACGAACACATTAAGTACCACGGGTAATTCTACCATTCAAGCTGACCCACAATTGTTAACCTCAGGCAACCTGTTAGACCTCGATACTGGGGTATTAATGGATCTGGTAAGTAGCCAAAATTCACTGACTCCAGCCCAGTTGGCTAATTTTACCCTGACGGACCTTAGCGGTGCGACTCTTGCTCCAGGCAGAGATGTCGCTTATTTCCAAGGGGGTAATAATGTTGCTTTAAATACCTTCAGTTTTTCTTTGGTCAGTAATCTGGGATTAAGTATTTATGAACAATTATCTGTATCGCAAATTTTGGACGGGCAAACCCTCACATTAACGTCAGCAGGAGCCACTGACACAGGGCTAAGCGCGCAACTCACAGGTACAGGTAACTTAGCTATTGATGCCACTGGTGGCCCCATTACCTTGAATAATGGTGCGAATAATTATCAAGGTACTACTAGCGTAGATTCAGGCACATTGAATGTTGGCGCTGATGGTGCATTGGGCAATACGTCATCATTAATCACATTAGCAGGCACGATCGTTAACCTCGGCGGTTTCACGCAAACAGTAGGCTCTTTGACGAATGCAGGCATCCTTGATCTTGTTGGTGGTACGTTAACTCTTACTAACGGCGGTACTTCATCCAGCGTTAACGGATTAGTAGGCACAGGTAACTTAAATGTTCAAAATGGTCTTTTTACCGTTTCAGCGGCGAATAATGGCTACACGGCACAAACGAACATTAATACAGGCGCTGCTGTTACCTTAAGTGCCGCGGACGCTTTGGGCTCAGGGGGGATTAGTGTTGCTGGCACCTTGAATCTCAATGCCGCTGACGCTAACTTCGATAATGTGTTGTCAGGCGCGGGCGCTGTTAATGCCAACGCTGCCATTACGTTGGCCGCTGATAACACCGGATTTACTGGTTTCTATAATGTGACTTCACCCGGTAGCCTGACCGCCATTCAAGCTAACAATTTAGGTACGAGTACTGTTGATTTGCTCAATAGTGGCGCTCAACTGATCTTGAATGGCTTTAATGATTCATTAACGGCGGCACTTGTGGGCGTAACGGGCTCATCCGTGGAGGTTATCAATAGCGCCAATACGGTATTAAGCACCGATAACTCAGGTTTTGCAGGATTATTTAATATTGACGGCACCAGCACCCTGACTGCCAGCGACAGCATGCATTTAGGTGGAAGTTCAGTAGCCATTGCCAGTGGCGGGCAGCTGATTTTTGATGGTTACAATAGTGGCATTTTATCAACGCTGAATAACACGTTAACTGGCGCAGGGAATTGGATATTAACCAATAGTAGTATCGATTTGTCGGATAATACGACCCGCGTTTCTGGCCTCACTGGCGACATCGTTCTTAATAACGGGGCGGTGTTAACCATGAATCAGGTTACGACCTTGGATGCTGGAACAGCGCTCAATCTTGCTAATAGCAACAGCGTGCTCAATATTAACACCACGGGTGCCTTCACACTTGGCAATGAATTGCTCGGTACAGGTACGGTTAACGTCAATACCGCCAATGGCGCTTTTGATTTTGCTAATACCGTTGGTACGGGTTTTGCTGGCACAGTGACTTTACAAGATACTCAATTCTCTTTGGCTGATACCAACGCAGCTACTTTAGCTGGAGCTTCACTAACCCTTAACTCGGGCAGTGTAACTACAGTGGGCGTGCCTAGTGTATCCAGTAATCCCAGCATACAGAATCTGGAAATCAACAATGACGCTGTTCTGACCTTTACCGCTGGCGCGCCCTTAGCCGAAGCAGAAAGTGTGTTAAATGTAAGTACATTTACGGCTAATGGTGGCGCTATTAATCTCAATACCGGGCTCGGATGGGATAACGTCAATCCTGTACCGACAGGCCTTTCCATTCTCGATCAAAACCGCGGTGTGGTGGGCTCTAAGCTAATCAATGCTACTAGTCCTTCGGTAGGTGCAGGTAACCTCACCTTACAGATCAATGGGGTTGCCATTGATTCGAGTACTGCGGTGACGGCGAACATTACTCAGGGAGCAGATACCGTTGCCATCGCAACCTATAACTACGCCTTGACGGACAGTGACACTTCCGGTGCCGCAGGGCTTTATCTGAATTACGGCTTAACCGAGTTGAATTTAGTATTCAATGGCGCCAATGCCTTGAAAGTTGCCACAGGCACTGACCCTACGTCTAATCGGGAACTCACAGCTTTGATTACCGGCACGGGTGACATCTTTTTTGATGCCACTAACGGCCCTTTAACGGTTTCCAATAACGACAATGATTATTCGGGAGCGACAACCATCAGTGCTGGCAACCTGATCTCTGGCGCTGATAATGTGCTTGGTGGCACGTCAACCTTGACCGTGAATACCGGGGCTACCTGGAATCTTGATAGGCACAGTCAAAATCTTAAAGTATTGGCGAATTCGGGAACCATTGACCTCGCACAAGGTGTGCTGAACATAAGCAATGGCGGTACTTCCGATTCCGTGGGTGGATTAACGGGTGCCGGTACCCTGAATGTCACCGGAGGCACACTGACCTTATCTGCTGATAATAATACGTTATCCGCCGCGACCAATATTGCTTCTGGGGCCACAGTCACACTCAACAGTACGGGTAATCTTGGCGTCAGCAGCCTGGTGGATGTAGGGGGTACCTTAAATTTCAACGGTGCGAATACCTTTGCCAATCAGTTTAGAGGTGCTGGCGTCATCAATACTAACGCCGCGGTGCAATTGTCTGGCGCGAGTACTTTTTCAGGTACTCATAACGTTAATGCTGACGGTGCATTGACGGTAACGGCTGCCAATAATTTGGGTGATGCGGCGGCTACAGTGAACTTGCTGACGAACACTTCACAGCTAATTTTCAGCGGAGTGACAGATACGGTTGCCAACATGTTGACCGGAGTGACTGATTCCACCGTGTTGATTAATAACTCGGCCAATATGGCGCTCTCTGGTAATAACAGCGGGTTAAATGGCCTGATCAATATTGTCGGTACCAGCACCTTGAGTGTCAGTGACAACCAAAATCTGGGGGCGAGTGCGGTTGATATCGAAACGGGTAGCACCTTAATCTTTAATCAATTAACCGGCACATTAAATAATGTTCTCAGTGGTGCAGGGACGTGGGCGTTATCAGGCAGTAACGTGGATTTAATTAATACTAATGCCAATACTTTCCTCGGCACGGTCAGTATCAACAACAGCTCAACACTCAATATCGATAGCGCTAACTTGCTTAATACTGCCACCATCGTCGATATCGTGACGGGCAGCGACACCTTGAATATCAACAATAATGGTAATTTTATTTTTGATAATCAGCTAATTGGTACAGGCGTGATGAATGTTACCACGAACAATAACCAATTTAGTTTTGGTGCGAATATCGGCAATGGCTTTACGGGTACGGTCAACCTGTTCAATACCCAGTTCCTGCTTTCTGGTGATAACACCACAGGCAATACCAGCACTACGCTGAACTTAGATACAGGCAGCACCACCACGGTGGGAACAGGAACGCAATCCATCGGCGCGTTAACCTTTAATGGGGGCACCCTGATTTATGACCAAATCATTGAAAACAATGGGCAATTGACTGCAGCTGGCACCATCAATGCAACCTCAATTAATACCACAGGTGGCGGTACGGTGAGCGTGGCATTACCGGCAAATGTGCAGCCTGATATTACCGGTCTTGGCGTATTAAGCCTGGATACCGGGGCGATCGTAGTGGGTTTAATCCAAGGTACTGCAACTGGAACGGGTCAAGAGTTGACCTTAACTGATGGCACCAATACACCCATTACCTCCACTTATAAGCAAGGAATTCTCAATCCCAATAGCACCACAGTTGCAGCAACAGGCACCTTTGGTTTTGGTTTGACCACGGGAGAAGCGCTGGATGGGTTGTATATGAATTATGGCTTGTCTGTCTTGGATCTTTTGACAACGACTAACGACGCTTTAGTACTGACAGGAGCTTTGGCGGATAACGGCACGGCGGCTAATGAACTCACTGCACAAATTATCGGTACGGGTGATTTGGCGGTGAACTCGCCTAACGATGGTTCCATCGTCGTGTTGTCTAATGACACCAACAGCTACACAGGCGCTACCTTGGTGCGTTCAGGTATTTTACAGCTAGGGTCTAATTCCGCGCTGGGTAATACCGGCAACTTAAGTATTAGCAATGGCGCAACAGTTGATTTAAGTACCTACACACAAAGTGTCGGCACACTGAACACAGAAGCCAACGCGCTGCTGGATATGGGCGAAGGTACTCTAACCGTTGGCAATGGCGGATTAAGTAACGGCATGTTGACTGGCAAGGGTGGCTTAGTACTCACGGGTGGAATATTAACACTGACGAGCAACAGCCCTGATTATCGCGGTATCACCGATATTAACGCAGGTGCTACAGCGTTATTGAAAGAAACCAAAGCGCTGGGTATTGGTGCGATTATTGTCGATGGCACTTTAAATCTCGATGATGCCGTTGGTGGTTTATATAACCCGCTATCCGGTTCTGGCAATACGCTACTGACCAATAACTCTGATGTTCTGTTAATGAATGATAACAGTAATTATAGCGGTACTTTCACGCTGGAATCAGACAATGCGATGACGGCAACCGAAGCTAAAAACTTTGGTGCGGCGTCGGTGAACAATAACGGCAATCTCATACTGAGCAATACGAGCTACTGGAATTTGACTACGCCGATTAGCGGCACGGGCGTGGTGACCAAGCAAGGTAACGGCATGGTATATATCGGTAGCAGCACTGTGACTGCCAATGCCACCGTGGTGCAGGCAGGGTCTTTGATCATTGGCACTGAGCCAGCTCTCATGAGCGCAGTCTTACCTGCGGCAAGTGGCCCGGTGGTATTAAATAGCGATGTCTTTGTACAGACCTATGGCACCTTCGGTGGTGATGGCACCGTAACTGGTAACCTTACCAATGAGGGGAATGTTCTGGTAGGCCGCAGTGCTAATGGCGTTGATTACGGCACCCTCACCGTTAATGGTGATTATATTGGTCAAGGCGGTAACCTGACCTTTGATAGCGTCCTGGCCGGCGATAACTCACCCACCGATAAACTAGTGATAGCGGGCGACACGTCGGGAACGGGGACCGTGGCGGTGAATAATATCGGCGGTCAAGGGGCACAAAACACGAACGGCATTGAAATCATCAGTGTTGGCGGCACCTCTGCCGCTACCTTTACCCTCAATGGCCGTGCGGTAGCTGGAGCTTTGGAATATTTCCTCTATCAAGGCACGACGGCTGACCCGACCAATGGCAACTGGTATCTGCGCTCGAACTATGTCCAACCGACTTATCGTCCAGAAGCGGGAGGCTATATCGCCAATATTGCGGCGGCCAATACTCTGTTTAACAGCCGCCTGGAAGACATGAGCGCCAGCAGTACCGCCAATGGCACGGACGATATGGATACCAGCCTGTGGTTACGTCAATCTATCTCACGCAACAAATTCAAGGATGCCAGCGGGCAGCTCTCCAATACCAGCAGTCGCTTTGTGACCCAGTTGGGTGGCGAAGTGTGGGATGGCCAGTTGACGGGTAAGGATTACGTGGGTGTAGGCGTGATGGCCGGTTATGCACGCTCTACCGGTACCACCGACGCCACGTCACTGACCTATAAGGCGGATAACAGCCTGACGGGTTACAGTATCGGTGTCTACGGCACCTGGTATCAGAATGCCGTCAAACATAACAGCCCTTATGTCCACACTTGGCTGCAGTACGAGTGGTTTGAAGGTTCAGTGAACGGTGATCTGCTCTCCAGTGAAAAATACCACCTGCGTGGTGTGAGCATGTCGGTGGAGGGGGGCTATCCGTTCCAGGTCTATCAGGTGGCTGACAACAGTGGCTATATCACGCCGCAAGCCCAGCTCACTCTCAACGGTGCGAAGATGAGTGATCTCACCGAGGACAACGGCACGTTGGTACAGCAGAGTGGACAGAATAATCTGCAAACGCGTTTGGGTGCCAAGTTCTCTAACGATACGCAATTAGGAGCGGATAAAGCGCATCCACAGATCCTGACCAGCTATCTGGAACTGAACTGGATCCACAACACCCGTCTGGCGGGTGTGACGATGGATGGCATGGAGATGCAACAGACTGGCAGCCGTCATCTGGTTGAAGTGAAACTCGGTGTCGAAGGTAAGGTCAACAACAACCTGAGTGTCTGGGGTAGCCTGACCAACCAGATTGGGCAACAGAGTTATGATGACAAAGCGGCGATGCTGGGGGTGAGGTATAAATTCTAAGGGCTTGATCTGTTTTCTTTAATGTCTTGATGTGATGGCAGGTGTGCGGGGAACCGCACACCTGTTATGACCTGATGAGGTGATACAGCAACCCATCCAGCACATGGGGAGACTCCCTGACCCGGCTGATCATTTTGGTATAAAATGGGCTGTATTAGTCTGATATATCCGTCATACTTGCCAGTTGCATGTGTGTCGGCTTTCCTCGCTCAGAAAGTATTATCTGCCAAATGACGCAGGATGATACGCAAGATAGTACATCTTACACGCCAACCAGGAATATCCTGACACTGAAGGCCAGAGATGTTGATGCTTTGAGGATGTAGGTTCAGAGATAAAACAATAAGGTCGCCCTGCTGTGAGCATACCGGGTATTCTGTCCAAAGGTACTGGTCGACGGAAACATTTATAGTGCGATGGACGCGCGCTTCTCAAGATTTTTCAATCGTTCTGGCCAAATAGCTGGACAATACACAACAAGAGGAAAAAGTATGGTAATCGCCCCTTCACGTGGTCGTGTCTTTGCTCTGGCGCTGGGTTTGCTTGCCGCGAGCGTTGGTATGGCGCAAGCAGCCGATACGGTGCGCGTTGGCTCTAAAATTGATACCGAAGGCTCATTGCTCGGTAACATCATCGTACAGGTGCTGGAATCTAACGGCATTAAAACCACCAATAAGTTACAGCTTGGCACCACCAAAGTGTTGCGCGGCGCGATCACTGCCGGTGAAATTGACATCTATCCGGAATACACCGGCAACGGTGCGTTTTTCTTTTCTGATGAAAAAGACCCTGCATGGAGAAATGCTCAGGCCGGTTTTGAGAAAGTGAAAAAGCTGGATTATGACAAGAACAAAATTGTCTGGTTGGATGCCGCGCCGGCCAATAACACCTGGACCATTGCTATCCGTCAGGACCTGGCGGATGCCAATCATCTGAAAACAATGGCCGATCTGGGCAAGTGGATCAACGCTGGCGGCAAGTTCAAGCTGGCGGCGTCAGCTGAATTCATCGAGCGTTCGGATGCCCTACCCGCGTTCCAGGATGCCTACGGCTTTAAGCTGAACCAGGATCAGTTGCTGTCGTTGGCCGGTGGTGATACTGCGGTGACCATCAAGGCGGCGGCGGAGCAAACCTCCGGTGTGAACGCGGCGATGGCCTACGGGACCGACGGCCCGGTAGCAGCGCTGGGGCTGCAAACGCTGGAAGATCCAAAGGGAGTGCAGCCGATTTACGCGCCAGCACCGATTATTCGTGAAGCAACGCTTAAACAGCATGCCAACATCGCTGAATTACTAAAACCGGTATTCGCTTCACTGGACGGTCCGACGCTGCAAAAACTCAATGCGCAGATCGCGGTGGAAGGTCAGGACGCCAAACAGGTTGCGGCGGCTTACCTTAAAGAGAAAGGTTTGGTGAAGGGATAACATCTCTGGCCCCCAATGGGGGCCGACATGGAGCCGGAGAGTTTCTTTGATTATTGCCGTAAAAAACCGCGTATTACTGACACTGTTTATTCTGTTGCTGCTGGCTGCATTTGGGCTGCCGTTTCTCAGTTATGCCCCCAATCGCCTGTTATCGGGCACGAGTATTTCCCTGATGTCCCTATTGCACGGTCCGCCGCTGTGGCTGTTGGCGCCCCTGTTGCTACTGGCGGCTCTCAGCCTATTGGCACCGCTCAGGCGCAATGCGTTATTAACCGTGCTGGCGGCTTCGACGCTGCTGACGCTCACACTGTGGATAAGCGGCCATGCCGCCCTGCAGTTGGCACAACAAGGTTCCAAACTGGCGCGCACTTCCTTGGGGAGCGGTTGTTGGCTGATGCTAGCGCTGAGCCTGCTGATGGCTGCCGACGCCATCACTCGCATTACCTCCTCGCATTTATGGCGCATGCTCAGCAACCTGTTGGTGATATTGCCTGCACTGGTGCTGTTGTTCAGCCATCAGTTGGATCAACTCTCATTGTTGAAAGAGTATTACAATCGGCAAGATGTGTTTGATGCCGCGCTGTTACAGCACCTGACTATCCTATTGGCGACGCTGGTGCCGACATTATTGATTGGTGTGCCGCTCGGGGTGTTGTGTTTTCGCTCTGCACGCTGGCAGAGGCCTATATTCTCCACACTGAATATTATCCAGACAGTTCCGTCGATTGCCTTGTTTGGCCTGTTGATCGCGCCTTTGGCGGGTTTGGCGAAAGCATTTCCTTGGCTGGCAGAACATGGCGTCAGTGGCATTGGTATGGCACCGGCAATTTTTGCGTTGGTGCTGTACGCCCTGTTGCCGCTGGTACGCAGTGTTGTCGCTGGGTTGCAAACTGTGCCAGCCAGCGTGATCGAATCCGCCTGTGGCATGGGGATGACGCGTGGGCAGGTTTTCTTCTGCGTACAGTTACCGCTGGCGTTGCCGTTGTTCCTGACCGGCGTGCGTATTCTTGCGGTGCAGACCGTCGGCATGGCGGTGGTCGCGGCGCTGATTGGTGCCGGAGGTTTTGGCGCTATTGTGTTCCAGGGCCTGCTCAGTAGCGCACTGGATTTGGTGCTGCTGGGGGTTATTCCGGTGATCGTGATGGCGGTAATCGTCGATTCACTGTTCAAGTTTATGGTTTCAATTTTGGAAGTGTCACGCCGATGATTCAGTTTAATCAGGTCAGCAAGATTTTTCAGGGTAAGCCCGCGGTGGACGATCTTACATTGCAGATTGCCAAGGGTGAATTTGCCGTACTGATCGGCACCTCTGGTTCAGGCAAGTCCACAACGTTAAAAATGATCAACCGACTGATCGAACACGATCAGGGAAAAATTTTCTTTGCCGGTGAAGAGATTCAGAAATTTAAACCGCAGGATCTGCGCCGCCGAATGGGTTATGCGATCCAGTCGGTTGGTCTGTTTCCGCATTGGACAGTGGAGGAAAATATTGCCACGGTGCCACAACTGCTGAAATGGCCACGCGCACGAATTCGCGATCGGGTGACTGAATTACTGGAGCTGTTACATCTGGAAGCGGATTTGTTCCGTCATCGTTATCCGTACCAGCTTTCCGGTGGGCAGCAGCAGCGGGTTGGGGTTGCACGCGCATTGGCTGCTGACCCAGAGGTGTTGTTGATGGATGAACCCTTTGGTGCACTTGATCCGGTGACACGTGCGGCGTTGCAAACTGAGATTTCACGTATTCATCATCTCTCCGGGCGCACCATTGTGTTAGTGACGCATGACATTGACGAAGCATTGGCCCTGGCGGACCGTATCGTGTTGCTCGACCAGGGCCGCATCGTGCAGCAGGGCACACCGCTGGAGCTATTAACCGTACCGGCCAACGATTTTGTGCGTGATTTCTTTGGCCGCAGCGATCGCGGTATCAAACTCTTGTCGTTAAGCACCGTGGCTAAGCGGGTACGCCCTGGCCATGCGGAAGGGGAACCCATCACCGCCGCCATGAGTCTGCGCGAAGCACTGTCGGTGTTTGTGGCCCGGGGCTGTGAATGCTTACCGGTGATTGGCGAACAAGGCGAGGCGCTTGGCGTGTTGTATTTCAGTGATTTGATTAGCCAAAAGGCATTGTCATGAACCTGTCATCGGTCTTGCGCTGGCTACGCGATCCACTGCCCTGGACCTTTGCCCTGCTGCTGGCATTGGTGTTTGGCATGAATCATCTACAGGGTCTGTTTGCCGCCTGGTTCCCGGATCTGGATCGGCCTGTATATCAGCAAGACAGTTTTATCTCACTGGTATGGGCACACCTGTTGTTAGTGGCGGTCTCCAGCATGATTGCTGTGGTGATTGGTGTGGCCGCTGGGGTTGGCGTGACACGCCGTGCAGGTAAAGAGTTCCGTTCGCTGGTGGAGACCGTTGTGGCGGTTGGCCAGACCTTTCCGCCGATTGCGGTGTTAGCGGTCGCGGTACCGGTTATGGGGTTTAGCGAAAAACCGGCAATTATTGCGCTGGTACTGTACGGTTTGTTGCCAATCCTGCAGGGTACGTTGGCGGGCATTGAATCGGTACCCAGTGCCATCCGCGAAATTGCGCAAGGAGTCGGGATGAGTGCTAGGCAGATCCTGTGGCGTGTTGAACTCCCCCTGGCGGCTTCGGTGATTGTTGCCGGTATCCGCACTTCGGTGATCATTAATATCGGCACGGCGGCGATCGCCTCCACCGTTGGCACTAAAACGCTTGGTTCGCCGATTATTATTGGCCTTAGCGGCTTTAATACTGCCTATGTGATCCAGGGTGCCGTGGTGGTAGCCCTGTTGGCGATCATCACCGATATGCTGTTTGAGCGCTGGGTGCGGCATCTCACCGCCTGGAGTCAACAGACTCTAACGGTTTCTGCTGCCGAGTAAGGAAAACATGATGCAGGTATCTTTGCCAATGTACGCAGGGTTCCACCAGGTGCTGGTACGGTCAGTAAGGTCAACAGACAGGCTCCCCCTCATTCAAGGAGGAGAAGCCATAGATTATCAATAATCTCGTTAGTAAAGGCCCAAGAACTTCCACCATGCCAGACCGACAGTTAACAACACCAGCTGATTGACCACGCTACAGACAAACCCGGTACTCCACCAGGTGGCGGTGGGAACATAGCCAGGGGCAAATAAAATGGGCCCGCGTGCATGGGTGTATTGTGTCAAAGAGCATGAGAAGCTACTGGAAAATGCCAACATCAGAGCCATTGGCATACTTGGGATCCCCAGTTGGATACCTAATGTGAGGAAAACTGAGTATAGCGCGACAATTTGCGCATTCCCGCTAGCAAAGAAATAGTGCGCATACAGATACACTGCATTCAATACTACCAATAGCACTATCCAATTACTGTTACCTGCCAGGCCGCTCACTTCCTGGCCGACCGTGTTGCCAAACCATGACATAAAGCCCAAGTCTTTCAATTGATCTGCCATCATTAATAGTGCAGCAAACCAAATCAACGTATCCCAAGCCCCTTTTTCGGAAATCACATCTTTCCAGCTTAATACACCACTCAGTAACAGCAGAGATAAACCAATAAATGCCCCAGTGGTTGGGTCGATGTTTAACACTTTGTAAAAAATCCACAGAACAAGCAGCACAACAACCGTGCCTGCCATCATCCACTCTGGTTTTGACATTCCCCCCATTTCTGCCAGCTGTTGTTTTGCCAACTTTGGAGCATCAGGCGTGTGTTTGATTTCGGGTCTGGCAGTAAAAAAGTAGATAACCAGCGGGATAAGGATAAAAGAAACCAGGCAAGGGACCACCGCAGCCACTAACCAACCGGTCCAGGTCAAAGTAATATTTTCATTCGCGGCTAGTTTTACAATCAATAAGTTACCGGTAAAGGCTGTCATAAACATGGCGGAAGTAACATCGTTGATATTCCCCATGCAAGTCACCAGAAAAGTGCCTATTTTTTTACGTGAAGCATCATCTGGCCGGGATTCAAAGCTACGTGCCAATGAGTCTGCGACGGGATAAAGAACCCCACCACAACGAGCCGTATTACTCGGCATAGCAGGAGCCAGAATCAAGTCAGCTAATGCCAAACCATAAGCTAAGCCTAAGGTTCTTTTCCCTAACAGGGTAATCAGTATCAGGGAAATTCTACGCCCCAGGCCGGTTTTAATGAATCCTCGCGCGATAAGAAACGCCACAACAATCAACCAGATTGTTGAGTTATTCATATTTCTTAAGCCGGTTTTAATCGCATCGGCGGCGGTGGCATCTCCACCGGCATTGAGGACAACATAAACGGTGATCGCAATGATGCCAACAGCACCAATCGGTAGCACATTAATAACAATGCTGATGATCGTAGCAACAAATAATACCAGAGAATGCCAGGCGGCCAACTTCAGCCCTTCAGGTGGCGCGATATTCCAGAATATTAATGCCAGAACGATGATGATAGTTAAAGGCAACCATTTAACATTACTTACCATAATAACACTCCTATTTGTTACAATAGCGCAGCATTTGTTTTTTTACTCAGTTAATAACCTAGCAAGTATGACTTGCGGCAGGAAATAATATAAAAATATATATGGTTCTATTTTTTGATTTTATTATTTTATACCCGTCATATATCAAGGCTCTTAACAAAGAGAATAAACCGGAGGGCGATCTTATGCTTTCTTCTCATCTCTGCTGTCAGATAGCAACTTGTCCAGAATATCACTTTTCGATCACCAGCTGGGCCAGTTCACCATTCTGGTTGTGCATTGCAGTGATGGCATCGGTCAGTTGAGGGAAGCCAGGGTTCGGTAAAGCAAAAGGTAAATGCTTTGCTTGCCCTGGTGCGGAAAGCGTTGCTGCATGTAGGTGACGTGGTCAAGCTGTGGTCAAATCCGTTCCTGACCAGCTTGCGCTTCCCTCGCCACCTAACTCCATTCGTCAGAGCCCCGCTCCTTGGGGTAAACCGTAGGCACTGTTCAAAACGCCATGCGTTTTGTCCTGCAACTTCATTGAGCTTGGGTATATAATCGCACAAATTATTCAACGAATTTGGAAACCAAGATGACAAAGCTCACCTTACAAGAGCAGTTGCTAAAAGCGGGATTAGTGACCAGCAAAAAAGTGGCCAAAGTTCAAAGAACGGCTAAAAAGTCACGAGTTCAAGCTCGTGAGGCAAGAGAAGCGGTAGAAGAAAACAAAAAAGCACAACTTGAGCGTGATAAACAGCTTAGCGAACAACAAAAACAAGCTGCGTTGTCGAAAGAATATAAAGCTCAGGTGAAGCAACTGATTGAAATGAACAGAATCGTTATTTCAAAAGGCGATATTGATTTCAACTTCACAGATAATAATTTGATTAAAAAAGTGGCAGTGGATAAGCCAACCCAAGCTCAGTTGATCAATGGCCGCCTCGCCATTGCTCGTTTGGTGGTTGATAGCAGTGGTGGCAGTGAATACGCCATCATCCCCGCCAGCGTCGCTGATAAAATTGCGCAACGAGATGCCAACAGTATTGTATTAAACAGTGCGCTGAGTCAGGAAGAGCAAGATGAAGACGATCCGTATGCCGATTTTAAAGTACCCGACGATTTAATGTGGTAATTAATTTTTCGGATGTGAATGGTGAAAAGCCCCAAGGGGCTTTTCATTAAGGTTTTATCTTCACTCAGGGCATATGGAAAAACGCACGCTGGTAGTTGCTAGTGCCGTTACTATCAGGCTGATTGGGTTGTGTTTTTTGCTTCGTGATTTTTTCATCTCTACTACACTAATTATTATCCAGTGTGAACTATCTAGTGTAGTAAGTACCAGTCAGCATAAAGTCTAGCGGTTCGACATAAGAAAAGTCGCGGGAAGCGAGTATGCATAGATATAATGCACTTGCTTAGTCTATCTCATCCAGGACTTGTATGGATTCAAGCCATTCATGCAAAAAAATCAACCATAGGGAAGCTTGTAATATATTGTTTTTATTATAAAAAATCTCACATAACATGACGAAATTTTTATATGAAAATCATGTATATAGTAGAGAATACAACAATCTATACTAAATATAGTATTACCCTAGAATTAAGCCTTACAAACTTGATAAAGTTTCATTTTTAGCGTATATGAACAGTATACTCATTGAAAAAAAATGAGATGTAAGTATAATCGCTCGGTTTTTATGTGACGAAATGTTAAGGAAAAATAATGATTTACTTATTAAAGATGACTGAACAACAAAAAAAAATAGTGGACCGAAATGAGTCTACTGATAACACTACATCTTTAAATAATGTTGAAAGTTTAGTTGAACGCAGAAAGGCCATTTCTCAAAGTAAAGCTAGAGAAAAAGTGTTGTTAGCATCGTCAAAAATCACTTGGTAATATATTAAAATTAGTAAATTTTTATTTTTATTTTTATTTTTATTTTTATAAAATGATTTATATCATTCACCTGATTGCAACCTTATCAATAGATGTTATATATAAACTCAATCAATTATTTATATCTGGAGTGAATACATGGCACATTCAGCTGAGAATATTATTCCTGTTCAATTGAAAGAAAGACATAATTCTGATAGCATTAATGATATCAAAGGACGGCGCTCCCAAGAGCTTATTATTGGCCTATGTGGAGCAATTGGCTCTGGAATAAAAACTCTTAAAGAGCAAGTCATTTTTTGCCTCAAACAAAATGGTTATCATGTAGAGCACATCAGGATAAGTGATTTAATATCTGAGTTCACGAAGGTTAGCACATCAAGGCTAAATAACTTCGAGCGATATAATAAATTGCAAGATCTTGGTGACACACTTAGAGAAGAAAATAAAAATTTCATTTGTGCTGAACTTGCAATCCTGCGGATTCAAGAATTGCGTGAAGAAGTATATGGTAAAGATACTCGAGAACTAACAAAAAACACAAAGAAAACAGCTTATATAATCGACCAAATAAAACATCCTTCAGAAGTAGAACTTCTAAATCAAGTATATAAAAATAATTTCTATCTTGTTGGATTATTACGAACTGTAGCCGAGCGTGTACAGAATTTAAAAGACGAAGGAATTAGTGAAGATAACGTCCAGAAAATTATAGAAAGGGATAGGAAATCCTCAGAAAAATTTGGCCAACAAGTAGAGGAAACTTTACAGTTAGCAGATTTTTTTATTAAAAACCTTGACACTGAGGTAATGAAAAAGTCGGTTCAACGTTTTATTGATTTAATACATAGCGCAAATAATCTTACCCCGACCAAAGATGAATCAGGAATGTATGCTGCATATTCGGCATCTTTGGGATCAGCATGTTTATCACGTCAAGTAGGTGCATCTATAATGGATGTGTCTGGAAGTATAATTGCTACAGGTAGAAATGATGTTCCAGAATACGGTGGCGGGCTTTATACATCAGAGAGTAAAAAAGATAGGCGGTGCTTTAATAAAAATGGTTGTCATAATGATAAACATAAAGCCCTTTTAAAAATGGAAATCACAAATATTTTAAAAAGATGTAAACAACAAGACGCTGAGCAACTTGCTGAAGAAATAATGAAAGAAACCAAAGCGAAGTATTTAATAGAGTACTCACGAGCTGTTCATGCAGAAATGGATGCTATTGTTTCTCTGGCTAGAAATACAAGCATGGGAACAACTGGGAATACTTTATATTGTACTACTTATCCTTGCCATGTCTGTGCTCGTCATATTGTCGCAGCAGGCTTGCTGCGTGTTGTATATATCGAACCATATGAAAAAAGCCTAGCCTTGCAGTTGCATGATGATACGATTTGTCAGTCAGATCAGACTCCATCACCTGATAAAGTTTTGTTTGAAAACTTTGAAGGTGTAGCTCCCAAGAGATATGCGAAATTTTTCGGCTACAATAGGAAAAGAAAAGATAGCCAAGGTAAGCCAATTACATATAGTGTTGAGGAATCTTATCATGTTGACACACAATATCTTGATAGCTATTCTGATTACGAGTCTAAAGTAATCAATAATGTCAAAGCTAAATTTGATTTGTAATTATATCTAGCGCTACTATTCTTTCGACATATAAGTTAATGGAAATTAATTCATGACAAGGATCATTAAAAAATTTAATAATGATCCTTGTTTTCAATTTATTAATCAAAGGGAATTATACCTCAATACATATATCATTCCAAATACGAATGAGTTAACTTGATTTTTATTAGTATTTAGGGCTGGATTCACTTTATAATCCTAGTAACATAATAGGTCATCGGGATTACCTGTTTTCCGCCTATAAGAAAATATAATTATTTCGGATGAAGTTATACATTTTTATTTAATTAATCACAATGATTGCACTACAAATGTAATGCATTATGGTGTGTTACATCTGTAATGGCAGAGGAATACAAATGAGCACCATACAAATCCGTGTAGATGAGGAATTATAAAGGAATGCATATTATGCGTCTTGAAAAACTTAATCTTTCCCCATCCGATGTATTACGGTTATTTCTGCGTTATGTCGCTGAGCATGAAAAGCTGCCGTTTGCTGAGGTGTCTGTGATAGTGGGCGAGCAAGATGAAGATGCCGATATTCTGGCGGTGGTTCGTGAACGCTTGAAAACTCCAACCAAACGGATAAGGGTAGATCTTGATGATATTTAATATTGAGTTTTACGCATGTGCATTAAAGGAGGCAAATTATACACACCACTCGTCTGAAAAAGGTTGCCGATTCAGTCATGCTGACGGTGCCACCAGCGCGGCTCAATGCCCTTTCGTTGGGCTCAGGTAGCGAAGTAGGCCTGATCATTGATAATGGCTGGCTGATTGTTGAACCGCTCAGGTCTCCGCAGGATGCTCTCACTGAACGGCTAGCGCAGTGTGACCCACCAGTTGAACTCAGTGCAGAAGAGCGTGAATGGATTGATGCACCTGCCGCTGGCGGTGAGGTAATCTGACATGGAAAGAGGTGAAATCCGACCTTACAGGTTCAATACCGAGGGAGACGCCATATAAGCGGCAATATGCTTATCTCCCTCTAACGCCAAAATCATCACTCCCTGATATTAATAAAAGCCTTGCTTAAGGCCGCTCACCTTTTTGCAAGCGACTATTGATATCGGCAATCACTGGTAAAATATCTGCCAAGGTGTCGATAACATAGTGTGCGCCTGCTTGTTGCAGCTTCGCCTTAGCTGGTTCTCGCCGGGCGGTGATCGCCTGTTCACTCATGGCCTGATATTCCTCCCAGGTGGCACCAAACTCATTGCCGGAAACCGCCAGCCCTACGGTCCACATACCGGCGTTGAGCCCTTCGGTAATACCCGGTACCGAATCATCCACCTTGATGCAACGATGCACGCCATCAATACCCAACTCAATCACGTTGGCAAGTGCCATCCAGGGGCCAGGGCGACCGCCTGCTTTCAGGTCGTCGCTTGCCACCCAATAATCTGGCGTATATCCCTGTTCTGCGGCAGCAGGGACCAGAGCCTCCATCACTTGGCGCGGGTAGCCAGAGCAAGAACCGATGCGCATCCCCTGTTGTTGCAACATCGCCAGCACCGGTAATACCCCAGCAATAGGCGTGGCAAAATTGGTCACTGCCTCAATTTGCAGCGGCATAAAGGTGCGATAGAGGTGCTCCACCTCTTGGTCACTCATCGGGTGACCAAAACGTTCCTGCCAGCGGCTATCTACCGATGGCAAACGCCCTAAAGCGGTAATATGAGCGCGTTTTGCTAGCCCCATCGGCTGACGGGCTTCATCCAGGCTCACCGGGAAATCATAGGCACGGGAGAAGGCTTCAACAAAGATGGAGGTTGGGGCAAAGGAACCGAAATCGACCACGGTGCCCGCCCAATCCAGGATCAGTGCTTGTACATCAGACATGGGAATACTCCTGTTCAACGGTGGTTTCAACCTGGCTCAATGCCAGATCAAGAATAGCAATGGCACGCGCAAGTTCGGCGCGGCTAATGGTGAGCGGTGGTGACAGTTGGATCACATTGCCCTGCGAGACTTTGAAACTGAGCCCAAGTGACAAGCAACGATAGAGCAGTTGTTCTGCCTCTTTGGTTGCTCGTTCACGGCTTTGGTGGTTACGCACCAGATCAAGCGCCCACAGCAGGCCGGTCCCCCGTACTTGACCGATCAGCGGGTGACGGTGAGCCAACTTGGCTAACTCATCCGCCATAAAGTCCCCATCGGCAACCACCTTGGCGAGAAGCTGTTCCTCGCGGATCACCTCAATGGTGGCCAAGGCCGCAGCACAACCGATGGGGCTTTTCTCATGGGTATAGTGACCCAGGGAAATCGCCGCCGCCTGATTGAAACGATCACGGGTGATCAAGGCAGCAAAGGGCACGATGCCCCCGCCTAATCCCTTCCCCAGGCAGATGATATCAGGCTCAATACCAAAGTGTTCGAAGCTGAACCAGTGCCCGGTGCGCCCCAGGGCGTTGGGGATCTCATCAACAATCAACAACACACCATGGCGATCGCAAATCTCGCGGATGCGTTGCCAATACGCCTTGGAGGGCACCTGTACATCGGTATTGCGGATAGGTTCGGCAATAAAGGCACCGATCCCGCCCTCTTTTTCAATCACATATTCAAGGTAATCGGCGTAGTGCAGGTCTTCCCCTTCGCCACGATACCAAACCCCGCGATAGCGAGTCGGCGGTGGAATACGCTCCACTCCCGCCATCAGCGGCCCCATGCCAGCACGGAAGCAGGCCTCTCCGCCGACGGCAATAGCATCAAGGGAGGCACCGTGGAACGCATCCCACAAAGAAACCACTTTGCTGTTGCCGGTAATAAAGCGGGCCAGTTTGAGGGCTATCCCCACCACTTCGCTGCCACCAGGGGCAAACAGCACCCGGTTAAGGTCACCAGGGGCCAATTCAGCGAGGGTGCGGGCGCACTCGATAGCGATAGGGTGAGTATAACGCCGTGGCACAAATGGCAGTGATGCCAGTTGCTGTTGTACCCGTTTCACCACCTTGGGGTGGCCGTGCCCAAGTTGGTGCACGTTGTTACCATGAAAATCAAGATATTGCTTACCTGACTGGCTGGTGAGGAGCGCGCCTTCAGCAGCCGTCAGCACATCAAGGCAGGGCGTTGATAGCGCCTGATGGAGAAAGTAGCGGCTATCTTCAGCCAGGGACTCTTGAGTGGCTGCGCTTTGTTCGGCCCACCACTGCTCCCGGGCCGCACTTTGGTTGATATCCCCTTCCGTGTCCGCCCCACCAGCGGGTAGTATCAACGGGTGTTTCATGCGTTGGCTTCCAGCCAGTAGCTGGCTTGCTGTATCGCCGCCAATAACTGCTGAATTTGCTGTGGGGTGACATTGCCGATATTGCCGATGCGAAAACAATCCGCTTTCGAGACTTTGCCTGGATAGATCACAAACCCCTGTGCTTTGAGGCGCTGGTAAAAATCGACAAAACGGTAATCGGGATGAGTCGGGGAATAGAAGGCGGTGATAATCGGAGATTGCCACTCCTTGGGCAACAACGGTTCAAAACCGAGCGCCTGCATTCCGGCTACCAACGTGTGTTGGTTTTCCTGATAACGTTGATAGCGTGCGCTGACGCCGCCTTCTTCATCCAACTCGCGCAACGCCTGGGCAAAGGCTAATACTGTATGGGTCGGGGAGGTAAAACGCCATTTCCCCCCCTGTTGTTCCATGGTTTGCCACTGGGCATGAAGGTCAAGAGAGACTGAACGGGCTTTACCGGCACAAGCGGCCAAGGCGGCGCGACGGGCAATAACAAAACCAAAACCCGGTACGCCCTGAATGCACTTGTTGGCTGAGCTGATAAGAAACTCGACACCAAGCTGGCCGATATCAAAAGGAATGCCGCCAAAGCTGCTCATTGCATCGAGGATCAGGCGGATCCCATGGCGTTGACAGAGGCTGGCAACCTGTTCCAAGGGGTTCAACATACCGGTGGTGGTTTCGCAGTGAACCATGGCCAGATGGCTGATTTCAGGGTGCCTTATCAACAGTTCTTCCAGATCCTGCACCTCTGGGCGGGCGGTTTCACCACAATCCAGCACCCGATGGTTCAGCCCCAGACATTGAGCCATCTCCACCATCCGGGCACCGTAGGCTCCGTTGTTGACAATCAGCACGCAGTCATCAGCACCCAATGCGGACCCCAGTACGCTCTCTACCACATAGCTGCCACTGCCTTGCAGTAATACCGCGCTGTAATCGTTGGCAAATTCCGGGCTGGTTGCCAGGCGCACCAGTTCACGGCGGATGGGTTCCACCACGCCAAGATTATAATCAGCATCCCAGGTACAGCTGTCTTGTAACATCGCCGCTCGCACGGAAGCCGTGGTGGACAGAGGGCCCGGGGTCAACAATAGATAATCGACAGCCTCTTGTGTAGGGGGAATATGGGTCATCATTACGCTCTCTTTTGGTATAGACCAGAATAAAGCCATTGTGAGCAACTTATTCGACCAGGTCAAAGGGGGTGCCTATCGTGCAACAAAAAATTCATGTTTCACGCCCTTGATGAGATAAGCTCTCTGTTCCGGCTTTATTGGTTATTACTGGTCTTGACCAACACCAAGGTTCATCATGACGAAACCGCAATACCTGCAAATCAAAGATGCTCTTATCACCCAGATTCAGGCCGGGGGATTGGTAGCCAATGACCGCCTCCCCTCCGAGCGGTTGTTGTGCGAACTCTATGGCACCACCCGGGTGACCATCCGCGAAGCATTAGTCCAGTTGGAGGCTAATGGCCTTATTTATCGGGAAGATCGCCGGGGCTGGTTCGTCACGCCGCCGCGCTTTCAACTCAAACCACGGCATACCTCCAATTTTCACCAGATAGTGCGTGAACAGGGCGGTGAACCGCGCACCGAATTGCTGGAAAAGGGCCGTAAAGCTGTTCCACCGTTTCTGCTTAATCGGCTGTTACTCAAGCCATTTGACAGTATCTTCCTGCTCAAGCGGCTGCGTTTTGCCAATGAGCGGGCAATCTGTTATTGCGAGAACTACTGCCTGCCTGAACGCGTACCGGGCCTGTTAGATCTCAATCTCAATGGCAGCTTGACTGAGCTTTACCAGAGCCATTACGGGTTACATTACGCCCGTATGCAGGTGACCTTTTACCCCACGGCGCTACCGGATGAGGTTGCCAGCCATTTAGGGGCCACGGCGGGGCTACCGGCACTTCGCTTGGAGAGACTTAACTTCGATCAGCATGGGCAGGTACTGGATTTTGACCTGGAGTATTGGCGTCACGACAGCCTGGAAATTGAAGTGGATACCCAAGATTAAACGCATCAAGTTGTCATATTGACGTCACGGGGGTGTCATAAAGATCCCCTAATCTTTCTCCCATATCATCTGGTTTATACCAATTTTGCTGGAGAAAACATGAAACCGATAACTTCTTTGCTCATCACCTCGCTGATTGCCGGTATCGCTGCACCGGCAGTGGCTAATACCGATCTGACTGTCTATACCGCCTTCGAGCCCGAGCAACTGGCTGAATTAAAAAGCGCTTTCGAACAGCAACACCCGGATATAAATATTAAGTGGGTGCGCGATTCTACTGGGGTGGTTACGGCGCGCTTGTTGGCAGAAAAAGCGCAACCTAAAGCCGACGCAGTATGGGGGCTGGCCGCCACCAGCCTGATGCAACTCGATCAACAGCAAATGCTGGCAGGGTATGCCCCTAAAGGGTTGGAGAAACTGGATAGCCGTTTCCGTGACGACAAGGCACAACCTCACTGGATTGGGCTGGATGCCTTTTTCAGCGCCATTTGCTTTAACGAGGTAGAGGCTAAAAAACAAGGGATCCCTGCCCCAGAAAGTTGGGCTGACCTCACTAAGCCTATCTACAAGGGTAAAGTGATCATGCCTAATCCCAGCTCTTCGGGTACTGGCTTCCTGAGCGTCGCAGGTTGGTTACAGACCATGGGGGAACAGCAAGGCTGGCAGTTTATGAATGACCTGCACCAGAATATCAGCCGTTATACCCATTCAGGTTCAGCACCTTGTAAACTGGCGGCCAGCGGTGAAACGGTGGTCGGTATCTCGTTTGATTTCCCTGCTGCGAGCCTTAAGGCTAAAGGCGCCCCCATTGAAGTGATCTTCCCCAAAGAAGGCTCCGGTTGGGATATGGAAGCCGCCGCTATCATCAAAGGCACCAGCAAGTTGCAAGCCGCGCAGCAGTTGCTGGATTTCGCGGCAACAGAACAGGCTAACAGGCTGTATAACAAGTCGTTCGCTGTGGTTGCCATCCCACAGGTGGCACAAGCTCGGCCAGGTTACCCGGCTGATATCAACAGCCAGATGATCAAGAATGATTTTGCCTGGGCGGCCCGTGAGCGTGACAATATACTGACCCGCTGGAACTCTAACTTCTCTGGCAAGACTGAAGCTAAAAAATAAGCGGGTTGTTACCGCACAGGCTGACCATCGTCGGTCTGTGCTGGTTGTCTTCCCCTTGGTTAGTCGCGCCTTAATCAGCTTGTCACTGTTTATTCATGGCATCGTCATATTTCAACGCTAAATTGGTATAGACCAAAAATAGCCGCGAGCCTTGTCATGACCCAGCCCTATCTGGATATCAAACACCTTAACAAACACTTCAAGGCCTTTCAGGCACTCAAAGATATCTCCCTGACCGTAAAGAAAGGGGAGTTTGTCTGTTTTCTCGGCCCCTCCGGGTGTGGAAAAACCACCTTATTACGGGCTATCGCCGGGCTTGATCTGCCAGACAGCGGTGAAATCTGGCAAGGGGGGTGCGATATTTCACAGCTCCCTCCGCAGAGACGGGATTTTGGCATTGTATTCCAGTCTTATGCCCTGTTCCCTAATCTAACAGTGGCGGAGAACATTGCGTTTGGGTTGCGAAATCAAGGGCTCGATAGTCAGGTAGTAAAAGAGCGGGTGGAGCATTGGCTCGCCTTGATTGGCCTTGGTGCGCAGTCGAATAAATATCCAAGCCAAATCTCAGGTGGCCAACAACAGCGAGTGGCTTTAGCCAGGGCTTTGGCTTTATCCCCGGGGTTATTGCTACTGGATGAACCCCTAAGTGCCCTCGATGCGCTGGTACGTACTCATCTGCGTAGTGAAATTCGTGCCCTGCAACAACGGTTGGGGATCACCACAATTATGGTGACTCACGATCAGGAAGAAGCGCTCACTATGGCAGACCGCATTGTGGTGATGGAACATGGCACCATTGTGCAAGTCGGGACGCCGCAGGAGATCTACCACCATCCCGCAAGCCGTTTTGTTGCCAGCTTTGTTGGCAGTATGAACTTTCTCGATACGCAGGTACTCAATGCTCAGCAGGTGCGTCTTAACGAGCAGCCGCTGCCGCTGACCAATCATGCCGCTGCAGGCAGTACGTTGCAGGTGGCTATCCGCCCTGAAGCTATCAGCCTGGCCCCACCAGCGCAGCAAGGGCTACAAGCCAGGATTGAGCAAGTGGAGTTTCTCGGTTCTGCCCAGCGGTTGATCTGCCTGGCCGATACGCTAATGGGCCCCCAGCGGCTGCTGGTACAACTCTCTAACGATGAAGGTCAAGACTGGCGCAGTGGCATGGCGTGCTCTCTGCACTGGCCCACCAGTGCTATGCAACCTTTTTATGGGAAAGCCGCATGACACAGCATCTTGTTACCACCGTTCCTCGTTATTCAATCTGGCAACGGTTATGGGGTAGTTGGAGCCGCGATAAGGGCCTACAGTTGATTCTGTTGCTACTGGGGATTGCCTTGTTCGCAGGTGGGCTGCTGTTCCCGGTGCTCGCCATGCTGCAAAAAAGCCTGCAAGACAGTGACGGTAGCTGGGTCGGCTTTGCCAACTTCCGTCATTATCTTTCCACCCCATCGCTGGGGCGTACCATCAGTAATACCCTTTCGCTTGGCTTGAGCATTACGCTATTGGTGGTCACTGTCGCCTTTGGTTATGCCTATGCGCTGACCCGTACTTGCATGCCCGGGAAATCCCTGTTCCGCTTGATTGCTCTTATTCCTCTCCTGATGCCCTCATTGTTACCGGCTATCAGTCTGGTTTACTGGTTTGGTAACCAGGGGATTGCCAAAGGGTTACTGGGTGATGCGAGCATCTATGGCCCCATTGGTATCGTGATGGGCCTCAGTTTTTGGTGCTTTCCTCATGCCTTGATGATTCTTATTACCGCTCTCAGTCATAGTGATGCACGCCTTTACGAGGCGGCCAAGGTGCTCGGTAGCCCTGCCTGGCGAACCTTTTTCACCGTGACGTTGCCCGCTGCTCGCTATGGTTTGCTCAGTGCGGCGATTGCCGTTTTCACGCTCACTATCTGTGACTTCGGGGTGGCGAAAGTTATCGGCGGGCAGTTTAGTGTGTTGGCGACGGATATCTATATCCAGGTTGTCGGGCTGCAAAACTTTTCACTGGGTGCGGTGACCAGCGTCATCCTTTTGCTGCCAGCGCTATTGAGCTTTGCCCTGGAGCACCGGGTGCGCAGTAAGATGCAGGAACAAAGTAATAGCCGGTCAGTTCCCTATCAACCAGCACCACATCGCTTGCGGGACTTACTGGCTCTGCTTTGGTGCAGCCTGTGGGCGCTGCTGTTTTTCGCCCTGGTGGGGATGGCCATCTATGGATCGCTGGTACAGTTCTGGCCTTATAAACTCAATTTGACGTTAGATCACTACGCCTTTAACAGTAATAGTGTTTATGGCTGGCAACCCTTTATCAATACGCTAAAACTGGGGGCGCTCACGGCCATCAGTGGAACGGTTATCATCATGGTCATCGCCTGGGTGCAAGAGAAAGGGCAGTATTTCGCCCCGTTGCGCCACCTCATCCACCTGCTTGCCATGCTTTCGCTGGCAGTACCCGGGCTGGTGCTGGGGTTGGGCTATATCTTCTTTTTTAACCGTGCTGACAGTTTGCTAAGTGCTCTATACGGTACTTTGCCGTTGATGGTGCTCTCTTGTGTGATCCACTACTACACAGTGGGCCATATGACCGCGCTGACCAGCCTGAAGCAGTTACCGAAAGAGCTGGAGCTGGTTGCCATCTCTTTGCGTATTTCGCAGTGGAAAACATTCTGGCGGATCACCCTGCCAGCCTCACTGCCTGCTTTATTGGAGATCTTCATCTACTTGTTTGTTAACGCCATGACCACCACCTCGGCGGTGATCTTCCTCTACTCCAGCGACACGGTGTTGGCTTCGGTTGCGGTGCTGAATATGGAGGATTCCGGGGATACCGCCACCGCGGCCGCCATGGCAACGTTGATCTTGCTGGCAGCGGCTACGGTTAAGCTTATTCAGCTTGGCCTCAGCCGCGCACTGTTGGAAAGAACTCAGCGCTGGCGCCAGAGTTAAGAGATAAAAGATAAGAGTTAAGAGATAAGAGATCCGCGAGAGTGAGGTTCCCCTCTCGCGGCATCGGCGGGAAAGGCATCAACGGTAAGACTAAACTAACCTCCTTTATCGGGTAATACGCGCAATAAAGCACACATTATGCTTAACCAATAAAAAACGGCAGTGGTAGGCTTGGCACGTGTTTTTAGCAAAACCCGAATAACCCGACTTCAGCGGTAGAAACGTTTGAGCATCGCCAAGATTTTCGCAGCTTGATTGGCGACGGGTATAGATAAGGAATATTTAAGATGAAAGAAGTATACAAAGGAATGACTCGCGAGCAATTAGATGCTGCATACAATAATACTAAAGCCGTTAAAAACTTTGCCGAGCTACTAGGTGAGTTTCAGGCCAGAAGCAAAAAATTATATTCAGAAAAGAGCTCACAAAGAAACATACCTTATCACTCATCCCCAAGAACCACCTTCGACTACTTCCCTGCCGACAAAAAAGGGTGCCCTACCTTTATTTTTATCCACGGCGGCTATTGGCAGAACTGTAACAAAGAGGATTTTGCCTTTATTGCCAACGGCATTTTAAATGCAGGGATTAATGTTATTCTCGCCGAATACACTTTAGCGCCCGATGCATCAATGACACAAATAGTTAGCGAGATTGGCCTACTCTTAGATTACCTCCATCAGCATCGTGCTGAATTTAATATTACCCAAGGTAAAGTCTGTCTTGGTGGCCATTCCGCTGGCGGCCATTTAACCGCTATTCACCGCAGCCACCCGCTGATTTCACATTCCATGCCAATCAGCGCGTTGATTGATTTACAACCTATCAGCCTATGCTGGTTGAATGAGAAACTAGCATTAACCGGTGAAGAGATAGAGAAATACAGCCCCATCAATAAACTCACCCAAGGTGGACCAACCGCTGTTCATGTTGGTGGTGGGGAGTTACCTGAGCTGATAAGGCATTCTCAAGAGCTCTATGACGGGCTTAAGGCTATTGGGTGTGATGTCACCTATCAAGAAGTGGGTCACGATGACCATTTTACTCAGTTGTATGAATTTGAACGCGCGGATGGTCTGTTGGTTAACTCATTGCAGGCGTTGTTCGAAAAAGCCTGACCGATGATTTTATTAAATAAATAGGAATATTGACTGACGCCGGATAAAAAAAGCCCCGCCATTACGACGGGGAAAATAGGGATGGTATTATGGCAAGGAAAAACAGGGTTTACTCAGTCGTACTCTACTTCTGGGCAGAAGTTCCTTGTAAACCAGAAATATGCTGCATACGTTGCTGATGTTTCTGGTCTAAAACATTTTTTTGCTCTGGTGTCAGCAGGTTATACATTTGGTTGCGTATCCGGGCCAATTCGACCTGGTGTTTTACCTGCTGATGAACCATTTTTTCCGCCTGGTCGTGCACGGCGGCTTCATCAAATTTATTTGCCGTCACCAGTTTATACATGGTGTCTATTTCTACTACATTAACCCCTGGCGGGTCGTCATGACCCTGGCGCATTAAGTCGCGCATTTGCTGGCGTTGCTGTTCAGTAAGGTCAACGCCATCAAATATGTGATTCTGACCTGAGGTTCCAAGTAAAAAGTCATCAACATAAGGCAGGTCAGTTTTCGGTGCAGCAAAAGCAGGAGTGCTAGAACCTATCACTAGCATTGATGCCATAACCACTGCGCCTACCTTAAACATTTGAGCTCCTCGCGCTTTCTGACTTTGCGAATCAACGAAGAGCAGTGTATCGCCGTACCTGCAAACATGCGTCAGTGCATGTAAAACTACGTAAAGTCATGGAATGCCAGCAGTTGATAGCGTATTTTGCCTTTGGAGGTAAAGCACAATGAATAAAATTCTGTTAGTTGACGACGACCGCGAGTTAACCTCGCTACTGAAAGAACTGCTCGAAATGGAAGGGTTTAACATTGTCGTCGCTTACGACGGTGAACAGGCGTTGTCGCTGCTAGACAGCTCCATCGATCTGCTGTTGCTCGATATCATGATGCCGAAGAAAAACGGTATCGATACCTTGAAAGAGCTGCGCCAGAATCACCAGACGCCCGTGATCATGCTGACAGCACGCGGTAGTGAACTGGATCGGGTTCTTGGCCTGGAACTGGGGGCGGATGACTATCTGCCGAAACCGTTTAATGACCGCGAACTGCTTGCTCGTATCCGGGCTATTCTGCGCCGTTCCAACTGGAACGAACAGCAGCAGACTATGGATAACGGTGCCCCTACGCTGGATGTAGATGGCCTGCAACTCAACCCAGGTCGCCAAGAAGCCAGTTTTGATGGGCATGAGTTGGAGCTGACGGGTACCGAATTTACCTTACTCTATTTGCTGGCAAAGCATCTTGGGCAGGTGGTTTCCCGCGAGTTACTCAGCCAGGAAGTGCTGGGTAAACGTTTGACACCCTTTGATCGCGCGATTGATATGCACATCTCCAACTTACGGCGTAAATTGCCGAACCGTAAAGATGGTCATCCTTGGTTCAAAACCTTGCGTGGTCGCGGTTATTTGATGGTATCTGCTACATGATTAATAGTTTGACGGCACGCATCTTCGCTATTTTCTGGTTCACATTAGCGTTGGTGCTGATGCTGGTGTTGATGGTGCCCAAACTTGATTCACGCCAAATGACCTCATTGCTAGACAGCGAACAGCGGCAAGGGGTGATGCTGGAGCAGCACGTCGAGGCTGAGCTGCAAAACGATCCGCCCAATGACTTGATGTGGTGGCGGCGGCTGTTTCGTGCCATCGAGAAATGGGCTCCACCGGGCCAGCGCCTGCTGCTGGTCACCAGCGAAGGGCGAGTGATTGGCGCACAGCGTAATGAGATGCAGGTGGTGCGCAATTTCATCGGTCAATCAGATAACTCAGACCAACCGAAAAAGAAAAAGTATGGCCGAGTAGAGTTAGTCGGTCCTTTCTCGATTAGTGATGGTGAAGATAATTACCAGTTGTACTTGATCAGGCCCGCCAACAGCCCGCAATCAGATTTTATTAATCTGCTGTTTGATAGGCCATTAATGATGCTGATTTTCACCATGCTGATCAGCGCCCCGCTATTGCTCTGGTTGTCTTGGAGCCTGGCTAAACCTGCGCGCAAGTTGAAAAATGCTGCCGATGATGTGGCTCACGGCAACCTGAAGCAGCACCCGGAACTGGAGTCCGGGCCACAAGAGTTCCTGGCCACCGGCGCCAGTTTTAACCAGATGGTGAGCGCGCTCGAAAGAATGATGACTGCCCAGCAACGGCTGATTTCTGATATTTCCCACGAATTGCGCACCCCATTAACCCGTCTACAGTTGGCAACCGCGTTAATGCGTCGCCGCCACGGTGAAGGGCATGAGCTTGCACGGATTGAAATGGAAGCCCAACGCCTGGATTCAATGATTAACGATTTACTGCAGTTATCTCGTGGGCAGCAAAAGAGCGAACTGGCACGCGAACTAGTGAAAGCCAATCAATTGTGGGCCGAGGTGCTGGATAACGCCGGTTTTGAAGCCGAACAGATGGGGAAACAACTGGCTGTCACCGCGCCCCCAGGCCCCTGGACCCTCTATGGTAACCCTGCGGCGCTGGATAGTGCATTGGAAAATATTATCCGCAATGCCTTACGTTATTCTCATACGCAGATCGCCGTGGCATTTAGTGTTGATAATCAGGGCATTACTATCGTGGTCGATGATGATGGCCCCGGTGTCAGCCCGGAAGAGCGCGAACAGATTTTCCGGCCATTTTACCGCACCGATGAAGCCCGTGACCGTCAATCCGGTGGATCTGGTCTCGGTTTGGCCATTGTGGAAGCCGCCGTCAATCAGCATCGTGGCTGGATCAAAGCAGAAGACAGTCCGTTGGGTGGGTTACGCTTGGTATTATGGCTGCCATTACATCAGCGTTAATCGCCAGCGTTACAAGATTTTGTTATTCTGCTCGCCTCGTCGTGAGAGGCTTTTGACATGCTGAATATCGTTTTATTTGAACCCGAAATTCCACCTAATACCGGCAATATTATCCGTCTGTGTGCTAATACCGGTTTCCAACTGCATCTGATCGAGCCGATGGGGTTCCCTTGGGATGATAAACGCCTACGCCGAGCCGGGCTGGATTACCATGAGTTTGTCAGCATCAAGCGCCATGCCGATTATGCGACTTTCCTCGCCAGCGAAAACCCCCAGCGGCTATTCGCTCTGACCACTAAAGGCACACCAGCACACAGTGCGGTCAGCTACCAGGCTGGGGATTATCTGCTATTTGGCCCAGAAACCCGCGGCCTGCCCGCCAGTATTCTGGATGAGCTACCTGCACAACAGAAAATTCGTATCCCCATGCTGGCCCAGAGCCGTAGTATGAACCTGTCAAACGCTGTCTCGGTGGTGGTTTATGAAGCCTGGCGCCAATTGGACTACGCAGGTGCACTAATCAAAGAGTAGCGCGTACAGTTGATATTACGCGAGAGTGGTGTTCAAAAGTGCACCGTGCTTTTATCCGGCAACTTGATTTCACTGGGGTATATACCCAAGTTCAAAGAAATTGCAGGTAGACGGCAAGCGCTGGTCCGCAGGGTGAACCTCATGGAAGAGGTTTATTAACCCCGATAAGCTTACATGGGTAAGTGATTCGGGTGAGCGAGCGTAGCCAACGCAGCGCCGCGCTGCCAACAACTCGAATTATTTAGTGTATAGCGCTAGATCCCGTCGCCATATTCAAATCCGTTATTGTCGCCGTTGAAGTACTGATCCATATCCATGGAAGGAGTATCACTTTCCGGGCGACCAACAATACGCGCGGGAACGCCAGCAGCGGTGGTATGTGGCGGAACCGACTGTAATACCACCGAACCTGCACCAATTTTTGCCCCTTTGCCCACTTCAATATTGCCGAGGATTTTAGCCCCCGCGCCAATCATCACCCCTTCACGGATTTTCGGATGGCGATCCCCCCCGGTTTTGCCTGTCCCACCCAGCGTCACCGACTGCAGAATAGAGACGTTATTCTCCACCACGGCGGTTTCACCGATCACAATACCGGTGGCATGGTCGAGCATAATGCCGCAACCAATGTTGGCGGCCGGGTGTATATCGACACAAAAAGCGACGGAGATTTGGTTTTGCAGATAAATAGCCAAAGCCTGACGGCCTTGCTTCCATAGCCAATGACCAATACGGTAAGCCTGCAAGGCATGGAAACCTTTCAGATAGAGCAATGGCGTTGAGTATTTATCCACAGCAGGGTCACGCAAGCGTACCGCCAGAATATCGCGGGCGGCGGAAACAATCATCTGTGCATCAGAACGGTAGGCATCTTCCACCACTTCACGCACGGCAATCGCTGGCATGATGGGGTTAGCCAATTTATTGGCCAGAATATAACTCAGTGCACTGCCCAGATTTTCATGCTTGAGCAAGGTCGCATGAAAAAAGCTGGCCAACATCGGTTCACATTCAGCCAATGCCCTCGCTTCTGATTTAATATTGTTCCACACCTGTGCTAACTCTTCTGACGACATCCCTTTTTCTCCGCCTCAAAAAAACAGCCTTTCGCCATCACTCCAGCACCCGAGCAATACCTCGGGGATCAAACACTGCGCTTTTCGTCTTTCTTGGTACGCCCAAGCAGGCTCAATGCTGCCTCACGGGCATTTTTATCACAATACAGCACTTGATAAACCTGCTCAGTAATGGGCATTTCCACCCCAAAACGCTGCGCCAGTGCCAATACTTCCTTGGTATTGCGGTAGCCCTCTACCACTTGACCAATTGCCTCTTGGGCTTCCTTTACTCCCATACCTTGCCCCAGCATAATACCGAAACGCCGGTTGCGAGACTGATTATCAGTACAGGTCAATACCAGATCACCCAGCCCAGCCATCCCCATAAAAGTGGCCGGATCGGCACCCAATGCTGAACCCAGGCGGCTCATTTCCGCCAAGCCACGGGTAATCAATGCGGTACGGGCGTTAGCACCAAAACCAATTCCGTCTGACATCCCGGCACCAATTGCAATCACGTTTTTAACCGCGCCCCCTAACTGCACGCCGATAAAATCCGGATTACTGTACACGCGGAAACTTTTGCCACAATGCAACAATTGCTGCAGGTCATCGGCAAACTGTTGGTCCGTGGCTGCTAGCGCGATAGCCGTAGGCAGCCCTGCCGCCAACTCTTTGGCAAACGTGGGCCCAGACAGCACCGCCAGTGGGATATCCGGCCCAAGCGCATCCCGTGCTACATCTTGCAGCAGGCGGCCGGTTTCGGTTTCTAGCCCTTTGGTGGCCCAGACAATACGAGCATCCTGACGCAGATGGGGCTTCAACTGGCGCAGTACATCGCCAAAAACATGGCTGGGAACGACCACCAGCACATCTCGGCTGGCGGCCAGCGCACGAGCCAAATCGGTTTCAAGCAACAAAGTATCGGGGAAGGGGACATCAGGCAGAAACGCCTGATTGCAGCGATCACGCTGCATAATTTGGATCTGTTCGGGGTTATGCCCCCAGAGCACGACCGGATAACCGTTACGTGCCAGTGTAATAGCCAATGCGGTGCCGTACGAGCCGGCACCGATGACAGTCATTGAAGCATTGACGCTACTCATCAGGCATCCTGACGCGGTTCAGCACCTTCCGTTCCCGCTGTTTCCGCCGCTTGCTGCTGCAAATAGCTCATGAACAGTGCGTCAAAATTGACAGGGGCCAGATTCAACTGTGGGAATGTACCGCGAGAAACCAGGTTGGTGATGCACTCACGCGCATAAGGGAACAAAATGTTCGGGCAGTATGCACCCAGGCAATGTGCCAACTGTGTACCTTCGATACCAGATACAGAGAAAATCCCTGCCTGTTGAACTTCACACAGGAAAGCAGTTTCTTCACCCAGAGAAGCGGTTACGGTAACACGCAGTACCACTTCGTACACCTCATCTGCCAGCAGAGTCGAGGCCGTGTCCAGATCGAGTTTCACTTCTGGTTGCCACTCTTGCTGGAATACCTGCGGAGCCTGTGGTGCTTCGAATGAGATATCTTTGGTATAAATACGTTGGATCTGGAAAGCCATCTCTGCGCTATTTTGTTCTGACATGTGTGTAATATCCTTGTTTAACGATGTTTATTGTTTAACTATGTTTATTGTTTAACTATCTTTATTGACACTCTGTGACTGGGATACCCCGTCAGCCAGAGCGAATAAAAACTTACTTGCCGCGAGCCAATGGCAGGTTTTCACCACTCCAGCCCGTAATGCCGTCTTTCAGAGTATAAACGTTTTCAAACCCGGCTTTGCTCAGGTTTTCTGCTGACGCGCGAGAAGTCGTACCATTGGCGCAAACCACAATCACAGGTTGAGCTTTGTGCTTTTCCAACTCGCCAAAGCTGCCACTTTTTATTTCGCTTGCCGTCAGGTTGATAGCGTTGGCGATATGGCCTTTACGGAAATCATCACGGCTGCGGATATCGACAATAACCGCGTCTTCTTTGTTAATCATTAGGGTAGCCTGACCTCGACCGATCTCTTTCACCTTAGAGAAACGGCTCTTGAAGGTCATGACGATCACAGCAATCAGTAAAGCGACCCAAGCCAGGCTCAGTATGGTGTTCCTACTAACAAATAGCATAATTTCTTGCAGCATGGGGGGTAACAACTCCCGTCAGTTAAGGGAAAATAAGTCAAGGCTTCAGAGTATACCTGCCGAATGCGGCAAATACAGCCAATAAGCAAGACCGGAATGCAGAAACTGCGGAGTAAATTGGAAAAATACCCTGATGAGAGCCAGAAATGCACCATCGTTAAGTGCATATTTGATCTCTCTGGGTTCTTTTTAGCCAGCTACGTTGTAGAATTACCCGGTTTGGGAGAGTGAATAGCCATCACTCCTGTGGGCTGATGGCTATTCACAACTTGTATACCTATCATCCTTCAAGTGACAAGCCGTTAATAGCTACTTGAAAGATGACACGTATAGCGATCATAAAAGAGGTTATTGCAATGTCGAGCACGAAAAAGCCCATGGTACTGGTGATCCTGGACGGTTACGGCTACCGGGAAGAGCAACAGGATAATGCGATCCTGAATGCCAACACACCCGTGATGGATCAACTGTGGCAGCAACAGCCACATACCCTGATTGCCGCTTCAGGCCTGGATGTCGGCTTACCCGATGGCCAGATGGGTAACTCGGAAGTGGGCCACGTTAACTTGGGGGCCGGGCGTATCGTGTATCAGGATCTGACCCGTCTGGACAAAGAGATTAAAGAGGGTGATTTCTTCACCAACTCAATACTGACCAACGCTGTCGATAACGCAGTAAAAGCGGGTAAAGCGGTCCATATTATGGGTTTGATGTCCCCAGGAGGCGTACATAGCCATGAAGACCATATTCTGGCCATGGTCCAACTGGCAGCACAACGGGGAGCCAAAGCGGTTTACCTGCATGCCTTCCTGGATGGTCGTGATACACCACCGCGCAGTGCTGAAAATACACTGAAACGTTTCAATGACCAATTTACCCAACTGGGTTGTGGTCGCATCGCATCGGTGGTGGGCCGTTACTATGCCATGGACCGTGATAACCGTTGGGATCGGGTGCAATTGGCCTATGATCTAATGACTCAGGCAAAGGGCGAATATACTGCAGATAACGCAGTCAGCGCACTGCAAGCGGCTTACGCTCGTGATGAGAACGACGAATTCGTCAAACCCACCGTGATTCAGGCCGCAGGTGAAGCCTCTGCCGCCATGAATGATGGTGATGCACTTATCTTTATGAACTTCCGTGCTGACCGTGCGCGTCAAATCACCCGTGCCTTTGTGAATGCCGATTTCGATGGTTTCCCACGGAGCAAAGTGGTCAAATTCTGTGATTTCGTGATGTTGACCGAGTACGCAGCCGATATTCAGACGGCCAGTGCCTACCCGCCAGAGTCACTGACCAATACCTTCGGTGAGTGGCTGATGAAACACAATAAAACCCAGCTACGCATCTCCGAAACCGAAAAATACGCTCATGTCACCTTCTTCTATAACGGCGGTGTCGAAGAGCCATTTAAAGGTGAAGATCGTCTGCTGATCAACTCGCCCAAAGTCGCCACCTACGATCTGCAACCAGAAATGAGTTCAGCAGAACTCACCAAAGAACTGCTGGCTGCGATCAACAGCGGTAAATATGACACCATTATCTGTAACTACCCGAATGGCGACATGGTAGGTCATACCGGCATTTACGAAGCCGCTGTCAAGGCGGTAGAAACTCTGGATAACTGCATCGCGCAGGTGGTTGATGCCGTGAAAGCCGTTGATGGCCAACTGTTGATCACCGCCGATCATGGCAACGCAGAACAAATGCGCGATCCCGCAACTGGTCAGGCGCACACCGCACACACCAGCTTGCCGGTACCGTTGATTTATGTGGGTAAAGCGGCCAAAGCAGTAGAAGGTGGCAAACTGTCAGATATCGCCCCCACCATGCTGTCATTGATGGGAATGGAAATCCCGCAAGAGATGACTGGTAAGCCGCTGTTCATCGTGGAATAATCCTTCTCCATGAAGGAGAAGGCCACTTTTGTATTATCAAAGGCAACGCCAAACGCATATTCAGGCAAGCTATCACGGCCTGAATATGCTGGGTGGTCGTTTGCTACCCTCTGCGCCAGTGTTTTTTTTGCTGGCGCATTGTTGTGGCCATTAACCAGCCACAGTGCAGAAGATAACAACTCCCAACTCAAAGACATCCAGCAGAGCATCGCAGAAAAAGAGCAGGCAGTTAAACGGCAGCAGCAGAAACGCAGTTCCTTGCAGGATCAGCTCAAGCAGCAAGAAAAAAGCATCGCACAAGCTAGCCGCGCGTTACATGGTACCCAGGGAACACTCACGGTACTGGGCAAAGATATTTCTGGCCTTAATACCTCAATCGCCAAACTGGAAAAACAACAAGCCACCCAGCAAGAAATCCTCGCCAAGCAACTTGATGCAGCGTTTCGACAAGGGCAGCATGGCGCATTGCAGCTTATTCTCAGTGGTGAAGAAAGCCAACGTAGCGAACGTATTCTCGCCTATTTCGGTTACCTCAATGAAGCACGCCAGCAATCCATAGAACAACTCAAGCAGACTCGCCGTCAATTGGCGGAACAGAAACGTTCGCTGGTGGCTAAACAAGGTCAACAAAAATCTCTACTTAACGAACAGCAAAGCCAGCAACAAAAGTTGGAGCAGGCGCGCAGTGCACGTAAAAAAACCTTGGTGTCATTAGAAGCCTCGTTGGAAAAAGATCAACAGCGGCTAGTGGAATTACGCCAGAACGAAACCCGTCTACGTGACCAAATCGCCCGGGCAGAACGTGAAGCTAGAGCCCGCGCCGAACGGGAAGCGCGTGAAGCGACTAAAGTACGTGAACAAGTGAAGGTCAAAGAACAGCAGGCGAAAAAAACCGGCACCAGCTATAAACCCAGTGAAAGCGAACGTTCATTGATGGCACGAACCGGCGGTTTGGGTCAGCCATCTGGGCAAGCGATGTGGCCAGTGCGAGGTCGCGTCCAACATAATTTTGGCGAACAACTGCAGGGTGAGTTACGCTGGAAAGGGATTGTGATCGAAGCTCGAGAAGGCAGCGAAGTAAAAGCCATTGCCGATGGCCGGGTTCTGCTGGCTGACTGGCTGCAAGGTTACGGCCTGGTGATCGTCGTTGACCACGGCCAGGGTGATATGAGTCTGTACGGTTACAATCAGAGTGCGTTGGTTAACGTCGATGCACAAGTGCGTGCTGGCCAACCCATTGCCTTGGTGGGTACCAGTGGTGGGCAGGGTACACCGTCGCTGTACTTTGAAATTCGTCGCCAAGGCCGAGCGGTCAACCCGGTGCCATGGTTAGGAAGGTAGCTTTGTACTATACCCGTTATACTTCAAGTTTCTTGGGTGTTAGCTGCGCTCAATCACCCCAGTCACATAGTTTTCTATGCTCCTGGGGATTCCATCGCTGCCATGCCTACAAGCAACTCGAATTATTTTGTGTATATACCAAAACAGGTATCGCCATGTTGCTGGGGGCGCTACTGCTCGCTAGCACTGTGCAGGCAGGAAAGTTGTCGATTGTAATCGATGATATGGGTTATCTGCCACGTGAAGACCATGCCATACTGCAAATGCCGGTAGCCATTTCTGTGGCCATCCTGCCTAATTCCCCTCATGCCCACCAAATCGCCACCCAAGCGCACAATCAGGGCCGCGAAATACTCATCCATATACCCATGGCTCCGCTCAGCAAACAGTCGCTAGAGCGTGATACGCTGCAACCCTCCATGAGCAGTGAAGAGGTTCAGCGCATTATTCGTGATGCCGTCAATAATGTGCCCTATGCGGTAGGGATAAATAACCATATGGGCAGCGCCATGACCTCCAGCCTACCGGGGATGCAAAAGGTGATGCAGGCGCTGGCCGGCTACCAGCTCTATTTTCTGGACAGCATGACCATTGGAAATAGTCAGGCCACACGCGCTGCCACGGGCACCGGGATAACGGTGATCAAACGCAAGGTGTTCCTTGATGATAGCGCCAACCCGAATGATATCCGCCAGCAGTTTAATCGGGCCGTTGATGTAGCACGCCGTCATGGTTCGGCTATCGCCATCGGCCATCCTCGCCCCGCCACAATAAAAGTGCTGCAACAGATGTTGCCGACCTTGCCCGGTGATATCGTCCTGGTGAAACCCAGCGCACTGCTTAATGAACCACAGCAAAGTCATGGCAGCGATACACCGCAACGGCAACCACACATCCTAACGCCGAAGTCACCATTTAGCGGCACCATCAAGCAGTGCAAGGTTAAGCTGCCGAAACAGGGGGTCAACACAGGTGACGCCTTGAAGGTGATTGGGGAAGGAGTGGCGCAATCACCCATCGTGGTATTAATTAAACGCCATTGGCAGAACTGGGCCGGTTCAACGCAAAACCTACAAAACCAACAAGATTAGCGGAGGAGCACGCCGTGGGCTCCTCCTGGCCGCTTAATCCCAGCTCAAGACGACTTTCCCGGATTGCCCGGAACACATGACATCAAACCCCTGCTGAAACTCGTCGATCGAGAAACGGTGGGTGATAATCGGTGTCAGATCAAGACCTGATTGAATCAATGCCGCCATCTTGTACCAGGTTTCAAACATTTCACGGCCATAAATCCCTTTGATAAACAGCCCTTTGAAAATGACTTGATTCCAATCGATAGACATATCCGAAGGTGGGATCCCCAGTAGCG
Source organism: Serratia sp. DD3 (assembly GCF_000496755.2). The sequence continues at coordinate 81,965 of NZ_AYKS02000123.1, forward strand.
CAATGCGCCCACCATGATTCATCGCATTGAGTAACGAACGGAATGCCGGTGGTGCGCCGGACATCTCGAGCCCCACATCAAAGCCCTCCGTCATGCCCAACTCGGCCATCACCGCCGTCAGGTCCTCTTTAGCCACGTTCACCGCACGGGTGACACCCATTTTGCGCGCCAGGTCGAGACGATACTCATTGACGTCGGTAATCACCACATGACGAGCGCCGACATGCTTACATACCGCAGCAGCCATAATGCCAATTGGGCCAGCACCGGAGACCAGCACATCCTCACCCACCAGATCGAAAGAGAGAGCGGTGTGTACAGCATTGCCGAAGGGGTCAAAAATAGCGGCCAGCTCATCGGAAATATTATCCGGAATTTTGAAGGCATTAAACGCTGGGATCACCAGATATTCAGCAAAAGCACCAGGGCGATTAACCCCCACTCCGGTGGTGTTACGACACAGATGAGTACGGCCACCCCGGCAGTTACGGCAATGCCCACAGGTAATGTGCCCTTCACCAGAAACACGATCCCCGATATTGAATCCTTTGACCTCTTGGCCAATAGCCACCACTTCCCCCACATACTCATGGCCAACCACCATGGGTACCGGGATGGTTTTCTGCGACCATTCATCCCACTTGTAGATATGAACATCAGTACCGCAGATGGCCGTTTTGCGGATTTTAATCATCACATCATTGTGACCCAGCTCTGGCTGAGGCACATCAGTCATCCAAATACCGGGTTCCGCTTTTAGTTTTGATAATGCTTTCATAGAAGTACCTTATGCAATAACACCCAGTGTCTTACCGATACGGATAAATGCCTCAACCGCATGTTCGATCTGCTCTGGTGTGTGATCAGCAGACATCTGGGTACGGATACGTGCCTGGCCTTGTGGTACCACCGGATAGAAGAAACCGGTGACGTAGATACCTTCTTTCAGCAAAGCGTTGGCAAAATCCTGCGCCAATTTGGCCTCACCTAGCATCACCGGAATAATCGCATGGTCAGCCCCGGCAAGCGTAAAACCGGCAGCGGTCATTTTTTCACGGAACAGCCGGGCATTACTCCACAAGCGTTCACGCAGTGCATCCCCTTGTTCCAATAGCTCCAGCACTTTGATCGACGCAGCCACAATCGCCGGGGCCAGCGAATTGGAGAACAGATAAGGGCGTGAGCGCTGGCGTAACCACTCCACCACCTCTTTTTTCCCTGCGGTATAGCCACCGGAAGCACCACCCAACGCCTTACCCAAGGTGCCGGTAATAATATCAACCCGGCCCATCACTTCGCAGTATTCATGTGTCCCGCGCCCATGGGCACCGACAAAACCCACCGCGTGGGAATCATCCACCATCACCAGTGCGTTGTATTGATCTGCCAGGTCACACACCCCTTTCAGATTGGCAATCACCCCATCCATCGAGAACACACCGTCGGTGGCGATCATGATGTGACGCGCACCATCCGCCTTGGCCTGCTTGAGTTGCTCCGCTAATTGATTCATATCGTTATTGGCATAGCGGTAGCGTTTAGCCTTGCACAAACGCACGCCATCGATGATGGAAGCATGATTCAAGGCATCAGAAATAATGGCATCTTCCGGGCCAAGCAAGGTTTCAAACAAACCGCCATTGGCATCAAAACAGGAGGAGTAGAGGATGGCATCTTCCATCCCCAGGAAACCCGCCAGTTTCTGCTCCAATTGTTTATGGCTATCTTGCGTACCACAGATAAAACGTACTGAAGCCATACCAAAACCATGGCTATCCATGCCCGCCTTGGCAGCAGCGATCAATGCCGGGTGGTTAGCTAGCCCAAGATAGTTATTGGCACAAAAATTGATAACATGGCGGCCATCGGCAACGGCGATATCTGCCTGCTGGGCGGAAGTGATGATACGTTCTTCCTTGAATAGCCCTTCGGCACGAGTGGTAGCAAGTTGTTGTTCTAACTGCTGATAAAAGGATGCGGACATTTAGTCATCTCCAAAATAGGGATATTTTGGGATATTTTACTGATTTATAACTAAGCTGACGACAATACACGACAGAGAAAATTAAAATTGCAGCAGATATCACGGCAAATGGCAGCGTCAATTAAGCGAATAGGATATTAACCATACCGCCGATGCTCCTGATGCAATGAAATGCTATTATAGGCGGCATATCAGAGTGAGCATGGTGCATCACCAAACAGAATATAGGGGTAAACCCAATGATTATCGTCACTGGCGGCGCTGGCATGATTGGCAGCAACATCATTAAGGCACTGAATGATCAAGGATATCGTGACATTCTGGTCGTCGACAACCTAAAAGATGGCACCAAATTCGTCAACCTGGTAGACCTTGATATCGCTGACTATATGGATAAAGAAGAGTTTCTCGTCAGCATTATGGCGGGTGACGATCTGGGTGATATCGAGGCTGTTTTCCACCAAGGTGCCTGCTCTTCCACCACCGAGTGGGATGGCAAATACATGATGGATAACAACTATCAGTATTCCAAGGATCTCCTGCATTTCTGTCTGGACCGCCAAATCCCCTTCCTGTATGCCTCTTCTGCTGCCACTTACGGTGGTCGCACCGATAACTTTATTGAAGAACGGCAGTATGAGCAGCCGCTGAATGTCTACGGTTACTCAAAATTCCTGTTCGACCAATACGTGCGTGAAATCTTGCCAGAGGCGGATTCGCAGGTATGCGCTTTCCGTTATTTTAATGTGTATGGCCCCCGTGAAGGGCACAAAGGCAGTATGGCCAGTGTGGCATTCCACCTGAACAACCAGATCCAGCGCGGTGAAAACCCCAAATTGTTCGCCGGTAGTGAAAACTTCAAGCGTGACTTTATTTATGTCGGCGACGTGGCGGCAGTGAATCTGTGGTTCTGGCAAAACGGCGTATCCGGTATTTTTAACTGCGGTACTGGCCGGGCGGAAACCTTCCAGGCGGTGGCGGATGCCGTGGTGGATTATCATCAATCAGGTGCCGTGGAATATATTGAGTTCCCGGAAAAACTGAAAGGCCGCTATCAGGCCTACACGCAAGCGGATCAAACCAAATTGCGCGCAGCCGGTTATAGCGCACCATTCAAAACCGTCGCCGAAGGCGTTAAAGAGTACATGGCCTGGTTGGATCGTACCGCTTAAGCTGAAGGAACGAATTTACGGTATGAAAATTCTGGTTATCGGCCCTTCGTGGGTTGGCGATATGATGATGTCGCAAAGCCTCTATCGCACCTTGAAGGCCGAGTATCCCTCAGCAGAAATCGACGTGATGGCCCCTGCCTGGTGCCGTCCTCTGCTGGCTCGTATGCCAGAAGTGAATCAGGCATTAGCCATGCCACTGGGCCATGGCGCCCTGGGGCTGGGTGAGCGCCGTCGTCTTGGTCATGCTCTGCGCTCGCAGGGTTATCAGCGTGCCTATGTGCTACCCAACTCGTTCAAATCTGCCCTGGTTCCCTTCTTTGCCAAGGTACCTTTGCGTATCGGTTGGCGCGGTGAGATGCGTTACGGTTTACTCAATGACCTGCGTGTGTTGGATAAAGCGGCGTTCCCCTTGATGGTGCAGCGCTATGTCGCCTTGGCTTACGATAAACAACGTATACACCGGGCGGAAGATCTGCCCCAGCCGCTACTCTGCCCACAATTGCAGGTCAGCGCCGGGGAAATCGCCGAAACCACAGCGGCATTTAACCTCACCGAGCAGCGGCCGATTATCGGTTTTTGCCCAGGTGCCGAGTTTGGCCCAGCCAAGCGTTGGCCGCACTATCATTACGCCACCTTGGCACAAGCGCTGATCAATCAAGGTTATCAAATTGTCCTGTTTGGTTCGGCCAAAGACAGTGAAGCGGGGGAACAGATCCGTGCCGCACTGGAAGAAAACAGCCGTGATTTCTGCCTTAATCTGGCCGGGAAAACACAGCTCGAACAAGCCGTCGTGCTGCTGGCTTCCTGCCAGGCAGTTGTCAGCAATGATTCCGGTTTGATGCATATTGCCGCGGCCCTGAATAAACCACTCATCGCACTGTATGGCCCAAGTAGCCCGGACTTCACTCCTCCGTTATCTCAGCAGGCCAGGGTGATCCGTTTGATTGATGGGTATCACAAAATCCGTAAAGGCGATGCTGATCAGGGTTATCACCAAAGCCTGATCGACATACAGCCCCAGCAGGTGTTAGACACGCTGATGCCACTACTTGCCGCCAGCGAGGAATAACCATGCAGGTACTGATCGTTAAAACCTCCTCAATGGGGGATGTACTTCATACCCTGCCTGCACTGACCGATGCCGTGCAGGCTATCCCTGGTATTGGTTTCGATTGGGTGGTGGAGGAAGGATTCAGCCAAATCCCCAGTTGGCACCCGGCGGTGGACCGCGTGATCCCGGTGGCACTTCGCCGTTGGCGTAAAAATTGGTTTGCTAAAGAGACCCGGCAGCAGCGCAACGATTTCAAACAGCAGGTACAACAACGCCAGTATGATATTGTCATTGATGCGCAGGGGTTAATTAAGAGCGCTGCGTTGGTGACGCGCCTTGCTCGCGGCAGCAAACATGGTCTGGATTGGCACAGCGCACGGGAACCACTAGCCAGTTGCTTTTATCAGCATCGTCATCCTGTGGATAAACAGCAACACGCAGTAGAACGTATACGCGAACTATTTGCCAAAAGCTTGGGTTATGAAAAACCGCATAATACCGGGGATTACGCCATTGCCGCGCGTTTTCTTAGCCATCCCCTTGCAGATGGCGGGAAATATCTGGTTTTCCTGCACGCAACCACGCGTGATGAAAAACATTGGCCAGAGCAGCATTGGCGTCAACTGATTGAATTACTTGCCCCTAGCGGGTTAAAGATCAAGCTCCCCTGGGGGGCCGAGCATGAACACCAGCGAGCTTTACGCTTGGCAGACGGGTTTGGGCATGTTGAAGTGTTACCCAAGCTGACTCTTGAGCAGGTAGCCGCCGTGTTGGCAGGCGCTAAAGCGGTGGTTTCAGTCGATACCGGGCTGAGTCATCTGGCTGCCGCCCTGGACCGCCCGAATATCACCCTGTATGGTCCAACAGACCCGGGGTTGATTGGGGGGTATGGGTTGAATCAGAATTCATTGATTGCGCCGAGAAAAAATATGCTAGAAATCACCGCTAACGCTGTCCGGACAGAACTACAAAAGGCCATCTAATGAAGAAACTGCATATTATTAATTTAGGGAAAATGGGTGGTGTTGAACGCCTGTTTTTGCAGTATATCAACGATACCACTGATAACAGTAACGAAGTAATTTGCATCAGCAGTGAGGTCGCTAAAGAAATTCGCCAACAGATGCCAAACCAGGCCGTGACGTTTGCCAATCGATTAATCAATTCACTCTCGCTGCGCTGCCCGCAATTTTTACGAAAATACCTGCTAACAAGAAAAATAGAAAGGGCCAATGCCGATGTGATCATCGTATGGGATCTGATTCCCGGTCTAGCAGCAAAACCTAAACGCGGCAAATTGATTTATTACGATCATGGCTGCTCCTGGCGTTATCCCAAAAATCATAAGACTCTGGGTTTCTTCGCTATGCTGGATGGTGTTATTTCTGCATCCCATGCGTCGAAACGCGTGATGGAATTACGTTTTAATTTACCCTGCCCAAACCCAGTAGTAATCAACCGTATCAAAACGCCAACAGGGCTTAACGATACCCCCAAGTTACTATCGCAACCAGTCAAGATCGGTACTGCTTCTCGACTAGTAAGTCTTAAAGGAATCAGCGTTTCCCTGCTGATGATGCAAGAGTTATTGCGTCGTGGACATCATGTTTCTTTAGAAATTGCAGGCAAAGGTCTAGACAGAGCAGCCTTTGAAGCTCTGGCTGAACGGCTACAACTCGGTGATCACGTCATATTCAGCGGTTTTCAAGATAATGTCGCAGACTTCTTTAACCGTATCGATATTTATATGAGTACACCGATTACCGAACCGTTCGGTTTGTCCTGTATGGAATCACTCTATTTTGGTGTGCCTGTAATATTCCCACTAATCGATGGTCAACCAGAGGCAGTGAAGGATGGTTATTGTGGTATTGGGCTAACACCGTCTATCACTATTGAACAGCATCAACATCTAACCGGCATAAAAGTTGATTTCCCGCATGATGTTTACGATCCACTCAGTGATTCACTCGTTAAGCCAAAATTATTGTCACATATCGATTGCGCAGATGCTGTGGAGAAACTGTTGGTGACAGATACTTACCAATTTCTCAGCAAAAATGCCCGTAATTACCCAATGACACATTTCAATTATGCAATGTTCAAGACTGATTTTGACCAGACTCTACTATCCTTGGCCACCCAGAATTAACCTAGTTGGAAAAACAGAACCATGCTGACAGAAAAGGCCCCCCATCCAGCATTTAGCTATCTTATTTATTTAGGGTGTGCTGTTGCTTTTTTTACCATTCCTTTCGGTTCCAACATTGGGCGTGATTTTTTTTATATCTCCAGTTACCTCTCATTGATTGTTATTTTCCTGCACGCAAAGTACTTCTTCAGAAACAAGATGAACCTAATTTTACCTATGCTTTTTTTCTGCGTAGGGATAGGATCCATTCTCTGGATGAGCGATTTTAAGCAACCAGGTGACTATATCAATATTTACCGCTCATACTTATCAACCGGAAAGTTACAAATAGCTACCGCATTTCTTTTACTGTTCGCACTGAATGAACGCCTTTGTATGCAGCGTGCATTTATTGTCGTGGCTTTAAGTTGCGGTTTGGCTGTCAATGGCTACGCACTTTATCAGGGATTGATATTAAATATTCCACGTATTGAACTCAACTTTGATCGCGCCACTGTCGTTGCCTATATTATGACCGCCATCAGTCTGGTCATGATGCAAGCCATTCTGATGTTACAAACTCGTTACCGCCTGATTTTATATGTTTTGGCTTTCTTGCTCACGTTCTCCAGTATCATCCTAACCGGAACAAGAGCTGCCATGTTGGTCTATCCTCTTGCGTCCATCTTATCGCTACTAGCAACAACAGAGTTAATATCTAGAAAACGCAAAATCCAGTTGGTAATCTCAATCCCTTTATTACTGCTAGTGAGTGGTGTTGTCTTCAAAACACAGATAGAAAAACGTATTAGTGATTTTAAAACCGACATACAAAGGATTGACCAACCCAAAGTGGAGAATTCAATTATTTCCAGGCTAAGTATGCAGGTCGTGGCTATACATGCTGGATCAGATGCACTATGGGGCCAATCCGCAGAGTTACGTGGCGAAAAAATCCGTACCATTGTCGCGCAAGAGCCCCAGCTATATGGAGCCATGCCCTATATCAATGTCCATCTACATAACGAATTACTGGAAACCTTTTCTCTTAAAGGTCTCTGGGGGGCGCTATGTTTACTGGCACTCTATATTGGTCTGTTTGTCTCGTCGCTGAGACCTCACCGCAATGCATTACTGCTAGGAATAAGTTTCAGTCTATTTGCTTACGGACTCAGCGATGTCGTTTTCTTCAGTAAGGAAGGCACCGTTATATTCTGTCTAGCGATTATTGCCAGTGTACTTTCCGTGAAAAAAAGTCGGGAGCCAACAGCATGAACCTGACATCACCTCTGCTTAGTATTATTGTTCCATTCTACAATAATGAGGATTTTATCATCGATAGTTTGGGGTCATTATTTGATCAAATTCGTGATGATATTGAAGTAGTAATTATTGATGATGGCTCGACAGATTCATCCTTTGTATTGGTCAACGAGTTTCTACTAAAAAAACAACATCCCTTAGTAAAATTTATTTCTCAGACAAACGGTGGTATTGCCAATGCCCGCAACGTCGGGTTACAAAATGCCGGTGGGCGCTATGTCACTTTTCTGGACGGAGATGACATGCTATGTACTGATTATCTGGCAGTTTTATACCCATTACTGCTCGAAGACCACGAGGATTTGATTGATTTCAACTATCAGAAATTCACCGTTTCTCCCTCTGTTTTACCCACAAATCAGCAGGTCAAACACATCGTGTACGACTTTCAACATCAAGGGCTGGATTGTCTAAAACCGCTATTTGCCAACTCGATGTGGCATCTTTGGAGTCGGGTTTATCGGCGTACATTGCTAGCAGGAGATACTTTTGAAAATGGGCGGCGCTATGAAGATGTTATCTTCACACCTTTCCAATATTTCAAAACCCGAAAAATTGCCCATATTGACCATGCGCTCTATCTATATCGCGATAATAACCAAGGGATCACCCGCAATATCAAGGCTAAAGATATTGAAGACATGCTGTTTGCGATGAAAAAAATGCTGCAATTTGTGGCACAACACCAAGGTGATGAACCGCTACGACAATTGGCTGCATTGATGCTCGCCAACTGTTTCTCCGAGGTGAAGTCCATGTCAAAAATAGTTTACGGCTATTATCACTATGAACCAGAGACCCTAAATACTCTTCGTCAGGCGGCCATGATATGCCAAGATAGTGACGTCCCGGGAAAAAAAGTCCGCCAAATGCGTTATGCACGAGTGGATACTTTTCTATCGAAAATGCGTTGGTGGCTACGCACCATCATACCAAGACGTTTCTAGCTTCTTATCAAGAGTTCAAAGACATATGAGCCACAATCTCATCATAAACACGCTGTGGCTGAATAACCCCCACCGGTCCATCAACCTCCAATGGCATGGTATAACCCGTTCGAGAAAGATGAATAATTCGGTGCAACTCTACATCCTGAATTGGTCCGGTAGACCGAGGATCAGCCGTCACAAATAAACTTATCGTCTTGGTTTTCAATGCAATCGCCAAATGCAAAGGCCCCGTGTCCCCAGATACCAGTAGATCGAGGCTATCAATTAATGTCAACGTTCCCTGTAGCCCAGTCTTACCTATCTTATTATCAACACAAGTCCGAGTATCAGGATGAATAAGCTGCAGGAACTCTTGTGCTTTCTTTTCATCTTTTTGCCCTGCACCAATCAACACAAAGCGCACATTTTGATATTGGACAGCCAACATATCCGCCAACTTGGCAAAGTGACCAACCGGCCAACAACGAGACTCTGTAGAAGCCCCAAGTTGAAATCCAATTGAGCAAAATTCGATGTTTCTAATGCCTGGCTTATAGGGGACAGGAATTTCCATAGTCGGATCGTCACAACGACACCCTAAAATGGAAATCAACTCCAGTTTTCGGCGGATAAAGTGCCCATAATAATGAAATACATAGTTGGTCAACCAAGGTTCCAACCCACATATCCCTGAACTATAGTTATCTCTGATGACATATTTTGCACCGGCCATAATGGCACTGATAACGTCATAAGGTAGGTGTGAATGCAGGATCAGAGCCAGGTCCGGCTGATGTTGCCGCAATGATTTCAACAGAGGGCCGATGGTCTTTATTTTACTGTTCCAGTAAATCACCCGATCATAATAGCGACCATTTTCTACTAACTCGCTATTTTTTTCATGTACTACCAGTGTGATATGTGCGGCAGGATAACGTTCACGCATCGCTCTCAACACCGGGGTATTGAACATGAAATCCCCTAAAGCTGTCGTGGAATAAATAACGATATTCTCGAACTGCATTTTGCTGTCAAAGGTCGCTTTATCCTGGAAACGACCATACTTCGCGGTATAACGTCGCAAGAACCAATCAGCAGCCTTGATTTTCCACTTTTTCGACATGTTAATTCACTTTAACCTGATAATATTCAGCCAACGTCATACCCACCGTGCGTTGCTGTAGCCAATCAAATAACTGTTCTAAATCCCGATACAAGGCTTCAATATCCTGCTCGTTTTTAAAGGTCGGGCTACCACCGGGCATAAACTCGGAAGAGTGAAGCATAAACTCAACATAATCATGCCCTTGTGCCAGCGAATTTTCCGCCACTCGCTTCATTTTTGCCAGATTATGACCGGATGGCCGCAGCCAATCTACTGATGGTGAGCGTTTTTTACCGCGAAAACGATCATAACCTTGCTTGAGCAAATTCATCAACGCAGAGTGTTTATACTGAATACTCATAGGAACTTCCAGCAACATCGAGTTACCGGGTTTGGCAATATTGGCTGGGTCAATAAAATAAGCCTGAGAGGGAAAATGGCGATAATCAGTTCCGCCGTTACCTTGGGGATTGCCCGGTGAATACTGCCAGTTAACCCGTGGAGTGACCGAACAATCTACCTGATAGCCATATTCCAGCAAAAGTGACGCATAAAACTCATTAAACGCCCAGCGCCCGGCACGGTGGCTGCGCATCTTGGTTTGAAAGGTATCTTCCAGCAACTTAGTCATATGATCGACTTTGGCACGGATCTGATTAGCGGGATATTCAATCAGATAAGGCTTATGGCGCCAGTCATTGTCAGTCAGTGGCTCAAGTGGGGGGCTGTTCCAGGCATGCAGATGCATACCCACTTCGGCGGTGCCGCGGGCAATCACATCACGGGCAAATTCGATATAGTGCGCATCCACTGCCATCTCATAATTGGTTAGATAAACTGGCTTGAACCCATATTTTTCACACAGCGCTTGAAATCGCGGCAAAAAACGGCTGTTCTCGGTCAAAATACGATCATGATTTTGCCAAAGGTTATCGCCTTCAGTATCAATGGTAATAAGAAACGCTGGTACGCTCATAAAGATACCTGTTGTTGTGCAAGCAGCGGGCTGATACTCATAAGGCATACATGTTACGCAGCTGATTTCTTCAGGGCAAACAACTTTGTCATCAGACTGTCCGAGGCTTTGATCGTCAGGGGAGATTTTCGTTATCGGTAAGAAAACTTGGCAATAGTAGCAACATACGATTAGGTCATTTAGAATCACACTTTGGTTTCACTGAAAGCGACTTATGATGAACGACGCGTTAGCCTCGGCTTCTGCCACGCCAATACAGCATATTCTGATCATTAAACTGCGCCATCACGGCGATATGCTGCTGACTACCCCAGTCATCAATACTTTGCGACAGAACTACCCCCAAGCCCAGATAGACATATTACTATATCAAGAAACGCAAGATATGCTGGCCAGCAACCCGGCACTATCACAGATATTTGTTATCGATCGCCAATGGAAAAAGCAGGGCCTCAAAGCTCATCTCAGCCATGAGTGGCGTTTGATCCGTCAGCTCCGAGCCCAACGATACGATCTGGTGATCAATCTTGCCGATCAGTGGCGCAGCGCGCTACTTTCACGTTTAACGGGGGCGCGCATCCGCCTGGGGTTCGATTTTCCCAAACGCCGAGGTTTTCTGTGGCGCCATTGCCATAGTCGATTGGTCTCGGTGGCTGAACATCAGCATCTGCACACTGTTGAGCAGAACCTTTCATTGCTGCAACCGCTCGGTTTACCGAATCTCAGCCAGCAAGTCACCATGAGTTACAGCGCGCAAGACTGGCAAGCCAGCCAACAACTTTTACGCCAGCATGGCATCAAGGATAGCTATATTGTGGTACAACCCACGTCACGCTGGTTCTTTAAATGTTGGAGTGAAGAAAAAATGGCCGCTACCATCAGCGCACTACAGGCTGATGGACACCAATTAGTGATAACCTCCGGGCCCGATACCAAAGAGCAGCAGATGGTCAAGCAAATACTGGAGCTGTGCCCACAGCCAGGTATCGTTTCCCTGGCAGGGCAACTGACGCTGCGGCAGTTGGCTGCACTGATTGATCACGCCAAACTGTTTATGGGTGTCGACTCTGTCCCTATGCATATGGCAGCAGCATTACAGACGCCTTGCGTGGCGCTTTTCGGGCCATCAAAATTGACATTCTGGCGCCCTTGGCAAGTCATCGGCCAGGTAATTTGGGCGGGGAACTATGGCGAACTGCCAGACCCTGATGCGGTTAATACCCGCACTGATGAGCGTTACCTCAACATTATTCCTACAGACGTGGTGATTGCAGCCGCGCGGAGCACCCTGGCATGAAAGCATTTCGTTTGGCGATTGTTCGCCAAAAATACCGCCCAGATGGCGGGGCAGAACGTTTTGTTTCCCGGGCACTGGAGGCTCTCGAGCAACAGGATCTGGATCTGAACGTTATCACCCGAGAATGGCAAGGTGATGCCAATCCGCAATGGCATATCCATCTGTGCAATCCGATGAAATTTGGCCGTATCAGCCGCGAGCGTGGTTTTGCGCAGGCCGCTAGAGCCTTGTGGCAAAAAGAGCATTTCGATCTGGTACAAAGTCATGAGCGCATCCCTGGCTGCGATATTTATCGTGCGGGTGATGGTGTACACCGCCGCTGGCTGTTGCAGCGAGCACGCCTGCTGCCGGAATGGCGGCGCAAATGGTTATTCTCTAACCGTTACCATCGTTATGTCATGTGCGCTGAACGCGCCATGTATGCCGCACCTGAGTTAAAAGCGGTGATTTGTAATGCCGAAATGATCAAGCAAGAAATTATCGACGACTTTAGCGTCCCTGCGGATAAAATCAGCGTGATCTACAACGCTATTGATAACCAGAAATTTTTACCTGCGGGTGAACAGCAACGGCAACAACTGCGCGCGCAATTTCAACTTCCCCAACAAGCACACTGCCTGGTCTTTGTCGGTTCCGGTTTTGAACGTAAAGGTCTGGCAGCAGCCATCCGTGCGGTAGCCGCAACAGAGAGTTATCTATTGGTCGTGGGTAAAGACAAAGCCGAGCAACGTTACCGAGCACTGGCGCAGTCACTGGGTTGTGGCCACCGAGTGCGCTTTATGGGCGTGCAGCAACAAACCCTGCCGTTCTACCAAGCTGCAGATGCTCTGCTGCTGCCAACCTTATACGACCCCTTCCCCAATGTAATCCTGGAAGCGATGTCATGTGGATTACCGGTGATCACCAGTACCACCTGCGGTGGAGCCGAGTTTATCACCCCAGGTGCAAATGGATTTGTCAGCGATGCACTGGATATTCGCGCGCTGACCGAAGCAATTGATGCATTACCTCGGCAAGCGTTGGGGTCCGCCATGGGAGAAACGGCAAGGCAGCGTATTATGTCGGCAACACCGACACAACTCTCAGAACAACTTATTGCACTCTATAACCGACTGCTGGATTAACTATGCGTATTCTGATGATTATCGACGGTCTGCCTGGTGGCGGGGCAGAAAAGGTAGTACTGACGTTATGCCAAGGCATGCAGCAAGCAGGGCATGACATCAGCCTGATTTCACTGCGTGATATCTGTAACTATCCCATCCCTGCTGGGATTAATTATCAAGTGATTCCCGACACCTGCAGGACACCCTGGCGCAAATTGACTGAGCTGTCACGTCGTGCTGCCATGCTGGACCGAACAATTAGTACCAATGAACAGCAAAAGGGCCGTTATGACCTGGTGTTCTCTAACCTGCATAAGACGGATCGTATTGTCAGCCGTAGTAAAGTGATTGATCAGCAACGTCTCTGGTTCTGCATACACGGTATTCTTTCCACTTCCTATCTGGGCCACCGAGCTGGGCTGGATCGCTGGTTAAAGCGCCGCAAGATAGCAAGTATCTATCAGCACAAAAATATTGTTGCCGTCTCACAGGCGGTAGGCCATGACCTGCATCAAAATTTAAGAATTGAGCCCAATCGATTGGAAATAATCAACAATCCTTTCGATATCAAAGCAATAGAACAAGAAGCCGCCGAGCCCTGCATGTTAGCAGGCAAAGATTATCTGATACATGTAGGCCGTTTCCATCCACACAAGCGCCATGACCGCTTGCTGAAAGCCTATGCGCTCTCCGGTATTAAAGCCCCTTTGGTATTACTGGGTGGCGGAGAAGAAAAAATAGTCGAAGAGACAAAACAGTTAGCGCAAGAGTTGGGGATCCATGAACAAGTACAATTTCTTGGTTTTCAGGCCAACCCCTTCCCATTTATCAAACACGCGCGCATGTTGGTGCTTAGTTCAGACAATGAAGGTTTCGGCAACGTACTGGTTGAGGCATTGCTGTGTGCGACTCCAGTGGTTAGCACGCGTTGTCCCGGTGGGCCGCAGGAAATCCTGGAAAAAGCAGGTATGAGCAATGCACTGGCCGAATTAAATGAAAAATCTCTAGCGGAAAAGATGGCAAACATTTATGCCAACCCTCCCGAAATTAATCATCAACAATTATTAAGTTATGGTCTAAAACCTATTTGTGAACAATATATTGCATTAAAAAAATAAACATAGGCAGGGTTGGCCTGCCTTTGCTTAAAACTATTTTAACTGTTGCATTTTTTGCCAAACCTCTTCAACCGGAATATCAGCACAGTTACCACTCGTAGCCTGTATTATCTGATAATCATCCGACCAAGGATGCCATTCTTCCGGTTTGGTCTCACCAAAAAATACCACCTGCTTTTTATTCAATGCCGCAGCCAAGTGCATTTGACCACCATCACTGCACAACACCAGATCGCACAAATCAAATGCGGCTAGCAACTCACGTACCGAGGCGGTGGGATACAGCGCCACTCGCGGATTTTGACACTGCATCAACAACTGTTCAGCGCGTTTATCATCACCAATATCATCTGGAGCCAACGTACCCGGCGGTGACCAAAAAATCAGTACCGAGGCATGATGATCCGTCGTTAAGTGACGAATAATCTCAGCATAGCGCTCCAGTGGCCAACTACTCTTTACTCTGCGGTTACTGAAATGCACAGCATAGAGATGCCCACTGCTGGCAGGTAACAATGCCTTTAAACGTTGCCTGGCGATATGACGCTCTTCATCGGTTAGATAGACACGCACAGGTGGAATCGGAATAACCTTATCCGTTATTGCCGACAAATAGCTAAAGGTACGTTCTACCTGATGTTTACCATGAAAATTAGCTGATTTAAAAGGATGATGAATGTCGCTGGTGCCTAAATCAGCACCGATAATCTTTTTAGCCCCAATCATTTTTGCCATGCGTAAGCTATACTTGCAAGGCTCTGGATTAGCGAGGATCACTGCATCAAATTTTATTTTTCTTAACTGCCAGAGCATCATTAACCGTTGAAAATAGACACCCAGTGTTGTCTCATTCTTGGCTTTATGTTTCGCCTTTTTATACACGAATACCTTTTCAAGGTGGGGGTTATGCTTCACCACGTCTTGGCTGACTTTATTGATCAACAGATACAGTTTTGCATCAGGGTAGGCAATTTTCACTCCTTCAATCAATGGAGTGGTACAAACCAAATCACCAATATTGTCACGGCGTATAATTAAAATATTCTTCATTCCAAACCTATCAGCCAAATCTTGTGTCAGTCGTCGCCAGCGCTCTTCAAACCACCAAACTAGCACCTTTCCGTGCTGGATATGATACTATTCAGAATAACGCATATAAATGAAATTGATAGCATGCTGCTTCGTGTATATCAGGTACTACTCTACCTTATCCAACCTCTGATCTGGCTCCGTTTGCTATGGCGTAGCCGCAAAGCGCCTGCCTATCGTAAACGCTGGGCTGAACGCTACGGTTTCTGCGCCGGAAAAGTGGTGCCGGGCGGTATTATGTTGCATTCAGTTTCCGTTGGCGAAACCCTGGCCGCAATCCCGTTAGTTCGAGCGCTGCGTCACCGTTATCCCTACCTGCCGATTACCGTCACCACCATGACACCAACCGGCTCTGAGCGTGTGCAATCCGCCTTTGGTAAAGATGTTCACCACGTCTATCTCCCTTATGACTTGCCGGGTTCCATACGCCGTTTTCTCAAGCAGGTTGAGCCTAAGCTGGTGATCATCATGGAGACCGAACTTTGGCCAAACCTAATCAATGGGCTGTATCAACGCCAAATCCCGTTGGTCATCGCCAATGCTCGCCTTTCTGCACGCTCCGCAGCAGGCTATAAAAAAATTGGCGGATTTATTCAAGATATCCTGCAGCATATTACCTTGATTGCCGCTCAAAATCATGAGGATGGTGAGCGCTTTCTTGCCCTTGGCTTAAAACGCTCTCAACTGGCTATCACCGGTAGCCTTAAGTTCGATATCTCGGTGACACCAGAACTTGCCGCGCGGGCCATTACGCTACGCCGCCAATGGGCACCACGCCGTCCGGTGTGGATCGCCACCAGCACGCATGAGGGTGAAGAAACCTTGTTGCTCGAGGCTCACCGCAGGTTATTGATCACCTACCCGAACTTATTACTGATTTTGGTACCACGCCATCCAGAACGCTTCCCTACCGCTAAGGCACTGGCACAAAAAGCGGGTTTTAGCTATATCACTCGTAGCAGTGGTGAGATCCCCTCCGGTAGTACGCAGGTGGTGATTGGCGATACCATGGGGGAGTTGATGCTGCTGTATGGCATTGCCGATTTGGCTTTTGTTGGTGGCAGCCTGGTGGAACGTGGGGGGCATAATCCCTTGGAGGCTGCTGCGCATGCCATTCCGGTCCTGATGGGGCCGCATACCTTCAACTTCAAAGATATCTGTGCCAAGCTCACCGAAGCGGGGGGACTTATCACGGTCAATGATGTCGATGCTCTGGTAAAAGAAGTAGCGACATTACTGACTGATGAAGATTACCGCCATTACTATGGCCGTCATGCCGTTGAGGTGTTGTATCAGAATCAGGGAGCACTGCAGCATCTGCTACAATTGCTGCAACCCTATCTGCCGCCACGGAGTCACTAAATGAGCGACCGTAAACGTCTTTCGGTTGTGATGATCGCTAAAAACGAAGCCGAGCTGTTGCCTGAGTGTCTGCAATCGGTCTCTTGGGCTGATGAAATCATCGTTCTCGATTCCGGCAGTACAGACGGTTCTGTCGCCTTGGCGGAAAGCCTCGGTGCTAAAGTATTTATGCATACCGAGTGGCAAGGTTTTGGCAAGCAACGCCAAAAAGCGCAAAGCTACGCCACCCATGATTACATTCTGATGATCGACGCCGATGAGCGTGTCACGCCAGAACTACGCCAATCGATTGAACAAGCGCTGGTAACTGCAGAAGACAACGTGGTCTACAGCCTTGGGCGCCGCAACCTGTTCCTTGGCCGCTTTATGCGCCATAGTGGTTGGTACCCAGATCGGGTCAATCGGTTGTATGCCAACGCCCATTATCGTTACAACGATGATTTAGTTCACGAGTCACTCAATACGGCGGGCGCCAAAATTGTGCCATTAAAAGGTGATTTGCTACACCTGACCTGCCGCGACTTTTTTGCTTTTCAGCGCAAACAACTGCATTACGCCGAACAGTGGGCTGCCCAGCGCCATCAGGCAGGTAAACGCTGTGGTTACTTGTCGATCCTTACCCACACCTTGGGAGCCTTCTGCAAAACCTGGTTGCTACGGGCTGGTTTTCTTGACGGTAAACAAGGCTTGCTGTTAGCCATGGTCAACGCGCAATATACTTTCAATAAATATGCCGCACTGTGGGCATTGGGACGTAACGTTACCCAATAACCCTCAAGATACAGCCATGCTGCTTCTTGAAGGTCGTTAGGTCTATTCAGAGAATATGAGTGATGAGCAGCAAAGCAATCTATCCTGGCACTTTCGATCCCATGACCAATGGTCATCTGGATTTAGTCACGCGCGCCTCAAAGATGTTTGATCACATCATCTTGGCTATTGCCGCCAGCTCGAGCAAAAAACCTCTGTTTACGCTGGAAGAGCGCGTAGCCTTGGCTACACAGGTAACCGCGCATCTGGATAATGTTGAAGTACAGGGTTTCAGTGAGCTGATGGCACACTTTGCCGCCCATCAGAATGCCAATATTCTGGTACGTGGCCTGCGCGCCGTGTCTGATTTTGAATATGAATTACAGTTGGCAAATATGAATCGCCACCTGATGCCACAGCTTGAAAGCGTCTTTTTGATGCCATCGGAACAGTGGTCATTCATCTCTTCAACACTGGTGAAAGAAGTCGCTCGCCATGGCGGTGATATCACCGCCTTTCTGCCTGATGTCGTTGCCAAGGCATTAATGGAAAAACTCGCCAAACAGTAATCAATGCTGGCAGTTGCGGCAGAAAAAGGTGCTGCGCTGCCCGTGTTTTGTGCTATCAATCAAGGTACCACAGACGCGGCAGGGCTCTCCTGCTCGGCCGTAAACCTGCAGTTGTTGCGCAAAATACCCAGGTTTGCCATCTGATTGCAGAAAATCACGCAATGTCGTGCCGCCTTGTTTAATGGATTGTAGTAAAACCGCCTTGATGGTTGCTGCCAACAACTCTGCCTCTGCTTGGCTTAATGACCCTGCTTGACGACCCGGCAAGATCCCCGCACTGAACAGTGATTCACTGGCATAGATATTACCCACCCCAACCACCAGTTTGTTATCCATCAACCAAGGCTTAATCAATGTGCGTTTGTCGCGGGATTTCTGGTAGAGATAAGTACCATTGAAAGTTTCGCTCAACGGCTCCGGGCCAAGATGAGCTAACACCGAGCTCTGCGCAAGATCTGCACACCACAGCCAGGCACCAAAACGGCGCGGATCGGTATAACGCAGGATCATGCCATTGCTCATCACCAGATCAACATGATCATGCTTACCGGCTTCAGTCTCCTCTGTCAGCATGCGCAAACTGCCAGACATGCCTAAGTGAACAATAATCCAGCCATCATCTAACTCAATCAGCAAGTATTTAGCACGGCGTTGCACACTACGTACCAACCGATCACTCAATGACAGGATCTGTTCTGAAACCGGCCAACGCAGGCGAGAATTACGTACCACCGCATACTGAATGTGGTGACCAACAAGATAAGGCTCAATGCCACGGCGGCTGGTTTCGACTTCAGGTAATTCAGGCATACCAGGCTCCTTCTCTGCTTTTGTTACTCCAAGCTACAAGGGATATCGGCGACAACAACTTGGCTTACTGAGTGATACAACGAAAAAAACCCGGCCTAGACCGGGTTTTTATTATAATCCACTAAAATTATTTAATTTTAGCTTCTTTGTAGAGCACGTGTTGACGGACAACTGGATCGAATTTCTTCAGTTCCAATTTTTCCGGCTTAGTACGCTTGTTCTTCGTAGTGGTATAGAAGTGACCAGTACCAGCAGAAGAAACCAGCTTGATCTTCTCGCGAACACCTTTAGCCATGATTCAGTTCCTTAATACTTCTCACCACGGGCACGTAGATCGGCCAAAACCGTCTCAATACCCTTCTTATCAATAACACGCATACCTTTAGCAGATACACGCAGAGTGACAAAGCGCTTCTCAGCCTCAACCCAAAAACGGTGTGAGTGCAGGTTAGGCAGAAAACGGCGTTTAGTCGCGTTCATTGCGTGGGAACGGTTGTTACCGCTCACCGGGCGCTTGCCAGTAACTTGGCAGACTCGGGACATGTCTATTCTCCAAAAATCAAATCAGCTCGAGCTCAAAGGGGTATGGCCGCCTCGTCAGGCTTTTAGAGCCCATCTCAGCAAACTTCATACTGAGGAGACTCTCGTCATCAGGTCAGAAACCACACATCAGGTCAGAAACCTGCTGAGATAGGCTCTTAACGCCAAACCCAAGATTCTCAAAGGTGGCGTAGTATACGCTCTGAAGCGTAAGTGCTCAAGTCCCGAACAAATAAAGATCCCACAAGGATCGCGAAAAAGTGACTTAAAGCCATCCACGCTCAGCAAAAGAGACGCATTCTCCCCGGCCAATCACCACATGATCGAGCACTCGGATCTCCAATAATCGGCAGGCATTGACCACTTGCTCGGTTATTGAACGGTCAGCGTGGCTAGGTTCCGCCTTACCCGATGGGTGATTATGCGCCAAAATGATGGCCGCTGCATTAGCCTTCAACGCTTCACGCACAATTTCTCTTGGGTGCACGACGACACTATTAATGGTACCAGCAAACATCTCCTGATGGCGAATCACCCGGTGTTGATTATCCAAAAAAAGCACTAAAAAAACCTCCCGTTCGTGATGAGCCAGCAAACTATGCAAATAATGCTGGGTAATTTTCGGATTGAGTAGAGCATTCTCCAACAGATGGGGGCCAGAAAATAACCGGAAAGCCAATTCAGAAATCGCCTGTAGCTGTGTATACGTCGCTATCCCTAACCCTTTCTGGCTGCAAAATTGTTGGTAATCAGCCGAAATAAGGTGATACAGCGAGCCAAAATGTGCCAATAACTGTTCAGCACGTTGTGAAACATGCACGCCTGGTGAACCTGTTCGTAAAAAAATTGCCAACAACTCGATGTCAGACAGCGCCGCCGCACCATCACGCATCAGTTTCTCTCTGGGCGCCAGAGCCCCTGGCCATATAGACATATCTTGACTACTCATCGCCTCCTCCCTGCAAGCCACAGAGTATGCCTCGAGGGATTTTGGACTGCGACAGGTGCTTGATAACATTGCGATGCATAGCGAAAACCACCATGCAACTGGCTGCATACACAGCAGAATCGCGCTCCCTGGCAGTGGTTATGCTAATATGCTGCATCTTTAGATTTTCAATCGGACAATCATGATGACGGGACTTTCCGGTAAACATATTGTGCTGGGTATCAGTGGCGGTATCGCTGCTTACAAATGCCCAGAGTTGGTACGGCGACTGCGCGACAGGGGGGCAGAGGTACGGGTGGTAATGACCACCGCCGCCAAAGCATTTATTACCCCACTGACACTGCAAGCGGTTTCCGGCCACCCGGTTTCCGACGATCTCCTCGACCCTGCGGCGGAAGCTGCCATGGGACATATCGAATTAGGTAAATGGGCTGATTTGGTGATCCTGGCTCCCGCCACCGCTGATCTGCTGGCTCGTATCACCGCCGGTATGGCTAACGATTTGTTAACCACCGTCTGCTTGGCAACCGATGCCCCCATCGCCGCAGCCCCGGCCATGAACCAGCAAATGTATCGCGCAACCGCCACCCAAGCGAATCTGCAAACCTTGCAAGCCCGTGGTTTGCTATTATGGGGGCCAGATTGTGGCAGCCAGGCTTGTGGCGACGTTGGGCCTGGGCGCATGTTGGACCCTCTGCAGATCATTGAACTGGCAGAGAGCTATTTTTCTGCGCCACAAGATCTGAAACAATTAAAAATTATGATTACCGCGGGTCCTACTCGCGAGGCGCTGGACCCAGTGCGCTTTATCAGCAACCACAGCTCCGGCAAAATGGGCTTTGCCATCGCCCATGCTGCTGCTGCTCGTGGTGCACAAGTGACGTTAGTGGCCGGGCCGGTAAACCTGCCAACGCCCCCTGGCGTAACTCGTGTGGATGTCATCAGTGCACTGGAAATGGAACAAGCAGTAAAGCAACAGGTCGAACAACAAGATATTTTTATTGCCTGTGCCGCCGTCGCTGACTATCGGGCAGAGCAGGTTGCCAATGAAAAAATCAAAAAACAGGGTGATACCATCACCCTTAAAATGGTAAAAAATCCCGACATCGTTGCGGGTGTTGCCCTGATGAACAAAAATCGACCTTTTGTCGTCGGGTTTGCGGCAGAAACCCAGAATGTGGAAGAATACGCCCGGCAAAAACTGGCGCGTAAAAAACTGGATTTAATCTGCGCTAACAATGTATCGCTTGCAGAGCATGGTTTTAATAGTGATACCAATGCACTGCATCTTTTTTGGCAAGATGGAGAAAAACGCCTCGCCCATAGTGACAAGGCATCCCTTGGCCAACGTTTAATAGACGAGATAATCAGCCGTTATGATGAAAAAAATCGACGTTAAGATCCTCGACCCACGTATCGGTCAAGATTTCCCATTACCGACCTATGCTACCCCAGGCTCTGCTGGTCTTGATCTGCGCGCCTGTCTGGACAGTGCTGTCGAGTTGGCACCCGGCGAAACCACTTTACTCCCCACCGGTCTGGCGATTCATATTGCCGATACCGGTCTTGCCGCAGTGATCCTGCCGCGCTCGGGTCTGGGCCATAAGCATGGGGTGGTACTCGGCAATCTGGTTGGCTTGATCGATTCCGATTACCAAGGCCAATTAATGGTGTCGGTATGGAACCGTGGCCAGAAATCTTTCACCATTGAACCCGGTGAACGCATCGCACAAATGGTGTTTGTGCCAGTTGTACAAGCGGAGTTCAATCTGGTGACTGAGTTTGATAGTAGCGAGCGTGGAGCCGGTGGTTTCGGCCATTCGGGACGCCAATAGGGTTGCTCTATCTTAAGATGATCACTGAAAACCTTGCTGCCCAAAAGAGGAAGACATCTCTATGGCAAGGTTTACCCGACAATAAAATACCGAATACCAGGTCACACGCAGAATCATTGTCGGAGAAACTTTTGGCTTATATCCAGGTTGATTCAAATTGCCCGACAGCAGTTTGAAAGACGGTGGGTGTCGGCTGTTTTAGCAAGGGTCTTATTACACATGGCAGAAAAAGAAAATACCAAAAGGAATCGGCGCGAGGACATACTGCAGGCGTTAGCCCAGATGCTGGAATCCAGCGATGGCAGCCAGCGTATCACCACAGCCAAGCTTGCCGCGAACGTAGGTGTCTCTGAGGCAGCCCTTTACCGGCACTTCCCTAGCAAGACACGAATGTTTGATAGCCTGATCGAGTTTATTGAAGACACCCTGATAACGCGCATCAATTTGATCCTGCAGGATGAAAAAGAGACACTCAACCGTCTGCGCCTAATTATGCTACTCCTACTTGGGTTTGCTGAGCGCAATCCAGGCCTGACACGTATCATCACCGGGCATGCACTGATGTTTGAGCAAGATCGCCTGCAGGGTAGGATCAACCAGTTGTTTGAACGTATTGAAGCACAGCTGCGTCAGGTGCTGAAGGAACGTAAACTGCGTGAAGGGAAAGGCTTTAACGTTGATGAAACGTTGCTGGCCAGCCAATTATTGGCATTTTGCGAAGGGCTATTTTCACGCTATATCCGGTCTGAATTCCGCTACAGTCCAACACAGGATTTCGATGCCCGCTGGCCACTCCTGGCAGCACAGTTGCAATAATCTTTTGAAGTAGCGCTACTTAAATAGTGATGAATGAGGTGCCGGGGTTAACCCGGCATCACTCTTTATACTCCGTACTGTTCGCGATACGCCCGCACCGCTGCCAAATGTTCAGCCATCTCCGGTTTCTCTTCCAGATAAGCAATCAGCTCCTTGAGCGTAATAATTGAGATCACTTTACAGTGATAATCGCGCTCTACTTCCTGAATTGCCGAAACATCAGCACGGCCGCGCTCTTGGCGATCAAGGGAGATCAGCACCCCAGCCAAAGTGGCATGATGAGCCTGGATAATCTCCATTGACTCACGAATCGCCGTCCCTGCGGTGATCACATCATCCACCAGCATCACCCGCCCTTGCAGTGGACTCCCCACCAAAGTGCCACCTTCGCCATGATCCTTGGCCTCTTTACGGTTAAAGCAATAAGGCATATCTCGGTCATGATGTTCCGCCAGTGCGACCGCGGTGGTCGTAGCAATGGGAATGCCCTTATAGGCTGGGCCAAACAGCAGATCAAAATCAATACCAGAATCCACCAAGGCTTCAGCATAGAAACGCCCTAATAACGCCAGATCGCGCCCGGTATTAAACAGGCCAGCATTAAAAAAATAAGGGCTGGTACGTCCCGATTTCAAGGTGAACTCACCGAATTTCAGTACCTGTTTGCTAAGCGCGAATTCAATAAACTGGCGCTGATAGGCTTTCATGACTCACTTTCCTCGTCTGAACTGTAATGTTTATGCTGTGGTTGCAAATTTAAGTTGTAAAAAAGGCGACTTCGTCGCCTTTGAAAAATTATTCTGCCAACGCCGCTTTCTGCGCTTGAAAGATGGTTTCGATACCCCCACGGGCCAATGCCAGCAAGGCCAGCAACTCATCATGGTTGAACGGCTCACCTTCAGCGGTCCCCTGCACCTCGATCATGCGGCCATCTTCCATCATCACCACATTCATGTCGGTTTCTGCTGCAGAATCTTCAACATATTCCAGGTCGCATAACGCTTCACCATTAACGATGCCCACCGAAACTGCCGCCACCAAGCCTTTCATCGGGTTGGTTTTCAATTTCCCTGCAGCAACCAACGCATTCAGCGCATCGGCCAGGGCCACACAGGCACCTGAAATTGAAGCGGTACGGGTGCCACCATCGGCTTGCAATACGTCGCAGTCCAAAGTAATGGTGAATTCACCGAGTTTTTTCAGATCGACAGCAGCCCGTAGTGAACGTGCAATCAGGCGCTGAATTTCCAACGTGCGCCCACCTTGTTTTCCTTTCGCTGCTTCGCGCGCATTACGGCTATGGGTAGAACGCGGTAACATACCGTATTCAGCGGTCACCCACCCTTGCCCCTGACCTTTCAGGAAGCGTGGAACGCCCTCTTCGACGGTGGCGGTGCACAAAACTTTGGTATCGCCAAACTCGACCAGCACTGAACCTTCAGCGTGTTTGGTGTAGTGACGGGTCATTGTCAGGGGGCGAATTTGTTGTGGTGCTCTGCCTGCAGGACGCATGGGCTGTTTTCTCCGGCTTCTTATCAACAATTTGAGGCGTATTATACGAGCTTCGTGACGTTATGCCTATCCTGCCCTCAGGTGCAACGCTATAATCAACGCATCTTTAGCTATTACAGGGTAAGCAACAATGATCCGCAGTATGACCGCCTATGCCCGGCGTGAAATCAAGGGCGAATGGGGTAGTGCAGCCTGGGAGCTACGCTCTGTTAACCAGCGCTACCTTGAAACCTATATCCGCTTGCCGGAACAATTCCGTAGCCTTGAGCCGGTGATCCGCGATCGTATCCGTGGCCGCCTGACTCGTGGCAAAGTGGAATGTAACCTACGTTTCGAACTCGACCCAAGTGCACAGAGCTCGATGATCCTGAACGAAAAGCTGGCAAAACAACTGGTTGAAGCCGCCAACTGGGTGAAAATGCAAAGCGATGAAGGGGAGATAGACCCCATCGATGTATTGCGTTGGCCTGGTGTCATGTCCGCAGAAGAACAGGATCTGGATGTCATCAGTGAAGAGCTGATGCAGTTACTGGAAAATACGCTCGACGATTTTATTACGGCACGCGAAAGCGAAGGTAGTGCACTGAAAGGCATGATCGAACAGCGGCTGGAGGGCGTAAACACTGAAGTGGCAAAAGTACGCACCCAGATGCCCAATATCCTGCAATGGCAACGTGAACGGCTGGTCAGTAAGCTGGAAGAAGCGCAAGTGCAATTAGAAAACACACGTCTTGAGCAAGAACTGGTGCTAATGGCACAACGCATTGACGTTGCAGAAGAGCTGGACCGTCTGGAAGCGCACGTCAAAGAGACGTTCAATATCCTGAAGAAAAAAGAAGCGGTGGGCCGCCGTCTCGACTTTATGATGCAAGAATTCAATCGTGAAGCGAATACCTTGGCCTCAAAATCAATCAATGCGGAGGTCACAGCCTCAGCCATTGAACTAAAGGTATTGATTGAGCAAATGCGTGAGCAAATCCAGAATATCGAGTAATCATTCAGGAAGCATCAACAAGCCGCATAAATCCAGAATGCCCGCATAACAGCGGGCTTTTTTGTTATCATGAGCTAGCATAAAGAAGCAAGAAAGCACACTATTGCCATGTACCTCGCTTTGCCCCTCAAAAATTGGTCGAGATCGCCTTAAAATGAGTTTGGCCTGATGACTTGAACCAGCCTTGGCAAGATGTATCAATTTACCAGGCAATTCGTGACGGTATGGATCTTGCCCCATATCGGAGTTTTATTCTGTAAAATGACCATGGCCACGGCGAGTCGATAACAAAAAACTCTGAGAGGTGGTATCGATGCGAAAGAATCGGCGTGAAAAGGCTGCGCAGCACACGGCAACGATTACCGGCACAATCGCCAACACACCCAGGCGCATAAAGACACGAATGGGCCGAGTTATGGCCGCCGCCACAGTGCTGGTGGAGTCGGACAAGCCCAACCCGTACCCGATGCAGGTAATCGGCTTTGTCTGTTGGCGCTGGGATTGATGATCCACCGGCGGAGTTAACGGTTATCAGATAACGGTGCATACAGCTTCTCCGTCAAGAGTTTCCTACTCTAATGAACTCCACCAATCTCATAACGGATAAGGAACAATTGATCACGGATAGGCTTAACGTCATAACGGATTGTAGATCACTCGCCTTCTTACCACACAAGGCTACCCACTTAAAAAACTGTTCAAACATACAGTTATATTTTTAATTTGGCGTTTTAATGATCCTTCCTGGACTTTCTTATCACTTAAACTAGGGTAAGATACGACCAATTTATACCCACAATACTCACATGGAGGTACAGTGTTCCGGATATCTGATCTGACAGATCTGCGTGCACTATCTGAATCCTCAGAGCTGGAGTTTAAATTGGCTCAAGGGAAAGATGGTAGAGGCAAGTTGCCGGATGACTTCTGGCCAACTTATAGCGCCATGGCAAATTGTCGCGGTGGATATGTTGTTTTAGGTATTCGTGAAAAGAAAGGTGAGTTCACTGTTGCGGGTATTCCGGATGTTAATACCGTCAAAAAGCAGCTCTTTGACCTTGCAGGCAGCAAGAAAAAGGTAAACGTTAATCTTCTTACTGATCAGCTTGTTCAAACTGTCAAATTAGACGGCAAAGAGATACTTGTCATTGAGGTACCGATTGCAAGACGTGAGCAAAAACCAGTCTATTTAAACAATCAACCAATAACAGAAACATGGTTCAGAATGCATGAAGGTGACCATCGTTGTTCTGAAGAACAAGTTCGCAGGATGATGGCTGAACAAGTTGAAGAAAGCCGTGATAACCGCATTGTCCAGAACTTCGATATGAACGATATAAACCTAGAGAGTCTTCTGGCCTATCGAAACCTTCTTTCAGCCTCTAATCCAGTCCATCCCGCGTTAGAGCTAGACAATTTTGCATTCTTACGCAGCATCGGCGGATATAGAAAAGATCGCCAAACAGGTACTGAAGGTATGACTTTGGCAGGCATCCTCATGTTTGGAACATGGGAGGCCATACAAGACGTAGCTCCAAACTATTTCGTAGATTACCAAGAACGACCAGAAGCGAGAACAGAGAGAAGGTGGGTTGATAGACTCTGCCCTGATGGAACGTGGTCGGGTAACGTATTCGATTTCTACAGGCGTACATACCGAAAACTAATAGCCGACTTGAAAGTGCCTTTTGAACTAAAAGAAGGTATCAGGCAAGACGATACACAAATACATACCGCTCTGCGTGAAGCGCTGGTAAACACCTTGGTACATGCGGACTATACAGGCCGGATTTCAATCATGGTCGTAAAAAGACCTGATTTATTCGGCTTTCGCAATCCTGGGCTCATGCGTGTACCTCTTGAACAAGCGATAAAAGGTTACGAGAGCGATTGCCGTAATCGTCTTATGCACCAGATGTTTTTGATTATCGGTGCTGGGGAGCGCTCAGGCTCAGGGATTCCCAAAATATTTAGTGGTTGGAAGTTGGCCAACTGGCGTCTCCCCCGGTTGTATGAAAAAACAGAACCGGAACAAACACTGCTTGAACTCTCTATTGGTAACCTTGTCTCGGAAGAAACAGCGGCTCTTCTGCATTCCAAATTCGGAGACAAAGTTGATCACCTAAGCGAGCTTGAACGCAGTATCGTAATTACAGCAGCGGTAGAAAAATGGATAGATCATGAACGGGCTTGCC
The DNA here is from genome assembly GCF_000496755.2 of Serratia sp. DD3. Next base: position 109,578 of record NZ_AYKS02000123.1, read on the forward strand.
AACTCACCAGCTTGCATTCTCGTGAAGTTACTCTTACGCTTCCTCGCCTCGTAACTGGCGGTTTTTTGATTCCACACGGTGAAAAAAGAAACAAATCATACACATTACCAGGGCAAGAGCTCCCCTCTCCTGAAGATGTTTTTGGTGTTAATCCGTTATCAACAAGCACACCCGATTCCCTACACGGCCAAATCATCACGGATAATACCTCTTTGATCACGGATAGCAGCTACTTGATCACGGATAACGACGAGATAATAACGGATAACGAGCAAGAACGAGACGATCTGGGCCGTTTTGTTACAGACAAACTTCCTTATCCTTATATCGACAACCTCGATCACCTTTCTTTGTCGCTAAGGCAGCAACTAGAAGCAGCATCAGCATTAGCAAGAGAGAAAAAAAGACTCTCAAATGAAGTTATGGATGAAATTATCCTTGCGCTTTGCGCAGGCCATTACATGCCGCTTAGTATTATTTCTAAACTGATGTCCCGCACCCCACAAAACTTGCGAGAGAAACAACTAGTTCCTTTAGTAAGGATGGGAAAAATTCGTTTAGCCTTTCCTCATGCAAGAAGACATAAACGGCAGGGCTACATAGCTTGTGAAGTGGTGAATACCAGCATGTGTACAAAAAACAGCCCGAAAAGGTGAGCATTCCTTTTTACCGTGTACACAAGGGTGTACACAATAGAAAAGCGCATTATAAGAAATCCAGTAATCAAAAGGATTTTAAGCCGACACTCAATGTATAAATCCAATATCGAGTAACCATTCAGGAAGCATCAACAAGCCGCATAAATCCAGAATTCCCGCATAACAGCGGGATTTTTGCTTGTTATGGAGCAGTATAAGGCAGCAATAAAACGCAACGTTTACATGAGATTGTCGGATGAGTGCGCATTTACCTGATGGCAGCCACGAAGCAAAACCGGAATGTATCGGATCATTTCGTTGAAGCCACCTAAAAGGTCACTCTTGGTTCTGGGGCTCAACGCGAATTAGATGATATTCATCTATCTCGGTATGCTACTACGATTTTTGCTCACCCAGTGGCGAGAGCCTGGACGGTTGTTTAGCACCAATGCCAGCCAGTAGTTCGGTAAGCGATAACACCATGGTGGAACGTACCATCTGTTGATAGCGCTGGTGTTGCATGGCAATCAACGACTCATCCGCTTCACTCGGCTGTAAAAAGGTGGGTACTGGGGGGAGTTCACTCACACAGTGCAGTTCACCAAAGGGCCCCAGGATTTCATCATCAATAAAGCGATATTCAGTGCCATCATGATTCAACTCTTCGCGCATTGCCATCAGCAACTCGGCATCTTCATATTCATGCCGTGAAATAACCCCCAGGCCATACATCAGTTTAAGGCGAACTGAGAGTTCACCAAGCGGGCCAGCACCAGACAATAGGGGTTCGACGGCATACTTCACCGCATAATCGTCTTTACGAAATACCTGCACCACTAATACGTTCAGTGCTTCGGCTAACAACTCGACCGCTGCGATCAGAAAGCTACGTACCGTTTTGCCAGCATTCAGTTTTTCCAATACTTTGTTTTCAAATGCCTTTGTGTCAATCATCGTCACTTTTCGAACAGCATTAGGGGTGCCCTTTCTTAGCGGAAATCAATATAGGCCAGGGCAAAAAAATTTGCCCTGCATCCTAACCGTTATCCGTGAAGTAAGGGAGTGTTTATTGACACCGATTTATTGCGCCATGGAATTTACTGCGACTGCATGGTGTTATACGCAGCCACCGCCTCTTCCACCACCTTGCTGTCAGCCGGTAAGCCAGAAATTTGTATCAGTGCCGCTTTTGGCCCCAGTTTTTCCAGCAATTCTACCAACTCTTTGGCCTGCGGGTCTTGTTCACTGCGGTAACTCATGGCGGCCGCAATCCCTTTTATCAGGTTGCCATGTGGCAAATCGTATTCCAATGTTCCCAACAATGGCTTAATCAAGCGGTCGCCTGCACTGAGTTTACGCAGTGGCTGGCGCCCAACACGCTCAACATCATCATGCAGATAGGGGTTTTCAAAGCGAGAGAGGATTTTGTTGATATAAGCGGCATGTTTATCCGCATCAAAGCCATAACGCTTGATCAACACCGCACCACTCTCTTCCATCGCCCCTCGTACCACCTGACGAACTTGTGGGTCGAGAATAGCATCACGAATCGTCAGTAAGTTGGCGCGCTGCCCCAGATAAGCCGTGATTGCATGGCCAGTATTAAGAGTGAACAACTTGCGTTCAACGAACGCCATCAGGTTGTCAGTCAACTCCATACCCGCAATAGCAGGCGGGGGCCCCTTGAACTGAGTCTGATCCACAATCCATTCGCTGAACGTTTCCACGGTAACTTCCAGCGGATCGCTGCTGTTGGCTTCCGCGGGTGGCACGATACGGTCTACGGCAGAATCCACAAACCCGACATGCTGCTCAACCCAAGCCTGCTCATCCTGCGGCAATACGTCGAAAACAGAGTGCTTGAGCTGGCTGGTGCCGCGCACCATATTTTCACAAGCAATGATATTGAGTGGCTGGGTGTTTCCTTGTTGATGGCGTTTAATCAACCCCTTGGCAATAGTCCCGGCGATTTTAGCCAAGACCTGTGGGCCAACTGCTGTTGTCACAATATCCGCCTCAGCAATCAAATCCACCGCCTGCTCACTGCCGCTGTTAACCGCACTGACATTATTCACTTGTTCAATACGTGATTCATCACCTACCACGTGTACCTGGTAGCTTTTACGTTGGTTCAGTTCATCCAACAACGTCTGGTTAACGTCAGCAAAAGTCAGTTCGGCATGAGCATCAGCCAGTAACTTGCCGATGAACCCACGGCCGATATTACCCGCGCCGAAGTGTAATGCTTTCATAGTTCTACCTTTGTTAATATCGAAGGGTGCACACCCGGTGCACCCTTTAAAACAGTGCTGTGATATTAGCTCTTCTTACTACCAAGTAGTTCCAAAACTTCTTGGACGCTTGCCGTATTAGCTAACCGCTCAATAACCGTTTCATCATCCAATGCATTGGTTAGACAAGTAATCACCTGAATATGCTCATTATTACGGGCTGCAATACCAATCACCAGACGGGCAACCTCATCCTCACCGTCACCAAAACGCACGCCTTGCGGATATTGACAGAACACCACGCCAGTACGCAGTACGCGATCTTTCGCTTCGATGGTGCCATGTGGTACGGCAATCGACTCTCCCAAGTAGGTAGAAGTGAGCTTTTCACGCTCCAGCATCGCCTCTACGTATTCAGGTTCCACATAGCCGCCCTTCACCAATTGCTCACCAGCAAAGCGAATTGCCTGCTGTTTGTCGCTAGCCTGTAGACCGAGGAACACATTATTTTCACTCAATTTAAACAGGTTCTTTTCGCTAGCTTCAAAGCTGTCATCCAACGTTGAAATCACTTTCTGTTCTGTTTCGCTGGTTTTGTGAGCGGCTAGCAGGCGTGCGGTCAAATCACTGTATAACTGACTGTCCAGGAAATTGGTTAATGAAATATGCTGTGCTTGTGGTGCATGACGCATGGCACGTTCCGTCAAATCACGGTGGGTAATCACCAGATCGACATCTTCCGGCAAACTGTTGATCGCGCAATTGGTAACAGAGATATTTTTCAGTCCTGCATCTGTCACTTTCTTACGCAGAACACCCGCCCCCATCGCACTGGAACCCATACCCGCATCACAAGCCACAATAATTTTACGCACGGTACTCAGATCACCATCTACCGCTCCATTAGGCGCTTTAGCTCCTTTGGATTGCGCCTTCATCTCCTGCATACGACGGGTGGCTTGTTCCAGACCCTCTTCCTCTTTAACTTTCGACGTTTTCAGCAGGAAAGAAGAAACCAGGAAGGAGACCAGGAAAGCAGCGAAGATGGCAGCCAAATTGGCGAAATAGGCCCCTTTTGGCGTCATTGCCAATACGGCCAGAATCGACCCTGGGGAAGCCGGCGATACCAGACCCCCATTCAACACCGTCAGCGTGAATACGCCTGTCATACCACCCAGAATCACCGCCAGCAGCAGGCGTGGATTCATCAGTACATAAGGGAAGTAAATTTCATGGATACCACCCAGGAAGTGGATGATAGCGGCACCACCAGCAGACTGTTTGGCACTACCACGGCCAAAGAACATATAAGCCATCAAGACTCCCATACCTGGGCCCGGGTTGGCTTCAATCAGGAAGAAGATAGACTTGCCAGCCTCTGAGGCTTGCTGAATACCCAGCGGCGAGAAGATACCGTGGTTGATGGCGTTGTTCAGGAACAGAATTTTTGCTGGTTCAACAAAGATCGAGGTCAATGGCAGCAGGTTATTAACCACCATGACATGTACACCCGCCGCCAGAATTTTGGAGAGCGCTTCGACCAATGGCCCAATCCCCATAAAGGAGATAAGTGCCAGCAGCATACCGATGATACCGGCGGAGAAGTTGTTCACCAACATCTCAAAACCACTTTTGATCTTGCCATCTACCCAGCGGTCAAAATGCTTAATCGCCCAACCACCCAGCGGACCCGCGATCATGGCACCGAGGAACATCGGGATATCAGCACCCACCACGACACCCATGGTGGTAATTGCACCAACCACACCACCACGATCGCCACCCACCAATTTACCGCCGGTATAACCGATCAACAGTGGCAACAGATAGGTGATCATTGGCCCAACCAGCTTGGCCAATGTCTCATTTGGCACCCAACCGGTAGGGATAAATAATGCGGTGATAATACCCCAGGCGATAAATGCGCCGATGTTGGGCATAACCATATTGCTTAGGAAACGGCCAAAGTTTTGCACTTTAACCTTGATATCTGGTGAAAACATAAAACACCCCCCTATTGCTACGCGCTGACAATAAGAGCGCGCATTCATTGTTGTCATATCCAGCCGTGTTGCTGCTGTTTGCGAAATGGACTCTACCACGCTCCTCTGACTACGCGAACCTCACCCAAGAAACGTGATTAAAATCACACAACAGAGGGGGTTAACCCAGTGGATTTAGTGATTGAAATCACAATTACTTTCGATATTAGAAATAATAGACACCAATAAAGCGTCACCGCCAGCCAATAACGTGATTAAAATCACGTTATTGGCCGAAGGGTTTGTTCTTAAATTGATACATTGATCACGATTTATTTTACGCACCACAAGCGAACCGCGCTCTTGAATGGGATCTTCCCTGCGGCACCCACTCTGCCAGAGAGCTGACCAGGCAAACTCAGCGACCCACATCTCTGGCTGACACTCAAAGCCATTTTTCATGCCGGCAAAAAGAAACACTGATCCACAAATCCAATTCTGGATCCTTTATAACCTGGACAATACGCTCACGAATCAAATCCAACTGGCTGATGCCGATATGTTCCATGCTTTCTGGCAGAACGACATAGATCTCCAAGAATAATCCGCGACCTATACGTGTTTCATAGTGGGAATATTTGATGAAGCCGTATTCACGGCTAAGTTGTTGCATTAACTCTTCCACCTTTTTATCCAATGCTGCAGGTGTCATCATCAGAACTTCTTTTATGGCATTAAAGATTATTTTGGCCGGCATTGGCATGACAAACAGGATCAGGACTGCCAGTATCATCGAATCCACATAGGGGACCAGATAGGCAAAGCGCGTGTCTTGTAAAAACCAGGCGAGGATAAAAGCGACAAAGATCGCGGCACTGATCGCTGTGGAGATCATCCAGCCCCGCACGTCCAACTCGACCAGTGGGGAAGATATCCCTTTGTTAGCGTTTTTTTGTTTCAAAAATATCGCAAAACAAATGACGGTGATACTAAAGGCATAGGCTATCGCCCACCCTAACTCAAAATGATTTCCCCCTCCCAAAAGACTTTGAATCGCGTTAATAAAAGCATACAGACAGAGTAACAACAGTAGGCTGCCGTTAAATACCAGAACCAAGGGTTCTACGTGCCAAAAACCGTATTGAAAACGGCGACTGCTCGGGTTTTGCCCGATTAGCCGTAATACGAATAACGCCAAGCCGGATAGGGTCGCATCCAATATGGCGTACATACCATCAAACATGATCGATCTTGAGCCGGTAATAAAACCGAAGGTGATACTCAAACAAGATATCCCAAGAGCACCATAAATTGAGCGCCTTAAAAGCTGTTGTTCACGTTGAGTACTGGGCACGATAATGACCTCCAACTGACCGAATGGCTCTGTTCCCGTATTTTACGGCGCTGTTGAATATACCCATCGTCAAACAAGTCGCCGGGGTATTCAAAAAGCCAGATGTTTTATCCTGCAAGTTAATTGAACTTGGCCATAGTTATGCTTCGACCACGCGTTTTCGGCCCGATAACTGAAGTGTAGTATAGAGATCAGGGTACGGAAGGATGACAAGGCGTTGAAAAAAGGGGAACCCATACTCAGGTACATTCAAACTACAGCCTGAAAGCCGCTCGAATGTACCTGGATAGTTTTGCTTACTGCATCACTGCCTGCACCGTTTTCTGTGCATTGAGCCAATCCTGCTGCTTAGCCACCAGATTGGACATCATGGTGTTGTACTGCGCCACCTGCTGCTGAGTACGGAACTGTACACCGCCATTATTGAAACTCACCTGATTACCCTGAGCCTGCAAGAAATCCCCAACTAGCACCAGTTCCTGAACAAAACTGCTGGTGGTTGGGATCACTGGCATCAAGCTATTGCTTGGTGTGGTAACAATCTTGTCATACACCTGGCTATACACCGCTTTCAAATCATCAGGTTGCTTCAACGCGGCACGGGCGCTATCCGCCTGTAACTTCGCTGACTGTATCTGTTGACCCAACAGGTTCAATGCACCCAACGATTGCTGCAAGGTATCGCGCTTAGCGATATAGTCTTGTGCGGTGCGAATTTGATTAATCTGTTCCAGTGCTGGTGTCAGACTTGCCTCAACCGATTTCGACAATTGCTGAGAAAAACCCACCAGAATGGCGTAATCACTCACATAAGTGCCAAATTTCTGTTTTTGGTCTTCACTCAACGTTGGAATGTGTACACCGCTACGCATCACCGTATTATGTAAATAATCAATAAACGCTTTACGCTGTTCTGGCTCTTTATCGCCGCAGGCGGTCAGTTGCATCACGACCAACAATGCAAATACCGGTGCCAACCAACGCGAAAAGCCTCTGCTTTGGATCCCTACCGCCATGTGACATAACTCCCGTTATTAATGTCTCTTTTATCTGGCTCCATGCCTTATGTTGCACTCCGTTGCAGATAAGAATAGATCAACTCCCTGCTATAGGATACGTGATTCAACGTTCAGCCCAGAATAACCGACGGATTCTCATGATGATGAAAAAGCGCCCTCAGGCGCCTTTTCATTAATACTTTACCCTTACTGCAACACCGAAATATCCGCTACTTGCAGGAACAGCTCACGCAACTTACTCAGCAACGTCAAGCGATTCACCCGCACCGCATCATCTTCAGCCATCACCATCACACTGTCGAAGAACGCATCAACCGTCTCACGCAACGCCGCCAGTTCAACCAATGCTTCCTGATAACGACCTGCAGCAAACAAAGGTTCCAGCTTGTCACGCAACACCACCAGATGAGTGGCTAATTTCAGCTCTGTCGGCTCTTTCAATACCGAGGCTTGAACCTGATCCAGCAATACATCGTTGGATTTGGCTAAGATATTGGAAACACGCTTGTTAGCCGCAGCCAACGCGGTGGCCTCAGCCAAGGTACGGAAATGTGTTACCGCCTTCACCCGTGCATCAAAGTCTGCCGGCCGGGTTGGGCGACGCGCCAATACCGCCTGGATAGTATCCACTGCATGGCCTGCTTCCTGATACCAGGTACGGAAACGCCCCAACATAAAGTCGATGACATCATCCACCACCTTGGCATTGGTCAGCTTGCTGCCATACAGGCGCGCAGCCTCTTCGGTCAGGGTTTGCAAATCCAGTGACAGGTTTTTCTCAACGATGATACGCAGCACGCCCAACGCAGCACGGCGTAAAGCAAACGGGTCTTTATCACCTTTTGGATGCTGGCCAATACCAAAAATACCGACCAGCGTGTCCATTTTGTCAGCGATTGCCAACGAGCAAGCCACCAGCGATTGAGGCAGTTCATCACCCGCAAAGCGTGGCTGATACTGCTCGTTAAGCGCAACAGCTACGTCCTCGGCTTCACCATCATGGCGTGCGTAGTGCATCCCCATCACACCCTGAGTATCGGTGAATTCGAACACCATATTGGTCATCAGGTCGCACTTCGACAGCAGCCCGGCACGCGTTGCGTGATTAACATCAGCACCAATCTGGCCCGCAATCCAGCCGGCCATGGCTTGAATACGGTCAGTCTTATCACGCAGGGTACCCAACTGCTGCTGAAACAGTACCGTTTCCAGGCGCGGTAAATGATCTTCCAGACGCTTCTTGCGGTCAGTATTAAAGAAGAATTCAGCATCCGCCAAACGAGGACGCACCACTTTCTCATTACCAGAGATGATTTGCTGCGGGTCTCGGGACTCAATATTGGCGACGAAGATAAAATTCGGTAACAGTTTGCCAGCGGCATCGTAGACCGGAAAATATTTCTGGTCACCCTTCATGGTATAAACCAACGCTTCAGCAGGCACTGCCAGGAATTTCTCTTCAAATTTTGCCGTCAGCACCACCGGCCACTCAACCAATGAAGTCACTTCCTCCAGCAGGCTCTCACTCAGATCGGCTTTTCCACCAATCTTCTGTGCTGCCAGTTCAGCATCACGTTTAATCAACGCCTTGCGGGTTGCGTAATCGGCGATCACTTTACCGCGCTCCTGCAGGATTTGCGGATACTGATCGGCGTTCTCAATAGTAAACTCTGGCTCACCCATAAAACGGTGACCACGAATGGTGCGAGCCGAATCGATGCCCAGCACGGTGCCTGGGATCAGTTCTGCCCCTAGCAGCATGGTCACCGTATGTACCGGACGCACGAACTGGGTTTCTTTATCACCCCAACGCATCAATTTGGGAATCGGCAGCTTTGACAGTGCCGTGCTCACCATACCGGCCAACAGTTGCTGTGCGGATTGGCCTTTAACATGGGCGCGATACAGTAACCATTCACCTTTATCGGTCACCAGGCGTTCAGCTTGATCAACGGTAATGCCGCAACCACGCGCCCAGCCCTCAGCGGCCTTACTGGGCTGACCGCTGGCATCGAATGCCTGAGCGATGGCCGGGCCACGTTTTTCAATTTCACGGTCAGCCTGTGCCGCGCTGAGTTTAGCCACTTTTAATGCTAGGCGACGCGGAGCAGCAAACCAGCTCACTTCGCCATGTGCCAAGCCGGCATTATCAAGTTCAGCCGTAAAATCTGCAGCAAAAGCTTCTGCCAGTGAGCGAAGAGCCTTCGGCGGCAGCTCTTCGGTGCCGATTTCCACCAGGAAAGTCTGTTGAGTCATAGCTGCCTCTTACTTCTTATTACACATCGGGAAGCCTAACGCTTCGCGGGAAGCGTAGTAGGCCTCGGCAACGGCTTTGGTCAGCGTGCGGATACGCAAAATATAACGTTGACGTTCGGTGACCGAGATCGCCTTACGCGCATCCAGCAAATTGAAGGTATGGGCCGCTTTGAGAATACGTTCATACGCAGGTAATGGCAGGGGGTTTTCCAACGCCAATAGGGTTTGCGCTTCCTTTTCGTATTGCTCAAAACAGGAAAACAGGAAATCTACATCCGCATACTCAAAGTTGTAGGTGGATTGCTCCACTTCGTTTTGATGGAACACATCGCCATAGGTGGTGATACCCAATGGCCCGTTGCTCCAAATCAAATCGTAGACGCTATCCACACCCTGGATATACATCGCCAGGCGTTCCAGACCGTAAGTGATCTCGCCGGTGACCGGTTTACATTCCAAACCACCAACCTGTTGAAAATAGGTGAACTGGGTCACTTCCATCCCGTTCAACCACACTTCCCAACCTAATCCCCAGGCCCCTAGTGTCGGGTTTTCCCAGTTATCTTCAACAAAACGGATATCGTGAATAGCAGGATCCAACCCCAGTTCTTTCAATGAACCCAGGTACAGTTCCTGAATATTTTCCGGTGAGGGTTTAATCACTACCTGGAATTGATAATAGTGTTGCAGGCGGTTGGGGTTTTCCCCATAACGGCCATCGGTCGGGCGACGTGAAGGTTGCACATAGGCCGCAGCCATTGGCTCCGGGCCAAGAGCACGCAAGCAGGTCATCGGGTGAGATGTTCCTGCGCCAACTTCCATGTCCAAAGGTTGAACAATAGTGCAACCCTGGCGCGCCCAATAGTCCTGCAGTGTCAGGATCAGACCCTGAAAGGTCTTGGTATCAAACTTTTGCATGTTGAATTCGCACGCGATACAAGTGGATTTAATAGAGGGGCTCAGTATACCTGTTGACCGTAAGATATACAGCCAGAATCCAGCAACAAGTCACAATCCCCCGATAAAAACCGTGGTGTGATATGCAAAAAGCCGGTTCAGCACGATACCCTAGTTCATTCAGCTTACCCCATGAGGCCCGAATAGCGACAGCAACAGGTTCAAGGTTGACGAGGCATCAAGGGAGTTTGCAAAATGCGGCACTTTAAACTCAGCGTTTTTGGGAGCATAGCCCACGCTATAAGTGAAGTGATATAGCGTAGCCAACACAAGTAACTTCAAGGATAATGTGTCAAACATTTTAAAATTCATTATGGACAGCTAAGTATGATAGAAGGCCTTGATAAAGATTGTCATTTATTATCAGAGAGTAAACCTAACGAACTCATTAATTCATCTATCAAAAGCTATCTAGAAAAAAAACTAAAAGAGTTTAATAATATAAAGTACGCTTATGCCATAATGAATAAAAAGAACCCTGCTGATTTTTCAGTGATTTCAAATAGAACTGAATGGTTTGATTTTTATGTCAATAACAACTTTCAGTATATCGACCCGGTTTTAGTGACTGCATCACATCGAGTTACCCCATTTTTTTGGGATAAAAACATCATGATTAACTCGGGAATTAAACTGCCAAAAATATTTAATATGGCGAAAAGTTATGATGTTACTCATGGTTATACCTTCGTGTTGCATGACCATCTTCATCATCTGGCGGTTTTATCTATTATCATAGATAGCCATTGTGATAATAGTGTTGAACCGCTGATTAGAGATAAGCAAGATAGTTTACAGCTATTGTTGATGAAAACGCATGAAAAACTCATTAACACTTCTCAAGAACTGAATAATGCTAACTACTTTGAGAAAATAAACCAGAGAAATTTCTTTTCCCCTCGCGAGAATGAAATTATTTATTGGGCAAGCATGGGGAAATCCTATCAGGAAATTGCACTTATCTTAGGAATTAAACTCACCACAGTAAAATTTCATATTGGAAATGCAGTTAAAAAGTTAGGCGTTAACAATGCCAAGCATGCCATAAGGCTCAGTGTTGAATTGCAGCTAATCAGGTCGGTTCGCTAATGTAGCCAAACTTTCAGATAAAATTGCTCAAAAACCATTTGACTAAAAAAAATAAAAAGGAAGAGGGTAAAATGCATAAAAATATACTCTCACCCCTTCTTTGATTGGGTGAGAGAAACTGTTGACAGGCACTCTATGATTTACAATAATGTTTAAGAATTTTCCCTGGTGTTGGCCAATTTGGCACCTGATCCTTTAATCGGGATCAGTTTTTTTTGCTTAAAATTCTTGTTATTGTTGTTACGCACTAACGATAAAGTTTTTTGTTACTGAATGATAGTTATACTAAAGTACAGTCACCCACTATACTTTTTCGGTAACAGGCCCGCATCAGGCACCGTACCAGCGTTTGTGGCACCCTATGCCGACTTCAAACTACCAGGTAGTCCTTATCTATGGTGCCTTCCCGCTAAGCCAATCATCAGAAATGGTGCACTAACGCTATATACTCGGGTCACTGCGTCAGTAAAAAACGAAATAAGAATAAGGAGTATCGGCATGGATAATCAACGTTGCGGTTGGGTTACCGCTGACCCATTATATCTTGAGTACCACGATAAAGAATGGGGCACCCCAACCACGGATGCACGCGAACTGTTCGAAATGTTGTGTCTGGAAGGGCAACAGGCTGGCCTCTCTTGGATCACGGTGCTGAAAAAACGTGAAAACTACCGCCGTGCTTTCCACAATTTTGACCCAACACGTATCGCTGCCATGAACGAACAAGATGTGGCGTTATTGCTGCAAGACAGCGGGATTATCCGCCATCGCGGCAAGATTGAAGCCATCATTGCCAATGCCAAAGCTTATCAAGCCATGGAACTAGCGGGGGAAAATTTTTCTACCTTTATCTGGCAATTTGTCGGAGGTAAACCGCAACTGAACCACTGGCAAGCCCTAAACGAAGTGCCCGCTCAAACAGAGATTTCTGTTGCCATGTCCAAGGCATTGAAAAAGCGCGGCTTCAAATTTATCGGTTCAACCATCTGCTATGCCTTTATGCAGGCCTGCGGCTTGGTAAACGACCATGTTACTGGTTGTTTTTGCCACCCGGAGAATACCAAAGATGATACGCACCGCAACGTCCGCCGACCTTGACGTGCTGATGGTGCTCTGGCTAGAAAGCACCACCCGTGCTCATCCCTTTGTGCCATCTGACTATTGGCAGCAAAGTGCTCAACTGGTACGGGATAACTATTTGCCCCGGGCTAAAACTTGGGTGTATCTGCATAACCAGCAAATTGTCGCTTTTATCAGCATATTGGATGAGCGCTTTATTGGCGCTCTGTTTGTTGACCATCACTTTCATGGCAAAGGGGTGGGGGCAGCATTAATGGCCTGCGTACAACATCATTATCGTTGGCTTAGCCTGGAAGTGTATGAGGATAACCAACGAGCTTGCGCCTTCTACTACAAACAAGGGTTCCGCGAAATGCAGCGTCTGTTTAACCAAGAAACTCAAGCCCATACGCTGATCATGAATTGGCCTGCTACTTAATTTCAATAAACTGGCATGGGTCGGTCCGTAGATTGATCGATTAGGATAGGATGAACTTGAATGAACTGAGCTGGCAGAGGTTGATCACTCCCGTAAAACAACCCGCTATTCTTCCCGTTTTGTGATTGATATCATATTTTTCTCTTCTGTCACTTTTTAATGGGATCGGTTCCATTTATGGTGGCGATACTGATAACAGTGGCAATATTTCCAGCTTAATCTCAAAAACTCACAGGCAATCTGTAAGTTACAACAGTGTTTAATCATTTTCCCTGGTGTTGGCCAATTTGGCACCTGATCCTTTAATCGGGATCAGTTTTTTTGCTCCTAAGCAATGATAGTAAAAGCTAAACTGAATGATGTTATCAGTCGCCACTCCGCTCCCCCTATATATTCATCGCCATTCAAGTCGCAACGGTACCCGGGTACCCTGGTTCACACTAATTAATTGATTTATTATAGCTATATCGTTCTCTCGTTGGAGTTTTTAATGAAGCCTTCAGTCATATTGTATCGGAGTATTCCTGCCGACCTGCATCAGCGGCTGGACAAGCACTTCACGGTACATGCTTTCGATGATTTACCCCCAGATAATACCCCTGCGTTTGAGACTGCATTACAACAAGCTGAAGGGATTATCGGTTCTGGCGGCAAAATTGATGAAGCCTTTCTGCAACGGGCACCTAAACTACGTGCTGCTTCAACGATTACAGTAGGTTACGATAACTTTGACCTCGAAGCGCTTAATGCCCACCAAGTATTATTGATGCATACCCCGAGCGTATTAACAGAAACCGTGGCCGATACCATCATGGCCTTGATGTTGGCCACGGCACGTCGCGTGGTTGAAGTCGCCGAGCGAGTGAAAGCGGGTGAGTGGCAAAATAACATTGGGCCCGAGTGGTATGGTGTTGATGTTCATCATAAAACTATTGGCATCCTCGGTATGGGGCGCATCGGGCTGGCATTGGCACAACGGGCACACTTAGGCTTTAACATGCCAGTGTTATATAACGCCCGCCGCACCCATCAACAGGCCGAACAAAATTTCAACGCCCGCCGTTGCGATCTTGATACTCTGCTGGCTGAGTCAGATTTTCTCTGCATCACACTCCCGTTAACTAGCGAAACCTTCCATATGATCGGCCATGAACAGTTGGCGAAAATGAAGAAAAGCAGCATTTTGATCAATGCAGGGCGAGGGCCGGTGGTTGATGAGCAAGCGCTTATCGAGGCCTTGCAGAACGGTACTATTCACGCTGCCGGGTTGGATGTTTTTGAGCAAGAACCGTTATCGGTGAATTCACCACTACTGCAATTGCCCAATGTGGTTGCTGTGCCCCATATCGGTTCTGCCACTCATGAAACCCGCTATGGCATGGCTGAATGTGCTGTGGATAACCTGATTGCCGCACTCACAGGCCAGGTAACAAAAAATTGCGTTAATCCCCATTTACTGATTAACCCCTATTAACGACTTGACCTCTATTCACTACAAAGGTGATAGATACCCGTGTTACTCTTTTAGCTGTAAAAATTAATTAGCGTTTTATGCTATAAAAAGTACATATCATGATACTTCACGTCGCCAGATAAAATATCTGCTTAATTGCACCTGCTTTTATCTGGCGGTATGGTGGAGCCCTACTGACCAATAACAATTCTGCGGCACCTATGACTTTTTCTCTTTTCGGCGATAAATTTACCCGTTATGCCGGTATCACCCGCTTAATGGACGACCTGAATGATGGTCTGCGCACCCCAGGCGCCATCATGCTCGGCGGTGGAAACCCTGCAAAAATTCCAGAAATGGAAAGTTACTTCAAGCAACTGTGCCAAGATATGCTCGAAAATGGCAAATTGACTGAAGCACTATGTAACTACGATGGCCCACAAGGCAAAGACCTCTTACTGTCAGCACTGGCTAATCTGCTACAGAAAGAGTTTGATTGGCCCATCGGGCCACAAAATATTGCGCTAACAAACGGCAGTCAAAGCGCATTTTTCTACTTATTCAATTTGTTCGCAGGCCGCTACGCAGAAGGGAAACGCCGCCGCGTGTTATTCCCACTGGCTCCCGAGTACATCGGTTATGCTGATGCCGGGTTGGATGAAGGGGTATTTGTCTCCGCCAAACCCAATATAGAGTTCCTGCCAGACGGCCAATTTAAATATCACATCGATTTTGAGCATTTAACGATCGGTGACGATATTGGCATGATCTGCGTTTCACGCCCGACCAACCCGACAGGTAATGTGATCACCGACGAGGAACTGAACAAACTCGATCTATTGGCACAGCAGCACGATATACCTTTGGTGATTGATAACGCTTATGGCGTACCTTTCCCGGGCATTATTTTCAGCGACGCAACGCCATTATGGAACCCCAATATCATTCTGTGCATGAGCCTGTCTAAACTCGGCCTGCCAGGTTCACGTTGTGGCATCGTTATAGCCAATGAACGGGTAATTACCGCCCTGACCAATATGAATGGCATTATCAGCCTGTCGCCAGGAAGCATCGGCCCAGCGCTGGCGGCAGAAATGATTGAGCGTGGTGATCTGTTACGTCTGTCTAATGAAGTGATCGGCCCGTTCTACAAACAGCGTGTTGAACAGACCATTGGCATTATTCGCCGTTATCTGTCACCAGAACGTTGCCTGATCCACAAACCGGAAGGGGCTATTTTTCTCTGGTTATGGTTTAAGGATCTGCCCATCACCACAGAATTACTCTACCAACGCCTGAAGAAACGTGGGGTCCTGATGGTGCCAGGCCACTATTTCTTCCCAGGACTGGAACAGGAATGGCCACATACCCACCAATGTATGCGTATGAACTATATCCCTGACCCAGCAAGCATTGAACAGGGTGTGATGATCTTGGCAGAAGAGGTTGAACGAGCACATCAAGAAGCGGGTTAAAGAACCAAGGGGCTCTGAAGAGCCCCTGAATCTACCACCTTGAAAAACATCACTACATGATCTTGAAAAACACCATTACATGGCCCAAAACAGCACGGCCAACAATTGCGGAGACATAATACGCAGGAACATTGCCAACGGATAAACCGTGGCATAAGAGAGTGCCGCTGCACCACTGGTGGGATGCAGGCCATTGGCAAAGGCCAGGGCAGGTGGATCAGTCATCGACCCTGCCAACATGCCAGATAGTGTCAGGTAGTTCATTTTGCCCATCACCCGGGCTAATATACCCACGGTGATTAAGGGAATGGCAGTGATCAACGCACCATAGCCAATCCAGGCTAACCCTTCACCATGGATCAGGGTGTTAATAAAGTTACCGCCCGACTTCAACCCCACCACCGCCAGGAACAATACAATACCCAACTCACGCAACGCCAGGTTAGCACTGGGGGGCATAAACCAGTAAAGTTTGCCGATACTGCCAATACGCCCCAGGATCAAAGCCACCACCAGTGGCCCGCCAGCCAACCCCAACCGCAACGCCGCCGGGAAGCCAGGAATAAACAACGGAATAGAACCCAGCAGCACCCCTAACCCGATGCCAATAAACACTGGCAACATTTGTACCTGTTGCAACTTCTGCTTGGCGTTACCAACAATCGCCGCCACGACCTCGATAGATTCTGGCCGCCCTACCAGGTTGAGAATATCCCCGAACTGCAGCGTGACATTACTGCCTGCCACCAGCTCAACACCAGCACGGTTAAGGCGCGAAATCACCACGTCATATTTCTGCTTAAAATTCAGATCGCGAACTTTTTTACCCAAGACCTTTTCGTTGGTCACCACGGCACGAACCACCTGCAGAGCAGTACCCTTGGTAGAAAGTGACACATCCACTTCCTCACCGATCACCAAGCGCGCGTTCTCCAACTCTTCACGCTTACCCACCAGGTGAAGAAAATCCCCTAACTCCAACATTTCTTGCGGTGATGGCACCATCAACAGGTCGCCCCGCTTCAGGCGCGAGCAGATGATGTCATCGCTGTTAAGTAATGGCACATTTTTGATGGCCAGACCTTGCAGGTTAGGGTTACGTACCGCCACATTCATGGTCTGCAGCAGTTCGCGATTGTTGCCCATGCTGTTTTCAAACTCTTTCGCTTCTTGTTCAATATTGATACGAAAGAACAGCCGGATAAGCCACATCACCAGTAGAATGCCACAGATACCAAATGGATAGGCCATGGCATACCCCATCCCCATACGATCAACCAGTGCTGGATCCGACCCTAAATCGGTCAGTATCTGTTGCCCGGCACCCAGTGCTGGCGTATTGGTCACCGCACCCGAGAACACCCCAAGAATAATCGGTAATGGTACCGCAAACAGTTTGTGGACTGCCGCTGCGACCACCCCGCCCATAAGCACCAGCAAAATGGCAAAGCCATTTAACCGGAGACCAGAGACGCGCAGGGAAGAGAAGAAACCAGGCCCAACCTGGATACCGATGGTGTAAACAAACAGGATCAGCCCAAACTCCTGAATAAAGTGCAACATATCGCCGTTGAGGTCTATCTGATAAGTCTGTGCAAAGTGCCCGACAATGATACCGCCAAACAAGACGCCACCTATCCCTAAACCCACGCCATACACTTTCCAGTTGCCAATCCATAACCCGAGAATAGCCACTAACGCCAGCATACTGACGGTCAGGGCGATATCACTCATACGTCACATCCTTAACAAAAGTTTAATAACCAATATGTGGTAAAAATCACAATTTAAAACGCAACCTAACTAGGTTAGAGGGATTCTGGCATAAACTTTGAGGGGGTAATGTGGGGTATTCCACATTAATGTGACAGGGGAGGCCATTCAGACCTCCCCACCATGATTTTCTTTTTATTCAGCCAGTTACTTGACTTCTAGCTCTGGAGTGCTACTGATGCTGATCCGTTGTGGCTGTAAGGCTTCCGATACATGGCGCACCAGCTCAATATGCAGCAGGCCATTTTCAAATTTGGCCTCGGAAACCTGCATGTGTTCCGCCAAGGTAAAAGTCAAAGTGAATTCTTTGCACTCCCATCCTTGATGCAGATATTCCACCTGTTTTTCTGGTGGCGTGGGTTTACCGCGTATCGATAAACGTGGACCTTCCACTTCAATATCCAACTCACTCTGTTTGAACCCGGCCAACGCCAGAGAAATGCGGTAGTGGTTATCGTCACTCTTCTCTATGTTGTAGGGGGGAAACCCTTGGGGTTCCTGCCCACCCATTGAGCTGGCCAGCTTGTCAAAACCGATCCATTGACGCAAAAGTGGGGATAAATCGTAGTTACGCATGGTATTAACTCCTTCCAAGAAGCGAGATAGGTATTAATTTGCCCCCGAACTATCAGCAGGCAAGGTGGTGTTTCACCCACAGTGAAACGGAATTATTTAATTTCGATCCGACGCGGTTTTAATGTTTCCGGCACGATGCGCTGCAGATCGATATACAGCAAACCGTTTTCCAGCTTAGCCCCTTTAATTTGAATATGTTCGGCCAACTGAAATTTACGTTCAAAATTACGCTCGGCAATACCTTGGTATAAATAGGTTTTTTCAACGGCCTGATTATGGCGAGCACCACGCACAATCAGCAGATTGTCCTGGGTGATAATCTCCAGTTCCGGCTCGGCAAACCCGGCCACCGCGATGGCGATACGATAATTATTCTCATCAACCAGCTCAACGTTATACGGCGGATAGCCACCATTACCTTGATTTTGCCCGGTTTGCAGAGCATTAAACAGGCGATCAAAACCAATAGCAGAACGGTATAGTGGGGAAAGATCAAAATTGCTCATAAAACTGCCTCCTAAAACACTTCAGCGAGGTGGGTAATAACGTCTTCCATTATGGACAGACTCAAATGTGGACAAGCTCAACGCCAGAGTCCCTTTTCAGCGAACTCTTAAATTGGCGTTACCAAGAAAATGGGGCTGGGTTCACTTATTTCAACTCACCGGGTTAAAAAAATCGTCAAACATAAAGACGATAATTTGCCCATCACATACAATAAAGTGAGATAACCGCCACAGAGCTAAATTTTATATCTTTCAATCTATTCGTGAGCTGGTAAAAATTGATTTAACTTAATCATAAATCAGCAAATTTCGGCAGAAATCCACCTCAGGATGAGTCAATGAAATCAGTAAAGAGACTAACCACCAGCGGCCTGTGCTTACTCATCAGTGGCTGCTCCAGCGTGATGAGCCACACCGGTGGCGATCAGGGTTACTATCCTGGCACCCGTGCCAGCATAGATACGATGAAAAAAGAGGACACCAGTTGGGCCATGATGCCCCTGTTAGCCATCGATCTACCCTTCTCGGCAGTGATGGATACCATTTTGCTACCTTATGATTACCTCCGTTCGGATGATGATAAAACCACCCTGTCCCCCAAAGCACGTATCGAACGTGACGAGGCAAAAAATCTGTCTGAGAGCGGTAATCTAGGGCAGGGGATGCCAACGCCACCCCCCCCGAAGACCCAGAAATAGTTCCATGCCATTTAAAATCCTAAAGAGAACAGTATGAGCCTATTTGATGACATTGTTTCCGCCCATCAACAATTGCGCCCACAAGTCCGCGTCACCCCGTTGGAACACAGCGTGCTGCTTTCACAGCAATTAGGCTGCGAGCTCTATCTCAAGTGCGATCATTTACAACATACCGGCTCATTTAAGTTTCGTGGCGCCAGCAACAAACTACGGTTACTGAGTGAACAACAACGTCAACAAGGCGTGATTACCGCATCAACCGGTAACCATGGTCAAGCCGTTGCACTCGCGGGTAAATTAATGGGCGTCAATGTCACCGTCTATGCACCTGAAAGTGCCGCTACCATCAAGCTCGATACCATCCGTGCCTTAGGTGGCAAGGTGGAATTGGTCCCGGGTGACCCATTGAATGCCGAGTTGGCTGCGGAAAAGGCCGCACGCCAACAGCATAAAACCTATATTTCCCCTTATAACGATGCCGACGTAATTGCAGGCCAAGGCACCTGTGGGATGGAAATCATCGAACAGCAGCCAGAACTGGATGCGGTATTTGTTGCGGTGGGTGGCGGCGGCTATATTGCGGGAATGGGTACCGTTCTAAAAAAATTGTCGCCAAAAACACAACTTATTGCCTGCTGGCCAGAAAATGCCACCAGCATGTACAGCGCACTGGAGGCGGGGCATATCTACCCAGTGGAAGAACAAGAGACTCTCTCTGACGGTACTGCGGGGGGAGTGGAACCGGGTGCTATCACCTTCCCCCTGTGCCAACAGGTCATTGACCGTAAAGTATTGGTCAGCGAAGAGGAAATCAAACAGGCAATGCGCCTGGTTGCCAGTAGCGACCGTTGGATTATCGAAGGTGCTGCCGGCGTGGCCTTAGCCGCAGCCTGCAAATTGGCACCCGAGTTGCTAGGCAAAAAAGTGGCCGTGGTGTTATGTGGTAAAAATATTGTGCTGGAAAAATATTTGCAGGCAGTCAGCCATGAAAGTCATTAATAAAACACAAATTCTTGCTGCTTTTGATGCCGACAGCATCACCCAACTGCTAAAAACCGGTTTTATCGCCTACTCTGCGCGCCAGGTACAGATGCCACCAGTGCAACACTTTCGGTTTGAAGCTGCGGCAGGTGACTGTTGTATTAAATCCGCATGGCTGGAAAGGGAAGAATACTTTGTGGTGAAAGTGTCTTCTGGGTTTTACCACAATCCACAACAAGGGCTGCCTAGCAACCAAGGCTTAATGATGGCCTTTTCTGCGCAAACTGGCAAACCACAGGTGCTACTGTTGGATGAAGGCTGGCTGACAGCATTACGTACTGCCCTGGCTGGGCGCATCGCTGCGGAATTATGCGCACCGCAAAACGTGCAGGCCATTGGTATCGTGGGCACAGGAATGCAGGCATGGCTACAATTGCAACACCTTAAAACGGTCACCGACTGTCGCCAAGTGTGGCTTTGGGGTCGCAGCCCACATCACCTTGCTGACTATTGTCAACGGGCTGAAGCGGAAGGTTTTCAGGTAAATACCACCCAAAATGCCGCTGAACTGGCGGCACATTGCAATCTGATTGTGACCACCACGCCAAGCCGTGAACCCCTGCTGCAAGCAGAGGATATCCGCCCAGGAACACATATCACCGCCGTAGGGTCAGACGCTGAGGGAAAACAGGAGTTAGCAACGGCGTTGGTCGCCAAAGCTGACACCATCCTGGTGGATGCACTCAGTCAATGCAGTCAGTATGGTGAAATTGCTCGTGCCTATCAGCAAAATTTACTGGCGTCAGTAGCTGTGGTTGAGTTCGGAGAAATACTGGCTCGTGGCGAGCGGGTTAGAAAGAATGAACAACAGATCACCTTGGCCGACCTCACCGGGTTAGCCATTCAGGATGCTCAGATTGTGAAAGGAATTCTGGCAAAACTATAATACGAACTTCTCAATAGCGCGTGCCACGCCGTCTTCGGTGTTGGTACTCGTTACAAACTGGGCAATCTCTTTCAGTTCCGCGATCGCATTGCCCATCGCTACGCCAACACCAGCATATTCAATCATCGCAATATCGTTACCCTGATCCCCCAGCGCCATCACGTTTTGCTGTTTGATACCCAGATGATCCGCCAGCATTTTCACCCCAGCGCCTTTATCAACCCGCTGGTGCAAGATTTCCAGGTAAAAGGGGGCGCTTTTCATAATGGTGTAACGCTCGCCGGCTTCCGCTGGCAAATGAGCGATGGCATGCTCTAACAATTCAGGCTCATCAATCATCATCACTTTCGGGAAACGTAGGGTACGATCCATCTCCTCTACGCTACGGTATTTCAACGGAATACCGGTAATTCCCGCTTCACGAATGGTATATTTGCCAATGTTTTTATTCGGGGTATACAGGGTATCGAAATCAAATGCGTGATAATGCACCCCAAGCTGCCGCGCTAACTGCTCAAAATAGAGATAATCGTCAAAACTGAGGGTTTCTTGCAGAATGCAGGTTCCATCGGCGGCTTTAAGCACCAATGCACCGTTATAGGTAATACAGAAATCATCAGCGCCTTGCATATCCAACTGACATAGATAATCCTGCACCCCCACATAGGGCCGCCCTGTAGCCAGCACCACCTTCACCCCTTGAGCGCGCGCCGCACTAATCGCTTGCTTCACCGCTGGCGTGATCTGGTGTTGAGGGTTGAGTAACGTGCCATCCATATCAATTGCTATCAGTTCAATCGCCATACGAATTTCTCTTGGTAAGTTTCCTTGGTAGGTATCAGGTTGGTGCAAGGTGTTGGTAGACGATAACCTAGCCTGGCTAGAATTCAGCGAGACTAAAACGCAGCGATAAAAAATCCGCGCGGGAGCACCGGCGCGGATTTTCTGTTGCTGATTAACGCATTAAATATCGATGTTCGCCGCTTTCAGGGCGTTCTCTTCGATAAAGGCACGGCGTGGTTCAACTGCATCGCCCATCAGGGTGGTGAACAGTTGATCTGCGGCAATAGCATCTTTCACCGTCACTCGCAGCATACGGCGTTGTTCTGGGTCCATGGTGGTTTCCCACAATTGGTCTGGGTTCATTTCACCCAAGCCCTTATAACGCTGCACCGACAGACCACGGCGAGATTCTTTCACCAGCCATTCCAACGCTTGCTCGAAACCATTTACCGGCTGACGACGTTCGCCACGTTCAATAAATGCATCCTCTTCCAGCAAACCACGCAGTTTTTCACCCAATGTACAGATCTTGCGATATTCACCACCGTGGATGAAATCGAAGTCCAGAGGATAATCAGTATCGACGCCGTGAGTACGAACGCGCAGCACTGGCTCCAACATCTGACGTTCTGGGTTGTCAACCATGACAAAATCATAGCTGCTGCCATGCTGTTCGTTATCGTTGAGCAATTTCACCAGTGACTCGATCCAGGTTTTCACTTTAGCTTGGTCACTCAGATCATCTTCGCTCAAGGTAGGTTGATAGATTAGGTTGTTGAGTAAGGCACGCGGATAACGACGCTCCATTCGGCCAATCAGCTTTTGTACGCTGTAATGCTCAGCCACCAGTTTCTCCAACGGTTCCCCGGCCAATGGCGGTGCGACCTCATTGGTATGCAAGGTTGCCCCATCAAGCGCAATGGAAATCAGGTACTGGTCCATGGCCTCGTCGTCTTTAATATACTGTTCCTGCTTGCCTTTCTTCACCTTGTATAGCGGCGGTTGTGCAATAAACACATGACCACGCTCGATGATTTCCGGCATCTGGCGATAAAAGAAAGTCAGTAACAATGTACGGATATGCGAACCATCGACGTCAGCATCGGTCATGATGATGATGCTGTGATAACGAAGTTTATCTGGGTTGTATTCGTCGCGGCCAATGCCACAGCCCAGCGCAGTGATCAAGGTAGCCACTTCCTGCGAAGAGAGCATCTTGTCAAAACGCGCTTTCTCAACGTTAAGGATTTTACCTTTCAGTGGCAAAATCGCCTGGTTTTTGCGGTTACGCCCCTGTTTTGCCGAGCCCCCCGCAGAGTCCCCTTCCACCAGGTACAGTTCAGACAACGCCGGATCGCGCTCTTGGCAGTCCGCCAATTTGCCTGGCAAGCCAGCCAAATCCAGTGCACCTTTACGGCGTGTCATTTCACGCGCTTTACGTGCTGCTTCACGCGCTCGGGCCGCATCAATGATTTTACCAACAACGATTTTGGCGTCTGATGGGTTTTCCATCAGGTAATCCACCAGCTTCTCGTTCATCAGTGACTCAACTGCCGTTTTCACTTCCGAAGAGACCAGTTTATCTTTGGTCTGTGAAGAGAACTTCGGATCCGGCACTTTCACCGAAACGACGGCAATCAAACCTTCACGGGCATCATCACCGGTGGCACTGATCTTGGATTTTTTACTGTAGCCTTCTTTATCCATATAGCTGTTAAGGGTACGCGTCATCGCGGCACGAAAACCGACCAGGTGAGTCCCCCCATCACGCTGTGGGATGTTGTTGGTAAAACAGTAGATATTTTCCTGGAAACCATCGTTCCACTGTAGTGCCACTTCCACACCGATTTCATCTTTTACCGTTGAGAAGTAGAACACCGTTGGATGGATTGGCGTTTTGTTCTTGTTCAGATACTCAACGAACGCCTTGATCCCGCCCTCATAGTGGAAGTGGTCTTCTTTGTCGTTACGTTTATCTTTCAGACGAATAGAAACACCCGAGTTAAGGAACGACAGTTCCCGCAGGCGCTTGGCCAGAATATCGTATTCAAATTCGATGTTATTGGTAAAAGTCTGGTAACTCGGCCAAAAACGTACTGTGGTGCCGGTTTGGGTGGTCTCACCCACCACTTTCAGTGGCCCTTGTGGCTCACCGTGTTTATAGGTTTGCTCGTGCACTTTG
Organism: Serratia sp. DD3; assembly: GCF_000496755.2. The sequence continues at coordinate 133,975 of NZ_AYKS02000123.1, forward strand.
CCTTCACGGCGGATCACCAGCTCAAGTTTCTCTGACAAGGCGTTAACGACGGAAACCCCCACGCCATGCAAGCCACCGGAAACTTTATAGGAGTTATCGTCAAACTTACCGCCGGCATGAAGAACAGTCATGATGACCTGTGCCGCAGAAACCCCTTCTTCTTCGTGAATACCGGTGGGAATACCGCGGCCATCATCCTGCACCGACACCGAGTTGTCAGCATGGATGGTCACCTGAATGTCATTACAGTGGCCAGCGAGGGCTTCGTCGATAGCGTTATCCACAACCTCAAACACCATGTGGTGCAGACCGGTGCCGTCATCAGTATCGCCGATATACATGCCTGGACGCTTACGCACAGCATCCAGCCCTTTTAATACCTTGATACTTGAAGAGTCATAAGAATTCGACATCAACGTTTCTCGCTTATTTTAATCCTGTGGTTGAACTTCTATTTTACCCTGTTCCACACGGAACATCCTGCCCTTTTCACCGATCATGTCAGTAACTTGTTCAGCACTTACCGCGCTGACAAAAACCTGAGCCTGAGTGGCTTTCAGACGTTCAGCCAGCAACCGGCGACGGCCAGTGTCCAGCTCGGAGGCAAAATCATCAATCAGATACAGGCAACGCCGCCCGCTCTGCCGGGTGAGAAACTCACCCTGCGCCAAGCGCAATGCACACATCAGCAATTTAAGCTGACCGCGTGATAATAAATCTTCTACCGGTGTGCCTTCGGCACGAATACGGAAATCTGCTTTATGTGGCCCAACCGAGGTATAGGTTAATGCCCTGTCGCGCTCAAACTGCCGCTCCAACAGCTCTCCATAGTCACTCTCTTTATCCCAACCGCGCTGAAAAGAGAAATTTAACGCAAATTCAGGCAAAAATTGTGCACAGGTCGCAGTAATATCGGCGGCAATGGCCTCACTGTATGCCGCCCGCCACTCGCTGATGCGTTCAGCCAGTGGAACCAACTGCTGATCCCAGGCGCGCAATTGCGCATAACGACTGACTTGGCGCAAGCCAGCATTACGTTGCTTCAGTAACCGTTTCAGGTTGCTCCAGGCGGTGAAAAAACCGGGTACATCATGGAAGCATCCCCAATCCACAAACGCGCGCCGATATTTTGGCCCGCCATTGAGCAGAGTAAAACCTTCGGGAGTAATCAACTGCATGGGCAATAGTTGGGCGAGTTCCGCCACTTTATGACCATCGCTGCCATCAATACGTACTTTGCTGTCACCTTGCCGGCTTCGGCTTAGTCCTACTGATAACTCACGTTCCGCCCCTTCAATCCGGCCATGCAGTACAAATTCCGGCTGATCATGACGGATCACTCGGCCAGCCTGCAAGCTGCGAAAAGCACGCCCATGACCAAGGGTATAAACCGCCTCTAATACGCTGGTTTTACCACTGCCATTGGCCCCAACCAGGAAGTTAAACCCAGGTGCGGGAGCCAGATCCGCCGCTTCAATATTGCGGAAATCTTTAATCAGTAAACGCGTTAACGCCATGCGGCAGTTATCTTAATCATCGAACAACCCTGGGCGTTATCGTCGCAAGCCATTTGCGTGCCGTAAAACCCCCAGCAACCGATGCGTACACAGAGTACGTCAGGATTGCGAGTACGGCCCAATCACAAAGGAGCAAGTAAGATAGCCCGATAATTTCTACAAACGCATTGGCATAACAACATAGGCCGCCGCCTGACTGGCCGCGTCCTCAATCTGCACGCTGGAGACCGAATCAGTCAGCAGTAGACGCACATCCTCGCACTTGAGCGAGTTTAATACATCCAGCACGTAGCTGACGTTAAACCCAATTTCCATCTCGCTGCCATCATAGCTGACATCAAGGATCTCTTCTGCCTCTTCCTGCTCCGGATTATTGGCAGTGATCTTGAGTTGATTTTGACTGACGTACAGGCGGACACCGCGAAACTTCTCATTCGACAAAATGGCCGCACGGGCAAAGGCCTGCTTAAGCAAGTCACACCCGGCTTCTAAGGTCTTGTCAGGGTTCTTCGGCAATACACGACGATAATCAGGGAAACGGCCATCAACCAACTTGGAGGTAAAGATAAAATCCCCCACATGGGCGCGAATATTATTGCTGCCGATCTGTACACGGAGTGGCGTATCACCAGCATCCAGCAGACGCACCAGCTCCATCACCCCTTTACGTGGCACAATCACCGAATGTGTCGGTAAGGATTGACCAATCGGCATGGCGCATACCGCCAGACGGTGACCATCAGTCGCCACAGTGCGGAGCTCTTCCCCTTCGGTCTCAAACAACATGCCGTTGAGGTAATAGCGCACATCCTGATGCGCCATCGAGAACTGGGTCGCATCGATCAGGCGCTTTAAGGTCGCCTGCGGTAGCGTGAACTCCACTTCACTCTGCCAATCATCCAGATTCGGAAAGTCTACCGCCGGTAGCGTGGATAATGAAAAACGACTACGGCCAGAACGCACCAACATGCGCTCACTTTCAAGCGTGACGGTAATCTCGGCACCTTCCGGTAAACCCCGGCAGATATCAAAAAATTTACGTGCAGGGACGGTGGTCGCCCCCACTTCATAGGGCTGGGAGAGAGAGACGCGTGCCACCATCTCCATTTCCAGATCGGTTCCCGTCAACAATAGAGAACCTTCCGTTACCTGCAATAACAGGTTACCCAGAATTGGCAACGTTGGGCGGCCACCCAGTGGGCTACTCACCTGTTGCAGCGGTTTTAGCAGATGCTCACGTTCAACGATAAATTTCATATGCGCTATGACGACAATGTTCTGATTAAATTGGAAAAATCTTCTTTGATGTCGTGACTTTCTTCACGCAGCTGCTCAATTTTCCGGCAGGCGTGCAACACCGTGGTATGGTCGCGGCCACCAAACGCATCGCCGATTTCTGGCAAGCTGTGGTTGGTGAGTTCCTTTGACAATGCCATCGCCATCTGGCGCGGGCGAGCAACGGAACGGGAACGCCGCTTCGACAGCAGATCCGCTACTTTTATTTTATAATACTCTGCCACCGTCTTTTGAATATTATCGATAGTGACCAGCTTTTCCTGCAACGCCAGTAGATCGCGCAACGCTTCACGCACGAAATCAATGGTAATGGCGCGGCCAGTAAAATTAGCATTGGCAATCACCCGGTTCAACGCCCCTTCCAGTTCACGCACGTTGGAACGTAGACGTTTAGCGATAAAGAACGCCACTTCACCCGGCAAACGAATATTGTTTTCATCTGCCTTTTTCATCAGGATCGCCACGCGGGTTTCCAGCTCTGGTGGTTCAATTGCCACCGTCAGGCCCCAACCAAAGCGAGACTTCAAACGATCTTCCACCCCGTTAATCTCTTTAGGATAACGGTCAGAAGTGAGGATGATCTGTTGGTTGCCTTCCAACAACGCGTTAAAAGTATGGAAAAACTCTTCCTGCGAACGCTCTTTATTGGCAAAAAACTGAATGTCATCGATCAGCAACGCATCCACCGAACGGTAGTAGCGCTTGAATTCTTCAATCGCGTTATTCTGCAACGCCTTAACCATATCCTGCACAAAACGTTCCGAGTGCATATAAACCACTTTGGCATTGGCTTTACGCGCCATGATGCCATTGCCCACCGCATGCAACAGGTGAGTTTTACCCAAGCCGGTTCCACCATACAGGAAGAGTGGGTTATAAGCCCCACCAGGGTTATCTGCCACTTGCCGAGCCGCAGCGCGCGCCAGTTGGTTCGACTTACCTTCAACGAAGTTATCGAAAGTATGTTTGGGGTTAACATTGGAACGGTAAGAAAGCTCGGGTGGCGGTGCGGCATTATCCCAACTGTGACGAGAAGGTGCCGCAGTACGGGCCACTGGGGCTGCCGGTGCATTGTTGACGCTGGCCGTAGCCGCCTGACTTATCGTTCGTGTCAGAGGTTTACTGCCCACCTCAAAACGCAATAGTGGCACATCAGTCCCACAAAAATCATTAAGCAGCCCATTGATATTGTTTAAGTACTTATCGCGCACCCAATCCAGCACAAAACGATTGGGCGCATACAGCGCCAGAGTATTGTCACTCAGTTCCGCCTGTAATGGGCGTATCCACATACTAAATTCTGTGGCTGGTAACTCATCCTGCAATCGGGCAAGGCACTGCTGCCAAAGCGAAAGTGACACGGCGGACTCCACTCGAACAAGATCAAAAATAAAAAGAAAAGGATCAGGTTACTTTTTTATCACTCATGATGATGCCCACAGGCCTTCATCGGCTGAAAACCGCTAGAAGCATGTGGAACACCTTGGTAGCATAACCTGATGATCCCTGTTTAGGATCGGGATCCGAATGACGGATCATAGCGCAATCCGAGCAAGAGATCCTCTCCTTCATCACAGATTAGATCCATTTTATCCACAGCCAAGAGCGTGTGGTGATATTTTAACCAACAGAAAGCAACCGCTGCAATCACGGTAGTCGATCGCCTTCTTTTTCACACCATAAGCCCGTTGTACTGGGTTATCCACCAGGATCCTGGCGAAAAATGCCGAGGATCGCACGGAGATCCTTGTGATTTACCCTTGAGTCCGTATAATCTTCGCCCACGTGTGATACTTGGTTCTGATTGGTCGGGTTATTTACCAGACAGGATCCTGCGGTGATTATGGGCCAAGACCGTGCTTTACTTGGCTAACAACCAAGTAGACTACCCCCATCAATTTCAAATGACAGGCAGCAAAACTGCGGCCTGAAAGATGAAAGGGGCGCGATGTGAATTGACTCAGGGCTGTACAATTATTACAATCCCGCCTCTTTATATTGCGATTGAGGCGTCGGTCATCTTCACGCCGAGTAGTCAAACGCATTTGACTTATACTCTACATAATTCGAGTGGGATGTAGGCAGCAAGGTCGAGAGTCGCCAGAAGCATAGAAAATGATGCGACTGAGGCTAGTGGACACAAGCCAACACCCCGGTCACTTGAAGTATGATGACTATATTAGTAATTCATTTAAGTTTAGGTAGAAATCGCTATGAAACGCACTTTCCAACCGTCCGTACTGAAGCGTAACCGTAGCCACGGTTTCCGTGCTCGTATGGCCACTAAAAATGGTCGTCAAGTTCTGGCCCGCCGTCGTGCAAAAGGCCGTACTCGTCTGACTGTTTCTAAGTAATAAAAGCTAACCCCCTGAGTGGTTAAGCTCGCTTTTCCCAGGGAGTTACGTTTGTTAACTCCCACTCATTTCACTTTCGTCTTCCAGCAGCCACAAAGAGCTGGCACGCCGCAAATCACCATCCTCGGCCGCCAAAACCTGCTGGGGCATCCCCGCATCGGTCTTACTGTCGCCAAAAAACACGTCAAGCGTGCGCATGAACGTAACCGGATCAAACGCCTGACACGCGAAAGTTTCCGTTTACGCCAGCACCAATTACCAGCGATGGATTTTGTCGTGGTTGCCAAAAAGGGGATAGCTGAGTTGGATAACCGTGCACTGACGGAAGTTTTGGAAAAATTATGGCGTCGCCATTGTCGCTTGGCTCCCGCATCTTGATTGGGGTGGTACGGGGTTATCAACTCGTATTGAGCCCACTGCTTGGGCCACGCTGTCGCTTCCAGCCGACATGTTCTCATTACGCAATTGAGGCATTAAGCAGGTTTGGGATGTTAAAAGGCAGTTGGTTGACATTGAAACGCGTATTAAAATGCCATCCTTTGAACCCAGGTGGCGATGATCCCGTACCACCGAAAACCAACGATAACAGAGAACACTAACGATGGATTCGCAACGCAATCTTCTTCTCATCGCTTTTCTGTTCGTGTCTTTTCTGATTTGGGATGCTTGGCAAAAGGATAACAGTCCGCAGCCAGCACCCCAGACCACGCAACAGACAACGAACCCTACAAGCGGTGATACCGCAAGCCAGGCTGTGCCAGCCAGTGGCCAAGGTAAATTGATTACCGTTAATACAGATGTGCTGTCGTTGACCATCAATACTCGTGGTGGTGACATTGAGCAGGCTAAACTGCTGGCCTACCCAGAGTCCCTGGGGTCAGTGACGCCATTCGAATTGCTGGAAACTACGCCAGGATTTGTTTATCAGGCGCAAAGTGGCCTGACCGGCAGAGACGGGCCAGATAATCCTGCCAACGGTGAGCGTCCTCTCTTCACAGCCGCACAAGATACTTTCACCTTAGCTGATGGTCAGGATGAGCTGCGGATCCCACTGACCTTTACCGGTAAAGACGGCTCGTTGTTCACCAAAACCTTTGTGCTCAAGCGTAACCATTATGCCATTGGTGTGGATTACTCCATTGTTAACAAAAGTGCGTCTCCACTTGAATTGACGCTATTTGGTCAACTGAAGCAAACCACACAGTTGCCGCAACACCGCGATACTGGCAGCAGTAATTTTGCACTGCACACCTTCCGTGGCGCGGCTTACTCTTCCAGTGACAACAAATACCAAAAGTATGCGTTTGATAAAGAAGAGAACCTGAATATCACCACCCAGGGTGGTTGGGTTGCCATGTTGCAGCAATATTTTGCTACAGCCTGGATACCTCAGACGGAAGGTCAAAATACCTTCTATACCGCCAAACCAGGCGATAATCTGTCTACCATCGGCTTCAAAGCAACGCCGGTTGTGGTAGCGCCAGGTGCTGAGAAACAACTGAATGCCACCTTATGGGTAGGCCCGGAACTGCAAGATAAAATGGCCACGCTGGCACCCCATCTGGATTTGACGGTGGATTACGGCTGGTTGTGGTTTTTGTCTCAACCACTGTTCAAATTGCTGAAGTTCATCAACGGATTTATCGGCAACTGGGGTTTCTCAATCATCATCATCACCTTTATCGTACGTGGCATCATGTACCCGCTAACCAAAGCGCAGTACACATCGATGGCCAAAATGCGCATGCTGCAGCCAAAACTGCAGGCAATGCGTGAGCGTATTGGTGATGACAAGCAGCGTATGAGCCAAGAGATGATGGCGCTGTACAAAGCGGAAAAAGTAAACCCTCTGGGGGGTTGCTTGCCGCTGCTCATCCAGATGCCAATCTTCCTGGCGCTGTACTACATGCTGATGAGCTCGGTTGAACTGCGCCATGCGCCGTTTATCTTGTGGATTCATGACTTATCAGCACAGGATCCGTACTACATCCTGCCGTTGCTGATGGGTGTGACGATGTTCTTCATCCAGAAGATGTCGCCTACTACTGTGACTGACCCAATGCAGCAGAAAATCATGACCTTTATGCCGGTGATCTTCACAGTGTTCTTCCTGTGGTTCCCGTCTGGTCTGGTGCTGTACTATACCGTCAGTAACTTGGTGACCATCATCCAGCAGCAGTTGATTTATCGCGGGCTGGAAAAACGTGGCCTGCATAGCCGCGATAACAAAAAGGCATAATACAGCTTTATCCCTGAGTTCATCCAAGCTGTAGCCAGTAACACCGCTGCAGCTTTATTGACGAAGGGCATAACAAGCCAATGTAAGGCGGTCATCTAGGCCGCCTTTTTACATGCATATTATTGAGAGATAACCGGCAATGAACAACTCTGATACCATCACGGCCATTGCCACACCACCTGGGCGTGGCGGTGTAGGCATTCTGCGCATCTCAGGCCATGACGCCAAAGAGGTGGCTCTGGCGCTGCTTGGCAAACTGCCCAAACCACGTCATGCCGATTATCTGCCATTCCGCGATGCCGATGGCAGTACCCTGGATCAGGGTATTGCGCTGTGGTTCCCGGCCCCCAATTCCTTTACCGGTGAAGATGTCCTGGAACTTCAGGGGCACGGTGGGCCGGTTATTCTCGATTTGTTGCTAAAACGTGTGCTGGCGTTACCCCGTGTACGCATTGCCCGCCCGGGTGAATTCTCAGAGCGCGCGTTCCTCAATGACAAACTGGATCTGGCCCAGGCCGAGGCCATTGCCGACTTGATCGATGCCAGCTCAGAGCAAGCGGCACGCTCGGCGATGAACTCGTTACAAGGGGCGTTTTCTAGCCGTATCCACCAACTGGTGGAAGCACTCACTCACCTGCGTATCTACGTAGAAGCGGCAATCGACTTTCCTGATGAGGAAATTGACTTTCTTTCAGATGGCAAAATCGAAGCGCAGCTTAATCGTGTTATCGCCGACCTGGATAACGTGCGGGCAGAAGCACGCCAGGGCAGCTTATTGCGTGAAGGGATGAAAGTCGTGATTGCCGGGCGGCCCAATGCCGGGAAATCCAGCCTGTTGAATGCGTTAGCAGGGCGTGAAGCCGCCATTGTGACCGATATTGCCGGTACCACCCGTGATGTACTGCGTGAACATATTCATATCGACGGTATGCCACTACATATTATCGATACTGCAGGCCTGCGGGATGCCATGGACGAAGTGGAGCGTATTGGTATCGAACGTGCGTGGAATGAGATCGAGCAAGCAGACCGCGTGCTGTTTATGGTGGATGGCACCACCACCAGCGCGACCGAGCCTAGCGAGATTTGGCCTGAGTTTATGGCACGCCTGCCAACCCGCTTGCCGATCACCGTGGTGCGCAACAAAGCGGATATTACGGGTGAAGAACTGGGCATGAGTGAAGTGAATGGTCACTCACTTATACGTCTTTCCGCCCGTACCGGTGAAGGGCTCGAGCTGTTACGTAACCACCTCAAGCAGAGCATGGGCTTTACCAACAATACCGAAGGTGGCTTCCTGGCCCGCCGCCGCCATTTGCAGGCATTGGAACAAGCAGACGAACATCTCGCTCAGGGGAAAGAACAGTTAGTGAGTGCTTACGCGGGGGAGTTACTTGCCGAAGAACTGCGCCTGGCACAACGAGCATTAAGCGAAATCACCGGTGAATTTACCTCTGATGACCTGCTCGGGCGTATCTTTTCCAGCTTTTGCATTGGTAAGTGATTACTTATCCATACTGCTCCATAAATGTTCACTAACCCGCATTAACTGCCTGTTAATGCGGGTTTTTACTGCCTACTCACTTCCTAAATGGCCCCAACAACGGGAAAAGCGTTCGCCAAACGCTGGCAAAGTAAGCATGCCGGAATGGGCCTAATTTACGGGCTGATTACAGATTCTCAATGCTTATCAGAAAACATAGGGTTTAGAACATCTGCAACTACACCCCATCAGTGCATACCAGGGGATTCAGCAGTTGAGCGGCAGATGAAGTAGAAAACACCGTACGAATGGTTGATCGAGTAACATCCCTGACTTGTGTTTTTTTTAAACTTGCGTTGCTTCCCTCCCCGATTGTTCATAATATTATCTTGTTCATGATTCATGAACAAGATAAAGGTCTGAACAAATGAAAGAAGAACAGCTTCTGTCTGATGCTGTAGAAAACCTGCCAAAAGGCTTCCTATTGCAGTATGAAATTGGCAACAAACATGACATACATGACGGCTGGGGCAGGCTGATAGGGCTAGGAGGAGAGATGGCGAATTTTTCCCTGGAAGTAAAGCATATCCATCGCAAAGAGTCGCTGATCGCTATCCGTAAAATGTCCCCTCTCTTATCTGAGGGTTTTCCTATATTACTGGTGTGCAACCGGCTGACGTCCGCACTGGTGGAATATTGCGTGGATAACCAGATTAATTTTATCGATACCGCCGGGAATGCCCGTATCCAGGTTCCGGGGTTATATCTGTTTATTGATGGTCGATATGAAAAGAAACCTGTAGCTGTCAGTAGTCATTTTGCTGAAGGAGTAATGAAGCTGCTTTTTGTGCTGTTATCCTGCCCGGAAAGCCTCAACGATACTTACCGCAGCTTGGCGCAGAAAGCGGGTATCTCTTTGGGAATGGTCAGCAAAGCTTTCAATTTCCTTGAGGCGCGTCGCTATTTCCGCAAATCACAGCAGGGGCGCCGCTTAATGAATGAAGGCGAATTACAGGTTTTGTGGCTAAAAGACTATGCCACCGCCCTGCGCCCGAAGCTGGATTTTCTTTCCCTACCTACGCCTGCTTCATGGGATAAGATAACACTTGCGGCCGATGAATACTGGAGCGGCGAGATTGCAGCCGCAGAACTGAGCGGTGGATACCTGCTACCAGAAAACGGCGTGATTTTTACGCCTCACCCATTGTTACAAAGACGAAAGGAACTAGGACTAAAACCTGTTCCTGGTGGGAAACTGCAACTGATTTCCTGTTTCTGGGGGAACTTTACCCTGAACCATCAAGCAGAAGCGATGTTGTGTGTGGCCGAACTACTGGCAAGCGGCGATGATAGAAACCGGGAAGCAGCAAGGATAATCAATGACAAATATCTTCACCTTAGTGAATCCGATCTTTTCAGCTACTGAAGCCCTGTTCACCCAGATAAAGCGAATTTGCGCAGCTCAGGAGATCCCGTTTTTTATTGCGGGAGCGACGGCGCGTGAAATTCTGCTCCATCATGTTCACGGCAGGAGCATTGGCCGCTGAAACGTGAAATCATTATGTCAGTGGATGGATTTAGTGAGGCATTTTCTCATACTGTAACCGTGCAACTGACGAATGGAGAAAAGCTGCCGTTTTGCTCCCTGCCGGGGTTAGCGCTGTTAAAACTTTTTGCCTGGCGCGATCGCGGGCATGGTAGTGCTAAAGACGCAACCGATCTCTATAAAATTATTCGTGAATATAGCGCTATAGAAGATGAGCGTATCTATTCCTCCGCCGTTGAAGGTGAAAACTTGGACTGGAATCCGGTACGTATGGGAGCTGTTCTGCTGGGCAAAGATATCGCGGCGATTAGTGAGCACTCATCTTTGGCAGAGTTGATAAGTCTCGATAGAGAACGTCTGACTGACGCTATCGCGCGACAATCTGATGTGGACGATATGGCTGAGATTGAGCTGATCATGAATGACTTCTGGAACAGTATAATAAGCCATGGCTAAAACTGGCTGTTAGTACGCATTACTGTCCACCCCCTAAAACATCCATACACATCCACCATTTTTATGTCCATTGTTCGTGGGTAAGATCAAACAGACTGATCTAACATACTGAGCTGATTTTATTGATGCGCAGATTGTGGAAGGACGTAAGGTGATTAGCCACAAACCCACATATGTGCTAATGTGGGTTTGTGTATTTTAAAGGAGATGATCCTATGAGCCGCCTGACAATAGACATAACAGACCAACAGCACCAAAGCCTGAAGGCGCTGGCAGCCCTACAAGGTAAAACCATCAAGCAATACGCTCTCGAACGTTTGTTCCCCGGCGATACAGATGCTGATCAGGCATGGAAGGAACTGAAAAACCTGCTAGGAAACCGCATCAACGACGGGCTAGCGGGGAAGGTGTCCACCAAAGACATCGGCGAAATTCTTGATGAAGAACTTGACGGGGATCATACTTGAAAACCTACCTCCTCACGGTAGAGGCGGAAGCAGATCTACGCGGCATCATCCGCTACACACGTAAGCAGTGGGGTACCACGCAGGTACGCAACTATATCGCTAGGCTGGAACATGGCATTGCCAACCTAGCAGCCGGGCGCGGCGCTTTCAAAGATATGAGTGAACTCTTTCCTGAGTTACGGATGGCACATTGTGAACATCACTATGTCTTCTGCCTGCCACGCGGCAGTGCGCCCGCATTGGTCGTAGCGATTTTTCATGAACGCATGGACCTCATGACTCGACAGGCAGAGAGGTTCAGCAAAGAAAGTTAACGATTGCTAGCCCGATGAATAGGTATGATTCACCGGAGTTCTGATCACTATCCCGATAAAAAACAGTTTTTCTCCTAATGCTGCCGAAAAATAAATTGGGGATTAAGGTTGGGTGTCACTCGCCTTTAAACTCAAAGGGATTACATAATAACGGCTGCCGCATTTCCGCTAGAAGCCGAAGGTCAATCTCCATGATTCTGCCTTTCGGAAAGTGTCAGAATGAGCAAAAATATCTGCTAAAGGAATTAACAATGTCTCATTCATCATCAAGAGCAAAAGTTTTGGATACAACAAGCCCCTTGGCACACCGAGCTTCCCACGCACGAAGTTGTGCTAACCATGTGGCGAACAAGTTGGGGATTACCCGCCGTCAGCTTTTGATAAAAGTCGAGAAGGATTCCGGGGCAAGTTTGGTATCACCACTCACTGAACAAGAACTGATGAAAGCGTTCCACTATATGGAGAACCTTTAGTTTTAGGCCACTATGAACGAAAAGCGGCCATCATATCCTGTTAACTTGAGTGATAGGCATTCCACTCATCACGAGTAATCTCCCACAACTGTGAGTCCAGAAGCCCGCTGACAAACTGTCTCTTTTCCGTTTTGATTAGTCGCATGCCGCTACTGGCTGAAATGTGCAGAGAACGTGTATTCTCAGTCGCTTTCGGAGCACGCAATACTGGCCTGTTCAACGTATTAAACCAGTAATCTGTCGCCGCCATACTGGCTTCGCGCATTAATCCCTGCCCCTGATACTCAGGTGCCAACCAGAAACCACGATTATTATTTTCCGCATCGTCTAGGCAGATAACGCCGATTAAATTGTCAGGATTATCCTGATGCCGTATGGTCCAAACCCAGGCGAGTCCTTTTGCCATAGCTGGCAGCGCGACGTTATTAACGTAATGGGCTGCACCATCGTCAGGATAGGGCCAGGGAACCGATGACACCATATAGCGGACAATTTCCCAGCGTGGATAGAGCTCCTGAATCTGAGGTGCATCTTCGGCAACTAATGGCTTTAACAGCAAACGTTCTGTTTTTAACGTGGGTATCTGCATGTGCTCTTTCCCTTACTGATTAACGTGTCCTTTGCTACTTTTTACTCGTTCAATAGTTACTGTAATTCATTGGGATGTACATAAAACATTCAGGTAATCGGGTAGTTAACCAGATAGTTAGCGTCATATCAAAGGCCAAAACCGCTAGTGAAATCAGCGGTCATGCCATTGCAGACCATTTTGCCGACGTCGGGAAAATGGTCGAGCTAGGTTCAGGCAGCCAACGAGAAATCGACGATGTGATGCTTACTCGTTACGCCTGCTATCTGGTCGCACACAACAGATGACCCGCGAGCAGCAAATATCTATCGAGCATGTAACCAATAACGATGCTGTACGCCAAACACTATTAAGCCGAGGTATACGACCAGAACATTTACCACCTTCAGAAGATGTGAAAAAGGTCGAACGACAATTAGCATCCGCGGACAAAAAGTCACTGAAAAACCCGGACACACTCAGTGATGGGGATACAAACAATGAATAACTTGAACTAGCTCATACTCTTCGAGATAGTAGCAATCAGGTGCCGCGAACACCCCAACTAAGAGGTGATTCAATGACAGATAACACCCCACAAGCTCCGCATGGCGAATTTGTCCTGTTTACAATTGCTGACGGCCAAACACGCGTCGAGTGCCGATTTGAATCTGATACATTGTGGCTTTCTCAGGCTGCAATGGCTGAGCTTTATGATAAAGATGTTCGCACAATTAATGAACATCTAATCAATATCTACAACGAGGGTGAGCTTGTACAAAACGCAACTATCCGGAAATTCCGGATAGTTCGATTGGAAGGAACTCGTCAAGTTTCTCGCGAAATCGATCACTACAATCTCGATGCAATTTTGGCTGTTGGCTACAGGGTTCGTTCTCAACGAGGTACGCAGTTCCGCCAATGGGCAACGCAAGTCCTGAAAGAATACCTAATAAAGGGATTCGCTATGGATGACGAGCGCCTGAAAAATCCCCCCGTTGGTCATTCTGCGGTACCAGATTACTTTGATGAAATGCTGGAACGCATTCGCGATATCCGAGCGAGTGAGCGTCGTGTTTATCTGCGAGTCAAAGAAATCTTTACTATGGCTGCCGATTACGAGCCATCCAACCAAGAGACCAACCGCTTCTTCCAGATCATCCAGAACAAGTTGCATTATGCCTGTACGCATATGACGGCCGCTGAGCTTATCGCGAGCCGTGTGGATGCCAATAAGCCGGACATAGGCTTAACCAGCTATAAAGGCGATGAAGTGCGTAAGACCGATGTCACCATCGCGAAAAACTATCTGCGTGAAGACGAAATCAAAGAGCTTAATCGCATCGTCAACATGTGGCTCGACTTTGCCGAGGACCAAGCACTACGCCGCAAACAAGTGTTCTTGCAAGATTGGGCCGATAAGCTGGATCAGTTTTTAAATTTTAATGATCGGGACGTATTAAGCGGAGCGGGAAAAATCTCCAAAAAGGATGCTGATGACAAGGCGAAATTGGAGTTTGACCGCTTTGCAGAACAACGTCGCCGTTTAAAAGAAGCCGAAGGCGCACTTGCCAATATCGCGGCCCTCAAGGCAATCGTTAAAAAAGACAAATAACACTGCCTAGGTTGAACAAGCCATGGAACCGACATCAATATCGGTTCCATCGTTCTCGGTTTTGACATTTATCCTGCCAATACCTTCAATCTTACCAACCAATTATGCCGCTATGGGTGTTCGCACCCGATCACATTTTTACTCATTCGCTTGGTTATTATTACAATGATATGTTTTTATAAAACAATAAATTAACCAAGCTGTCGATATTTTGCACTGTTTTTTGGGCAAATTTTACAAAACAAATTTACTATTGGTATGGCACAATCTTGACGTAGGAGTTATCGATATCCGTCATTATTCAAGCCGCAAGTGAGTGTCGGTTGCATAACTCGACCCTTTAGGGGATCTCGCTCGATGGCTGACAACCTCAGCCTGAATAAAGGGGAGTATCAACCCAATGTGCCGATTTTTAATCACTATTAGAATTAATGTTCTTAATAAACAAAGCAATAATATTATGCATGCTGTTATTTTTACTCTATTGCTATTTTTTATCACCAGTCCATTACTTGCCAGCGAAATGCGCTATCCCCCCGGGGAAGAACCGCTGAACCTGCCAGCCAATAGCTCACTGATGATGCCATTGCCGCGATCTGTCCATAGCCTGGAGGACAAAAAAGCAGAAACGATGCCATTGTATCTGTCACTGATACACGAAGATAAACGCAATGTCTGGGTTCCTTTTCAATTGGCCGCTACCTCTGCACAAAAAGGCCAAACAGAACTGGCGGAACACTATTTGCAACTCAGTGCCAAACGGGGATTGTGGTATTACTATAATCTGCTGGAAAACAACGCATTCAATAGCCTTCAGCAAAGTGAGACTTATCGTTCCATCCTCGCTGAGGCCAAAACACGCTATCAGCTATATGCTTCGCCGTTTGAGGGTAAAGCACAGTATTCTGTCCCGAATGGCTCACCTCCTGCCACCGGTTGGCCAACCGTTATCTACCTGCACCCTTATGGCAGAGCCGCTAATATCACCCCTAAAGATCGATTGCTTTTTGCTGAAGCAGGTGTTGCCTATATTGAGTTAAACGGTACTCAAATGCTTGCCGAGAATAGCTTCCGCTGGTCTATCGATAGCGAAGAGAGCACCCATAGCGCGATTCAACGTACCCTGCAGGAGCTCACCCCTAAACTGAAGCTTAACCCTCATCAGGTCTACCTTACCGCTCGCGGCCAAGGCGCGCTGCACGCGGGTAATCTGATGGCAAAATACCCGCAATTTTACGCCGGCGCTTTACTGATTACACCACAAGGGAAAATCCCGCCAGCATCATATTCATTAGCAGAGAATAAACGCATTATGATCGCCTATTATGGCCATCAAAACTTTAATGGCAAAGCTCTGGCTCTGCATTTTACCAACCTGTTCAGTAATCAGAATCTGACCAAGACGGCAAGTTTTAACCTGAGAGAAGATACACAAGGAAACTGGCCGCTACACTTCCAGCAACCATTGCGTTGGGTGATGGGCAAAAGCGCCGATGCATCACCGGGAGCCTGATAGAAAAACGGGGATACTTACTGCTGCAATGATTGACGACTTGAACCAGCGGTGCTCAAGCACCGCTTATTCTTTTTGATCAATGCCCATCAACAAACACGATTTTGAGCACAAACAACAGCGCCACGACAATCACACAAGGGCTGATTTCACGCCAACGACCAGTACCCAGCTTCATCACACAATAAGAGATAAAGCCCAGCGCAATCCCTTCAGTAATCGAGAAGCTAAAAGGCATCATAGCGGCGGTAACAAAGGCAGGAACCGCTTCAGTCATATCTTCCCATTTTACGCGTGCCAAGCTGGAGGTCATCAGAACCCCAACATAGATCAAAGCACCCGCAGCAGCATAAGCCGGCACCATCGAAGCTAATGGCGACAGGAAAATCACCAACAGGAACAACAGCCCGACTATCACGGCGGTCAGACCGGTGCGACCACCGATAGCGACACCAGAAGAACTTTCAATATAAGCCGTGACTGAAGAAGTACCAATAAATGCCCCTGCTACGGAGCTGATACTATCAACATACAGCGCCTGCTTCATACGTGGGAATTTACCGTTTTCATCGGTTAGCCCCGCCTTGTCGGTCACCCCAATCAGGGTACCGGATGAGTCAAACAGGTTAACCAGCATAAAGGCAAAAATCACCCCAGCCAAGCCAAGATCCAGTGCCCCGGTAATATTCACCTGACCGACAACGGTAGTGATATCTGGCGGCATAGAGAATATGCCAGCATACTGTACATCACCCAATAGCCAACCGATCAAGGTGGTGACCACGATGGAAACCAGCACCGCGGCATGAATATTACGCGAGGCCAGAACGGCGATGATAAAAAACCCCAGCGCACCCAGCAGAACACTGTGAGAAGTCAGGTTCCCTACCGCCACCAGCGTATCAGGATTAGCGACCACGATACCGGCATTTTTCAACCCCATCATGGCAATGAACAAGCCAATACCACTGGTGATCCCCACGCGCAGGCTAAGTGGGATATTGGCTACCATCCAGTAACGGATACGGAATACCGTCAGTAAAAAGAAACCGACAGCCCCCCAAAAAATAGCGCCCATCGCAACCTGCCATGAAATGCCCATCGCACCCACCACCACAAACGCGAAGAAAGCATTCAAGCCCATTGCTGGTGCCAAAGCTACCGGCAAGTTAGCCAATAGACCCATAAAAATGCTGCCAAAAGCAGCGATCAGGCAGGTAGTGACAAATACCGCTCGAGTATCCATACCCGCCGCCCCCAAGATCTGCGGGTTGACGAACACGATATAGACCATGGTTAAAAAAGTGGTGATTCCGGCAATCGTTTCCGTGCGTACCGTGGTTCCATGCTGCTTGAGTTTAAAAACGCGCTCAAGCAAGCCTTGATTAGCATCAAGGCTGATGTCTTGTTTGCTCATTATCAGTATTCCGAACAGGGGGATGAAGTGTCGGTTGCTATCCTATAACAAAAAATAGGGTTTTTGATCTCACCCATCGCTTTTTTTCGCCATCTGTACGGCTAAAAAATTCAACAGATTGTATTTATTCATATTCATCAGCCATAACCGTTAGCGGTAAATGACACTGGGCGGCAACCGCTAAAACATTCCCCTTCAGCTTGCATGATGACGGAGATAAATAATCCAGTTAAAGTGACAGCCATCATCAGTTAGCCGAAGGCAGATATTCCAATGAGTCAGGTTGAATGTGTTTTATTTGATTGTGATGGCACGCTAGTAGACAGTGAAGTGTTGTGCAGTAAGGCTTATGTGCATATGTTTGCCCATTATGATATTGAGGTTTCGCTAGAAGAAATATTTAAAAAATACAAAGGGGTAAAACTCAACGAAATCATCGAAAAAATCAGTGCCGAACAGGGCGTGACTCTGCCGCAAACACAATTAGAACCGATCTATCGCCAAGAGGTTGCACGCCTGTTCGATGCCGAGCTGCAACCCATTGCCGGTGCGCAAGCATTATTGGCACAAATGAAAGCCCCTATATGTACTGTATCCAACGGGCCCGTCAGCAAAATGCAACATTCGCTGGGGCTGACCCAGATGCTTTCCTATTTCGATGACCGATTATTCAGCGGTTACGATATCCAACGCTGGAAACCCGATCCGGCCATCGTTTTCCATGCTGCCCAGCAAATGCAGGTGGCGGTTGAGCGCTGCATTCTGGTGGACGATTCTGCCGCGGGTGCACAGGCGGGTATTGCTGCAGGGATCCCGGTGTTCTACTTCTGTGCCGATCCACACAATAAACCCATCGACCATCCTCTGGTGACCATGTTTGACCATCTGTCACAGTTACCCCTTCTGTGGCAACAACGTGGTTGGCAACTTACCCATTAACGACCAATGCTCTAGCCGGTTCTGCCCGGCTAATTTCCGACCATAGCCAATCGCGAAAATAACCCACCCGTGGTAATTCCCGCTTACCAGGAGGGATCTCCAACCAATAGCCATGGGTACTCTTAACTGCCAATGGTGAAAACAACATCAGCAAGCCACCATGCAGTTCATTATGGATCATCATTTTATCCAATACGGCATAGCCAGCCCCGGTGATACAGGCGTTGATGACCTGATCCTGTGTACTAAACTCCAATCCCCCACGATCTTGTACTTCACTGCGACCCGCTGCATCCAACCAGCGTTGCCAAGTGTCCATCCGGCTATCACCATCAAGAATATGTAATTGCGGCTGACTATTGAGCGGCGGAAACACGCCATTGATCATCAATAATGGGCTTCCCACCAGCACTAACTGTTCATGGCATAACCATTCCCCATTAATGCTGTCGGTCAATCGACCAAAGCGCACTGCACAATCAAAATCACAATATTTTTGTCGAGCCTCACTGATTAACGCAATTTGTAACTGGGTGTTGTGTTGACGCAACTCGACTAGCCGTGGAGCCAACCAACGGGTAGCAAAAGTAGGCGCGACTTGTAACCTTAAGTGCTGCAATGGATTGTGTAATCGCACATGACATATCCCTTCTTCCAGAATATCCAGCGCTTGCCGCACTACGGGCAATAACAACATGGCATCCTGCGTGAGTGACAAACCGTAATGACTACGTACAAACAGTAACTTACCGAGAAACTCTTCAAACTGTTTCATTTGTCGGCTGGCTGCACTCTGAGTAATGAATAGTGCTTCAGCCGCCTTACTGAAACTTAATGTCCGACAAGTTTCCTCAAAAACACGCAACATGCTGAGTGATGGGAGCTTTCTCACAATCCATTTACCTCGCCAACAGACATCGCTTTGTTAATTACATGTTATTAATTTGATGCATGTTTTTATCCCTTGCAGCGTTTATTTCCATAAAACCAGAGGTGAGTCACATGCATTCTCTGCTGAGGGGTATGACTAAAACGCACTCGCCTATCGCTTCCTTTATGCTCACATTAGCAACCAAATAAAAACAAAAAAATAACATCAAGGCATTTCACATTGCCAATTGATGACTCGCTCCTCTCATCTTTGGCACTCATAAAGGTCAATGCATGGGAGTAGGAAAAATCAATTAGCAATACCGACCAACGGTATACCCGTACCGTTCCCAACAGGAGGACAGGTAAATGCAAACTTTAACCCAACAATCCATCCGTATGGATGATGTGCCGTTAAATCGGTTCCATATCAAAATCGCCGGGCTAACCTTTGGTGCACATTTTACGGATGGCTATGTACTCGGTGTTATCGGCTTCGCCTTGGCACAAATCAAACCACAAATGGGCCTCACCCCTTTTTGGGAGGGGTTGCTTGGTAGTTCTGCACTGATTGGGCTATTTATCGGCAGTTTGGTCCTCGGCTGGATCTCTGATTATATTGGCCGCCAGAAAATCTTCAGTTTCAGCTTTGTGGTTATCACGCTGGCCTCTGCCCTGCAGTTCTTCGCCACCACACCGGAACAACTGTTTCTGTTACGAGTGATGGTAGGCATTGGGTTAGGAGGGGATTTTTCAGTAGGACACACCATGCTGGCCGAGTTCGCCCCCCGTAAGCATCGAGGTGTATTACTCGGTTCATTCAGTGTGATCTGGACCTTTGGCTATGTTGCCGCGGGCTTTGCTGGCCATTTTCTAACGGCATTAGGGCCCGATGCCTGGCGCTGGTTGCTCTCCTCTTCTGCCATACCCGCCCTGCTAATTCTGTTAATGCGTATCGGTACACCGGAGTCACCGCGCTGGTTGATGGGGAAAGGACAACGGGAACAAGCCATGGCGATAGTACATAAATACTTCGGCCCCCATGTCCTGTTGATTGATGAAGCCCCCGTGATATCAAAACAACGCTTTTTGTCACTATTTGGGCCTAAATACCGTCGCCGTACCGCGTTCAACAGCCTGTTCTTTGTTTGTCTGGTGATCCCTTACTTTGCCATCTATACCTTCTTGCCCTCTATTTTGCAGGTGATGGGGCTAGACAATAACTTCTCCACTGACCTGCTGCTTAACGGCTTGTTGATCGTCGGAGCCTTGCTGGGAATTGTTCTGACGGTGATTTGCTCACGCCGTGGTTTCCTGATTGGTTCGTTTATCTTCCTCGCAGCCTGCCTGGTGATGCTAAGTATTCTTCCTGGTAGCCAAACAACCTGGCTGATCGCCATTTTTGCCGCCTTTACATTAGTCATGTCAGCAGTCAGTAATCTGGTAGGCGTTTTCCCCGCTGAAAGCTTCCCTACCGAAGTCCGCTCCATGGGCGTGGGGTTTTCAACCTCCATGAGTCGATTAGGCTCCGCCATTGGCACAGGCCTGTTGCCTCTGTCTATCGTGCATTTCGGCATGCCGACGACTACCGCCATTCTGGCCTTTATCTTGATGATTGGCGCCGTTGTTTCCATTGCCTGGGCACCAGAAACCAAGGGACTGACCCTGGTGGATGCCGCCCAGGGCTCGCAACCTCAAACAGAGAACACGTTAGCCACAGTGGCTAAATAACATTATGTTAAAAACAGGAGATCTTTAAGTGGAAATGTATATCGGAGAAGGGTTTGCAGGTAACGGCGTAAATGCCTCGCATATCAATATCATGATCGGACCGCGTAATGGTGTCGTCGGCCAGGCTTTCTCTTCCAGCTTGGCATCCCCCAGCCAGGGTCACTGCCCATTTATGGTGGTAATTAAACCTAACGTACCGGCTAAACCCATGACGCTGTATGTCAATAAAGCGGAAATTAGCGGTGAATTACACGGCAATTCAACTTGGGGAGCCTCACAAGCCGCTATCGCTAAGGCGGTGACTGAAGCACTACTGTCAGGAACCCTACCCGCAGAGGCTGAAGATGAATGGTGTATTGTCACCGCTAACTGGGTCAACCCCAGTTGCAACAATATTGACGAGGTCTATCACAACAACTACCTCGCCTGTACCCAAGCTATTCAGGCGGCAATGGAAAAACTGCCGACCCGCCACCAATTGACTGAAGCCCTGCCACAGTTGGGCAATCCGTTCTACACCCCAAAAGCCTGAGGAGGGAAGCATGCAGTACATTAATCTGGGTCAATGTGGTTTGAAAGTTTCTCGTTTGTGCTTGGGTACCATGAATATGGGCAGTAAACAGTGGAAACCGTGGATTTTCGATGAGGCACAAAGTGAACCGCTGATCCGCCATGCTTTGGAAAACGGGATTAACTTTATTGATCTAGCGGATTTTTACTCCAGTGGTGCGGGTGAAGAAGTGGTGGGCCGGGTGATCAAGCGCATTGCCAATCGTGATGAACTGGTGCTGACCACCAAAGTAGGCTACCCGATTGGCGCGGGGTTCAACAACCAGGGACATTCACGTAAACATATCATGGCCAGTATCGATGCCAGTTTGCAGCGTTTGGGCACCGATTACGTCGATATCTATATGTTGCATTACTTCGATGTGAATACCCCCATTGAAGAAACCTGGGCAGCGATGAATGATATCGTCCATTCTGGCAAGGCTCGCTATGTTGGGGTATCGACCATGTATACCTGGCAGTTAGCCAAAATCCTATGGTATTGCGAGCGTAATGGCTATACCAAACCCATTAATATGCAACTGCAACTCAACTGTGCTTACCGTGAGGAAGAGCGTGAAATGATACCGTTTTGCCGTGATCAGGGGTTGGGTATTTCAGTCTTCAGCCCATTGGCTCGCGGGCTATTAAGTTGCGATTTCAACTCTGTGCGCAACAAGACCGATTTTTTTACCCAAGAAATGTATGCTGATGCGACTTCGCTTAACATAGCGCAGTCGGTTAGCCGGGTGGCTGAGCAACGAGGTATACCACCAGCACAGGTCGCTCAAGCCTGGGTACTTAACCACCCAGGTGTAGATTGTATGTTAGTTGGTGCCGACTCGATACAACAGATCAACAGTGCCATTGCCGCACTAGATACCCAGCTCAATGACGAAGAACAGCATGAGCTGGAGCGTAATTACACCCCTTGCGATGTCATTAATGACTACACCGCGGGCAAGCGTATTCTGCGTGACAGCCGCCCAGCACGCGGTTTTTTTGCAGTGGATAACCTAGAAACAAGGAATATTGCATGACAGCTTATGCCTCCTTACTGCGTACCGGTTGGTATTGCAATGGCCAGTGGCAAACGACCCCACAAACGTATCCCGTCGATAATCCCGCCAGTGGTGAAAAAATTGCTGATGTTGCCCTGGCTGGCCGTGCAGAAACTGAAGCTGCCATTGCCGCAGCAGCGGCGGCGCTACCGGCCTGGCGTGCTCAAACCGCCAAAGCACGGTCAGAAATTTTGCGACGCTGGTTCCAGTTGATCATGCAGCATCAACAAGCACTGGCTGAGTTGATGGTGACCGAACAAGGTAAAGTCCTCAGCGAAGCCATCGGCGAAGTGGCTTACGCCGCCAGCTTTATTGAATGGTTTTCCGAAGAGGCTAAACGTGCCTATGGCAAAACCATCCCGGCAACCAAAAATGGCAATCAGATCCTCACCTTTAAAGAGCCGGTGGGTGTTATTGCGGCCATTACGCCATGGAACTTTCCATTAGCCATGCTGACACGCAAATTGGGCCCGGCACTGGCGGCTGGTTGTACTGCGGTGATTAAGCCAGCCAATGAAACTCCGCTCAGCGCTTTCGCGTTGATTGTATTAGCCCAACAAGCCGGGGTTCCAGCCGGGGTGATTAATGCGGTTTCCGGCGATACCGTCGCCATTGGTGAAACACTGATGGCGAGCCCGCTAGTGCGTAAAATTTCTTTCACTGGTTCAACGCCGGTGGGTAAGTTATTAATGCGCCAAGCAGCAGATACAGTGAAAAAGCTGTCTCTGGAACTGGGCGGTAATGCACCTTTTATCGTGTTTGATGATGCCGATCTTGATGTAGCCATTGCCGGCGCAATGGCCGCCAAATTCCGCAACAGCGGGCAGACTTGCATATGTGTTAACCGTTTCTACATTCAGGACGGTATTTATGACCGCTTTGTCCAGAAACTGACGGATGCCGCAAAAGCGTTAAAGGTTGCTTCAGGTATGACGCCAGGAGCACAACAAGGGCCGCTAATCCATATCAAAGCAGTAGAAAAAGTGGAGGCACACCTACAGGACGCCCTGAAGTTAGGTGCGAAGCTGATGTGCGGCGGTAAGCGCGCCGACTTAGGGGGATCATTCTTCCAACCTACGGTGTTGGCTAACGCCACAGAGCAGATGCGGTTAGCGCAGGAAGAGACCTTTGGCCCGCTGGCTGCCTGTTTCCGCTTTACCGATGAGGATGAAGTCATCACCCGAGCTAACGCAACCCCCTTTGGGTTAGCGGCTTATCTGTATACCCGTGATTTGGCGCGCGCCTTGCGTGTTACCAAAGCATTGGAAAGCGGCATGGTAGGTATTAATGAAGGGATTATTTCTACTGAGGTCGCCCCTTTTGGTGGGGTGAAAGAGTCAGGCCTGGGGCGCGAAGGGGCGGATATCGGCCTGGATGAATATCAGGAAACCAAATACGTCAATATCGGCCAACTGCTGTAAATTCGATAAACTGTTGTGAATTCGATAAACAAAAGAAAGGCGCTGTTTCCAGCGCCATTAACAGTAATTTTTTAATAAAATTACTCTTTTTTCTCGCCTTTACTTTCTGCCAGTAATTTGTCCAGTGCATCCCCACCGATATGGCGGAAATCCTGGCCCTTGACGAAATAGAAGATAAATTCACAAATGTTCTGGCAACGATCACCGATACGTTCGATAGAACGGGCACAGAATAACGCCGTCAATACACTGGGAATGGTACGCGAATCTTCCATCATGTAGGTCATCAACTGGCGCACGATACCCTCATACTCCTGATCGACCTTCTTGTCTTCACGGTAAATACGGATCGCTTCATCCAGATCCATACGCGCAAAGGCATCCAGCACATCATGCAGCATCTGAACGGTATGGCGCCCCAAAGACTCCAGGCTGACCAACAGCGGTTGATGCTGGTGAGAAAATTTCTCCAGTGCCGTACGGCAGATTTTATCTGCAACGTCACCGATACGTTCCAGTTCAGAAATGGTCTTGATAATCGCCATCACCAAGCGTAAATCGCTGGCGGTTGGCTGGCGCTTGGCAATGATACGCACACAGGCTTCATCAATGGCTACTTCCATCATATTGACCTTGGCATCACCCTCGATCACCCGTTTAGCCAGCTCACCATCCTGGTTATGCATCGCCGTGATAGCATCACTCAGTTGCTGTTCAACCAGCCCACCCATCGTCAACACCTGGGTGCGGATATACTCAAGCTCTGCGTTGAACTGGCCAGAAATATGTTTGTTTAAATTCAGATTGTCCATGATGCACCCTTATCAACCATAACGGCCAGTAATGTAATCTTCAGTCTGCTTTTTCTGCGGTGCAGTAAACAAGGTGTCAGTATCACTGAACTCGATCAACTCCCCCAGATACATAAATGCGGTGGAGTCAGAACAACGTGCCGCCTGCTGCATATTATGGGTCACAATAACCACGGTATACTCAGACTTCAGTTCACTGATTAACTCTTCAATTTTACCAGTTGAAATAGGGTCAAGTGCCGAACACGGCTCATCCAGCAATAACACTTCTGGCCGAATGGCAATACCACGCGCAATACACAAACGCTGCTGTTGACCACCAGACAAGCTATAACCGCTCTGGTGCAACTTATCCTTGGTTTCATTCCACAGTGCCGCCTTGGTCAGCGCCCACTGAACACGCTCATCCATATCTGCACGGGACAGCTTTTCAAACAGACGTACACCGAAAGCAATATTGTCATAAATCGACATCGGGAACGGTGTTGGCTTTTGAAACACCATGCCCACCTTGGCACGCAGTAAGGCGATATCCTGGTTATCCGTCAGAATATTTTGCCCATCCAATATAATATCGCCTTCGGCATGTTGCTCTGGATATAGCTGATACATCTTGTTGAAAGTACGTAACAACGTTGATTTACCGCAACCCGATGGGCCGATAAAGGCCGTTACCTTATTCTCGGCAATATCCAGGGTGATGTTTTTCAGCGCATGGAATTTGCCATAGTAAAAGTTCAGATCGCGTACCTGAATTTTGCTGCTGGGAGCGTCAGTAACCATACTCATCAAGACTTCTCTCTTTTCACCGCGCCGAACCAACGGCGCTTAAATTTTTATGAATGCTTTTTCTTGGCAAAAATCACACGCGCCAGGATATTCAGTAACAGTACGCACAGGGTGATCAACAATACGCCTGCCCAAGCCAATTGCTGCCATTCGGCAAACGGGCTCATGGCAAACTTGAAGATGGTCACTGGCAGGTTGGCAATCGGCTGCATCAGGTCGGTATTCCAGAACTGATTTGACAGCGAGGTAAACAGCAATGGCGCTGTTTCACCTGCAATACGTGCTATAGCCAGTAATACACCGGTAATGATACCGGAGATAGAAGCTTTCAAGGTAATGGCAGAAATAATACGCCATTTGGGTGTTCCCAGTGCATGAGCGGCCTCACGCAACGTATCGGGCACCAGTCTGAGCATGTTCTCGGTGGTGCGGATCACAATCGGGATCTGCAGCAAAGCCAAGGCAATAATCCCCGCCCATCCAGAGAAGTGCTCCATTTTAGCCACCACCACGGTGTAAACAAACAACCCCACCACGATTGACGGCGCAGACAGCAAAATATCGTTAATAAAGCGGATCACCTCAGCCAACCAGGATTTACGGCCATATTCCGCCAGATAAACGCCTGCCATGATGCCCAACGGTGTACCGAAGACGGTCGCCCACAGAATCAGCAAACCACTACCGGCAATGGCGTTAGCCAAACCGCCGCCGGCCGTATTGGGTGGTGGCGTCATTTCGGTGAATAACGCCAGCGACATACCATCGATGCCCTTGGTAATGGTAGAAAACAGAATCCACACCAACCAGAACAGACCAAAGGCCATCGTCGCCAGTGACAAGAACAGTGCAATGCGGTTTTTCTGGCGGCGCCAAGCCTGCATTTTACGGCGGCTTTCCGCCAGCTCTACAGAATCCAACATGGTCACTTTAACGCCCCTCATTTTTAGCCAAGCGCATAACCATCAGTTTTGACAGCGCAAGGACGATAAAAGTGATAACAAACAGGATCAGCCCCAGTTGCATTAATGCTGAGGTGTGCAGCCCCGACTCCGCTTCAGCGAATTCATTGGCCAATGCTGAGGTAATACTGTTGCCAGGCATAAACAGTGAGAAACTGTCGAGTTGGTAGGTGTTACCGATAATGAAGGTGACTGCCATGGTTTCCCCCAAAGCTCGCCCCAGACCCAGCATAATACCGCCAATCACCCCATTTTTAGTAAACGGTAAGACAATACGCGAAATCACTTCCCAGGTAGTACAACCAATACCGTAGGCGGACTCTTTCATCATTACCGGGGTTTGTTCGAATACATCACGCATAACTGCGGCAATGTAAGGAATAATCATAATAGCCAGGATCACCCCGGCAGCCAGAATACCGATACCGAAAGCCGGGCCAGAAAATAATTCACCAACAATCGGAATACCAGAAAGGACATTGCCCACCGGAGTCTGGAAATATTGGGCGAACAGTGGAGCAAACACGAACAGACCCCACATACCGTAAACAATACTTGGGATCGCCGCTAACAGTTCAATGGCGATACCTAACGGGCGCTTAAGCCAATTAGGGGCGAGTTCCGTCAGGAACAGCGCAATACCAAAACTGACCGGGACCGCAATGATCAAGGCAATCAGAGAGGTGACTAACGTCCCGTAAATAGGGACTAAGGCACCGAACTGCTCAGCGGGTGCATCCCACTCTTTGGTCCACAGAAAAGCGAAACCAAACGCCTGCATACTTGGCCAGGAGGCAATAATCAGCGAAACAATAATGCCGCCCAGCAGCAATAAGGTAATCAGCGCGGCCAGTCTAACCAGCGCGCTGAAGATAATGTCACCGTTTTTACTCGGTGCTTTAATGGTCGGTTTAGGCCCAGCCATAGATTACTCTTCTGTTATAAAGCTTAAAGGGCTCAGCTTACTGAGCCCCGACACATCAGGCAAGGTGTATACCACACCTCTTGTGTTTTTAGAATAATGCTTTACCAGAACTGTCTTTGATATTGGTCTTCCAAGCTGCACGGACTTGCTCAACTACCTCATCTGGCAGTATAGCGTAGTCCAGTTCAAGAGCCTGTTTAGCACCCTGGTTATAGGCCCAATCAAAGAACTTCAGTACTTCTGTACCTTGCTCTGGTTTCTTCTGCTCTTTGTGCATCAGAATAAAGGTAGTGGAAGTAATTGGCCAAGCATTATTACCTTTTTGGTTGGTCAAGTCCTGAGCGAAGGTTTTACTCCAGTCGGCACCTTTGGCTGCAGCGCTAAAGCTCTCTTTGGTTGGGCTCACTGGCTCACCATCAGCAGAGACTAATTTAGTGTAGGCCAGATTATTCTGTTTGGCATAAGCGTATTCTACATAACCGATAGAACCAGGTAAACGTTGGACAAATGCAGCAATACCGTCATTGCCCTTACCACCTAAACCGGTTGGCCACTTAACCGTTGAACCGGTACCCACTTTCTCTTTCCACTGAGGATTAACCTTAGACAGATAGCTGGTGAAGACGAAAGAAGTACCAGAACCGTCTGCACGGCGTACCACGGCAATATTCTGATCTGGCAACTTAACGCCTGGGTTCAGTTTAGTGATCGCTGGGTCATTCCATTTTGTGATATTACCCAAGTAGATATCACCCAGGGTTTGACCATCGAGAGTCAGTTCACCGGATTTGATGCCTGGGATGTTGACAGCCAGTACCACACCGCCAATCACGGTTGGGAACTGAAACAGGCCATCGGCAGCCAGCTTATCGTCAGACAGAGGAGCATCGGAAGCACCAAAGTCAACGGTGTTAGCAATAATTTGCTTCACACCACCAGAGGAACCAATCCCCTGATAGTTAACTTTATTGCCAGTCTCTTTCTGATAAGAATCTGCCCACTTGGCATAAACCGGAGCGGGAAATGTCGCACCTGCACCGGTCAAGCTCGCAGCAGCGAATGCAGATACAGAGACCAAGGAGATAGTCGCTGCGACAATGCTGGCGACAGTGGTACGCATCAGTTTCATGATCCCTCCTAATGGGATATTTAAAAATCGACTTCGGGCTGTTTGAGTCAAATAAAGTATTGCTGATTGAAGGAAAATAGGACAGTTTCATGACAGTAAAATGTATAAAATATTACAGTTATATGACAATGATTGGATTTTTTGTTTTTTGTTTTATTATCAATATATTAAAAAACATCATGCAAAATATCAGCTGAGTAAAACCCTACCGATCCTCCAGGGCGGGATCGCACTTTGTTAATGAAGCTTGAACGGGCAGATCGTCTGTGATCTAATCACGTCTCCATATAGGAGGCACGCTCGATGACGTTGATTGAACACCTTACCCTTGTTGAAGAAACCCGCTCTGACATCAATCGTAAACATGACCTTGTTGACGTCATGTTTCTTGTCATCAGCGCCATCATGAGTGGTGCCGAAGGCTGGCGGGACATAGAGACCTATGGCAATTCAAAGGCCGATTGGCTCCGTCAGTATCGACCTTTTGCCAACGGCATCCCGCGCCGTCACACCATTGCCCGCATTTTGCGCTGCATTGTCATCGATACCCTGCTTGAAGCGTTGCTTTGCTGGGTCAATGAACAGCGCACCCATCAGGGCAAACCCATCATTGCCTTTGACGGCAAGGTGTTGCGCGGTTCCTACCGCGGAAATGCCGCCGAAGCTCTGCAACTGGTCACAGCCTACGATACCGAAAATGGTTTGGTTTTAAGCCAGAAAACAACCCCAAATAAGAAAGGGGAACTCGAAACGGTCAAAGAAATGCTGGAAATTCTTGAGCTTAAAGGCGCCGTTGTGACGCTTGATGCCTTGCATTGTCAGCGTGAGACGCTGGAGAAAATCAGCGAGAAGAAGGCACATGTGGTGGTTCAGGTAAAGAAGAACCAACCGAAGCTGTATCAAGCCGTTCAATCGCAATTTCAGGCACTCTTTGACGCACAGAAAGAGAAGATAATCGTCGAGCACAAAGAGAATGGTCATGGCCGCCAAGAAGAGCGCTATGTCTTTCAATTAAAATCAAAATTACCGCCCGAGCTGGCGGAGAAATGGCCGACAATCCGCAGCATCATCGCCGTTGAGCGTCACCGCAGCGCCAACGGAAAAGGAACGGTAGAGACCGCCTACTATGTCAGCTCGTTATCCCCCAAACACAAGCTGCTCGGGCACTATATTCGTCAACACTGGCGGATCGAGAACAGCCAGCATTACATTCTTGATGTGGTGTTCAATGAAGATGCCTCCAGAATAGCGATGGAGGATGCGGTCGAGAATATGGCGCTATTCCGGCGGTTTGTTCTGAATATCATAAAGTAGAGCAATTGTGGTGCGCCGAGTCAGAGAAACAAGCTAAAAAAGGCAGGTTGGGATGACAATTATCGGGCTCAGTTATTCTTTGGTTAAATAACAAGCAAAGTATGCTCCCGCCCTGACCGATCCTCACTCAAGTTCTGTACACGTCGATATTCAAGCTGCAGTCATGTCGTCTGGCCACCAGGAATATTCCCAGTAGAGCAGTTCATCCTTGAACTGCTTAAAAATCAATTCATTGCTACTTAACCCTTTTCCTGTAATGGAACAGTATCTTGTTTTTATCCCCAATATTTCTGTTTACTGGTTTTACCAATACCAGGGTTAAAACTGTTGGTCGGATCGGCTTCTTGGTAAAATACTTGCAAATCGGCTTTGGCCTGATACATATGCCCGACATTGTGCTCGGCAGGATACTCCGCACCTCTTTGGTCAATGAGCGCCAACATTTCTTCTTTTAATGCCTTGCTGTCTACTCCTTTTTTCACCAGGTAATCATTATGAAAAACGTGACACATAAAGTGGCCGCAATATAGTTTCTTAAGGAGCTTGTTGTCGATCTCTGGTGGCAAGGTTTCAAACCATTCGGAATCGTTGCGACGTAACGCGATATCCAGCGCCAAAATCTCCTGTACCTGATCGGCATGCACCGCCTGGTAGCGCACGGCAGCCCCCGCTGCAGCAAAGCGATGCAAAAATGCTTTTTTGCCTTCTTCTTCGGTGCAAACAAAGAAGTCACCGTCAGCCTGGGTAAAGTAATGCTGTAGATAATTCTGTGCTTCTGCTACCCCTGGGCCTGACATTTTGAGCATAAGATGATGTTCGAAGCGTTCGCGGTACTCTTTTAGGCTTATTGGCAAATGGTTGGGGGATAAACCACTTATTTTCTGCATCATGCGGTCGACAAGATTACGGGGCAGAAATGGCACTTTATTCAGATAGGTATCCATACGCCCTTTCAGGGTAAAGAAACGAGGCATCTGTTCGGTGCCAAACTTATCTATCATCATAAATGTATCTTTGCCATAACGCTCAGCAACATCAAAAATGTCGCGGTGCATATACTCACCCGCTACTGGCAGGTTTTCAAATTTACTGAGTATATGGCG
The DNA here is from genome assembly GCF_000496755.2 of Serratia sp. DD3. Next base: position 164,838 of record NZ_AYKS02000123.1, read on the forward strand.
CCGCAATTCGGTGAACACCGCCGTATTGTTGGTGCCGATATAGAACACCTGTTCAATACCCTCTTTGGCGAAAGTATCTAAGCGCACAGCAAATACCGCCAGTTTGCCAGCACAACCAGAGGCGCCATATAAACGGCGTTTGTCTGCATTAAAACGAGAAGGCGTATCTGCATCAACATCACGTACCCGACTAACATATTCATTGTCTGACGCTCTTAGCGTGCCATACTCTATATCTTCTGGTTGGTAATTCTGTTGTTCTAATCGAGTAAGGATTTCTTCCGGCGTATTGCCTAGTTTAATCCCTAACTCATTGACTAACTGCAGTTGACCATCAGCGCCTAACTTGGCGTACAACGCCATTTCAGTATAGGCTGGGCCACGTTTTACTAACGAACCTCCTGAACTGTTACAGATACCACCCACCACCGAAGCACCGATGCATGAAGATCCGATCACAGAATGAGGTTCGCGATCGTAAGGCTTGAGTTTTTTTTCCAACCCGGCAAGTGTACTTCCAGGGAAGCAGACAACCTGCTTACCATGATCCAATAGATGCAGATGGTCGAGCCGCAGCGTATTAATAACCACCACTTCACGATCATAATCATCGCCAAACGGTGTTGAGCCGCCAGTCAGGCCGGTATTTGCTGCCTGCATAATCACAACTGTATCGGCAGCAACACATAATTGTAAAATCTGCCAGAGTTGCAACAAACCGCTGGGAAATACCACTGCCAGAGCTTTGCCCTCGCCGGTGCGGAATCCTCTGCGATAACGAGCGGTACTGTTTTCACTGGTGAGCAGTTGAGAACTACCGACAATATTTTTTAGCTGATTGATAAACTCCTGATTTGTGTATGACATCATGTCACTCCTCTTCCTGTTCATAGAAATTTAAGTGTTTGTTGCATTAATGTAAGCAAGCCAGTCTAAGTTACGTTGTCTGACAACAAACAACAAATGGTAAAAATTATTAATGAGTCGTAGCGTCATGCAAATTACTCAGTGGTGAGGTGTTCGGCGTTGGAGCATTAATTTTGGTTTGATGATAAATATACCCAAAATCATGCGAATTGATTGTAGGCGGTAAGCGATATCATCCCCAGCATAATGCCATCGAAACCATCAAGGTTGTTACCGACAGTAAACAGGGAAATCTCCATACCGATGGCAACATCCAGCGTGGTTTTATACCCGTCGCCAATGAAGCTGCAGCGGTGTTGACTACACTCGTTCACCCGAATCACTTACCCATGTAAGATCATCGGGATTCTCTCGTTTGCCTCCTACCTGCAACTTCATTGAACTTGGATATAGACACATCAATTCCCACACAGAGTGGATTTGGCAGACTCATTATTACCCCATTGCTTATACGAAATGAGGTCGGACAGGACAACTGTTCAGGGTTCAAATGCGTTGCTCAATTGATCAGCTATCAGTCGGGGAACGGGCTTTAAACCCAAGGAGCAAACAAACACATAAACTGTGCCAAAACTAGGGGCTGTTGATCTTTCGTGGTGGATTATTAGGCGGCATGAAGGACTGGTATAATTAACCTGAGATCTGGTTAAGCCGTCATCAGCACCATCATTTCGGGATGGCTCAACTTGATTGATGGCTTATCTTCTTTGAAACAGTACGCGACCAGTCCGCATACCATATTCAGCATAAAACCATGCAAACTCCTGTGTCGTGTATGCTCTATTTGTGAGATGTTTTTTAGTTGGTCATTGATAGTCTCAATGATAAAGCGCTTTGATAACATTGCCTTATCCCACGCGGATTGCGCTTTCGCTTTCATATTGTTACGTACACCCGTGATAAAATTTACACCTTCAGAAGCTAATTCTGCCGCCAAAGCCTGGCTAATATAGCCCTTGTCTCCATACAATTGGCCCGTTAAGCCTTCCGCCAATTCCTTCACAGGGACCCGGTCGTCAACGTTGGCTGTGGTCAGCTTGGCGGCCACCATTTCACCTAAGTAGTTGACAATAATGTGTAATTTGAAACCGTAAAACCAACCCATCGTCCCTTTTCCCCGTTTGGCTACTCCATCGAAGACCTTATTGCGTGGGATACGAATGTTGTGACAAACCTTGATGCTGGTCGAGTCGATAAATTCAATCCCCGTCGGTTGTCCTTTAATCGATGTAAAATAGCTACATAAGGGCACCATGACCGATGACATGACGCCTAAAAAGCGGGTGTAACTGAGGAGTTCCGGAAAATCCTGACGGTGGTACATTCAAATGATCCCCAGATAAAAACTCTTGAAATTCCTGTGGTTTGACATATGAAAAGCAATAAGGATGGTCATTATCTCGCTGGGACTCATGCGGGAAGAACGCCGCCGTTTGCGACTACCGTTCTCCAGGCACTGCTGTTCCCATAATGGGATGAAGACCCTGCAAAAATCATCGACATCACAGAAGAGTTCTACTAGGGGCTGTTGATCTTTCGTGGTGGATTATTAGGCGGCATGAAGGACTGGTATAATTACTTTCGCCAAAAACTAACCACGACAGCCCAACATGCCAAGAACGATATTAACAGATGAATACTGGTCAAAGCTAATCCGCTTAATGCTGAGAACGGGTCGCGTCTATGACAAGCCAGAACATAGAAATACTTTAGAAGGGATTTTGTATCAAATGCGGGTTGGCTGCCCTTGGCGTGATGTTCCAGCCGCTTTTGGACATTGGAGTGCCATCTACCGGCGGTTTAACTTGTGGTCAAAGAAAGGCATTCTTATGCAACTCTTTGTCGAGCTTAGGCAATTGGCTGATTTAGAATGGGAATTTATAGAAGGTAGCATTGTTAAAGCCCATCAACATGCGACAGGCGCTTGCTCTGAGGGCAAAGAGTCTATAGGAAAAAGCCGTGGTGGCAACACGACGAAAATCCATATGGCTGTTGATAGTTGTGGCTTACCGATAGATTTCATTGTCACGGGCGGTGAAGTTCATGACAGTAAAGCTACTCCGGAATTACTTGATAGGTTGCCAGATGCAGAGCATGTTATTGCAGATCGGGGGTATGACAGTGAGAAAATCCGTGAGCAGGTTCGGCAGAAAAGGGGAATACCGACCATACCCCGCAAACGGAACTCAAAGATTGGGAATGGCGATATTGACTGGTGTTTGTACAAATATCGCCACCTTGTAGAGAATGCCTTTGCCAGGTTAAAGCATTACCGCTCAGTAGCCACAAGATACGATAAGTTAGCCCGAAATTACGCAAGTACAGTAGCTTTGGCTTGTTGCCTCATGTGGCTGCCAATGTGGGTTGGCTGAATGATGAACAGCAAAGATCAACAAGCCCTAATTAACTTCATATTTCCCCTGTTTTAAGATAAAAAGAGTATAGATAACCATGTGATAGATAACTATGTGACTGGTGCGTTCAAGTCCGCCTGAAGCAGACTTGAACGCTGTTTTCAGTTGCCCTGATACGGGCACAAGCCTCCTGAATGAGGCGTGTAACTATAGCCAACACCCAAGTAGTATGAAGGGTATCAATACCAGGGAATGATAATGACACTCTATAGGATTAAGCCTGCCTTTCAGGCCTTGTTACGTCCAATAATGTATTGTCTGGAAAAACATCATGTAACAGCCAACCAGGTCACACTGGCCGCGATGGTGCTCTCATTTCTGGTTGGCGGAATACTGATGCTATTTCCGCAACCTGGTCTGTTTTATCTGCTTCCGATTGTGTTATTTATCCGTATGGCGCTCAATGCACTGGATGGCATGTTAGCCCGGGAGTGCAACCAGAAAAGCCGCCTCGGGGCGATACTGAATGAAATAGGTGATGTCCTTTCTGATGTTGCCTTATATCTGCCTTTTATCTTTCTCGCAAACAGTAACGCACCGCTGGTACTGGTGATGTTATTCATCATGGTGTTAACCGAATTTTGTGGAATTCTGGTACAAACCATTAACGGGACACGTAACTATGCTGGGCCACTGGGTAAAAGTGACCGGGCGTTGATGTTTGGTTCCTGGGGTTTGGTGCTGGCTATCTGGCCGCAACTGGTTAGCTGGAACAATCTGGTGTGGGGCATAGCAACGTTATTACTGGTCTGGACGGTCATCAATCGCTGCCGTAGCGCCTTGGTAGAGGAGCCGCAATAATGTTGCTGGAAAAATCCCTGGCCGTTATTTTTGCCCTGTTACTGATCGCTACCCTCATTAATGGGCTGTTGGTCTGGTTGCGCCCAGAGAAAAACTGGCGTGAATTAACGCTGCGCATCCGTACCTGGTGGGTCATTATCATCTTGTTTTCCCTGGCGATGATCAGCCCCCACTGGCTGGCATTGACTTTTTTCGCGCTGGTCAGTTTTATAGCGTTGAAGGAATATTTGACCCTGATTCCCTCCCGATATTCTGACCGGATGCCCATATTGTGGATGTTTATCGCCATTCCCATCAACTATTGGCTGATTGGCGCTAACTGGTATGGCATGTTCATTGTGTTTATTCCGGTCTATGTCTTTTTATTCCTTCCCGCTCGCATGGTGATTTCTGGCGATACGCATAGCTTTCTAAGCAGTGTGTCGCAGTTACACTGGGGCCTGATGACTACGGTCTTTGCCTTCAGTCATGTGGCCTTTTTGCTGGTTCTCCCTGCCAATGGCCAGCAAACAGGGGCCCTTTTGGTGCTATTTCTGGTCGGTCTGACAGAATTTAACGACATTACACAGTATCTGTGGGGCAAATCTCTGGGGCGGATTAAAGTCACGCCGAAAGTCAGCCCAAATAAAACCCTGGCTGGCTTGCTCGGTGGCATCGCCAGCACCACGTTGGCGGCGGTATTGCTTGGCCCGCTACTCACCCCATTAAGCTGGAATATGGCGCTGCTGGCCGGGTTGATTATTGGTGTGACGGGGTTCTGCGGTGATATTGTGATGTCAGCAATCAAACGCGATATCGGTGTAAAAGATAGCGGAACACTGCTCCCTGGCCATGGCGGTATTCTTGACCGCTTGGACTCCCTGATCTTCACCGCCCCGGTTTTCTTCCACTTTATTCGTTACTTCTATTACTGACATTATGGTGAAAAAACTTCTCAAAACACTATTTTCACTCTGTATCGTCTGGCCGGTAATTTGGTTATGGCTTGGGCTACGAGTAAAACACCCACAACGACTGCCCAAACAAGGGCCGGCGATTATCGTGGCAAATCATAACAGCCATATGGATGCGTTTACGCTGTTATCACTGTTCTCAATTCATCAACAACACAATGTCCACCCGGTGGCCGCTGCAGACTATTTTCTGCGTAACCGCTGGTTGGCGTGGTTTACGCTTAATATTCTCAATATTATCCCGGTCTCGCGCCAAGGAGGGGAAACCAATCCACTGGCACTTTGTGAACAAGCATTACGCGACAATAAGATTCTGATCTTGTTTCCTGAAGGTAGCCGTGGTGAACCAGGAAAATTGGCACCACTAAAATCAGGGCTGTGGCATCTTAGCCAAAGTCTGCCGGAGGTACCGATTATCCCCATCTGGCTGAAAGGGACAGAACAGGTTATGGCAAAAGGCAACCGCATTCCTTTGCCGTTGTTTATTGATGTCAATGTAGGTGAGCCACTGTACTCTCACCCGGATAAGAGCCAGTTTAAGGAAGCGCTATTACAGCGTTTATTACAACTCCGGCAGGAGACTCAAGGAAATGAATCCCATGATTAATACCCGTACGCCAGACGAAAAGTGTTTTCTGACCAGCGACCAGACTGAACTGTTTTATCGCCACTGGCCAGCGCAGGAAAACGGCGAAATAAATAAAATCATCGTTTTGTTCCATCGCGGCCATGAGCACTCTGGGCGTATGCAACACATTGTTGATGAATTAGCTATGCCGGATAGCGCATTCTATGCTTGGGATGCACGGGGACATGGGCGTTCGCCAGGTCAACGCGGTTACAGCCCATCGCTGACCCGCTCAGTACAGGATATGGATGAATTTGTTCGCTTTGTTGCTACCGAAAATAATGTGCCCCTGGAGAATATTACCGTGGTAGCACAAAGCGTTGGGGCGGTACTGGCTGCGACCTGGGTACACGACTATGCGCCAGCCATTCGCGGCTTGGTGCTGGCATCACCCGCGTTTAAGGTTAAGTTGTATGTACCGTTTGCACGTAGCGGGCTGGCACTTTTGCACCGTTTGCGCGGGTTGTTTTTCGTCAACTCTTACGTCAAAGGCAAATACCTGACACACGACCCCGAGCGGGTAGCCAGCTTTGATCATGATCCTTTAGTTACCCGGCCAATCGCCGTCAATATATTGCTTGATCTCTACCGTACTGCGGAACGCGTAGTACGCGACGCCGCTGCAATTACCCTACCAGTACAGTTACTGATTTCCGGCAATGACCATGTTGTCCACCGCAAGCCGCAATTGGATTTCTACCAGGGGTTACGCAGCCAATTAAAAGAATTGCACATCCTCCCTGGTTTTTATCATGACACGCTCGGTGAGCGGGATCGCCACATCGCATTCGACAAAATGCGCAGTTTTATCGACACCCTGTACGCCTTGCCACCGCAACGCTTCGATTACAGTAATGAAGACCGCTGGAGCCCAAGTGCTGATACTTGGCGAATGCTCAGTGGCGGCCCGGTTCCCTATTCTCTCGATGATGTGGCTTATCGCGCAATGCGTTATGGCATGAAAATGCTGGGTACCCAGTCAACTGGCGTGAAGTTAGGGTTTGAGACTGGTTTTGATTCCGGTAGCACCCTGGATTATGTCTATCGTAACCAACCACAAGGAAGTAACTGGCTAGGTCGGCAAATCGATAAGAACTACCTCAATAGCATTGGTTGGCAAGGGATCCGTCAGCGTAAACTTCATCTGCAGCAACTTATCCAACAAGCAGTAGCGCAGTTGGCCACACAAGGGACGCCAGTGCGTGTAGTGGATGTTGCCGCCGGGCATGGTCGCTATGTGTTGGATGCGTTGGCGAGTGAACCCCTCGTCAGTCATATTCTCCTGCGTGATTACAGTGAACTGAATGTCGAGAAAGGACAGGAAATGATCGCTTCACGCGGCATGGAAGATAAGGCCCATTTTGAACGTGGTGACGCTTTTAACCGCGATGAACTGGCTGCATTAACGCCACGCCCAACGCTGGGTATCGTTTCTGGGCTTTACGAGCTATTTCCTGAAAATACACTGGTACGTAATTCGTTAGCTGGGTTGGCAGAGGCCATTGAACCCGGGGGGATATTGATCTACACCGGGCAACCGTGGCATCCGCAGTTAAAAACCATCGCCTGGTCCCTCACCAGCCATAAAGATGGTAAGGCGTGGGTAATGCGTGTACGTACCCAAGGGGAAATGGATGCCTTGGTGCAAGAAGCCGGTTTTGATAAATGTGCCCAGTTAATTGATCAGTGGGGGATTTTTACTGTTTCACTGGCGGTGCGTCGCTAAGCATGAGCAGTTCTGTAACTCGCCGTACTATTATTATTCACGGGATAGGCTGGCTGCTGTTGCTGGCCCCCCTTTTTTTCCTCACCTATGGTCAGGTAAACCAGTTTACCGCTGGCAGGGGTGATGTGGGCAGCCTGGTGTTTGACTGGGAGAAGCATATTCCCTTTATTCCGCTGACCATAATTCCCTATTGGAGCCTTGATATATTCTACGGGTTGTCGCTATTTATCTGTACAACACTCAGTGAACAGCGACGCTTGGTCTACCGGTTAGCATTAGCCCCTCTGGTGGCCTGTATCGGTTTTTTACTCTTTCCGCTGAAATTTTCCTTCACCAGACCGCCAATTTCTGGTGCTGCCGGTTGGTTGTTCGAACAATTGGAGCAATTTGATTTACCCTATAATCAATCACCTTCTCTGCATATTATTTTTTGCTGGTTACTCTGGCGCCACTTCAGCCGCCACCTTGGCGGCCACGGGCACCGGATTTTTACCGCATGGTTTCTGCTTATCGCACTCTCCGTTGTGACGACTTGGCAGCACCATTTCATCGACGTTATCACTGGGTTGATCGCGGGTATGGTGATTGACTGGCTGGTACCAGAACAGGGGCAATGGCGTTGGCAGCGCCCAGATAGCCGCCGCTGGAAATTAACCAGACGCTATTTGTTCGGTTCACTCATAGCCATAGCAGCAAGTTTTTATCTGCCGTGGCTGTGGTGGCCAGCCATAGCGTTGATGATTGTCACGCTGGGATATGCCGGGTTTGGCGTCACCGTGTTGCAAAAAAATGAACAAGGAAAACTCACCCCTGCCGCCTACTGGTTACTGATGCCCTGGCGGTTGGGGATGTTTATTTCTCTACGCTATTACACCCGCCGTTTGCCTGCGGTTAGCCCGCTCACGGATGAGGTGTTCCTGGGCTCTTACCCCCGTAACCAGCCATTACAACGGGCAGTGTTGGATGTTACCAGTGAGTTTCCCCGAGCGCGCAACATAACCGGAGTCGCCTATTATTGTGTACCGATGTTGGATTTGGTCAACCCGCAAGCGAGCCAACTCCGTGAGGCGGTTCTCATGCTGGAACAGTTGCAGCGTACACAAGGTAGCGTGCTTATCCATTGTGCATTAGGCTTGTCACGCAGTGCTTTAGTGGCAGCCGCCTGGCTACTCTATAAACAACCGTCACTCACGGTAATGGAAGCCGTCGCCTATATTCGGCAGAAGCGGCCGCAGGTAGTCTTAAACGCTCAACATCTGGAGCTGTTAGAACAATGGCGAATGAACATCAGGAAATAACAGCAACCGAACAACTAACCACCGTGTTGCTTGAACGAACTCTGCTGAGCTGGCGTTTTTTGCTGTTGATGGTGGTACCACCATTACTATGGGTTATTTTTGCTGCATCACCCGGATTGATGCGGGCAGGGGTGTCGTTGCTGAGTGGTGTATGTATTTATGGCTGCTGGCGCCTATGGTTGGATGTCGGTTATTTAACACAGTTCAACGAGGCGCAGAATCAACAAGCCGGGAAAGCGCTGGCATTGATTTGGCAACGGCAACGGTTAACCCAACTGACATTCCCGCAACGTCAACATGGTGCGTTATGCCAACTCAAGCGCACCATGTTAATCACGGCGTTATTGTGGGTTCTCTGGTTGTTCGCTTTGATTCTCTACTGAACGTTGGCTAAGTAGTGAACCCTGTAAGCATTGCTGGGTGAATCTATTAACCATAGGCAACAACAGACAACTACAGGCCTTAAATAATCGGCTGTTGCCTAACGTTTCTCTGTGATAACAAAGATTAATTTTTACCCGGTGCTTTTATAAAAAATTTTCACCCGCTATTCTGTTAATCATTACTCATTTAGACAAGCCAAAGGTATTCCTATGTCTTTTCGTCTCACGACCCAAAAGGTGCTGTTTGCGAGTTCGCTGATTATGTCAGGTTATGTACTCACCGCCAACGCAGAAGATCCGGCAACCACAGTACAAACACCTCCCTCAGTACCATCAGCAACGCTGCCAGCATCGACAGACGGAGCTCCCTCTGCACAAACAACAAACAACACTAAAGCAGCAGAGGCAGAACCCGCAGCCACCCCCACGTCAACAGGCCCAAGCCTAACTGAACAGCCTAAAATGTCGAATGAAAAAGAGACAGATGAAAAAGAGACAAAACAAGAGGTAAAAGAGAACCTGGCGACTTCAACTAATGTGAATGCGGCGACACCAGAAAGTACGACCACGCCAGAAAATATCACTACGCCGAAAAATATAACTTCACCAGAAAATATAACTACGCCACAACAAAAAGAGACAGTGGCTGTTCCAACCGAAACAACAGCAACCGAAACAACGACAGCAGAAACAACAGAAGACACCAAAACACCCGATGTAGCGCCTGCGGCAAAGCCATCACCCGCCTTTCCATCCATAACTGAGCAACCAAAAGAGTTGGATAAAAAAGAGATACAAGCGGGTGAAGCCGCTGCAACTAGCGCGAGTTCGGCAACAGCAGAAAGTACATCCGTGTCTGAGAATATTGCGACAGCAGAAAAAAAAGAGGCCGTGACGACTACGCCAACAGTAGCAAAAGAATTTAAATTAGATAGCGAAGAGCAAAAACGTGCTTATGCCAGTGGTATCGCATTAGGGCACTATATTGAAGCGCAAATTGCTCAACAAAAAGAACTCCATATAACGCTTGATAAAAATATAATGTTAGCGGGTGTCGCTGATGCCTTCAACAATCAGGAAAAAATGAGTGAGAAAGAAGTACGCGACACGTTACTCATTCTTGACGAGCAGATAAACGTCTTAGCAGAAGATAAAAATAATAAAAGAATTGCTGCAGATAAAACCTGGATGGAGCAATTTGCACAGCGTGAAGGGGTCAAGAAAAACAAACAAGGGTTGCTTTACTTGATAATCAATAAAGGGAGCGGTCCAGCACTGCAAAGTACCGATGTTGTTGAGTTAAGTTTTAAAGGTACCTTGATTGATGGCACTGTGGTTGATGGCCCTAAAGTTGATAACTCGTACCAAGTATTTAAAGTAGATAATATACCGCCACTGCTGCGTGATAGCGTGAAACTTATTCGTAAAGGGGGAGAGATTCAGGTCGCGATCCCACCTTCAGCGATAAAAGTTCCGGATGGATCTAAAAAACCTGAGTTTGTGGTTATCTACACTATTTCTGTTATTGATGTAAATAAACCGCAATAGCGATTTATCCCCCAGCAGTTATTCGAACTGCTGGGGTTAGTGATTACCAGATTCTGCGCGATCCCTACGTTTTAATCTTCAAGTTCACGCAACTGTTATTCAAATTGGAGCACGATCGATCTGCGTCAAAGCTTGGTTAATGGCAAATATCTTTCCATTAACCTGGGGAATACCAAAATTGCGAAGCCGCTCGCTATGCATCGCCAGATAGGCCTCAGCACTGGAAATATTGGCGAACAAGTAGATGCCACCCGCTTCTTGGGTGGCCTGGTTTTCAGTCCAGATCTTCCAAATCAACCCCGGTTCTTCGGCAATAGAGTGGGCTAACCCCTCCATCGCTTGCGCCATTTCCTGCCCCCAAGGGCCATGGTAGGGAAAATCAACTTGCAGTATGTAGCTCATAAAAAACTCCTTTTTCATTGCATTATCAGTGAAGAATAATGCGTTCTGATAAACATCACTTGAGCTTAATCATAAAAAAATCCGGTTTGCCTTTGGGGCATAACCGGATTTATTCAGTTCACAACTTTATGGTCATCCTGCAACTAAAATGATTACTCAACAGTAACCGATTTCGCCAGGTTGCGCGGCTGATCCACATCTGTACCTTTAATCAATGCCACATGATAGGACAACAGTTGTAGCGGAACCGTGTAGAAGATTGGCGCGACAATTTCTTCAACATGAGGCAATGGGATAATGGTCATGCCTTCACTACTGACAAAACCGGCATCCTGATCGGCGAACACATAAAGCTGACCGCCACGCGCACGGACCTCTTCAATGTTGGATTTGAGTTTTTCCAGCAATTCATTGTTTGGCGCCACCACAATCACAGGCATATCCGCATCGATCAACGCTAATGGACCGTGCTTCAGTTCACCGGCAGCATAGGCTTCCGCATGAATATAGGAGATCTCTTTCAGCTTAAGCGCACCCTCCATGGCGATCGGGTATTGATCACCACGGCCTAAAAACAGGGCGTGATTTTTGTCAGAGAAACCTTCTGCCAATGCCTCAATTTTTTTGTCCAGCGACAGCATCTGTTCTATACGCGCAGGCAACGCTTGCAAACCATGCACAATCTCATGCTCTACGCTCTCTGGCATCCCCTTCAGATGGCCAATACGCGCCACCAGCATCAACAACACCGCAAGCTGGGTGGTAAAGGCTTTGGTGGATGCCACACCGATTTCAACGCCTGCTTTCGTCATCAGCGCCAGATCGGATTCACGAACCAGAGAAGAACCTGCCACATTACACACCGCCAAAGAACCCAGATATCCCAGTTCTTTAGACAGGCGTAGAGCCGCCAATGTATCAGCGGTTTCACCGGATTGGGACAGGGTAATCAGTAAGCTACCTGGGCGCACCGCAGATTTGCGGTAGCGGAATTCGGAGGCGATCTCTACATCGCAAGAGACACCGGCCAGCGACTCGAACCAATAACGCGCTACCATACCCGAATGATAAGAAGTGCCACAGGCAATAATCTGTACATGCTGTACTTTTGCCAGCAATTCATCACTCTTTGGCCCTAATTCACTCAGATTGATCTGCCCATGGCTAAAACGCCCTTCCAGGGTGTTTTTCAATGCCATTGGCTGCTCAAAAATCTCTTTCTGCATGTAATGACGATATATGCCTTTGTCACCGGCATCGTATTGCACCTGAGATTCAATCTCCGGGCGCTTAATTTCATCACCTTGTTTATCAAAAATAGTGACAGTACGGCGAGTCACAGCCACTACATCTCCCTCTTCCAGGAAGATAAAACGGCGGGTTACCGGTAGCAATGCCAGTTGGTCGGAAGCAATAAAGTTCTCGCCAACACCAAGGCCAATGACCAATGGGCTACCAGAACGGGCAGCAATCAACTCGCTGGGGTCACGGCTATCCATCACCACCATGCCATAAGCACCACGCAACTGTGGGATCACCCGCTGAACCACTTCACATAGTGTCCCACCCAGTTTCTGCTCCCAATGAACCAAGTGAGTAATCACTTCAGTATCGGTTTCAGAGCTGAAATGGTAACCACGCTCAATCAATAATTCACGCAACGGTTCGTGGTTTTCAATAATGCCGTTATGCACTACGGTGATGTAATCTGATACATGAGGATGCGCATTCGCTTCTGATGGTTCACCGTGGGTAGCCCAACGGGTGTGAGCAATACCGGTTCCCCCATGCAGAGGATGTTGGTTTGCTGCTTCCGCCAGTTTTTGTACTTTGCCGACACGACGCAAACGGCTGACATGACCTTCGCTATCCACTACCGCCAAGCCAGCAGAGTCATATCCACGGTATTCCAAACGACGTAAACCTTCTAACAGAATTTCTGCTATATCGCGCTGCGCTACTGCACCTACAATTCCACACATATTTTGTATTCCTGATTAAGTGCCTTTCAGGGCACTTGCGATGCCTTGACCTGATTTTGCCGGTTTTTTACCGTGCGCCCCGAGCCTGTAGATGGTGGGGTTATTATGTTTTGTACTGACCTCTGTAGAAGAGCCCAATACAAAACACACTGGTTAATCGGTACTGATTTATCCACTCAGTCACACTCGCCTGAATGCTAACAATATAAGGTTGGCATTCAGGCGCGAGGTAGCCAGAAAAATAATGGTAAATTACTTTTTCTTCACCGGGCGTTGCCACCCTTGAATATGCACCTGTTTGACACGGCTGAGGACCAGTTCATCATCGGCGATATCACGAGTAACCGTAGTACCTGCAGCAATAGTGGCTCTTTTACCCACACAAACCGGCGCAACCAGTTGAGTATCCGACCCGACAAAAACACCATCACCAATGATAGTTTTATGCTTGTTAGCCCCGTCGTAATTACAGGTAATCGTTCCGGCGCCAATATTCACATCATCACCGATTTCGGCATCGCCCAAATAGCTCAAATGACCCGCTTTAGAACCTTTACCCAAGCGTGCTTTTTTTATTTCCACAAAGTTGCCAACATGAGCACCTTCAGCCAATTGTGCACCTGGGCGCAGTCGAGCAAATGGGCCAACCGTGCAAGCCGCTTTAAGCTCAGCATCTTCCAACACACTGTAAGGGCTGATTTCACAATCATCATCGATAACACAGTTTTTCAGCACACAACCACTACCAATTTTTACCCGATTACCCAGTTTGACCTTACCTTCAATAATCACATTGGTATCAATGGTAATATCACGGCCATGCTCCAACTCACCACGCAGATCAAAACGCGCGGGATCCAACAGCATTACACCCGCCAGCAACAGTTTTTCCGCTTGCTCAGCTTGATAGACACGTTCCAATTGTGACAATTGCAAACGGTTATTCACCCCTTCTACTTCACTCAGGCGGGCAGGGTGCACCGCTTCAATTTTGTTGCCCTCAGCATGCGCCAAAGCGATGATATCGGTGATATAGAACTCACCCTGAGCATTGTTGTTATTCAACATACCCAACCAGCGCTTAAGATCACCACCGCTAGCCACCAGAATCCCGGTGTTAATTTCATTAATCTGACGTTGTTGTTCGCTGGCATCTTTATGTTCAACAATACCAACGACTTCACCATTTTCACGCATGATACGGCCATATCCGCTAGGATCCTCAAGCTTCACGGTCAGCAATCCAATCCCCCCTTGAGGTTTGGCTGCCAACAGGCGCGTCAAGGTTTCCACTGCAATCAGCGGTACATCGCCATACAACATCAACACATCTTCATCATCAGCAAAATGCGGTGCCGCTTGCTGCATGGCATGGCCAGTTCCTAACTGTTCTGCTTGTAACACCCAATTTAGTGCATCGTTTTTTAAGGTGCTTTTCAGCAATTCACCACCGTGGCCATAAACCAGATGGACGTTTTTTGCGCCCAACTTCATGGCAGCATCAATAACATGCTGCACCATAGGTTTACCCGCCAACGGATGTAATACTTTGGGAAGGTCAGAATACATGCGTGTTCCTTTGCCTGCGGCAAGGATAACCACGCTCATTGCGCTGTTAGACATAAGTAACCTGATAACTCCATTTCGATGGACAAAAGTAAAACCGTTTACTGGCGGAATTACTACATATTTCTCTACAAAAATCTGAACGCTGTCAGAAGGCCTCTGACCTGACGCTAATTAAACCAAACCTATTTTACAACGAAAAAACTGTCGGCGATCAGAGACGTTTTTATTCCTCTGTAAGTAGCGATAGATAGCAATATCAGCCTGATTGAGCCGCTTATTTTAATACAAAAAAAAAGCGACCATAAAGGCCGCTTTCTGATTTCTGGATGTGGTGTACACCATTACATCGCTTTTCTGGTGAGCTCGATAACACGCAATTTTGCAATCGCTTTCGCCAGTTCAGCGGAGGCCTGAGCATAGTCGACATCACCATGAGAAGTACGGATGTGCTCTTCAGCTCTGCGCTTAGCTTCCAGCGCTCTCGCTTCGTCAAGATCCGATCCACGGATGGCTGTGTCTACCAGCACGGTGACCATACTTGGCTGTACCTCAAGGATACCGCCAGATAAGTAGATAAACTCTTCTTCACCGAACTGTTTAACAATACGCACCATACCAGGCTTGATGGCAGTCAGCAGCGGCGCATGACCAGGGTAAATCCCCAGCTCACCTTCGCTACCAGTCACCTGGATTTTCTGTACCAGCCCGGAAAACATCTCTCTTTCCGCACTGACCACATCCAGATGGTAAGTCATAGCCATATCAACCTCCTCTCAAGGCATTACAGTTTCTTGGCTTTTTCCACTGCTTCTTCAATGGTGCCAACCATGTAGAACGCCTGCTCCGGCAGGTGGTCGTAGTCACCAGCCATAATGCCTTTGAAACCACGAATGGTATCTTTCAGCGATACGAACTTGCCCGGTGAACCGGTGAAGACTTCTGCCACGAAGAACGGCTGAGAAAGGAAACGTTGGATTTTACGCGCACGGGATACCACCAGCTTGTCATCTTCTGACAGCTCGTCCATCCCCAGAATGGCGATAATATCTTTCAGTTCCTGATAGCGTTGCAATATAGACTGCACGCCACGCGCAACATCGTAATGCTCTTGGCCTACTACCAAAGGATCAAGCTGACGGCTGGTAGAATCCAGCGGATCAACAGCCGGGTAGATACCCAGAGAAGCAATGTTACGGCTCAGTACCACAGTCGCATCCAAGTGAGCAAACGTGGTGGCTGGTGATGGGTCAGTCAAGTCATCCGCAGGAACGTAAACCGCCTGTACGGAAGTGATAGAACCGGTCTTGGTAGAGGTGATACGTTCTTGCAGAACACCCATCTCTTCCGCCAGTGTTGGCTGATAACCTACCGCCGATGGCATACGGCCCAGAAGTGCAGACACTTCGGTACCGGCCAGGGTATAACGATAAATGTTATCGACGAACAGCAGTACGTCACGGCCTTCATCACGGAACTTCTCCGCCATGGTCAACCCGGTCAGCGCAACGCGCAGACGGTTACCTGGTGGCTCGTTCATCTGGCCGTAAACCAGAGAAACTTTATCCAGTACGTTGGAGTCGGTCATTTCGTGGTAGAAGTCGTTACCCTCACGAGTACGTTCACCCACGCCCGCAAACACCGAATAACCAGAGTGTTCGATGGCGATGTTACGAATCAGCTCCATCATGTTTACGGTTTTACCCACACCCGCACCACCGAACAGACCTACTTTCCCGCCTTTAGCAAATGGGCAGATCAGGTCCATAACCTTGATACCGGTTTCCAGCAGTTCCTGAGAGTTGGACAACTCTTCGTAGCTAGGTGCCGGGCGATGGATAGCCCAACGCTCTTCTTCACCAATGTCACCCTTCATATCGATAGGCTGACCTAACACGTTCATGATACGGCCCAAAGTAGCTTTACCTACCGGGACTTCAATCGGGTGTTGCAGGTCAGTGACCTGAAGGCCACGGCGTAAACCATCAGAGGTTCCCATGGCGATACAACGGACGACACCACCACCCAATTGTTGTTGAACTTCCAGCACCAGTTTCTCGGTACCGTTTTCAACCTCAAGAGCATCGTACACTTTTGGTACGGCATCCTGAGGGAATTCGACGTCCACTACGGCGCCGATTACCTGGATAATCTTTCCAGTAGCCATCTTGAATCCTCTACGTAATTCGTAAACCTGGTTAAACCGCGGAGGCTCCCGAAACGATTTCGGTGAGTTCCTGAGTGATGCTGGCCTGACGCGCCTTGTTGTATACCAACTGCAGCTCTTTGATCAGGCTACCGCCGTTATCCGTTGCGGCTTTCATTGCAACCATTCGGGCGGCCTGCTCACTGGCCAGGTTTTCCACGACACCCTGATAAACCTGTGATTCCACATAGCGGCGCAGCAACGTATCAAGCAGCACCTTAGGATCGGGTTCATACAGGTAATCCCAGGATTTCCGCTTCAACTCATCGTCTTCGCAAGGCGGTAACGGGAGTAGTTGAACAATTTGAGGTTCCTGAGACATCGTATTAACAAATTTGTTGCTGACAAT
The DNA here is from genome assembly GCF_000496755.2 of Serratia sp. DD3. The sequence continues at coordinate 182,021 of NZ_AYKS02000123.1, forward strand.
ATACAGCTTGTCTAAACGACCTTCGTCGTAGGCTTGCAGCATCACTTTCACTGGACCGATCAAATCTGACAATGTCGGGTTATCCCCCATGCCAGTGACCTGGGCAACCACCTTACCGCCCACAGAACCGAAGAAAGAAGTGGCTTTGGAGCCAACTAACGCCAAATCAGCTTCGACGCCTTTTTCAGACCAGCCTTTCATTTCTGTCAGCAGCTTCTTGAACAGGTTAATATTCAAGCCGCCGCACAAACCACGGTCAGTTGACACCACCAGATACCCTACGCGCTTAACATCACGCTCATCCAGGTACGGGTGTTTATATTCCAGATTCCCTAACGCCAGGTGACCAATCACCGCACGCATGGTCTCTGCATAAGGACGGCTGGCCGCCATGCGATCCTGCGATTTACGCATTTTGGAGGCGGCGACCATCTCCATCGCTTTGGTGATCTTCTGCGTGTTTTGCACGCTGCCGATCTTACTACGTATCTCTTTTGCGCCGGCCATCTCTGATTCTCCTCATTGCCAGCAACCTGCCATCATTCAACGACAGGTTGCTACGCGTTACCAGGACTGGGTTGCTTTAAAGGTATCGAGGATGCCTTTCAGCTTTCCTTCGATTTCGTCGTTATAAGCACCAGTTTGGTTGATGTGGTTCAGTAGTTCGGCATGCTCACGATCAGCATAAGCAACCAGAGCCTCTTCGAAGCTCACAACTTTCGCGACTTCAACATCGTTCAGGTAGCCACGCTCGGCAGCAAACAACACCAGAGACTGCTGGGCAACAGACATTGGCGCATACTGTTTCTGCTTCAGCAACTCAGTAACTTTCTGGCCATGGCTGAGTTGTTTGCGTGTTGCGTCGTCCAGATCGGAAGCAAACTGAGAGAACGCAGCCAGTTCACGATACTGTGCCAGTGCGGTACGAATACCACCGGACAGTTTTTTAATGATCTTGGTCTGTGCTGCACCACCCACACGGGATACTGAGATCCCCGGGTTAACTGCCGGACGAATACCGGAGTTAAACAGGTTGGATTCCAGGAAGATCTGACCATCGGTAATCGAAATTACGTTAGTCGGAACGAATGCAGAAACGTCACCCGCCTGAGTTTCAATAATAGGCAGCGCAGTCAGTGAACCGGTTTTCCCTTTAACTTCACCTTTGGTGAAAGCTTCAACGTATTCCGCATTAACACGAGCTGCACGCTCCAACAAACGGGAGTGGAGGTAGAAAACATCACCAGGGTATGCTTCACGACCAGGTGGACGACGAAGCAACAAGGAAATCTGGCGGTAAGCAACAGCTTGTTTAGACAAATCATCATAAACAATCAGTGCATCTTCACCACGGTCACGGAAATACTCACCCATTGCACAACCGGCATACGGCGCCAAATATTGCAATGCGGCTGATTCAGATGCCGTAGCAACCACCACAATGGTGTTAGCCAGTGCACCGTGCTCTTCCAGTTTGCGTACCACGTTAGAAATGGTAGATGCTTTCTGACCAATCGCCACGTAAACACATTTGATACCAGAATCGCGCTGGTTGATGATGGCATCAATAGCCAGTGCAGTTTTACCGGTTTGACGGTCACCGATCACCAACTCACGCTGACCGCGACCAATTGGAATCATGGCATCGACTGATTTATAACCAGTCTGTACCGGCTGATCAACCGACTGACGTTCGATAACGCCAGGGGCAATGGTTTCAACGGGAGAGAAGCCATCATTATCAACCGGGCCTTTACCATCAATAGGTTCGCCCAGGGTGTTAACTACACGCCCCAGCAAACCACGACCTACTGGCACTTCCAGGATACGACCGGTACATTTTACTTTCATGCCTTCGGCCAGATCCGTGTATGGCCCCATGACCACCGCACCCACAGAGTCGCGCTCCAGGTTCAATGCAATGGCATAACGGTTACCCGGCAGTGCGATCATTTCGCCCTGCATAACTTCGGCCAAACCGTGTACACGGATGATCCCGTCACTGACGGAAACGATAGTACCTTCATTGTGAGCTTCGCTCACTACATTAAACTGAGCAATGCGCTGCTTGATCAGTTCGCTGATTTCGGTGGAATTCAGTTGCATGCTCCAGTCCCCTTAAGACTGCAAGACGTCTGCCAGGCGTTCAAGACGACCGCGAACGCTGCCATCAATCACCATATCACCGGCACGGATAATGACACCGGCCAGTACAGACTTGTCAATTTTGCAATTCAGCTTAACTTTGCGTGATAAACGTTTTTCCATCGCAGCGGCAATCTTGGCCTGCTGTTCATCGTTCAGTGCGCTCGCAGAGAGCACGTCGACTTCGACGGTTGATTCCAGTGTGGCACGTAATGCAATAAACTGTTGCAGTACCGCAGGAAGAACCTGTAAACGCCTATTTTCGGCCATTACACGGATAAAGTTCTGGCCATGCTCATCGAACTCGTCACCACAAACCGCTATAAATGTTTTAGATAGCGTATCGGGTGCGATATCACCGGAAAGCAGTTCTGCCATCTGTTCATTACCAGTAACAGCAGCAGCAAACGTCAGCATTTTCTGCCAGCGTTCTATGCTTTGGTTCTCAACGGCAAAGTCAAAAGCTGCTTTGGCGTAGGGGCGAGCTACAGTAATAAATTCAGACATCAGCCCCTCCCTCCTTACAGTTCAGCGACCAGTTTATCAACGATGTCGCTGTTAGCAGCTTCATCCACGGAACGTTCGATTATTTTCTCGGCGCCTGCAATGGCCAACATCGCCACCTGCTTACGCAACTCTTCACGAGCGCGCTTACGTTCGGCATCGATCTCAGCCTGGGCCTGCGCCACGATTTTGTTGCGTTCCAGCTCGGCTTCCGCTTTGGCGTCGTCCACGATCTGAGCTTTGCGTTTGTTTGCCTGCTCAATGATTTTCTGGGCTTCCGCTTTGGCAGTTTTCAACTGCTCGGTCGCATGGGCTTGCGCTAAGTCCAAATCTTTTTTGCCACGCTCTGCAGAAGCGAGGCCATCAGCAATTTCTTTCTGACGCTTCTCGATGGCAGCCATAATTGGCGGCCATACATACTTCATGCAGAACCAGACAAACAGGATGAACGCGATAGCCTGGCCGAGGATTGTAGCATTAAGATTCACAGCACAATGCCTCTATAAAAGTTTAAAATGTGGTTTCTTCGCAGCGAGTGAACTCTGCTTACGCAACAGCAAACATTACGTATAGACCCAGACCCACAGCAATCATCGGGATGGCGTCAACCAAGCCCATAACGATAAAGAACTGTGTACGCAGTAAAGGGATCAAGTCAGGCTGACGTGCAGCACCTTCCAAGAATTTACCCCCCAGGATGCCGATACCGATCGCAGCACCGATTGCCGCTAAACCCATCATCACAGCGGCAGCCATGTACAGCAGATCCATATTCAGGTTTTCCATGACAGTCTCCAGTTTATTTCAGTTTATAAAAGTGCAAGTGTTTTAAGAAAATCAGTGCTCTTCAGACGCCATCGACAGATAGACAATCGTCAGAACCATGAAAATAAAGGCTTGAAGCGTAATGATCAGAATGTGGAAGATTGCCCAAGGCAAGCTCAGAACCCACTGTGACCACCACGGCAACAGACCAGCAATAAGGATGAAGATCAACTCACCCGCATACATGTTGCCAAACAGTCGCAACCCGAGAGAAACAGGCTTGGACAGCAGGCTGACACCTTCAAGGATCAGGTTGATAGGTATAAACACCGGATGGTTGAATGGCTGCATGGTCAACTCTTTAGCGAATCCACCAATACCTTTCATTTTGATGCTATAGAACAGAATCAGGATAAATACGGCCAGTGCCATCGATAAGGTGATATTGACATCTGCCGTAGGCACAACACGCAGTGCAGGAAGGCCTGCCATTGTCGCAATGTGCGGCAGAAAATCGACCGGAAGCAGATCCATCAGGTTCATCAAAAATACCCAGATAAATACTGTCAACGCTAACGGTGCAATCACCTTGCTCTTACCGTGGTACATATCCTTGACGTTGTTATCGACAAAACCGACGATCATCTCAACCGCAGTTTGCAACTTACCCGGGACACCACTGGTAGCATGTTTAGCCACTTTGCGGAAAATCGCCAAGAAAACAACCCCGAGGACAACAGAGAAAAACATCGAGTCGACATTAATCGACCAAAAACCCGTCCCGACCTGAAGATGCGTCAGGTGGTGACTGATATACTCCTGCGGAGTTAAGACTTCTGCAGACATGATGCCTCTACCCTTTGTATAGTTAATTTCGGTAACTGTTAATCACGGCAGGTGCCACTATCTGCACCACTAACACCGCTAAATAGGTCAGGGCTAACGGCATAAATGCCACTTTGAACACCCCAAGTGCCACAATCAACAAAATGATGGTGATCACGACCTTCAACCCCTCACCAATAGCAAACGACCAAGCAACCCGACCAGGTGCTGGTGTCTGCACCTGATGGCGCAAGGCAAACAGCATAAACATAGCATTGGGTAACCAGGCAGCAAGGCCTCCGGCCAATGCTGAAACACCCCATTCCAGGCTTTTCAACCCGAAACCCATGCTGATCAGAACAAAAGTCATTAACTGCAGAAACAGCAATTTGCGTGCTACTCTTCCATTGTAAAGGAACACAGACATGACGTTTGTTCTCTCCGTACCCCGAAGGGTAAACTGAGTGGCATATTCCTGTAAAACCCGCGTCATTGCCGTCTAGTTGCAACTTGCATGAACATGGGTAATGAAACAGCCTTCAATGCTATGAGTCAAGTAGCAAAAACCGTGCAAATTATACGGGCCACTCCAACGAATTCAATCAATAAGTAGCAAAAAGGTGAACAATTATTTAAATTTTCCCCTTTGAGACACATTTCAATAGAAACCGCCCTTTGCTCTATCACACTTACTGGCCTAGTTACTAGGCTATTGCATCAGTAAATGTGCTGTCTATCACAGTAAATTTTAGCGCTAATTTATAATCCAATTTAACGCCCATTGTCTTTAGCTAATCGAGCTATAAAAAAGATTACAAATCAAAGTATTGTAAGTAAACTTTTAAAAAACAATCGTAATACCATGCAAAAACATTTTACTGACATTTATAACCAGGTTAATTCAAGTTGCTGCCCACTGTTTACCATTTGAGTAACAATTACCATTTGAGTAACAATGGGGTCAGGCAAATAACATAAACACGTCGTTAAAGGTGTGACCAGATAGGTTTATCAAAAACCGCATACTATCTGACAGCAGTTACCTTCAAAAAAATTACAACTTATTGAAATTTAATAATATCAGTTCTCAAATCCACGAATTTATCATAGACACTGTCGACAGATAAGCTCTTCACATCATTATCCATTGACTCCAGAACCCGTGATGGTACTTGCCAAGGGCCCCAAAATGAGGAGTCATGACCTGCAAACAACGCAACGACCGGTTTACCTACCCCCACAGCGATATGTAATGCGCCGCCATCACTGGTGACAATTTGATCACATAAAGCCATACCTGCCATCAATTCACGAAGGTTGTTGGTTCTGTAAGGGATCAAATCTATGTCACGGCAGCCCTCTACCACTAAATCTGCTTTTTCATCATCACCAGGGTGAGTCGGATTATTACTCGAACCAGGGGACCAAAAAAGCATGATTTTACAGGGTTCACGCTCGGCTAATCGGTGAGCAAGTTCAATAAAATGGTTAACTGACCATCTCTGATTGATTTTTCTAGAACTGATCTGCAGACCATATAGCGGTATCTTGTCATTTTTAGATACTTTTTCTTCCGCTTTTTTTATCTCATCTGCTGTTACATACAGTTCTGCTTTCCCCGGGGTTTGATAACAACCGAGCGGTTTTGCCAGGAGCGATAACTCTTCTACGATATGATGACTTGTCCCTTGTACATACGGAATTTTGTCGGTGACAATATCAGGCGCATCGTCACCAATGGTAATAATTCGTTTAGCACCAGAGAGTTTTGCCCACATCACCGCCCGTTTGTTCCACTGCCCAGCAACGATAGCGGCATCATAACCAGCTCGACGGATACGATAGGTGGTCTGCAAACGATGCATAAAGGCACCCATTTTAGCCTTGAGCGATCGTTCATGGTGCGACTTGGTGTAGTAATAAATGTTGGCGACATTAGGATTACCATCGAGTACTGACATGTTATAAGAGTTAACCAACACATCAACTTGGTGATCTTTTGCTAGCATCGAGATAAGCGGGGTGGTCAAAATCAGGTCACCGATATTTTCTCGCCTGATCAGTAATATTTTCATTAATGAATCCCTTTATAAAACAAGCAGCATATCTCTTTTAAACGATGCCAATATTTATTCAATGGTTGATAGTACAACTAAATGGCGTTCCCCCGCCAACTCTGGCACCTGCAGACGGACCACAGACTCCAAAGAAACGCCCGCTGGCAATGGTGCCAGTTCATTTTCGGGATAGACTCCCTTCAATGCATAGAAACGCCCTTGGCCTGGTGTTGGCAAGTGGTGACACCAAACCAGCATATCTTGTAATGACGCAAAAGCACGGCTGATTACACCATCAAATGTCGGATCCGCAATGAACTCCTCCACACGGCTTTGTACTGGCTCGATATTTTTCAGACCCAGTTCATGCTGCACCTGGCGTAAGAAACGGACACGCTTGCCCAAGCTATCAAGCAGAGTGAAATGCGCATCAGGCCGTACAATAGCCAACGGAATACCAGGCAAACCAGGGCCAGTACCTACATCGATAAAGCGTGAACCGGTCAGATGGGAATTAACCACGATGCTATCCATGATATGGCGAACCAGCATTTGTTGTGGATCACGGACTGAAGTGAGATTGTAAGCTTTATTCCACTTGTCGAGCATATCGACATAAGCCAGTAATTGGCTTTTTTGCTGATCGGGAAGCGCAATTCCTGCCGCAGAAAGCAATGAATCCAGTTTTTTTTGCACCACTAATGTCCTCTGACAGATGCAGAACAGCAGACCAATCAGGAACTGCCTCTTAAGACAATCAATAATAATTCAGACATGCAAAGATGTCAGTGGCCGTTTCTCAGTAGAAACGAAACGACCATAGAACAGTATTAGGCACTATGCCGCAATAACCCTTGTTTTTTTAACCAGATCAATAAAATAGAGATCGCCGCCGGGGTAATGCCTGAAATACGAGAAGCCTGACCGATCGAGTTAGGTTTATGATCGTTAAGTTTGGCAATCACTTCATTCGATAAACCTGAAACCTGGCGATAATCAAGATCCAGCGGCAATACGGTATTCTCATGACGCTGGTGTTTTTCGATCTCATCTTGTTGACGGGCAATATATCCTTCGTATTTAACCTGAATTTCTACTTGTTCGGCAGCTTGTAAATCAGTGAGTGCCGGAGCGAAAACAGCCACGGAGGTTAATAGGCGATAATCGACCTCTGGGCGGCGCAAAAGCTCTTCGCCGTTAGTTTCTCGCGATAATGGCGATTTCAACAGAACATTAACCAGTTCCACATGCTCTGAATGCGGATGGACCAGGATATTACGCAAGCGCTGACGTTCTTGCTCAATGCGCTCCAACTTCTCACAGTAACGCTGCCAACGTACATCATCAACCAATCCCAATTCACGGCCTTTTTCTGTCAGGCGCAAATCTGCGTTATCTTCACGTAGCATCAGACGATACTCAGCGCGCGAGGTAAACATACGGTATGGTTCTTTGGTGCCTAATGTACTGAGATCATCCACCAGCACACCAAGATAAGCCTGATCGCGGCGTGGTGACCACCCTTCCTGTTCCGTAGCATGGAGTGCAGCATTCAAGCCAGCCAACAAACCTTGTGCGGCAGCTTCTTCATAACCGGTGGTCCCATTTATCTGGCCAGCAAAGAACAGCCCCTGGATAAATTTGCTTTCCAACGTTGGTTTTAAGTCCCGAGGATCAAAGAAGTCATATTCAATAGCATAACCAGGGCGAACAATACGGGCATTCTGCATTCCTTTCATTGAACGAACAATTTGCATCTGTACGTCAAAAGGCAGACTGGTAGAAATACCGTTGGGATAAATTTCGTTACTGGTTAAACCTTCCGGTTCAAGGAAGATCTGGTGTGCATTACGATCAGCAAAGCGCATGACTTTGTCTTCGATCGATGGGCAATAACGTGGCCCGATCCCTTCGATGATCCCGGCATACATTGGACTACGATCAAGGTTGCTACGGATCACTTCATGCGTTTTTTCATTGGTATAGGTGATATAGCAAGGTAGCTGTTGCGGATGCTGGTTAGCATTCCCTAAAAAAGAGAACACTGGGAGTGGGGTATCCCCAAACTGTGGTTCTAACAGATTAAAATCAATTGTTCGCGCATCAATACGGGGTGGTGTGCCCGTTTTTAGACGATTGACACGCAACGGCAGCTCACGCAGACGTCGTGATAAAGAGATCGATGGCGGATCTCCTGCTCGGCCACCACTGTAGTTTTCCAACCCGATATGGATCTTGCCATCAAGGAAGGTTCCCACCGTCAGGACGACCGCTTTGGCGCGGAATTTTAATCCCATCTGGGTAACCGCACCAACAACACGATCATTTTCGACAATCAAGTCTTCAACCGCTTGTTGAAAGACCATCAAATTAGGTTGGTTTTCTAACGCTGTGCGAATTGCTTGGCGATACAGCACACGATCTGCCTGAGCGCGGGTGGCTCTGACAGCCGGTCCTTTACTGGCGTTTAGTATTCTAAACTGGATCCCAGCCTGATCGATCGCCGTCGCCATTAAGCCGCCAAGTGCATCAATTTCTTTAACCAGATGCCCTTTACCAATACCACCAATCGCCGGGTTACAGGACATTTGTCCAAGCGTATCGATATTGTGAGTCAGTAATAACGTTTGACGCCCCATACGCGCAGCAGCCATGGCTGCTTCAGTGCCAGCATGGCCACCACCGATAATAATGACGTCAAATTGCTCTGGATAAAACATGGAACAGCACCTCAAAAGAACTGGCGAACAATCATTGTTTGTCCTGGGGGAGGGATTCTACTCAAGTTTAGACGATCGACCAAGTGGTCAGGATCGACGGGTAATAAAAAGAAGATCTTTTTATTTAAAGATCTCTTTATTAGATCTCTTATTAGGATCACGATCTTCTGTGCATAACTCAACATTCTCTATTTATATCATTAAATTAAAGAGGATCATTTACTGTGAATGATCGGTGATCCTGGTCAGTATAAGCTGGGATCTAAAAGGCATGTTATACACAGGCCTAGCCGAGTACCTAAGTTATTATAGGGATAACTACGGGTTTTCCCCTGCTTTAAAGCCTAGTTATACACAATCGTTCGCTTATTATTTAATCAATTAGAGCAAAATAATCCAATCACTGAGCCATTTTTCGGCGGGATCTTCGGGGATCTCATGTTGGGTGACGTCGATCTCAAGACGTGAACCGATCCTTTTTGCGCCATTTTCTTGCAGAAGCTCATCAAGCTGTTTGATCGCCCCGCAGAAAGTATCGTACTCAGAACTACCTAACCCCACGGCGCCAAACTTCACCAAGGATAAATCCGGTTGTTGTTGTTTAATCTGTTCCACCAGGGATTGCAGGTTTTCTGGTAAATCGCCGGCTCCATGAGTAGAAGATATCACCAACCATAAGCCAGATAACGTCAGTTCATCCAATTCCGGACCATGCAATATTTCGGTTGAGAAACCCGCTGCTTCGAGCTGTTCGGCTAAGTGTTCTGCAACATATTCTGCACTGCCAAGCGTACTGCCACTGATTAGAGTAATGTCTGCCATGAATGATCCTAACCTTGCTGAAGAGGAGCTATTGTACGCTGTGAATTAGTTGGGATCTAGCAGTGGATAATATGTGTATGTTTTAGCATTTATCCAAGCTGTAGGCGGGTTGGACGCAACTTGGATAAATGTGGATAGAATCAGTACTAAGGTGTGATGGTACGCATAATGGGATTCTGCAGCGAGATCAGGGTTTCTGTTGACTGGATCTCGTCGATAGTCTGGATCTTATTGATAAGGACCTGCTGCAATGCGTCTATCGAACGACACATAACCTTGATGAATACACTATAGTGGCCAGTGGTATAGTAGGCTTCAACCACCTCTTCCAGATTTTCCAGTTTTTTTAGGGCTGAAGGGTAATCCTTGGCACTCTTTAAGATAATGCCGATAAAGCAGCAGACATCATAACCCAGTTGTTTAGGATCGATATCAACTCGGGTACCGGTAATGATCCCCGCCTGTTTCATTTTCTCAACCCGTACATGAATGGTGCCCGGGCTAACACTAAAGTTTTTTGCCAGTTCAGCATAAGGTGTTCTGGCATTTTCCATTAAGGCGTTCAGAATGCCGCGATCGAGATTATCGATCTGATAAATTTCTGCCATTAAAACCCTCTTTAATTGATGATTATTGAATTATTACGGATTAAAAATGAACGATTAAAAAGAAAAAGGCAATATTTATTGATGGATATTGAATTCAAGTATCATTCTGTTGCTTAATCGTTGGCAACTAAACAGGTTATTAAAGAGATACCGTAATGAAAAAGCAGTATATTCAAAAACAGCAACAGATCAGCTTTGTGAAATCCTTCTTTTCCAACCAACTGGAACAACAGCTTGGTTTGATTGAAGTTCAGGCTCCAATCCTCAGTCGACTCGGTGATGGCACTCAAGACAACCTTTCCGGTAGTGAGAAAGCGGTTCAAGTAAAGGTGAAAAGCTTGCCTGCATCTACGTTTGAAGTAGTGCATTCATTGGCTAAATGGAAACGTAAAACACTGGGTAGCTACGATTTCAGTGCTGGTGAGGGTCTGTATACCCATATGAAAGCGCTGCGTCCGGACGAAGATCGTCTGACCCCGATTCATTCAGTGTATGTGGATCAATGGGACTGGGAACGCGTCATGGGTGATGGTGAGCGTGACCTGGCTTATCTGAAAAAGACGGTTAAGCAGATCTATGCTGCAATAAAGGATACGGAACTCGCGGTTAGCCAGAAATATGGTTTAGTACCGTTCCTGCCAGAGCAGATCCACTTTGTTCACAGCGAAACCCTACTGCAACGTTATCCAGAACTGGATGCCAAAGGCCGTGAGCGTGCTATTGCCAAAGAATTGGGCGCGGTATTCCTGATTGGTATTGGTGGTAAGCTTTCTCATGGTAAATCCCATGATGTACGAGCACCGGATTATGATGACTGGACCACGGCAGATAGTGAAAATGGTGCTGGGTTAAATGGCGATATTTTGGTGTGGAACCCAGTATTGCAAGACGCATTTGAGCTTTCGTCGATGGGGATCCGGGTTGATGCTGAAGCCCTGCAACGTCAACTGACCTTGACTGACGATTTGGATCGTCTGAAGTTGGAATGGCACCAATCATTATTGCGTGGCGAAATGCCACAGACCATTGGTGGTGGTATTGGGCAATCTCGTCTGGTGATGCTGTTACTGCAATTGCCACATATTGGTCAGGTGCAGTGCGGTGTATGGGCGCCAGAAGTGCGTGAAACTGTAGAAGGGTTGTTATAAGTATCAGCGCCGCCAGCTTGAGTACAAGCAGTGCTGGTGGGGTGGTCATGTGCTGGCGATTAATCCGGCCTACACCAGCCAGCAATGCGCTTGCTGTGGTCATACAAGGAAAGAAAACCGCCAGTCACAAAGTCAGTTCAGGTGTATGGAATGTGGATATACAGAAAACGCTGATATAAACGGCGCGCGTAATATTTTAGCGGCGGGGCACGCCGCGTTAGTCTGTGGAGAGAGGGCAGCTTTAGGCCGCTCGATGAGGCAGGAACCCGCCGAGTCGAGTCAGACTTCAGTCTGAATGTTGTAGGGGTCTTCGCCCTTTAGGGCGGAGAGGATGTCAACCCTGTCTATTTTGTAATGAGAACGGATGATAATGGTTCGTATTCATTCAGTTCGCTATCGCACAGTGGCTTCCTGATATACGTTATCCACTTTAGCAAACCGCTTAACGCCTTTCCTGTTGGCAAGGTCGAGCAATACAATTTACGCCCACTTACCTTCCAAGAATTTATTTATGCCTCAAAAGAATCGGCGTTGATCAAGGCATTCGATACGCAAGCTAGTACTCCCGCAGCGCATAGCAAATTGATGGATAAGCTGACGGATTACTTTTTTACTGGTGGCATGCCGGAAGCGGTTGTCGCTTGGTACCAATTCAAAGAGTTGGGCATTTTAGAGCGCGTTGCAAAGGTCGCTAAAATTCATGCTGATTTAGTCGCAGGCTACCAACGTGATTTTGCTAAATACGCCGGTAAGGTTGATGCAACATTGATTGAGTCAGTGTTCAATAGCATACCCGCGCAGCTTTCCCTGGTTTTAGATGAATCGGTTAAACGCTTTAAGTTTAAAAACGTCCATAACCGTAAATATCGCTATAGCGATTTTGAAACCGCTATCCATTGGTTAAGATGCTGCCGTTTGGCGCTGGCTAACTACCCCATTGAAGGTACGCCCAAAGCCCCACTTGCTGCCTACAAAAAAGAAAATAAGGTTAAATTATTTCTGTTTGATGTGGGCTTGCTTAACCATATGTTGGGCAGCAGTTATAAAGAAATTAAACAGCAACACTATGAGTACAAAGGTTATATAGCTGAAAATTTTGTACAACAAGAGCTTGCTGCCATTGGCGTTGACCCTAGCTATTCGTGGAATGATGCTCGCGCAGAAATCGAATTCATTATCTCAAATAATGAGGGCAATATTGTCCCAATAGAAGTAAAAAGCGGCAAAAGGACACGCGCTAAATCGCTGGCCTCCTATATAGAAAAGTGCGCACCAAGAAAAACATTTAAATTAACTGGTACGCAAGGTTCTTCACCATTAGAGCAAACCAACATGGTGATGCCTTTGTATTATATCCAGTATTTACCTTCAAAGTGGTAACTGCTCCATCAAGGTAGGAGCCCACAGGGTTATTCATATTTTGTTTATTTTTATCATCAGTGATAAGCATAGGTATGCAGGTTAAATGATGCATACAGTGTGTCCCTAGTGTTTGCGGATTTTTACGTAACGTGAAACAACTGGGGTATTTTTTGGTAGGGATAGTTGGTTGAGCTAGCAAAAAAAATTATGAATACTGAACACAAGCAGCCGTTATCGGCAGTCACTCTGGCAGCAATTGGGGTGGTTTATGGTGATATAGGGACCAGCCCGCTCTATACCTTAAGAGAGTGTTTTTCTGGGCACTATGGTTTTGAGGTCCGTCCTGATGTGGTATTCGGGTTTTTATCTCTTATTTTTTGGATGTTGATTGTTATCGTTTCTTTGAAGTACCTCACTTACGTTATGCGTGCAGATAATGCGGGTGAAGGGGGTATTCTGACCTTGATGTCGTTGGCCGGGCGCAATACATCGGCACGTACCACGTCATTATTGGTTATTCTGGGTTTGGTTGGTGGCAGCTTCTTTTATGGCGAGGTGGTAATTACCCCGGCGATATCGGTTATGTCGGCAATTGAAGGGTTGGGAATCGCCGCACCTTCACTCGAACCCTATATCGTTCCTTTGTCCATTCTGGTTTTGACTCTATTATTTGCTATCCAAAAGCATGGTACCGGCAGCGTCGGCAAACTTTTTGCGCCAGTAATGTTGCTGTGGTTCATCGCGTTGGCGTTACTCGGTGTGCGCAGTATTATTGCTAATCCTGAAGTGTTGCAGGCCCTCAACCCTAAGTGGGCATTCAACTTCTTTGTTGAATATAAGACAGTCTCCTTTTTTGCCATGGGAGCGGTGGTTCTTGCAATTACCGGAGTGGAAGCCTTGTATGCCGATATGGGCCACTTTGGTAAATTTCCAATCCGTTTGGCTTGGTTTGCGGTGGTGTTACCTTCATTGGTACTCAATTATTTCGGTCAAGGGGCGTTGTTGCTGAAATCACCCGAGGCCATCAAAAACCCGTTCTTCTTGCTTGCTCCTGACTGGGCGCTGATTCCTTTGCTGATTCTTGCCACATTGGCTACTGTTATCGCTTCTCAGGCAGTCATTTCCGGCGTGTTTTCATTGACTCGTCAGGCGGTGCGTCTGGGGTATTTGTCGCCGATGCGTATTATTCATACCTCGGAGATGGAGTCTGGCCAGATTTATATCCCGGTGATTAACTGGACACTCTATCTTGCTGTCATCTTGGTGATTGTCGGTTTTGAACACTCCAGTAATCTGGCAGCGGCTTACGGTATCGCTGTTACTGGCACCATGGTGTTGACCAGTATTCTTATTACTTGCGTTGCGATTAAAAATTGGCATTGGAACCGCTATTTTGTACTGAGTATTTTACTGATATTGCTGATTATTGATGTTCCTATGTTCTTAGCCAATGCGATGAAACTCTTTTCCGGCGGTTGGCTGCCACTGGTGATGGCATTGATGATGTTCATTATCATGACAACTTGGAAAAGTGAACGTTTTCGCTTGTTGCGTCAGATGCACGAACACGGTAACTCTCTTGAAGCAATGATAGCTTCATTGGAGAAATCTCCCCCGGTTCGCGTTCCTGGAACGGCGGTGTTTATGTCGCGTGCGATTAATGTCATTCCATTTGCGTTACTACATAACTTAAAGCACAACAAAGTATTACATGAACGTGTTGTCCTGCTTACCTTGCGTACCGAAGATGCCCCCTATGTGCCTAATGTCCAACGGGTGACAATTGAACAGTTATCGCCGACTTTCTGGCGTGTTGTCGCTCGCTATGGTTGGCGTGAAAGACCTAATGTTGAGGATATTTTTCACCGTTGCGGATTGGAAGGGTTACCTTGCCGAATGATGGAAACATCGTTTTTTATGTCCCATGAGTCACTGATACTGAGTAAACGCCCCTGGTATTTGCTACTGAGGGGGAAATTGTTTATTGCATTAAGCCGTAACGCGCTGAGGGCTGCCGATCAGTTTGAGATCCCACCTAATCGAGTTCTAGAACTGGGTACCCAAGTGGAGATATAACAATCTGAATTTATTAATTAAATCAAATTTTCTCATCGAATCATTCAAGTTACAGAGGTAGGTAAACGGTAGCTTGAATGAAATTAACCAGGTAAGCGAAACGTTTCGATGGCGATCACATTTTTTCGATTATTGAGTTGTCTTTCTCAGAAATTTTTCTAAACTCTATGGTGAGCGAAACGTTTCGCTGTTGGAGTTAATCTAAAAAATGAAAAAAGGCGTACTACTGAATTGTGATGTTTCTGCGGTTGTATCTCGCCTCGGACATACTGATCAGATCACGATTTGCGATGCGGGACTGCCGATTCCGGCGACAACGCAGCGTATTGACTTGGCTCTGACTCAAGGTGTGCCGACATTCTTACAGGTTGTCGGCGTGGTCACGCAGGAAATGCAGGTAGAAAGCGCTATTCTGGCGGAAGAGATTGTTAAAAATAATCCGTCGCTCCATGAAATGTTACTGGCTCAACTAAAACAAATTGGCCAACTCCAGGGAAACACCATCAGTGTAAGCTATATCAGCCATAGTGCTTTTAAAGTGCAAACTGAACATAGCCGGGCGGTGATACGCAGTGGAGAATGTTCGCCTTATGCGAATGTGATCCTCTGCGCCGGCGTAACATTCTGAGGCATTTATGCAACCTTTACTGGAACTTAAAGGGATTGATAAAGCCTTTCCCGGCGTGAAAGCACTTTCTGGCGCTGCCCTCAGCGTTTACCCAGGTAGGGTAATGGCGTTGGTGGGGGAAAACGGTGCCGGAAAGTCAACCATGATGAAAGTGCTTACTGGTATTTACAGCAAAGATGCTGGCAGTCAGTACTATCTTGGTAAAGAAGTGACCTTCAATGGGCCGAAGGATTCGCAGGAGGCGGGCATCGGCATCATTCATCAGGAACTGAACCTGATCCCACAGCTAACCATTGCTGAAAATATCTTTTTGGGGCGTGAATTTGTCAATCGGTTTGGCCGCATTGACTGGAAACGTATGTATGCCGAAGCGGACAAACTGCTGGCACGCCTCAACCTGCGTTATAGCAGCCACCGTCTGGTCGGGGAATTGTCGATTGGTGATCAGCAAATGGTGGAAATCGCCAAAGTGTTGAGCTTTGAATCTAAAGTTATCATCATGGATGAACCTACCGATGCGCTGACCGACACTGAAACTGCCTCTCTGTTCAATGTGATCAATGAGCTGAAAGCCGAAGGGTGTGGCATTGTTTATATTTCCCATCGACTGAAAGAGATCTTTGAAATCTGCGACGATGTGACCATTTTCCGTGATGGGCAGTTTATTGCTGAACAGCCGGTTGTTCAATTGCAGGAAGATACGCTGATTGAAATGATGGTTGGGCGCAAATTGGAAGAGCAATATCCACGCCTGAACTTGCCTCGAGGTGAAAAACGTCTGCAAGTTAGCCATGTTTCCGGCCCGGGTGTTAATGATGTCAGCTTTACTCTGTACAGCGGTGAGATTTTGGGTGTTGCTGGCTTGATGGGTGCTGGCCGTACCGAGTTAATGAAAATCCTATATGGCGCTGCACCACGCAAAAGTGGCACAGTGAATCTGGATGGTCATGATGTGATCACCCACTCTCCCCAAGATGGTCTGGCAAACGGCATCGTCTATATTTCTGAAGACCGTAAGCGTGATGGCCTGGTACTGGGGATGTCAGTAAAGGAAAATATGTCGCTTACTGCCCTGCGTTATTTCAGCCGTGCTGGTGGTAGCTTGAAGCATTCAGATGAACAAGTCGCCGTGAGTGATTTTATCCGTTTGTTCAATATAAAAACCCCTTCAATGGAACAGCCTATTGGGTTACTTTCCGGCGGAAATCAGCAAAAGGTGGCGATAGCTCGCGGTTTGATGACTCGGCCAAAAGTGTTGATCCTTGATGAACCTACTCGTGGTGTCGATGTCGGGGCGAAGAAAGAGATTTATCAGTTAATTAATCAGTTTAAGCAGGAAGGGTTGAGCATCATTCTGGTCTCTTCGGAAATGCCTGAAGTACTGGGAATGAGTGATCGCATTTTGGTTATGCATGAAGGTCATCTCACCGGAGAGTTCCCAATTGAACAGGCTACCCAGGAAGTGCTGATGGCTGCCGCTGTCGGCAAGCAATACGGCGTAAAGCAGGAGTAATCAGATATGAGTTCACAGACTGTCGCGGCTAAGCGCTGGTTTAGTAAAGAGTGGCTGTTGGAGCAAAAATCACTGATAGCGCTGCTGGTGCTGATTGCCGTGGTTTCTTCAATGAGCCCGAATTTTTTCACTGTCAATAACCTGTTCAATATCCTACAGCAGACATCAGTGAACGCCATTATGGCGGTCGGGATGACGTTGGTGATCCTCACTTCTGGTATTGATCTCTCAGTAGGCTCATTACTGGCGCTGACTGGTGCGATAGCTGCCTCTATGGTAGGGCTTGAAATCAATGCCGTCGCTGCGGTTGCTGCTGCGCTGGCATTAGGTGCTCTTGTAGGCGCCGGTACCGGGTTTATTGTAGCCAAAGGTAAAGTTCAGGCATTTATTGCAACCTTGGTGATGATGCTGTTACTCCGTGGTGTCACCATGGTGTACACCAATGGCAGCCCGATCAACACCGGTTTTACTGATGTTGCTGATGCCTTTGGCTGGTTTGGTATTGGCCGCCCGTTGGGGGTGCCTACGCCAATTTGGATCATGGCTATCGTGTTTATTGCTGCATGGTATATGCTGCACCATACCCGCCTGGGCCGTTATATCTATGCTTTGGGGGGCAATGAAGCCGCAACTCGTCTTTCCGGCATTAATATCGATAGAGTGAAAATCATCGTTTACTCACTGTGCGGGTTGTTAGCTGCCCTGGCGGGAGTGATAGAAGTAGCACGCTTATCCTCGGCACAACCCACGGCAGGTACCGGTTATGAACTGGATGCCATTGCTGCGGTCGTTTTGGGGGGAACCAGCCTGGCGGGTGGTAAAGGGCGGATCGTTGGTACACTGATCGGGGCGCTGATCCTTGGCTTCTTGAGCAATGGTTTGAATTTGTTGGGTGTTTCTTCTTACTACCAAATGATCGTCAAGGCAGTGGTTATTTTGCTGGCGGTTTTGGTAGATGACAAAAGTAGCAAGTAACCTCTCCATTACAGGAATATCGACCATGAAAATGAAAAAACTGGCAACTTTAGTTTCAGCTTTTGCGTTGACTGCAACCTTGAGTGTTAATGCTTTGGCAAAAGATACTATTGCTCTGGTAGTGTCTACCCTTAATAACCCCTTCTTTGTTGCCATGAAAGAGGGTGCACAAAAAGAAGCTGACAAACTGGGCTACAACCTGGTGGTGTTGGATTCTCAGAACAACCCTGCTAAAGAACTGGGAAACGTACAAGATCTGGTGGTACAGAGCCCAAAACTATTACTGATTAACCCGACAGATTCTGATGCGGTAGGTAATGCCATCAAGATGGCTAATATGAACAAGATCCCGGTTATTACATTGGACCGTATGGCATCTAAAGGTGATGTTGTTAGTCATATCGCCTCTGATAACCGTGCTGGCGGTAAAATGGCAGGTGATTTTATTGCTAAGAAAGTGGGTGCTGATGCCAAAGTTATCCAATTGGAAGGTATCGCAGGGACTTCTGCAGCACGTGAGCGTGGCGAAGGTTTCAAACAAGCACTGGAGCAACACAAATTTAAGTTACTGGCTAGCCAACCTGCAGACTTTGATCGCACTAAAGGCCTGAACGTTATGCAAAACCTGCTAACAGCTCATCCAGATGTGCAGGCTGTATTTGCTCAAAACGATGAGATGGCGCTGGGTGCATTACGTGCATTGCAAACTGCCGGTAAAACGGATGTTGTGGTAGTGGGTTTTGATGGTACTGATGATGGGGTGAAAGCGGTAGAGGGCGGTAAAATGGCTGCAACCGTGGCGCAACGTCCAGAGCAGATTGGTGCTATGGGTGTTGAAACTGCCAACAAAGTACTGAAAGGCGAGAAGGTTCCAGCCACTATTCCGGTTGACTTGAAACTGATCACTAAATAAGTCATCTCTGCGCCATCAATGTGGTTATCACGATGGCGCGTAATTTTCTGGAATCAATGCGATGCAAACTGGCAAGTTGGTGGTGTTAGGCAGTATCAACGCCGACCATATCCTCAATGTAAAACAATTTCCTTTGCCGGGCGAAACGGTGATAGGCAAGCAGTATAAAGTTGCTTTTGGTGGCAAAGGAGCTAATCAGGCGGTCGCTGCTGGGCGTAGTGGGGCTGATATTACCTTTATTGCCTGTGTTGGCGCTGATGATATTGGTGAACGTATTCGCCAACAACTGGTTACTGATCGCATTGATACCCAACCAATAGAAGCTATTCCTGGTAACACCACTGGTGTCGCCCTGATTTTTGTCAATGAAGACGGTGAAAATGTTATTGGGATTGATGCGGGAGCCAATGCTGCCGTGACCCCTGATTATCTCCGTCGCTATCAACAAACAGTGATTGATGCTGATGCGCTATTGATGCAGCTTGAGTCACCACTTGAAACGGTGATAGCCGCAGCCAAACTGGCAAAACAGCACCAGACTCAGGTTATTCTTAACCCCGCGCCTGCCTGTGAATTACCTGATGATTTGCTGGCGATGGTCGATATGATCACCCCAAATGAAACAGAAGCACAGCGACTCACGGGTATTGCCATCAATAATGATGACGATGCCGCCCGAGCTGCCAAGGTATTACATGATAAAGGCATTAGCCGTGTGATTATTACCCTTGGTAGCCGAGGTGTGTGGTTAAGTGAACAGGGTGATGGTGGCAAACTGGTTCCCGGTTTTAAGGTTAAAGCAGTGGACACCATAGCGGCTGGTGATACGTTCAATGGTGCATTGGTTACCGCTTTACTTGAAGGCAAAGCAATCAGTGAGGCGGTGCGATTTGCCCATGCGGCAGCAGCGATAGCGGTTACTCGCCCAGGCGCTCAACCCTCAGTACCATGGCGAGAAGAGATAGACACCTTCCTGCAGCACCAGGGGTAAATTTTGGCTACCATGAAAGATGTCGCCCGCTTGGCGGGTGTTTCAACCTCGACAGTGTCACATGTGATTAATAATAATCGCTTTGTCAGTGATAGTGTGCGCGCCAAAGTCATGGTGGCGATAGAACAACTTAATTATGCTCCCTCCGCTTTGGCCCGCAGCCTGAAACTTAACACCACGCATACTATTGGTATGTTGGTGACATCCAGTAATAACCCTTTCTATGCCGAAGTAGTCCGTGGTGTTGAACGAAGCTGTTACGAACGTGGTTATAGCTTGATCTTGTGTAATACCGAAGAAGACCTGGAGCGAATGAACCACAGTATTGAAACACTGCTGCAAAAGCGTGTTGATGGTTTGTTGGTTATGTGTACTGAGAATCATCGAACTTCACAAGATGCGTTTAGCCGTTACCCCTCTTTACCTATCGTGATGATGGATTGGTCCCCATTCGATGGAGCCAACGATATTATTAAGGATAACTCGTTATTGGGGGGCGAAATGGCAACCGATCATCTGATTGCCAGGGGCTACCGCCAAATAGCGTGTATTGCTGGGCCGCAGGATAAAATGACCGCGGGCCATCGTTTGGAAGGTTATCGCCGTGCCATGCAACGTGCTGGGCTCGAAATTTTGCTAGGCTATGAAGTACATTGCGATTTTGAGTTTGCTGGTGGAGTCAACGCCATGAAACAACTCTTGGCACTGGATAATCCGCCACATGCGGTATTTGCAGGGAATGATGCCATTGCTGTGGGGGTTTATCAGGCACTATATCAGGCGGGGCTTGTGGTACCGAGGGATATGGCAGTCATTGGATATGACGATATTGAGCTTGCACAGTATCTGGTTCCCCCACTAAGCACTATTCATCAACCGAAAGACTCCTTGGGAGAACTGGCGATCGACGCATTAATCAATCGATTGCAGGATCCTGAGCGTGATGCTCAACTTCTGGTGCTGACACCTGAATTGATGCAACGAGCTTCCGTTGGTCAGCGTTAACTCAACAGATGTCAAACTAAGTGACCAGCCAACCCCTTGCAAGGTTCAACATCGCCGCCATCTAGGGTTATCCCCATCTTCATTTAAGTGTTGTCTTGTAACAATATCTGACAGGCAGTCAATGCCGAGATACTGTCACCCGCTATGATGGCATCAACAATGGCTTGATGTTGTTGTAGCTTGATGACTTCATTGTCGGTAATAGCTTGAAAATAGTTTCGATAAACCGAGCTGAAAAGGTTGGCAAATGAAATCAGAAACGGATTATCGCTGGCTTGGTATATAAGCTGATGGTAGCGGGTATCGATATCAATCCAGTGGTCACGGTCAAAATTAATGTGCAGTGCTTTCATTTCTGCCATCAAGAGAGTTAATTGCGTTTTCTGATGTGGTGTCGCTTGAGTTGCGGCCAGTGAGCATGCTTGGGGTTCCAGAGAAGCCCGCAGGATAAGAAAATGCTGCATAATCTGGTCGAAGTTCTCCTTTGTCATCCACCAGGTCAATAAATCTTGATCGAGAAAATTCCATTGGTTTTGTGGCATGACGCGAGTACCAATTCGTGGACGTGGCAACAGCATCCCTTTGGCTGCCAGTATTTTTACCGCTTCACGTACTGCGGTGCGACTAACTCCAAATTTTTCTCCCAACTCCATCTCGCCAGGAAGAATAGAGCCAGCCTGATATTCACCAGCCAGAATTTTTCGGCCAAGCTTTTCCGCAAGCAAATAGGAAAGATTACGCTGTGCGGCCTGTTGTTGAATATTAAATTGCATGACAACTATTTCCTTTGACTGCATCGTTATCCGTCAGTTTACGTCAGAGCGAGCCTGGTTTATGGCTATTTTCCGAATAAAAAGAGATAAAAAGATGAATAAAAGCGCGCTTTGCCGAAAAAAGACGCGGTTGAAATGTTTTTTGAATTTAGGGGTTGCGGTGAACTGAGAACTCCCTATAATGCGCCTCCACTGCTCGGGAACAACGGCTGACAAGTCGCCCAGGCAGGAAGAAGCAACCCGGTGAAAACACCGTCTCTTGTAGAGAAAAAGGTTGACTCTTCAGCGGGAAAGCGTATTATCTGCCTCCCGCGTTACCAGGAAGTTTTGGTAACCATGCTCTTTAACAATTTATCAGACAATCTGTGTGGGCACTCACAAAGACGATATCCAGTTGCTTCGGCAACAAAAAAATATCAAGTCTTAAAGAGTGACTCATGTAAGTAAAATTCATGCAGTAATCTTTGAGCATCGCTATTAACTTAGCAAATCAAGCTTTTAATTGAAGAGTTTGATCATGGCTCAGATTGAACGCTGGCGGCAGGCTTAACACATGCAAGTCGAGCGGTAGCACAGGGGAGCTTGCTCCCTGGGTGACGAGCGGCGGACGGGTGAGTAATGTCTGGGAAACTGCCTGATGGAGGGGG